>DAIDLE010000111.1:0-502 GCA_027449665.1 Acidimicrobiaceae bacterium | reverse complement strand
CTTTCTGAACAAGAAAGCCTCCTCGCGAGGCTTTTTTGTTGGGCGCAGGGATGCGGCGCCGGCGTCGGGAAGCGACACAACGGCAACGCAAGGAATGGGCCGGTGGTGCCCATTTTTTGTTTGTGCGGAATGAATCGGGAATGGTCGATACGCTCAAGCTCAGTACACGCTTCGCCCCCATCATCGCCGGCCTTGGCTTGCGCTGCGAGGGCGTGGAATGGAGCCCCTCCGGTGGCGGCGGCGTGCTGCGCGTGTACATCGAGACCGACGGACGCGAGGTCGGCGTCGACGACTGCGAGGTTGTCAGTCGCGCGCTGTCGGTGCTGCTCGATGCCGAGGATCCGATTCCGGGTCACTACACCCTCGAGGTGTCCTCGCCGGGGCTGGAGCGACCGCTGTTCACCGCGGCACAGTTCGCGCGTTTTGTCGGCAGCGACGTCAAGGTCACGCTCAAGCTGCCGGTGGCCGGGCGCCGTCGCCTGCGCGGCCGCGTCCTCGCGGT
>DAIDLE010000110.1:0-504 GCA_027449665.1 Acidimicrobiaceae bacterium | reverse complement strand
ATCGTCCGGGTGCCGGAAACCCTGGATGCGGGTATCTGGGTGGAGGTGGAAGCGACCGGAGCCGAGGGACCAGACCTCTACGCCGTCCCGGTCGGCCCGTCCGCAGTAGCCGAAACGGGACCCGGCGCCGGAGCCGGAGAGGACGTGTGATGGCGCAGCGCAAGGCCGGCAAGTTCGAGTCATCGGCTCTGGCCACCCCGGCCAACGCCATAACCGTCGTCCGGATCCTCGCCACCCCCGTCATGCTCTTGCTCATAGTCGACCTCGAGGTTTCATGGGTCGCCGCCGTAGCGTGGGCCGTGGTCGCCAGCACCGACTTTCTCGACGGCTACGTGGCCCGCCGCCAGGGGGCCACCACCTCGGGGGCCTTCCTCGACCCGCTCGCCGACAAGATCCTGGTTCTCGGAGCCCTGGCCGCTCTGGCCGCTGTCGGTCTCGTCTCCTGGCTGCCCGTGCTGTTGATCGCCGGCCGGGAAGGCGTGATCAGCGCCTACCGTTCGATCG
>DAIDLE010000109.1:0-504 GCA_027449665.1 Acidimicrobiaceae bacterium | reverse complement strand
ACGCCGGTCGATTCGCTGTGGGCCAACCCGCCGGAGCTGCTCGCGCACACCGACCGCATCCCCGCGCTGGCGGCGGCGTTGGGTGTCAATGCAGCCGAATTGCAGCGGCGCCTCGAACAGCGTGCCAACCTGCAATTCGTTTACCTGCGCCGACTGATGAGTCCGGATGCAGCGCGCGCCGTGCTGGCCTTGCACACGCCAGGCGTCTATGAACAGCGCGAGTACCGGCGTTACTACCCGATGGGCGACGTCGCCGCGCAGGTGCTGGGCTTCACCAACATCAACGACCAGGGTCAGGAAGGCCTGGAACTGGCCTACAACAGCTGGCTCAGCGGAACCCCGGGCCTGCAGCGCGTGATCCGCGACCGACTCGGCCAGATCGTGCAGAGCGTCGACCTGGTGCGCGAGCCCAAGCCCGGCCACAACCTGACGCTGAGCATCGACCGGCGCATCCAGTATCTCGCCTACCACGATCTGGAGCAGGCCGTGACCAAGCATGACGCG
>DAIDLE010000108.1:0-506 GCA_027449665.1 Acidimicrobiaceae bacterium | reverse complement strand
TTTTCCTGTACGTTTCCGACACCACGCACCTCGACGCCGCCGGGAGTGGGGCAACCCGAAGATCTCCCCTAAACCACAATATGTTGTGGTCGCTCCACTGTTCGACGCAAGATGCTGTGTTATTACAGCACTGTAATTACATCGCGTCAACTCCATTTTTCACTATTCTCCAATCACCGTTCGATTACTGAGGTTTCGCGCCAGGCCAACCCGGCGCCCTCGACTGGGCTGGCTAGCCTGACCCTGATGGACCTCGTTCTTGCTCTGGACGCCGGCACGACCGGCGTGCGCGCGGTGGCATACTCCCCCACCACCGAGGCCGTCGCAACGGCCTATCGGGAACTCACCCAGTACTACCCAGAACCGGGCCAGATCGAGCACGACGCCGCCGAGATCGCCGCCCTCGCGGTCGAGACCCTGCGCGAGGTCGCCCGCGAGCTCCACGCGCGCGGTGACCGCGTCGTCGCCGTCGGCATCGCCAATCAGCGCGAGACGACAGTCGCCTT
>DAIDLE010000107.1:0-513 GCA_027449665.1 Acidimicrobiaceae bacterium | reverse complement strand
CGTGAGCCGATGGTCGAGCTGTCGCCCGATGATCCGATGCTGGTGCTCTACACCTCGGGCACGACGGGCACCCTCAAGGCGGCCGTGCACACGCAAGCCTCGTACGCCGGAATCGCCACGAACATCCTGACGAACCTGGTCTCACCCGCGCGTGACTCGGTGATGCTGCACGCCGCCTCGCTCATCCACGCGAGTGGGACCTTCGTGCTGCCTTACTGGCTGCGCGGCGCGACGACGGCGATCCTCGAACGGTTCGAGCCGACGGAGTTCTTCGCCGCCATCGCGCGTCACCGCGTCACCGAAGTCAACCTGGTACCCACGATGCTCGCGATGCTCTTCGCCTCGGGGGCCGCCGAGCACGCCGACGTCTCGAGTCTTCGAACGGTGATCTACGGCGCGAGTCCGATGCCGCGACCAGTCCTCGAACGCGCGATCGACGCTTGGGGGCCGATCTTCGTGCAGTACTACGGACAGACCGAGGCGCCACTGTGCATCACCGTCCTCGACCAGCAT
>DAIDLE010000106.1:0-517 GCA_027449665.1 Acidimicrobiaceae bacterium | reverse complement strand
GCCGTTGGAGATGGCCTCCACACCGGTGAGCGAGGACCCGCCGTTGGCGAACGAGCGCAGGACGATGAAGAGGGACGCGCCCAGGAGCAGGCCGCCACCGGGGTGGCCGAGCGGGTAGAGGCCGGCCCGGTGCAGGGAGTAGACGGGCAGGCCACCGGTCAGCGACCGCACCAGGCCCGTCACGATGACCGTGCCCACGGCGGCAATAAAGAAGTAGGTCGGGAAGGCGAAGACCCGGCCGGCCTCCCTGATCCCCCGCAGGTTGCCGTAGGCGAGCAGGACGACTACGACGACGCTGATGTAGGTGGAGTAGGGGGTGAGGGACCCGAAGGCCGAGGTGAGGGCATCGGTACCTGCGGCCACCTGCACGGCGACGGTGACCGTGTAGTCGATGAGCAGGGCCACTGCCGCCACCTGGGCCACCGTGGGCCCGAAGTTGTCCCTGGCCACCACGTAGGAGCCGCCGGCCCGGGTGTAGACCATGACGACTTCCCGGTAGGACATGGTCACGAAGAAC
>DAIDLE010000105.1:0-518 GCA_027449665.1 Acidimicrobiaceae bacterium | reverse complement strand
GCCGCGGCCTGGCGGTCGAGGGCGTCGTCCAGGCGATCGGCGACGCTCGCCAACTCGGCGCTCGAGGTGTGCGCTGAGCCGAGCAGGGGTCGCGCGACGCCCGCGAGCGCCCTGATCCGCGTGGCGGTCAGTGAGGTGCCGAGCAGCTCCGCGAAGACGTCCAGCGTCTCGTGCGCCTCGTCGAAGACCACGAGGTCATGGCTCGGCAGGAGCATCGATCCCGACGCGAGGTGCGAGGCGTAGAGGTGATTGTTCACGATGACGATCGAACTGGCGGCGGCCCGGTCGCGCGCGAGTTCGGCGAAGCACGATGCGCCCTGGGGGCACTCCGCCCGTCCGAGGCACTCCTGTGCGCTCACGGTGAGCGCCCGCCGCGTCCGCGAGTCCAGGTCGAAGGCCAGCTCGTCCAGGTCACCGGTGTCGGTCTCGTTGGACCAGCGCACCACCCGGCGGATCTGGTTGGAGACCGTGCGCGGGACCTCGGTCGTAATCAATAATGAAGCGCGCAATACTCACGC
>DAIDLE010000104.1:0-519 GCA_027449665.1 Acidimicrobiaceae bacterium | reverse complement strand
GCTGGTTTTTTGAAGTAAAAAATATCCATGACCGTCCATGTCAACACACTCATGGCAGTAGCTACGTTGGTATTGAGGACGGCAGCACCGGCATCGCGGCTGGCAGCATAAGGATCGCCGCCGTTAAAGCCGTTCCAGCCGAGCCAGAGAATACCGGCACCAACCAGCATCAACAGCACGTTGTTGGGCTGGAAGTTTTCACGATCCCGCGCCAGACGGGGACCAATCACTGCCGCACCGACAAAATCATCCAGGCCTTGAAACTCATGCGGCCCAAAAAGGCCCCCGCCATGATGACCAAGGTAATTGCAGCGAAGACAAACTGAAAATACACCATCGTCGCCATCGGCATGGCCGCAGTAGAGCCGCTGGTCGGGAAGACCGTTTGCATGAGTTCATCATTCATACTGGCTATGGGCCCCGGAATACCGACAAACGAGAACCATTGGTGGCCGAAGGCCATATTGTAGCCCCAGAGGAGCCAGGCGATCATTACCGCAGCAAAAGCATAAAAGGCCA
>DAIDLE010000103.1:0-520 GCA_027449665.1 Acidimicrobiaceae bacterium | reverse complement strand
GGTCGTCGCGAACGCAAAACTCAGCGCGTGCCAGGCGTTCACTCCGATCGAGCCGTAGCGCAGGTTGGCGACGGCGCGGTCGACGGCCGCGCCGATGGGTCCGACCGACAGGGTGCGCGGGTCGACGAGGATGGTCATCGAGAGCGTGCCCCAGACGACGTCATTGCAGAACTCGACCGCGCGGTCGACGTACTCGACGGTCGAGCCGGCCTCGAGCGCGGTCTCGCTCATCAGCGCACAGAACGGCTCCACGTTCAAGCTCACGTCGTCGCGCATCGACGGATCGACGCCGCGGATCAGCGTCCAGGGCATGACGCCCTCGCCGCCGCCACCGATCTCGCGCGCGTCGGGGTGCGCCGCGAGGAACTCGGCCCGACGCTCGAAGGCGCCGGGGTAGTACGCCAGTCGGGCGGGCAGGCTCGCGAAGACCGCCTCGAGCTCGTCGAGGAACGCCTCGCGCTGAGCCCAGCCGGCGTGGGTCACGAGGACCCGCGGGCTCAGGCAGTTGAACCCGGCGTTG
>DAIDLE010000102.1:0-523 GCA_027449665.1 Acidimicrobiaceae bacterium | reverse complement strand
AGGCCGGTGCCCGCGTCGCGTTCACCTGGCACCGCGGAAAGGAAACCGCGCACGCGCTTTGCGCGGAAGCCCGTGAACGGGGCCACGAAGTCCGTGCCGTGCAGGCCGACGCCGCGTCCTACGACGACGCGCAGCGGGTGGTTGCCGAGGTGGGCGCCCCGTCCATCCTGGTCAACAACGCCGGCGTCGCGCACGACGGCTTCACCTGGGTCTAGCACGCCACCGAGCCGAACGAGCAGCGGCCGTCATCGCCGAGCGCGTCTCCGGGCGTTGATCCCGGGCCCGGCGCACCACCCGTCCGGCTCAATGACGAGGTTGCCCCAGGAACAGCAGTGGACACTTGCGATCCATCCGTCTAGTGCGATCAGTCCGTAGTCGTCTGCCCACTCGTGTGTTGCGTAGGTCCAGACACGCCTGCGAGCGCACCGCCAGCACCGCTCTCGGCGACGACTTGTCCAAGCTCGAAAACCGGCTCGTGCTCCGATCCTTGGTTGCTCATCGTTTCGGTGCGTCGGTTTGATGG
>DAIDLE010000101.1:0-525 GCA_027449665.1 Acidimicrobiaceae bacterium | reverse complement strand
ACCACTTCGTCACGCCGAACGTCTACAACCAGATGTTCACCATCCACGGGACGATCATGCTGTTCGTGGTCGCCGGCCCCCTCGGCTTCGCCGGTTTCGGCAACTACCTGGTGCCGCTCATGATCGGTGCTCCCGACATGGCCTTCCCCCGCTTCAACAACCTGTCCTACTGGCTGTACCTAGGCGGGTTCGTGCTGCTGCTCCTCGGCTTCTTGACCAACAACGGTGCCGCCGAGTTCGGCTGGTTCGGCTACGCCCCGCTCACCGAGGCGGTGCGCTCCCCAGGGCCGGGCGCCGACCTGTGGCTCACCGGCATCGCCCTCACCGGCTTCTCCGGGATCTTCTCGGCGGTGAACATCATCACCACCATCTTCACCCTCCGGGCTCCCGGCATGGTGATGTTCCGGATGCCGATCTACGTGTGGAACGTGCTCGTCACCATGTTCCTGGTGCTGCTCGCCTTCCCCGTGCTCACCTCGGCGTTCGCCCTGCTGTGGATCGACCGCCACCTGGGCGGACACTTCT
>DAIDLE010000100.1:0-525 GCA_027449665.1 Acidimicrobiaceae bacterium | reverse complement strand
GGCGCGTTCAACCTGAAGGTGTCGAAGGTCGGCGGCCTGACCAAGGCCAGGCTGCTGCGCGACCTCGCGCAGGAGCTGGGCGTGCAGCTGACGGTCGAGGACACCTGGGGCGGCGACCTCGTCTCCGCAGCCTCGGCCCACCTCGCCGCCTCGACGCGCGAGCGTTCGCTGCTGAGCGTGTCCTTCATGAACGACTGGACCGGCGAGCATGTCGCCGGCTACCAGCCGCGCAGCCGCGACGGCTACGGCAGCGCGCCCGGCGCGCCCGGGCTCGGTGTCGAAGTCGACGTCGCCGCGCTGGGCGCGCCGCTGCTGCTGGGCCAGCCCTGGCAGGCATCGGTGTACAAGGCGCTGGTGCTCCTGGTCATCGCCTGCCCGTGCGCGCTGGTCATCTCGACCCCCGTGACCGTGGTCAGCGGACTGGCCGCCGCGGCGCGTCGGGGGATCCTGATCAAGGGCGGCGTGTACCTGGAGCAGGCGCGCAGCCTGCGCGTGGTGGCGCTCGACAAGACCGGCACGGTGACC
>DAIDLE010000099.1:0-526 GCA_027449665.1 Acidimicrobiaceae bacterium | reverse complement strand
ACTGTGGGTCGCCCAGCAGTTCGCCCGGTTGAGCGCGTATCACGACGTCTTTCGCAGCTGCAATCGGGCCTTCAACCAGCGTCCCGGGGAGCGCGCCGCGCACTGGTGTGGCACGTGCGACAAGTGCCTCTTCATCAACCTGATACTCGCTCCCTTCATCGAGCGCGACCAGCTGCGCCGGATCTTCCGTAGCGAGCCCATCGCCGACCCGCGCCTCGACGCGACGCTGCGCTCGCTGGTGGGTCTGGGCATCCAGCACAAGCCCTTCGAGCGGTGAGCCAGTCGACGCCGTGGCACGACGTCATACGACTCGCGGAGCTCGCCCGACTCACCTCCCCCGATCGCGACTTCGAAGAACTGCTCCAGCCCCAAGGACCCAGCCGTGTTCCGGCCCACTGGCTTCGCTGACCTCCACGACAAGCGGGTCGGCATCTACGGGTACGGCGTGGAGGGCCGCGCCACGGCCCGGCGCCTGCGCGACGCCGGCGCCGATCTCGTGATCGTGGACGACGACCCCGATGACGCG
>DAIDLE010000098.1:0-527 GCA_027449665.1 Acidimicrobiaceae bacterium | reverse complement strand
AGCGGGTCCTCCTCGTCGCGCTCGTTCCAGGCCAGGGCCAGCCAGCCCCCGGGTCGCAGCACCCGGTGCACCTCGGCCAGGGCCACCGGCGCGTCGAACCAGTGGAAGGCCTGGGCGGCCACGACGACGTCGAAGCCGGACCGGGTCAGGGGCAGGTGCTCGGCCACCCCGCCGACCACGGGGACCCCGGCGAGCGAGGAGCGGAAGGCGGCCCGCATGTCGGCCGACGGCTCGACTCCCACGCACGCCGCTCCGGTGTCCGCCAGCGGGCGGGTCATCTTGCCCGTTCCGGCGGCCACGTCGACGACCCGCACCCCGGGCCCGATCCCCGTGGTGGCCACCAGGTGGGCCACGGCGTCGTCGGGGTACCCGGGTCGGGCCCGGTCGTAGACGCCCGCGCCCGTGGCGAAGCCAGTCCGCCCGAGCGAGCGGTCATGGGCCTGGCCCCGGCGGGTTGCCTCACCGTCGACTCGACCGGTCACGCTCCGACCCTACGCCCGGGGTCACGTCCACGCCGAGCCCGCCCT
>DAIDLE010000097.1:0-531 GCA_027449665.1 Acidimicrobiaceae bacterium | reverse complement strand
AGTGGATAGCCGGCGCGCTATTCAGCCCGTCTTTCGCGTGCCACTGGCTGGCGACGCCACGCCGGGCAATGCGGTTCGCGCACCGTCCCGGTCGGTGGCACTTTCCACGTGTGACACAGGAAAATGGTTGACGATTCTGAAATGGCTCGAATTGAAGCCCCAAGCGGGGTGCGATCAGCACATTTCTCCTACTAATTATGAACGGCGAGACAACATTGGTCAACAAGAATCGGGCGGACTCCGATCTGAAGAGCGTCTACCGGGGTGGTGCTTCAGTCAGAGCTCTTAGTCAGGAATTCGGCATTGATCGTCGCACCGTCGCGATCCGCCTAAAGAAGGCGGGCGTCATCATGCGACAGACCCGGCCGCCGAAGAACTCCGAACCACCAAGGTCGAGCAAGGGTCACGCCTCGGACTAGTCGGTGCTCTTCGGTGTCTCGTCCTTAAGTTCATCAAATTTGGCAGCCATAGTTGGGTTCCCTCTCGTAAGCTTCTTGATCGTCAGGTCCTCTGCCTTGTTGTTGGCTAGGC
>DAIDLE010000096.1:283-533 GCA_027449665.1 Acidimicrobiaceae bacterium | reverse complement strand
GCGATCACCCGGGCGAGCGCGGTCGTGGCACCGCATCCCTCGGGGCTCACCGCGACCCTCGCCGGCTTTCACCTGGGGGCGCTGCGCGGGGCGGTCGACCCACTCGCCCTCGCCCTCGGCGCGGTCGCGGCCACACTCCTCGTCGCGGCGCTGCGCCGCAGTCGCGGCCCGCGCACGGCCGCGAAGCTGCGGTCCTTCGAGCCCTGGGGGTCGGGACGGACCGTCACCAGCGCGCGCATGCAGTACACGG
>DAIDLE010000096.1:0-248 GCA_027449665.1 Acidimicrobiaceae bacterium | reverse complement strand
CGCCTACGCCAGCGCGAACGACGACGTGGTCGAGCGCCGGCTCTATCGACCAGTGCTCGCGCTCGCGCGCTGGTGGGGCCTACGCGCTCGCGGCATCGCGAACGGCTCGGTGCACCGCTACCTCGCCTACGGCTTCGTCGTGCTCGTGGTCGCCCTGGTCGTGGTCTCGTGAGCCTCGCCACCGTCGTCGTCGGCCTCGTCCAGCTCGCGCTGGTGGTCGTCGGTGGACCGCTGCTGCTCGGCCTGAT
>DAIDLE010000095.1:0-534 GCA_027449665.1 Acidimicrobiaceae bacterium | reverse complement strand
GGCGCCGCTGCCAACCTCGTCCTTGGTCGCGGGAACGCCGAAGAGGATGACCCCACCGACGCCGAGCTCGCGCAGGACGCGCACCTCGGCGACCAGGGACGAGAGCGTGTGCTGGAACTGGCCGGCGAGCGAGGCAATCGGGGACGGCTCGTCACGGCCCTCGGCGACAAAGAGCGGCGCCACCAGGTCGTCGGGTGCGAGGGAGGTCTCCGCAACGAGTTGGCGCAGGGCGGCCGTGCGCCGGAGACGGCGGGGACGTTCAGTGGGGAACACGCCGTAAGCCTATTGCGGCGCCTGGGACGAGCGATCGCCCGCCACCAGGTCCTCGAGGCGCCGAGCGACCTCGGCGCGCCAGCCGACGAGCACCCGAGGATGGTCGGCGCGCACGGCCGCAGCGGTCGTCTCGCCCGGCACGACGACCCAGGTGGCGGGGCGTACCGCGTCGCGCGCGACACGCCACGCCGACGGCGCACCGATGAGAATCGCGTCGGCGCGGGCGAGTTCGGTCCGCGCGGCCTCGTCGAGTTCGACCGG
>DAIDLE010000094.1:0-534 GCA_027449665.1 Acidimicrobiaceae bacterium | reverse complement strand
GGCTGGCGTAACGCCCGCCTGCCCGACCAACGCGTCGACCTGCGTCACGGCGACCAGACCATCACCGTCGACTACCACGTGCGACGAGACGGCACCGTGGTCCTCCCGACGGGTACGGCGCGGGTGCTCGCCTGGACACCCACGTCCATCGACCTCGCGGTCAATGACCGGCGTTGGCGCGCGCGCGTCACCGCGGCCGCCCACCACCTCTACGTCCAGGTGCCGCGCGGCACCGTGGAGTTCGCGCTGGTGTCGCGCTTCCGCGCCCGGCGTCGTGGACACCGTCGGCGGCCTCCTCGCCCCGATGCCCGGCGTGGTGATCGACCTTCGCGCGAGCGTCGGCGAGCACGTGCACGCCGGCGCAACCCTCGTCGTCCTCGAGGCGATGAAGATGGAGCACCCGATCACCGCCCCGACCGACGGTGTCGTGACCGCCATCTTCGTCCGCCAGGGCGAGCAGGTAGACGGCGGAGCCGAACTCCTCGACTTCGAGCCCGACGAGCCCGCCGAAGAGTAGGTCGCCGTGGCCGACCC
>DAIDLE010000093.1:0-535 GCA_027449665.1 Acidimicrobiaceae bacterium | reverse complement strand
AGGTACCCCGGCACACCGGCGCGCTCGCCGAGCTCGCGCAGCCGGTTGGAGTTGGAGCTGGCGCGCGAGCCGACCACGATCACCGAGGCCGCGGCCAGGTTGGCCGTGCGCCAGGTGACGTCGGCGTAGTCAAAGCCCTGGGATCGCGCCCAGGCCGCTAGCTCATCGAGCATGGCCGTGGCGACGCCGCGCCCGCGGTGCGATGGATCGACCACGACGGCGCTGAGGTGCATGGTCCGGTCGTGCGAGCCCCGCACGGGCAAGAGGGGGAAGGCGATGGCCTGGGCGATCGGCGAACCGCCGTGCTCGACGACGCCATAGATCGTGTCGGGGTCCTCGAGCGTCTCGACCAGTTCAGCCCGATCGGGGGGTTCAATGCGCGCGAAGCTCGGGCCGAGTGTCTCCTCGGCGTCGAGCAGCTCGCTGAAGTGGGTGGCGAGCTCGAGGTCCGTAATCGATCCAGGCCGCAACCGATAGCCCGCCGGCCAGCGGGGGCTCCCTCGGCGGGCGAGCTCGAGCGAGCCGCGCCGGAACC
>DAIDLE010000092.1:0-537 GCA_027449665.1 Acidimicrobiaceae bacterium | reverse complement strand
TCGAGCAGGCGATTGAAATTGACGTCGCTGCACTCGCAACTTCGGTGGCGTCGGGTGCATCTGGAAATGCTTGCCTTGTCCGGATTCGAGACAATAAAAAGCCCAGGTGATTGTCACCTACCGCGACCGTTCCGCTCGCGGGCACCACTTTTCGATTGATCTGCCATTCAGAACCTCCATTACGAGAGGTTTGTGACTGGTGAAGCGAAATTCGTACTTCAAAACTTAACGCTGTTCCATTTTGCTCGACTTCCAAAGATTTGGGCCACCTCCCGCTCAGCAAAGAGCAAAGGCCGATGGCGGCTTCGGTGTCAAGGGGTCCTGAAGGTCTGTCAAGCGGGTGTCGAAGGTCCGTAAAGGAGGTCTCGAAGGCAATTCGTCCAGTAGGTACCGAACTAATACACCCGATTTAGTGGGCCGCCCGGGTCTCGATCCCGGCACCTTGGGAGTGTTTCCAGGATGTTCAGGGATGTCTCTCCGTGTCCAGATTTGCTGGTCGGACGAAGTGGAGTGTCCACCAACGTCCACCGAAGTCCT
>DAIDLE010000091.1:0-539 GCA_027449665.1 Acidimicrobiaceae bacterium | reverse complement strand
CGACGACATCGACGCTCGAGTGCGCCAGCTGCTCGTGGAGCTGGGCGTCACGTTGCCGTCTTAGCGCGATCGAGTCGCGCGGTCATCCCAGGCGTTAGGGTCGCGTCTGGCGGGTGGTGAGACAGCAGTGTTTGTACTTGCGGCCACTGCCGCAGGGGCAGGGGTCGTTGCGGCCAGCGAGCTGGAAGCGGCGCTCGCGACGGGCCTCGTCGTCGGCGAGCTCGCCCATGATGCTCGACGGTCGGGTGTCGGCGCGCACGAGCTCACCCATGCGCGCGTGGGCGTAGAAGCGTCGGAATCCCTCGCAGAGGTAGTTGAGCCCGGGCTCTGAGTCCTCGCTCAGGGTGAAGCGGTCCTTCGGGCAGCCCCCGTGGCAGAACGATAGGACGAGGCATCGCTGACACTGGGCCGGCAACGCGTCGCGCTTGGCCTGGCCGAAGGCGACCTGGGCGGGCGACGACGCGAGGTCGAGCAGTTGGTCGGTAAGCACCGACCCGAGGCGGTGCTCGGGGTCGACGAAGTGGTCACAGGCGTAGACA
>DAIDLE010000090.1:0-539 GCA_027449665.1 Acidimicrobiaceae bacterium | reverse complement strand
CCCCACCGGGCCGAGCCGTCGCCGCGGAGCCCGCCGCCGGCCCGTTGCTAGGCTGGGTCTCCTTCGGGGACGTAGCTCAGTTGGTAGAGCGCGGGCTTTGCAAGCCTGAGGTCGTGGGTTCGAGCCCCATCGTCTCCACTCGATCAAGCCCGCCTCAGGTGCGCAGCACGACGTTGCGCGGTTCCTCGCCCCGGCCGATCCGGTCGATCTGCTCGGCCAACAGCCGCGCCATGCGCGGCAGCATCGCCGACGTCGCGCGAGAAGAGCGGGTGGCCGTCGGGCAGCGGCTCGGGGGTCACGACGTCGAGTGCGAGTCGTAGTCGGCCGGAACCGGCGTGACGCACCAGGGCCTCGGTGTCGGCCACCGCACCGCGCGAGACGTTCACGAACAGCGCGCCGTCGGCCATCGCGGCGAGGAAGCCGTCGTCGACGAGGTTGGTGGTCGATGCGGTGAGCGGCACCGCGACGATGACGACGTCGGCGTGCGCCAGCAGGTCGGGCAGCGCCTCGACGCCAAAGACCTCGCCGGCGTCGTCGCG
>DAIDLE010000089.1:0-544 GCA_027449665.1 Acidimicrobiaceae bacterium | reverse complement strand
GACCCGGATCGCCCGATCACGCTCCGCGGTGACGCCGCCGCCGGTCCAGCGCTCGGCCATGTCGTGAGCGTCATCCATGCAGGCGCTTCCCCTCGGGATCGACGAACGGTGGCGTGACGACGAGCGCGTCGATCCGCTGCCCGAGATGGTGCACCCCGATGGTCTCGCCGAGCCGTTCGGCCCCGCGCGCGAGCATCGCGAGCGCGACCGGCGCGCGCAGCGTCGGACTCCAGTGGCTCGAGGTCACGTAACCCTCGGTCGTCGTCGGCGGCGGCGCGTTCGCGATCTGCGCGCCGACCGGCAGCGGGGTACGGCCGTCGGCGCTCCTCAGGCCGACGAGTCTCGGTCGACCGGGGTCGAGCGCGGCCGGTCGCAGCAGTGAACGGCGGCCGACGAAGTTCGCGCGCTTGCGATCGATTCCCCGCGCGAAGCCGACGTCGCCCGGCAGCGTCGTGCCGTCGGTATCGACGCCGACGTGCAGATAACCCTTCTCGGTCCGCAGGATCTCGAGCGCCTCGATCCCGTACGGACTTCCGCCGAGCGG
>DAIDLE010000088.1:0-544 GCA_027449665.1 Acidimicrobiaceae bacterium | reverse complement strand
CGGCGACCTAGTCTTCGGCGGACTCGTCGGGCTCGAAGTCGAGGAGCTCGGCGCCACCGTCCACCTGCTGGCCCTGACCAACGAGGATGGCGCGCACGACGCCGTCGGTCGGGGCGGTGATCGGGTGCTCCATCTTCATCGCCTCGAGCACGACCAGGGTCGCGCCGGCGCGCACGTGCTCGCCGACGCTCGCGCGCAGGTCGATCACGACGCCGGGCATCGGCGCGAGCAGGCCGCCGACGGTGTCGACGACCCCGGGCACGCGAAACGTAGAGGTGGTGCGCGGCGGCGCTGACCCGGGCGCGCCAGCGCCGGTCGTTCACCGCCACGTCGATCGACGTCGGCGTCCAGGCGACGACCCGGGCCGAACCCGACGAGGTCGCGACGGTGCCGTCGCGACGCACGTGGTAGTCGACGGCGATGGTCCGCTCCCCGTGGCGCAGCTCGACGCGCTGGTCGGGCAGGCGCGCGTTGCGCCAGCCGCTCGGCACCGAGGCGAGCACGGTGGCGTCGTGGCGGTGGCGTCCCGAGAGCCAGAGCGCGG
>DAIDLE010000087.1:275-546 GCA_027449665.1 Acidimicrobiaceae bacterium | reverse complement strand
CTCTGGCCCCTCATCCTCGGCTTCGGACTGTCGGGAATGTTTCAAGCGTTCGTCAGTCGCGAGGCGATGCAACGCCGGCTCGGCAATCACGGCGTGGTGGCGACGGCCCGGGCGTCGGGGTACGGAATGATCTCGTCGTCGTGCAGTTATGCGGCTTCGGCCATGTCAAAGTCCCTCTTCGTCAAGGGCGCGGACTTCGTCGCCACTCTCGTCTTCATGTTCGCGTCCACCAACCTGGTCGTGGAGTTGGGCGTGATCCTGATCGTCCTTA
>DAIDLE010000087.1:0-229 GCA_027449665.1 Acidimicrobiaceae bacterium | reverse complement strand
TCGCCCCCGCCCATGGTCACGAAGCCGACCCGGCGCACGACCACGCGACGCCGACGAACCGGATGAATCAACCCGAAGGCTGGGCCAACGCGGCGACGTACACGATGTCCGATCTCACGATGTTGCGCAAGGAGCTGATCGTCGGGTATGGGATTGCGGGGATCCTCGCGACCGCGGTACCGGTTCGCTGGTGGAATGTGCTGTTCCTCCACGGTCACGGATTCTGGAC
>DAIDLE010000086.1:0-547 GCA_027449665.1 Acidimicrobiaceae bacterium | reverse complement strand
GCCCGACCGCTTGGGCCGGACGTCGCTGGGGTTAAGCCTGGGGGCCGATGTCATGTCAGGCGGCCGTCACTCTTCGTTGTAGCGGTAACCGATACCATACAACGTCTCGATGGCCGAAAATGTGTCGTCGACCGACCGCATCTTCTTGCGCAGACGCTTGATATGGCTGTCGATGGTCCGGTCGTCGACATAGACCTGGTCGTCATAGGCCACGTCCATCAGCTGGTCGCGGCTTTTCACGTGGCCGGGAAAGCGCACCAGGGTGTGCACCATCCAGAACTCGGTCACCGTCAGCGCGACCTCGGCGCCGTTCCAGGTGACGCGCATGCGCTCGGTCTCCAGCTTGAGCGCGCCGTGCTCGATCACCGTCTCGCCGGCGTCGGGCGCGTGCTGCGCCTCGACACGACGGAACAGCGCGCCGACGCGCGCGGCCAGATGATGCAGGCTGACGTCCTTGCTGAGGTAGTCGTCGGCGCCCAGGCGCAGGCCGGAGATCACGTCGAAATCGGAGTCGCGCGCGGTCAGGAACAGGATCGGCAGGGTTGCC
>DAIDLE010000085.1:0-548 GCA_027449665.1 Acidimicrobiaceae bacterium | reverse complement strand
GGCGCCTGGCACGTGAAGGAGGGCTTCGCCATCGACGAGTTCGCGGCGGACCGCCTGAAGATCACCGCCGACGAGCTGCTCGGTGAGCGTGACGACGTGCGCCAGCTGGGGCTGATCTAGCCACGCACGACCCCGGTCGTGTGCCACCGCGGGTAGTTATTGTCTGGCGGCGGTGGCTCTCCACACCAGATCCGCGTGTTCCAAGCGACGATGCCTCGCCACGCCCGCGGGTCGCCGTGGCTCGGTCGTCGTCCCGACGTCGGGTCTCGACTACGGCGCCGGTGCGATGGACTGGGCGAAGGCGAAGTGGTTCTCGGGGTCGTAGGTCTTCTTCACCAGCGCCAGGCGTTCGAGGTTGGTGCCGTAGTACGCGGTCGCCCAGTTGGCGAGCGTGGGGTCGATGTAGTTCTGGTACGCGCCGGTGCGTGGGTCAAAGACGGTCGCGCCGAGCCAGGTCAACCACTGGGCGCCCGCGTCGATCTCACTCGCTGGCGTGGCGCTCGACCACGAGTACGTCGCCTGAATGCCGGCGAGCTTGTCGCGGTGCA
>DAIDLE010000084.1:320-549 GCA_027449665.1 Acidimicrobiaceae bacterium | reverse complement strand
GAGGCCCAGGTGAACTTCGTCGACTACTTCCAAGCCGGCGAGGGCGTCTACGCGAAGTCCTCGTCAACGCTGGGCTTCGCTGGATTGAAGAGCTTCTGCGGTCACAGCGTCGCGGTCGAGACCGGCACGGTTGAGCAGACCGACGCCCAGACCACGGCCAAGAGCTGCCCGGCGACCAAGAAGCTGAGCGTCCTGACCTTCTCAACCCAGACCGAGGCGAACGTCGCAG
>DAIDLE010000084.1:0-310 GCA_027449665.1 Acidimicrobiaceae bacterium | reverse complement strand
GACGCCCAAGACCGCTGCCGGACACCAGCTCGCCCTGGCCATCCAGGCCGCGCTGAAGGTCCTGATCGCCAACGGCACGTACCACGCGATCCTGACCAGTTTCGGTGTCCAGGCCGGGGCGCTGCCCGTCGGTCGCATCCAGCTCAACGGAGCGACGTCGTAAGCGCACGCGCACGCGTCGGGAAGTGCAGCGCGCGGCGGCGACCTAGCCGCAGCGAGTTGCGACCCTGACCCGTTGATGATTTATCGAAGCGGCGGCTCCCGGTGGGGGCCGCCGCTTCGCGTCGTCAGTCGTGCGGTGACCTTGACC
>DAIDLE010000083.1:0-559 GCA_027449665.1 Acidimicrobiaceae bacterium | reverse complement strand
CTTCACGACGTACGCGGCGCTGAACGACTTCGATCCGGGCGATTCTCGTGTGCCGCAGGTGGCGGCGCGCAGCGACATGGACCGGTGGATTCTCTCGCGCCTCGAGACGACGACGATTGACGTGACGACAGCCCTTGACGGGTACGAGCCGCTCGGGGGCACCGACGCGTTGGCAGCCCTCATCGACGACCTGTCGAACTGGTACGTCCGACGCAGTCGTCGACGTTTCTGGCGCACGGACCCTGACGCGCCGGCTTCGGATTCCCTGGCCGCGCACGCGACACTCCTCACCGTCCTGCAGCGGATCACGTTGCTCATCGCCCCCTTCACCCCCTTCGTCGCTGAGCGGCTCTATCGCGCGCTGAACGATGTGGACGACGCGGCGTCCGTGCATCTGGAGGACTGGCCCGGAGCCGACGTCGGACTGATTGACGCGGACCTCGAGCGTTCGATGGCGGTGGCGCGACGCCTGACCTCACTCGGGCGCGCTGCGCGCGCCGAGGCGGGTGTCAAGGTCCGCCAGCCGCTCGCGCGAGCACTGGTGTTCCTGCCCAACGAC
>DAIDLE010000082.1:271-564 GCA_027449665.1 Acidimicrobiaceae bacterium | reverse complement strand
AGCGTCGCGAGCAGGCGCGTGCGCCACTCGTGCACGAGGGCGGCGTTGTCCTCGGGGGTGCGCCCGAGGCGCACGACGACCGCGTCCAGGGCCGGCACCACGCTGATCAGCTGGCCCTCGTAGCCGTGGGCCTCGTAGCTGGCGAACTCGTCGCCGGTGACCCACCACTGCCAGGCGTAGTAGAAGCCGGTCTCGGGGTCGTGGCTGTACGGGACCTGGGCGGTCGCGACCCACTCGGGCGGTAGCAGCTGTGAGCCGTCCCAGCGGCCCCCGCGCAAGTAGAGCAGGCCGAA
>DAIDLE010000082.1:0-251 GCA_027449665.1 Acidimicrobiaceae bacterium | reverse complement strand
CTCGTCCATCGTGGCCCGGGCGCTCGTGGCACCGATGGGCTCGAAGAGCCGCTCGGTGAGGAAGCGGTGGTAGTCCTCGTGGCGCCCGACGGCGTCGGCGAGCAGGCGGCTCACGATGTTGGTGGTGCCGCTCGAGTAGTTGAAGACCGTGCCGGGCGCGTGGGCGAGCGGGTGGGCGGCGGCGAAGGCGCCCATGTCGGCCTTGCCGGCGCCGAAGAGCATCTCGATCACGTCGCTGTCGCGCCCGACCT
>DAIDLE010000081.1:0-564 GCA_027449665.1 Acidimicrobiaceae bacterium | reverse complement strand
AGCGGTGTTGAGCACGTCGGCGTCGAGGAAGACCACCGTCTCGGTGGCGGTTGCGGCGAGGCCGGCAGCCATGGCGAGCCCCTTGCCCCCTGGTCCGTCGACGGTGACGACCCGAGCACCGTGATGGAGTGCCACCGTCGCGGTGTCGTCGCTCGAGCGGTCGTTCACCACGACCAGGTCGTCGATGACGTCGCGGTGGGTGAGAACGGCCTCGAGCACGGCACCGATGGTCGTTGCCTCGTTCCGAGCAGGGATGATGACGGCGATGGAAGTCGTGGCCATCAATCGGCGGACCTGATCCGCGTCGAAATCCTCCCGCTGCAGGGTCAACGGCACGTCGAGCATCGTTATTGAGACTAGGGCGAGTCGTGGTGGGCCGCACTTGACAGCGCACCTGCGCCCCGACACAATGGGTACGTCATCAAGAGCGACTGAGGGACGGGCCCTTTGAAGTCGCGACAACCAGTTCGAGCCTTTCTTTGTGTTCGAGCCAGGTGCCAAAGCCCGAACGATGAAAAGGGAGTTATGAGTTTCTCAACTGGCCTCAAGTGTCGAGAGTGCGGC
>DAIDLE010000080.1:0-565 GCA_027449665.1 Acidimicrobiaceae bacterium | reverse complement strand
CACCGGCCCGACGTGGCGTATCCCGAGCGCCACCAGCACCCGACTGAGCGGCTGGGCCTTGGCCCGTTCGATCGCTCCGACGAGCGCCGCCGCCGACATCGGTCGCGGACTTCGCCAGATCGTTGCCGAACGAGCCCGTACCGTACCCACGTAGCGGGCCAGGACGTCAGACGCTTCCACGTCGCCGATCGGCGGCCAGTCGGGTGCGACGAGATCGTCCAACATCCCGTGGACGAGTTCGTCGGGTCCGGGGTTATCGCGGCTCGGCGTCTCAGACCTCGGCGTCGGCGGTGCCGGTGAGTTCAGGCGCGTGGCGCCTCGACCTCGCGGCGACGACCGCGCCGGTGACGAGGGTCGCGATGACCGACACGACAAAGGAGGTGAGCGACGCCGACATCCACGACGGCGCGTGGAAGTGGAGTGCCGTTCCGATTCGCCCCCACATCGCCACCCACCAGCCGATGTAGCCGGGATTGATCAGCTGATAGACGACGAACCCGATTCCCCAGGGGATCAGCATGGTCGAGCGGCTCTGCGCCCGCGCGGACAGGTTCAAGTGACCCTT
>DAIDLE010000079.1:319-569 GCA_027449665.1 Acidimicrobiaceae bacterium | reverse complement strand
GCCCGAGAGCGCGGGGAAGATGTCACCGTTCTTGAAGTCAGTGAGCCGACAACATGACGACTCTCGTTCTGGATTCGGGGGCGTTCATCGGCGTTGAGAACAATGATCGTCGTGTGCTCAGTGGTGTGAAGCGCGCACGAGACCTTGGTTGGGGAGTGAGGACTACCGGGGGTGTCGTGGCAGAAGTCTGGCGTACCGGTAACGGCAGGCAAGCCCCGCTAGCTGCTCTCCTTAAGGGTGTAGAGATTTT
>DAIDLE010000079.1:0-309 GCA_027449665.1 Acidimicrobiaceae bacterium | reverse complement strand
CCAGTGACGAGAAAGAGATAGTCGCGCTCGTAGCAGCGTCCGGCCGGCACGTTGACGTCGCACGCTGCTAGGGACGTTTGGGTGACGCTGGCAGCAACCATTCGTGCCGCCGCTACGAGAAGTTGACCGTATTCCCGTAGGCCACCTGCAAGTTTTCCTGTAAGACCCCTTCGAGCGGGCGACGAGAATCGAACTCGCGTTCTCAACTTGCGAGCGGCTCGATTCGAACAACTTCTCTGATTAGAGATGATTTCCGAGCGCCATGGCGGAGTCGCGGCACTCACGCGACACTCACGACACCTCGCCCTC
>DAIDLE010000078.1:248-569 GCA_027449665.1 Acidimicrobiaceae bacterium | reverse complement strand
TGAACTTCCAGGCGTTCAAGCGCCGCTTGGCGAGTATGCCCGCCGCGCCGACGCCGTAGACGGTGTCCGAGGCGAGGGCCACGATCGCGCCGCTCGCGAGGGCCTCGATCGCGCCCGCTCGGTCGAGCCGGGTGGTCACGGTCGCCTCGCCACGAGCACCCGGGGCTTGCCGGCGAGATCGTCGTAGTCCACCACGTCGCGCAGTCCCACCCCGAAGGCCTCGCGACGCACGGCCTCGCGCTGGCCCTCGCCGTGCTCGACGACGAGGAAGCCCCCCGGTGCGAGCCAGGTCGGCGCGCCCGCGATCACCTCGGCGAGGTC
>DAIDLE010000078.1:0-238 GCA_027449665.1 Acidimicrobiaceae bacterium | reverse complement strand
CGGCAAAGCCCGCCACGCCCTCGGCGTCACGAGCCACCAGCGCGCCCTCGGGCTCGAAGTCGAGCACTGGGTCCAGCGTCGTGCGCTCGAGCTCGCCGACGTAGGGCGGGTTCGCGACGATGAGCTCGACGCGCCCGGCGAGGGAGTCGTCGAGCCCCTCGTACCACGAGCCGCAAACGAAGGAGACCGCGTAGAGCCGGTGCTTGAGCGCGTTCTGGCGGCACAGCGCGAGCGCGTC
>DAIDLE010000077.1:0-569 GCA_027449665.1 Acidimicrobiaceae bacterium | reverse complement strand
ATGCTCATCGTGGACTGGCAGCGTCCAACCGATTCGTCGTCTAGCCCCTCGGCCTCGTTGCCGATGACCACGACCGACGGCCCCGACAGCTCACAGTCGAGGAGTTCGGTCCCCCCGCGCACGACCGTCGCCCAGGTGTGCGACCCCGCCGCGGCGTAGTGCGCGAGCGTGGGCTCAAGGTCGCCCACGACGACGGGCAGGTGGAAGATCGAGCCGGCCGTCGCGCGCAGGGTCTTGGGATTGAACGGATCGACGCTCTGGCCGGTCAGCACCACCGCGTCCACGCCCGCAGCGTCGGCCGAGCGAATGATCGTGCCGACGTTGCCGGGGTCACGCAAGTCGTGCAGCACCATTGTCAAGCCACCCGTGGGCAACTCGGACAACGCCGGTGTGACGAAGCGCACGGTCGCCGAGATGGGCTGTGGCGTGAGGGCATCAGAGACCTTCGCGAAGACCGCGGGTTCCAGTCCGAAGGCTCGCACGCCTCGCGCGTTGGCTCGCGAAACGATCGCGCGAATATCGGACCGGTCGGCGAGCGACGTGTCAGCGAAGAGCGCCTCGAATTCGAC
>DAIDLE010000076.1:0-578 GCA_027449665.1 Acidimicrobiaceae bacterium | reverse complement strand
AGGTCACGAGCACGACGCGGTACCCGAGGTCGGCGTAGTGCGACGAGACCCCACCGGTGAAGAGTGCCTCGTCGTCGGGGTGCGCGTGCACGCACACCAGGGTCGGTCGATTACTCACGCCACGACACTAGGAGGTCGTCAGTTGGATGATGCGCACGACGAGCAGGGTGCCGGCCACGATGAGATAGGCGCCGTTCGCCCCGAGCAGCCAGCGTCGGGGGCGCGACTGGACCGGCGGCTCAAGCAGTGCCAATCGAGGCGTGCGCCAGTCGAGGCGCTCGATGTCGTAGTGAGGTTGCGGTCCGGCGCGTCGCAACCCGATCGGGAGACCGACGGCGAGTCCGAGGACAGCGAGCGCACCGAGTCCCTCGAGCAGGCCAACCACCGGTGCCGACGGGAAGACGGTCGAGATCATCATGACCACCGAGAGCACGACAAGAACCCCGACGATAACGACCGCTACGGCGTTCAACCAGCGCGGGTTAACCCACGGGCCGAGGGTGGCCCGGTCGTTGGCGAGTAGCAGCACGATGATCGAGGTGCTGGGCAACATCAGTCCACTCATGGCCTGTACGGCC
>DAIDLE010000075.1:0-581 GCA_027449665.1 Acidimicrobiaceae bacterium | reverse complement strand
CCGCGCTGGCGATGTTCATCCTGGCGGTGGTGATGCTCGTCCTCACCATCCTCGGCTGGCGCCACTACCGGCGCGTCGACGAAACGGCGGAGATCTAGTCCGCCGCACCTCTGGGCCACGTCGCGACCCGAGGCCCCTTCATCGCGGCGTGGTCCGGTCTCTTGGACCGGGGTCGCTCCCAGCGGCCCCGGTCCTCTGCCGTCTATAGGTTGGGATGGTGAGTGCCGAGGCCCCGGACGACGAGCTCCCGGCCCGCGCGACGACCGTCGGGCGGATGGCGGTTCGCCGGCTCCTTCCCCAACGAACCCGACGGACCGTCGTGCTTCGCCGACGTCCTCGGACCCGGTGAGGTGACCCCGGAACGTGGCCTCGACATCGGACCGCACCCCCACACGGGTCTCCACACGGTCACGTGGCTCGTCGAGGGCGTCGTCCGGCACCGCGACAGCCTGGGCGTGGACCAGACGATCGCCCCGGGCCAGCTGAACCTCATGACCGCCGGACGGGGCGTCGCGCACGCCGAGGAGGCCGCACCCCCCTACGGGGGCCCCCTGCTCGGGATCCAGCTCTGGATCGCCCAG
>DAIDLE010000074.1:0-581 GCA_027449665.1 Acidimicrobiaceae bacterium | reverse complement strand
CATCACGACACCAGTTATCCACGACATAGGCGCACCTTCTGCACAGCCAGCGAGACCGGCGTGCGGGCCACGGGAAGGCTCGCCCGCCGTCGCCACCGCGCCGCAACGCAGTAATGCCCCGGCGCGACTCTACGACCGGACCCTTTCGCGGCGAAGTCCCGACATGAGCTGCTGCGCGACGACCCGTCTGCAACAATGCGACGTAAAACTGACAGCGGAACGTCAACGGCGGTTAACGCCAGTCGCAGTCAATACTCAGCTGGCCACACCACGTGCGGCAGTACACGTCGCGCCGTACGGGGCCAACGTGCCGCTGAGCGCACCCGCAAAATCACCAGTGACCACGGGCACCGTGAATGAGCCGTTCGGTACCGTCGTTACTCCCGGCAACCACCCCACGCGGATCGTGACTGTGCTCCAGCCCCTCGACGGCGATCGCACAGCTGGCTAGCGACCCGGTGCCACCGATCGGCAATCCCTTGCCCTCGATGATCGCGTGGACACGGCCATCGACTGGAGTCGGCGTTGCCGCGTTGCCGGTGCAGGAGCCGCCAGAGGTTCCCGCTGCGCGAGTCGTGAAT
>DAIDLE010000073.1:302-586 GCA_027449665.1 Acidimicrobiaceae bacterium | reverse complement strand
ATAGAGGATCGAATGAAGGACATGATCCTTCGGGGCGGGGAGAACGTGTACTCGGCCGAGGTCGAGTCGGCGATCTACGAGATTCCCGAGGTCTACGAGGCCGCGGTCATGGGTCTGGCGAACGAGCGGCTCGGCGAAGAGGTAGCGTGCGTCGTGCGCATCAAGGTCGGCATGACGTTGAATGAGGACGAACTGCGCCACCACCTGTCGTCGAAGCTGGCGGCCTTCAAGATCCCCACTCGCGTGGCCTTCACCACTGAGCCACTACCGCGCAACCCCGCCGG
>DAIDLE010000073.1:0-292 GCA_027449665.1 Acidimicrobiaceae bacterium | reverse complement strand
CTCCAGTGCCCGTCGGGCGTAGTCGGCGAGGTTGACGCCGCCGAGGTCGGCGAGACGGAACCACCGGGCGAGGTCGGTGGTTCCGTCGGCTTCGTCACGGAGCGAACCACCGGTGAGGCGAACCGTGTAGAGGATGCGCACGGTGTGCAGGCGCTCGCCGTTGTCGCGACGACGTTCGTCGCTCGTGACCCCGACCAGCTGCGGGTGGTTGACGTCCAGGCCCGTCTCCTCGGCGAACTCGCGAATCAGGGCCTCCTCGGGCGCCTCCCCAAAGTCAATGCCGCCACCGGGC
>DAIDLE010000072.1:0-588 GCA_027449665.1 Acidimicrobiaceae bacterium | reverse complement strand
CTCACCCGCGGGCGACGACGCGGTCGATCGTCGCGCGGTGGTGCTCGCGACGGCGAGCACGGTGCTCGTCGGTGGCGCGGTCGCCGTGGGCGCGACGGTCACCGCCGTGGCGGGGCGGGTCGTCGGGGGCGCGGTCGCCCCGGTCGCCCCGAATACCCTGCACGCGAACCCCGGGGCGCCGCACTCGGCGCTCGGGGTGGAGCTCGGACCGGCCCGCGACGTGCCCGTCGGCACAGCGGCGACCTTCACGATCCCCGCGACCGGCGACCCGGGCATTGTCGTCCAGGCGAGCGAGGGGGTCTTTGACGCCTACGACGCGGTCTGCCCCCACGCCGGCTGTACGGTTGGCTACTACGCCCAGAACCACGTCTTCGCGTGCCCGTGTCACGGTTCGCAGTTCCTGCTCGCCAACGGTGAGGTCATTTCGGGGCCCGCGCCCCACGGACTCGCCAAGCTCACGGTGGTGGAGGGCCCGAACGGTAACCTCTACTTGAAATGAGTGAAGAACGCCGCCGGGTACTCGTCGTTGAGGACGATCACAATCTCGCCCAAGCACTGGCGGACCTGCTCACCGACGAGGGCTTCTCG
>DAIDLE010000071.1:0-590 GCA_027449665.1 Acidimicrobiaceae bacterium | reverse complement strand
GTCGCCGAGGACCCCTCGACGCTCGCGTTGCTCGGCGCACCGAAGCGGTCGTTGCGCGACGCGATCACCCTCGCGCTCGGCGTAACCGATCGCGGCGAGGCGCCCACGACGTTCACCGACGCGGACTTTCAGCCGTTCCGCAGTTACGCCACCGACCCCGCCTGGGCCGGCGGCACCGAACTCACCGACGTGCGCGTTCTCGAGACCACGACGTCGGCCGAGACCTGCTTTCACAACGTCATCGCCATCGGTGGCGAACGCGGCTGGTATCGGTTGGAGTGGCTGTGGCGAGTGCGCGGCTTCCTCGACCGACTGTTGGGCGGGCCGGGGCTTCAGCGCGGACGGCGCCACCCGACCGAGCTACACGTCGGCGACCACGTCGACTTCTGGCGCGTCGATGAGCTCGAGGCGCCCACGGTGCTGCGCCTGCGCGCCGAGATGATCCTGCCCGGCGAGGCGTGGCTCGAGTGGCGCTTCGAACCGACCCCGACGGGCACGCGCGTGACCCAGCGCGCCCGCTTCAAGCCGCGCGGGCTCTGGGGCCGCCTCTACTGGTGCGGTGCCGCCCCGTTCCACGCACTGGTCTTCCC
>DAIDLE010000070.1:0-591 GCA_027449665.1 Acidimicrobiaceae bacterium | reverse complement strand
AATGATGCGGAGGGCGCCTTCTGGGGCGTCCCCGTCACCGAAGCCGCCGGGCGCCTGGCCGAGCTCATCCGGCACTACCAGCCGCAGGTGCTGGTCACTTACGACCCCAACGGTTTCTACGGCCACCCCGACCACATCCAGGCTCATCGCATCACCGTGGAGGCCGACCGCCAGACGGGGACCGCGGCGAAGCTCTACTACACCGCGGTGCCTCGCACCCGTATGGCCGAGTTCGGGCGTCGCCTGCAGGAGCTCGGTCTGGATTTCGGTGACGACGCCGATGGCGGAGCCGCCGGCGACGGTCACGATGGCGACGACGCCGAGCGGGGGAGCGCAGGTGGGCGCGAGGAGTGGGGCACGCCCGACGAGGACGTCACCACCTACGTGGAAGTGGCTGGTTACGCTGACCAGAAGTTCGAGTCCCTGCAGTGCCACGCCAGCCAGTCGGACAACATCTTCTTCTTGAAGATGGGCCGGGACGTCTTCGGCGAGCTGATGGGCCAGGAGGCGTTCGTGCGGGCGTTCGACCGGACCGGTGCGGAGTTACCCGAAGACGATCTCTTCGCCGGGCTGCGGTGACGTCGCCGCTCC
>DAIDLE010000069.1:0-592 GCA_027449665.1 Acidimicrobiaceae bacterium | reverse complement strand
AGCTTGTCCAGGTCTCGCAACAGCGCTCCACCACCCGTAAGGACGATGCCACGTTCGGCGACGTCGGAGCACAATTCAGGAGGCGTTTGCTCGAGCGCCGACTTTACCGCCGCCACGATGCCCTGAAGGGGTTCGTGCAACGCATCGAGCACGTCATTGGAGTTGAGCGTGAAAACCCGCGGAACGCCCTCGGCGAGATTGCGGCCCGAAACCTCGAGCTCCTTGATCTCGCTCTGCGGATAAGCGCAACCGAGCTCGAATTTGATGCGTTCCGCCGTGGAGTCGCCAATCAGCGTTCCGCGCGTGCGGCGGACGAAATTGATGATGGCTTCATCGAAACGATCACCTCCGATGCGCACCGACTGCGAGTAGACGATGCCATTGAGCGCAATCACCGCGACCTCGGATGTACCGCCACCGATGTCCAGCACCATGGATCCACGCGCCTCATGGACGGGAAGTCCCGCGCCGATCGCCGCCGCCATCGGCTCCTCGATCAGGAATACATCGCGCGCACCGGCTCCTTCGGCCGACTCCTTGATCGCGCGCCGCTCGACCTGCGTGGATCCGCAAGGCACGCAGACGAGGACCC
>DAIDLE010000068.1:0-596 GCA_027449665.1 Acidimicrobiaceae bacterium | reverse complement strand
CTTGCGTTTTAACCTAAACCGCTACTCGCCAGGTTCTTCCGCCAGCAGCAGTTGAGTGGCCTTGGCGGCCACTGCTCGCATCTGAGTAAGCAGTTCACGAACGTGGCGGTCGTTCGCGATCCACCCTTGGTAGAGACCAGCTTCGTGTTCGTTGAGCCATCGACTCACGGTCTTGCCGTCAACCTTGGCGGTCCAGAGCCAGTAGGGGCCGTGACGCTTCGCCGGGTCTTGTCGGCACGCGCAGTTGGACTTGCCACAACGGTTGTAGCGCAGGGCCACGCTGCCCGATGTTATGTAGCCCACGTCAGCCAACTGCGTCGCCAAATCACGGTAACGGCGCTCGTAGGCGTCGAGGCGCGACTGCGTTCGCTTGGTCGTCATCTCTTCCTCCCCTCCTAGTATCCCAGTACTTTTATCCTACCGTATTTATACTAGAAGACATGACGACACGCCCGGACCCCGACCCGTCACGCTCGCGTGAGAGCGCAGCACTGATCAGCTTTCGCCGCTCGCTGCACCGGTGTCTGAACCCGTGGGGTGACGCGCTCTTCGAGCTGTGCGACGCGGTGCTGTGCTCACCGCGTCGCGTTGACTCG
>DAIDLE010000067.1:0-603 GCA_027449665.1 Acidimicrobiaceae bacterium | reverse complement strand
AACTCCTGGGCGTAGCCCATCTGGTGAAGCCGTTCGGTGTCGCTCAACATGTCTGTCGGCCGATCAAGTCCCTCTGGCATTTTTGTCCCCCACTAGCGGCTCGCGCTGAGCCGCATTGGCGAGAGCATAGGGTTGCGCGACCGGACCAGCAAGGTCCATTCCTAAGCGTTATTTATGATACCTACGTGCGAGTAATTCGGCACCAAACGATGGTGCTCGTCACCGTGTGGGCTGGCCCTGTGGAACTTAGGAAATGAGTCTTTTGACGACTGCGAGACATGCTCCATATGACGACAGTGTCCGAAGCCACATCGAGAATTCCGCCTCAGCACCTTGTCAAAAAGTGACGGCGTTGTGACCGCCGCGTGACAACGAACGATCGTGACCCTCCGTGGTGCTCACTCGTCTGTCACCGGGCAACCGGCATCGAGTGGCGTTCTCGTCGAGCGCGAGAGACTCGAGCGTGACGGGTTCGGCCGGGTCGAAGCTAGTCGGTCAGCGCGGCGAGGACTCGCGCCGCGTGGCCGTTCGCGCGCACGCCGTACCACGCGTGCTCGATCAGACCGGTCGGGCCAATCACGAACGTGGAGCGGATGACGCCGG
>DAIDLE010000066.1:0-607 GCA_027449665.1 Acidimicrobiaceae bacterium | reverse complement strand
GACGTCACCCTTCAAACTAGTAATTTCGATCTCGATGCGACGAGGCATAGGGCACTAATCTACTCGGTTTCGTCATGGGGAACATTTCGCTCTCGTTTAGCCGATTATTACGTTGCGATGCCTAGCATGAGGACGTGAGCGAATTTCCACCGTCACCCGAGCAGAGTGGTCGTCCAACGGGCGTCCCCGCATCGTTCGACTACCTCGCGTCGTGGGTCGCGCCGGCCACACCGGACGACGAGGTGACCCCATCGTCGCCCGAGGGCCCTTTGAGCGCACCCACCGCTGCACCGTCACCGGGTGCGACCATGGACGGCGCCGTCGCGCCGCCGCCAGCAGCGTTGATCGGTGAGCCGATCGGCGAACTGGCGAGTGAACCGATCACTGCACCGCCGGACGCGCTCGGGACCAACGGTGAGCCACCGATCCCGATTCGCTCCTCACTTCGCTCGCCGTGGTCCTCGCGAATCTCTCTGCTGTTGGTCGCCGCCCTGGTCGGTGGGCTTGCGGGACACTTCAGCGCCCCGACGTCGAGCGGCACACCTGGTGTGACGATCAACGCCGTGTCCAACGCGCCGACCGGTGCCGTCCTGCCCACCGGACTCAC
>DAIDLE010000065.1:0-612 GCA_027449665.1 Acidimicrobiaceae bacterium | reverse complement strand
GATCCTCACCCGGGATGCCCGCTCGTCGCGGACTGACGCCGGTGGCGATAAGCACCGCGTCATAGCCCCTGGCCAGCGCGTCGACGGTGGCGGCCTCGCCCAGTTGCAGTTCCACCCCGGTCTGCTTGAGGCGGTTTGCGAAGTAGCGCAGCGTTTCGGCGAACTCTTCCTTGCCCGGGATGCACTTGGCCAGATTGAATTGTCCGCCGATCTGCGCGTCACGCTCGAAGAGCACGACCGAGTGGCCACGCTCGGCCAGCGTGGTCGCGCAGGCGAGTCCGGCGGGTCCAGCGCCGACCACGGCGTAACGTCGGCGCAGCGTGGCCGGCGCGATCAACAGTTCGGTTTCGTGACAGGCGCGCGGATTGACCAGGCACGAGGCACGCTTGTTCTCGAACACGTGGTCGAGGCAGGCCTGGTTGCAGGCGATGCAGGTGTTGATGTCGGCCGCGCGTCCAGCGCGCGCCTTGGCGACCCAGTGCGGATCGGCCAGCAGCGGCCGCGCCATCGATACCATGTCGGCGTCGCCCGCGGCCAGCACGCGCTCGGCGACCTCGGGCGTGTTGATGCGATTGGTGGTGATCAGCGGGATCTGCACCTCGCCCTTGAGCC
>DAIDLE010000064.1:0-614 GCA_027449665.1 Acidimicrobiaceae bacterium | reverse complement strand
ACCTCGGGGTCGTCGAACGCGTAGAAGACGACCGACTGGCCCGGCGCGACCGGACGAATCGGCTCGTCGAACTCCACCGACCAATCGTCTGGCCCGCGCAGCACGGCCCGACGCGCGACGCCGTGCGCGCTCGTCTGGACCCAGACGCGTTCTCCGTCGGCGAGTGCCGTGTCGGTCGCGCTCATCGAACGGGCGTCTAAGGGCACCGTGGCGACCATGACCTCCTCGAGGCGGCCCACGTCCACGCGCCCGGCCGCGAGGTCCACGTTGGTCACGTAGCGCCGTTCGCCGTCGCGGCCCGGCGCGACGCCACGGCGCTGCCCGACGGTGACCAGTTCGGCCGCGTCCACGTGGCCGAGCACGTCGCCGGTCCAGGTGCGAAGTCCCAGGCGCTCGGCCTCGCGGCGCACCGCGTCCTTGGTCATCGCGCCGATCGGTAGCGCGAGGCGAGCCAGCTGCGGTGTGCTCAGGTAGCCCAGCACGTAGCTCTGGTCCTTGGCCGCGTCGGCGCCGCGGGCGAGCACGGGCCGGCCGGCGCGCTCGAGCACCCGGGCGTGGTGACCCGTGGCCACGGCGTCAAAGCCCAACCGAGTGGCCCGGTCGATCAGCAGGTC
>DAIDLE010000063.1:376-620 GCA_027449665.1 Acidimicrobiaceae bacterium | reverse complement strand
CTTTTGGAGGTGATCGATCGTCTTGTCAATCTCATCGAACGCCGTCTTGAACTTCCTGGAGGCTAGCTCATAATTCCGCGCAAAGCCGTTCTTGAAAGTTTCGAGCTCCTTCTCAAAGTTCGTGATGTCGATGTTTTGCTCCCGCACCTTCGCGAGCTCGGTCTTGTACGCGAGCGTGTTCTGCGCGGCGTTTCGCAGGAGGGTGATAATCGGAATAAAGAATTGGGGGCGCACAACATACATT
>DAIDLE010000063.1:0-291 GCA_027449665.1 Acidimicrobiaceae bacterium | reverse complement strand
AGACGAGCACTGCATATTCACACCCCTTCTCGTCGCGGTCCTTGTCTAGCTCCCTCAGGAAGTCCTCGTTCTTCTTCTTTGTCGCCGTCGTATCGATCTCATTCTTCATCTCGAACATGACGGAGATGAACGCTGTGCCGGCCTCATCAAAGTCCCGGAAGACGTAGTCCCCCTTGCTTCCACGGCGAACGTCGGTGTCCTTCTCGAAGTAGGCTCGTGGGAACGCGGTTGCCCGAAGCCGGTTGAACTCAATCTCGCAGTGCTGCTCAAGGGTTTCACCGACCATCTTGG
>DAIDLE010000062.1:0-620 GCA_027449665.1 Acidimicrobiaceae bacterium | reverse complement strand
CCCGGCACTTCATCGACGGCCGCTACGTCGACTCGGTCGCCGGTGGACGATTCAAGGTCGTCAACCCCGCGACCGCGCAGGTGCTGTGCGAGGTGAGCGCCGGCGCCGCGGCGGACGTCGATCTTGCGGTCGCAGCCGCGAAGCGCAGCTTCGCTTCCCGGGTGTGGAGCCGCAAGGCGCCGCGCGAACGGATGGCGGTGCTCACGGCCTTCGCCCGGCTGATCGAGGCGAATGCCGAGCGCTTCGCGCTGCTCGACACGCTGTGCATGGGCAAGCCGATCCGCGACATGCTGACCATCGACATCCCCCAGGCGGCGACGAATTTCGCGTTCTTCGCCGAGTTCGTGGACAAGATCGACGGCGCGGTCACCGCGACCGCCGCCGACGCGTTCCACTACGTGCTGCGCGAGCCGCTCGGCGTGTGCGGATGCATCGTGCCCTGGAACTATCCGCTGCTGATGGCGGCCTGGAAGGTCGCGCCGGCGCTCGCCGCCGGCAACAGCGTCGTGCTGAAGCCGGCCGAGCAGTCGCCGCTGTCCGGCCTGCTGATGGCCGAGCTGTTCGTCGAGGCCGGCGGGCCCCCGGGCGTGTTCAACGTCGTGAATGGGCTCGGCGAGTCC
>DAIDLE010000061.1:0-620 GCA_027449665.1 Acidimicrobiaceae bacterium | reverse complement strand
GACATCCACCACTAACAGCACGTGGTCGGCGCTCGAAATGGCGCGTTCGGCCTGTTCAGAGACTTTCGCCTCGAGCGTGTCGCCCTGGGCCAACCAGCCACCGGTGTCCACGAGGTCAAAGGTGACCCCGCGCCACTCGACCTCGACGCTCTTGCGGTCACGCGTGACGCCACGGTGTTCCTCGACGACCGCCACGCGACGTCCCGCCAGTCGGTTCACGAGCGAGCTCTTGCCCACGTTGGGCCGTCCCACGATCACGACCTGGGGGCGACTCACGAGCTCACCAGGTTGCGCGGTCGTACTCGCTCGAGCGTCTCGCGAAGGTCGTTTCCCGTGGTGGTCACGGTCGTTACCGGTCGAGGTAGGTCTTCGAGACCGAGCCCGTCGAGGAAACGCCCCTCGGACAGACAGACGTCGGGCAACAGGACGGTCGCGTCGACCGGCAGCGTCTCGAGGGTGCGCGCGATGTCAAAGCCGGTCAGCAGTCCCGCGACCTTGATATTGCCGCCGAAGTACCGGTTCTCGACCGCCACCACCTCGACGTCGCCGAACCCGTGGTCATCGAGCATCTCGCGAAGCAGCGGCGCCGCGTACTCGCCACTCAGCACGACCACCCGGCC
>DAIDLE010000060.1:303-624 GCA_027449665.1 Acidimicrobiaceae bacterium | reverse complement strand
CCGCGACGCGGCTCAGCACGACGCCGTCGCCGGTGTAGCCCCCGACGCTGGCGAGTCCCGTGTGGCGGTCCACCAGCACCGAGGGCGCGTGGTCGCGCGGCATCGCCAGCGGGCCGCCCCAGCTATGGGTGATCGCGCCGGGCAGCGTCGGGAACAGGTCGCGCAGCGTCGCCTCGAGCAGGTCGAACACCTTCGGACTCTGGTCGAAGCGGGGCTCGACCGTGGAGCCGAAGTGATACGGGGCGCCGCGCCCGCCAAAGGCGATGCGGTCGTCCGCGGTTCGCTGGCCGTAGATGATGAGGTGCCGTCCATCGGCGAAGG
>DAIDLE010000060.1:0-255 GCA_027449665.1 Acidimicrobiaceae bacterium | reverse complement strand
AACCGTTGGTAGTCACCACGGTGGCGCGTCGCGACGCGTCACCGCCGACGATTCGCGTCACCGTGGTTCCTTCCACGATGGTCGCGCCGGCGCGCTCTACGGCCCGCGCGAGTCCCCGGACGAGCTTGGCGGGATGCAGGCGCGCGCAGTGGGGTGTGAACAGCGCGCCGCGAACGTGGCTGGCCGCACCGCGCTCGCGCGCCTCGGCCTCGTCGAGCCACTGCACGTCCAGCGAGCCTTGTGCGCGCAGCTCGT
>DAIDLE010000059.1:0-624 GCA_027449665.1 Acidimicrobiaceae bacterium | reverse complement strand
GAACGAATCCGGAATCGAGATCCAGACCGTGTACGGCCCGGACGACGTCGAGCGTACCGGCGGTACCACGATGGTCGGGCGCCCGGGCGAGTACCCGTTCACCCGCGGGATCCACCCGCTGATGTACCGCAAGCAGCCGTGGACGATGCGCCAGTACACCGGGTTCGGCAACGCCGCGGACACGAACCAGCGCTTCCACTACCTGATCCAGAACGGCCAGACCGGCCTCAACGTCGCGTTCGACCTGCCGACCCAGTGCGGCCTCGACTCGGACGACCCGCTCGCCGAAGGCGAGGTCGGCCGGGTCGGCATGGCGGTCGACACCCTGCATGACTTCGAGGTCGCGTTCGACGGGGTCGACCTCGAGAAGATCACGGTGTCGCTGACGATCAACGGCGCGGCGCCGCAGCTGATCGCGATGTACCTCGCGATGGCCGAAAAGCGCGGCTACGACGTGAAGAAGCTGCGCGGCACCGCGCAGAACGACATCCTGAAGGAGTTCATCGGTCGCGGCACCTGGATCTACCCGGTCGGCCCCTCGATCCGGCTCGTCGGCGACACGATCGAGTACTGCGCGCACCACGCGCCGAAGTACAGTCCGGTGTCGGTCTGCGGCTATCACAT
>DAIDLE010000058.1:0-626 GCA_027449665.1 Acidimicrobiaceae bacterium | reverse complement strand
GAATCACATTCGATACATTCCATAGTATAGCGATATATCGGTAGTGTTCAAGCAGTTCGCGACGTCCCCGCCGTATCAACACTCTGACGAGGGTTTGAGCCAGCGCCCTGAACGCCGGCCGCGAGTCGCTCACGCGCGACCGCGTGCGCCCACTGGTAGTCGACCTTGCCGTTGGGCGAGCGTCCGATCGACTCGACGACGAGCACGTGTTTGGGCGTCTTGTAGCCGGCGAGGCGACCGCGCACGTGTTCGACGAGTCGTCCCGGGCCCGGTGCGGCCCCGGGGCGTAGCTCGACGATCGCCGTGACCACCTCGCCCCAGCGCTCGTCGGCGAGGCCCACCACGACGGCGTCGACCACGTCCGCGTGGGTCTTGAGCACCTCTTCGACCTCCTCGGCGTAGACCTTCTCGCCGCCCGTGTTGATGCAACTCGAACCGCGGCCGAGCAACGTGATCGACCCGTCAGCGCCGACCCTGGCGAGGTCGCCGGGCACCGCGACGCGCTGGCCCTCGATTACCCGGAAGGTCTCAGCTGACTTCGCCTCGTCTCGGAAGTACCCGAGCGGAATCCGCCCACCCACCGCCACGAGGCCGCCCTCGGCGGAGCCGGGCCGCACGATTCGCCC
>DAIDLE010000057.1:302-629 GCA_027449665.1 Acidimicrobiaceae bacterium | reverse complement strand
GCCACAGCCCGCTCCGTGCTACGCAGGTTGAGAAGGCTGATCGCCTGGCTCTCGGCCAGCAGGCCCCCGATCTCCTCCCACACTGCCGTATCGCCGCTGTGAGCCCGGGCTGTCTCGACCAGATCAATTCCGGGTCCCGTCGTGGCCATCCCCCGGCCGATGCTCACTCTCTCGTTGCCGAGCGTCGATCGGGCAACCCTCCAGCCGTCGTTCACCCGGCCGACCACATCCTCGTCGGGCACGAAGTAGTCGTTGATGAACACCTCGTTGAAAGCCTCCCCGCCGCTGGCCTCGCGCAGAGGCCTGATCTCCACCTGCGCAGAGTCC
>DAIDLE010000057.1:0-292 GCA_027449665.1 Acidimicrobiaceae bacterium | reverse complement strand
CATCATGGTGATGCCGGCGTGTTTGGCTGCCTCGGGATCGGTACGCACCGTCGCCCACCCGCGGTTGCAGAACTGCGCCCCGCTGGTCCAGATCTTCTGTCCGGTAACGATCCAACCACCCTCGACTCTGGTGCCTCGGGTCCGGATACCCGCTGCATCCGATCCGGCGTCGGGTTCGCTGAAGAGCTGGCACCAGCGGAACCTGCCCTCGAGGCTCGGCCGGATCCACCTGCTGATCTGATCCTCGTCGGCGTGCTGGGTCAGAGTCTGGATGATCCAGCCACCGATTCCG
>DAIDLE010000056.1:0-637 GCA_027449665.1 Acidimicrobiaceae bacterium | reverse complement strand
GAGCTTCTGGACCTCCCCCTCAAGCATCCTTGAAACCGGGATTCCAGTCCAGCGGCTGATCACATCCGCAACGTCGTCCTCTTCGACTTCCTCTTTCAGAAGACGATTTCCCTGATCCTCAAGAAGCTTCTGGGCATCGGCCAGTTCCCTTTCAAGCTTCGGGATGCGGCTGTACTGGATCTCCGAGGCCCGGTCAAAGGACCCTTCCCGGATCGCGGTTTCCATTGCCTGCCTTGCCTCTTCGATCTGCTGCTTGAGCGTCCTGACCGACCCGATGGCCTTTTTCTCCCCGTCCCACTGGACCTTGAGCCGCGCAAGCTCTGATTTTTTTTCTTCGAGCTCGTTTTCAACCTCCTGACGTCGTCCGAGAGATTCCGGATCTTCCTCTTTGGCAAGAGCCATCTTTTCCATTTCGAGCTGGCGAATGCGGCGGTCGACATCATCGAGGGATCTCGGCATGCTGTCGATGGCAACCCGAAGCTGGGAAGCGGCCTCGTCGATCAGGTCGATCGCCTTGTCGGGAAGGAAACGACCGGAAATATACCGCTGGGAAAGAACCGCCGCCGCGACAATGGCGGAGTCCCTGATCCTGACCCCATGGTGGATCTCGTACTTCTCCTTGAGACCGCGGAGAATC
>DAIDLE010000055.1:0-639 GCA_027449665.1 Acidimicrobiaceae bacterium | reverse complement strand
ACCGACATCGTCATCCGCGGCGCCGAGACGCGCGCGGCGGAGCACGGCTACTCCCTGCTGCTCAGCAGTTTCGACGAGAGTCACCCGTCGGGCGTCAACGCCCTGCTGGCGCTGACCGGGACCGTCGACGGTCTCATCGTGCTCGACCGCGTGTTGAGCGACGACGACGTGGCCATCATCGCCCGGCGCATCCCGGTGGTGCTGTTGGCCGGTCGCGGCGACTCAGAGGTGGCGACGACCGTGCGCGTCGACAACGAACAGGCGATGGCCAGTCTCGCCGAGCACCTGGTCCGCGCGCACGCCGTGACCCGGGTGGGCTTCGTCTCGGGCAGCCTCGAGAGCCCGGACGCCCTGGCGCGCGCCGGGGGCTTTCGACGCTCGATCGAGTCGCTGGGCGCGACTATGGCCGATGTCGACTTCCTCGAGGCGGACTGGACGTCGGCGGGCGGGGAATCGGCGATGAGCGCTCGACTCGACCGCGACGAGCCCCTGCCGCAGGTCTTCGCCTGCGCGAACGACCAGATGGCCGTCGGCGTCATCTTCGCCCTGCAGGAGCGCGGCCACCGTGTGCCCGAGGACATCGCGGTCACCGGCTTCGACGACATCACCCTGACCCGGTATTTCAGCCCACCCCTCACC
>DAIDLE010000054.1:0-639 GCA_027449665.1 Acidimicrobiaceae bacterium | reverse complement strand
AGCGCGACGTCGTGCGCGCCTTCGTGCGCGAGGGCGCCGACGCCCTCGACCTTCGGGTCGCGGCCCTGATGAGCACGTCGGTGACCACCTGTGATGAGTCGACGTCGGTCAACGAACTCATGACCACGATGACCGAGAAGCGCATCCGCCACGTCCCGGTCGTCCAAGGCGGCCTGCTCGTCGGGATCGTCTCGATTGGCGACGTGGTCAAGGCCCGGGTGACCGAGCTCGAGAACGAGAAGCGCGACCTCTTGGAGTACGTGAGCGCCCGCTGATACGCGTTGCCGTACGGAGTACGGTGATGGGGGGGTGGCTCATGCTTGCGACAATCACGCAGTCGACGTTGACGGTTCGGGTACTGCTGCTCCACCTCACCATCGCGCGCGGTGGCGAGGTCGTCGGCGTCATCGGATCGCTGCTCGTCGTGGTAGCAGTCGTGGCGTCGGCCTGGGCGATGGGTCACGCCGTCGGCACGCCAGAACGTGTGTTCCACTCGATCGGGCGCTCCAAATGGCGATGGGTGGTCGCGATGGTCGTCCTGCTGGCGGCTGGCGACGCGACCGCGTTAGTGGTCGCGCTCTACTACCTGACCCGAGTCCGTCCGCGGCTCAACGACGTGGTGGGCGCTCGGCCCACCTC
>DAIDLE010000053.1:0-643 GCA_027449665.1 Acidimicrobiaceae bacterium | reverse complement strand
CCCGCTCCCTTACGCCAACGGCGCGTCGACAACTCTCGGTAGACTGGCGCCCACAGGGAGGGCGATGTGCGACGTTTTCTGGCGCAACGCCGCGTCGCCGTGGCCCGGTGGGTGGCGAACGCGGGCTACACACGTAAGTGGCTCGCCCTCGGGGCCGTCATCGGCCTGATCTCCGGTATCGGCGCCATCGTCTTCTACAGCGCGCTGCAGATCGCGACCCACGTCTTCCTCGTCACGCTGGCCGGCTACCAGCCCCCGACGGCCATCAGTGAGGGTGCTCTCGCGGGGTCGGCGGGTTTCACCCGCCCCTGGGCAATCCCCCTGGTCGCGATGGGTGGAGCACTACTAGGCGCGGTGCTCGTCACGACGATCGCGCCCGACGCCGAGGGCCACGGCACCGACGCGGCCATCGCGGCCGTCCACCACAACCCACGCGGGATTCGCCTACGCACCGTCTTCGTCAAGATCGTGGCGTCCGCCCTCACCATCGGCTCGGGTGGGTCGGGCGGTCGCGAGGGGCCCACCGGCCAGATCAGCGCCGGCTTCGGCTCCTGGCTGGCGCGGGCGCTGGACCTGAGCCCGTCCGACGCCCGAATCGCCGTGGCGGCCGGCGTCGGATCGGGCATCGGAGCGATCTTCGGAG
>DAIDLE010000052.1:0-651 GCA_027449665.1 Acidimicrobiaceae bacterium | reverse complement strand
CAGCACTACGCCAAAGTCACAGCCACCATCACGAATGGTTCTCGCAACTGATGCGCAGATCTGCGGATAGTCGATTGGATCAGGGGTGAAGGTTCCGTGATCTATAACCTCGTAGCCGTTTTGCTTGAGATGGCTAATAATCGCGCCCTTCAATTCAAAACCGGCGTGGTCAGAACCCACTGCGATCTTCATCTGCCACTCCCAACATCTATCAAAGAATAACTAAACGCCTCGCTAAAATGAGACTTTCTACCGAGCCCTAGAGGTATGTCCCCGGCCTTGCTCCGTCTTCACTCGGCGCACTTGGTAGACCCCTACGTCGTAGCTCTTCAATCTGGCTGCGGGCCTGGGCCTGCTGCGCAAAGAGCATCGCCTGAATACCGTGAAAGAGGCCCTCGAGCCATCCGACGAGTTGAGCATGAGCAATGATTAACTCTGGACCAGTTAAATCGTCAGCGGTTACAAACGGTAGCGAGATCCGATCGAGTTCATCGGCGAGGCCTTTATCTAAGGCACTCTTCAACTCTAATACAGAACTCGAATATATCTCCTTGAGCCGTGCCCTCGCCGGATCGTCTAAGTTCAGAGTTCGCAACTCCTCGAGAAGGGTCTTGGCCATTGTTCCGACCCGAAGAACCTTAGCTGGAGAGG
>DAIDLE010000051.1:0-652 GCA_027449665.1 Acidimicrobiaceae bacterium | reverse complement strand
GTAGCCCCAGCTACGCGCTCGCCCAGTGGCGGCCCCTCGGACTCGTCGAGGACTTCGCCGCGGCCCTCGGACACGGCGCGACGCTCTGTCTCGCCTCGGCCGCGACGCTCACCCTCGGCAGCCACAGCGCCCCGATCTACGAGATCTACAAGGTCGGTACCGCGCCACACTGGCTCGAGGGCCTCGACCTGCTCGGCCGCGTAGGGCTCCACTGCGCGGTCATCCCCCACTACGACAACGCCGAGGGCCGCGACTACGACACCCGACGCTGCTACCTGGGTGAACGGCGTCTCGCCCTACTCGAGGCGCAACTCCCCGAGGATGTCGCGATCCTCGGGATCGACGAGCACACGGCGCTGATCCTTGACCTCGAAGCCGACACGGCCCGCGTCCTCGGGCGCGGCCACGCCTACTGGCGCCGCGGCGGCGAGGTGCGGGTGCTCGGACGAGACGCGCCGACACCCCTCGACGCGCTACGCGCGGGTTCGCGCCCGACGACGACCCCGGCGCCGGCGCCGGTCCCTTCCGACCAGTACGCGACGATCGCCGACGCCGCGGTGGCCGCGAGCCACGGCGACGCCGACGCACTCGCCGCCCTCGTGCTCGCGTCGGGTCACGCGAGCACCCCCGCGTCACTCGTCGAGGCGGTGCT
>DAIDLE010000050.1:395-659 GCA_027449665.1 Acidimicrobiaceae bacterium | reverse complement strand
GTAGGGGACCTCGTGGCGGTTGAGGAGGGCCTTGGACCGGGCGCAGTCGCCGCACCAGGAGGTGCCGAGCATTCGAATTGCCATGCTGGAACGCTACCCCTCGCGCCGTTGGACGAGACAGAAGGGGTGGCCGACCGGGTCGAGGAAGACCCGGAACGTCTCGCCGGGCTGGTAGGACGCGGCGCTCGCCCCGAGGCCGAGCACCAACCGCTCACCGTCGTCGAGGTCGTCGACGTCAAAGTCCAGGTGCAGCTGCTGGGGCAC
>DAIDLE010000050.1:0-385 GCA_027449665.1 Acidimicrobiaceae bacterium | reverse complement strand
GTCGGCGCGACGTAGTGCGCCACCCGCTGAAAGGCGATCGTCGGCTGGCCGTGGCTGGCGAGCTGGACCCAGTCGGCCTGCCCGTCGGTCGTCTCGTCGACGGGCTCGACGGACCACCCGGTGAGTTGGGCGTAGAAGTCGGCGAGACGGACCGGGTCCGGGCAGTCGAGCGCGACGAGGGAGAACGTGATATTGGCCATGGCCTCACGGTACCGGCACCGCCCTCGGGTCGCGTAAGAACGGCGTAAAGGCCTTGTCCGCAGGGTTTAGGGTCGAGGTAGGGCCAAGGAGGTAGTCGCCATGGGTGGATACGGTTGGCAGTACGGACAGGGTGCGGGGCCCGGATGGTGGGTGGTGATGGTGATCTTCATGATCCTCTTCTCGA
>DAIDLE010000049.1:0-665 GCA_027449665.1 Acidimicrobiaceae bacterium | reverse complement strand
CGCAGGGGCGCTTGGCGAAGGCCGCGCGGAACGACGGCTTCTCTGTGACCGTCTCACCTCGGGCGTTGAAGAGTCGATTGGCGATCGCCGGGTCCTTCGCCCAGCTGGGTATGAGCCCCCAGCGGTAGCGGTCGAGCACCCGGACGCCCTCACGGTCACTCACCGCGACGAGTTGCTGGCGGGGCCCGACGTTCCAGCTCGGCTCCGGGTCGGGGTCTAGGCCCGCGGCGAGGGTCGCCTCGAGGAGTCGTGCGGGGCGGCTCGGTGGGCTGAACAGGGCGATTCGTCCGCACATAGGGCTCCTCTCTGCTTTGACGATAGGCCGTTGGCGCGCGTCACCGGGACTGGGTACTCTTACGAACATATGTTCGCTTCTCCACCGATTCGACCCCCCGTCCCCCCCGAGCTGGCGGCCACGCTGCGCCCGGTGAGCTTCGCGACCAACCGGCGGATCGCCCTCGACGAGCCGTGGCGCGGCCTCGTGCCCGGCGAGGGGCTGCGTCGCGGTTCGACGGTCGCGGTCCAGGCGCCGTCGGGGGCCGGGGGGCTCAGCCTGGCCCTGAGCCTGCTCGCCGGGGCGAGTTCTCGTGGCCACTGGGCGGCGGTGGTGGGCGTCGACGACCCCGGCGTGCTCGCCATGGCCGACCTCGGGGTGGACCTGCGCC
>DAIDLE010000048.1:271-667 GCA_027449665.1 Acidimicrobiaceae bacterium | reverse complement strand
CGCCAACGCTAGCCCCGACGTCGGCGACGGGCTCGGCTACCGTGCTAGCGGGAGGGACATGGCACCATCGGCGCAGCGCAAGGGGGCGAGTGAGGCAACCGCGCTCCACCAGCGGCGGGTTCGCGAGGACATCGAACGGCTCGCGAGCCCCGACGACGAGCGCGCCTCGCGGGGACTGCTCGCCGCGGTGACGGGTCACGCCGTGTCGGACCCCGCTGCCTACGCCTTCGTCGACGACCCCGCGGCGCTCGACGCACCCGACACCGTGAACCCCAGCCTCTGGCGACAGGCCCGGCTCAACGGTCACGCCGGCCTCTTCGAGGTCACCGAGGGTGTGTACCAGGTGCGGGGGCTCGACTTGTCCAATATCACCTTCATCGCCGGTGACACGGGCTG
>DAIDLE010000048.1:0-261 GCA_027449665.1 Acidimicrobiaceae bacterium | reverse complement strand
CGTGATCGACCCGCTCACCACCTCGGAGACGGCGAGTGCCGCGTTCGCACTCGTCACCGAGCACCTGGGCGCCCGCGCGGTGCGCGCGGTCATCTACACCCACAGCCACGTCGACCACTACGGGGGCGTCCTCGGGGTGGTTGAACGCGCCGCGATCGAGTCCGGTGCGGTGCCCGTCATCGCGCCGGCGGGGTTCCTCCTCGCGGCCGCCGGTGAGCAGGTGATCGCCGGCAACGCGATGGTGCGACGCGCGAGCTACAT
>DAIDLE010000047.1:0-668 GCA_027449665.1 Acidimicrobiaceae bacterium | reverse complement strand
CCAAGCCAGGCACGGCTGGCCGCGCGCCCTTCGTGCAGCAGCCGTGCCGCCGTGGGCTGGTCAAGTGCGGCGAACTCGCCCTCGCCCGCGGTCAGCACGCGCCGGCGCAGCCATTGCGCGGGCGTCCGCGGCGGCGGTGCAAGGTCCAGATGCAGCAAGCCGTGCTGCGCGAGTTCGGCGCCGGCCGCAACGCGGTGCTGCAGTTCGCGCACGACATCCGGCGCCTGCGCAAAACCGCCGCGACCGTGGAAGTCGGGCACCAGCAGCAGCGTCGGCGCGACCACATCGAGCGCGTCGAGTTGGTCCAGCCAGCGCCGGCAGGCGTCCCAGGTGACCGGCGCCACGTCGTGCAGGGCGATGCACAGCAGGCCATTCACAACGCCACTCCGGCCAGCGCGGTGGGGCGCGGCTGGTGCAGCAGCGCGCGGTAGGTATCCAGCTGCTGGGCGACGACGCGGGGCCAGGCGTAGTCGCGCTCGATGCGCGCGCGCGCCGCGGCGCCCAGCGCCGCGCGATCGCGCGCGTAGAGTGCGGCGATGGCCTCGGCCAGTGCCGCAGCGCTGACGTCGGCGGCCAGTACGCCGACGGCGTCGTCGACCAGTTCCGGCAGCGCGCCGGCCGGCACCGCCACCACCGGCCGCGCGCAGGCGTAGGCTTCCAGCACCACC
>DAIDLE010000046.1:0-670 GCA_027449665.1 Acidimicrobiaceae bacterium | reverse complement strand
CTCGCAGCACGAGTCGACGTTGCACGCTCCCAGCGTACGAGGTCCCTGTCACAACACGTGTCTACGCACCCCGAGGAGTCGCGCGCGTGAACGGCGTTGCCTGATCGCGTGCCGCCCGGGTCGCCACCACCGAAATCGCGAACGCTTCGATCAGGTAGCACGCGACCCGGTCCCGTCTCCGGTCGACCGGCCACGCGCCGGGGCACGACGGTGCACCGGCGGGCCGAGACGCTCCTCGCGGTCCAACCTGAATGGAGGCGTGCTCTAGACTGATGCGGCCTCGCGGAGCGCGCGGGTGTAGCTCAATGGTAGAGCTCCAGCCTTCCAAGCTGGCCATGCGGGTTCGATTCCCGTCACCCGCTCCCAAGAATCACCATCGCCTAGCGCCACCACGGCAAGTCCCGTGGCGCGAGCGCTCCGTCGCCCGTCAGGCGACGTGGGACCCCGACGAGCCCCTCGCCGGAGGACGCCGCCCACTTCGTTGACCGATATCGGCGGGCCTACTCGACGTGTTCGATCCGATGACTCGGCCCGGAATGCCCACCACGACGCTGTTGGCCGGGACGTCCTTGGTCACGACCGCCTGGGCGCCGATCGAACTGTCACTGCCGACAGTCACCGGACCGAGCACGACGCAGCCCGCGCCGAGCAGCACCCGGTCGCCGATCGT
>DAIDLE010000045.1:435-671 GCA_027449665.1 Acidimicrobiaceae bacterium | reverse complement strand
CGGCACGGTGATGTTCGTGGGCACCAAGCGCTCGGCACGCGAAGCCGTCGAGGCCGAGGCCGCGCGCTGCGGCATGCCCTATGTGGCGCAGCGCTGGCTGGGCGGCACGCTGACCAACTTCCGCACCGTCAAGCAGTCCGTGGCGCGCCTCAAGGAACTGGAGGCCATGGAAACCGACGGCCGCTTCGAGAAGCTGGTCAAGCACGAAGTGCTGCGCCTGCGCCGCGAGCGCGAGA
>DAIDLE010000045.1:0-396 GCA_027449665.1 Acidimicrobiaceae bacterium | reverse complement strand
TTCGTGATCGACATCGGCTACGAGAACATCGCCGTGCTGGAAGCCAAGAAGCTGGGCATCCCGGTGGTGGCCGTGATCGACACCAACTACGACCCGGCGCTGGTCGATTACGCCATCCCCGGCAACGACGACGCCATTCGCGCCGTGCAGTTGTACGCGCGCGCCGCTGCCGACGCCATCCTGGAGGGCAAATCCGCCGCGCCGGCCGCCGCGCTGCTGCTGGCTTTGAGCGCGCCGCTGGCGCAAGCCCAAAACAACGACGCCCGCGACGCCGCCGACAGCGAGCATGCCAAGCAGCTGGCCACGGTCACCGTGAACGCGCAGCTGGACCTGGCGCGCAACCGGCTTTCGCCATCCACCGGCAGCAGCCTGTACGTGTTCACCCGGCAGGCCATC
>DAIDLE010000044.1:262-677 GCA_027449665.1 Acidimicrobiaceae bacterium | reverse complement strand
ACCTGGGGATCAGCGTCGACGGCCCCTACAAGCCCGACACGTACCGCTACTAGTCACGCCAGTCGTCGCGGGTCGTCGGCGATCGAAGACCCGCGACGCCCGCTCACGACTCGGACATCAAGGTGCGGCGAGCCGCGTCGAGCGCGTCGGTCTGGGACGGATCGACCGCGGGGGCACGCAGGTCCAGTTGGTCGATGGCGTCCACGACGATCCCGCCCACCAGCGCGCGTAGTTCGTACTTGTGGTCGGCCGGCACCACGTACCACGGGGCCCACGGCGTCGAGGTCTGCGTGATGGCCTCCTCGTAGGCGCTCTGGTACGAGTCCCAGAATCCCCGCTCGACGAGGTCGCCCGTCGAGAACTTCCAGCGCTTGTCGGGATCGTCGAGCCGATCGAGGAACCGGCGACGCTGCTC
>DAIDLE010000044.1:0-252 GCA_027449665.1 Acidimicrobiaceae bacterium | reverse complement strand
TTGATGTCCTCGAAGCGGTGCTCCCAGAAGTGCTGTGGCTCGCTCGCGCCGGCGTTACCGTGGCGCTGCGGCAACCGCTCGGGGTGCACGCGCACGACGAGCACGTCCTCGTAGTAGGAGCGATTGAAGATCGTGATCTCGCCGTGGGACGGCATGGCGGCGCTCGCGCGCCAGAGGAAGTCGTGGGCGGCCTCGACGGGCGACGGTTGCTTGAACGCAACGACGCGACAGCCCTGCGGGTTGACCCCGGAC
>DAIDLE010000043.1:0-676 GCA_027449665.1 Acidimicrobiaceae bacterium | reverse complement strand
TGGTCGTGGTCGTAGACGGCTGGTCGGGGTTGTTCTTGCCCAGCGGGGACTGGTCGAGCTGCTCGACCTCGAGCTCGCGCTCCTGGGTGGCCCGCACGATCGCGACGCGGTAGCGGTTACGTGCGTCGATCCGGTCGGCGGCCGACTTCGCGTGGGCCATCCGCTGGTGCAGGGTCTTGGTGGCGTTGGCGACCGCGCGCGCGAAGGTGGCGTCGATGGCGGCCATCGCGCCGCGGTAGGTCTGGGCACGGTGAGCCGATCGAACGGAGGCCGGCGCCGCGTCGTGCGCCACCGGGGGGCCGCTCGCGAGGGCCGGCACGGGCAGCGCGAGTGCGACGACCATCATCGTCACCCCGACCCACCTGCCTATGGCGCCCACGTCCACCTCCAACGCCATCAGCGTACCCAGCATCTCTGTGAGGACGTTGTGATTCACGTCGGTCTTTCGTGAGACCGGGCCGCGAACCGGTACGCTTCGAACCATGGGCGAGACGGCCGCGACCATCCTGATCGTCGACGACGAGGCGGGCGTGCGTGACCTGCTCGGCGACGCCCTGCGCATCGCCGGCTACGAGACCCTGGTCGCGAGTGACGGCGACGAGGCCCTGACGCTCTGGCGGACCAACACCGTCGAACTCTGCATCGTCGACATCAACATGCCCACGATGAACGGCTT
>DAIDLE010000042.1:0-694 GCA_027449665.1 Acidimicrobiaceae bacterium | reverse complement strand
CTCGTCGGGCGTCTCGCTCCTCGCGACGGGGTTGCCGATCAAGCGCTACCAGGCGGTGGTGCTCGACGGCGTGCTCGCGGGGCTGCTCACGATCTGGGCCACGTTCCAGTCGTCATTCTCGGTGTTCACCAAGGAGTTCGTCGGGGTGATCATCATCTGGATCGGCCCCTGGTTCGGGGTGTTCATCACGGACTGGCTGCTGCGCGCGCGCCGCTACGACGAGACCGACCTCGAAGGGACCCCGCGGGACAGCCGGCGCGGGGCCGTCCACTGGGCGGGCATGGTCGCCTTCCTCGCGGGGATGGCGAGCGCCACCGCGAGCTTCTCCAAGGCCCCGCCGCCGGTGAACTTCCCCTTCCACTGGATGACCCCGATCGCGAACCACTTCGGGTCCTTCTACTGCCCGGGCCCCACGAGCGCGGGGTGCCCCGCGGCCGGCTGGCTCGGCGGGGCCGACTTCTCCGCGCCGAGTGGCATCGTGGTCGCCGCCCTCGTCTACGCCGCGCTCTGGTGGGCGAGTGGCGCTCGGGCGCGTCGTCTGACTCGGCGCTGACGACCCGCCTCTTCGACGGGCTCGTGCGCGTCGATATACTCAGGTTGCTGCGACGTCGTCGCAGTGATGGAGTTGCAGCGAATTCCGGTGAGATCCCGGTACTGTCCCGCAACGGTAAGGCCCCACTTCGGGGACGAGTCC
>DAIDLE010000041.1:0-702 GCA_027449665.1 Acidimicrobiaceae bacterium | reverse complement strand
GCCGTCGTTCGTCGGCGACCTCGACGGGGACGTCGAGCAGGACAGTCACGTCGGGTCGACAATCACCGATGGCGAGCTCGGTCGCCGCGTGCAGCAGGGCGAGGTCGACCCCGCCGCCGTAACCCTGATAGGCGATCGAGGACGCCCAGTACCGGTCGCTCACGATCGACTGGCCGGCGGCGAGCGCAGGCTCGATGACCGTCGCCGCGTGGTGCGAGCGGTCCGCGAGCATCAACAGCGACTCGGTGACCGGGCTCATCGGGGCGCTGGCGTCGAGCAACCAACGACGAAGGTCCGCGCCGAGGGGTGTGTCACCGGGTTCGAACGTGAAGCGAGCCCCACGGTCCTCGGCGACGCGCCGGGCCTGGGTGCTCTTGCCGCTCGCGTCGATGCCCTCGAAGACGACGAAGCGACCGCGACTCATCGATCGTCGCTTCGAACGCGTGCGGCCAGCGCGGCGTTAGCGGCCGAGCCGACAGCGGTCGCCGCACGCTTGGTGGCACCCGTCGCCTTCGCGGTGGCCTTCTTCGCCGCGGTCTTCTTCGCAGTCGTCTTCTTGGCGGTCGTTTTCTTCGCGGCGGCCTTTTTCGCGGTGGCCTTCTTCGCCGGTGCCCGACGCGTCGAGGGTTCGGCGTTCCGACGCTCGGCGAGCAACTCACCGGCACGGTCCAAGGTGATGGACTCGGGTGTGTCGCCGAGGCG
>DAIDLE010000040.1:0-708 GCA_027449665.1 Acidimicrobiaceae bacterium | reverse complement strand
CCAGCTCGGTCTGCCTGGGGGCGGAGGCGATCGCCGCCCATGGCAGCCCCGCCCAGCAGGCTCGCCTGCTACCCGCGCTCGCGGCCGGCACGACGATCGCCACCTTCGCCTTTGCCGAGCGTCCCGGCCCCGCCGATCCGCGCCGCCTGACCGCGACCGTCGCCGACAACCGCCTGACGGGGCGCAAATGCGCGGTGCCGGACGGGATGCAGGCCGACCTCGCCGTGGTCGCGGTGCAGGGCGGCGCCGGCCCGTGGCTGTGGCTGGTCGATCTCGCCGGCCCCGGCGTCACACGCCTGCCCGCCGACAGCATCGATCCGCCGTCTGCTCGACCGCGCCGCCGTGCTGGCGGCGTTCGAACAGCTCGGCACCGCCGAGGCGGCGCTGGAAATGGCGCGCGACTACGCGAAGCAGCGGTTCGCCTTCGGCCGGCAGATCGGATCGTTCCAGGCGATCAAGCACAAGCTCGCGGATCTCTATATCGCGATCGAACTGGCCCGCTCCAACGCCTATTACGGCGCCTGGGCGCTGGAGAGGGACTCCGCCGAACTGCCGATCGCCGCCGCGGTGGCGCGCATCGCGGCGTGCGAGGCCGGCTGGCTCGCCACCAAGGAGAACATCCAGACCCACGGCGGGATGGGGTTCACCTGGGCGTTCGACTGCCACCTGTATTACCGCCGCGCGCGGGACCAGGCGCTGGCGCTCGGC
>DAIDLE010000039.1:0-714 GCA_027449665.1 Acidimicrobiaceae bacterium | reverse complement strand
TTCTCCAGCTGGTGCGCGAGCGCCTCAAGGTGATGCAGCTGTCGCCCGACCTGCTCAACCGCGCCGTCAACGAGGGTTTCAGCGGCGGCGAGAAGAAACGCAACGAGATCTTCCAGATGGCCGTGCTGGAACCCAGGCTCGCGGTCCTCGACGAGACCGACTCCGGCCTCGACATCGACGCACTCAGGCAGGTCGCTGACGGCGTCAATGCACTGCGCGCCGCCGACCGTGCCTTCATCGTGGTGACGCACTATCAGCGACTGCTGGATTACATCGTGCCGGACTTCGTGCACGTGTTGGCCGACGGCCGCATTGTCGAGAGCGGCGACCGCACGCTGGCGCTGAAGCTCGAGGAGCACGGCTACGCCTGGGTCGCCGGGCGCCAGCCGGCGGCGAGCGCGGCATGAGCGACGCCTTTGCTCTCGCCGTGGGCAAGGCTGCCGATGCGGCGTTGCCGCGTCTGCCGGGCGCGGGAGTGGCCTGGCTGGGTGCCGCGCGCCGCGCGCATCTGGCCGCTTTCCTGCGCGACGGCCTTCCTTCCGCGCGCAGCGAGGCGTGGAAGTACACCTCGCTGCGCGCGCTGGAGCAGCGTGTCTTCGCGCTGGGCGATGCGGACGCCGCGACGCGCACGGTCGAGGCGCAGATGCTGGCGCTTCCGGGCGTGGACGGTCCGCGTCTGGTCTTCGTCAACGGAGCGTTCCGTGCCGACCTGTC
>DAIDLE010000038.1:304-717 GCA_027449665.1 Acidimicrobiaceae bacterium | reverse complement strand
CTGTATTTTCCGGTGGAGTTGCGTCTAATGGAGGTGCTTTGTGTCTCAACACTTATGGTGGTGTTGGGTACAACACTCTGCCCTGTCATCAACGACGCTCGAGGCGGGGCTGGGTTGGGTGCTCGGGTGGGACAAGCCGACCTTCCGCGGACGTGCGGCGGTCGAGGCGGAACGAGCTCGCGGTGTCGCGCACCACCTCACGGGTGTCATCGCCAATGGTCGCCAGCCGCTGCGCGAGGGCGGTGTGATGCGTCTCGACGGACGGACCGTCGGGCACTTGACGTCGGGCAACTACTCGCCGGTGCTCGAGCGCGGCATCGGCCTCGCGATGGCCGACGAGGTGCTCGAGGCCGGTCGTCGCGTCACCGTCGAGCTGCGCGGGCGCAGCGTGGATGCGGCGACCGTCGCGCTTC
>DAIDLE010000038.1:0-254 GCA_027449665.1 Acidimicrobiaceae bacterium | reverse complement strand
GTCCTGACGTGGCCGACTACCTCCCGCACACCGACGACGAGGTCGAGGCGATGCTCGCCTTTCTCGGCATTCAGTCTCTCGATGACCTCTTCGCACACATCCCAGCCGCGATCCGACTCGCCGCCGGGGCAACGGGTCTGCCCGAGGGCCGCTTCGAACCCGACGTCGCCGACCAGTTCGCACAGTTCACCCGGGCCAATCGTGCCACCGCGAGCCAGCTGGTCTGCTTCGCCGGGGGTGGGGCCTACGACCAC
>DAIDLE010000037.1:0-718 GCA_027449665.1 Acidimicrobiaceae bacterium | reverse complement strand
GTCGAGGGGCCGACGGGCTCGCCGTCGCCGGTGAAGGACGGGGTGGTGCCGCCGTAGCGCTCGGCGACGATCCGTCCGTGGGCGACCACGAGCACGGCGTTGGTCTCGGCGAGGTCGGCGTCGTCGAAGCCCTCGCTCACGACCGCGTCGAGGGCCGCGCGCCGGGGTCCCTCGGGCCACGTCGACGTCGGCCAGGGTGTGTCAGTGGGCTGGTCGCACCAGCGCGGGGTGATTGACGCGAAATCTGCCACGGTCCTCCGATGTGACACCGCCTCGATACGGTCGGGGCATGACTGAGACTACGCCGAGCGCCACCCGATTCATCTACCGTTCCGTTCGCGCGGCGCGGCGACCGTCGTGGTATCTCGTCGAGGTGCACCGCGACTCGCCGGTCGTGGCGAGCGTGGAGCCGGTGTGGCGGGTCGTCGATTCGAAGGCGGTGACCGTCGCGCGCCGCGGCCAGGTCGACGTCGTGGTCCGCGGCCCCTGGGAGCACACGCCGAGCCGACGCCACCACCGGGCCCCGGTCGGGGACCGGTGACGACCGTGGTGGTCGAGACCGGCGTCGATCCGGTGACCTCGCGCTTTTCAGGCGCGCGCTCTACCAACTGAGCTATCCGACCGTGCGAAGTAGAGATCATAGCCAAGCATCGGCCGGCGGCACGAGCCGGTTACCAGCGACTGTCGTTGGGGCGTGGAATGCCTGGATATCACCTGA
>DAIDLE010000036.1:0-743 GCA_027449665.1 Acidimicrobiaceae bacterium | reverse complement strand
CAATGCGCTAACGGCGCGGCTTACCGACGGGATCGGCGCTGGGCTCGGCGCGACGGCCAATGGACGCGGCGACGACGCGCCAGAGGCGAGTGTCACCGCGTAGACGCCGACGCCCCCGGCGACGAGCAGCGTGGCGAGCGCCGCGCGACGCACCCCGACTCGAACGGTGGAAAACCCTTGGAAACGCTGCCCTTGCGTCGAGAACTTCATACCTTCAAGTCTCGAGAGCGATCCTCACGAGTCCATCTATCGCCTCTCAACACCCGCCCAACTTTGGCGACGCTGTCGACACTCCGTGCTGGGTGGCGAACGAGCGAGCGTACGGCGACCACGCTCGGGCGTGCGGACGTGGCCCTACACGCAAGGGCATGCTACGAAGGACCACCTCGGCGAAGCCGAGCCACAGTGCCAGGCACTGGTGGAGGAAGTCTGCCCGACGATTTCGGCGAATCGCCGCGCTTGTCTACTTCTTGTCCCAGAGTTGTCGGACGCGTGTCGGAGCACGCCACAACCGATGCACTGCTTGCAGTCACTCACGAGACGACGCAGGGCTCGGTGCTAGCATCCTTCTATCGCGACGGCTTGAGGCCTGCGCAGCGTAACGGGATAGTGGATGATTTTCTCTCTTCTTGGCGGCTGGACGAGACGACGGCGGGTAAGCGAACGATTGGCGCCAGCGCCCACGCCCGTTGCCGCCGCGGTAACCCTTCGTCACTCGCTGCAACTTCGCCACGTCGACGCGG
>DAIDLE010000035.1:391-751 GCA_027449665.1 Acidimicrobiaceae bacterium | reverse complement strand
CCGACCAACCTCGGCCGTCTCGTCATGGGCGCGCCGGGGCCGCTGCCCTGCACGCCGGCCGGGATCGTCGAACTGCTCAGCGACTACCACGTGCCCGTCGAAGGTCGTCACGTCGTGATCATCGGACGCGGCCTCACCATTGGTCGGCCGCTCGCGCTACTGCTCTCGCTGAAGCGACCGGGTTGCAACGCCGCGGTGAGCGTCGTGCACACCGGCGTCGACGACCTCGCCGCGATCACGCGGACCGGCGACGTGGTCGTGGCCGCCGCCGGGCGGGCGGGGCTGGTGACTCCCGACATGGTTCGGCCCGGTGCGGCCGTCGTCGGCGCGGGCACGAGCTGGTCGGGCACGCGTCTGCTG
>DAIDLE010000035.1:0-381 GCA_027449665.1 Acidimicrobiaceae bacterium | reverse complement strand
ACGCCTCGCCTCGGTGGCGTCGGTCCGATGACCCGTGCCATGCTGGTGCGCAACGCCGTCCTCGCGGCGGAGAAGGTGCGGTGACGATGGACGAACGTGGACGAGAGTACGACGAGCGGCCGTGGGGCAACTACACGGTGCTCGACGACAGCGCCTTCGACCACAAGGTGAAGCGACTGGTGGTGCTGCCCGGCAAGCGGCTCAGCTACCAGACCCACGCTCGGCGAGCCGAGCATTGGTACTTCCTCTCGGGCGAGGCGACCGTCGTGCTCGACGGTACCGAGCGGGTCGTGCGATCGGGCGATTCGGTCGACGTTGGGCTCGGTCAGGCCCACCGGGTTGAGAACCGAGGGACGTCGCCGGTGATCCTCATCGAGGTCC
>DAIDLE010000034.1:0-763 GCA_027449665.1 Acidimicrobiaceae bacterium | reverse complement strand
TGCCGGCCGCTGCGCGCATGGGTCTGCTCCCGCCTCGCGCCCGCCGTCTGCGCATAGTCGTCGATACGCAGCGCCGACTCCTTGATCGACGGCCCGGCCCAGTTCGTACGGAATGGCCCGGGCTCGACGAGCATGACGTCGATACCCAGCGGCCGAACTTCGAGCGCCAGCGATTCGGACAGCCCTTCGACGGCGAACTTGGTCGCGTGGTAGTAGCCGGTTGCGGCGAATGCGGTCAGCACCGCGCGCGTCGTCTCGACGAGGCCGAACACATTGGTCTCGAACATCGCGCGCACGGCGGCGTCCTCGCCCTCCTCGATCGCCGCCAGATAGCCGTAGCCGGCGTTGTTGACCAGCGCATCGATGCGCCCGAAGCGCTGCAGCGCGGAGTCGACCGCGGCCTGGATCTGCTCGACACGGGTGACGTCCAGCGCCAGCCCGAGCGCGCGCTGCGGCGCCTCGGCGACGAGGTCGGCGATCGCTGCCGGGTCGCGTGCGGTGACCACCGCGCGCCAGCCGCGCGCCAGCACCTCGCGTGTCAGCGCGCGGCCGAATCCGGTCGAGCAGCCGGTGATCATCCAGACGGGGTCGTCGTGTCGCATCATGGCGGAAATCCTCCTGGGTTGTCGGTAGGGTGCGCGGTGCGCCGGACGGCGCCGGCCATGGCTCAGCCGCGCGTGCTGTCGAGGTGGTCGAGTTGCGGCGCCGGGTATCGCCCGCCGGCGGCCACGCCGGGCGGGAACGCGGCATCGAGCGCACGCAC
>DAIDLE010000033.1:504-781 GCA_027449665.1 Acidimicrobiaceae bacterium | reverse complement strand
CGGGCTCGTCGTTCGTGGAGTAGGTGCGCACGACCTCTCCGGTCGCTGCGTCCACTGACGTTACCGAGCCAATCAGACGGATCGGGTGAGCGCACCAGCCACAGCGTTCACCCTGTTCGTCGAACTGCTCCAGGGTGGCCGTGGTGCGGGCACGTGCCGCGACACCGCTCAACACTCGATCGTCGAGCAGCGCACCAACGGAGCGGTTGACTACCACGGGTTGTCCTCGGGCTCGAAATCGTACTCGGCCTCGAATTCGGTAGCGTCGCGAAGTCGA
>DAIDLE010000033.1:0-494 GCA_027449665.1 Acidimicrobiaceae bacterium | reverse complement strand
CGTCGTCGCTGAGGTAGAACGTCTTGAGGCGAATTGGCGTGCCGCTCTCGTTCAGCAGCAGTCCTACGCCTTGGTTGTTCGCGTCGATGTCCGCCGCCGAGAAGTCCCGGGACGCCCAACCGCTGCCGAGCACGGTGTCACTCGCCTCTCGGGTGGTGCAGCGAAAGGCCCACCGGATGGCGAAGAGATCGCGCAGCGCTGAGGGAATGACGTCGGCGGACGGTTTCTGCGTCGCGGCAAGGACGATCACGCCCGCCGCCCGACCTCGCGACACCAGGTCACGCAGCAGTTCAGCGAACTGGCCGGCGAGCTTCTTGTCAACGCCCGCGACGTAGAGGGCGAGTTCGTCGATGACGACGACGTGAAAGCGCATGGTGCCGTCACGAGGCACTTTGCGTACCCCTCTTACCAGGAGTTCTCGGTAACGCGAGTTCATTTCGTCGCGTAGTTGTTCAAGTGCCGTAATCGCGAGTTCAAGGTTGGGACCCACGAAG
>DAIDLE010000032.1:482-781 GCA_027449665.1 Acidimicrobiaceae bacterium | reverse complement strand
CATCGCCTCGTGAGTGGTCGGCAACATTCGAGCGGCGCATGGTCGCTTACCGCAGTTGCTGGGACGAGGAGCTTGACGATTACCTACCGGGCGAGATCCCTGCGTTCGGAGACGTCGAGCGGCGCAGCCGCCGCTACCTCGCGCCACTTCTCGATGCGGCGCGCTGCATCTCCGGGTAACGGTGGACGTTTTCTGTCAGACGTAGGCCAACCGCACACTTTGTCCAAAGCGTGGGATAAAACGTGGGATTTTGCCGTAAACGCGTCACGAAGTGGCTGTTCTCTCGATGATCGCAACAC
>DAIDLE010000032.1:0-472 GCA_027449665.1 Acidimicrobiaceae bacterium | reverse complement strand
ATTCTTCTTTGACCAAAGCTATCGAAGAGCGCCGAAAGTCCCTTGTCCAACTGGGAAATCTGTTCGCTTGGGAGCAAGAACGTGCCCATTCTGAGGGTGAACATGAAGCATCGTAGGGCCGGTGGGGATCGAACCCACGACCGAGGGATTATGAGTCCCCTGCTCTAACCACTGAGCTACGGCCCTAGACGGATCGAGAGTTAACGCAACTCACCTTCCAACCTCCAACTTACTGGCGGTTGACCACCCCGACGAATCGATGTGCGCTATTCCGGACTGGCTGACCAACCTACGACCGTGCAAATGCGGCGAGGTCGCGAGCGGTGTCGTGCGTGATCTCGGGACAGACGACGATCCCGAGTTCGACGCCGTGCATAGTGCCGAGCACCTCGCGACCGCGCGCCGGTACCCCCGCCCGAAGCAGCAACCGATAGAAGGCGATGCCCTCATCACGCAGAGGGTCGCATTCATT
>DAIDLE010000031.1:538-809 GCA_027449665.1 Acidimicrobiaceae bacterium | reverse complement strand
GAGCGGCTTGGTCGCGAGCGCGGCGGTGAAGTAGCTCCACGGCTTGGGCCCGGACCCGTAGCGCCGCTCGAGGACTGACACCGCAAAGCCGGCCGACTCGAGCACGCTCGCGGCGTCGCGGGTCAGGTGACAGCCGTCGGCGAGCGCGCGTTCGAGGGGGTCGAGGCGCCGCTGCCACGTGGCGACCCGCTCGTCGGGGGCGACGCCGTGCTCGAGGACGTGCAAGGTTGCCCCGGGTTTGAGGACGCGCCAGAGCTCGCGAGCGGCGAGC
>DAIDLE010000031.1:0-528 GCA_027449665.1 Acidimicrobiaceae bacterium | reverse complement strand
TGTCACACGACGCGTCCTCGAGGGGGAGCCGTTGGCCGTCCAGGCCCACGCGCGTGATCGTGATCGGCGAGGCCGCGACCGCGCGCTGGGCCAGCCGCCACGCGGCGTCGCGGGGCTCGACGGCGTAGACCCGTTGGACCGCCGAGGGGTAGAAGGGGACGTTCAGGCCCGACCCGAAGCCGATCTCGACGACCGAGCCGGTGAGGCCGTCGACGACCATGCGACGCCAGCGCGACATGCCCGGGGTCGCGCAGACCAGGTTGACGATCCGCGGGACCAGCTGATCGGCGTACCAGGACACGGCCGGCGGTTCAGCCGAGGGAGGCGAGCGCCGCGCCGAGGCGCTCGCGCGCGTCGGCGACCAGCTCGGCGAACTGGTCGCCGGGCATGATGAGCGCCGGGTCGGCGATCGTCACGGTGGTCGTAGTGTCATCGAGCGCGTGCAGCACCACGTTGCAGGGCAGCGAGAGCGCCACGTCGAGACTGACGTCGAGGGCCTGGTTGACCAGGGCCGGGTTGCACGCCCCG
>DAIDLE010000030.1:0-827 GCA_027449665.1 Acidimicrobiaceae bacterium | reverse complement strand
ATCGCGCCACGTTGCCCGAGCAGAGCGTTACGATTCGAAGGTCCCGGTCCACGACCACGAACCCTACTGGCGTGGCGCGCCGTTCCGTGTCCGATACCCGGGACATCGGCGGCCCTCGCCAGCACGGGGCGATGCGGCCACGCGTCGTCGAAGTTGACACCGTCGATGGAGGTGAGCAGGTCGATGCGAAGTGGCGGATGCCCCAATTGCACGACGACGTCAGGGGTCACGAAATCCGCTTCCTTCAGCCCGAGAGACCCGAATCCAAACGACGTCAGCGCCGCCATCACTCGTCGAGCGTTCTCGGTGTCAACCCAGACCCACGTGTCGAGATCGCCCGTATAGCGCGGTAGGCCATGTGCAGCGAGCGCCTACCCGCCGACGATGAAACCGGACACCGTTATCGATGAACGACGCGACAAACTCGTTGAAGTCGGGGTCGAGATCCATCACCACCCCCGATAGCGCGCTGTCGCAGCACTTCGACGGCCGCAACACGCTTCGATGGCTCGACGTCACGCCAACACGTGATCTCGTCGGGCTCATCATGCAATGGGTAGCGCGTGACGACGAGCCTCATCCCCCCTCGGTACTCACGCGACACGTAACAATTCTACCCGTCGATGTGTCCGCGAACGTCGCTACCCCTGGCCGGTGAGGGCCTGCAACGCGAGGCTCGAGAGTGTCACCACGACCCACAAACTCGCCCCGAGGGCGGCACTGCCGGCTCAGGCTCACGGTCAAGGGTGCGACCCGGACCGCTCCAGTCGTACCGAGTCTGGCATGGGGGGGGCGGTGATGCGGTGGAGATTTTCTACCGATCGGAA
>DAIDLE010000029.1:457-833 GCA_027449665.1 Acidimicrobiaceae bacterium | reverse complement strand
ATGCTGCGCGGGCGCATGACGATCGCCATCGACGCTGCCGGAAGCTGGGCCATGGGTCAGTGGGGCTCGCCCAACTTCCCCCCGCGGGGCTTTTCGCTCGTCAGTGCGCGCCAGAACCTCGGCGCGCTCGTGTGGAACGGTCGCGTCACGCCGAGCGCATTGTCACCAAACTGGCGCCAGTGGGGCGACCCCCTGCACGAGGTGCCGACGGTCGCGCGCAGCGGGCTCGGCGTCGACCGATTCGCCGAAGGGTCTGTTGTGTTGTTGAATAGGCGAGGTCCTCGCAGAGTGGGGCACAGTGATATCACTCCCCCGCGGCTAGGCACCGCGGCAAGGATTCTAAAAGCTAAGTTTGATCTTGCTTTTGATTTTTATT
>DAIDLE010000029.1:0-447 GCA_027449665.1 Acidimicrobiaceae bacterium | reverse complement strand
CCCCTTCTGGCCGATCCTCGGCGCGCCGTTCGCGCCCCTGCACCAGCCCGGGCCCATGCCCGTGCAGCTGCCGATGTCCGAGCACAGCCCGACGATCTACGCCACGGGCTGGACGCGCGACTTCTTCGTCGCCCTGGCCGAGCCGGCGTCGTGGGGATGCTGGTGGTCCGGACCGGGCATCACCGCGGCGCACGTGCCCGAGGCCCAGCCACTGACGCTGCACGGCGCGAGGTGCGCCGTCACGCGAAGGCCACCAAAAGCCACGACGACCACGGCGCCGCGTCCCACGACGACCATCCGGTCCACGACCACGACGACCACGACGACCACGACGACCCCGGTGTCCTCGACGACCACGGCCGCGACCGCCACCACGGCGCCCGCACCCACCGCCAATCGATCCTGAGCGCTCGGTCGCCGTGCGTAACATGGGGCCCGTGACTTCAG
>DAIDLE010000028.1:0-837 GCA_027449665.1 Acidimicrobiaceae bacterium | reverse complement strand
ATACGTGCCCACGCTCGATAGTTGCCGTGATAGCTCGAACTGCTCGCCATGCCACCACCGTGGATGTAGTAGACGGCAGCGAGCGTCGCATCGGTATCAGGCCGCACTACTTGGAGTCTGATTCGGTTCCCATCGGGCCGGGATTCGACCTCGACGTCGTCGAAACGTAGGCCAGTTGAAGGAGCGGCCTCCTCGGTATCACAGATCGCTACGAACTCCTCGTAGAGCCTCTCACGCTCCAGTCCTTGCTCAGACGCGGCCTCGCGCACCAACTCGTCACGATCGACGACCTCAATCGCCGTCGGCGGTGGCATAACGAGGAGCAGGTCTCGGACGCGCGGGTCGAGCCGCACGTCAGCGCTCACGTCGTAGGTCATCGCCCCTCCCCGAGGTGATGGTAGTTCGACACCCGCCACCACGGTCGCCAATGACGTCCTCGCTTGAGTCCCGCCGTGGGCCACCGCCCATGTCGAACAACAGTCGACGGGTGCCCAGGTCGACGGATTTTTAGAGCTCCCAGAGCAGGACTCGAACCTGCAACCTAGCGATTAACAGTCGCTTGCTCTGCCAATTGAGCTATCTGGGATCGCACCCGAGGGCACCGCAACACTAGCACCGGAACACTCCGTCACTGCAGGTCGAACCACGCCTGGAGGCGTTCCGCGTCCTCGCTCTCGCGCACCGCCCGACGGCTGCGCTCGATTCGCTTCGCCATGCCCTGGCGCGTGATCGCGTGGGCCGCGGCCAGCTCCTCCAGCGTCGTCGTTCGAAACGTGTACTGCCAAAAGGCGTCGAAATCCGGCCCACAGATGCGCTTCAACGCGTCGATCACCCACG
>DAIDLE010000027.1:0-844 GCA_027449665.1 Acidimicrobiaceae bacterium | reverse complement strand
GCCCGCTCAGCTTGGCCATCCGTTCTTTACGGGAACCTCCACGCTGCCCGAGACGTGGAACCGCTCCTATGGGACGGCCCTGATGCTTCGCTTCCTAGATGACTACGTTGATCCGGCTTCTCAGTGGAAGGCGCGCTTCCGCTCCCTCTTGGGTACCTTTCCGACTGCGCCAGGGGCGAGTCTGTCCGGTATGGGCGTTCCGCCCAGTTGGGCGACTGAGAGCGTATGGCTGTGAGCCACAGAAAGTCCAATGTTTGAGCCCTTTCTTGCTCATCGCGAGTTAGAAAATGCCCGACTTTCGATTAGAGGTCGGACCCTTCGTCCGCCAGAGCCCAATGGCCCCAAGGCCCCTGGACTTACGTGCATACCCCACCAATCGTCGAGATACTCGTCTCGGAGCGCACGAAGGCCCTGGCTCGACTGTCGGTGACCCTCGAGAACTGGACATCATCGTGTCGTCGGACCGGTGACGAGTTGGGCAGACGTGTTCGACCAGCAGACCATGCATGAAGCGACACGGCCTGCGACGGACGACCCAGCGCTAGCCCCGACCCGCGGCGAAACTCAACCCCAGAGCAGTCGCGCCGACTACCGCGGCCGCGGTTGCATCCAGCCACCACCAGCCGAGGGTCGCTTGAAGACCGGAGCCGATCAGGGTCACGCCGGCCAGCAGGGCGCCGATACCCGACAGCCACCCGTCGGCCCGAAGCGCCCTACTTGGCACTCGCGGAGCGATTCTCAGTTTCGCGCTGGCCAGAAGAATCAATACGAGCAGCGACACCCCAGCGAGCATCACGCCGAACGGGGATGAGTTGGCGGTCGAATGTGAAGAGAGCCGGAAGGC
>DAIDLE010000026.1:0-868 GCA_027449665.1 Acidimicrobiaceae bacterium | reverse complement strand
CTGAAGGGCCGCAACGGTCGAATCATCATAGATTTTGCTGATCTTGATGACCTAGAACGTCTGTATATCGTTATCTCACAAGCGAAGTAACCTTCAACATTAAACCTAACGTTTTCGTTGAAGTTTTCCCCAACTTGTGGATGAAGTTGTGGTTTACTCTGATTCACCCTCAGGAAAGGCCTGATTTTCCTAGTCCCGGCAGTCATTGGCACACCGCCGTAAGGGTCTAGTTGTGGAGAACTTTTCTCACTAGTCCGTTCACGATGGTCGCGATCTCGACCACCTGGTCGTCGTAGGCACCGTGCTCGATGTGCAGCGTGGTCATCTTGGTTTCACGAAGCACCGGGAGGGCCATGCCGGTCACCTCGACCCGCGGCAGCAGGTCCGCGTTGGCGAGCGCCGCGGCGAGGGCGCTCGCGAGTTGCTCACCGCGACGCGAGTGGGACCGATAGCTGGCCCAGTAGTGGATGTGGATGCCCTGAATCTCGCCGTTGAACTGGAACGATAGGACGACGGCCGCATTCGCTCCGTTGGCCGTCGCAGCGATCTCCTCGGCGCTCGAGCTCTCGAGCCTGACCAGGTTGCCCGACGTCCATCCGCGCGCAACCGCACCGGCGAGGGAGGTCGTTCCGGCGACCATCACCAGGTCGGAGGGTAGTTCATTGAAACCGGCCCGGTCGCGCGCCTCGGTGACGAGGTTGCGGTCCGCCATGATTGAGGTCATACGCCAGAGCTCGAGCAGCGTGGCTCGCGTCAGTACGCCGGTGGGCTCGAGGGCCCGGTTGCGTTGGAAATCGATCAGTGCACCATCGAGGAGCGTACCGAAGATCCCGTCGATGCGGCCGGGGTCGAACCCGAGCTGGGCCAG
>DAIDLE010000025.1:591-919 GCA_027449665.1 Acidimicrobiaceae bacterium | reverse complement strand
GTCTCAGGATTCGGCATTGGGTCTACGGTTGATGATGACTTCAGTGGCCCGGGAATTGAATCCTCGAAGTTGACCTTTTGCACAATGTGTAAAATGTTGACAGCAATGCACTTAGCAACGCCGACGGTTATGTAATAGTCGTAACCGAACTGCGGGAACCCCTGTCAGTGGTCGAATGCGACTAGGAGTTGGTTCGCGCCGTAATTGTTGGCCACAAGATTGCCTGAGAGATTATCTACTCCTCCCCCAGTCGTAAGTCGAACACCTCGCCGTCAGCGCCTCGAAATTCGATTGTGGCCCGACCTTCAAACGAGTCCGCGTCTAGCCA
>DAIDLE010000025.1:0-581 GCA_027449665.1 Acidimicrobiaceae bacterium | reverse complement strand
ATGGGACTATTGCGACACCCAATTGGGTGTATCGATGTGTTGAAAGTCAGTTGCTACTTTCCCAGACGCTTGCCGCACGCGAGCGCCCCTTCAGCGATGACTTTTGGGACAGGGTTCTGCGGCGAGGAGAGGAAGGGGGGTTTGCCGCGTCGCGGTACGTGGCGCATGCGCTCCGGATGCTCGTCTCAAGCGACGTTGCCTCAAGACACACGACGCCACTCAGCATTGTCCGCCGCGCCGTCACTTACCCGACACAGGTACTTCAGGAAGCTGGCATTTTACCCGTGCGCCAGTCCTTACTTACGACGAGAGTCGCGCACGTTGAAGACCCCTATGGACTAGCACCAACAACGCTCGCGGCCCTGCATCCTCTCTTGCCTGAGGTAACACGCAGATGGGAGGTGGCGAGAACCGCCATGCTTTGGGAGCGCAGTCGGCGCGACGTATAATCGAATGTTGCCTGGTGAGATGGTTGACGCAAACGATTCATAATTCAAGATTCAACTGACGTTCCGCACTTCTCGGGTGCGATATGCGCCCCCACCTTGCGATCAACTCTGGGCTTCTCTATTCGCCTGACG
>DAIDLE010000024.1:0-934 GCA_027449665.1 Acidimicrobiaceae bacterium | reverse complement strand
GATGGTGGATGAGGATCGTGGCGCTGGGCAGGGAGGTGGTGAGCCAATCGGCGAGCAGGCTCGCAGCCCGGTCGAGTTCACCGTTGACAGCCCACGACTCATCGAAGGATGGTGAGAGGCAGGGGATGGTTGCGTAGTCGAGGAGTGTTGGCAACGCCAAGCGTTCGAAATCTTGTAGGGTCAGTGCGGGCACGCAGACGAGGTTAGCGGTCGGTTACGGGACCGTCGACCACGCGCCAACAGTAATGAGCGACGGCCGAACGGAATCCCTCGAAGGCGGCTCCCGCGTCTCGCAATGAGCGCTCATCGATCAACTCGTCGAGTCCGTGCAACTGGCTCCAGCCGTTTCGAACGCCGAAGTCACCGGCTGGCCAGACATCTCGTCTCGCCAACGTGAACATGAGGTACATCTGCGCGGTCCAGGGACCGATCCCGCGTACCGCGGTGACTTCTCGGATGATGTCGTGGTCGCTCATATAACCGTGACGCTCGAGACGGATACGTCCGTCATGGACGTGCCGGGCCAGTTCGATCATTGCTTCGGCCTTGGCTTGTGAGAGACCGGCCGATCGGAGTCGGGCCACGTCCATCCTGAGTAAAGTCACCACGGAGGTGTCACCGTCACAGACCTCGAGTACGCGACGGTGGATTGTGGTCGCCGCCGCGGTCGCTAGGAGTTGGAAACTGATCGAGCGCACCAGACTGGCGAAACGATCGCTCATCGGTGCCGGTCGAGGGGACGGCGGCGGGCCAACGGTGCGCACCAACTCGCGGAACGCTGGATCCTTGGCCGCGATCAGGCGCGCGATTTCATGACGGTCTTGTTTCACGGTCAACCTTTACGATGGAACGAACACGTTGTCGGGGACGTTCGCCGTTCGCACGACCTCTTGGAGCAGGGCGTGGATGGCTCGAACGGGAGCGGACGGGAACC
>DAIDLE010000023.1:647-949 GCA_027449665.1 Acidimicrobiaceae bacterium | reverse complement strand
AACGAGCCCAACGTCGTGGCGGCGATGGGCTACCTGGCGTCGTTCTTCCCACCCGGGGTCTCGGACTGGGACCGCTACGTCGCGGTCAACGAGAACCTCCGCGCCTGTCACCGCGCGATGCGCGACGCGCTGTCTGACGCCCCGGGCGACTTTCCCATCGGGCTCACGCTCTCGATGGCCGAGTACGAACCGGTCGAGGGCGCCGAGGCGGAGCTCGCCACCTACCTCGACGAGATGGAGGACCGCTACCTCGATGCGACCGCTGAGGACGACTTCCTCGGCGTGCAGTGCTACACCAAGCA
>DAIDLE010000023.1:0-637 GCA_027449665.1 Acidimicrobiaceae bacterium | reverse complement strand
GGCGAGCTCACGGCCATGGGCTACCCCTTCTGGCCCCAGAGCGTCGCCTACACGCTGGCTCGCGCGGCCGCGCGCACGCCGGTCCCGCTCGTCGTGACCGAGAACGGCATCGGGACCGACGACGACGACCAGCGGATCCGCTACCTCGACCAGGCGCTCGCCCACCTCGACGAAGCTCGCCGCGACGGCGTCGACGTTCGCGGCTACTTCCAGTGGTCACTGCTCGACAACTTCGAATGGGTCCTCGGCTACGCACCGAAGTTCGGGCTGGTGTCGGTTGACCGGACGAGCTTTACGCGCACGCCCAAGCCCTCGGCGGCGTGGTTCGCGCGCGCGGTGGCCGCCCGACGTTAGGAGGCCCTAGCGCTGCACGTAGCGCACGCGCGAGACCGCCCCGTTGGCAAAGGTGATCGTAAAGACGTAGATCCCCGGGCGGCTCTTCGGCGCGACGGTGACGCGCACGCTCAATGCGGTGCCGGTGTCGTGGGTCACGACTGCGGTGGTGCCCGCGTGGCTGCGCACGCTCGGGCGACCGACGAGGCTGAGCCCGAGGATCTGCAGGGTGACGGTCTTGCCAGTCACGGCGTGGCCGACGACCTGGGTCGCCATCGTCGGTGGTGGCGTGACGGTCAAGGTG
>DAIDLE010000022.1:558-969 GCA_027449665.1 Acidimicrobiaceae bacterium | reverse complement strand
AACGGGACAAGCCAGAACGGCCAGAGCGTAAAAAGGGCCTGGCGTAAGAAAGCCGAGAAATTCATTCATATAAATCTCCTCTGTGCTTGTCTACTACACGCAATAGTAGCATAAACTTCACCCTCATTTTAGGGGGCTCATATGTCTGCAACACCACGCAACCAAACCGACACGTGCCCGCGACAAGATGACCCCAATAGAATTCGAAACTATCAACGCGATCCAAAACTCGTGACTGACCTCACCGACGATTGGAATGCCCATCCAGCGACCCGTGCAAACTGAACAAGTCGACCCGGCATGCACCGGGTCAGCCGCCACCTATTCCCTCACCCAGGCGGAGATCGAAAACCTCGCCGTCAGCCCCTCGAAACTGAATCGTTGCCTGACCCTGAAACGATCCTGAGTCTA
>DAIDLE010000022.1:0-548 GCA_027449665.1 Acidimicrobiaceae bacterium | reverse complement strand
ACGTGAGAGGACGTCAGTGGACGTCGGTGGACATTCCACTTCGTCCGACCAGCAAATCTGGACGCCGAGAAACATCCCTGGACATTCTGGAAACACTCCCAAGGTGCCGGGATCGAGACCCGGGCGGCCCACCACAGACGACCCACAGGAGCAAAAGGTGGATCCTCTTAGTGGTTCTGTGCAGGGAGGAGGGCCGCGCTCCATCCCATGGTTATTCCCGCGAACTCTTTGCTGACCAAGACAACTCAAATCGACGTAGCGAACCCCTCTGTGCCAACCTCGAGTGAGACAGTCTGCACCGACCAATCACTGAGCTAAGAGGGCGGAGAAGGAATCTCTCCAATGACCATGACAACGACCACCCGTGAAGGAACCCGGCACCAAACTGGTGGGGTGAACGAACCACCCACACCGGACCCCGAGGTGCTCGAACGCTCCGCGGGTCGCCGACAATTCTCGGCCAAGTACAAGGCCAAGATCCTCGCCGAGTACGACACGCTGTCTCGACTCGAGAAAGGAGCGCTGCTGCGTCGCGAGGGTCTCTACTC
>DAIDLE010000021.1:0-969 GCA_027449665.1 Acidimicrobiaceae bacterium | reverse complement strand
ACTTCTCGCCGAACAGGGCGATGGCGCCGAAATCCAGCGCCTGCTGGTAGCCCATCCGATGCACCTCGGCGGCGTGGTTGGCGCGAACGGCGGCGTTGACGCGCGCCTCGACGTCGGCCTTTTCGGCCGTCGTCAGCGGTGCGCCGTGTGAGAAGTCGAAGCGCAAGCGCTCGGGCGCCACCAGTGAGCCCTTCTGCTGCACGTGCGTACCCAGTACCGCGCGCAACGCGCTGTGCAGCAGGTGTGTGGCCGAGTGGTTGAGCACGATCGCCTGGCGGCGCGCGGCATCCACTGTCGCCCGCACACTGTCGCCCACGCGCAGCGGCGCACTGCCCTGCCAGTGGCCAGCATGGCCGTGATAGGCGCCACCGAGCTTGCGCGTGTCGGCTACATCGAAGCGACCGGCCGGACCGTCCAGCGCACCGGTATCGCCCACCTGCCCGCCGGACTCGGCGTAGAACGGTGTGCGATCAAGTATCACGATGCCTGTTTCACCCGGCGCCAACTGCTGCAGCGCCACACCCTCGCGTACGATGCCGAGCACGGCACAGGCGCCGTCGGCGAGCGCCTCGTACCCCATAAACACCGTGGGCGTCAGCGTGCTGACCATCTCAGCGGGGAGCTGCCCTTTGGCCTCGAACTGGCTGGCGGCGCGCGCGCGTTCGCGCTGCGCGTTCATGGCCTGCTCGAAACCGGCCATGTCCACACCCAGACCGCGCTCGCGCGCGATGTCGGCGGTGAGGTCGACCGGAAAGCCGTAGGTGTCGTAGAGCCGGAAAGCGTCGATGCCCGCAATCCGGCCGTGCTCGGCGCGCGCGGCGACCTCCTCGAACACCTTCATGCCGTGCTCCAGCGTTTCTCCGAAGCGCTGCTCCTCGGCACGCAGGGCCTGCTCGACCGCGGCCTGTTTCTGCGCCAGTTCCGGATAGGCGCTGCCCATCTCGGCGACCAGCGGAGCGACCATTTTCC
>DAIDLE010000020.1:0-999 GCA_027449665.1 Acidimicrobiaceae bacterium | reverse complement strand
AACGAATGAATCGATCGTCGAATCCCTGCGCCCGCACAGCCGCCAGGTTGGCGGCAAAGCGGTCTCGCCAGGCTTGCAGCGTGCGCGCATAGGACGCGCCGAAATCCTCGAGATGGACGAGCTGCAGATCGCTGGCCTGCGTCTTGGCCGCGACCATGGCCTGGATCGATGGAATGAAGCTTCCAGGGAACACATGCCGCTTGATGAAATCGACCGATCGCAGGGCCTGTTCGTAGCGATGGTCTTCGATGGTGATCGCCTGCAGCAGGGCACGGCCGCCGGGAACCAGCAATTCGCCGAGCTTGCGGAAATAGACCTCGAGGTACGGTGCACCGATGGCCTCGACCATCTCGATCGACACCAGCTTGTCGTACGTCCCCGACAAATCGCGATAGTCACCGAGGAGCACTTCCACCCGGTCGGAGAGGCCGAGGCCACTGACGCGTTCACAGGCCAACGCGTACTGCTCGCGCGAAATGGTCGTTGTCGTGACATGGCAACCGTACCGGCTGGCTGCATGGATGGCGAAGCCGCCCCAGCCCGTGCCAATCTCGATCACGCGGTCCGAAGGCCGCAGGTCCAGCTTGCGGCAGATGGCGTCCAGCTTGCGCGCCGATGCCGCCTCGAGGGTATCGTCCTCGCCCGCCCACAACGCCGAGGAGTACATCAGGTCCGGCGAGAGGAAAAGGCGGAAAAAATCGTTGCCCAGGTCGTAATGCGCAGCGATGTTGCGCCGGCTCCCGGCCCGCGTGTTGCGTCGAAGCGCATGCCAGGCGCGCATTGCCAGTCCGCCGAATCGCGCGAGCCCGGTCTCCATGCCGTCCAGGAGATCCCTGTTGCGCACGAGAATCCGCACCAGGGCCACAAGGTCGTCACACTCCCATTGGCCGTCGATATAGGCGTCGCCGGCGCCCAGGCTCCCGCCCGTGGCCACGGCCCGGTAGAACGCGAGGTCACGGATGATCACGTGCGCACGCAATGCATCGCGACCGCCCAGTT
>DAIDLE010000019.1:0-1011 GCA_027449665.1 Acidimicrobiaceae bacterium | reverse complement strand
TCGGCGGTTCCCACGAGGCCGAGGTCGGGCTCTTTCGCATCGTCCAAGAGGCGGTGCGTAACGTCATCCGCCACGCCCGGGCGGCGAACCTCGTGGTGTCGATCCACTACGCGAAGGACTGCGCGCACGTGACGATCGTCGACGACGGCGTCGGCTTCGACGTGAGCCGTGACGGCCTCGTCTCGGGCAATCACCTCGGGATCTTGAGCATGCGCGAGCGGGCGAATCTCCTCGACGGTCACTGCGAGGTGACCTCGACGATCGGCGAGGGAACGACGGTCGAAGCCACGGTGCCACTGCACCGCGTCGCGGTCGAGGCCATGGTGCGGCGCGACTGATCGCGTCGGTGACTGCTTACCGAGTGGCGCTCTCGCGCGACGCCGACAAGGGCCAGAACGTCCACGCGAGGAGTGCGATCAGCGGTCCGGAGTTGACGTCGGTCCCCTGAGCGGTCAACGTGCCGCCGAAGTCCTGGACGAGCCACACAAATGCCGCAAGGACCATCGCCGCGACCAGCGCCGGTCGCACGAGCGCGGGTCGAGCGACGGCGAGTGCGATGGCGAGACTGAGTGCCGCGAGACCGAGCGAGAACGCCAGTCCGCGGCCGGCGAACACGCTCGCGAACCCGTGGTCGATTGACTGGACCCAGCCCGGCTCACTGGATGCCGTGCCGAGCACCAGGTCGTGCATGGCCTGGGGTGCTCGATTCGCGGGCAGCAGGAAGTACACCGCGAAATCGACCCAGAGCACGACCCAGGTCGCGATCGCGCCTCGGCGCCCCCACGCACCGGCGTCGACGACCGAGGACGCGCCACCATTATCGGACGGCCAGATCAGAAACGCGATCACGGCGTAGAGCACGACCGCACCCGGCTGGCCGGCGAGCGGCGAGCCGCCGGAGAACACACCACCGAACCCCTCGGCGAGCCACCAGACCGCCAAGCTCCAGACGATCGAGACCCCCAGGGCCAGTCGGACGGCGGGACGCCAGAACAGACCGAGCGCGATCGC
>DAIDLE010000018.1:740-1073 GCA_027449665.1 Acidimicrobiaceae bacterium | reverse complement strand
ATGACGGCGACCGGCTCAGTCACGCACGTCCTCGAGGCGCAGTGCCGGCAGTCCGACAGCCTCGGCCACGAGCGCGCCCACCGGGTCGTTCGCACCGCACAGGAAGTTCGCGAGGTGCGCGTGCAGGCACTTCACTCCTACCCTGGTCCCGCCGACGCCCCCCGTGGGGGCGACGGCGTCTCGCTGCACGATCGCGGCGTCGCGGCGTTGCGCGTAGTCCTCGTGGGTCGCGGCGAGGGACACGGGGTCGACGAGCGCCTCGAAGCGGTGCACGCCGTTGGCGCCCTCCAAGCGGCTCACCGCTGCGTGCAGCTCACGGTCCACGAGCCAGTA
>DAIDLE010000018.1:0-640 GCA_027449665.1 Acidimicrobiaceae bacterium | reverse complement strand
GATGACGACGGGTCGACCGTCGAGGCGGCGCACGATAACGGCGAAGCGCCCCGCGAGGGGTCGGCCGAGCAGCTCCTGCACGGCGAGAAGGTCAGCGCTCGACGCGTCGCGAAAGGTGCTCAACGCCAGAACTCGAGCGTGCGAACGAGTCGCGAGACGAACCCGCGCCATCCGCTCGGCGCACTCGGCGCCTGCACGACCGGGGTGGCCGCGACCGACGAGGGGGCCACCAGCGGCTGGTAGCCCGGGTCGCCGCCGCCGTCGAGGGTGGAGGTGCCGGGCAAGACCTGGATCAGGCTCTGACCGGGATTGACCAGCTGGTAGAGCTGGCGCGCGAGCATGGCCGCCTCGGCCTTGGTCGCGATCGTGCGCTGTTGGTTCGCCAGGGCCCGTTGCTCCTGTTGGATCACCGCGATCTGCTGGGCCGTCGTGGCGAGCTGGCTCTGCTGGTGCATCAGCGTGCCCAGGGGGAACCACGCGATCACCATGGCGATGGCCGTCACGATCGAGAGCGGGTAGAGCCACTGGATCCGGCCCCGGTCTCCCGTCGCGATGTTATGGGTTGTTGCCACCTATCGCCCCCGACAAAGACGCCGCGCCGAGGAACCGGGCCTGATCACCCAATGGGTGATCAGGCCCG
>DAIDLE010000017.1:0-1209 GCA_027449665.1 Acidimicrobiaceae bacterium | reverse complement strand
GTGCAATCGCAATGTGATCAGAATATATCACAGAGTTTACTCAAAGTAAAGTATATGATTCACTCGCGATCGAGTGGGAGGGCGCGTGATCCGATTCCTGTTCAACCAACTGCTTGACGAAAAGAGCTTTCGTGAGCGTAGACGGATCACGATCAATGATGTCTGCGAGGCGACGGGGCTGTCGCGCCCAACCGTCTCGCGTATCGCCAACGTCCCCGGGTACGTGACGAGTACCGACACGATCGAGCGTCTGTGCCGCTACTTCGAGTGTGGACCGGGCGATCTGCTCGTGCTGGTCGACCGGGAGCCCGACGGTCAGGCATCAAAATGACATAGGCCATGGATGGGCTCGTCGTGGGCTACAGGTGGGCTACGACTGCTTAGTAACTACAGAGCGGAATCGACGATGTCGGTGCGCGGTGTCAACGCATGCCGTGCGGTCGATCAGGTGACACCGCATCCGACCAAGTATTTCCGCCCAGAGTGTTGCTTCTGCATGCTTCCGTACTTACAATGGCCAACTCTGATGCGGGGTGGAGCAGTCTGGCAGCTCGTCGGGCTCATAACCCGAAGGTCGCAGGTTCAAATCCTGCCCCCGCTACCAGACTTTCTGAACAAGAAAGCCTCCTCGCGAGGCTTTTTTGTTGGCCGCAGGCCGACGCCGCCGGGGCGTCTATCGATGAGGGCGGTCGCGCCCTTTTTTTGTTTCTGCAGGACCGGATTTTGGATACGCACGCGCTATTTGAATGCATTGCGCCGGTGCTGGCCGGTATCGGTCTCGAGTGTCTCGGGATCGAATGGGGTGGCGACGGCCACGGTGGCACGCTGCGTGTCTACATCGAAGTGGCGGGACGCGAGATCGACCTGGATGACTGCGAGAAGGCCAGCCGCGAGATATCGGTTGCCCTAGACCGCGATGACCCGATCCCGGGTGCGTACGTGCTGGAGGTCTCCTCCCCCGGCATCGATCGCCCCCTGTTCAGCGCTGCGCAGTTCGCGCGTCATCTCCATGCCGAAGCCAAGGTCACATTGAGGCTGCCCTTGCAGGGGCGCCGCCGCATGCGCGGATATATTCATGCCGTGACCGGGACGCGCATAGCGCTGGATGTCGATGGTGCGTGCATCGAGTTCGACTTTGCGGATATCGAGAGCGCGCGTCTGGTTCCGGATTGGGTCGCTCTTGGCTATGCGCCGCAGCCCAAAGCGGGC
>DAIDLE010000016.1:722-1231 GCA_027449665.1 Acidimicrobiaceae bacterium | reverse complement strand
GAAATCCTCCGCGCTCACGTAGCCCAGCGCGAGCGCAGCCGCGCGCAGCGTCGCCCCTTCTTCGCGGGCCCGCTGCGCGATCCGCGCGGCCTTGTCGTACCCTATATGTGGAGCAAGCGCCGTCACGAGCATCAGGGAGTCGCGCACGAGTCTCTCGATGCGCTCGCGATCGGGCTCGATTCCGGCGACGCAACGATCGGCGAAGCTCATCGACGCGTCGGCCAGCAACCGGATCGACTGCAGGACATCGTGGCTGATCACCGGCTTCATCGCGTTGAGCTCGAACTGCCCCTGGCTGCCAGCGATCGTCACGGTGACGTGATTGCCGATCACCTGCGCCGCGACCATGCACAGCGCCTCGATCTGCGTCGGGTTGACCTTGCCGGGCATGATCGACGAGCCAGGCTCGTTGGCCGGCAGGCGCAGTTCGCCGAGCCCGCCGCGCGGCCCCGATCCCATCAGGCGGATGTCGTTGCCGATTTTCATCAGCGACACGGCGAGCACGTTCA
>DAIDLE010000016.1:287-712 GCA_027449665.1 Acidimicrobiaceae bacterium | reverse complement strand
GCACGTCGAAACCGGGTCGCGCGTTGAGGCCCGTACCGACCGCGGTGCCGCCCTGCGCGAGCGGATAGAGCCGCGGCAGGCAGCCCTCGACGCGCGCGATCCCGAGTTCGATCTGTCTCGCGTAGCCGCCGAACTCCTGGCCGAGGGTGAGCGGCGTCGCGTCCTGCATATGGGTGCGTCCGATCTTCACGAGCGCGGCGAAGGCGGTCGCCTTCTCGCGCAGCACCGCCTGCAGGCGGCGCAAACCCGGCAACAGCAGCCGGTGGATCTCAGTGACCGCCGCGATGTGCATCGCGGTCGGCATGGAGTCGTTCGACGATTGTCCGCGGTTCACGTGGTCGTTGGGGTGCACCGGCTCCTTGCCCCCGCGGCCGCGGCCGAGCAGCTCGTTGGCGCGGCCCGCGAGCACCTCGTTCATGTTCATG
>DAIDLE010000016.1:0-277 GCA_027449665.1 Acidimicrobiaceae bacterium | reverse complement strand
CGCCGTTCGTCGAGTTCCCCGAGCGTTCGGTTCGCGATCGCCGCCGCCTTCTTTTGCAGCGCGAGCGCGCGGATCAACGGGCCCGGCATGCGCTCTTCGCCGATGTGGAAATTGTCGATCGCGCGCTGCGTCTGCGCACCCCAGTAGTGCGCCGCCGGAACCTCCACCTCACCCAGGCTGTCGCGCTCCAGACGCGTGGCGTCGCGCGAGGTCATGGCTCAGACGTTGAACCGAAAGTGCATCACGTCGCCTTCGTGGACGACGTACTCCTTGCCCT
>DAIDLE010000015.1:0-2004 GCA_027449665.1 Acidimicrobiaceae bacterium | reverse complement strand
TCGGGCGTCCCGACCGCTATGGGCGGATCGTCGTGGAATACCGCGAGGGCGGCTACAACCTGCCACTCGTAGAAGACTTTATCCCTGAGGTCAAACCCGAGCCACCGACAACGGTGATGGTGGAGATGAAGCCGGACGCCGCTCGCTGGGTAGTCGAGAACGCAGATGATGAAACAGCCAAGGCCGCAGCGAAGGCGCTGAGGGAAGCTGGTGCGTGAACGCCGTCTCCGTCCCCGTGGTCGAGTGGATAGTCTCGCGCATCGTGGGGTTGGGCCGATGACTCCCCTCGACGCCGCCATCCTCCGTCTGCGCCAAGCCCGACGCCTCTACCGCGAACTCTCCGCGCAGGGTAATCGCTTGGCTGCGTCCAAACTGGTCCACGAGTGCGTCGATGACCTGCTGCGCGTGTACGACGAGTCGATGGCCGACCCGTATGGAGGGTTCTGATGCCTGACTGTCCCACCTGTCACCTCGGGTCATTCGTCCGCTGGACGTTCCTCGGGTATCATTGTGCATTCTGTGGCACCGACTGGCAGTACGAGGGAGGTGATGCCCGTGACGCCAACGCTTAGCCGTGCGTAACATTCCTCGGATATTGGAGTCTCGTGCAGTCACGCCTCGCAATCTCAACGCTTTTCGCATTCGTAGCAATCTTCGTGCCAAACACTCATCAGGGCAAATGGCACGATTGGTCCCTAAAACGCTCTCACAGCCGTCCAACCCCCCACTTGGGGCGATTCATCGCGGAACTACCGCCGATGACGACTGAGCAGGCCACGATTTCGCTCGTTGGCAACCAGCGCCACATTCGTCGCGCTCCGCTCGTCTCTCGCGCCACATTTCTCGCGTGGCTGAAGGTCGCGACGTGCGAGACCGGTCGTTCCTGGCGCATGGTCGGACCGATCTACTCGGGCGCGCTCGGGATTCTGAACTCGAACTGGCTGGCCTACGCGCCGCGTTCGTTCCCGCGCAACGCATCGCTCGCCACGCCGATGCAGCAGGTCTACGTCGCGTCGATCATCAATCGCGGATTCGCCGTGCCGGACCAGTACGGCTGCTCGGGAGGGTGGTGATGGAGCAGGGTTCGGCGTCGGTGGCCTTCGAGGTGCTCGGCTTGCCCGCGCCCCAGGGGAGCAAGTCGGCCTACGTGCGCGGTGGTCGTGCCGTCGTGGTGGACGGGTCGAGCAGGTCAGGCCGCGAGCGCCACGCACGCTGGCGCGCTGACGTGACCGATGCCGCTCGGCGCGCTCGCACGCTGATCGGTGGTGGTTCGTTCGCCGGTCCGGTCGAGGTCAGTGTCACGTTCTACTTCGCGCCGGTGAAGTCAGACGCCTATCGCACGCGCCATTTCGTCGCGCCGGACATCGACAAGCTCGTGCGCAGCGTGCTCGACTCGCTCACGAACTCGGGGCTCATCCACGACGACTCGCTCGTTTTCTCTCTCAGCGCGAAGAAGTTCTACGCGCAGGGGGTACGCGGGTTCGTCGGCGCGTCGGTGGTCGTCGCTGACTGGTCGGGCGTCGAGGCCGAGGATCGGGAGGCGCTAAAGGCGCAGAAACGCGAATCTCGCCGGGCGCATCGCTCTCCACTCGGGAACGCGCCAAGCGCATAGTTGTCCTTTCGAGCGCGCGGAACTCGAAAAAATCTCTCGCGCGGGTCGGCCCCGTGGCTCAGAAATGGGCCAGCTCGCCACGGGGCCGCGCTTCGTTTCGGCGCGCTAGGCGTCGTGTCGCTCCATGTTGCGCGCGTGCTGGCCCGTTTCGGCGTGATCGAGCGTGTCGTCGTCGGCGTCAGGTGCACTGGTGCGCGTCGGCCCGTGCCAGCGACACGCATCACAGTGCGCCTGGTAGGTCATGCGCCACGGGTCCGGGGTCATCGCCCACCCCGTTCGATCCGTGCCACGACACGCCAACACAGGGCCGCTACGACGACGGCCACCAGCAGCGCTAGCGGGTCGTCGCCAGGCATCGAGCGCCCGTAGCCTGGTACTAGGTGCGTGTAGGC
>DAIDLE010000014.1:1712-2097 GCA_027449665.1 Acidimicrobiaceae bacterium | reverse complement strand
CCGCCGCAATCGTGCGCGCCGCCGACGCAAAGCCCGGGTTGTAGTAGATGACGGTCGAGGTCACGCGGGGACCATTTGCTTGGGGCAACGTGTCCCACCCGTAAGTGAGCAGCTGTTGGGTGAAGTTTCGAGCAAGGCCTGTCACCGTGGTGCCATTGGCGACTTGGACGCGGACCTGGGACTTGACGACCACGGTGGTCGTCGTAGAACCATGGGGTTTACCTGGCGTTGGGACCGTAGTGGTCGGAGCGCCGGCAACGGGGCTCCCGGGCTTCGTTGAGCGGAGCATCAAGAACGCGCCCGCCATGAACGCGACGAGAATGATAAGCACCACGCCAATCGACGGTTGGTAATGGGAACCGGGCGCCGTCGGTTCAGGTGGTGT
>DAIDLE010000014.1:0-1702 GCA_027449665.1 Acidimicrobiaceae bacterium | reverse complement strand
ACTCACTAGTCTGGTGTCCACCTTGCCGGTGTGGCGCAGTGGTAGCGCAGGCGATTTGTAATCGTCAGGTCGTGGGTTCGAATCCCTCCACCGGCTCTCTGGACTGGAGACAGCTGCCGATGACCCGATAATCGGATCACACAGCTAATTCGTGGCTCCGCACGCACCAACTGCGTCGACCAAGGCCGCGACGATGCTCATCCCCGCTCAATGGTTAGGACGGGCTCCGTCCGCTCGGCCATGGTCGGCGCGTTCTGCTCATCGGACGACGACCGACACTCGATTGGACGTACCTGCAGCCAGTCCTTCGTTCACCACGACCACACGAACGCCGCCGTGGTGAACGTGGGCCAACGCCCGGCGAATGGCCAACGCGACCGAGTTCACACGAGCGCGCCCCTGGTACAAACCCGCCTGTCCCGTCGCTGCGGATGACGGATAGCCATAGAGGGTGACTACATGACGCTTTTGACGAATGATGAGTGACACCAGACGATTCACCTGTGAGACGAGTGAGCCGGTAACCCTGACACTCGAGGACGTGAACGGTCCGATTGGGCTGACCAATCGGGCAGGAGCGTGACCACTCCATTGCGCGTACAGGTTCAGTGACGCGCTCAGCGTCACCGGTACCCCACCAGCGAAGGGCGAACCCTTCCCGTTTGCGCGCGTGTTCCACCCCGTAAATACGTAGCCTGGTCGTGCGAGTGCAGGCGGTGTAGGCAAGGTCTCGATTGCCCCGTCATAGGCCGAGATCGCGTTGATCGACCCACGCGCACCATTCAACACGAACGTAACAACTGCTGCTGGGAGTTGGCGCCACTGCGCGTATAGCGTCATGGGGCCAACCAGGATAATCGTCGAGCTGGGATCGAACGCAGTTCCTGAACCGTCGGCGACCGTGTTCCACCCCGAGAACACGTATCCTGGCCGACTTATCGATGCCGGTGACGGTAGTGAGAGTGACGCACCACTCAAGGCGGAAACTGAACCAACGGAACCCGTCCCGCCGTTGGCGCTGAACGTCACGGCAAACGCCGGAATCACCGTCCACTGCGCATAGAGCGTGGCCGACGAAGTGGGCGTGAACGACGCCCCGCTCATCCCAACGAGTGAACCACCCTGGGCGGACGTGAACCACCCATCGAAGGTGTAGCCCGCCTCACTCGCGTTTGGCAACGCCAGTGAGCTGTCGCCCGTGGTGAAAGTTGCACTCGTGGCACTCGTCGTCCCTCCATCTGCGGCGTAGTTGATCGAGTACGTCGCGGGATTCCACTGCGCGTACAGGGAGATCGATCCGAGTGTGAAGTCGTAGGTCGCCCCATCGGAATAATCGGTACCTGGACCACCGGCTACCGTCGACCATCCTGAAAATAAGTAACCCGGATTTGAGAAACTCGGGTTTAAATCTGAAAACAACGTCAGCGAAGTGGTCGTGCTTGCACTCTGCAGTGCAGCTACTGAATCACTTAAGCTAGCGTTTTCATGGAACGTCACTTGATTCGGTGTCCATTGTGCGTATAAATCGATATTTCCTAAATCAAAATTATAGAGTGCCCCATCACTATATTTCACTCCTGAACCATCAGGATTCGTTGTCCAATAGCTAAAAGTAAATCCTGGGTTAGTAAGTTTCACGTTAAGTGACTCGAAAAGGGTTATTGGAATGTCGCCACTTGCAATTTGCCAGGCATATACTGAG
>DAIDLE010000013.1:0-2239 GCA_027449665.1 Acidimicrobiaceae bacterium | reverse complement strand
CTTAAGTGGTGTGCCGGATTCGATGACGATGTCACGGCGAGACTTGACGTTCGGTATGTAGATGTCACCGGGTGCGTAGGTGAGTCGAACGCCGCTACCTAATTCGTGGCGTAGCGCGTTGAACGGGGTGATCACCGAGGTGGCCACGACCGCTGCGCTGCCTCCGCCGGCACTCATTGGCACTCGGTTGCCCCCGAGGCCGATGACGGCGATGGATCGAACTGACGCAGGGAGCGGCAGTGTCCGATCGCGGTTCTGAAGGAGAACAAGGCTGCTCTCCGCGGCACGAAGTGCGATTGAGACGTGTTCGGGCGTCGAGACGTGCGCGCCAAGTGAGAGGCGCAGCGGATGCGCGACGAGTCCGAGCGAGAACATGGGGGTGAGGATCGAGTGCACGGCGCGGTCGAGCGCTCCGATGGGTAGCCGGTGGTGGACGACGGCACTGATCAGGCGACCGGTTGAGACGGGTTTCAGCATGGCGATACCGGCGCGAAGTGCGGCGACCGGGTCTCGGACCGCGCCGAGATCCGAGCGGACGAAACCGGTGAACCCCCAAGACCGTAATGTTCGGTAGACGTAGGGGCTTGAACAGGTGTTGACACCGTTGAGTGCCCCATAGGAGCACATCAGCGACGCCACATGGCCCTGTCGTACGGCGGCTTCGAAGGGGGCGTTGTAGATCTCGGCCAACGCCCGCGCCGACACGCGCTGATTGAGCCGGACTCGTCCAGTCTCCTGGGTGTACGCGGTGAAGTGTTTGGCGTCGGCGATCTCGCCGAGAGATTGGATCCCTCGGATCGCGGCGACGCCAAGCACCGAGGACAGGTACGGATCCTCGCCGTAGGTCTCAAAGATCCGACCGCTCAGCGCAACGCGCGCCAGGTTGAGATTCGGCGCCTGTACGCCGTCGATTCCCTTCGCGCGAGCCTCGCTCGCCAGAACACCGGCGACGGCCCGGGCAAGTGATGGATCGAAGGTGGCGCCGACTCCGATCGCAGCTGGCATCTGCGTCACGAACTGCAGACCGTTGGCGACGCCGTTTGGACCGTCGGTCAAAGTGAGTGGCGGGATGCAGAGGTTCGGAATCCCGATGTTGGCGTTCTCGAGCGGGGGGTATGTAGAGAGCGCGACGAAGCTCACCTTCTGGGCGAGCGTCATATGCGCGACCACTTCGCTGGCGAGAACTGACGGCGACTCGCTGTGATGCACTGATTGGAGAACCCAAGGACACGGGGAAGCGGGACGGAGCACCCCGACGGCCACTGGTAACCGGGGACTCGCCCCGGCGCCGGAAGAGCCCGCGTTGGTCACCATGGTGGCCGAAGTGAGGACCAGTGCCACCATGGTCCAGAGACGTCGCGTCACGGGGTCAACTCCCAATCCCGAGCATCAACGTCTCCAGTCGTCCTGTCCCCCCGGCGAGTCGGGAGCCGCCACGAATTGTAAGGGGTGATAGTCATGGGGCCGGCTCGCCGTGCACCGAGGCGTCACCCCGATACGGTGGATTCGATGAGTGACCTGTTCCCCACCTTGCGAGACTGCGCCGATGAGATCGGTCGATCGATCGAGGCTCACCGAGGTCGCGGTTACTCCGGTCTTCGAGAGTCGCAGTACCACCTCGACGTGGTCGCTGATGAGGTCGCACGTCGGGTACTGGGTGCGGCGGGCTGGCGTATCGTGAGTGAGGAGTCCGGTGTCACGGGGTCGGGGCCGTTGACGGTGGTCGTTGATCCGATCGACGGTTCGACGAATTGTGATCACGGCGTCCCCTTTTTCGCGACGAGCCTTGCGGTGCTGGCGGACGGGGAGCTCGTAGCGGGCTACGTCGTCAATCACGCCACTGGCACTACCTACCAGGCCGAGCGGGGTGCGGGAGCCACCCGCGATGGGGTGGCGATAACGGCGAGTGGACGCACGCATCTCCGCGATGCGATCGTGGCGTTCTCAGGGCTACCGGCGCGTCACGCGGGATGGGCTCAGTTCCGCGCACTCGGTGCCGCGAGCCTCGAAATCTGTCTAGTCGCGGACGGCTCACTCGACGCGTATGGCGTTGCCCAGCGGTCGACCCTCAATCCCTGGGATTACCTGGCCGGCCTTTTGATCGCCCGCGAGGCAGGTGCGGTCGACACCGACTACCGCGGCGATCAGCTCGTGACTGACGGTGCGGTAGTCCGGCGTCCACTGATCGCGGCCACCGCGACACTGCTAGGGGAGCTGGTGAATATCGGTCCGCTCTAAA
>DAIDLE010000012.1:0-9150 GCA_027449665.1 Acidimicrobiaceae bacterium | reverse complement strand
ATTCGCTCCTGGCACGCCAACTTGGCAACAGTCCACCCGTCGACTGCGGCGAAGGCGTACCGTTTGCTCTCCGCAATCTTGCGCACGGCAGTCGCCGACGACTTGTTACTCTCTTCGCCTTGTCGAACCAAGGGGGCTGGCGTCGAGCGGCCCGCAGAACGTCCTACGGCGTCCATTGCGGAGGTCACAGCTCTCGAGGCGGCGATGCCGGAGCATCTTCGCCTCATCGTTGCGCTGGCGACGTGGTGTCAACTCCGCAGGGCGGAGCTCCTTGGCCTACGTCGCCAGGACGTGGACCTTGATCATCGAATGCTCCGGATTGAGCAGAGTCGTACGTACACCATGCACGGGGCCTCCTTGGTGAAAGGTCCAAAGACGGCGGCCGGCCGGCGCGTCATTGCCCTGCCGACGTTCCTCGTACAGCAGATTGCAGAACACCTCGACCGCTTTGCCGGACCCGAGCCCGAAGACTTCGTTTTTCGAGGCAAGACCGGGATTCCCCTCACGGCCAACGTGCTCCAAATGTCGTGGCAGCGGGCGCGCGCACGCGTCGGACGAACTGATCTTCGATTGCATGATCTTCGCCATACGGGGCTGACCCTGGCTGCCGCCTCGGGCGCCACCACGGTTGAGCTGATGCACCGAGCAGGGCATTCGTCGTCGGTCGCAGCCATGCGCTACCAGCACGCGACGAGAGACCGAGACAGGATTCTTGCTGACGCCATAGAAGTACTGGTGTCGCCATTTCGAACGGACGACGTGGGCTGATCATCAATCTCCCACTCTGAATCAGTCAAACTTGGCCACGATGGTCAGGCAAGCGGAGATCGAACTGAGACTCGCCCCATTGCACGTGAAGTACATGGGCCTCAGCTGGTGGAGCCGGGCGGTACTCAGATCGGCCGACTCTCTCTAATCGACCGCCGCTGTTTCCGGCGAAAAAACTGTAAACGGTTCCCACGTTGTCTGTAAGGAGCATCCTGTTTGAGTCTTGGCCGCCCCCAGGCATTTCGGCGTGGGGGTCGAATCCTTGATTGATAGCGTCCGACAGCGGTACAAGACGCCAGTCGATCGCCAACTTGGTGTCATAGAGCTCGATGCCAAGGATCTGCACGCTGCGCACTCCCAGAATGATCTGGGCAGGTTCGTGGACGGGGATCATTGCTTCGAATCGTGCGAACGTCGGTCTCGTGGCGCCAATCACTCCCGGCGGAGAGTCCTCCGGAGGACCGCGAAACGTCGCCCTCGACTTGTCGAGTGACGCGAGAATCGTTGTCTTCCATGTTTGGGCGTCCGAAGGTGTTAGCGCTCCTGACTCGACGAGTGCCTCCAAGGCTCCTTCGACGAAGTCCCTAGTCCTGTTAGGACCCAATCGCTGCCAACGCTCGGAATCCTCGGATAGCGACCTTAGATAGTCGTCTGGCGCGCCCACAGGCACACCCTAGTACTGGTCATCTCGATGCTCCTCGACCACCGCACGCTCACTCCGTGCCACATATTGCTCGCGCGGAGTGGACACAGGTTTTGGGCACCTCGTGGGCATCTCAGAAGTTCGTTTGGGCACCTTTGGGCACTTCATGAGGGACACTCATGGACACGCCCGCGTAATGACGTGTGCTCGAGAACCCTTGCGGTTGGATGGCTTTCGACGAAAATGCGTGGAGCGGGTGACGGGAATCGAACCCGCATGGCCAGCTTGGAAGGCTGGAGCTCTACCATTGAGCTACACCCGCGTGCCCCGAGGAGCCGATTCAGTCTAGAGCACACCACTTAACGTGGGAGTGTGCACGATTCGCTGTATGAGGCCGTCGGTGGGGAATCGTTCTTTCGCGACCTCGTTGACGCCTTTTACGCCGGCGTCGAGGCGGAACCGCTCATGCGTGAGATGTACCCGCAAGACCTGACCGAGTCAAAGGATCATCTGACCCTGTTCCTAATCCAGTACTGGGGTGGCCCGACGCGATACGAGCAGCAGCGGGGTCACCCGCGGCTGCGAATGCGTCATGAACCGTTCCATATCAATCGGGCCGCGCGCGACGCGTGGTTGGCGGCAATGTATGCGGCGCTCGACAGCCTGGATGGACGCGTGACGTCGGAACAACGTGAGACACTCTGGTCGTACTTCGAGTCGGCGGCCAATCAGCTTCGCAACGTCTGAACCGACGAGAGTCAGGTTCGCGGGTTCGCCCAGACGCCGTTCGCTGCTATCGGGCTCGAACACGGCCGTGCTTTCAGCACCCGTCAACCATGTCGCACTGACATATCGCTGCTGGTGAAGCAGGCAGTCAAGATAGCCGACGAACGCCCCGAAAGGAGATCGCGCGCAGCCAGAGAAGTCGCACGTTGTCACAGAGACCTCGTACGCTGTGATTGTGCAGCGACGACTCGTATTGCGAGACGGGGAACAGCGGGTGATTTCCGTAACTCCCGTGTCTCACGGCGTACTTCGTCCCGCCATCTTGGTCCTCGCGTTGGCGACGTCAGTCCGATACGTCGCCGATTCCGTCCACGTTTTCGACCGGTATCAGGGTCCGCTCTACGTGGTTCTCGTCGGGCCAGTGCTGATGCTCGTGGCGACGCGCGCGTGGCGGTGGCGCTCGCACAAGATCCACGTCACCTCACAGCGCTTGGTCGTCGAATACGGCGCGATTGGGCGAGTGCGCACGAGCGTGGAACTTCGTGATGTCGTTCTCGTTCGCACGCAGCAGGGATTGGGCGGGCGGATCGCCGCCCGAGGCGACGTCGTCGTCGAGACCGTCGCTGGGCCGTGGCTCGTTGGGACGATTCGTCACCCCGCGGCACTTGTCCGGCTGATTGAGGCCGAGCGTTCTCGTCGACCTGAGTCAAGCTGGGGGTATGACGATGTCGTGGATCCGCCGTTCCCGAGGCAGAGTACCGACGCACCCGGGTACGGGTGGGAGCGGGCGTGACGCGGTTGCTTCGCGAACCGATACCGTAGAGGTGTGCCTACTCGTTATCGCTGCACTGCGTGCGGCAACCTGACCCGGTTTGACGTCGTGGAGACGACGTCGGTCCGTTCCTTCCACCACTACACGGTGGGCGGTGAGTTGACGATTGAGGAGCCCGAAGTCATCGCCACGACGGTCGAGTCCGTCACGTGTCGATGGTGCGGCCACGGCCGAGGAGTCGAAGCGTTCGACGGCGCAACGACCTGAGACGCGTTGGGATTGCACTCATTCGATAGACCGGTGCAACGGCCGGTGCCATCACCGATGACGGGTGTCGACTCGCGGGGGATACGCGTCACCGTCACCCTTACTCGACGAACGATTGTGGTCGCGGTGAAACCGAACTGCGATGGCTGTCACGACTTCTTGGGCGGCCCATCAGAGGTGTTCAATGGTTTCGACGTCGTGCTCGTCAGCGCGACGCCGTACCCGAAGGACGCCGCTGCGGCGCGACGAGTACTGGTGGCTCCCGAATGGATGGAGCGAGCACGAATCGTGGCTGCGCCGTCGTATACCGTGATCGATCCCTCGACTGGTCGGGTCGTGACTGAAGGCGTTGCCTTCGCACCATCCCAGGTGGCCGCAGAGATCGCTCCCTACCTCAGCTGATGTCACACACGTCGACGAGATTGTACGTGTGGGAGGGATCAAAATGAATCGTGACGTGAAGGTGTCAATCAGTTGCCGCGACTGTGTTCGTCAGAGCACACCGGATTGTGCGGACTGCCTCGTGAGCTTCGTGCTCGGTGGCGACCCGGAGCAGCTGACGATGACCGCAGAGGACGTGGCGGTCGTCGAGCTGCTGACCGCCGAACGACTCGTGCCGCGACTCCGATTTCGAGGTGCGTCGAAGTAGCACGGCCAGCGGTTCGCTAGCGTAGGGCAATGGCCCGCCACCTTCTGGTGACCAACGATTATCTGCCCAAAACCGGCGGTATCCAGGTCTACCTTCACGAACTATGGCGCCGACTCGAGCCCGATCGTGCCGTCGTGCTGACGGCGTCGTCACATCCCGACGTTGCGGCGTTCGATGCGAGTAGCACTGTGGTCATCGAGCGGGTAACGGCCGATACGCTCTTCCTCCCGACGCCTCGAGTGTTCGCCGCCATCGAGGCGGCGATCGAGCGGCACCGGCCCGAGCTGGTGCTCCTCGACCCCGCGTGGCCGCTCGGATTGCTCGGGCCGCATCTCTCAAGGCCCTACGGCGTCGTGTTGCACGGCGCCGAGGTCGCGATCCCGGGGCGGCTGCCACTGGTCGCATCGTCCCTCCGTCGAGTGTTGCGCCACGCCTCCGTGGTGGTCAGCGCCGGTGGCTACCCGGAAGCCGAGGCTCGCCGAAACGTTGCCGAAGGGATGCCGCCGGTCGTCGCCGTGCCGCCCGGCGTCGATCCGCAGCGGTTCTCTCCGATCACGGCGACCCAACGTGGTGCCGTACGGGCGTCCATCGGCGTTGCCGAGGACGCGTTGCTCGTGAGCTCGTACTCGCGACTCGTTCCTCGCAAGGGCATGGACACGCTGATCAAGGCCGCCGCCAAACTGGCACCAGCGTTCCCGGCACTCGAAGTCGTTATCGGCGGCACTGGACGCGACCGGAGTCGACTCGAACGGTTGGCGAACTCACAACACGCGCCGGTCCGCTTCCTTGGACGCGTGCCCGACGCCGACCTCGGTCCGTGGCTCGCGTCGAGCGACCTCTTCGTCATGGACTGTCGAAGCCGTTGGTTCGGACTCGAACAAGAGGGCTTCGGGATCGTCTTCCTCGAGGCCGCGGCCGCGGGTGTGGCCCAAGTCGCGGGCCGCTCGGGCGGTAGTCACGAGGCTGTCATTGATGGACTGACCGGGGTCATCGTCGATAAGCCCGGGAGCCCGACGGCGCTCGCCAACACCATGTCCGACCTCCTCGGCGACGCGAAGCGGCGGACGGACATGGGCCAGCGAGCCCGCGAACTTGCGGCGTCTCGCTTCGACTGGGACGCCCTCGCGGCTCAACTCTCGACTGGACTCGAGCCGTTCGACCACTTCGAATCGGCCCAACGGTCAGCGTATGGTGTCGTGGGGGAGGACAGGTGAGGCAGCGCGCAACGGAGTCGATCGTGGTGAACGCGCCGCCCCAGGACGTGTTCTCGGTGGTCATCGACGTCGAGCGTTACGTTGAGTGGGTGAGCGAGGTGAAGAGCATCGAGGTCATCGAACGTGACGCCGTGGGCCGACCACTGGAGGTCGAATTCCGCGCGGCCGCGTTCGGCCGCTCGACGACCTACTCGCTTCGTTACGACTACGGTCGCGCGCCCGACGAGCTCAACTGGTACCAGGCGGCTGGCGACATCACGGCCGATCTGCGAGGTCAGTACCGTTTTGAGCCCGTCGACGGCGCCACCAACGTCGTGTACGACCTCGAAGTTGATCTCGCAGTTCCGATACCCGCTTTCGTGAAAGCACGGGCCGCGCACCGGATCCAGTCCGAAGCGCTTCGCGATTTGAAAGATCGGGTCGAGTCCCTGCGATGAGCGACGTCGCGATCGGCATCGACGTTGGTGGGACGAAGGCGTTGGCCGTCGTCGTCGATGCGGGCGGTCAGGTTCTCGATGAACTGCGTAGTGGGACCCCGCACGAGCACGACGCCGACCCCGGTGCGCGAGCGGCGGAGGTCGTCGCCGACCAGGTTATGGAGTTGTGCCGTCGCCAGGGACTCGATTACCACCAGGTCCCTATCGGCATTGGACTGCCCGGCTTGTTGCGACGTGACGGCCACCTCGCCTTCGCCCCGAACCTGCAGAGTGCGTCCGGCGCCAATCTCGGTGCGCTCCTGCGCGAATCGTTGGGCAACGTCTCGATCAAGGTGGAGAACGACGCCAACTGCGCGGCCCTGGCCGAACATCGCTGGGGCGCGGGGCGCGGGGTGGATGACTTCGTGATGGTGACCCTCGGTACGGGAATCGGTGGCGGCGTGATCGCCGACGGTCAACTCGTTCGAGGGAGGAATGGGTTCGCCGGCGAGATAGGTCACATGGTGGTCGAAGCCCACGGCGCGCCGTGCCGTTGCGGCGGGCACGGTTGTTGGGAGCGCTACGCGTCCGGGGGAGGGCTCGCCCGTCTCACGACGCTCGCGGCCCTTGGTGGGCGGTTACCGACGCTGGTCGCTCGGAAGAACGGCCCTGAGCTCGTTCGCGGTGAAGATGTGACCGCCGCGGCCGACGAGGGGTTGGCTGAGGCACAGGCGGTGGTTGACGAGATGGGCTGGTGGCTCGCCCTCGGGCTGGCGAACCTCGTAGCGATCCTGGACACCGGCCACTTCGTAATCGGTGGCGGGCTCTCGCAAGTCGCTGACGTGTTCTTGCCCGGTGCACGCCGCTATCTCGCCCAACTGGCCGAGGGATACGATGACCGCGCACCAATTACGGTCGTGCCCTCGTCGTTCGGTGGTCGTTCGGGCGCGACGGGGGCCGCGTTGGTGGCGATGGGGAACGTCGCGTGAAGGTCGGGGTCCTGCTCCCCACGTTCCAGGCGAGTGCGGAACCGGCACTCGAGGCGGCAGAGCGCGCCGCCGACGCCGGCCTCGACGGTGTCTTTGCCTACGACCACTTGTGGCCCATGGGTTCACCCCAACGTCCGGCGCTCGCCCCGTTCCCGGTTCTCGCGGCAATCGCCGCGCGTCATGAATCGCTAGTGGTGGGTCCGCTCGTGGCGCGGGTGGGGCTCGTGAGTACCCACCACCTCGTCGCGGCGTTCACGACCCTCGCTACCGTCGCCCCGGGACGGGTGATCGCGGCGATAGGCACCGGCGATCGTCTGTCGGCCGACGAAAACCTGGCCTACGGCATCTCCACTCTCGACGCGGCGTCCCGGCGGGCGCTCCTGGCCGAGACGGCCCGTGAACTGACGGGGTCGATGCCGGTGTGGTTTGGCGCCGGCGCATCGGCCACCAACGAACTGGCCCGCGAGCTCGGCGTGACTGTGAATCTGTGGAACGTCACCGTCCAAGCCGTCGAGGACCAAGCCGCCGAGGGTCCCGTATCGTGGGCCGGACCGGTTCCGACACCGGCGTCGCGCACGGCTGGTCTGCTGGATGACTTGGCCCGAGCGGGGGTGTCCTGGGTGGTGCTCGGTGCAGACCTCGATCTCGAGTCGTTCCGTGAATGGCGTGCGTCGAACTGAAAAAGTATGGTTCACCAATGGAGTTTCGTCGCATAAACGGGTTGCCCCCGTACGTGTTCGCACAGATCAATGGACTGAAGGCGACGGCTCGAGCCGCTGGCCGTGACGTCGTCGACTTCGGGTTCGGGAACCCCGACTTGCCGAGCCCCGACGTCGCCGTGGAGAAACTAGCCGAGGCAGCCCACAATCCCAAGAATCACCGCTACAGCGCGAGCCGTGGTATTCCGAACCTGCGTGCGGCGATGGCGACGCGTTATCGCGAGTTGTTCAACGTCGAGCTTGACCCCGAGACCGAGGTGATCACCACCATCGGTGCTAAGGAGGGCCTGACCCACCTGATGTGGGTGCTGCTCGGACCTGGTGATAGCGCCCTCGTGCCGACGCCGAGTTACCCCATCCACTTGGCAGGTCCTGGCTTCGCCGGCGCCACGGTAATCCCCGTGCCGATCGTCGACCCCGCATCGAGTGATCGTGACCCCGGCGATGATTTTTTTGACGCCTTGGCCGAAGCGTGGCTGCGCGCCGAGGTGAAGCCGCGGGTCGTGATCGCGTCGTTCCCGCACAACCCAACCAGCGCGTGCGTCGACCTCAACTTCATGACGCGCCTCGTTGACTTCGCCCTCGAGCACGAGATGATTATCTGCCACGACTTCGCTTACGCCGACTTGGGTTTCGACGGTTATCAGCCTCCCTCAATCCTCCAGGTGCCCCGGGCGAAGGAGTGCGCCGTCGAGTTGTACACGTTGACCAAGTCATTCTCGATGGCAGGTTGGCGCGTCGGGTTCCTGGTCGGTAACGCAGCGGTGGTCGCGGCTCTCACCAAACTCAAGAGCTACCTCGACTACGGCACGTTCCAGCCAGTCCAGATCGCGGCGATCGTCGCGATGAACGAGGCCAAGGACTACCCCAACGAGCTCCGTACGATTTATCAGTCTCGACGCGACGCGCTGATCGAGGGGCTGGGCCGCATCGGCTGGTCGGTGGCGGCCCCGCGCGGTTCGATGTTCATCTGGGCGCCCATTCCCGAGCCCTATCGGGCCATGGGCTCGCTCGCCTTCGCGACCAAGCTCATCGAGGACGCCGACGTGGCTACGAGCCCCGGTGTCGGCTTCGGCCACGGTGGTGACGGGCACGTACGCTTCGCCCTCATCGAGAACGAGGCTCGAACGCACCAGGCGATCCGGTCGCTGCGTCGGGCACTACCCGAACTGCGAGCGAACTAGGCGCTAGACGCCAGGGACGTCGACGTGTACCGACTCGATTGCCCCGAGTCGGGCGTCGGCCACGTGAAAGCGGCTGCTCGTCGGCGCGGTCATCACGAAGAGGGTCGACAGGTCCTCGCCACCGAGTGCGCAGGCGAAGGCCGTTTGGGTCGTCGTCGCCGTTGCGGTGACCGCGCCGCCTTCGGCCACCCGTTGGCAGACATTGGTCGCGGCATTCGCGAACCAGACCTGGCCATCGGCGTCGAGGCAGATGCCGTCGGGTGCGGCGAATTCGAGTTCGGCCCAGATCCGACGGTCGTACAACGTCCCGTCATCGGCGATGGAGAAGGCGCTCAATCGGCCGGCCATCGTCTCGGCGATGATGAGCGTCGAACCGTCCGGTGTGATCACGGCGCCGTTGGGAAAGGCCATATCGGCGACGACCTGGCGGATCGAGCCGTCGGGGTCGAGCACGACGAGGTTGGTGGTCGGTGGGGGCGAGGCGAAGAGGCCCTCGATGCCGACTCGCGCGATTACGTCGTCGAGGTCGAAACCGAAGTTGCCGACGTAGGCGACACCGGAGGTGCTCGAGGTGAGGTCGTTCGCCCAGAACCCGCAGTAGTCACTGATGTCCGCGTGGACCGAGGTACCGGTTGGACCGACATGAAGCACAAGGTGGTCGGTCATCGAGACGCACAGTTGGTCGCCGTTGGGTAGCCACGCGAGTCCCGACGGTTGACCCGGGACCTCGAACACGAGTTGCTCGTCGCTCCCGTCAGGTGCGATGGTGAACACGCCGTGACGGTAGAAGTCGCTGAACCAGA
>DAIDLE010000011.1:0-24828 GCA_027449665.1 Acidimicrobiaceae bacterium | reverse complement strand
TCCTCACTCACGAGTCGCGCAAGGAGTGTCGAGTTAGGCCCCCACCCGGCACCACCGAGGATAGAGAGCGTGATCGCGACGATCGCCGCCGACAGTCGTGTCGTGACGAAAGCCCACGCAATCAGGGTGAACCCCATTGAACCGTAACTGACGATCGCGATTCGAAACGGGCCGAACCGGTCGACGAGCGTGCCCCACAGGGGACTGGTCGCGAGGCTCGCCACCGCCGAGGCGGCGAGCAGGAGTGTGGCGAACTCGGTGGAGAAGTGACGTACGTTGTGCAGGTAGACGACGTAGAACGAGAGGGTGAGTCCCGTCCCGAGGGCGTTCAAGAACGTGCAGAGGTAGAAGACCCGCATCGGAGTCGTCAGAACCTTCCGGAAGGAGGTCGGCAAGAGGGTTTCGAAGAAATTCACGAGTTGACCAGGCTACTGCCGACAGCGACCTTCGTGAAAGAGTTCGTGAAGGAATTCACCCCGTGCGCGATACGATGGCGGTATCGGCCGCCAGGTCGCGGTCGCAAAGGGGAATCATGGTTACACGGCGGTCGTCCCGGTCTACGGGCCTGCTTGAGGAACTCGCCCCCGACGTCGAGCGGTTGCTCAATCGACACCTCGAGGCACCACGGTTGTGGTATCCGCACGAGCAGATCGACTGGGGTGCGGGCACGTCATTCGCCGATCGCCCGTGGGCGCCCACCGATTACCCGCTGCCCGATGGCGTGCGAAGTTCGATCTACGTCAACTTGCTGACCGAGGACAACCTTCCCTACTACACGACTACGCTGTCGCGTCTCTCGTCACCGACACACCCGATTGCCGACTGGAACCACCAGTGGACGATGGAGGAGAATCGCCACGCGATGGTGATGCGCGACTGGGTCCACATCAGTCGCTGCATCGACCCGGTGCTCTTGGAGGACGGACGTCGCGTTCAGATGTACCAGGCGATGGTGCCGGCGCCCGAAACCTTTGCCGATCTCATCTGCTACGTGGCTCTTCAGGAGCGCGCCACCCAGGTCGCGCACCGCAACACCGCCGCGCACCTGCCCAAGGACGACAAGATCGGTCGCAACCTCCTCGGGCTCGTCGCGGGCGACGAGACGAAGCACTACCTCTTCTATCGAGACTTGACGTTGGCTGGCTTCGCCATCGATCCGTCGCTCATGATGGTGGCCGCGGCCAAGCAGGTGAGCGCGTTCGCGATGCCGGGCACCGGGATACCGGGCTTCACCCGTCACGCGGTACGCATCGCGAAGGAAGGGATCTACGGGCTCACCCAGTTCGCCCGTGACGTCCTCGACCCCGTGCTCACCTTGTGGGACGTCAACCACCTCGAAGACCTGACGCCGGATGCCGAGCGCGCCCGCATCGATCTGACCGCCGTGGTCGCTAAGTTGAGCGCGAGCGTGGAGCGTTTCGCCGCCAAGTCCGGTCGTCCGGCCCTGATCTGATTACTCCTTGGAGTTGGCGACTCGCCTGATGTACTCCTCGAATGCCGCCTGCTGGGTTTGCACTGTTCGACGGTCCCGTTCGTGCATCGAACCACCACGTACGACGAGATAAATAAAGGTTCCGAGCAGCGGGAGCACGAGGATGCCGATCACCCAGGCCGCTTTCTGAGGTCCGCTGAGGTCGTGACTGCGCATGATGTCCGCAAGGACGTGGAAGACCAGCATGAGCCAGAAGACGAAGAGGACCACGTACGCGGTCGTGACGAAGACGTCCCACAGGGGGTAGTTGGTGGCGAGCACGGTACTCCTTTCCACTTCAACCTAATCTCCGACGGAACGCAGCTCGGCGAGTCGCGTGCGAAGGGTGGATTCGTCACCGTGCAGTTCGAGGATCTTGGTCCGTGAACGACGGCCGTGGACGAGGTCGACCGAAGAGGGCGACAGGCCGAAGGCATCTGCGACCACACGTAGCGTCTCGTCACTGGCGGCCCCTTCCACGGCGCGCGCTCGCACCCGCACGACGAGTGCGCCGTCGTAGTCGCCACCGACTTCGCCACGGCGCGACCCGGGATGGACGTGGACGGTCAGGCGCACGGCGGTCGACGCACTGCGTCGCGTGAGTCATTGGCCATGGGACTGTTCTACCAACTTCGAGTCGTTCGGCGGCGAAGCCTAGGATTGGAAAAACTGAGGCAAAGGGGGACTCGTGGGGCTCAGCATGGCCGAGGCAGTCGCGGCGGTTTCGGGACCGGGACAGCCCTTTGAGACTGTCGAGGAGTCGTACGACGGCGTTACCTACCGCGTCTTTAAGAACGCACCGCCCACGCTTAAGCAATACTTCGACCAGTTGCGCGGCGATGAGCGGACGTTCATCGTCTACGAGGACGAGGAGTGGACGTTCAATGAAGTGAAAGACGAGATTGACGCGTTCGCAAACGTTCTCGTGCACCATTACGGTGTCGCGGTCGGCGACCGTGTGGGCATCGCCATGAGAAACCTGCCCGAATGGACGATCGCCTTCGGGGCGATCGTCTCGATTGGCGCGGTGTCAGTCTCGTTGAACGCGTGGTGGACAGAAGACGAGCTCGAGTACGCGATCAACGACGCCGGTCTTTCGCTGCTCGTCGCCGATTCCGAACGTGTTGCGCGGGCCCAGGCGCCGTGCCTGCGTGCCGGCGTGCCCATCCTCGGCGTGCGCCTCGATGGATTATTGCCGCTCGGCCCAGGGGTCGAGCGCTGGAGCGACCTCGTCCGAGCGGGCGCACCGTTGCCCGAGGTCGACATTCGGCCGGATTCGGACGCGACGATCCTTTACACCTCGGGCACAACGGGTATGCCCAAGGGGGCGGTCTCCACGCATCGCGCGGTGAGTCAGTCGATCATGGCGTTCGCCGCGAATGCGGCGATCAATGACGCACGCCGGGATCCCAACAGCGGGTCGGGCCAAGCACCGTGCTTCATCCTTGTGGTGCCACTCTTTCACGTGACGGGCTGCATCCCGGTCATGATGTCGTGCGTGGCGTGGCATTTCAAGCTCGTGATGATGTACCGCTGGGAGCCGGAGCGGGCACTCCAACTGATCGAACGACACCGCGTAACCAGCTTCATCGGCGTGCCGACCCAGAGTTGGGACCTGATGGAGAGTCCGCACTTCGACGAGTACGACACGAGCTCACTCACTCTCGTCGGCGGTGGCGGCGCACCTGCGCCGCCGGCGCTGGTCAGCCGAGTCGAGCACACCTTCACCAAGGGCCGGCCGTCATTGGGCTACGGCATGACTGAGACCAACGCCTACGGACCCGGGAACTACGGCGACGATTACGTGAGCCACCCGACCTCGACGGGTCGAGCGCGGATGGTCGTGCTGGATGCCTCAATCCGCGACCTGGACGGGCACGAGGTTCCCGTCGGTGAACGGGGCGAGATCTGGCTGAAGGGCCCAATGCTGATTCGCGGCTACTGGAAGAAGCCGGAGGCCACGGCAGCAGCGATCACCAATGGGTGGCTGCGTACCGGTGACATCGGTCGAGTAGACGAGGACGGTTTCCTCTACATCGAGGATCGGATGAAGGACATCATCCTGCGAGCGGGGGAGAACGTCTACTCGGCCGAGGTCGAGGCGGCGATCTACGAACTGCCCGCTGTGTACGAAGCGGCAGTGGTCGGTCTCCCGCACGAGCGGCTCGGCGAAGAGGTGGCCTGCATCGTCCGACTCAAGGACGGCGCATCCATGAGCGAGGACGAATTGCGCACCCACCTCGCGTCCAAGCTGGCGGCCTTCAAGATCCCTACCCGGGTGGCGTTCACGAAAGAGCCGTTGCCTCGGAATCCTGCGGGCAAACTGTTGAAGCGCGAAATGCCGGCGCGCTACTTCGACTGAAGGAGCTCGAGCGCCCGGCGGGCGTAGTCGGCGAGGTTCACGTCGCTCACCTCATCGAGGTGGAACCAACGCGCGAGATCGGTGGTGCCCTCGGCTTCGTCGCGAAGCGACCCGCCCGTGAGTCGCACGGTGTAAAGGATGCGCACCGTGTGCAGCCGCTCGCCGTTGTCTCGTCGTCGCTCGTCACTCGTGACGCCCACCAGTTGCGGGTCGTTGACGATCAGTCCCGTCTCTTCGGCGAACTCGCGTATGAGCGCTTCCTCGGGCGCTTCGCCGAAATCGATGCCTCCGCCGGGCAACCACCATAGCGGCGGGTCGTGGTGAGGGTTGCTCGATCGAACGAGCACGACTCGTCCGTCATCGACGAGGACACCGTAACTGCGTACCGTCGTGCGCTGACGTGGCCGACGGCTCACTGGGGCGTACCGTGCAATGAGAGGTACGTCCGCCGACAACCCTCGCCGCAGAAGTAGTGCGTCTCGCCGTCAGCGCCGACCGCGCTCAGCGCCGTAGCCGAGTTGACCCGCATCTCACAGATCGGGTCGATCGCGTCTCCGTTCTCGTCACCCTGCATCGGCGTCGGGGCCTGGGCGGCCTCGAGCGCCAAGAAGGCCCGACGACAGCCGGGCCCGCAGAAGTAGTGCGTCTCGCCGTTAGCGTCCACCGCGCTCAGCGCAGTGGCCGAGTTGACCCGCATCTCACAGATCGGGTCGATCGCGTCTCCGTTGAGGTCTTCTTGCATGGGGATTGACTCCTCTCCGCGGTCGAACCGCTCGGCGCACCGAATAGAACAGAAGTAGTAAGTCTGGCCGTTGCGCTGGCGTACCGCAACCGGGGCGGTGACGTCGACGTTCATGCCGCAGATTGGGTCACGCGCATTCTGTTCGCCGTCGTCGTGGTGTATCCGCGCGAGCACCATCAACGTGAGCACAACGGCCGTAGCGACCACGTTGGCGACGAGTGTGGCTCCAAGCGGAAAGTGGCCACTCATCGCCGGCGTGTGACGTGAGGTGGGAATCAGGTTGGCACTTCGAAAGATCGCCTCGACGACGAGTCCACCCGCGGACATCACGAACCACAGCAGGCCGAAGAGTCGCAGCGTCATGGACGTGCCGTAGAAACGGCGATAGATGAAGAGCAGGGGCAGGGTCACCAAGTCCGCGAAGATGAAAGCGATCACGCCGCCAAACGCCACGCCGTGGGTCCAGAGTGCGGCGGCGAGCGGGATGTTGCCCACGGAACAGACGAACGAGATGACCGCGATCAGCGGTGCGATCACCGCGTTCTCGACCACCGTGAGCCAGCCGTGTCCGGTCAGGAATATGTGCGACCACCAGACCTGGGGAACGTGCACGCTCATGAAGCCGGCGATGAGGAACCCGGCGAGAAGTTCCTTGCGCAACATCGTGAAGTCACCCAGCGTGTAGCGCGCGGCGAGCGCGTAGTGCCGACGTGTGGCGATCCGCTCACGCCAGGTGGTAGTCGCCGGCTGGGTGGGCGGCGGCGCGTCCTCCAGCACATGTTCGTACAGTGCGGTTTGATTCCGACGGCTATAGACGAGGCCGGTCAAGAACGCAAGTCCGAGGATCATGATGACCCCGCCGACGATCTGCGCCGCGAGAAATTGCCAGCCGAGCAGGAGATAGAGCACGATGCCGAGCTCGATGACCAGGTTCGTCGAGGCGATCATGAAGATGAGCGAGTTAGTCCACGACGCCCCGCGCGCGAAGAGGGCTCGCGCCATCGCGCTCGCGGCGTAACTGCACGACGACGAGATGACCCCGAGGAACGAGGCCTTGACGACAGTGCTCGGGGTCGTGTCGCCGAGTTGGCGGCGCAGACCATCGCGGGGAAGAAAACTCTGGACCATCCCCGACAACGTGAAGCCGAGGACCAGTGGCCACCACGTCATCCAGACCATGGCCGCGCTCTCGCGCAGCCCGACCCCGAACCAGCGTGCGACCGAGAGGAGCGCCGATGTCATCGGATGCGCCACCCGACACTGGCGACCGATTCGCCAGTGAGCGTCGACCCGTCGCCAGGGCACACCGCGACGTGTACGTGGGGGGTTGCCGGCATCGAACCTCTTTCTCGGCTTCAATCTTACGGCGACCGATGCGAAGGCCGTTATGGTTGGCGAATGGACCAAGGCGGCTCAGTACCAACCTTGCGCGATGCCGCGGCGGTCGATCCCGTCGACCACGGCCGGTTCGTAGTCGAACTCTCCAGGTTCTACACCGTCATGGACCACCCGAACGGCGGGTACTTGCAGGTCGTCATGGCCAACGCGGCTCTGGCCGCGGCATCCCAAGACGGGTCTTCACACCTGCACGCTACGGCTGTGACCACGAACTACATCGGGGCACCGACCGTCGGTGCGGCCACGCTCGAGGCGCAGGTTCGAAAGGTGGGGCGCGGGGTCTCGTTCGTCCACGTCGAGCTGATCCAAGACGGTCTGGTCACGACGGAATCCCTGGTAACGCTCGGAACGCTGCACGACGGCTCGGCCCGGTACCTCGGGGCCAGCGCGCCGGACATCGCGCCACTGGCGTCGTGTCGGCGATCGACCGGCGGCGACGAGGTCAACATCGCTCGGATTGTGGACCTGCGAATGGACCCGGACACCGCCGGGTGGTCGATCGGCGAACTGCGAGACGTTGGCGAGGTCCGCGGCTGGCTGCGTCTGGACGAGGGGTCGTCAGGTTGGGATGCGTCGGCGCTGCTGTTCGCGAGTGACGCATTGCCGCCGGCGACGTTCCCCCTTGGCTCTTCGGGCTGGGTCCCCACGTTGCAGTTGACGTCCTACGTGCGACGCATCCCGGTCGGCGAGTGGTTGCGAGCACGTCAATGGTGTCTCGTCATCGCCGACGGCGTCGTCGATGAACGGTGTGAGCTCTTCGACGAGCGCGGGGAGCTCGTCGCATCGTCGAGTCAATTGGCGATGGTGCGCTTTCCCAGCCACTCGTGACCTCCGAATCGGGCGGGGAGTGGCTTGAGGTCGGTCCTCGCGCGAGAATTCCGCTCGAGGTCATAACCGTACGAGCCGAGACGTCGGGTGGGCCGGGTGGCCAGCACGCGAATCGGGCCCGGACGAAGATCGTGGTGGCGCTGCGCGTCGACGAGGCGACGACACTCGACCCGGCGGCTCGTGAGCGGTTGGTTGACGTACTCGGGCCGGTCGTACGGTCTTCGGCGAGTCGTTTCCGTTCGCAAGCCCAGAACCGTGAGGCGGCGCTCGAACAGCTTCGTCTACGGTTGGCTTCGGCGTTGAGTGAACCCGAGGTACGCCGGCCCACGCGCGCCACACGCGCGTCGCGAGTCCGACGGATCGAGGAGAAACGGGCGCGGGGGCGTCAGAAGCAAAGCCGCCGCACCACTAACGATGACTGATTACCGAGCGCGCGCGAGGTGGCGGCTGATTAGGTCGAGCGCTGCGGTCACCGGACCGTTCATCGATTCGTCGAGGTTCTCGTGCGGGCCCCGCAACGGTGTGAGCGACGCGTAACCAGCCGCGAGCAACGCGCCGTCGTCATCGGAAGACTCATCGCTGACGTCACCGAGTTCGGGGGACGCGGCGCCGAAGCGCAGTGGCATCTCGCCCTCGTCACCGAGCGGCTCGCCGCCGGCCCGCGGACCCGCGGCGCTGACCACACCGGCGGTGGAGATGTGCCCGCGTCGAATGCCTCGTAGCTGGGCCGCGGGCAGATTCGGGACGTTCAAGTTGAACACGGTGCTCGAGGGCGCTCGTAGGAGTTCGTCCACGACCTCGAGCGCTACCGCCGCGGCGGTTTCGTAGTGGACGGTCTCGCCCCACTGCACTGATATCGCGAGTCCGGATAAGCCCAACTGCGCCGCGGTGAGGATTGCCCCGACAGTGCCTGAGTGCAGCACGCTTCGACCAACGTTGGCGCCGGCGTTGATCCCCGAGAGTACGAGGTCGGGCTCGATTCCGAAACTGCCGATGGATCCGAGCAACGCACACAAGGCGGGCGGTGCCTCCAGGGCGAAGGTAGGAATCGACTCGGCGCCGGCAATCGCGTGTCGACTGTACGTGACCGAGGGGTGTTCGAATACGTCACCAACGGCGGCGGACATCCCCGAGTAGTTCGTTCGCGGTGCTACGACGACGGCTTCACGTACGTCGCCGTCGGCGGCGTCCTCGATCCAACGCGCTACCGCACGGGCGAGCACCGCGATGCCGGGCGCTCCCACGCCATCGTCGTTCGTGATGAGAATTCGCATACGTCGTACCCTAACTGTCGTAAGTTAAGTATCGAGGAAGAGAGGAATCGGTCGATGTTGCCCTCCGGCGAACAGATCGCGATTGCCCACGGCGACCAACGTGCTGTCATAACTGAGGTCGGCGCCACCCTTCGGACCTACGTTCAGGGTGGAGTGGCCGTCGTCGAAGGCTACGCGGGCGACGAAGTCCCCGTCGGGGCTCACGGCCAGGTCCTCTATCCGTGGCCGAACCGCTTGAGCGCGGAACCCTGGTCGTTCTCGGACCGCACGGGCCGACCGACCGTCGACATCGTCGAACAGGTGGCGGCAATCCACGGGCTCGTGCGGTGGCGACCCTTTCGAGTGGAATCGGTGAATCAGAACCGCTGCGCGCTGTCGCTGCTCTTGCACCCCACACCGGCGTACCCCTTCGCCTCGTCGATCGAGGTGGCGTACCACCTCGGTTCGATGGGCTTGACCGTGACGACGACGATCAAGAATCTCGACGAAGTGGCGATCCCTTTCGGTTTGGGTTTCCACCCCTATCTCGCGGTGACCACGCCGACGATTGAGGGATCGACGTTGCGCGTGCCAGCCCGGGCCTTCGTAGCGGTGAACGCACGTCAACTACCGACTGGCGAGATCCTGCCCGTGACTCATCACGCACTCGACTTCACCGTGGCCAAATCGCTCAACGGTCATGAACTCGACGTCACGTACACCGAGCTGACCCGTGACGACTACGGCATGGCCACTGTCACGTTGATCGACAAAGACGACGGATGCGTGGAACTGAGCATGGACCGGAACTTCCCCTACGTCCAGATTTACACGGGCGATCAACTCGGGCATGGTCGACGACGGACCTCGGTCGCGGTCGAACCGATGACGTGCCCGCCCGACGCGTTGCGTAGCGGAAAGGATCTCGTGGTACTCCAGCCCGGTCAGCATTGGGCTGGATCTTGGCGGATGCGACGCCTATCGTGAGCGGTCGAGTCGTCCTCGTGACAGGTTCGTCGCGCGGCATCGGTGCGGCGACGGCGACGCTATTCGCGTCACGCGGTGATCTCGTCGTATTCAATTCAGCCACGAGTGTCCAAGCGGGCGAGCGACTGGCCGCGCAGACCCCGAACTCGATCTACATCCAGGCGTCGATTGGCGTGTCGGGGGAAGCCGAGCGGCTTGTCTCCGAAGTGCTCGATCGTCTGGGTCGTCTCGACGTGCTCATCAACAATGCGGCCATAACGTCGGTCATCGACCATCGGGACCTCGCCGCAGCGTCAGTGGAGGTGTGGCGTCAGATCTTCGAGGTGAACGTGTTCGGGACGTGGGCGATGTCGGTCGCCGCGATGGACGCGCTGCGAGCGACGAAGGGCTCCATCGTCAACGTGTCATCGATCGCCGGTATTCGCCAAACCGGATCATCGATCCCCTACGCGACATCCAAGGCCGCGCTCAATCACCTCACCACCCTGCTCGCCAAAGTTGTGGGCCCGGAGGTACGTGTCAACGCCGTCGCACCGGGACTGGTCGATACCGAGTGGACAGCGCAGTGGGATGCGGTCCGGCGTCACGTCCAGGCGGTGGCGCCGTTGGGTCGCAGCGCGACGCCTGAGGACGTGGCCGCTGCGATCGAATCGTTGGTAGACAACGTCTACGTGACCGGACAGGTCCTCGCGGTCGACGGTGGGCTCAGTCTGATGCAGTGACCGGTTCCGTGGGTGGCACGGCTGCGCGCAGCAGTCGATTCATGGCACGAGTGGCGCCACTGATCACGAGACGCTGCCAACGTCGTCGTTGAGCGACGCCGAGCGATTCAAGGGCCCAGTTCGGTAGCAAGCCGAGCGCGCTTTCGACGAGCAGCCAATACGCGAGTCGTTGAACGAGGCCGCCACCGACACCGGCTTTGAAGAATTCGCGGGCCTCGACGCCATCAGCGCTCAATCGCAGTTCAGGGCGAAAGGCGCGTAACTGGCGGTGTAGTTCGTCGACTGTTGTCGGCGGCGAATCGCCGCCGAGGTCCTCCGCCACCTTCGCCATTTCGGACACGTAACGGTCGGCCTCGGCCGATGAGAGTCGATGGGGGCCAAAGCGCCGGTAGGACTCGAGGAAGATCGTCGTGCCCGCGACGTGTACCCACGACAGAAGGTGCGGGTCACTCGCCTCGTAACGCACGCCGTCATCAGCCACGCCGCGCACCGCGAGGTGAATCGCCTTTACCCGTTCGATGGACGCATACGCGGTGTTGCGCGATCCGTAGGTGGTGTCGCCAATGAAGTTGGCGGTTTGGAGCACTCGACCCAGGGTGTCCTCACGATACCGGGAGTGCTGCGCGACGCCAGCCATTGAGTACGGGTGCAGCATCTCGAGGAACAGCGAGCCGATACCCCCGATAAGCATGGCCGCCAGGTCGCCGTGGACGAGGCGTGCGACGCCGTCGACGGGCTGGTACGACTCGGCGGGGTCCAGACACATCGGCGGGGGCTCGCGCGTCAAGCCGGCTGCGTTACGAATCGACCGGTTGGCCCACACCCGAATCCGCTGGGGAATCGGGGTCCTAGATTGGGGCACCGTGTCGTCCTCCTCCGTTCGCCTCGTTCATTGTACGGCTGCTTTCATTTTCCCCGTCGCTCTGGGACACTGTGTGATGGCCCAAACGACACGCCGGCGAACAACCGACGCCGATGTCGCGACAGAATCCGATGTTTCGAGTGAGACCACGACCGCGACGAAACGACCGTGGAACGTCGTCGTATGGAACGATCCCGTCACGCCCATGAACGTTGTTGTCGTCATCTTCAAGCGAATCTTCGGCTATTCCAACAACAAGTGCACCCAGCTGATGCTGACAGTACATCACGAGGGGCGAGCCGTGGTCTGGTCCGGCGAGCGTGAACGAGCCGAGCGCTACTGCGTCAAGATCCAGGTTGCGGGACTTCAATGCACGGTGGAGGAGGCGGCCTAGTGGCGCCACGGCTCTTCATTCGTCGCCGCGACGGTCGCATCGAAGTACGACTCAACGAAGCCGGTCGCGATGTCGTGCGCGCCATGGTGCGTCGAGTGGTGGCCGCCGAGCACGACGTCGACGATGAGTGGAACACGACCTTGAACGGACCAATCGATCCGAGCCGGGACCAGGATGACCCCTTGCTCACCCTGGCGCGTCAACACGACTTGAGCTCGAACGCCGAGTTGGCGTTGATGACCATCGACGAACCATTCTTGAACGACGGCGAGGCGTGGGCATGGCTGAGCACCCTGCAGGTCGCGCTTCGAGCGACGGCGAGCGCGCACGGATTGATCGACGACGAACGGATCAACGGCGCTGACGATGCCGTATTGGGTGAAATACAGGTTCTGCAGTCGCTCCTGTTCTCACTCGCTGACGTTGTGTGACACTTCGTGGGCCCGACGGGCCACACCATTGCCAGAGCCCGTAGGCTGGGCGAATGCCAATTCGACCAACGCACCTGCTCGCCATCAGTTCACTCACCCTTGGCGCCCTCCTACTCGCGCCGGTGGCATCGCAGGCGTCGAGCAAGGTCACCGTGTCGACGGTGCTGCGCGCGGCCAAGAACGCCATGATCGGTGAGAAGAGCGTGCACATCGTCGTTGCGTCCAAATCCGGTAAGACGGTGAATCACGTGATCGCCGACCTCGGCACGTCGAGCGGTCAAGAGTACTTCGTCTCGGGAACGGCCAAGGTCGAGATCCGGGTCACGGTGAAGTACGCCTACTTGAGTGGGAACGCTAAGGGCCTGACCACATTGGTGGGCCTCACCGCTGCCCAGCAGAAGAAAGTCGGGACCAAGGTGATCGTGATGAAGGCGGGGACATCGCCCTACACGACGTTCGAGTCCAATCTCACGGTGTCCGCCTTCGCGACATTCTTGCCGACCGGTACGGGCGTGTCGCTCGCGACGAACCGTCACAAGAACTACGTCTTGACCTGGACCAAGCCCGCCACAAGCACCACGTCAAAGACCAAGAGTGTCCTCACGATCTCGTCGGGCAAGAAGGCGCTCCCACTCTCTGAAGTCGTGAGTGGAACCACCGGCAGCGGTAAGACCACCTTCTCACGGTGGGGCAAGTCTTTCTCGGTGACGCCGCCGCCCTCGTCGACGCTGGTGGCGTACTCGTCGATTGTGACGGGGTGATCGACTGCGCCTCAAGTGCAGAACAGCCCCTGTGATCAGGTGCGCCAATTCCAAGTTCGTCGATTGGACTTAGGACCCTATCCAGTAGTTGTACCGTGCCCCGAATCTCCACTAAATAAGCCGTAGGCATTTCGAGCGATGTGGGGGGGGTCATGGGTTCATACCGCGACGCGTGGGAACAGAGCATCAAAAGTCCGAATGAGTTCTGGGGCGAGGCTGCTAAGGGCGTCACCTGGTACCAGAGTCCGTCAGTCGTCCTCGACGACGCCAACGCGCCCCTGTACCGCTGGTTCAGCGATGGCGTGATGAACACGTGCTACAACGCGATTGATCGCCACGTCGAGGCGGGGCGCGGAGCCCAACGAGCGTTGATCTACGACAGCCCCGTCACCGGAGTCAAGCGCGTCTACACCTACGACGAGCTGCTCGACGAGGTGTCACGCTTCGCGGGGGCACTCCAATCGCTCAACGTCACCAAGGGCGACCGCGTCGTGATCTACATGCCGATGATCCCCGAGGCCCTGATCGCAATGCTCGCCTGTGCCCGCATCGGCGCCATCCACTCGGTCGTTTTCGGTGGCTTCGCTGCGCACGAGCTCGCGATGCGTATCAACGACGCAGCACCGAAGGTGGTGGTCTCGGCGTCGTGTGGCATCGAGGTGAGCCGAGTCATCGAATACAAGCCGTTGCTCGACGCAGCGCTGACTGAGGCGAGCCACCATCCCGACGCGTGTGTCATCGTGCAACGACCCCAGGCGTTCGCCACAATGGAGGCCGGCCGGGACTTCGACTGGAACGACCTGATGGCAACGGCCTCCGCGGCACCGTGCGTGCCAGTCCAGGCCACGGACCCGCTCTACATCCTCTACACCTCGGGCACCACGGGTCGCCCCAAGGGCGTGGTACGTGACAACGGTGGCCACGCCGTCGCCCTGACCTGGTCCATGCCCAATATCTACGACACCACGGCGGGCGAGGTGTTTTGGGCGGCTTCTGACGTCGGGTGGGTCGTCGGACACTCGTACATCGTGTACGCCCCGTTGCTTGCGGGTGCGACGACCTTGCTGTATGAGGGAAAGCCAGTTGGGACGCCCGACGCCGGGGCCTACTGGCGCGTCATTGCCGAATGGGGCGTCAAGACCTTGTTCACCGCGCCGACGGGGTTCCGCGCCGTGAAGCGAGAGGACCCCACCGGGTCCCTGATCGGCCAGTACGACCTGTCGGGGTTCAAGTACCTTTTCCTCGCCGGTGAACGGTTGGACCCGGAGACTTACTCGTGGGCGAGTGAGCACTTGGGTGTTCCGGTGATCGACCACTGGTGGCAGACCGAGACCGGCTGGCCCGTCGCGGCGAACCTCATGGGTCTCGAACCGATGGTCGTGAAGCCGGGGTCGCCCACGGTGCCGACGCCCGGGTTCAACGTACAGATCTTCGGCGAATCGGGCGACCGCGTGCCCGCCGACACCGAGGGTCTCATCATGATCGAACTCCCGTTGCCGCCAGGTTGCATGGTTGGCGTGTGGGGCGACGAGCAGAAGTTCTTCGACACGTACTTGAATCACACCGCGGGTTACTACTTGACCGGAGACGGTGGACACTTCGACGAGGACGGGTACCTCTTCGTCATGGGTCGCGTCGACGACGTCATCAACGTGGCGGGTCACCGTCTCTCCACTGGTGAGATCGAAGAGATCATCGCGTCGCACCCCGACGTCGCTGAATGCGCCGTCATTGGCGTCGCCGACGCCTTGAAGGGACAGATCCCACGTGGGCTCGCGGTCCTAAAGGCCGGTGTCCAGCGTGACCACGACGAAATCGCCGCCGAACTTGTCCAGAAGGTCCGTGACCAGCTCGGCGCCGTTGCAAGCCTTCGACAGGTTGACATCGTGGACGCGCTGCCCAAGACCCGATCGGGCAAGGTACTGCGTAAGTCCATGCGGGCGATTGCCGACGGCGTCGACATGCCCGTACCGTCGACGATCGACAACCCCGCCACCTTGGATGCGCTTCGTCCGATCCTTCACCCCGAGGGTTAGTCCTCGGGGAGACCGTACCGAGAGAATCGGGCTCGTTCGGTGAACCCCGTGTCGCGATAGACGCGCTGGGCAACGTGGTTCGCATGGGCGACGCCGAGGCCGACCCATGGCACGCTCCGCGCGTGCGCGGCACCGACGACACCGCGCATGACGCGTCGAGCGAGTCCTTGACCGCGATAGGCACTCGCCGTGGCGACGGAGGCGATGACGTGGTAGCCCGATCGCCACTGCGTGAGGGCCGCGACCGCGCTCAGCACCGTCCCGTCCCAGACGCCGTACCACGAGATCACCGACTCCGCCCCGGGCCAGACCGACGAGCGCGGGGCATCTCGTTCGAGCAACGCGGTGATTGCGAGTGCGTCGGTGACCACCACGACGCCGGCGTCGGCGTCCATCGGCTCGGCTCGACGAGTGTAGAAGTCCCAGTTGCTCCGCAGTCGGAGTTCGCCGGCGCGGTCCCCGAGTGTTGAGTCGACGATGAGGCACGTTCGCCACTCGTCGAGTGGACTCGCGGCCGGACCGGCGCTCAGGCCGAATGCCTCGTCACGTTCGACCGTGAACCACATCGTGTCGCCATCGCGTTGCGCGCCGCCGAATCGTTCGCGCACGGTGAAGAAATGGAATGGACTCGCGTCGCCGTAGTGTGACGTCGCCCACGACAAGGCGCAGTCCACGTTGTCAGTTTGTTCTCGCACAGGTTGATGTTAGGAGTCGACGGGTCCGACACGGCTGTCTTCGAGTTCGTTACGCGCCTGGTACGAAGGGGTTATTGCTAGCGGCCGTTGGAGTTGAACCCGTCGCGTCCGATATCGTGAGGAGTCAGCGCCGCTCACGCGGCTCGGGCGGAGGAGCCATGACGACGGGTCGAATGTCTCAAGAGGCGTTACTCGAATCCATCGAGCGTGATGAGATCGACACGGTGATCTTGGCGATCACCGACATGCAGGGCCGCCTACAGGGCAAGCGGATTGACGGGCGGTTCTTCGCGAGTGAGTTTCTCGAGGGCTCCGGTGAGGGTTGCGGTTACGTCCTCGCGTCCGATGTCGACATGCGTACCGTCGATGGCTTCGCCTTGACGTCCTGGGAGCGGGGCTACGGCGACCTGGCGTTTGTTCCTGATTTCTCAACCGTTCGCTCGGTGCCCTGGCACGAAGCCACCGCGGTGGTGTTCGCCGATGTTCGAACAATTGACGGTGCTGGTGTCACCGTCTCGCCGCGACAGATCCTCCAGCGCCAGGTCGAACGCCTAGACGAACGCGGGTGGGTTGGCTTCACCGGAACTGAGTTGGAGTTCCTCGTCTTCACAGACACCTACGAAGCGGCATGGAACGCGGGGTATCGGGACCTCACACCGGCCAATCAGTACAACGTCGACTACTCCATCTTGGGGACATCGCGCGTTGAGCCCCTGCTTGGGCGGATACGTCGCTCGATGCGTGGCGCAGGTATGGAGGTCGAGTCATTGAAGGGGGAGTGCAATCTCGGGCAACACGAGATCGCTTTTCGGTACGCCCCGCTGGTCGATAAGTGCGACGAGCACGGCCTCTTCAAGCTGGGCGCGAAAGAGATCGCGGCCCAGGAGGGCTACAGCCTGACGTTCATGGCGAAGTTCAACGAACGCGAAGGCAACTCGTGCCACATCCACCTGTCGCTGCGCGACCGGGCGGGTGAGCCGGTCTTTTCTGGCGATGGGCCGTACGGGTTCTCGCCGGTCTTCGAGCACTTCCTCGCCGGTCAGATTGCTTACGCGAGGGAGATGTCGTTGTGGTTGGCGCCCAATGTCAACAGTTATAAACGTTTCGTCGAGGGGTCGTTCGCGCCGACTGCCCTGGTGTGGGGGATCGACAATCGGACGTGCGCGTTCCGAGTCGTGGGCCACGGGTCGTCGGTTCGCGTCGAGTGCCGCATCCCGGGCGGCGACGTCAATCCCTACCTCGCCGAGGCCGCCCTGGTCGCCGCGGGACTTCGCGGTATCGAGGAGTCGCTGCCTTTGGCGCAACCGTTTACGGGTAACGCCTACACCGCCGACGCGCCACGTGTCCCGACGACCCTCCGGGAGGCTGCCCGGTTGTTCGACTCGTCGGCCGTGGCCCGCGAGGCCTTTGGCGACGACGTGGTCGACCACTACGTCCACGCCGCACGTGTCGAGATCGCCGCTTTCGACGCCGCGGTGACCGATTGGGAGCGATTCCGAGGATTCGAGAGGTTATGAGCACGATTTCCATAGTCAATCCGTCAACCGAGGTCGAGATCGCGTCGGTGGTGATGCACGACGTCGATGAGGCCGATCGCGCGATCGAACGTGCGGCGCAGGCGGCGACCCACTGGCGTACGGTCTCTCCGGCCGATCGCGCGCGACTGCTACGACGCTTCGCCGAGGTCATCGACGGCCACATCGAGGAACTCGCCCAGCTCGAGGTCGCAAACTCCGGGCATACGATCGCCAATTCGCGTTGGGAGGCGGGCAACGTTCGTGATGTCTTGCACTACTACGCGGGTGCACCCGAGCGGCACGCCGGTCGCCAGATTCCCGTAGCCGGCGGTGTCGACATGACCTTCTTCGAACCGCTGGGCGTCGTGGGCATCATCGTGCCGTGGAACTTCCCCATGCCGATCATGGGTTGGGGGCTGGGTCCCGCGTTGGCGGCGGGCAACACGGTGGTGTTAAAGCCCGCATCACTGACGCCCCTCACCGCGATGCGCGTTGGTGAGCTCGCCCTCGAAGCCGGCATCCCCGAGGGGGTGTTCCAAGTCATCACCGGCGAGGGGTCGACGGTCGGCGAGCGATTCGTGACGCACCCCTCAGTGCGCAAGATCTGCTTCACTGGGTCCAACGCCGCTGGTCGCCGGATCATGGAGGGGTGTGCGGCGCAGGTGAAGCGCCTCACCCTGGAACTCGGCGGCAAGAGCGCCAACATCGTCTTCGCCGACGCCGACCTCGAGCGAGCGGGTGCTATGGCGCCGTACGCGGTCTTCGACAACGCCGGTCAGGACTGCTGTGCGCGATCACGACTGCTCGTCCAGTCATCTGGTTACGACCGGTTCATGGAGTACTTCGAAGCTGCGGTCAAGGCCGTCAAGGTGATCGACCCGCGCAACGAGGCGAGCGAGATGGGTCCACTCATCACCGCGGCCCACCGCGACACGGTCGCCAGTTACGTCGACGAGTCCACCATTGCGTTCCGGGGCAGCGCGCCGAGCGGACCGGGCTACTGGTATCCACCGACGGTGCTCGACGGCACCGACCGCGCGGCGCGTTCCTACTGTGAGGAGATCTTCGGGCCAGTGGTCTCGGTCGTGCGCTTCGAGGACGAGGCAGAGGCGATTGCTCTGGCCAACGAGGGCCCCTACGGACTCTCGGGTTCGATTTGGAGTCGAGATATCGGTCGGGCGCTGCGCACCGCGCGAGGTGTTGAGACGGGCACTCTGTCGATTAACTCAAACTCGTCGGTTCGCTACTCAACCCCCTTTGGGGGTTTTAAGCAGTCGGGTCTGGGCCGTGAACTCGGCCCTGACGCGCTGCGCTCCTTCAGCGAGGAGAAGAACGTGTTCATAGCAACGGAGGAATAATGGGACGTCTGGAGAACAAGGTAGCGATCATCACCGGTGGCGCGAGTGGGATCGGGCTCGCGACGGCGAGGCGGTTCGCTGCTGAGGGGGCCAGGGTCGTGGTCGCGGACTTGGCCGACGACGCGGGATCGGCACTCGCCGCTGAGATCGGTGGTACGTACGTGCACGTCGATGTCGCCGATGAGGCGAGTGTCCAGGCGATGTACACCCGGGTAGTTGAGGTCTACGGCGGTGTCGACATCCTGTTCAACAACGCGGGCATCTCACCGGCCGACGACGACTCGATCCTCACGACGGGTCTTGACGCCTGGCGGCGAGTCCAGGACGTCAATCTGACCTCGGTGTATCTCTGCTGCAAATACGGCATACCGCTGTTGCTCGAGCGCGGCGGGGGTTCGATCATCAACACCGCTTCATTTGTTGCAATGCTGGGTTCAGCCACGTCCCAGGTCTCCTACACGGCGTCCAAGGGTGGTGTGCTGTCGATGAGTCGAGAGTTGGGTGTCCAGTTCGCTCGACAAGGTGTCCGAGTGAATGCGCTGTGTCCGGGGCCGGTCAACACGCCGCTGCTGCGTGAACTCTTCGCGAAGGATCCTGAACGCGCGGCGCGGCGCCTCGTGCACGTGCCCATGGGACGCTTTGCCGAACCCGAGGAGATCGCCAGCGCCGTGCTCTTTCTTGCCAGTGACGACGCATCATTCATCACGTCGTCGACGTTCCTCGTTGACGGCGGGATCGGCGCCGCGTACGTCACGCCGCTCTAACGGTTTGGCGACACCTCGCCGACGGCGAAGTACTCGCTGAGGTACTTCTCGCCTTCGTCGGGGAAGATGGTCACGACAATGGCGCCGGCGGGCAGATCGGCGAGGACCTGTCGGGCGACCACGAGGTTCGCACCGGAACTCGGACCAACGAGGATCCCATGTACGCGCGCCAGTCGTCGCATCTCGGCGACGGCGTCATCGCTGTGGACGGAGATCACTCGATCGACGAGTTCGGCGTTTCGCTGGTAGATGGGCGGTACGAAACCGTCGGAGATCCCTTCGATGCGGTGTAGCGCGATGTCGCCGCAGACGATCGTGGAGGACTCGGCCGGTTCAAGCGCTACGACGAGCGCCGACGGATTCGCCGATCGGAACGCCTGTCCGACGCCGATGAGCGTGCCACCGGTTCCCACGCCCATGATGAACGCGTCCGGCGGCCGACCCGGTGGCAGTTGCGCCAGGATCTCGGGACCGAGCCAAGTCCGGTTCTCCTCGATGTTCCACTCGTTGGAGAACTGGTGCGGCGCGAAGTAGCCGGGCTCTCGTCCAAGCCGGTCAGCCTCTTCGAGCGCGTCGTTCACGTGGAAGGTCCCGATCGTGCGCAACTCGGCACCGAAGGCCGTCGAGATCGCGGCTCGCTCGCTACTGAGCCCCTCGGGCATGACGACGAGCATGCGATAGCCCTTTACGGCAGCGACCATGCTCATGGCGTTGCCCGTGTTCCCACTCGAGGCTTCGACGATCGTGTCGCCGCGCTGGAGAAGACCTTCGCGTTCCGCGCGTTCGATGATGTAGCGAGCCATCCTGGCCTTGATCGAGCCCGATGGATTCAGATACTCGAGCTTGACGAAGACGCCATCGACGGTGATAAGTGGCGTCGCCCCAATCGCATCAAGCACCGTTGCCGTGTGATCCGTGTCCATGTCACTCCTCACTTGCGGCCACATTACGACCTTGGGGTGATTGTCGCGTGCCGACCCGACGACGATGTACCGTGCGTGCCGTTCGGACAAGGCGACTTCGGATTGCGGGTCGAGTAATCGTCGCCGCACGCCCGTGACCTTACGGCGATGGTGGCCGGTACACTCGGCGCGTGTGGGTACTAGAACGCCTTCGGAGTGACCACGTCGACGCCGTCCTCACCTTCGAGATCAAGAACCGGGCTTTCTTCAGCGCCACCATCTCGGATCGTGGCGACGCCTACTTCGAGCACTTCGCCGAACACCATCGATCGTGTCTGAATGAGCAAGACGCCGGCACGTGCGTCTATTACGTCGTGGTCGACGAATCCGGTTCAGTTCTTGGGCGATTCAATTTGTACGAGATCAATGACGGGACCGCTGAGGTCGGGTACCGAGTGGACGAGTGCGCCACGGGGCATGGCCTGGCAACTGACGCGTTGCGATCGCTGTGCGCGTTGGCCGAGAAGGATTTGGGGTTGACGACGCTCACCGCTCGGACGAGTGCCGAGAACGTCGCGTCGCAACGAGTTCTTGAGAAGTGCGGCTTCGTCGTCACTGGACCCGTCGAGGTCGCTGGCCGGATGGGTCGTGGATATCGTTACGTGGTAGCGAAGTCGGTGGCGGGCAGACCGAGTCCGATGCGATTGGGTTAGTTCGCGTACGAGTTCGTGGTGGTGCGATGGGCGCTACACCCGTCGATGGTTCGATCGCAGGTCCGTGCGACGCCACAACTTCGCCGTCTGTTAATGCCGACGTCACGAGTAGGTCCTAGCCGTGGTGGTCGCCGAAATCGCCGCAGGGGTCGGAACCAGACTTGACTCTCACCCCGGGGGAGGCCGCATACTTGGCTGGTCGCGAAGTCCCCGCGAGTCGACGATGGAGCAGTGTGCATGGAAGAGTTCGGCATAGGCGAGTTCGCACGGCGCTCGCGCCTTTCCGTCAAGGCGCTGCGCCTCTACGACGAACTCGGCGTGCTTGTTCCCGCCCGGGTCGACGGAGCGACTGGTTATCGCTTCTACGACATCTCGCAACTTGACGACGCGCGTCTTATTGCGATGCTGCGCCAGCTCGACCTGCCACTGGCGGTCGTGAAGCAGCTTCTCGCGTGTGATCGCGGGGAAGCGGCTGCACGCGTTGCGGCGCACTGGCGCAATGTCGAGTCGACTCATGGCGAGCGACGTGAGCTCGCCAAGTACCTCGTCAACCGATTGAGTGGAAGGAAAACCGTGATGTACGACGTGATGACTCGAGCCATGCCCGAGCGAAGCGTGCTCTATCTGAAGCGCGCTGTCGATCAGAAGGGTGCGTGGGCGCTCGGCAAGGAATTCATAGCGATCCTGCGCGAGCGCCCTTTGCCAACGATGGAGGGGCGAGAGGGCGCAGCGTTCTCCATCTTCTGGGGAGAAGTGAGCGCCGATAGCGACGGGCCCGTCGAATGGTGCAAGCCAGTTCCTCGGGCGAACGCCGAGGAACTCGCATCGATGTATCCCGAGTTGACCCTTCGGATCGAGCCGGCTCATCACGAGGCGTACGTCGCGCTGCCGAACGACTCGCTTCCAGCCACGCCCGAGGAGGACCCTGGTTTGCAGTGGCAACTCGCGTCCGAGGCACTGCGCGAGTGGGCCGCGGAACAACGCTTCGAACCAGGCAGCGATCCCGGTGATCTCGGCGTTCGGATCACGTACCTCGCCAACGGTCCGGTGACCGAGACGAGCGCACCGTACCGCGACTTCGCCGTACCCTATTTTCCAGCGCACGCGTAAGTAACGGTCGACCCGACTGAGCCGTCTCCGACCTATCCTGAAATTGAGAGCGAGCGTGCGTGACCTACGTGATTGAGAGTGTGTCGCTAAGCAAGCGATATGGCGACGTGTTAGCCGTCGACAATTTGAGTTTCAACATCGAAGCGGGCACAATCACCGGATTCCTCGGTCCCAATGGCGCAGGCAAGTCGACGACACTGCGGATGCTGCTCGGTCTCGCGAAGCCGACACTCGGTCACGCGACGATCTTCGGGAAGCCTTACGGTGAGTTGGAGGAACCAGCACTACGCGTCGGCGCGGTCCTGGAGGCGACCGATTTTCATCCCGGGAGGTCAGGACGCGACCACCTGCGAATGTTGAGTCGGGCCGTTGGACTCCCCGACAAACGGGCCGACGACGTGCTTGAGCTCGTTGAGTTGCAAGAGGCGGCCAGGCGTCGGGTCAAGGGATACTCGCTCGGTATGCGTCAACGCCTTGGTTTGGCGTCGGCCTTGCTCGGTGATCCGGACTTGCTCGTGCTGGATGAACCAGCCAACGGACTCGATCCAGAGGGGGTGAGGTGGTTGCGAGACTTCTTACGAGACTTCGCCTCGCGCGGTCGCACGGTCCTCATTTCAAGCCACGTTCTCGCCGAGATCGCCCAAACCGTGGACCGGGTGCTCATCATTAGTCACGGACGGTTGATCACCGAGTCCACGCTCGAGGAATTGACGGCTCGCGTGGGTGGAGTGGTCCGCGTGCAAAGTACGAGGCCCGACCAATTGGCTCTCGCGTTACACCGAGAGGGAATCTCCACCAGTCGGCCAAATGACCACACGCTGCTGGCTCAGGGCACCACGAGGGAGCGAGTCGGCGACATCGCGCTGGCTGAGGGGATAGCCATCCATGAACTGCTCACCGAAGGTTCGTCGCTCGAAGAGGTCTTCCTCGATCTCACCTCCGAGGTGGTTACACCGTGAAACAGCTCCGTGCGGAATTACTCAAAATCCGCTCCACGCGTACGACGACCGGTCTCTTGGTGGGGTTGATCGCCCTGGCGCTTCTCTTCACAATCTTGACTTGTACGTTGTCACCGATCTCCCAGCTACTGACCGAGCGGGAACAGGCGAACGTATTGAGCTTCGGCAGCGTCGCGGGCGTCTTCGCCGCCCTGGCCGGCATCATGCTGTTTACGAGCGAATACCGATTCGGAACTATTCGACCGACGTCGTTGTTCAATGCGGATCGCAATCGACTCTTCACGGCAAAGTTCATCGCGGGAATGCTTTCGGGTCTGATCTTCGGGGTCATCGGCGAGGGCATCGTTTTGTCGGTCGGTGTTGGGATCTTCAAGTTGCGTGGTGTTGGCCTGGTGATGAGTGGCGCGAACGTGACCGAGTTGATCGTCGGTGCGGTCATCGGGACCGCCCTGTGGGGCGCGATCGGCGTGGGCATCGGCGCAATCGTCCCCAATCAGGTGGGTGCTGTCATCTCATTGCTCGCGTGGGGCTTCGTCGTCGAAAACCTCGTCTTTGGCTTCTTACCCACGATCGGTCGCTTCCTTCCGGTGCACGCCGCGGACGCGATGATGGGCTCCATCCAAGACAAACAACTGCCGGGTGATGTCGGCGTGATGGTGGTCGTCGCCTGGGCGCTCACGCTCGCTGTCGTCGGGTTGGCGCTACTGCGACGGCGAGATGTCACTTGACCTCTGGGTGACGGCTGGCGTGGGTAGCGGCCGAGGAGAGCGAATCAAGTAACGGCCGATTTGTCGTGGCCGCGTCGGGTGTTTCAGTGAATGGACGTGAAACCGGCGTCGATTCACCGGTTGGAAGTGGTGCGCCGGCCGGGACTTGAACCCGGAACCTGTTGATTAAGAGTCAAATGCTCTGCCAATTGAGCTACCGGCGCGAAAAGAGTCTATACCGTCGTGCCGGTGGCTGATGGGTTCGCTATCGGTGTTGAACGGCCTTCACCTCGAGGAACTCCTCAAACCCGTAAGCTCCGAGTTCACGGCCGATGCCCGATTGCTTGTAGCCGCCGAATGGGGCGACCACGTTAAAGGCACCACCGTTGATCTCGACCTGACCGGTGCGGATCTTGCGGGCCACCTCGAATGCCTTCTCGTCCGTCGCCGCCCAGACGCCCCCGGCGAGGCCGTACGTCGAGTCGTTCGCGATGTCGATTGCCTCCTCTTCGGTGTCGTAGGGGATGATCGAGAGCACCGGTCCGAAGATCTCCTCTTGCGCGATCGTCATATCGTTGCGCACGTCAGAGAAGATCGTCGGCTGGACGTAGTAGCCGCTCTCAAACCCTGGGGGAGGCGTGACGCCCCCGCACAGCAGGCGCGCACCCTCGTCGATCCCCTTGGTGATGTAATCACGAACTCGCTGCAACTGAGCGGCACTGGCGAGCGGACCGATAAGACTCGAACCCGTCACCGGATCGCCGGGCTGCAAGCCTTCGGCGGCAGCCACCGCCACCTGTTCGACCTCGGCGAGACGTGACCGGGGCACCACCATGCGCGTGAGCGCAGAACACGTCTGACCCGAGTTGAGGTAGCACTTGAAGACTCCGTCAGCGACCGCTTTGGGAATGTCCGCGTCCGCGAGGATGATGTTGGCCGATTTCCCGCCGAGCTCAAGCGAGACGCGCTTCACCATCTCTGCGGCGATCTGCATCACGCGTTTTCCGGCGCGCGTCGAACCCGTGAACGACACCATGTCGGTCTTCGGGTGGGCGACGATCGCTTCGCCGACGACGGGGCCAAGTCCGGAGATTAGGTTGAAGACGCCGTGGGGGAGGCCTATCTCGTCGACGATGTCGGCGAGTATAAATGCGTTGAGTGGTGCAACCTCGCTCGGCTTGAGCACGACGGTGCAGCCCGCGGCCAGCGCCGCGGCCACCTTGTTCGCAATCTGGTGCAGGGGGTAGTTCCACGGTGTGATCGCCGCCACGACACCCACCGGTTCGCGCAGCAGCGTCGAATTGCCGACTTCCTCCTCCCACGAGTATTCAGCGGCGCGGCGCGCGTTGTCCGCGAAGGTCGCGGTCGGCAGTCCGACCTGGATTCCCTTGGACAACATCAGCGGCATGCCGACCTCGTGGGCGATAACGAGTGCAATCTCGTCGCTTCGCTCGGCTAACTTCTCCGAGATTCGAAGGAGATACTCCGAGCGTTCCTTGGCACTGGTATTGGACCAGGCGGGAAAGGCCGCCGACGCCGCTTCCACCGCGCGGTTCGCCTCGTCGACGGTACCGGCGGGCACCGAGCCGTAGGCGTCCCCGGTGGCGGAGTCGTAGACCGTGAAGGTCTCGGGAGACGCTGCGCGAACCCACGCACCGTCGATGAAGAACGAGTCACGAGCGATGACCATGAATCCCCCTTTGACCCCGACATCGGGCCCTCGAGGGAGAATCTACTCGGACCGGCCGGTCCGGCGTCCGGTGAAGCTACGCCTTGACTTGGGGTGAGCGACGGGGGTCGAACCCGCGACCTCCAGGACCACAACCTGGCGCTCTAACCAACTGAGCTACGCCCAC
>DAIDLE010000010.1:0-69016 GCA_027449665.1 Acidimicrobiaceae bacterium | reverse complement strand
CCTTGCACCCTTCAATTCTCAACGACCGGTGTCCGAAAACTCGGCTTTCAGAGCCAAATTATTCAACAGTCTCCTAGACGGTCTCGATCTCCTCGCGACTGATGCCCAGCAGGTAGAGCACGGCGTCGAGGTAGGGCACCGAGAGCGCCGCGTCCGCGTGGGCTCGCACCACCGGCTTGGCGTTGAAGGCGATGCCGAGTCCGGCCACCGAGATCATGTCGATGTCGTTGGCCCCGTCGCCAACGGCCACGGTCTGCTCCAGTGGCACACCAACCACGTCGGCGAATCGTCGAAGCGCACGGGCCTTGCCGGCCCGGTCGACGATCGCGCCGCTGAGGCGCCCGGTGATGACCCCGTCGACGATCTCGAGGTGGTTCGCGTCGTAGTAGAGAACCCCGAGCTCATCGAGCAGCGGCGAGAGGACCTCGACGAAGCCACCGGACACGACCGCCGCCACGTAGCCCAGTCGATGCAGCGTGCGCAGCAGCGTGCGAGCACCCGGGGTGAGGCGCAGTTGGGCGCGAACCTCGTCGAGCACGTGCGCCGGCATACCCGCGAGCAGGGCCACGCGCTGACGAAGCGACTCGGCGAAGTCAATCTCGCCGGCCATGGCTGACGCGGTAATCGCCGACACCTCGCCAGCGCATCCGGCGGCCGCCGCGAGCACGTCGATGACCTCGTCTTGGAGCAACGTGGAGTCGGCGTCCATCACGACGAGGTGCTTCGCGCGCCGGTGCAGACCCGCGCGCTGAATGGCCAGGTCGAGCGAGGCCTCGGCGGCGGCGTCGGTGACGCCCCGGCGCAGCGCCGCGTGATCCTCGCCGAGCACGACGAGCTCGTAGCAGTCAACTGGGTAGGTGGCGAGATGAACGATGCGCTCGCAGGTCGAGCCACTGGCCGCGATCGCGGCGAACACGGCGCGCAGCTGCGCGGCACCAATCGAGGGGGCGAGCAGCGTCACCAGCAGGCGGTGCCCCGACGCGCTCGCGACCTCGCCAACTGGCTCAACCGTGGCGGTAACGCCGCGGCCGGTGATGTCGCGCGTGGCCAGCGCCGCGTGCACCGCACCACGTTCGAGGGTGTCCCCCGAGACCTCGGCGCACAAGACGAGCGCGCCGCGGATCGTGATCTGGCCAACGTCGACGAGGGTCACCCCCAGGCGCTCGAGCGAGGCGAGGGCCGCGAAGAGCTCGGCGCCGACGCCGACGCGATCGGGTCCGCTCACGGTCACGAGAAAGGCGTTGGCCACGCGTCGAGCGTAGAGCGTCGGCGTCAGTCGCGTTCGAGCGCGCGCAACTCTCGCACGCGCGCGACGTGAGAATCGCTTCGCACGTCGAAGGCCCAGAGCTGGGGCAGGGCGGCCGCCACCACCGCCACCGAGCCGGCGCTCGCGAGCCCGCCCACGCACAACGACACGCGCAGCGAGGTCCACGCCGTCATCAGGCCGGCGCGAAACTGGCCGGCCGTGGGACCCAGCGAGTACGAGATGAGCTCGACACCGGCCATGCGGCCGCGAACGTCGGGCGGGATCGACTCGTTCCACATCGTCTGGCGAAAGATCCCGCTCACCGCGTCGGCGCCGCCCGCGACCACCAACCCCGCCATCACCACGACGAAGGACGTCGAGTAGCCAAAAACGGCGATACCCAGGCCCCACGTCACGGCGGCCGCCACCACCGCACGTCCGTAGCGGTGCACGCGCCGCGACCACGACGCGGTCACGGTCGCGAGCAGCGCGCCGCTCGGCAGCGCGAGGTAGAGCAGCGACAGCGCGTAGTGCTCGGGAAATCGCGCCGCCACGAAGGGCAGCATCACGACCGGGTAGGCGAGCGCCATCGCCAGCAGGTCGACGACGTAGGTGCCAACGATGTCGGGACGCGATCGTGCGTAGCGCAGTCCCGCCAGCAGCGAGGCGACTAAGTCGCCGTCGCCGTCGCCCCCGCGCTCCGTGGGCGCGAGGGAGCGCAGCACGACGAGCGAGATCGTAAAGGTCACCACGTTGAAGCCGTAGACCCACCCCGGACCGGCGGCGACCGCGACGAATCCCCCGAGTGCGGGCCCGAGGATCGAGGCGGTCGTGTTGCGCACGTTGGCGAGCGTCGCCGCCGCGCGCTGGTCGTCGTGACGCACCAGCCGCTGGTTGAGTGCCGACAGACTCGGACCCTGCACGCTGCCCGCCATGATGATGACCGCGTCAACGACGTAGAGCACCCACGCCAGGGGGTGGCGCAGCGACGCGTTGACGACGAGCGCCACGGCGGTGAGTAGCAGCACGAACTCAGTGCCAAGCACGAGCCGACGTCGGTCGAAGTGGTCGGCGAGCACGCCGCCGTAGAGACCGAAGACGAGCAGCGGCACGACCTCGACCAGGCCCAGCGCGCCGACGGCGAGTGGCGAGTGGGTCAGCTCCTTGAGCTGGTAGGCCGTCGTCACGTAGGTCGCCTGACTGCCGAGCGCCGAGACGAAGCCCGCGACGTACAGGCGGCGGTACTGAATCGAGGCCCGCAGCGGTCCGAGGTCAACACCCAGGTTCACGACGGCGGTCCGGCCACCCACCCGCGCGCCGAGTCGTAGTGTCGTAGCACTCGCGCCGGGATGCCCCCGAGCACGACGTGGCTCGGAAAGCTGCCACGCACGACGGCGCCGGCGGCCACGGTGGTGTGCTCGCCCAACTCGGTGCCGGGCAAGATGACGACGTTGGCACCGAGCCAACTGCCCGAGCCGATCCGCACCGCGGCCTCGGTCGGCGTCTGCCACCCGATCGCCGACTCGGGGTCGTCGTAGACGTGATTCTGATCAGTGATGTACACGTAGGGTCCGGTCTGAATCTCGTCACCGAGTTCGATGCGCCAGTGGCCGATCACGTGCGAGCCCCGCCCGATCACGCATCGCTCGCCGATCGAGACCACCGGCGTCGAGAGCATTGTCTGATCGCCGTTGATGCCGGCGGTGAGACAGACGTTGGGCCCGATGAGCGTGCCGTCGCCAATGGACAGGTAGCGCTCGTTATAGATCACGCCCTGGGGGGCCATCAGGGCCGCGCCGGCCCCGAAGTAGGCGAATCGTCGCGCGTAGCGGTCGTCAGGGCCGACGATCGCTACGTCATTGAGAAAAGCGCGACCGCGACGAACGGCCTCACCGAACAGTTGTCGGCCGGCGCGGCGGATGTGCATGGGGTCACGCTATCGCCGGGCGCTAGCCGGGCCGGTATGGTCGTTTCGTGATCATTGACGTCGCCGTCGTCGGCGCGGGTTTCGCTGGACTCGGCGCGGCGGCTCGCCTTCGCGGAGCCGGGGTGACGAACCTGCTCATCTTCGAACGCGCCGACGACCTCGGCGGAACGTGGCGCGACAACGCCTACCCCGGTTGCCGCTGCGACGTCGGGAGCAACCTCTACTCGTTCTCCTTCGCGCCGAACCCCAACTGGTCGAACACCTACAGCTACCAGCCCGAGATCTGGCAGTACCTGCGTGACGTCGCGTCCGCGAACGACCTCAATGACCTGATTCGCTACAACCACGCGGTGACCGACGTCACCTTCGACGAGTCAATCGCGCGCTGGCGACTCGAGACGAACGCTGGCCCCGTCGAGGCCCGAGCCGTCGTGCTCGCCGTCGGCGCTCTCGCCGAGCCGCGACGCCCCGACATCGCGGGGCTCGACAGCTTTGCCGGCCCCGTCGTGCACACCGCATCGTGGGACGCCGCCGTCGCGCTGAGCGGACGACGCGTCGGCGTCATTGGCACCGGTGCGAGCGCCGTGCAGGTGGTGCCACGTCTCGCACAGAGCGCTGCGCACGTGAGTGTCTTCCAGCGAACCGCGCCCTGGATCCTGCCCCACGAGGGCCAGCCGGTACCCGAGCGCACCAAGCGGCACTACCGTCGCTTCCCAGTTCTTCAGCGGCTGGCCCGCTTCGCGCACTACGTGCGCCGCGAGTTGCTGGCGATCGGCTTCGTGAAACAACCCGAGCGCATGTCGGTCGGCGAGCGTCAGGCCCGGGCCTTTCTCGCCAACCAGATCCCCGACCCCGAGCTGCGCGACCGACTTACGCCAACGTATCGAATGGGCTGCAAGCGCGTGCTGCTCAGCAACGACTACTACGCGGCGCTGCGCCGCGACTCCGTGTCCCTCGTCACCACGCCGATTGACCAGATCGTTACCGAGGGAATCCGCACCCGCGACGGCGCGCTGCACCCCCTCGACGTGCTCGTGCTCGCTACCGGCTTTCACGTGACCGACCACCCCATGGGGGCCCGGGTGCGCGGGCGCGACGGGGTCAACGTCGGCGACGCGCTCGCGGGGAAACTGTCGCACTATCTCGGCACCTCGTTTCCGAGCTTTCCGAACCTCTTCATGCTCGCGGGCCCGAACACCGGACTCGGCCACTCATCGATCATCTACATGATCGAGAGTCAGCTCAACTACGTCGTGGAGGCGATTACCGTGTCGCTAGGCCGTCACGCGCTGATCGAGCCCACGGCACCGGCGGCGCGGCGCTGGACCAAGCGCGTGCGCGATCGGTTGCCCTCAACCGTCTGGGCTGCGGGCTGCTCGAGCTGGTACGTGACCGAGTCGGGACTGAATACCACCATCTGGCCCGACTTCACCTTTCGCTTTCGTCGCGCGACCCGCGGGTTCCGTCCACGCGATCACCGACTGACGCCGTTCGACGACGAATCAGTCGAGCGTCAGGGGAGCGTCTACGTCGAGTGACTCACCACCCACGACGTCGGGGGCGAGCGCGTTGGCGAGGTACTCGCGAACGCGCTCGTCGATCTCGGCCATCAGTTGCGGGCTCTCGCGCAAGAAGGTCTTCACGTTCTCGCGGCCCTGGCCGAGCTGCTCGCCCTCGTAGGTGAACCACGCGCCGGCTTTCTTCACGAATCCCAGCTCGACCGCGACGTCGAGCACCGAGCCCTCTCGGCTGATGCCCTGGCCGTACATGATGTCGAACTCGGCCTGCTTGAAGGGGGCGGCGCACTTGTTCTTCACGACCTTCACCCGCGTCCGGTTGCCCACGACTTCGGTGCCGTCCTTGATCGATTCGATGCGCCGGATGTCGAGACGGATCGACGAGTAGAACTTGAGGGCCCGTCCGCCGGGGGTGACCTCGGGCGAGCCGTACATGACGCCGATCTTCTCGCGCAGCTGGTTGATGAACAACGCGATGGTGTTGGACTTGGACAAGCCGCCAGTCAACTTGCGCAGCGCCTGACTCATCAACCGGGCCTGCAGGCCGACGTGGGAGTCGCCCATGTCACCCTCGATCTCGGCGCGCGGGGTGAGCGCCGCCACCGAGTCAATCACGACGACGTCGAGTGCCCCCGACCGGATCAGCATGTCCACGATCTCGAGAGCCTGCTCGCCGGTATCGGGCTGGCTGATCAGCAGGTCGTCCACGTTCACGCCGATTGCTCGCGCGTACACGGGGTCCATCGCGTGCTCGGCGTCGATGTACGCGCATACGCCGCCGTTGCGCTGCGCCTCGGCGACGACGTGCATGGCGAGAGTCGACTTGCCCGACGACTCGGGGCCGTAGAGCTCCACGATTCGCCCTCGCGGCAGCCCCCCAATGCCGAGGGCGAGGTCGAGCGCCAACGCGCCGGTCGGAATCGACTCGATGTTCATGTGCAGGTTCTCCCCCATGCGCATGATCGATCCCTTGCCAAACTGCTTCTCGATCTGGCCGAGCGCTGCGTCGAGGGCCTTGTTGCGGTCATCGGTTGCCATGGGGTTCTCCTTGGTCATCTTCGTGGAGCACCATAGGCACCCCCACTGACATCGGTCGAGCTACTCGCAAACCGTACTACGAACACGTGTTCGCTTCAAGGATTGATTCAGACGCAACGAACACCGCCGCTACCAGGGCCGCGTCCGAATCGGCGAGCCAGTGCGCTGGCCGACCTGCACCGTCTTTTCACGGTCCACCACGTGACTGACACCATTTCCCCTCATCACAAGCTGATAGAGGAGCAGTCATGACGAATCTCGATGGTTGACATCGTCACGACGTCTCGGTCGCGCCACTGACGCGACCACGGCGGATCAGCGGCGAGACGGTGGCCACGTGGTCGCGGCTACGTCGCGTGGCGACGCGTCATCACGAGGAATACCGCGACGCTGGCAACAAAGAACAGTGTTCCCACGACCACCCACGGCCACGGACTGGCATAACTGCCCCCGGTTACGCCTCCCGCGCCATTGGAACTGAGGATGGTCCCCTGGGCCGGTCCGTTCATTCGCGCCCGAACGAAGAAGGGCAGTCCCCCCATCGAAATAAGGGCGGGTGTGCCCACCCGAGACCCGGGGCGACGCAACATGAACCAGGTGGCAACGCCGGCCAGAGCGAAGACGAGAACACCGAAGCTCAGAATGCTCGCGATACCGCTCGTCCATAGAGCCCCAACGAGCAACCACCCAAGGAACATCGACCAGGGGCGACCTGACGGCGATGAACCGGTCATCTGGTCACGTCCTGCCCTCTCCCCGTCAACTACTTGGGAACTATGAACCAACGTAACACCCGTCGCGCCTCGTGCACGGGGAACCGCCATCGAGCGAGACGCCGCCGGTCAACGACCTGGCTCGGTGGCGTCCGTCGGACACCGTCGCTCGCTCCCCAGCCCTGGGTAGCCGCGTGATCAGCCGCCTCGACGTCGAGACTGGTAAGTGGTCACCGCGAAACGCGGTCGACGAACCTTCCGCAACGCTCGTTGACGATTCGACTTCGCTGGGTGGCGTCAACCGAGTCGAGCCGGTTCCGAAGTCGAGATACCTCAGTCCCCCAGTGCCTGATACACGAGACGTTGCAGCTCGCGTCGCAGCGGGTAGGTTCCGCTCGGCAAGAGCTGCGTGTAGAAACCGACGGTGAGCTCTTCGAGCGGATCGATCCAGAACGCGGTGGACGCCGCGCCGCCCCAACCCACCGATCCCTCGGTGACCAGACTCCGGTTTGCGCGACGGTCGACCACGACCGAGAAACCGAGTCCGAAGCCGACGCCGGCGAAGTCGGCCTCGGCGAACGAGTCAGTCGCGAACCGCGCGAGGTCGACGTCCTCGGGTAGGTGGTTCTCCGTCATCAGCGACACCGTCCGACTCGAGAGCAGCCGGACCCCGTCGAGCTCGCCGCCGTGCAGGATCATCGACATAAAACGCTGGTAGTCCGCTGCCGTCGAGACCAGACCGCCGCCGCCGCTCAGCAGACGCGGCGGCCGGGTGGCCGCGCGGGCTAGGTCGGGTACCGCCACCGCGCCGTTGGCACTGGGGACGTAGAGCATCGCCAGTCGCTCAACCTTCTCGTCGGGGCAGTGCCAGTCGGTGTCGGTCATGCCGAGGGGGCTGAGAATGCGTTCGCGCACGAAGACGTCGAGGGGCCGGCCACTCCAGATCTCGACCAGCCGGCCGAGGACGTCGGTCGCCACTGAGTAGTTCCAGCGAGTGCCGGGCTGAAAGAGCAGGGGGCTCGTGCACCAGTCGCGGACCGCGGTGGCTAGGTCCGCCGTCGGTGGCCACCCGAAGTCGTAGCCCTTCGCCCGGTAGATCGCGTCGACCGGGTGGAGGTAGTTGAACCCGTAGGTCAGACCGCTCGTGTGCGTGAGGAGATGATGGACTCGCACGGGCTCGGTCGCGGGCGCGGTGACCGGTGCGCTCGGTGGACCGCTCACGTAGACCCGCGGCGCCGACAGCTCATCGAGCCATCGACCGACGTCATCGTTGAGGTCGAAGTGCCCCTCTTCGTAGAGCATCATGGCCGCGACCGTGGTGAGTGGCTTGGTCATCGAAAAGATCCGCCAGATCGTGTCGTCAGTCACCGAGAGGTCGCGGTCACGGTCGCGGTACCCGCCGGCGCCAGTCCACACGAGCTCACCGCCGCGAGCCACCGTCACCAGCCAGCCGCTCAGGCGCCGGTCAGTGACGTACTGGTCGAAGTGCGTGCGAATCCGGGCGAGCCACGTCGGATCCAGCCCCACCTCGCTCGGCTCAACGAGCACGTCCAAGTTAGTCACGACCACCTCCCGATCCGTTAAACGACCCTAGGCGACGACGGCTGGCCCCTCCGCGTCCCGGTCGAGTTCGCGGCGAAGTACGTCGAGGGCGCTGATCGCGCTGTACGCCCGCACGCGCGGCCGGTCGCCGGGCAGGCGTAAGGCCGCGTGGCCCACCCGCTCGCCCACCGCGTAACCGACGAAGACCGTTCCCGCCGGTTGCCCCTCTTGTTCGAGCGGCCCGGCAACACCGGTCACGCTCAAACCGATGTCGGCCCCGAGCACCGTGCGAACGCCTCGGGCCATCGACTCGGCCGCCTCGATGCTCACGACGGGTCCGCGCGCCACGCCGAGCACGGTGAACTTCACCTCGGAGGCGTAGCTCACCACGCCGCCGCGGAACCACGACGAGGCACCCGGCACGTTGACGAGTCGACTAGCGATCAGGCCCCCGGTGAGTGACTCCGCCACGGCGAGCGTCGAACCGCGCGCGACCAGACGGGCCGCCACCACGTCCTCCATGGACTGCGCGTCGACTCCAAAGATGATGTCGCCCAGCCGTTCGTTGATCACGCGGCGCACGAGGGACTCTTCGGTCGCCACCAGCTCGGCCGCGTGCGCCGCATCGTCGCCGCGCGCGGTGATTCTGACCTTGATACCTTCGATGCCCGACGCCAGAAACGCAATCGTCACCCGGCCGTCGTCGACGAGCGCGTCAAAGCGGTCGCCGACCGCTTCGGCCAGAGCCGACTCACTCGCCCCCCACGTCCGCAGGACCCGACTCGTGATGACGGCCCGTTCACCCGACGCACGCTCGCGTTCGAGCAGGTCGGGCAGCACCGCGCGCTCGAACATCTCGGTCATCTCGTACGGGACGCCCGGCACGGCGTAGGCGACCTTGTGGCCGAGGGGGCAGATCAGGCCCGGCGCGGTGCCGCGGCGCTGCTCGATCACGCGAGCGCCGCGCGGCACGTCGGCCTGCAGCAGGTTGTTCTCGGGCATCGAGCGCCCACGCGCGTCGAAGAAGCCCTGGATTGCCGCGACGAGTTCGGGACGCCGCTCGAGCGCCACGCCCATCACCTCGGCGAGCGCGGCTCGGGTGATGTCGTCTTGGGTCGGCCCGAGGCCACCGCAGACGATCACGGCGTCGCTGCGCGCGAGCGCCGTGCGTAGGGCCAGCACGATCCGCTCGTGGTTGTCGCCCACGTGCTGATGAAAGTGCGACGCAATGCCGTTGGCCGCCAGCTGCTCGCCGAGCCACTGGCTGTTGGTGTCCGCGATCTGTCCGAGCAGCAGCTCCGTGCCGACGGCGACAATCTCAACGCGCACGAGCCACCCGCCGTCGTCCCTCGGCGTAGTACTGCCATCCCGTGTACACCGTCATCACGGCCGCCACCCAGATCGTGAGCTCGCCGAGCCACGCGTGGTGAGCAACGACCGGCACCACGCAAAAGGCGATGGCCAGATCCTGCACGAAGGTCTTCCACTTGGCGAGCTTGCTCGCCGGTATCGAGATGCCGCGGCGCGCCGAACGCGAGCGATAGACGCTCATCCACGCCTCGCGCACGGTGATGACGATGGCCGGCGCGATGAACGCCGAGAGCCCGTGCGGACGCGCGAGGATCAACGCGTAGAGCGAACCGAGCACGATCACCTTGTCGGCGAGCGGGTCGAGGAAGGCCCCCGACGTCGTCGTGCCGTGCCGGCGCGCGACGATGCCGTCGAAGTAGTCCGACGCCGCCGCGAGCACGCCAACGCCCGAGGTCCACCACGAGATGCGGTCCACCACGATCAAGTAGATGAAAACGGGCGCGACCGCCAGGCGAAAGGCGGTCATCAGATTGGCCGGCGTGAGCAACGCCGATTCACCGTAGGTGCGCTGGCCCGACGTCACGCCGACACCGCCTCCAGATCCGTCCCGCGGCTCGCGACAATGCGGCCGTCGAATACCGTGCCAACGGCAATCGATCGGTCGACGATCACTACGCCGTCAATTTCGGGACACTCCTTGACACTACGGGCTACGCCGGGCGCGTCCACGAGCAGGCGTTGACTCGTTCCCACCAACGCGTCGCGCCGCCTCGCCGTGATCGCGTCTTGCAGTTCGCTGACCTCGCGCAATCGCTCGAGCGCCAGCTCGCGGGGCACCGGGTTGTCGAGCGACACCGCGGGCGTCTCGGCTTCGGGCGAGAACGTGAAGAAGCCCGCCCAATCGAGCTGGGCCGCCTCGAGGAAGGCGAGCAGGTCTCGCTGGTCATCCTCGGTCTCACCGGGGTACCCGAGGATGAACGACGAGCGAAACGTGGCGTCGGGGGCGAGTGACCGAATCGCGGCGATCCGCTCGAGAAACCTCGCGCCGTCGCCCCACCGGCGCATGGCGCGAAGGAGGGGACGCGACGAGTGCTGCAGCGAGAGATCGAAGTACGGCACGCCGCTCGCGACGATGGCCTCGATGAGACCTTCGGTCAGGCCCGACGGGTAGAGGTAGAGCAGCCGGACCCGTTCGACCTCGCTCGAGAGCAGCCGGGTCAGGGCGATAAGCGGTTGGGCGACGCCGTCGTCGAGCGCTTCACTCGGCGAACCTCGACCGGCGCGGCGCCGGTCGTGGCCCCAACTGGCGAGGTCCTGGGCGATGAGGATCAGCTCGCGGACGCCGCCATCCACGAGCGCTCGCGCTTCGGCGATCACCTCGTCCGTGGATCGTGAGCGCTGGTCACCGCGAAAGGTTGGGATTGCGCAGAAGCCGCACCGTCGATCACAACCCTCGGCGATCTTCAGGTACGCCCAGGGAACGCTCGTGCGCGGGCGAGGCAGATTCAACAAGTCGAAGTCGGACGTTGGCCGGCGGCGCACCTGCACGGGCGTCGGCGTCGACGACGGTGGCGCCGGCCACGGGTTCTGGCCGAAACCGGCGACGAGGTCGACCTCGGGCAGGGCCGCCGCCAGCTCGTCGCCGTAGCGTTCGGCCATGCAGCCCGTTACGACCAGGCGAGCCGCGGGCCGCTTGCGCTCGGCGAGGTCGAGCACGACCTCCACCGACTCTTCGCGGGCGGCCTCGATGAAGGCGCACGTGTTGGCGACCACCAGATCCGCGTCGCGCACGGACGACGCGCGTTCGTAGCCCCGCTCGTGCAGCAGGCCGGCCAACTTGTCAGAGTCCACGTGGTTCTTCGGGCATCCCAGCGTCTCGATGAAGTACCGCATACCCGTCTCCTAACGTGGCGACACCGAGCGCTGCGCGCTCGGTGTCGGTGGCGGAGAGGGAGGGATTTGAACCCTCGGGCCCGCGTTAACAGGCCGCATTCTTAGCAGGAATGTGGTTTAAACCGAACTCACCCACCTCTCCCCGTCCCCACATCTTACCGACTGGCGCGCTAGTGAGTATCCCTGGGGTGACGACGCGACCGCCCTTTTCGCAGCCCGCGCAGTACACTGCCATCCACGATGCAGCGTGTTCCGTGGACGTCAGGGCGCCGCGCGCGGCTCATCGCACTGCTGGTCGCGAGTGTCTTCGCCACCGTGAGCACCGCCGCAACGGCGGCGTCCCCCGCCGCAGTCGCTCTCACGAAGTGCCGAACGACGATGCCCTCGATGGAGGTCGTGCGCGGCCGGCTCACGGTCGCCACCGACAACCCGGTCTCCTCACCGTGGTACGTCGACAATCATCCGTCCAACGGACAGGGCTACGAATCAGGTCTCGTCTACGGCATCGCCCGCGAACTCGGTGTCGTGCGACACGACGTGAGCTGGGTCGACCAGACCTTCGCCACGAGTTATCTGCCCGGCGAGAAACACTTCGACTTCGACGCCAACGAGGTCACCTACAGCGCAGCCCTGGCCCGAAACGTCACCTTCTCCAGCTCGTACTTCGCCGTCCACCAAGCGCTCGTCGCACTGACGGGCGATCCCATCGTCACCGCCCACAGTCCCCGCGACCTGCGTACGTACCGGTACGGCGACCTGGCCGGAACGGTGGGCCTCGCCTACATCACCCAGCGCATTCGTCCAACGATCGCCGTGCACTCGTACTCGACGATGACGGCGCTGATCGAGGCACTGAAGAGCGGCGCGATTGACGCGCTGGTCATCGACGTGCCGACCGGCGACTATATGACGACGTCGCAGCTCGTCAACGCCGCCGGCGCTCCGATCGCGACCGTCGTCGGCCAATTCCCCTCCACCGGCGATCACTACGGCTTGGTCTTCCAGCACGGCAATCCGCTCGCCGGCTGCGTCGACCTCGCGTTGGCGGCCCTACGCGCCGACGGCACCATCGAGCGACTGACCCACCGCTGGCTGAGCGTCTACTCGGCCATCCCGACCATCGCGCCGTGACTAGGACGCGTTCTGTCGAATCTCGGGCATCGCGACCACGAGGTCCAAGAGCTCGTGGTCGCGGTCCCACGTGAGGTGTGATCGAACCTGCTCGAGGGGCAGCCAGACCAGCTCATCGACTTCGTCGTTGGGTACGAAGTCCCCGTCGTCGACGGTCATCAAGTAGTACGCCACGATCTTGGGTCGCCCCTTGCGGTGGGTGTAGTTGGTCGTACCGACGAAGCGCAGCACGCGACAGCGCATGCCCGTCTCCTCGAAGACTTCGCGAAGTGCGGCCTGCTCGAAGGTCTCGCCGTAGTCCAATTTGCCCTTGGGGAAAGTCCAATCGCCTCGGGACTCTCGATAGATACACGCGATCTCAGTTCGCCCCGACGCCACGAAGCGAAAGACGATCCCGCCCGCCGCACGAATGAGGTCGTGGGGCGCGTCGTGGGGAACGATCAGTTCGCCGGTCACGAGATGCACGTCCCCCAGGGTAGAGCCGTCACGGGCGAGCGCCAGGTATCACGCGAGTATTCGTCGACGGACGGGGCACGTTCGTAGAGTAGTGAAAATGCTCTCGGTGTCGCTCCCCCTGCCGTGGCGACTCGTCGTCTACCTCGCCGCCGGCGTCGCGGGCGGCGTCGCCAACGGCATTGCTGGTGGCGGAACCTTCATCACCTTCCCAACCATGCTCGCCCTCGGCGTGCCCGCGCTACAGGCCAACGTCTCGTCAACGGTCGGCGTGGTACCCAGCTACTTCGGGGGTATTCGCGGCTTTCGCCGGGAAATCGGCCGTCACCGGACCCTCGTGCGGTCGCTCATCCCCGCCTGTCTGGGCGGAACCGTCGTGGGCGCGGCGTTGCTGCTCCTCGGCTCGCCACGGGCCTTCGAGCACGTCGTGCCGTGGCTCATCGGCGCGGCAACCCTGGTCTACGCGATGTCGGCGCGCATCACGGCCCGGCTGGCCCACCTCGATCACCAACACCCGCTCCGGCGACGGGCCTTGCTCGTGGGAATCTTCCTCGCCTCAGTCTACGGGGGCTACTTCGGCGCCGGTCTCGGAATCGTGCTGCTCGCGATCATGGCGATCGCGCTGCCGCTGGAGATTGGCGAGCTGCAGGGCCTGCGCAACCTGCTCTCGCTCGTCATCAACCTGGTCGCCGCGGTGATTTTCCTCGCGCGCGGTCATCTCGCCCAAGAGGCGGTCTACATGATCCTGCTCGGCACCCTGGTCGGCGGCTGGCTCGGCACCGTGCTGATGAAGCGGCTGCGTCCACCCGTCGTGCGGTGGCTCATCGTCGCGATCGGCGTCGCCACCACGGTTCACCTCGCCACGAGTTGACGCACGACCCGTGGCATATTGTTGATAATTCCACTAGGATTTGTGGGATGAATCGACTGTTCACGTTCCCGAATCCCGTCAACGATGCGGCAGCGCGTACCGTGGCGCTCGGCGTCGTGGCGATGTCGCTAACGGCCCTGCTCGGCGTGCGCTGGATCATGGTGCCACTGACCTACGGCTTCGTTGCCCGCGTCGTGAGCGGCCCCACGCTCTCACCGCTCGGCCAGTTCGCGACGCGCGTTGCCGGACCGCGGCTTCGCGCCTGGCGTCGCGAGGTGGCTGGCCCACCCAAGCGCTTCGCCCAGGGCATCGGCGCCGCCTTGACGGTCGTGACGTGCTCGACGTGGCTGGTCGCCGGGTGGTCGGTGGCGCGCTGGATCCTCGTGCCACTGATCGTTGCCGCCAGTCTCGAGGGCTTCCTCGGCTACTGCGTGGGCTGCGCCATCTTCGGCCGGCTGGTGCGCCTCGGACTCGTGCCCGAGTCGGTCTGTGCCGAGTGCGGCGACCTGCGCCAGCGCTTCGCCGCGGCCGGATTCCGCGCGCGCGACACCGATTGAGCCACTGACGATCGGTCGGTCGCCGCGATTTTCTAGGCTGTGGCGATGACCCCTCGTTCAGCCCGCCGTCTCGCCGTCGCCACCGCGGCGGTAGCGCTCACCGTTGGCTTGGTCCCGCTGGCCAGTGCCGGCGCGAGCCAGCCCCGCGTCGTGGTGGCCCAGCCGATGGCGCTGCCCCCACGCACGACGGTGATTTCGTCACCGATCTTGACGTCGTTCGACCTCGCCCTCGCCCAGCCCCGTCGGGCCGCGCTGCGCACGTACCTCGCCGAGCTCACGAATCCGTCGTCCGCGAACTACCGCCACTTCCTCACGACGGCTCAGTTCGCGCGCCGCTTCGGCGCGCCGCGCGCCGCGGTGGCGGCGGTGAGCCACTACTTCGAGTCCTTTGGGCTTCGCGTGGGTGCGCTGAGCCGCGGTCACATCATCCTCCCGGTAACGGGCTCGACGTCCGCCATGGCGCGCGCCTTCGCGACGCCGATCACGACCGTGCGCGTGCGGGGGCGACTCGCCGCGCAGTTCAGCGGCGCGGCGTCGCTCCCCGGACCGATCGCGCACGACATCGCGGCGGTGGCCGGGCTCTCGACGGTCGTGACGCCCCACGCGCTCGCGTTGTCGGCACGCTCGACACCCGTGACGGCCTCCACGTGCGCGGCCGCGACCGGTGGCGCCCCGGCGAACGCGACGACGCCCAACTCGCTCGGCGGCTACACGATTCAGCAACAGGCGCAGCTCTACGGACTCTCGAGCGCGTGGGCGAACGGGTTCACGGGCACGGGTCAGACCATCGCGGTCTACGAGCTGGGCCCCTACAGTCCGTCGGACCTCTCGACGTACTTCTCGTGCTACGGGATCAATCCGAGCGTCACCAACGTGCCGGTCGACGGCGGGAACGCCGGCGCCTACAGCGACGAGGCGACGATCGACGTCGAAGAGGCCGCGGCCCTCGCGCCCGGTGCAGCGATTGACGTCTACACCGCGCCCAACAACTCGACCGGGCCGATCGATGCGTACCAGCAGATCGCCGACGCCAACACCGCCACCATCGTCACGACGTCGTGGGGCACCTGCGAACAGGATCCCTCCGGCGCCCCAAACGCCGAGCAGGCAATCTTCGAGCAGATGACCGCCCAGGGCCAGACGATCTTGGCGGCGTCGGGTGACAACGGCTCGTCGGACTGCACCGGCATCACGACGAACGCGCCGGCGGTTGACGACCCCTCCTCACAGCCATTCGTCACGGGGGTCGGCGGACTCACCGTGTCGTCGATATCGCCGCTCACCGAGACGGTCTGGAACGACGGCACGAACAGTGGCGGCGGGGCCGGTGGCGGCGGCATCTCGTCGTTGTGGTCGCGGCCGTCGTGGCAGGTCGCCCCGGGTATCGCGCCCAGCGAGACCATGCGGCTCGTACCGGACCTCTCCGTGATGGCCGACCCCAGTACCGGATTCATCCAGTACTTCACGGGCAGCGGCACCGTCAACTGCGGCAGCAACTGCGGGTCCGGCTGGTCGAGCATCGGCGGCACGTCGATCGGGGCACCGCTCGTGAGCGCCATCGTCGCGACGGCCGCGCAGCAGTGCGGGGTGGCTCGGCTCGGCTTCATCAATCCCGCGCTCTACGCCATGGCGACGACCGGCTTCATCGACGTGACGACCGGCAACAACGACCTCTTCGGCGTCGGGGTCTACAGCGCCGGACCGGGCTACGACCTGGCCTCGGGCCTCGGCAGCCCCAACCCGGCCACGTTCATGGGCGGACTCTGCCCGAGCGTCTTTGACCCGACTACCAGCTCGGCGTCGGTTTCGACATCCCACTTCGACACTTCGTCGTCCGCGACGGTCTCCTTCACCCTTCACACCCAGAACGGCGGACCACTGGCGAATGCGCTCGTCAACGTCTCGGCGTCGGCGAGCGCCGGCCGCGTGCAGTTCAACGATGACCCCTCGAGCATCGTCGCCAACGGACGGGCCGTCTATTCGGTGACGACCAACGCGAACGGGCAGGGCTCGGTTACCGTTTCGAACACCGCTCCCGGACCGCTCACGTTGACCGTCACGTACCAGTCGACCACTCTGCTCTCCTCCGTCGTGTCGGTGACCGGCGCCGCCGTCGGGTCCACGCTCGCGAGGCCGTCGATTGCGCGGGTTCTCGCATTCGCCACCGGGGCGCGGGTGATCGTACGCGCTCCGGCGTTGTCGCTGGGTGTGCGCATTCGCTTCTTCCAATACTCAGTCGACGGTGGTCAGACGTGGCACGCGGCCGGTTCTAACGCCGCCTCGATTCTCATCCGTGGTCTCGCCGCGGGCACGAGGTACCGCGTGGTCGTGCGGTACCTCGCGGGGGGTCAGGCGAGTGGTGCCTCGGCTCCCGCGTCGTTCACGACCCGCGCCAGGTAACGGCTCGCGTTCCCATCGGCTACGCGATCGACACGGCGCCACCGAACAAAAAGGCCCCCCTCGTAGACTGAGCCCATCACTGGACGACGACGGGCCCGGCCCGCTACCTCGAAGCGCGCCTCGCTGGTGAGCGCCACCGCTGCGGTGTTGCTTGGCGCGGCGCTCGTCGTCGCCACCGGTGGCTCGAGCGAGGCGACGACGACGACGCCAACCAGCCTGCCGCTGTACCAGTTCGTCAACAACGGCACGGGTCCACTGCCGTGGAACGCCGTTGCCCTGACCAGCGCCCTGAACAACTCGACCATGGTGGGTGGTCCCCACGCGGTCAGCAATGGCTCACTCGGCGTGCTCGCGTACCGCACGGCCAGTGACGACGTGGCCATCTACACCCAGTCGTCCGCCGGCGTGACCCAGTGGAACGATCTCTCACTCAATATCGACGCCACCGCGCCGGCGGCCGATCCGGTGCCGATCATCGATCCGTCGGGCAACGTCGACGCGCTCTACGTTGACGCGAGCGGCAACCTGATCCTGCTCTCGCCCAACGTCCCCGTCAGCGCGGTGTGGCTCCATACCCATCACGACCAGGCGTGGCGACCGATCATCGCCACCAATCTGTCGGCGGTCACCGGCGTCACCTTCGCGCCCGGGCTCGCGAGCGCCGAGGTCACGGGCCAGCAGGCGATGATCGCGGCGCGCACGAGCGCGAACACTATCGAAGTCATTCCACTGGCGTGGGCCGTTGGTCAGCCGATACCGTATCTGAGTTCACCGGCGTACAACATCTCGCAACTGACGCACGCGGGCACGTCGAAGAGCGACCCGGTCGTCGTGCCCGGACCGATTCCCGCGGTCGCCGCGACCTCGACCAACGGTGACTTGCAGGTATTCTCCTCGAACCCCACGAATCCGGCCGCGTGGATTGACCAAGACGTCACTCGGCTGACCGGCGGTCCGCGGCTTGTGGGGCCTCTCGCCGCCGCCGCGTCAACGACGAGCGTCTACGTCGCTGGGCTCAGTGCGCTGGGCGCGGTTGAACTCTTCAGCGCGCCACTGGCCTCCTTCAATCAGCCGCCATCCACGCCACCCACGACAACAACGAGTACGACCACGAGTACGACCACGAGTACGACCACCAGCACGACCCCCGTAACGACGACGACCCCGAACCCGACGCCGACCTTCCCGTGGACCGTGCTGAACGTGACCGCCGTCGCCACGGGATCACCGCCCTTGAGCGGCGCACTCTTTCTCAACGTGACCCCGACCCAGGTCACGATCGCCGGTGCCGCCGCCAACTGGGGCGACCTCTTCGCGCTCTCGAGCTCGAGCGGCTTCGTGCCGTGGAGTTCGACCGACGTGTCGGTCACCGCCGGCAGTGCGGCACGAACCGTCGGCGGGATCGTCACCGGCCTCGTGCTGAACGGCGAGCTGAGCCTCTACGCCGCGGGCATCAATACGCCGCCTCCCCAAGGCGTCGGCGTCTACGCGATACCGAGCAGCAAGTGGACGAAGGCCGTCACTGACGGCTGGCCGATCATCAGCGAGACCGGCGGGCTCGGAACCACGTCGTCGCCGTGGGTCGGGTTCACGTCCGCTAAGACCGTGGCGACGTCACCCGACTTTCTCATGGGCCAGAGCATCTACAACGCTCACAAGCGGGTGACGTGGCTCTCGTTCTGGACCGTCAGCGGACCACTGTCGGGCGAGGCGCTCACGCCGTCGACGTATTACGAGCACGGCTACGCCGCCGGCGCGTGGGTCGCCGCGCAAATTGACCAGTACCGCGGTCTCGGCGTGGGGTTGAAGCCGGACTGGGTGATTCTGGATCCCGAGGGCTACCCCGACTCCCACTCCGGTCTCGACGCCCCCGGCGGCGCGAGCAACGCCACACTCGCCCGCTTCGCCACGTACTGGGCGGCGATGCTCCGGGGCTGGGTGAGCGGCATCGCGTCGGTGGATCCCACACTGAACGCCGCCGTCTACGCCTCCCAGTCCGAGTACCGCAACTATCACCTCGCGAGCGCGCCGATGCCCGTGTTCATTGCTCTCGCCTTCGGTGGTGGCGGACCGATTCCCGTGCCGGGTGCGTCGGGCAGCAACGTCCGCGGCTTCATCGCCTTCAGTGCCGTCTGCACACCGACGTCGTCACTGCAGAGCGAGGAGACCACGCTGCTCAATCCCCCGTGGGCGGGACAGTTCAATACGCTCCAATTCAACGCCGGGGTGTACTGTCCACCCGCGCCGACCTAATCTGTCGCCGTGGACGCCACCGACCCGAAGTCGTACGACCTGCGCGATCGACTGAAACAGCTGGCCCAGCCCCTCGTCGACTCACTCGACGCGCGCCTGCGCGACCAGGTCGACCGACGGGTTGACGAACGAGTGGACACGGCAATCGCCGCACGACTGTCGGTGATCGAGCGAGCCATCGCCGACCTCGATCGGACGGTAAAGGAAATCCAGCGCCGCCTCGAGCCCTAGCGGCCCGACGCGCCTCGGCGCTCACGGTCGCGGCGAACAGCCCAGCGCACCGTCACGACGACGAGCACCACGACGGCGACGACAAAGATCGTGAAAACGGCGGCGAACACGACGACACGCTACGCACCTGTCACAGTGTCGCGCAAGAGTGTCGTATGCCCTCCGTGATACTCGCCTCGCCGACTTCGTTACTCGAAGCGCTGCGGGGCGATCCCTCGCGGCGACCACCGCGCGACCGCGCGACCGCGGCCGGACTACGCGCGGTCCTCGAAGACGGCCTCTTCGAGATCAGCCACGGCCAGACGCGTCCCGCGCCTCTCGTCATCGGCCCCGACCACGTGACCGGTGGCGCCGACGTGGTGGACATCAACCGCGCCACGTACGGCCGACTGCGCGGCACGCTGGTGGCCCAGCTCGTGCGCCTGTACGTAGCGGGCTATCGACCGCGCGACCCCGTCGACGCCGCCGTGCGCGCCTGGCAGATCGACGGACCGTCGGCCGAACTGGCCGCCGCCTTCACCGTCCTCGACGACGACTCTCGATCACGCCTCGCCACCGACGTCGCCGCCCACGCGGGCTCACTCGCCCAGGTGCTGCGCGAGGCACCCGCGGGTTGGGCCGTGCGCTCGGCCGTGCGTACCCGACTGCGACTCGGCGGTGGCACGATCGTTCTTCGCGACGTCGTCGACCTCGTCGTCGGCGTCGAGCACCAGGCGACGGCCTCGGTGGTGCTCGTCGACGTCACCACTGCACCCATCGGCGAGCGCACCGACGCGGCGCTGCGCTTCCACGCCCTGACGCACACCCTGCGCACGTCGGCCACCCCGTTACGCGCGGCGACGTTCTCCACGGCGACCGGCGAACTCGCCAGCTGCGAGGTTGACTACGCCCTGCTCGACCGAGCGGTCCGCGAATTGCTCGACACGATTGGCGCACGGTGGACGCCGTGAGCGCGCTCATCGTGCGGCGGCTGACGCCGACGGCACTCGCCGAGACGGTCCTCGGTCCCGAGGTCGAGACCGTCGTCACGAACGCTCATCGCAACACCCTCGCCGCGCGGTTCCGTGCCGTCGCCACCGATCGCCACCGCCGACTCGACGCGTGGTCGGTGGAGAGTGCCGGACGACCGCCCGCGCCCTTTCGTTGGTCGCCGGTCACCGCTCGACGACGCCTCGCCAACGCCGCCCTTCGCCGCCTAGCGACCGGGGCGCGCTCGATCCGTCTCGGGGTCGACCTCGAGATCGCCGAACTGGTGGCGTGCGCGGCCGAGGGGCGACTCGGCGCCGGTTCGCTGGGCGCGTGGCTCGCCGCGCGCGACCCGGCCGAGCTCGCCGTGGTTCGCGCCGCCGCGGCGGACTGGGCAACGACGCTCGCCGAACTGAGTAGCGCCATCCAGGGCGACTGGCACGTGGCCCGCGCAGACGCCTACTACGACGTCGAACGGGCGCGCACCACGCTGCGAGCCCGACAAGACATCATCGTCGGCCCGCACGAGGCGGTAGTGCGCGTGCGCGGCGGCGAGCCGAGCGCCAGCGCCGGACCGGGACTGCGCGCCGACCTCGTCGCGGCCACCTTCGCGAGCGACGACGGTCGCGCGCCGCGCCGGTACGTCGGTGTCTGGCCCGACGCCGGACTGCTCGTGGCCCTTGACGGCACCATGGACAACCTGCGCGCCGGCGCCCGCGACCTGGTGCGAACCGCCGTCGTGCAGCGACAACGGTGGCTGCGTCGCGACGCCGCGTAGCCTGATCCAGAGCTGGGGCTAGTAGCGTGGTCCAGTCATGTCACTACGTACGTCCCTTCGCAACATCGCCATCATCGCCCACGTTGACCACGGCAAGACCACGCTGGTCGACGCCATGCTGCGCCAGACCGGCTCGTTCACCGACCACGAAGAGCTGACCGACCGCGTCCTGGACTCGGGCGACCTCGAACGCGAAAAGGGTATCACGATCCTCGCCAAGAACACGGCGGTCAAGTGGCACGACCTGACGATCAACATCATCGACACCCCCGGCCACGCCGACTTCGGCGGCGAGGTCGAGCGTGGCCTCGCCATGGTCGACGCAGTGCTGTTACTGGTCGACGCCGCGGAGGGTCCACTGCCCCAGACGCGCTTCGTCCTACGCAAGACCCTCGAACGGCGCTTGCCGGTCGTGCTCGTGATCAACAAGGTGGACCGGCCCGACGCCCGAGTGGCCGAGGTGGTCACTGAGGTGGAGAACCTCTTTCTCGATCTCGACGCTGACGAGCACCAGATCGCCTTCCCGATCCTCTTCGCGAGCGCCCGCCAGGGCTGGGCCTCCGCGGACCCCACGGCGACCGGCGGCGACCTCACGCCGCTCTTCGAGACGATCGCGCAGCACGTCCCCGCTCCCGAGTACGACCCCGACCACGGCCTGCAGGCGCTGGTCTGCAACCTCGACGCCTCGCCGTACCTCGGCCGGCTGGCGCTGTGCCGGGTTATCAACGGAACGCTCCAACGAGGTCAGCGCGTCGCGTGGTGTCGCATCGACGGTACCGTCGAGCACGCGAAAATCACCGAGCTCTTCATCACCGAGGCCCTCGACCGGGTGCCCGCGCAGAGCGCCGGACCCGGCGACATCGTGGCGGTCGCGGGCTTCGACGACATCACCATCGGTGAGACCCTGGCCGATCCCGACAACCCCGAGGCCCTCGAACCCCTGCACGTCGACGAACCGAGCCTGTCGATGACGATTGGCATCAACACGTCCCCGCTGGCGGGCACCGAGGGCAAGCTGCTGACCGCTCGCATGGTGAAGGATCGACTCGACCGCGAGCTGGTTGGCAACGTGTCGCTGCGGGTGCTGCCCACCGAGCGGCCCGACGCGTGGGAGGTCCAGGGCCGCGGCGAACTGCAACTGGCCGTCTTGATCGAGACGATGCGCCGCGAGGGCTTCGAGTTGACGGTCGGCAAGCCGCAGGTCGTCACCAAGGTGATCGACGGCCACGTCCACGAGCCGATGGAGCGCGTTACCATCGACGTCCCCGAGGAGTTCGTGGGATCAGTGACGACCCTGCTCGCGACGCGCAAGGGGACCGTCCTAGACATGGTGAACCACGGCACCGGCTGGGTGCGCCTCGAGTGGCGCATCCCCGCGCGCGGCCTCGTCGGCATCCGTACGGAGTTCATGACCGAGACGCGCGGTGCGGGCATGATGCACTCCAACTTCGACGGCTACGCCCCGTGGTTCGGCGACATCCGGACCCGCCGCAGCGGCGTGCTCGTGGCCGACCGTCGCGGCGACACCACCGGCAACGCCCTGCTCGACCTGGAGCTGCGCGGCGTGCTCTTCGTCGGACCGGGCGTCGAGGTCTACGAGGGCATGATCGTCGGTGAGAACGCCCGATCCGACGAGATGAACGTCAATCCCACCAAGGAGAAAAAGCTCACCAACATGCGCGCCTCGGGCAGCGACAATTTCGAGAAGATCGCCCCGCCGACGATCTTCTCGCTCGAGCAGGCGCTGGAGTTCATCGCCGACGACGAAGCCGTCGAAGTGACCCCGAAGTCGGTCCGCTTGCGCAAGGTCGTTCTCGATCACTCCCAGCGGGCCCGACTGCGCAAGAAGGCCGAGACCGCCTCCCGGTAGAGTCATCTGCGGAGGGATGACAGAGCGGACGAATGTACCGGTCTTGAAAACCGGCGTGGGCTTGCCCACCGTGGGTTCGAATCCCACTCCCTCCGCCACGTGGACGTGTCCCGCGTCGCGCGGTTACGAGCTCGGCGCGAGATCGATGATGCTCGACGCCAATCGGTCGGCGATGATCCGCGCTTCGTCGTCGGTGATGACGCCGAGGGCGAGGTAGTCCCAGATGCCAAAGAGCGCGTAGAAGACGGCCCAGACCGCGGCGCTCAGCACCGAGCGACGCGCCGGGTCATCGTCGATGAGCGTCACCCACCGGTCCACTAAGCGTTGACGTATCGTGACGACGGCTCGGCCGATTTCGGGAGCGAGCTGCGCAACGTCGCCGAAGACGTTGCGCAGCAGCCGCTGATCCGACGGCGCCAGCCGCAGCGCGAGATCGATCTGGTTTTTCGCCACACCATCACGATTGGGCGGGCGCTTTGAGGTGAGGGCGTCATAGTTGGCAATCATCGCCGCAAATCGATGCGTCACCATGGCGAGCACGAGGTCGTCGATCCCTGAGAAGTAGCGATAGAGAAGTTGGCGGCTCACGCCGGCCTGGGAGGCGATGCCCGCCATGCTGAGGTGCGACAGCCCGCGCTCGGCCACGAGGTCACCGGCCACGTCGAGTATCGCCCGGCGACGTTCGTCCGCGCGCAGATAGTGCCGCTTGCTCGGTGTCAGCTCGCTGGCCACCGCCCCATCCTTGCGCGTCGCTCCGAGTTACAATATTTACATAGTGTAAACTTTTACGTCGAGCGAGTAGGTCCGCGTGTCCAATGCAGCACCCAGACCGTCGTGGGTCGACGCCCGGCTGCCGCATTTCGACCTCGAGGGCTCGAACGAACCCCCCGTCAGCTAGGTCGAGGCCGAACGCACACGCGCGCGCAGCGCCGCAATCCACGCCGCGGCCGCCCGTCGAGCGACGTCGACCTCAGCGCGCCGGGTCGACGCGGCTTCGCCCGTGACCGGGTAGGAGCCGAGGAACTTCACCCGAGCTAGGTGGGCCTGCAGGTCGGCGAGACAGTCCGCCACCACGTCATCGCCGACGTGCCCTTCGAACTCGATGACGAAGCAGTAGTCGCCAAGACCACGCTTGGTGGGTCGACTTTCGAGCTTCGTGAGGTTGATGTCGCGCGCCGCGAAGCGACCCAGGATCGCGTAGAGCGAACCGGGCCGGTCGGCGTCCTGGAAGCACACGATCGTGGTGCGATCGTGGCCCGTCGGCGCCGCGATCACGTCGCGGCCAATCAGCACGAATCGCGTCTCGTTGTCACGGTGGTCTTCGACGTCGTTGGCGAGCGAGGTGAGCCCAAAGAGCTGACCGGCCATCGCCGAACCGATGGCCGCCCACGGCTCGGCCGATTCGGCGACGAGCCGAGCCGCCTGGGACGTCGAGGTCGTCTCAACGACCTCGACGTCCGCCATGGTGGCGAGCAGATTGCGGCACTGCGCCAGCGCGTGCACGTAGCTGTGCACGCGGCGAACCTCGTCCAATGATACGCCCGCGCGGGCCAAGAGGTGGAGGTGGATAGGTCGCACAACCTCGCGCTCGATGTAGAGGTCGTGGTCAAAGACAAGTCCGTCGATCGTCGCTGAAACCGTTCCCTCGATCGCGTTCTCGAGCGGAACGAGGGCCAGGTCGAGCCGACCGGCCGCCACGTCGGCCAGCAGGTCGCCGATGGTCGCGACCGCCACCGCCACTACGTCGCCGAGCGTGGTCACGGCCTCGTGCGAAAAGGATCCTTCGGGCCCGAGGTAGCCCACGGTCGCCAACGTCATGCCCCATGGTAGCGATCGACCACGTGGTCAGTCGACGGTGACGGCGGCGCCGGGTGTCTACGATGGCGAGGGCCCCGAGAAAGGTTACGAGCATGGGACATCCGATGTTTGAATACGACGCCGCGACGACGCAGGCGATCTTCGACTACTGCCGCGAACGGCTCGAAATGGATCCCGTCCCGCTCGATTACGGCGGTCTCGCGCCGCTCCCCTTTGATCGGCTGGCGACGCTGATCAGGCCCGAGGGCCGCCCGGCCGAGGAGGTTCTCGACTTCTTCAAGCACTCGCTCGCGCCGGCGGTCGTTTCGATCGACGCCCCGAACTTCCTCGCCTTCATTCCCAACGCGCCGACGAAGAACTCACTGCTCTTCGACATGGTCGTTGCCTGCTCCGGGCTGAACGGCACCAGCTGGCTCGAGTCGGCCGGCGTCGTCGTCGCCGAGAACCAGGCGCTCGAGTTCCTCGCCGGGCGCGCTGGACTGCCTGAGGGTTCCGGGGGCGCCTTCGTGTCGGGCGGCTCCATGGGCAACCTCGCCGGCCTCACCGTCGCACGAGACGTGGGCCGTACGCGTCGCCCCGACGTAGACCCGCGCGCCGTTCGCTTCGCGATCTCGGCCGACGCCCACTCGAGCGTCGGCAAGGCCCTCCACGTAATTGGCGTCGACGCGCTGCTCGTCGAGACCATCGATCACCGCTTCACCGGTGACGCGCTGCGCGCCGCGCTGGCGCACGACCCGCACCCCGAAACGGTGATCAGCGTCGTCGCGACGGCCGGCACGACCAACGCCGGCATCGTCGACGACCTCGAGGGCCTAGGCACCTACGCCCGCGAGCACGACCTCTGGTTTCACGTGGACGGCGCCTACGGCGGCGCGGCCATGCTGTCGCGCAGCGAGCGAACGGCCTTCGCCGGGCTGCGCCACGCCGACAGCTTCGTCGTTGATCCGCACAAGTGGCTCTTCGCCCCGCTCGACTGCGCGGCGCTGATCTACCGCAACCCGACCGTCGCCCGACGGGTACTCGCCCAACAGGCGAGCTACCTCGACATCTTGCACAGCGCCGACGACGAGCACTACGAGTGGAATCCCTCGGACTTCGCCATCCACCTCTCGCGTCGCGCGCGCGGCCTGCCGTTCTGGTACTCGCTGGTGACCTACGGCACCGACGCCTACGAGTCGGCTATTCAAGCGTCGATCGACCTCGCGCGCCGGGCCCAGGCAATGATCGAGCAGCTCGACTACGTCGAGATGGTTCGCCCAAGCAGCCTCTCGATCGTGCTCTTTCGCCGGCGCGGGTGGCTCGACGAGCAGTACAACGAGTGGAGCCACCAGTTGCTGCGCGACCAGATCGCCTTCGTCACGCCCACCAAGTGGGAGGGCGAAACCGTGGCGCGCTTCGCCTTCTTGCACCCCGGCACCGACGACGACCTCGTACGCCGGATCCTCGAGTCGATGCGCGACTGACTAGCGACCCTCGAGTAGGGGACGTCGCGGATCGCGAACTACGCCCCGCTCACGCGCCGCCGCCCACGCCACGCCGCCGAGGGCCTCGAGGACGACCCGGTTGCCGAGGTAGGCCGTGATCTCCGCGTGGTCGTACGGGGGCGACACCTCGACGACGTCGAGGCCACCAAGCAGTCCGGTCATCGCGATTCGCCGCACCGCGTCGAGCAGCTGTCGACTGGAGAGTCCGCCGGGTTCGGGAGTCCCCGTGCCCGGCGCCGAGCCGGGATCGACCACGTCGACGTCGACCGACAAGAAGATGGCGTCGCAGTCGTCGCGCGCCAGCTCGAGCGCGTCATCCAACACCTCGTCGAGGCCGCGCGCGACGATCTCGGTCATCTCGAAGGACCGCATCCCCTGACGAGCCATCCAGTCGAGCGTCTCGGGCTCGGGCCAGTAGCCCCGCAGGCCGATCTGGATGAACCGGTCGCCGCGGCAGGCGCCTGATTCGATGAGGCGTCGCATCGGCGTGCCGTGCCCGTAGAGCGAACCCATCTGGGTGTCGCCGGTGTCGGCGTGCGCGTCGAAGTGGATCACCGACACCCGTCCCCAGCCGACGTGGCGCGCGACGCCGGTGACGTCGGGCAGGGCGATCGTGTGGTCGCCCCCGAGCACGACCGGCACGACGCCCGCGGCGGCGACCATGGCGACGCGTTCTTCGAGTCGAGCGAGCGACGTCTCGGTCTCACCCGAGGGCATCTCCACGTCGCCGAGGTCGACGACGCCCAACTCCACGAGCGGATCGACGCCGAGCGCGAGGCTGGGCCGAGACCCGTCGTGGGGCAGGTAATCGGTCACGCGGATCGCCTGGGGGCCGAAGCGGCAGCCCGAGCGGTGCGAAGTTCCTCCGTCGAAGGGTGCCCCGATCACCGCCGCGCGCGCGTCGCGCCAGGTGCGAGGGTCGTCGGGATCGGCGCTCGGCACGCCGAGGAACGTCGCGTCGGGCCCGTAGAGGTTGCCGATTCGCACGGTCGTCAACCCTTCGCGGCGTCGGCGATCGCCGCGGCCAGCTCGCGCACGTGCTCGGTAACGAGCGAGACGTGCCCGTCGGCGGGATAGAAGGTGGGCGACGCCGTCGCGACGTGTTCGGCTAGCCAGCGGCCGTGGCTCGCCGGCACCATCAGGTCCTCGCCGGCGTACCAGATGGCCACGGGCACGCGAATCGCCCCGAGGTCGAATCCCCACGGCTCAAACATCGCGCGGTCGTCGTCGTAAAAACCCCGCCAGCCCATACGAAAGGCCTCGCGCATCGACGCGGCCAGCAGCGCGCGCGTCGCCTCGGGCTCGAGCGCGCGTTGGTCGACGTCGGCGAGCAGGCCGCCGAACAGGGACACCACCGTTGCCGGGGTCGCCGCCCCGAAGGCCGACGCGGCCTGGGCCATGAACGCCTCGTAGGCCGGTCCGCCCGCCCGCGCCAGGGCGAACTCCTCGAGGTTCTCGGGTCCCATACCCTCGGTCCAGTCAAAATCGACGTCCATCGGTGCCACCCCGGCGAGCGACCACGCGGCCGTGCAGCGCGGGTCGAGGGCGGCGCAGGCGATCGCGTGCGGTCCGCCGCCCGACCAGCCAACGCTGACGTACCGGTCGCGCCCGAGTTCGTCCAGCGCCGCGTCGACGTCGGCGACCACCGAGGCGACGACGCGTCCCTCGTTGCGCGTCGACGCGCCGTAGCCGGGTCTCGAGACGCTGACCAGGTAGAGCCCGAACTCCTCGACGACGTCCACGAACATCGCCGCGAGCGAGGCGGTGCCGGGCGTGCCGTGGTGAAAGACGACGGTTCGTCCGGCGTTCGGCCCGATGGTCCCGACTTGCAGTTGGCGACCCGACGGTCCCACGATGACGCGCTCGTCGTACACCCAGCCTCCATTGCTCGTAACTAACCCTACGCTAGGCCCATGCGACCACACCGCTCCGTCAGCGCTACCCGGGTGATCCCGGCGGCGCCCCACGTGATCTTCGACGTGCTCGCCGACCCTCGCCGGCACGCCCAATTCGATGGTTCGGGATCGGTCGTCGCGGTGAAGCGGGCGCCCGAGCGGCTCTACCTCGGCGCGCAGTTCGCCATGTCGATGCGCATGGGTCTGCGCTACCTCACGACCAATCGCGTCTCCGCCTTTGACGAGGGTCGGGTGATCGCCTGGCACCACGCGGCGCGATTCGTATGGCGTTACGAACTCGAGCCGGTCGACGGCGCCACGCGGGTCACCGAATCGTTTACCTACGACCCGCCCTGGGGCGTCGTCGTCGACTGGCTCGGTTGGGCCGAGCGTAACCGCCGTTCGATGGAGGCGTCCCTCGAGCGACTGGCGGCGCTGGTCGCCCCTAGTGATGAACGGTGAGTACGGCACCGGCGTTCAACAGCTCGACCCAGGTCTGACCCGGGGTGAGCGCGAGCACCCGTCCCGCGGCGTCGTGGTAGGTGATCGGATCCGCGAGCGAGGGGCCCCGTGACCACGTGCCCGCCTCCTCGCGCCCGTCGTTGAAGAGCGCCGCCGGGCCCGAACCCTGCAGGTCGGCGTACGACGTAAAGGTCCCCACGCCATTGACGTAGTTGACCCACATCACGATCACGTTCGCCGGCGAGACGCGCACGCCGGTGCCGGTGATCACCGGCTGGCCAAAGAGCGTGCGGTCCCAGGTACCCGACGCGGGATTCCAGGTCCACTTCACCCCGTAGATGCTCGGAAAGGGCACGGTGAACGAGGAGACCACTGAACCAGCTACGCGCGTCGACGGCGCGCGATACACGAAGAGCGGTCGCGGGGGGACCGGCGACGCCTTGAACGAGAAGAGCGATGGGCCCACGGCGTACAAGTTGTGCGGGGCGAAGCGATGGGGATCTCGAAACATCGCCGACCCGGCGTTGGACTCTTGAATCAGGGTCACCGGCGCCTTGGCGATCGCCGCTAGCGCGTAGGGCGCGCCACCGGAGAAGGCGAAGATGCCACCGAGGGGGTAGACGATCTGCTCGTCGGTCGGTCGCACCGAGCGAACGGGCCCGATCTGGGCCGGCGCCTGCGAATTGAAGACCGCGGCGAGCCGCGTGATCCCGCCGTTGACGATCTCTTCGTAGACGACGTCCGCCTGGTCGAGCCCCCACTGGGGCATGGCCTCGGGCGTATTCTCTATCTTGACCGTTAAGGCCGGGCGACGCAGCGCGAGCCCGCCAGGATCGGGTAGTCCCGTGAGCGGCGCGACGGGTACGGCGAGCGTCGAGGTCGTGCTCGACGTCGGCACGGGGGTCGACCCCGGCGTCGACGTGGTGGACGCACGCCGATAGGCCACCGCGACCGTCACGAGTACGGCCAGCACGACGAGGGTGACCGCGGTTCGGCGCACGCCTAGGACTCGGGTTCGCTCGGCGTCGGGTCGCCCAGGTCCTTGTAGATCACCGTATGGGGCAGCTGGGTCTCGGGACTGAGGTGCTCGGACCCCGCCACGGTGTGCCAGCCCGTCGCCCGATAGAAACCGAGAGCGGTGTCGCGGCCGTTGGCCCACAGCTCCTCGACCCCGCGTTCGCGCAGGGCCGCTTCGGCCGCCGCCGCCACCCGGGCGCCGTAGCCGAGGCCCTGCACGTCGAAGTCGGTGGCCATATACCGCAGCTGATAAGTCACCCGATCGGGGTGCACCGGCGACGTCGAGGGATAGTAGGACGACGTGACGACGACCCGGTCCCCGACGAAGCCGGCCACGTGCAACGTCGACTCGTCGTCGTCGCGCGGGTCGACAACCGAGATCGCGGGGTCTCCGCCGCGCAGCACGCGACGACGAACGTCGTGCAACTCTCGCGCCGCAACGACGTCGACTCGAAACGTCTCGGGGTCAAGGGACAAGATGCTTCACCATGGTGATCAGCTGGATAGAGGGGTCTCGGTCCATCGTAATCTGCTCGCCCGTCGGCTCGAAGCCCATCCGCGTGTAGAAGCGATGCGCCCGGGTCACCGATGACGTGACGTGGAGGTAGAGCGAATCGGCACCGAGCCGACGAGCCCACGCGACCACCGTCTCGACCAGCTGGTCGGCGAGGCCGCTGCCCCGGGCCGCGTCCGTCACGTACATGCCGTAGAGCCAGTGGGTGTCGGGGTAGCGCTCGTTCCAGCCCCCTGACGCAAGACCCGCGGGCTTCCCGTCGATCTCGCCGAGGTAGTAGTTGAAGTCCGACGCCATGGCGACCCAGCGCCGCATCGGGTACGTTCTCGCCTCCTCGTAGGTACTCCCGAAGGCCTCGGGGGTGTCGAGCAACGCCTCCAGGCGTAGCGCGCGCAGGGTTGCCGCGTCGCGGGGCCCACACGGACGAACGGCGAGTCGCTCAGCCATCGCCCATGCGACGGGCCACCTGTTGGTCGGCGAGTGAGCCGACGGCCAGCGCGGCGCGCACGGCGTCGTGGTCCACGTCAGGACGGTTCTGGGACAGTTTGGCCTTGCCCTCGATAGAGCGGACCGCAACCGAGACACCGACGATCGCGCGCACCTGGCGATCAATGTACTCACCCGGTGCGTCCTCGACCCGCCAGGGTTCGGGCGCCGACAGTTCGAACCGGGTGGTCTGGCGTCCGACCTGGGCCCGCGTCCAGATCGGGTCGTCGTGCACGCTCACGACGCCGCGAATCTCCGCCGCCACGTAGTTCCACGTCGGCACGACGCCCGGTTCCTCGAAGCGGCTCGGGTAGTACAACGGCGATACGTAGGCGCTCGCGGCGAGCACGAGGACGAGCACGTCCGTGCCGTCGGCGCCGCGCCACCAGTCGTTGGCCCGCGCGACGTGCGTGGTCAACGAACGACCGTCGTCCTCGACGACGATTGGCGCGAAGACGCTCGTCAGTCCCGTCGGGGAACTTCGCACGAAGAAACCAGCACCGGCGTCGGTGACGACGCGCCAGGCGTCGTCGTCACCGAGTTTGAACGTAGGCAGCGTGTACACACCACCATCTTGGCACCGCGCCGCGTCAGGTACCCTCGGCGTGGCTCGGCAGGCGCGCTGAGTACATCGAGTACCCGTCGATTTGGCGAACGAGCAGGGTCGCGAGCAGGGTCGCGGTGATCATCGGCACCGCGATGTCAAAGCCGCCGTGGGTGAGCTCGAGCACCAACACCAGGCCCGCTAGCGGAGCCTGCATGGAGGCGCCGAGTAGGGCCGCCGCACCCACGAGTGCGTAGGCGCCCACGGGCGTTCCGGGCCAGAGGTAGGACCAGGTAACGCCGAGGAATCCGCCGAGTACCGCCCCGGTGCTGAGAAACGGCGTGAAGACGCCGCCGCCCGCGCCCGAACCGAGGGTGAAGGCCGTCACGACCGGCTTCAGCGCGAAGAGCGCGAGCAGCAGCCAGACGCTGCCGACGCCGAGGAATGCTTGATGGGCCATGTCCTTGCCGTTGCCAAAGAGCTGCGGGTACCAGATGCCGAGTACGCCAACACCGACGAAGACGAGCGGCATCACCCAGAAGATGGTCGCGCCCGAGGCTCGGTGGTGCGAGGCGTACCCGATAATGCGCACGTAGAGCACCGCGAGCAGTCCCATCACCAGTCCGGCCAGTACCGACCACACCATCAGCGACGCGCTGAAGTGGTAGCGCGGCACGTCGAGGTACGTGGCGCGGCTCGGCAGATAGACCCAACCGGTAAAGGTCGCGATCACGGTGCACGCGAGCGCCGGCAGCACGACGGGCAGTGACAGGCTCCCGTAGAGGACCTCGGCGGTGAACAGCGCCCCGCCGATCGGCACGTTGTACACCGCCGCGAGTCCGGCGCCGCCACCGCAGGCGACCAGGAGCCGCCGCTGGGCCGGCGTGAGGTTGAACCAACGCGCGACGGCGCTGCCCGAGGCGCCGCCCATCAGCTTGGGCGCGGCCTCGCGTCCAATCGAGGCCCCCATGCCGATGACCACCTCGGAGAGCACCGAGGTCAAGATGCTCCGGCGAAACGAGAGGTGACCATCACCACGCCAGAGGGCGTCGTCAATCTCGGCCCGATCGTGACGTAGTAGGCGCCGGATCAGGTACCACCCAACGGCGCCCACGACGCCGGCGATGGCGAGCGAGATGACGCGACGAAGCCCCGAGACGGCCATGACGGCACTCTGGTAGCTGCCGGTGTGGTAGTGAAACGCGGCGTGCTCGAAGGTCGCGAGCACCCACATCAAGAAGTCCCCGAGCAGGCCCGTCGCGACGCCCGTGAGCACGAGCGCAACCCAGAATCGAACCGTGAGCGCGGCGTCGCCGTCGTGGGACGCGTTGGGTTGCTCCATGGCGCCGCGTCCCGACGCGATGCGACGTCGAATCACCGGCTGGGGAACTCGCTCGCGCTCGCTCTCGTCGTGTTGCCTACTCATTACGTCTCACGCAAGTCTCCCGGCGGCCGCGTCGCCACCAGTGTACGGGGCGCCGCGACGACGCTTGGGCTACCTCAGTCGACAGGTGAGGTCGTGGTCGACGCCTTCGACGATCGACCCGCAGCGCGAACAGACGAACTGCACCCAGCAGACCGGGTCGCCGCCCAACTCGTCGAACTCGTCGTCGTAGCGAAGCCGGTCCTTCAGGCCCGGAACTGGCCCGGGCTGGTCCGGCGATACTCGCTCCATATTCTCACCGTAGTCGGTGAACCCTTCGTTCGTCAGTCGGTAAAGGTCAGGGCGCGCAGCCGACGGCCGAGCTCATCGGCCGGTGGCGCGACGTCAATCGCGACGCGGCCGTAGAGCCACAACAGGAGCTCGAAGGCCGGCGCCGCGACGGTAGCGGTACCGTGGTCACCGTCGTCGACTCGAACGGTGCCGGGTCGCGAATCGCGCACCGTCCAGGCGCGCTCGGCGTCACTGGCCACCAGTGACAAAGCACCGGCGAGCGGCGGGCGTGGCGGGTCCGCGGGGTCGACGTCGCTCGAGAGCGAGAATGTCAGAAACTCGTCGACGGCGTCCGCGGCCAACTCGGGGTCTAGGCGGGCGACGCGGCCGACGGCGTTGGCCACGTCCCAGTGGTGCACGGCCACTTCTTGAACCTGGTGTCGCGTGACGAAGGCCACGTCGTGGCGACTGGGCGCCCAGGTGTAGACGCTCGCCGACTGATCAGCCCGCGCGAGCACGTCGGCGAGGCGCGCGGCTCCGGCGACGAACCGGTCAATGAGCTGGTCAGCGTCGGGGCGCTCGGGGCGACCCGAGGTGGGCGGTGCGGCCAGCTGCTCATCGACGATCGTCGCCCAGAACCAGTGAACCTCGACGAGATGCGCGACGAGGTCTTCGACCGTCCACCCGGGACAGTGCTCGACCGCGAGGTTGAACGCGCCATTCGCCGCTGACGCGAGCTTCGTCGACTGCTCGGCGATGGCGGCGACGTAGCGTTCGGTCGTGCCCACCACGCAACGCTAGCGCTCAGTCCTCGCGGCCGACAAGACCACGCGCGCCACGACGTAGGCTCGAACCGTGACGACAACACGCTCGGGCCAGTCCCGCCGCGCTGAAACGAGCGCCGACCTGGTCATCGCGGATTCACTGGTGAAGTGGTCTCGAAAGGAGATTCGTCGTGCGTAATAAGATTCCCCTCCTCCTGTTGGCCGCGTTGACGATTCTCGCCCTCGGCGCCCTTGGTCTGTCGCTCGCCGAGACCCAACCCAATCACCAAGTGAAGGTCGCCGTCTGTGGTCAGGCGCCCCAGTTTGCGCCCACGTCGATCATCGTCGCGTGCGCTGATGCGAACTACGGCTTCACCAACCTCGCCTGGACGCAGTGGGGCAGCCCCACGACATACGGGCGTGGCACGATGGTGGTGAACAACTGCACCCCCACGTGCGTGGCGGGGACCTTCAAGCGAACACCGGTGACGATCGAGCTCTACAACCTGCGCGACAATCGGTACCACACGCTGAACGGCGTCGGCTTCAACGCGGGCCTCGACAACCGACCGGTGTCGCTGCCCTAGCCCCGCGCGGCCATACTGGTTTCGTGCGCCGTTTCGCCGCCGTACTCGTCATTGTCGTGCTGCTCACGCCCGCGGGACTCGGTGTCGCGGCCGGTCCCTTAGTGACGTGGGCGCGACCGTGTGGCCTGCCCCTGCGCACGCACTACACGCACGTCGCGTGGATCGTGCTGGAGAACGTTGGCACGGGCGTCCTTGGCTCGAGGCAGGCCCCCGTGTTCAACGCGCTCGCCGCGCGCTGCGGGCTCGCCAGCGACGATCACGGCGTCACCCACCCGAGTCTGCCCAACTATCTGGCGCTCACCGCGGGCACCACGGCCGGCGTCGTCGACGACGGCGAACCAAGTGCTCACCAGCTCACGGCGGCGAACATCTTCGCCCAACTCCACGGACGCTGGCGAGCACTCGAGGAGTCGATGCCACGTCCTTGCGATCGAGTGACCAGTGGACTCTACGCCGCTCGCCACAACCCGGCCGTCTACTACACCTCGCTGCGCGCGGCCTGTCTTCGCAACGACGTCACGCTCACGTGGCCGCTCTCGCTCAACGCGCCGTTCACCTTCATAACGCCCAACGTGTGCAACGACATGCACAGTTGTCCCGTCGCCGTTGGTGACGCCTGGCTCGCGCGCGCCGTCAAGTCGGTGGTCGCGAGCGCACCCTATCGAGCCGGCTCGCTCGTACTGTTCGTCACCTTCGACGAAAACGACGGTGACGCGACCAATCAGGTCCCGACCCTGGTCATCGCCCCATCGGTGCCCCGGGAACTGAGCGTCGCGACGCCGTACTCGCACTACTCGCTGCTCGCCACCACCGAGACACTGCTCGGTCTGGCGCGACTGGGCGCCGCGCGCGGCGCGGCGACCATGGTTGGCCCGTTTCATCTCTGAACATGTCAGCCACTCATCCGCGCCTCGTTGGATCCGCCGCTCGGGGCCAACCCGGCTCATTCGAGCGCGCGCCGAGCCACTACGGCGAGATCAGTGACCAAAGGCCCAGGACGGGTGATCGACGGTGGACTACGGTCGACGTGAGTGCCTCGACGGCGTGGTCGCGTTCGACGTCGGCGCGGTGACAAGAACGGATTGGTAGTCCATGTTTCAGGTCCGCATACACGGCCGCGGTGGCCAGGGAGTCGTCACCGCCGCAGAGTTGCTGGCAGTCGCGACCTTCAATGAGGGCCGACACGCGCAGGCTTTCCCGAGTTTCGGCTCCGAGCGCACGGGCGCACCAGTTGTCTCGTACTGCCGAATCGACGACCGCGAGATCAGGACCCGCGAACCGGTCATGGCCCCCGACGCCGTCATCGTCCAAGACGTGACGCTCATTCACCAAGTCGACCTCTTCGGTGGCCTGGAACCCGACGGCTTCGTGCTGATCAACACGTCGCGAGCAATCGCCCAACTGGGACTGGCTGACCTGGATACCCGGTACCGGCCCGAACGGCTCGTCACCTGCCCCGCGACCGAGCTCGCCATCGAGCACGTGGGGCGCGCGGTGCCCAACGCCGCGCTACTGGGCGCGTTCGCCGCCCTGACCGGAGAAGTACCCCTCGACGCGATTGGGGTCGCGTTGCGCGAGCGCTTCAGCGGCGCGGTGGGCGAGCGCAACTTCGCGGCGGCCACCGCCGCCTTCGAACACGTCACGCGAGCCCGGGGGGTGATCACTCGTGCTGCGACAGCTTGAAGGATCGCGCGCCATCGCCGAGACCGTCGCCCTCTGTCGGCCCGAGGTCGTCTGCGCGTACCCGATCTCGCCCCAGACCCACATCATCGAGGCCATCGGACGCATGGTCAAGGACGGCTCGCTCGCCCCCTGCGAATTCATCAACGTCGAGTCGGAGTTCGCGGCGATGTCCGTGTCGATCGGGGCATCGGCGGCCGGGGCGCGCGCCTACACGGCGACCGCCAGTCAGGGCCTGCTCTTCATGATCGAGGCCGTGTACAACGCGGCGGGCCTCGGGCTGCCCATCGTGATGACGCTCGCCAATCGCGCGATCGGCGCCCCGATCAACATCTGGAACGACCACAGCGACGCGATGGCCGTGCGGGACTCGGGCTGGATCCAGCTCTTCGCCGAGACGAACCAAGAGGCCGCCGATCTACACGTCCAGGCGTTCCGACTCGCCGAGGAGCTCTCGGTCCCGGTCATGGTGTGCATGGACGGCTTCATCCTCACTCACGCCGTCGAGGGCGTCGACCTGCTCGACCAGGCGACGGTCGATCGCTTCCTACCCCCCTACGAGCCGCGCCAGGTACTCGACCCCGACGATCCGGTGTCGATCGGGGCCATGGTCGGGCCCGAGGCGTTCGAGGAGGTGCGCTACCTCGCCCACTTGCGCCAGCTGGACGCCCTCGACCAGATCCCGGTCATCGCCGACGCCTTCGCCGAACTGACCGGTCGCGCGAGCGGCGGGCTCGTGCACCCGTACCGAACCGCTGACGCCGACACGATCGTGGTCGCCATGGGCTCGGTGCTCGGCACCATCAAAGACGCCGTGGATCGCCGACGCGACGAGGGCGACCGGGTCGGTGTGCTCGGCATCACCTCGTTTCGGCCGTTTCCCATCGACGCGGTGCGTCGCGCCCTAGCCGGCGCACGCCGCATCATCGTCATCGAGAAGGCCTTCAGCCTCGGCATGGGCGGTGTGCTCGCCACGGACGTGTCGATGGCGACACTCGGGTCCTCGGCTTCGCTGTCCACCGTCGTCGCCGGCCTCGGGGGACGTTCCATCCCTCGTCGCTCGATCGAAGAGACGATCGAGCGCGCCCAGCTCGACCTACTCGCGCCCCTCTCGTTTCTCGACCTCGACGAGGGCGTCATCGAACGTGAGCGTGGCCGCATGGCGCGCACCCGTCGCTCGGGACCGTTCGCCGAGAACGTGCTGCGGGATTTGAGCCACGTGTCCGAGAGACGATCGTGAGCCGCGAGGACACCGCCACGCCGGTCGAACAACCGGTGCACTTCTACCAAGTCGGCAGTTTCGCCGTGGGCAATCGCTTGCTCAGCGTCGATGACCGAACGGTTCAATCGAGTCCCCACCGTACGAACTCGATCGACTCGGGTCACCGGGCCTGTCAGGGGTGCGGCGAGGCGCTCGGCGCGCGCTACGCGCTCGACGCCGCCATGCGCGCGACCAACGGCCGGCTCGTCGCGGTCAACGCCACCGGCTGTCTCGAGGTCTTCTCGACACCGTACCCCGAGACGTCCTGGCGCATCCCGTGGCTCCACTCGCTGTTCGGGAACGCCCCGGCGGTCGCCACCGGCGTCGCGGCGGCCATGCGCGTAAAGGGTCGCGACGACGTGCGCGTCGTCGGCCAGGCCGGCGACGGGGGCACCGTGGACATCGGCTTTGGCACCCTGTCGGGGATGTTCGAGCGCAACGACGACGTGCTCTTCATCTGCTACGACAACGAGGGGTACATGAACACGGGCGTGCAGCGCTCGGCGGCGACGCCACCGGCCGCGCGCACGGCGACCACCGACGCCGTGGGCGACGAGCCGGGCAATGCCTTCGGCCAAGGTAAAGACCTGCCCCGCATTGCGATGGCCCACGACATCCCCTACGTAGCCACCGCCACGGTCGCCGATCTCCACGACCTTGAGCGCAAGGTGGAGCGCGCCATGAGCTTGCGCGGCGCGCGCTACCTCCACGTGTTCGTGCCGTGCCCGCTCGGGTGGGGCGCCGCCTCCAACGAGACGATCCACCTGGCCCGGCTGGCTCAGGAAACGGGTCTCTTTCCGGTCTTCGAGGCCGAAGACGGCGTCGTGACCAACGTCTCGGCGATCCGACGTTGGGCACCCGTCGAGGAGTACCTCAAACTACAGCGGCGCTACGCCCATCTCGTTGGTCCATCGGGTCGTCCCGACATCGTTGCGCGCCTGCAGGCCATTGCGGACGCCAACGTCGTGCGCTACGGGCTGCTGCCCAACGAGCTCGACGTCCGAGAGGATGACTGATGGAACGACCCTTCGCGATCACCCTCGACGTCGGCAGCAGCCGCGCGAACCACACCGGCTCGTGGCGCGTCGAGCGACCGGTGTACGTCGACCGGTTGCCCCCGTGCAATGACGCCTGCCCGGCCGGCGAAAACATCCAGGGCTGGCTGTACGATGCCGAGTCGGGAGGCTACGAGGCGGCGTGGCGTGGGTTGGTCGAGGACAATCCGCTACCGGCCATCATGGGGCGAGTCTGCTTCCACCCCTGCGAGACCGCCTGCAACCGAGCGCAGGTCGACGAGGCGGTGGGCATCAACGCCGTCGAGCGCTTCCTCGGTGACGCGGCAATCGAACACGGTTGGTCGTTGCCCGCACCCGGTCCCGACTCCGGACGCCGCGTGCTCGTCGTCGGGGCGGGCCCCGCGGGTCTCAGCGCGGCCTATCACCTGCGCCGTTTTGGTCACGCGGTGCGGCTCGTCGATGGCGCACCCAAGCTCGGCGGCATGCTGCGCTACGGGATTCCCGCCTATCGGCTGCCGCGCGCGGTGCTTGACGCCGAGATCGCCCGGATCGTCGACCTCGGCGTCGACGTCGAGGTCGCGCACACCGTGACCGACATCGAGGCCGAGCGGCGCGACGGCGCCTTCGACGCGGTCTTTCTCGCGGTTGGCGCGCAGATTGGCAAGCGCGTGAACATTCCCGCCGGCGACTCCGCGAAAGTCATCGACGCCGTGTCGTTCCTTCATCGGGTGGCCGACGACGATCCACCGATGCTCGGCCGCCGCGTCGTCGTCTACGGCGGCGGCGACACCGCGCTCGACGCGGCGCGCACCGCGCGTCGCCTCGGCGCGACCGAGGCGGTCATCGTCTATCGACGAAATCGCGACCGGATGCCCGCTCACGCCGAAGAGGTCGAGCAGGCCCTCGGCGAGGGGGTGAGCGTTCGCTGGCTATCGACCGTCGATCGCTTCGAGGGCGAGCGGCTCATTATTGAGAAGATGCGCCTGAACGCCGACGGCTTTCCCGAGGCGACCGGCGACTACGAAGAGTTGGACGCCGACGCGCTCGTCCTCGCGCTCGGACAGGATACCGATCTCTCGCTGCTCGAAGGCAACGCCAACGTCGAGGTGCGCGACGGCATCGTTCAGGTCGCTCCCACCATGATGACCAACGAGCGCGGCGTCTTCGCCGGCGGCGACGCCGCGCCATCGGATCGCACCGCGACGGTGGCGGTCGGACACGGCAAGCGAGCAGCGCGCGGCATCGACGCCTACCTGCGAGGCGCGACGTCGGTTCCCAGCGATCGCCACGCGCTCGCCACCGCAGACCGCCTGAACACCTGGTACTACGCCGACGCGCCGCGCACGCGACGCCCCGAGCTCGAGCGCATCCGTCGCCAGACGAACTTCGAAGAGGTGATCGGCGGACTGACCGAGGAGAACGCCCTCTTCGAGGCGCGCCGGTGTCTCTCGTGCGGCAACTGCTTCGAGTGTGACAACTGCTTCGGCGTCTGTCCCGACAACGCCGTGGCCAAGCTGGGTGCCGGAAATCGGTACGAGTTCAACTACGACTTCTGCAAGGGCTGTGGCATCTGCGTGCGCGAATGCCCGTGCGGGGCGATCGACATGGTGCCCGAGCTCATCTAGGGCCCGACTGGGCGACGCAACGGATCCTGGTCTGACTCGCTCACTATCAACGCAGGAAAAACTCCCGAAATTCTCAGACGATCTGTAGTAACCATGAGGGTATGACGCCACGCTCATATGGGTTGCGTTCGCGACGTCAAAGGTCGTGGTGACCGAACCGACGGCGTCGAGTCGCGCGACGTCGCCGTTGGCGCGTGCCCAACCCGACACCGAGTTGGACCCACGAGTGGTCGCCAAGATCATCTACGACGACGCCGGCACGGTGACGGACTTCGAGTTCATGCTCGTGAACGAGGCCGCCGCCGAATACTTCGCGTCCGCCCCCGACCAGCTCGTCGGCCAGCGCTACCGCGCGGTGGTACCTCGCGTCGAGGAAACGGCCTTCTGGCCGCACCTCGTTCGCGCCGCCGAGACCGACGAACCACTTCGGCTGACTGCGCTGCCCCACGCCAACCTGCGCCGAGGAACCAACGTCGTCGTCGACGTGCGCGCCCGTCGCCTGGGCCACGTGCTGAGTGTGACGTGGCGCGACGTGACCGAACAATCGCTCCTGCTCGATCACTACCGACTGCTCGCGGAGAACGCTTCGGACGCAGTCTTCCAGCTGGATGTCGAGATGCGCATCACGTGGGCCTCGCCGTCCAGCGAGAAGGTGCTGGGGTGGGCGCCCGACGACCTGATTGGCCTGAGCGCGCTCGATCTGCTGCACCCCGACGAACGCGGCCGCGTCGACGAGTGGACCGCTACCGTCGAACGTTCGAACGCCGCGGGCTTCGAAGCGCGACTGCTCACGCGGTCGGGGCACTACTCCTACTTCGCCATCACCATCCGACCGATCGAGTTCGACGACGGTCGAGTCGGGCTCATTGGCAGCATCCGCAACGTTGACGACGAGGTTGCGAACCGCGAGTCGCTGCGCGAACTCGGCGAGCGCTATCAGCTCATTGCCGAGAACTCGCTCGACGTCGTCGTCGTGGGCGACCGCGACGGCCGGATCCAGTGGGCCTTTGACACCGTCGAGCAACTGCTCGGGTGGCGTCCGGACGAACTCGTCGGACGTCATTTCGACGAACTCGTACACCCTGACGACCTGGCCGACGTCCGATCGAAACGGGCGTCGATGTTGCAGGGTGAGCGCATCACCACCGAGGTGCGCGTGCGCCAGGCCGACGGAACATACCGCTGGATCGCGATCACCGGCCGCGACGTACGAGACGAGACGGGCGACTTCGCAACGCGGGTCGTGTCGTGGCGCGACGCGGAAGCGACCGTCAACCATCGACGGGCCATCGCCGAGTCCGAGTCACAGTACCGACTGCTCGCGGAGAACGCCTCGGACATCGTGTGGCGTACGAGCCGCGACGGCGTGATCGAATGGGTATCTCCCTCGGTGTTCGACGTGCTCGGCTGGCGACCCCAGGAACTCGTTGGAAGACCGATCACGGATTTCAACGCCGACGACGACGTTGAGACACGACTCGCGATGCGGGCCCAACTTCTGCGGGGTCACGCCGTCGTACCATTCGAGTGCCGCTATCGCACCGCCGATGGCGGGTTGCGATGGATGCGCACCCACTACCGCGCGCTACTGGACGAGACGGGTAATGTCTCGGCCATCGTCTCGGCGAGCCAAGACATCGCAGCGCTGGTCCACGGCCGTCGAGCGCTGAATGCGCTCGCCGCCGGCAACGCGATTCTCGTGCGCGCCGTCAACGACGTCGACCTCTTGACCCAACTCTGCCAAAATCTGGTCAACGAAGGTGGGTACGAGCTCGCCTGGTATGGCCGCCCGGTGAACGACGCGGGTCAGTCGGTACGCGTCATCGCCTCCTCGAAGGAACACCGCGAGTACGTCACGCCGATCTCCGTATCGTGGGGCGACAACGAGCTGGGCCAGGGGCCCGCGGGGCGCTCGTTACGCACCGGCGAAACTTTCTTCGTCAACGACCTCGCCGCGTCCGCCACGTTCTCACCGTGGCTCGAGGCGGCGGCGCGGCACGGGTTCCGCTCCTCGATCGGACTACCGGTCTTCGTCGACGGCTACCTCGACGGCGCCTTCAGCGTCTACGCGGCCGAAACCAACGCCTTCGACGTGGCTACCATCGCCACGCTCGAAGACCTGGCGCTGCAGGTCGGCATCGGCCTGCAGCGCCTTCGCGAGCAGGCTCGACTCGCTCAAGCCGTGCGCGAGAGCAGCCTGCTCAACGCCGCCATCGATCAGGCGGTCGAGTCCGTGCTGATTACTGACGTCGCCGCCCGCCTCCTCTACGCCAACCCGGCGACGACGCTGACGAGCGGCTACTCGATCGACGAGTTGATCGGCGAAACGCCGGCGCTGTTCTCGAGTGGCCGACACGACCGCGCGTTTTACGAGGACCTCTGGAACGAAATCAGCCACGGCCGGTCCTGGCACGGCGTCATCACCAATCGCCGCAAGAGCGGCGAACTCTACGACGAAGACACCACGATCTCGCCGGTCACCGACGACGGCGGAACGATCGCTTACGTCGCGGTGAAGCGCGACCTCAGTGTCGAGCGTCGTCTCGAGGCCCACGTCGAGCGAGGTAACCGAGACGCGCAAGACATCGCGAACCTCATGCGCGAAGTACGCTCGACACCGACGATCGAAGGCTCGGCGCTGGCGCTCTGCCAAGCCCTGTTGCGACTCGACTTCGTCGACGCGGCAGCTATCTTCCTGCGCGGCGCCAACGACGACTTCGTCGTGTCGGGCTCGGCGGGCGTCACCCTCGACGAGCTCGAGCCGGGCCGCGTCGTCGACGTTCGCAGCCCGTCGGCCTTCCTCGCGCGCAGCGTCGACGGCGCGTGGTGGATCGACCTCGCCGAACCGGGCGGCTTCGCCGATGAACCGTTGGTGAGGGCGATCCAGCGCGCGGGGATGGAGGCAGTGACCGTGGCGCCGGTGCGCTGGAAGGGCGAGATCATCGGCGTCCTCGCCACCGGCTCGCGCGAGCGCGCGAACGTTGCGTTCGCCCCATCACGACTCCCGTTGCACGATGAACTGGGCTCCTTCGCCGGCGGGCTCTTTGGCGACCAAGCCGAGACCGCCATCGTGTTCGACGCGGCCCGGGCGTCGATCCGCGACGTCATTGATTCTCAGTTGTTCCACCTCATCTTCCAGCCGGTCGTCGACCTACACAGCGGCGCGACCGTCGGCTTCGAGGCGCTGACGCGCTTCGATGACGGGCGATCACCCGACGAGCACTTCGCGCTCGCCGCCACGGTTGGCCTCAGTTCCGAGCTCGAAGTAGCGTGCGCGAGCGCCGCGATCGCGGCGGCCCACTCGTTGCCGGTTCGCACGTGGATCAGTCTCAACTTCTCGCCGGCGGTCGTCTTGGGTGACGAATGGCGCCAACTAGTGGCCACGACGAGTCGCGAGGTAGCCGTCGAGATAACAGAACACGCCCGCATCGACGACTTCGATGCGGTGCGCCGAGCGGTCGGCTCGGTCGAACGATGCCGGCTCTTCGTCGACGACGCGGGCGCGGGCTACGCCGGGCTGCACCACATCCTCGAGCTGCACCCCGACGTCATCAAACTCGACATCTCCCTCGTTCGCGACATCGACCATGATCCCGCCCGACAGGCCCTCGTCTCGGGCATGCGCCACTTCGCCGGCCTCACCGGGACGCTGCTGGTCGGCGAGGGCGTCGAGACCGCGGCCGAGGCCGAGACCCTGCGCTCACTCGGTGTTCACTACGCGCAGGGCTACCTCTTTGGACGTCCGGCGTTGGCCGCGTCGTTCGGGTAGCTAGCGGCGCGCGAGCACCTCGCCGTTGGGGACGACGAAGATCCCGTCGGGGTCCTCGGCCCAGCGCCGGAACGCGTCGGCGTACTCGGCGAGCTCGTCGGCGTCGGCGACGCCGTAGTCGACGAGCTGGCGAGCGAGGTCGCTCGCCAGCAGCCGATCGGCCCACAGGCCACCCCACCACGCTCGCTCGGCGTCGGTCGCGTAGGTCCAGTTGGACGACGAGACGACCATATCCGTGAAACCCGCCCGACGCACCCACGCGTGCACCTGGCGTCCGGCGTCGGCGCACGCGCTGTTGCGCTCGGTCACGCGGTGGTACGCCGCGAGCCAGCGGTCGAGCACGGGGTCGGCCGGAAACCAGACGAAGGCGCCGTAGTCAGCGTCGCGTACGGCGAGGATGCCGTCCACTCGCAGCACCCGTCGCATCTCGCCAAGCGCCGCGACGGGATCGGCGAGGTGCTGGAGGACCTGGTGCGCGTAGACGACGTCGAAGGACTCGTCGGCGAAGTCCAGCTGGTACACGTCCCCCGTCGTGAAGCGCAGATTGGGGAACCGGCTTCGCGGGAAGTCGGCCGCCGCGGCGGCGACGACGTCCGACGAGCGGTCGATCCCCATGACCTCGCCGTCGCCGACGAGCCGCGAGAGATCGGCGGTGATCGTGCCCGGCCCGCACCCGACGTCGAGGAGCGTCAGCCCCGCGCGCAGGTGAGGCAGCAGGAAGCCTGCCGAGTTCGCCGCGGTGCGCCACCGGTGGCTGCGCAGCACCGACTCGTGGTGGCCGTGGGTGTAGTGATCGCGAGCCATGTCGCCAGGCTACCGAGCCCCGCCCTGTCGCGGCTACGCCGGGGCGCGACGCGCGGTGTAGAGATCGGTCACGTAGGGGAAGGCGACCGGCTCGTCGAGGGGATCGATGACTACGCGCACCGCGGCGACCAGCTCGCGGCGCGCGTCGTCGTCCATGATCGAGACGTAGCTCGTCGTCAGCACTCGCTGCACGATCTGGTCGTGGGTCATCAGCGGCGCGTGCGCGAAGCGGTGGTGCTCGACGTCGACGAAGGGGCCGTTGGCCACGACCGCCGCGAAGTCGGTGTTGCTCGCGTACGGCCGGAACTCGTCCCAGCGCATGGCGTGGCTCAGCCGCGCCATCCAGTCGACGGATTCGTCGCGCTCGTTCCAGATCAGGGCCAGCGCACCGGCGGGGACGAGTACCCGGTGAATCTCCGCCAATGCGCGGGGCGCGTCGAACCAGTGGAAGGCCTGGGCGACGACGACGAGGTCAATCGATTCATCGGGCGCGGGGATGGCGACGTCGCGGCCATCGAGCACGCGAACCCCCGGCGTCGTCGCTTCCAGGACCGCGCGCATCGAGGCCGATGGCTCGACCGCGACCAGCGAGCCGACGTAGCCGAGCAGCTGGCGCGTGAAGATCCCGGTACCCGCGCCGAGATCGAGGGCCCGCGTCGTGGTGTTGAGCCCGGCGTAGGCCACCAGTCGTTCCAGCGCCGCGAGCGGGTAGCTCGGTCGCGCCACGTCGTAGAGCGGACCGTTGTCGAAACCACGACGGGCCAACTCGTCGGTTGCCGGTGCGCGCTCGGTCGAACTCACCTCGTCACGCTGCCCGTTCGGTCCGCGCCGTCCTCGCGAGTGCTCTATCACGGATCGTCGCGCCTACTTCGAGCGGAAGTTGAACACTGACTGGTCGAACTCGGTGAACGACGCGTAGTCGAGCAAGTCGTAGAGCTCCTCGCGGGTCTGCATCTCGCCGAGCACGCCGGCGAGCGTTCCCTCGCGGCGCAGCGTCGCCAGGGCTCGATCGGCGGCGCCCATGGCCAGGCGAAGCAGTGACACGGGAAAGATCACGAGGTTCACGCCGACGTCGCGCAGCTGATCAACCCGCAGCGTGGCGCCACGGCCGAACTCGGTCATGTTGGCGAGGATGGGAACCGTTACCGCCGCGCGCAGCCGCTCGAACTCGCCCTGGTCGAGCAGGGCTTCGGGGAAGATCGCGTCGGCCCCGGCGTCGACGTAGGCCCGGGCGCGCGCCACCGCGGCGTCAAGACCCTCGACGGCCCGCGCGTCGGTGCGCGCGATGAGCAGGAGGTTCGGATCGCGGCGAGCCGAGACGGCGGCGCGCAGCCGACGCAGCGCCGTGTCGAGGTCGACCACCTGCTTGCCGTCGAGGTGCCCGCACCGCTTCGGATTGACCTGGTCCTCGAGGTGCAGGCCGGCGACCCCGGCGTCCTCGAGGACCTGCACGGCGCGAGCCGCGTTCATCGGCTCACCGAACCCGGTATCGGCATCGACGATCGTCGGCAGCGCGGTCACCCGCGCGATCTGCGCGCTGCGGGTGGCAACTTCGGAGAGGGTCGTCAGTCCGACGTCGGGCAGCCCCAAGTCGGCGGCCACGACGGCGCCAGACACGTACACCCCGTCGTACCCGTGACGCTCGATGAGCATCGCCGAGAGCGCGTTGAAGGCGCCCGGCCAGACGGTGATGCCCGGCGTGGCCAAACGCCGTCGCAACCGCTCACGCTTCTCGGTGGCACTGACGGGCGAGTGAAGCATCAGAAGATCCCTTCCGTTCGGGGCAGTGCGTCGAGGACGCCGCGCGGGGCGCGAACGGTGAGCTCGCCCAGCTCGGGACCGCTGAGCCCGCCGAGACGCTGCACCACGTCGAGAAAGCGCTCGATCTCGCCGACGTCGAGCACCCCGTCGGCCAGACGCCGAAACTTCTCGACGTACTGGGGACGCTCGAAGGGACGAGCCCCCTGGGGATGGGCGTCGGCGCAGGCGATCTCGTCCACGATGCGCGTGCCGTCGGTGAGTCGAATCTCGATGCGCCCACCGTAGGCCCGCTCGCGCGGATCAACGGCGTGGTAGCGCGCCGTCCACGCCGGATCCTCGACCGTGCGCACCCGGCGCCAGAGCGCCACGGTGTCGGCGCGGCTCGCGCGGGCGCGGGCGTACGAGGACTCGTGGTGCCAGGCCCCGTCCTGCAGCGCGACGGCCACGATGTAGGCAATCGAGTGGTCCAGCGTCTCGCGCGTCGCCTCAGGGTCGTACTTCTGCGGGTCTCGCGAGCCCGAGCCGATGACGACGTGGGTGTGGTGCGACGTGTACAGCACGATCTCGTCCACCGCGGCCGCGTCGCGCAGCTGCGGATAGCGGCTGTGGAGACGGCGAGCCAGGTCAATCCAGGCCTGGGCCTGATACTCGGCCGAGTGTTCCTTCGTGAACGAGTCGAGGATCGCCCGCTTGGACTCGCCGGGACCCGGTAGCAACACGTCGTAGCGGGCCTCGGGACCGTCGAGCAGCCGCGCGATGACGCCGTCTTCGCCTTCGTAGATCGGCGTGGGCGACGTCTGGCCGCGCATCGCTCGGTCGATCGCCTCGACGGCGACTTTCGCCGCGAACGCGGGAGCGTACGCCTTCCACGTCGAGATGGTCCCCTTGCGCGATTGGCGCGTCTGGGTCGTGGTGTGCAGCGCCTGGCCAATCGCGTGATAGATCACGGCGGGCTCGAGGACGAGGAGCGTTCCGAGGCCGGCCGCCACCGACGGACCGAGGTGGGCGACGTGATCGATCTGGTGCGCGTGCAGGCTGATGGCGCGGCTGAGGTCAATCTGGACCTCGTAGGCCGTCGCAATCGCGCGCACCACGTCGCGCCCCGTGAGTCCCCTCGGTGCCGCTACGTGCTGGGCGAGCGCGAGTATCGGCGCGATGTTGTCGCCGGGGTGGGCGTACTCGGCGCCGAGAAAGGTGTCGTGGAAGTCGAGCTCGCGCACGGCGACGGCGTTCGCCCACGCCGCCCACTCGGGCGACACGCGAATCGAGCGGTCGAGGCCGAACACGGTGGCGCCCGCGGCGTAGGGGTGTCGAACGGCCTGATCGCGCGCGGCCGCGACGGCGCCGCGAGTGAGCGACGCGACGGCGACGGCGACGTTGTCGATCAGGCGATTGATCACCATGTCGGCGACGTCCTCGTCGACCTCGACCGGGTCGCGCGCCACCTGGGCGAGTCGCCACGCCAACTCGTCGCTGCGCGCCAAGGGCTCGTCGCTGCGGTGGGGACGCACCGGGTAGCTGATCACGGCATGCGCCGGGTGATGGCGCCGCTGGCGCGCTTCAGCTCAATCACGAGCGCGTCCACGTCGACGGGAATATCCTCGATGAGCGCGGACAGCTGGATCGACGCGACAACGCGCTGCTCGCGGTCAACGACCGGCACCGCGATGGACATGGCACCGGCCTCACGTTGGCCCTGGCCGAAAGCGTACCCGCGCTCTCGAATCTGCTGCAGGCCCCGAATGAACTCGGTGCGATCGAGCACGACGCCACTGGCCAGCTGGATCGTGTCGACGCCCTCGAGCAGCGCCGCCAGCTCGTCGGGCTCGAGGGCCGCCGCCAGAACGCGCGCGCCGCCCACCACCAGCGGCATCGCCTCGCCGAGGGGCAGCTGGTAGCGCAGGGGCGGCGTGCTCGCCACGCGCAGCAACAGCACGGCCGAAAGCTCGTGACGGATCGACAGCGAGGACGTCAACCCCGTCGAGGCGGTCAACTCGATCAGCACCGGCTCGGCCATCTGGACGAGTCGGTTAGTGAGCAGGTACGCGCTGCCGTTCAGGAGCGACGTGACGCCAAGGCGATAGTCCAGTCCGTCGCGTTCGATGTAGCCGTAGCGGATGAGCAGGTTGATGATGCGTTGGGTCGTCGCAAGATGCAGCTGGGCGGCGGTGGCAATCTCGGTGAGCCGCATCGGCGCGCGATGCTCGCGCAGCACCTGCAGGATGACGAAGGGTCGGTCGAGGGACCGCACCGAGCTCAGCTGCGTGTCGTCACGCTCGCCGTCGAGGGTCGCCGATAACGAGCCCGACGAGTCCGGGCCGCCGTTGCCCCGAGCGTCGCCGTGCGCCGTGGCCACCGTGATCACGCCCGACGCTCTCGAGACGCGTCCGCATCGAGGGCCGCGCGTTCGAGTTCGTCGCGCGCGGGCGAGGTGATGGGTGCGCGCCACGGGGATCGGGCGCCGCGGTACGCCGCGGGTCCCCGGCGAAAGTGCTGCGCTTCCGCCTCGGTCTCGATGAAGGGGAGATCCATCGGGAACAGGCGGTCCCCGCGCGGGCGCGGGCCCGCCTTGGAGACGTGGCCCCAGAGCGGGTGTCCGACGACGTCTTCGGCGAGCAGCGCGGCGTCGATCAAGCGGTCGAGGTCGACGCCGGTGTCGACGCCGAGCTCTTCTAAGAGATCGACCAGATCCTCGGTGGGGATCATGCGCGTCATGCGGCCGTGACCGCCGTAGGGGCACCCGCCCATCCCCCCGATCGAGCTGTCGAGCACCAGCGTGCACTCGGGGCCAAGCGTTCGCAACGCTTCGTAGGCCGACAGCAAGGCGGTGCCGCGCGCGTCGTGCAGGTGCAGGTGCACCCGCGTGATGCCCGGCCAGCGCTCGCGCAGCGTGCGCAGCTGCGAGGCGACCTGATCGGGACGATTCCAGCCCATGGGATCGCCAATCCAGACGCGGTCGACCGTCACGCCCGCGGCCGTCCAGAGGTCGTACTGGCGTTCGAGCATCGCCGTGCGCGTGGCTTCGTCGAATGGCCCGAGCCAGTTCGAACCCCACGCCGCGTTGATGCCGATGCCGGCGCGCGTCGCGCCCGAGTCCACGGCGCGCGCCACGATCGACGGCCACTCGTCGATCTCGGCCTGCTGGGACCGGTTCGTGTTACGCCGCACGAAGACGTCACAGAGGTGGACGAGCGTGCGGGGTACTTCGTCGGGCTCGCTGAGCGGCGGCACGTGGGCCCGCAGCCGCTCGCGGCCGCGTTCGTTGAGGGCCAGCGCCGTGTAGACCACGCCCTCGACCGGTGTGAATCGGGTGACCAGCTCATCAATGGAGGCCATCTGCGGGGTCCAGGCCGCGCTCACGAACGATCCAACGACGATGGTCGAGAGCCCGGACCGCGATAGCGCGTCGAGCAGTTCGAGCTTGCGCTCGACCGTGATGTCGGCGCTCTCGATCTGCATGCCCTCGCGCATCCCCTCTTCGATGATCTCGACGCGGGGCAGCTGGCGACGGCTCGGCGCGCCGCGAGGCTCAGATGGCGTGGTCATCGCGCAGCGCCCGTACGTCGTCGGCGGAATAGCCCAGCTCACTGAGAATCGTCGCGGTATGCTCGCCGAGCCGCGGCGGTCGACTCGTCGGACCGAGGCTCGCACCGTCGACGCGGATCGCGCTGCCCAGTACCGACACTCGAGACCGTGACGGTAGGTCGACCTCGACGTCGTGGACGAGAGCGCGTGACTGAATCTGCGCTTGGCCGAGCGCGTCGCCGAGGCTCAGTACGCGCCCCGCCGGCACGCTCACGGTCGCGAGCTGCGCCTCCCAGTGATCGGCTGACGCGGCGGCCAGCGCGGACTCGATCTCAGCGGTAAGGGCCGCTCGGTGACGCTTGCGATCAGCTCGCGTTGCGAACCGTGCGTCGGCCACGAGGTCGTCGCGGCCGAGGACCGCGCAGAGCGCTTCGAACTGGGATTGGGTGTTGGCCGCGATATTCAACAGGCCATTGCCCGTACGAAAGGTGCCCGACGGCGAGGACGCCGCGTTGTCGTTGCCGTGGCGCCCGGCGTCACGTCCGGTGATCAACTGCTCCGAGACTACCCAGCCCATGGCCGTCAGCGCCGTTTCCAGCATCGAGACGTCGAGGACGTGGCCGACGCCGTCGCGCTCGCGGCGAACGAGGGCCGCGGCGATGCCCATCGCCGCGGCGTAGCCGCCCAGCGTGTCACAGATCGGGAACCCGACCCGCAGGGGACCGCCCTCGGGATGGCCCGTCACGTCGGCCATCCCGGCGAGTCCCTGGATGATCTGGTCGTACGCCGCGCGGCCCGCCAACGGGCCCGTTTGGCCGAAACCCGACACGGCGCAGTAGACCAGTCGAGGGTTGAGCTCGTGCAGCCGGTCCCACGAGAAGCCGAGCCGCTCAAGCACGCCCGGGCGCATGTTCTCGAGCAGGACGTCGGCCGTAGCCACCAGCCGCGTGAAGACCTCGCGTCCGCCCGCCCGCTTGAGGTCGACGGTTACCGACCGCTTCGCGCTGTTCTGGGCGATGAACGCCGCCCCCATGGCCTCGGACTTGAGGTACTCGTCATCTCCCATGTCCCGGGCCAGATCACCGGTACCGGGGATCTCAACCTTGACGACATCGGCCCCGAGCAGCGCGAGCTGGTAGGCCGCGAAGGGGCCGGCGAGCACGGTCGTTACATCGATGACCCTCACGCCGTCGAGTAAAGCGACCATGCTCCAATCCTTACCGACGTCGAGCGACGTCTCGCGCACGTCCCCGATGGTCCCGCGGGGCGTCGGGCGACGGCTCGGCGACGAGCGTCGGGGGGGTTCGCCCGCCGTGGCGCGACGCGCCACGGCGGGCGAACGACTACCGCGAGTACTACCCTTCCTTCGCTACGACCGACGCCAACTGCTTCGCGGTGACGTAGGTACGGATCACGTTGTTCAGCTTCGAGTCGAAACCGACCATCTGGAAGCCACTAAAGACGTTGTGGTACTTGTTGAAGTCGTCGTTACCACCGGCGCCCTGGTAGTTGATCTTCTTGTGGGCCTTGATCAGACGCACGCACGACGCGTAGGTGTAGCAGGGAATCCCCGGCGGGTCCGACACCTTCATCACGTCGTTGACCCACACCTTCGGGTTCGTCGAGTTCGCCTCAGTCATCGCGAGCGAGGCGATCACGATCGAGTCGTAGAAGTTGAAGGTGGTGGGCAGGATCGACGTGGTACGCCACACGCTCTGGTAGTCGGCCAGGAAGTGGTTGTACGCGTCGTTCGACGCCGTGGGCGTCGCCGGCAGCGCCGCGGTCAGGTTCGTCGACGCCGCGGGCCCGAACGACTGGGCGTACGCGCCCTGAGCGGCCGACTGCAGGTCGTCACCGACCCACTGGGCGGCCGTCGTGTAGCCGAGCTGCTGCGCGTCGGTCATCAGAGTCGCGAAGGTCTGGGTGTCCATCGAGTCAAAGACGACCTGCGGGTTGCCCGCGAAGGCCTGGGTCAGCTCCGAGCTGTACGAGGACTGGCCCGGGGTCAGCGTGATGTTCTGCTGGATCGTTCCCCCGAGTGCCTTGAAGGCCTTCATCAACGGCGGCACGAAGCCCTGGGAGTTCGCCGAGTTGTCGAACATCAGCGACGCCGTCTTCCAGCCGTGGCTGATCGCGTAGTACGCCATGGCGATGGCCTCGGTCGAGTCCGACGCCGTCGTGCGGAACACGTACTTGTAGCGCATCGTGTCGAGGTTGCTGAGGCCGCCGACCATGAAGTCGACCACGTTGTTCGGCTGGAACTGGTTGATCACCGCTTCGATCGTCGGCGAGAACGGCCCCACGATAAACGACGGGTGACTCGTCATCAGCCGGCGAAAGGCCGGCAGCGTGTCCACCGAGTCCGCCGAGTCATCGACGTACTGCGACGTCAGCTGGTGCCCGAGCACCCCGCCGTTCTGGTTGACCTCGTAGATGCCGACCTTGATGCCGTGGGTGCCCCACGACGACAGCAGCGACTTCGATCCGGTGAAGGGCAGGATCGCCCCGACCACCAACTTCGGCTCTTTCTTCGCTGCGCCCGCCGTGCCACTGGCGACACCGACGCCGACCAGCGACGCCACCGTCGCGAGGACGAGCGCGGCTCTGGAGCCTCCGCGCCCTCTCGCGAACCGCCTGCTTGCTTTCATGTGAATACTCCCCCTTGCTCTTTCTGCTTCGTGACGCCGGGAACCTCCCGGCGTCGACGACCTATTTCGCCTCGGCGCGACCGAGGAAGATCGCGGCGAGGTCTAGTGACGCAATCTCTGACGCGAGCCCGTGCACGTGGTTCGAGCCGGCGACGAAGATGTGCACGAAGTGCGCGTGCTTGAGGGCCCGCTCGACGTTCTGCTCGACCACGAGCACGCCAGTCCCCGTGGCGGCGATCCGCTCGATCTGGTTCCACACCACGTCGGTGTAGGCCGGCGACAGGCCTGCGGTCGGCTCGTCGAGCACGATCACCGACGGATCCACCATCAACGAGCGCGCGATCGCGAGCAGGTTCTGCTGGCCGCCCGACAAGAAGCCGGCCTTCTTGTCGCGGGCCTTGTCGAGGTCGGTGAAGACCGCGAAGATCTCCTCCATCCGGGCGCTGGAGTCGCCCTTGGCGGCGAAGCCGCCTACCTCGAGATTCTCGCGAACGGTCAGGTTTTTGAACACGTTATCGTTCTGGGGCACGTAGACGAGCCCGTGGCGCGGAATCTGGTGGCCCGCCATTCGCGTGATGTCGAGGTCACCGATCATGATGCGGCCGGTCGACGGTCGCAGAATCCCGACGAGGGTCTTGGCGAACGTCGACTTGCCCGCGCCGTTGGGCCCGATGATCGTGGTCACCGTGCCCGCGTCGACCGACAGCGAGATGTCGGTGATGATGGCGGTGCGGCCGTAGCCCGACGTGACGTTCTCAGCGAGTAGGGCCGGCATTGATCACCTCTCCGAGATAGGCCTGGACGACCTCTGCGTTGGCGCGAAGTTCACTCAGTCGTCCGGTGGCGAGCGTGCGACCCTCGGCGAGCACGATGACGTGATCGCAGATCTTCTCCACGACGTTCAGGTTGTGCTCGACCATCAAAATGGTCATGCCCTGCGCCTTGAGGTCCAAGATGTAGCCACCGATCCGGTCGATCAGCGCGGGGTTCACCCCCGCCATCGGCTCGTCGAGCAGCAGGATCTTGGGGGCGGCCATGATGCCGCGGGCGATCTCGAGGAGCTTCTTCTGGCCGCCCGACAGCTCGCGGGCGCGGCTGTCGCGCAACTCGTAGAGACCGTACGTGTTGAGTATTTCGAGGGCGCGCTCCGTGTTCGCCAGCTCTTCGCGCTTGGTTCGACCGGGGCGAAAGAAGATGTTGAACAGCGACTCGCCCGACTGGTGCTGGGGGGCGACGAGGAGGTTCTCGAGCACCGTCAGCCCACCGAGCTCGCGCGAGAGCTGGAATGTCCGCATCAGTCCCAGGCGGGCAATCTTGAAGGACTCCCAGTTGGTGACGTCGATCCCGTCAACCGTCATGCGCCCGCTGTCACTGCGCATCATGCCCGACAAGATGTTCACGACGGTGGTCTTACCGGCGCCGTTGGGACCGATCAGCGCGGTGATCATGCCGCGCGGGACGTCGAACGTGGCCCCCGTAACGGCCATGACGCCCTGGAACGACTTCGTCAGATCCTCGCAGTTAAGCGCATACTCGGCGCCCGCTAGTGACATCGCCGGATCGGTCATGCGATCTCCTGAGCTGCGGCCGTGGTGTCGACGGATTCGGGCGGCACTGTCGCGTCGATGATTGTCGGCGCTGAGCGCTTCGCGAGCGAGATGGGACTGCGTCGAATTCGCTCGGGCACAACACCCTGGGGTCGAAACCACAGCATCACCATCAGCAAGACGCCAACCACCATGGTGTCGACGTACTCGATCAGCCCCGGGTGACCCGGGATGGCGGGCAGGAATGCCGGCAGGTGGATGAGGAGCGTCTCAACCAGCAGCGCGCCGACCAGCATGCCAACGTTGTTGCCCACGCCGCCGACGATGATCACGGCGAAGACCACGAACGTCTCGCCGGGCAGCCACGCCGTCGGGTTGAACGAACCGCCGAACTGGATGATCAGGCCGCCACCGACGCCGGCGTAGAACGCGCCGATGATCATGGAGGTCAACTGGTAGCGGAAGACGCCCTTGCCGAGGGCGGCGGCGACCCCGTCGTCATCGCGGATCGCGCGGAAGGTCCGCCCGAGCGGCGCGTTGGTGATCCGGTGCATGACCCACCACAAGATGAGCGCGACCACGCCGGACACCGCCGCGAAGAACGGGATGAATGAGTTAGTCGTGAGCTTGAAGAATCCGGCCAGTGGTTCGGGCACGTTGTAGAGGCCGTCGGCGCCGTTGAAGAGGGGCACGTAGTTGTTGATGACGTCGTAGAGCACCAGGGAGAGCGAGATCAGGACGACTGCGAGGTAGTCGGTGCGCAGCCGGCGCAGGGCAATGAATGCGACCAGCACCGCCAGCGCCGACGCCGCGAGGCCCCCCAGCAGGAGGTTAATGGGGAACGGTAGCCCCCAGCCGAGGATGTACTGCTGCCCGGTGCCTGCCGAACTCGGCAGGCTCGTCACGCCAGTTATGTACGAGCCGATCGCGACGAAGCCGATGTAGGCGAAATTGAGGATCCCCGTCTCGCCGTACTGGATGTTCAGACCCATGGCGAGAATGAAGTAGTCGAAGAGGAAGAAAACCAGGGTGAATACGTAGTACCAAAACGCTGACATGGCCTTAACCCTTTCCGGGTCGCGCGAACAGGCCGCTCGGCCTGAACAGCAGGGTGAGGATCAAGATGACGAACGCGACGTCCAGCTTGTACTCGGGATTGATGAAGGCCGCCGACACCTCGGTGGCCATGCCGATGAGCACGGCCCCGGCCATCGCGCCGTAGATGCTGCCGACACCGCCGACAATCACGGCGGCGAAGATGACGAACAAGAAGAGCTCACCGGCGGCCGGCGTCAGGTTGCCCTCGGTAATGCCCAGGACCGATCCCGCCAGTCCGGCCATCGTCCCCGAGAGGAACCACGTGATCGTGGTGATCCGGCGCGTATCGATACCGCTGGTCATGGCGAGGGTCGTGTTGTCCGACATCGCGCGCATCGACTTGCCGAGTCGGGTCGTCTTCAGCATGAGGTGGATCGCCAGCATCATGACGATCGCCACGAACATCACGATGATCTGGTCCCGCGTCAATAGGAACGGGCCAACGTGAACGACGCGCTCGAGGGGCATCACGTACGTGCGCACGTCGGGTCCCCAGATCGAGTAGATCACGTTCAAGATGATCAGCGACAGCCCGAACGTCACGATCATCACGTAGAAGGTCTTGTTGAATCGGCGCGCGAAGGGACTCAACAGAAATTGGTTCAGAAGAACCGCGAGTATCCCCATCAGCAGTGAGCCGCCCACGAGCGCCACCCAGACGTTGAGGTGAAAGAACTCGGCGTTCAGCACGTAGGTGAAGTACGCGCCGAGCGCCATGAAGTCGCCGTACGCGAAGTTGATGTAGTTCGTGATGCCGAACTGCAAGCTGAGGCCGACCGCCGAGATCGTCAGCACCGAGGCCGTGACGAACCCGAAGCCGACCGATAACCAGAAAAGCGTCACGCCACTCCCCCCGAGTGTTCGCCTTGCGCCGCCACTACGACGTAACGAGATTGAGAGTTTCTATCAAATAGGTCGACACGTGTCAAGCGCGCGACGGTGCAAATCCCCACGATTCGTACCAGACTTGGGGTTTCGACACTGGTCACTCTCAGGTACGCAGACCGCATCCGATTGCACTACCTGTGGGTAACTCCTCATCACGTGGGCGCACGAATAGAAATTTCTGATGGTTTCGTCTCGACGACGAGGCATCTGAAACTTATTTTTCACCCGTCCAACGCGGTACCGTGACATCGGGTGCGACCGGTCGACCTCGCCTGACGGCGATGGTCGCGCGGCCTCGGTTCGGTGTTCTTCAGCTCAGTTGGCCACGGCACGAAGGACGGCGGCGCGGGCGGCGCCACTCGCCTCGAGGTGCAGGGTCAATCCCATCGTGTCCATCATGCGAATCATGCCATCGCCGACGTGGTGGGCGACCACGGTATCGACGTGATGCTCGCGCAGGAAACGCGCAATTCGCGCGTGGTGGCGAGCCGACGATCCGGCGTCGTGCAGCTCATCCCACGAGACATCGACGTCGCGCCACTGCACGATCTGGCCATCAACAACCTCGACCACCGCTACGCGATCGGCCCGGCCCCATCGGGGGTCCACCAACTCATCGGGGGTCACCGGAACACAGACGATCACTCCATCATCCTACCGGCACACCGCGAGTCCCCTACGAGTGGTCACACGAGTTCGTGACATCAGTGCAGGATTTCGATGCGCAACAAATGAGACGGATTGCTGCCCGACGGTCCGAGAGCAATGGCGTTCGCCGTTAGACCCCCACCGCAACAGGGCCGCGTGGCGTAGCCGACGGGTACGTGGAACGTGGCGAGCCCGGTCAAATGGGTAACCTCAACCAACACGTCGGTCGACGCGAGGCGCGGTCCCATGATGTCCTCTCCCAACAGCCAGAGTGACGCCACCGCGCGCGGCGCCAAGCGAATGCGTAGTACGCGGCGCGCACCGTACCGTTGCGAACCCTGGTTCTCACAACCAGACGAATCGTGCACTCGCACGGGGCTACTCGGCGCTGGCGCGGTGTACGAGATAGCTGGGTAACCCGTCACGACGCAGGCCGCCCGGCCCGTGTTGCGGAGCCAGAAGGGCTCACCGCCGTGACCCGCTCAGCCGCCCGTCGTACCTCGCCACGTGACGCCCACTGACGTGTGTCCGCGCGTCAACGTCGACGGCGCGAACTGCTCTCGCGGGCGTCGTGACCAGCGCCAGCACAGCTACCGTGGCGACCGTGATCCACGAGCGTCGCTCGCGACTGGTCAAGCACCACGAGCCGCGAGCGCTGCGGTCAACTCGTTCCCGACGGGCCTCGCCTACGTTTCAGTGATTAGCACAACGCGCGAACGCCCCGACACGGCGACGCGCGGGCAGCGCCCAGTCGAGCAAACTAGTGCGGCCTTGTCTCCCACGTCGTCGGCTGGGACGTACATCGGCGTTGGCGCACGACGCGACGACCCGACCAACACGGCTACGTGCGCTACGAACTCGCTCGGGCTCGAGTCGCGAGAGCCGAACATCGAAAACCGACGGAAACCCGCGAGTCGTTCGCGGTTTCTGTCCCATCGAACCGCTATCAGTGGGCGTAGCGAACGCCACACGACTCGATGCGCAACGGATCACTGACGATTAGGTCCCCACGACGAGATCCTTGGACATACCTACGGAGATCGTGCGGTAATCCAAGGACTCGTACAGGCGTCGCGCGATCGCGTTGGGGCCAAACACGTTCAGGCTCAGTTTCGTGCCACCGTGGCTTCGCACGTAGTCTTCGGCGGCCAGCATCGCGGCGCGGCCGAGACCCCGGCCTCGGTGCGATTGCGCAACGTCGATGTTGAAGATGAACCACTCACGCGAATCGTCACCCTGGCGAGCGAGCCACAGTTCCCCGACACGCACTTCGCTGTCTACGAGGTTGAAAAAGCGCTGCTGTTCGTTAGGGATGCCGTCGGCGAACAGACTTGACTGGTGCTGTTCAATGTTGGCCCTGGCGTAGTCCGGCGTAATGCCCGCAGCGACCATGTCGTCGAAGTAGTTCGCCCAGACGACAGCGAGCCAGGCCTGAATGTCACTGGCGGACATCGGCTCAAGGTACACGACGGTCCAATGTACTCTTCGTCGCGACCGTCGTGCACGACGTGGCGCCTGACGGCTCGAACATCCAGGTGGGCTTTACGAGTGTCGACGACTCGGGCCACGACTGGCCCACCCGCCATCATGAATCACGTGACATGGGCGACGGTTTGATGGTTCCGTCACGTTGGTGGCGCACCGACGCGACAACCGCCGACGACGCTGATGCCTCGCTTCGCCGAGCGTCACGACTTGAGGTGGGCCGATCTTGACCTAATGCACTGGCCGTGGCGCCTACCGTCGAGTTCCGATAGCGAATTGAAAGAAGTCAGCCGTCTCGAACACCCGCACGTCGAGTCCAGCTCGCCGACACGTCTCCTCCAATACCGAAGCCGGCCAGAAATTCTTGACGATGGTGAACTCGCGGCCATCATCGAGTCGGCGAGTCATCACTTCTTCATCTCGCGAGGGAAGCTCGTGATCCACCGCAGTACTGCGCTGCTCCCTGCGCGAGTCGACGAAGAACACCGTCCCGCCGGGAACGAGCATGGTCGCCACGTTCGAGAGGAAGTCGTCGATGAGTCTCGTCGGAATATGGCTAATCCAGAAGCAGAAGATGATCGCATCAAATTCTTGTGTGGGTCGCCACTGGAACAGGTCCGCCTCAATGTAGGTGACCTTCTCGACCCGTTCGCCTAACCGCTCACGATTGATCGCGATCATCTCGCTCGACGCATCTACCGCTGTGAGGTGAGCGGCTCGAGCGCTCAGCTCACGGGTCCAGAGTCCGGTGCCGGGAGCGAGCTCCAGAATGTTCTTCCCGTCAAGGGGCGCGGCACGGAGCGCGGCACGAACCTCCCCCAGCTGTTCAAACCATCGTCGCGTCGCGTCCTGACCCCGGTCGTAGCGCCCGCGACGCCAAAACCAGTCGTCGTACTCGTTGGCACGATCTCGGTAGTAGTTGATCTGCTCGAGCAACACGTCGTCATCGCGGGCGCCCAGTGACACTCCACGAGTCTCGCACGCGTCTCGAACAAGAGAAAGGGCCCCGTGGCCGGACTACTCACGCCGGGTCGGCGCTAATCCACTGCGGACTATCTGAGCCCAGAGGGCGGGCGGGCAGCGTCCACTGAAGAGGGGACCCTTGCACGATTAGCGGAGCCTGGATACGCAACGCGTTACCCCACGCCGTTCGCTCAATCGGACCAGTTGGTTCAGGAATGACGGGCGCGCCATGCAGTTCATCAGGTATCCACCGTGGTCCCGCCTCGATGAGCACGTCCGCCACTCGCGCCAGTGACGTGCGCCATCGGCTGCCGGTGCCGTCAATCCGGCGCCGCGCGAGACCAGTGATCGCGGCTGCGGCTAACAGGTAACCCGATGCATGGTCGAGCGCTTGTACGGGTAGCGGCGTTGGTCGGTCGCCTCCACTCGCGACACGGCCGGCATCGGCAATGCCCGAGCTCATCTGAACCAGGCTGTCAAAGCCTCGACGTTGCCGCCACGGTCCAGTCCAACCGTAGGCGTCGAGACTCACGTCGACAAGCCCACGGCGAGCCTCGTCACGAACATCCTCGCCCAGTCCCAGTGCGTCGAGGGCGCCTGGTCGATACCCGTGCACCAAAACGTCCGCCGAGCGGAGTAGTTCGATAAACGTAGCTTTTCCCGCCGCCGTACGAAGGTCGAGCCGCGAACAACGCTTGCCCATCGTCACCTCCGGAGCCAGCGCGGGCTCGTCCCAGTCGGGCGGATCGATTCGCAGCACCTCAGCGCCCCACCCGGCGAGCAGTCTGGTCGCGACTGGACCCGCGAGTACTCGAGTAAGGTCGAGTACTCGCAGCCCCTCAAGCGGACGTCCACTCGTTGGAAGCGACTCGTCGCGACGTTCGCCTACTGATGTCGCTTCAAACCAGATCAGCGGTTCAGAAGCAACGGCTCGACCCTGTGGGTGCTCGCGCCACTCGACAATGCTCCGCATCGCCACCGCGGCGCCGCCCGACGCGACGATCGCCGCCTCCAATTCTTGCGCGGACCACGTGCCCACCGCGGCGCCGACGGCGGTTCGGTCTCCGGGGACTCCAAGAACAGCCAGTGCCGCGTCTCGATGACGCACCGCGTTGGTATGGAGCCTGATCCAGCCATCGCTACATGCGTAATCGCCGGCCACGGCGTCCCACGCCGGTGCTAAATTCCAGCCCTGAGGTCGAAGCGACCCCGCAAACCACGCGGACGCCAAATCTCGATCGACGGTCACGTCGGGCGCAGGGTCTCCCGAGTTCAACGCGACGTACGCCGCCAACGCTGCACCGGCCACGGCAATTGATGCTTGCGCCATATCGCTAACGGCGAACACGGATGGCAAGGACCCGCCGCCCGTCAAGGTGACTCGAGGGAATGGTACGGGCGATCGAAGTGAAGACTGGAAGGTGGTGATGAGTTGACGAGTCAGGATCGACACGCCACAGGCTATCGTCACCCCAGTGCGACCTCACGGTGGATTCCAGCGACGGCCACAATGATTCCGCCCACGTTGGAGATGGTGAACTATGCCAGAGCGTGGTCTACCGCCTCGTAGCGGTGAGCATGGGCTGGTGTGATCCGAACCAGTGATAGTTCGGAGTCGTTGACCCGTGCACTACCGGTACCGAATGTGGCACGTCCCGCACTCCTTCACCGACGGAGCTTGCCACAAAGCCATATACGACAGACATTCCTCTATCGCCCTCTATCGCGCCCTGGCAGAATTCAAATGAATTTAAGAAGCAACCTGGACCGTCTTTACGATCGGCATATGCGAAGGGAGTTGGTCGCCGTGAAGCCGCATACCCTCAAGGTGAAACTCGATCGCCTCGCGCATGTTTTCTTCGACTTCCTCAACGGTGTGTCCGGTCGCGATGCAGCCGTCGAGTCCCAAGACGTACGCGCTGAAGTTGGAACCAGCGTCCTCGATAACGATTGTGTACTCGGTCATCTGGGCTTCCTTTTCAGTCTGGCCTGCCTCACGATGCTAGCGAGGGTCATTTTTGACACGTCGTCACCCAACGCTCCAGGGACAGTGACGCAACCCTCCTTGGTGGGGTGATGAAACTGACGATGACTTCCTCGTTGGCGACTGAGAAACCAGCCTTCACTTTCGAGTTCGCGGATGATTTCACGTACCTTCACCGCGACACAACGGTCGGAGGAATTTCAGCCCTCGATCAGGTACCTGTGCGCGTTTGTGTGGCAAACCCTGATGTCAGTGGCTCTGACTATGAGGCAACTTGCACCACCGCCACCTGTGCAGTTGGGGGCGGGACAACTTCGCCATGTTCACGCATTAGCTCAATGTGCATTTGAATGGCCCCGGCAATGTTCTCCTTGACCTCCTCGATCGTTTTACCGGTTGAGACACATCCTTCGAGATCGGGGACCCACGCTCCGTAGTTGTTCAAAGAGCGCTCAATAACAACCACATCCTCAATCATCGCTTCCTCCCCTCTAATCCCGCCTGCCTCATGATGCTACCGAGGAGCTCCCGGTGCAGATCGTCTCCCATCGCGCCGGGCACCGTCAGCGTCCCGGGCTTCGTCGGATGGTGGCAGTGCCGGTGGCTCCCCTATGTCGGACCTGTACCCAACCGTCGCGCTCCAGTTCTCTAATGATCTCACGGACCTTCACTCACGACAATGGTCGGGAGGTTTGGAGAATCACTTCGTGGTTGGGCGCAGTCCCTCCACGACCCGAAAACGTTCTAAAACGACAAGCGTCGAGTCGTCAAGAATCGGAGCCGCACCACCGAGAGAGAATCTCATTTCTTCACTGCGCCAGAAGTTTTCGTGGCCCTTCCGCCATTCAGACACGGTCGCATGCCCCTCACCTTCGTCTAGTACATGTTGGTAGCCCACTTCGCCAAGCGGAACGGTGAGTACATCCACTGTCTCAATCACACATACAGGTTGATCATGAGAGTCAACCACGATTGAGCGCTGTCCTACGCACGGCAAGGTCTCGTGCTTGATTTCGTACTCCATAGCGAGTGACGTAGTTGTCACTTTGTGACCATCGAGGATGGCACCTACCAGACGGTCTCGAAGTGAACCAGGAAACGCAAACTCTGAACGAGGTAACTCAGAGAAGTCATCATCGGAGTGGTCTTCGTTCATTGGGGAATCCTAAGCCGCAGAGGCAAATGACAATTCCAGCGCGGGCACGGGGCAAAAACCTCTGCGCATCAACCTTCTATGAAAAAACGGTAGACATTGGTGTCGCGCCCGACGAAGCCCAACTTCCGGTACAGCTCGTTCGCGGCGGCTCGCGACGGGCGGCTCGTCAGGTCCACGGTCCGCGCACCGTGGTCGCGGGCCACGTCGAGGGCGGCACGAGTCAGTGCCGCACCGACGCCGACGTTGCGCGCCGTGGCCTCGACGATGACGTCCTCGATCCACGCTCGACGGCCGCTGGGGATCGCGAAGTCGACCAGGGTCAGCGCCCCGACGATCACGTCGTCAAGCGTCGCCACGAAGAGCGTGGTGCTCGGTGACGAAATGATCGCGTCGAGGTCGTCGTCGGTGAGCGGCGCAGCCGTTCTCGAGAGCTGGGGGAGCAGCCGGTTCAGCGCGTCTCGCAATCCGGGCGACGCCTCGCTCGCCACGGAGACGACGACGCTCACCCTTCGCCTCGCCAGACTGGCCGACGCAGGTCGTCGTAGTAGACGTCGCGATCTTCGTCGTTGATCGCGGCGAAGATCGGGTCCGCCCAACGCTCGGCGCCGAGCGTCCCCGCCGGCAGATTGTCGCGCGTGAACCAACCGGCGTCGGTGCACTCGAGTGGATGGATCCGCAGTGACCCGCCCGTCGCCCGACAGAAGAACAGCAACGAGTACAGCGGGATTCGTGACACGCCGAGCCGCATCCCGTCGAGCACGCCGATGAGGCGCACGGGCTCGACCTCGATGCCCGTTTCTTCGAGCACCTCCTTGACGACCACCTCGGGGGCCGAGTAGCCAACGTCACACCAGCCCGTCGGGTAGAGCCAGACCCCCGAATCGGCTCGCTGAATCAACAGCAACTCGCCGCGGTCGTTCGTGACCGCGGCCCCCACGGCGACCTTCGGGGTCGCGTAGCCGGGCACGCCGTGCCCCACGTCACCGAGCCAGTCCGTGACGTAACCGTCGACGTCGGGCCGCCCGTCACGTCCAAAGTCCGCGGCCGCTTTGATGTCGGCGGCGATACGCAGCACCTCCTCGTAGCGTTCGCGCTCGAACAGGCTCTCGGTGAACCCCATTCCGGTGCGAGCCACGCCCGCGAGCGACTCGGCCCAGCGCAGGAGCATCTTTTCGGTCACCGGCTCGTTCACGGTCACCCGATCGCGGCGTCGAGCACCTCGTCGACGGTACCCACCATGCCCGTATAGAAGGCGCCGAACTCGCCGTAGAGGGTGGATGCTTCGTCGTAGCGCATCGTGTAGACGCAGTCCTTCAGATCATCGACGTGCACCGCGAAGAGCGTGACGCCCCACTCCCAATCGTCCAGTCCCGTCGAGCCGGTCACGACCTGCAGCACGCGGCCGCGGAACGTACGCCCGGACGCGCCGTGCTGGCGCATCAGCGCCTCGCGCTCGTCGTACGCCAGCGCGTACCAGTTGTGCGACTCCCCTCGTCGCTTGGACATCGGGTAGAAACAGAACGCACTCATGCCCTCGGGCGGCAGCTTCGGAAAGAGCCGGTCGTTGAGCATCTTCTCGGGCATGCCCCCGGCATACTCGCTGACCTCGGTCACCGAGACGTAGCTCTCCGCGACGTGGAGGCCGGCGGCCTGGATCTTGGACTGGAAACGACGCAGATCCCAGAGGTCGTCGCCGAGCACCATGAAGCAGGTGTCCGCCTTCGCACCGACAATGGCCGCGGTTACCACCTGCAGGCCCGCGCCGACGGCGTCGTCGACCGCCTTGCGTACGGCCCCAGCGTCGACGGGCCCGGCGGGGTGGCAGAAGAGGTGGACGACGTTGAGCCCGCGCGACGTCAACACGGGTGGCGGTGTACTCATAGCTTCATGCTACGGCGATTCTCGCTGATACGAATCGACGTCGAACGCACGAGCGCGGGGCCCGAAGGCCCCGCGCTCGACTCGTCACTCTCGATTGAACTACTCGATCGATTTAGTAGTCGTCCATGCCGCCGCCGGGCATCGCCGGGGCCTTCTCTTCGGGCTTGTCGACGATCACCGCTTCGGTCGTGAGGAACAGCGCCGCAATGGACGCCGCGTTCTGCAGCGCCGAACGTGTCACCTTGGCGGCGTCAATCACGCCGGCCTTGATGAGGTCCTCGTACTCTCCCGTCGCCGCGTTCAAACCCTCGGTCGCCTTGGGGAGGTTGCGCACCTTATCAACGATGACACCACCCTCCAATCCGGCATTCACCGCGATCTGGGTGAGTGGCGCCTCAACGGCCTTGGCGACCATCCGAGCACCCGTGGCCTCGTCGCCCGACAACTTCTCAGCGGCCTCGAGAATCCGGCTCTGGCTGCGCAGCAACGCCACGCCACCGCCGGGCACGACACCCTCTTCGATGGCCGCCTTCGTCGTCGAGACGGCGTCCTCGATGCGGTGCTTCTTCTCCTTCAGCTCGACCTCGGTCGCGGCTCCAACCTTGATGACCGCGACGCCGCCGGACAACTTGGCGAGGCGCTCTTGAAGCTTCTCGCGGTCGTAGTCGGAGTCGGTGTTCTCAATCTCGGCCTTGATCTGGTTGATGCGCCCCTTGATGTCGTCGTCCGAACCCGCGCCTTCGACAATCGTGGTCTCGTCCTTGGTGACGACCACCTTGCGGGCCGTGCCGAGCAGCTCGATCGTCGCATTCTCCAGCTTCAGGCCCACCTCTTCGGCGATCACGGTCGCGCCGGTCAAGATGGCGATGTCCTGGAGCATCGCCTTGCGACGCTCACCAAAGCCCGGCGCCTTCACGGCCACCGACTTGAAGGTGCCACGAATCTTGTTCACGACGAGCGTGGCCAGGGCCTCGCCTTCGACGTCCTCAGCGATGATCAGCAGCGGACGGCCCGACTGCATGACCTTCTCCAGTACCGGCAGAACGTCGCGGACCGCCGTGATCTTGCCCGAGACCAGCAGTAGATAGGCGTTCTCCAGCACCGCTTCCATCCGCTCGGTGTCGGTCGAGAAGTACGGCGAGATGTAGCCCTTGTCGAAGCGCATCCCCTCGACCAGGTCCATGTCCATGCCAAAGGACTGGCTCTCTTCCACGGTGATGACCCCGTCCTTGCCGACCCGGTCAATCGCGTCGGCGATCATCTGGCCGATCTCGGTGTCGGCGGCGGAGATCGACGCGACCTGGGCGATCTGCTCTTTGGTGTCAGCCGGCTTGGCGAGGTCGTGCAGTGAGGCGACGGCGGCCTCGACGGCGGCCTCGATACCCTTCTTCAGCGACATCGGGTTGGCGCCGGCGGCCACGTTCTTCAGCCCCTCGCGGACCATGGCCCACGCGAGAACCGTCGCCGTCGTGGTGCCGTCACCGGCGACGTCGTCAGTCTTCTTCGCGACTTCCTTCACCAACTCGGCGCCAATGCGCTCGAAGGGGTCCTCGAGCTCGATGTCCTTCGCGATCGATACGCCGTCGTTGGTGATCGTGGGGGCTCCCCACTTCTTGTCCAACACCACGTTGCGGCCCTTCGGACCGAGGGTTACCCGGACCGCGTCGGCCAGTTTGTTCATGCCGCGTTCGAGCGAGCGGCGAGCCTCTTCATCGAAAGCGATCAATTTCGCCACGGTGATTCCTCCTAGTGCGAGAGTGCAACCTTTTTGGTGCATCGCTATGTTAGCACTCACAGCATAGGAGTGCTAACGGCTCAGCCTCCCGCCACCGCCGGCACGAGGGAGACCGTCTGACCGGCCTCGAGCGCCGTATCGAGCCCCTGCAGGAACCGGACGTCCTCGTCCGAGACAAACACGTTGACGAACCGACGCAGCGCACCGCGGTCGTCGAGCACCCGAAAGGCAATCCCTGGGTAGGCAGCGTCCACCGCCACGATCGCCTCACGCACCGTGCTCGCCTCCACGGGAACCTCGCCGACGCCGCCCACGAGGGCGCGCAGCTGACTCGGGAGTCGAACGGTGACGCTCACGACGCCGCCACCAATTGGTGAAAGCGAAGCGCCTCTTCGGCGTCGGCGAGCGACGGGCTGATCGTGGCGCTCACGGTCGCCGTGTCCACCACCGCGTCGAGTGTCTTGAGTCCGTGACCCGAAATGATGGCCACGATCGAGCGGTCGGGATCGATCGAGCCCCGCCGCAGGAGTTGGCGCAGTGAGGCGATGGTGACCCCGCCGGCCGTTTCAGCGAAGATGCCCTCGGTACGCGCGAGCAGCCCGATGCACTCGAGGATCTCCTCGTCGCTCACGGAGCCGCAGTCCCCACCTCGCGATCGCAACTCGTCGAGCACGTAGGGTCCGTCCGCGGGATTGCCGATGGCGAGGGACCGCGCGATGGTGTTCGGTCGCTGCGGCGTGACGACGTCGGCGCCGTCGGCGAAGGCGGTCGCAATCGGCGAGCAACCGGCCGCCTGAGCCCCGAACACGACCGGCTGTCCCCCGACCACGAGGCCGAGCTCGATGAATTCGTGAAAGCCCTTAGCCACCTTCGTAAGTTGGCTGCCCGACGCGACGGGCACGACGACCTGATCGGGCGTGCGCCACCCGAGCTGCTCAGCGATCTCGAAAGCCAGCGTCTTTGACCCTTCGGCGTAGTACGGCCGTAGGTTCACGTTCGCGAAGGCCCAGTCCGCGTGCTCCGCCACCAGCTCCACGCAGAGTCGATTCACGTCGTCGTAGTTGCCCTCGACGCCGAGCACCGTGCCACCAAAGATTGCGGTCATGGCGATCTTGGACGACTCGAGGTCGCTCGGGATGATGACGACGCTCGGCCAGCCGATGGCGGCCGCGTGCGCGGCGACCGACGTGGCGAGATTGCCCGTCGAGGCGCACGCGGCGGTGGTGAAGCCGAGTCGACGGGCGCTGGAGAGCGCGACCGACACGACGCGGTCCTTAAACGAGCCGGTCGGATTGCGCGTGTCGTCCTTCAGCCACAGCTCGCGTACGCCCAGCACCTCGCCCAGACGGGTGGCTCGCCGAAGCGGCGTCCAGCCGGCTCCTAGGTCAACTGGTTCCACTCCCGGATCGGGCAGCAGGGCGCGGTAGCGCCAGATCGAGGCAGGACCCGCCTCGATTGAGGCACGGCTGACCTCCCCTCGCGCCGCGTCGAGGTCGTACGCGACCTCGAGCGGTCCGAAGCAGAAGTCGCACGCGTAGCGCGCCTCGGCCGGATAGAGCGCACCGCACTCTCGACATTGGAGACCAGTTGCGAACGTCATAACTCCCCTTGCATCGTTCGGGCTTTGGCACCTGGTCCGTGAATAGCGCACGGACTGGTTGTCGCGACTTCAAAGGGCCCGTCCCTCAGTCGCTCTTGATGACCACTCCATTGTGCCGACGTGAGCTCGTGCTGTCAAGTGCGCCCCGCGCCGGGCCATCCCGTAACCTCATACTCGATGCCCGACGTGCCGCTTACTGTTCCGCGCGAGAGCTTCGACGCTGAGCGCGTACGTCGTCTCATGGCTGAAACTTCAGTCGCCGTCATCATCCCGGCACGCAACGAGGCCTCAACGATCGGTGCCGTCCTCGACGCGGTCCTCTCGGATCGCGACGTCATCGATGACGTGGTGGTGGTCGATGATCACTCGAACGACGACACGGCCACCGTGGCGTCTCGCCACGGCGCTCGAGTAGTGACGCCGCACAGCCACGGTGGCAAGGGCAACGCGATGGCCACGGGCCTCGCGGCCACCGCGTCGGATATCGCGGTCTTCCTCGATGCCGATGTGCTCAACACGGGTCGCGACTACGTCGCTCGACTCGTGCAGCCCCTGGTCGAGTCGGCCGAGATCGAATTGGTCAAGGGTTACTACGAACGGCCCCTGCACCACATGCCCACCGGCGGCGGCCGCGTCACCGAGTTGACCGCCCGACCTATTCTCTCGCTGCTCTACCCCGGACTGGGTGAGATTCGCCAGCCCCTGGCCGGCGAGACAGCCGGCCGCCGCTCGGTCTTCGACGCAATCGACCTCGAGCCGGAATACGGCGTTGAAATTGCCCTGCTCATCGACGTCGCGGCAAAGTTTGGCGTGCGAAGCCTCGCCCAAGTCGACCTCGGTATTCGACGACACCGGAACCGACCACTAGAGGAACTGCGGCCCATGGCGGTCGACGTGCTGCTCGCGGCGCTGACGCGCTACGGGGTCGACGTCCCGCTCGAGCCCTAGCCAGCAATCGCCGCGTTTGGCCCGAGCACCAAGACGACATCGTCGCTCGCGGCTCCAGCGACGGGAATCTGCCCATTGAGCGCGCGCACTGCGGTCATCGGAAATTTCAGCTCCGTGGCGATCTCACGCGCGGCCCATTGAAAGTTCGGGTTGAAGTAGATGATGGTCGCGCTAACGCGCGGTCCATTCAATTGCGGCAACGTGTCCCATCCGTAGGTTAGGAGTTGCTGGGTGTAGCTACGAGCGAGATTCGCCACCGTCGTCCCATTTGCTACCTGCACGCGGACCTGGGCCTTGGCTACGGTTGACGTCGTCTTGGGGACACTCGTGCGCGTGTGGGGCTGGGTCACCGGTGGTGAGGTGACCGTAACGGGACCCGGCTTAGACGACCGAAGCATCAGGTAGGCGCCCGCGACGAACACCACGAGGATGACGAGCACCACGCCCATGGAGGGCTGATAGTGCGAACCGGGCGTCGTTGGTTCGGTTGGTGGCGTGCTCACGCCGACAGCCTACGACCAACGACCACCGCTCACTAGTCTGGAAGCCACCACGCCGGTGTGGCGCAGTGGTAGCGCAGGCGATTTGTAATCGTCAGGTCGTGGGTTCGAATCCCTCCACCGGCTCCACAGCTGGCTCATCCACGAGCCGGTTTCCCTGAATCGTCCGTCGTTCGCGAGTGCGGCGAGCGTCACCGGCGACGGAGTATCTCGACGAAACCACGGAGTATCTCGAGGTCGAACTCACTACGTGCCTATCGGTGAGCAGTCAGTCGGATTCTGCGTCGCCACGAGCTTTGAACCTCGCACTCGAGCGCTCACTCGCCTTACGGCTAGTCCGTGGGTAGGCGATTCCTATCCAACCTGGATCTGGTCAACGCTCGGACGCCATCTCGACGTCCTCATAAGTTCGACGCGGACGGTGTCTGGACGCTCCCCGAAGACACCGGTGATGACACGAAGTTCCAGTCGGGTTCGCGGTGGGTCGTCCCGGCCCCTGCCTGTCCCGGGAAGACCCGCGAAGGCGCTCAGACAGTGCACGGATTTTTACTCCCCGGCACTTTACGCGGTGA
>DAIDLE010000009.1:0-88542 GCA_027449665.1 Acidimicrobiaceae bacterium | reverse complement strand
AACGTCGAGTCGAGTGCCCGACGGGTCTTTCCCTTCAGAACCCCGGTGGCCTCGATCACCGCGCGCACCGCCTCGAAGATCCGCTCGGGACGTTCTGAGTTGCGCAGGCGCGTTCGCCAGTAGGTGAGGACCGAGTAGTCGAAACCCGCGTCGTCAAGGGCGAGACCGCAGGCGACCTTCCAACTGATCCGGTCAGTCAACGCGCGAGCGGCGTCGCGGTCCGAGAGACCTTCGAGGGCCTGGAGCACCATGACCGAGGCCACCGTGTCGGCGGGAATCGAGGGTCGGCCGCGCTTAGAAACGAACAGGTCCTCGAACATCGCGTCGGGGAACAGTTCGTGACGGTGGTCGGCCAAGAACGCCTCGACGCTCCCTTGGGGCACGAGTTGTCGGCAGAGCGCCGCCGCATCGAGCAGTTCACGGTTGGGTTCGCTGAGTCCTTGCACCCTTCAATTCTCAACGACCGGTGTCCGAAAACTCGGCTTTCAGAGCCAAATTATTCAACAGTCTCCTAGGCCCGACGGGCACCGTGTCCGCGCGACCGTCGCTCGGTCGCCGTTCGCTTCCTACGATGGGGGTGAGGAGTTCATGGGCAACGTGCAAGGTCAACCGGGATCGACGCGCGCGATTCGACCGCGGCCCCCCGACGGGTTCGCCGCACGCCGCGCTTGTGACGCCAGCTCGTGAACGGGCCGCGAACGATCCACCGCCCGGGTGTCGCGCGGCGAGGCGAAAGCGCGCGCGCGACGCACCGCGCGATCGAGCTGCATCGGTGGCTGTCTTCGGCCCTCATCTTGGGCGTGCTCGCGATGATCCCCTGGACTGCCTACCTCGCGATCTCGCTGCCGGTGCGCTTTCGGGCTCACAACTGGAACGTCGCGTGGGTCGGCTTTGACAGTGCGCTCATGATCGTGTTGGCGCTCACCGCCTGGGCGGCGTGGTATCGACGGCAGATCCTCGCGGCCACGGCGATCGTGGCCGCCACCATGCTCGTCTGTGACGCCTGGTTCGACGTGAACACCTCGCTCGGCACGAAGGACGAGTACGTCACCATTCTTACGGCGCTGCTCGCGAACCTGCCGATGGCCCTCTTCTTTACGTGGTTGGCCCGACGCATCATGCTGCGAACGGCCGCGGTGCTGGCCGCGGCGACCCACGCCGGCCCCGCGCCGAAGCGCGCGCACGACGTGACACTGCCGTTTGTGGTCGGGTCGGCGAATACCGAGGTCGAGGCGCCAGCGCGCGAGCGTGGCGACGGACCGGTGTCGTCGACGTGACGCCGTTCACGCCCCCGCGCCACGCCGGTCACCGTCGCTCGTCGGGGTCGCCCTCGACGCCGACGTGGTCGGTCTTTGACGAGCTGGCTGCGCGCTACGACGCCTGGTACGACAGCCCCCGCGGGCGGGCGCTGTTCGAGGTAGAGGTCGACTGCCTGCGACCCCTGCTCGACGTGACCGGGCAGCCACGTCTGGAGGTGGGCGTCGGGTCGGGACGCTTCGCCGAGGCGCTGTCGATCGGGTTCGGCCTCGATCCGGCGTGGACCCCGCTCGAGCTCGCGACGTGCCGTTCGGTGAACGTGGTGGGGGGACTCGGTGAGCGCCTCCCCTTCGCCGACGACCAGTTCGCGGCGGTGGTCGCCGTCGTCACGCTGTGCTTCGCCGATGACCCGAGGGCCGTGCTCGACGAAGCACGGCGCGTGCTTCGTCGTGACGGTCGCCTCGTGCTCGGCGTCGTGCCCGCCGAGAGTGCGTGGGGCCGCGACTACGCCGAACTCGGTCGAAGCGGCCACCCATTCTACCGCGGGGCCCGATTCTCGAGCTTGCGCGAGCACCTGGATCTTCTCGAGGGTTCCGGCTGGCACGTGCTCGGGGTGCGGTCGGCCCTCGTCCGAGGTCCTGGCGACCCCGACGTTGATCGAACCGTGTACGACCGCGTCGTCGACGGGGCGGGCTTCGTCGCGATCGCGGCGGCGCCGACTCCGGATCGTCGTAATTCCTACTAGAACTGGTTTAGACAGTGCGGCCCCCGGGGTCCGCGAACAGAAGGGAAGCGTCATGTCGTTCACCGCCATTAATCCGGCCACCGAAGAGGTCATCGCGTCGTACCCGGCGCACACGGCCGAGCAGGTCGAAGCCGCCCTCGACGCGGCGGTCGCCGCCTTTCGCAGCTGGCGCGACACGCCGTTCAAGGACCGTGGCGAGCTGATGGCCCGTGCCGCGCAACTGCTCGAGGACGAGCTCGACGCGACCGCGGCCCTGCTCACCTCGGAGATGGGCAAGACCTTGACGTCGGCCAAGGGCGAGGTGATGAAGTGCGCGACCACGATGCGCTACTACGCCGAGCACGCCGAGTCCCTGCTCGGCGAGGAGATCATCGCGTCGCCGGCGTCGCGCAGCGGCATCCGCTACGAACCGCTCGGCACCGTGCTCGCGGTGATGCCGTGGAACTTCGCCCTCTGGCAGGCGGTGCGCTTCGCCGCGCCGTCGTTGATGGCGGGCAACGTCGGCATCTTGAAGCACGCGCACAACGTGCCGGGATCAGCCCTCTACCTGGAGGGGCTGTTTCGTCGCGCGGGCTTCCCGGCGGGGGTCTTCGCCAACCTGTTCATTGGCCACCGCGAGCTGGCCGACATGATCGCCGACGACCGCGTCGCCGCGGTCACCCTGACGGGCTCGGAGATCGCCGGCAAAATTGTCGGCGGCCAGGCCGGCGCCAGCCTGAAGAAGTGCGTGCTCGAGCTCGGCGGCTCGGATGCCTTCATCGTCGCCGGCTCAGCCGACATGGCTCGCACGATCCCGATGGCGGTCACGGCCCGCGTGCAGAACAACGGTCAGAGCTGCATCGCGGCCAAGCGTTTCATCGTCGTCGAGGAGCGTTCCGAGGAGTTCATCGACGGCTTCACCAAGGCCATGAGCGAGGTCGTCGTCGGGGACCCGATGGATCCCCGCACGGTTGTTGGCCCGCTGGTCAACGCCGAGCAGCGCGAGCTGCTGCACGCCCAGGTCCAAGACTCAGTCGCCAAGGGGGCGGTCGTTCGCACCGGCGGCGAGATAATCGAGGGTACGGGCTACTACTACCGGCCAACGGTGCTGACCAACGTGCCGCGCGACTCGCGCGCGGGCTGTGAGGAGCTCTTTGGTCCCGTCGCCGTCGTTGAGGTTGTCAAGGATCTCGACGAGGCGATCGAGGTTGCCAACTCGACGCCGTGGGGGCTCGGCGCCTCGATCTGGGCGACTGACCAGCGCGAGATCGAGCGGGCCATCGCGGGAGTGGAGTCGGGCATGGTCTTCGCGAACGCAATCGTCGCGTCGACGCCGGAACTGCCCTTTGGCGGCATCAAGCGGTCCGGATACGGCCGCGAGCTCTCGGCGCAGGGAATCCGCGAGTTCACCAACGTGAAGACGTTCTACATCGCCTGAGGTTCGAACCGTCGGCCGCGGCGTAAACTCGCGCCATGTCGGGCGAGGCGCGTGACGTGGGTACGACGACCACGGTCGACCGGTACCTCGAGACCATCTACTGCATCGCGGGCGAGGCCGAGGCGGTGCGTCCGAGCCGCCTGGCGCAGTGGATGGGGGTGAGCGCCCCCACGGTCAGCGACGCGATCCAGCGTCTCGTTCGTGACGGGTGGATCACCATCGCGGGCGACCGCAGCGTTACGCTGACCGAGGTGGGCGAGCGCAAGGCGGCCTCGATCGTGCGCCGCCACCGCATCCTCGAGCGGTGGCTGACCGACGAGCTCGGCTTTGACTGGGCCGAGGCCGACGCCGAGGCCGACCGACTGAGCTCGGTCATCTCGGACGAGGTGATCGATCGGCTCGACGCGTCGATCGGGGCGCCGCTCACGTGCCCCCACGGCAACGCCATCCCGGGTCGCCGTCCGCTCTACGGCAGCCTTATCGCGTTGGCCGACCTCGAGCCGGGCGCGGGCGCGGTCGTGCGGCGAATCTCCGAGGTCGCCGAGCACGAGGCGCGGCCGCTGCTGCGCTCGCTCGCCGAGATCGGGATCGGCGAGGGTAGCCACGTGCTCGTGACCCACGAGTCTGAAGATCCCGAGCACCTGACCATCGTGATGGCCGGGCGCGCACTCTCGCTGCCGATCGAGTCCGCGAAGTGGATTCGCGTGGAGCGGGTGCAGCATCCCGGCGGCTCCTTGACTGGGTAGTTTGGTTAGGCTAACCTAACTAGTTGTACCAACCAGTAGGAGTGTCGATGGCGTCCTGGCGACGACCGGTGCGAGTGGGAACCTTCGGAGCGGTCCGCTAAGTCGTGGTCGTCACGTTCGTCATCTTTCTGCGCGAGGGCATCGAGGCGTCGATGATCGTCGCCATCGTGCTCTCGTACCTCGCCCGCCTCGACCAGCGCCGCCACTTTCGCGACGTCTACTTGGGAGTCGCTGCGGCCCTGCTGGTCGTCGCGGTCGGCGGGGTCGCGGCGTACCTGCTCGTTCACCACTACGACGGGTCCAACGTCCAGACCTACTTCGAGACGGCGACGTACCTTGTCGCTACGGCGGCGCTGACCTTCATGACCTTCTGGATGGCCCGCCACGCGAGAACAATGTCGGGCGAGCTGCAAGCGCGCAGTGAGCTGGCGCTCTCGACGGGCACCCGTTGGGGCGTCGGGCTGCTCGCCTTCCAGGCCGTCGGCCGCGAAGGTCTCGAGACCATGGTCTTCACGCTCGCCATCGTGTTCGCGAACTCTCGCCAGGCGGCAACGCCCGTGCACGGCGACTTGCTCATCCTTGGCGCGGTGCTCGGACTCGCCGTCGCGCTCGCCATCGCGGTCGCGATCTATCGCATGGGCGCGGCGCTCAACCTGCGGCGATTCTTTCGCGTGCTCGGCGTGCTCTTGATGTTCTTCGCGGCGGGTCTGTTGGTCGACGCGGTGCAGAATCTCCAACAGTTGGGCTGGCTACCCATCGGCCGCGCGGTGCTCTGGAACTCCGGCGGCACCGTGCTCGAGTCGTCGAACCTCGGTGACGTCTTGCACTCACTCGTCGGCTACGCGGACCGACCGACCATCTTGCAGGCGGTGGTGTGGCTCGGGTACGTCGCGGCCAGCGTGGCCGTCTTCTTGCGGCTGAGCCGCGCCCGAGCGGTGACCGCGCCCTGACGACGTCGGCTATCGTGCGCGAATGACGATTTCCCTTCGACGGTTTCGCACCGTCCACGGTGCTCGCGTGCGCGCACTGGCCCTCGGCGCGCTCGGGTTCGCGCTGGCGCTCGGACCGGCGACCACGGCCGCGGCCGCCGTCGAGGTCGCCCACGCGCACGGCGTGCGGGCCGTCTTCACCTACCGCGGCTCGTATCCCGCGGGCCACGGGCTCGAGCTCACGATTGAACGCTCGGGGGTCGTCGTCTATCACGGGCCCGTACGCTCGGCGTGGTGCGGCGACGCGTGCTGGCCGAACCTCGTCGCCGGTCAGTCGAGCGCGCTGCGGGTCGTGCGCCTCGACGCCGGCGTCGACGTGCTGCTCAGTCTCTACACCGGCGGCGCGCACTGCTGTGTAGTCGAGCAGGTCTACGCCGCGTCGCCGACCACCGGACGTTACGTCGTCCACGAGCGCGACTTCGGCGACGCGGCAGTGCGTCTCGTGGCGTCGAGTGTCCCGGGCGAAGTTGATCTGCTGAGCGCCGATGACGCCTTCGCGTACGCCTTCACCGACTACGCAGCCTCGGGGCTACCCATAGAGATCATTCGATTTGTGGGTGGTCACTTCGTGAACGTAACCCGATCGTTTCCGACCTTGGTCGCGCGCGACGCGAGCCAGTGGCTCGCCGACTTTCGGTCCCAGGCCTCGAGCCACTACACCGACACGGTCGGCCTCGCGGCGGCGTGGGCGGCCGACGAGGCGACGCTCGGGCACTGGGCCGTGGCCAAACGCTTCCTTGACCAGCAGGCCCGAGCCGGGCACCTCAACAGCGCGCTTGGCCCCTATGAGCCGAGCGGCGCGCGATTCGTTGGCGCGCTCGAGCGCTTCTTGCGCGAGCGCCACTACCTCGGCTGACGTGGGGCCGTCGCCGCCGACGGCGTCTCCGGCGCGGGGTCAGCGTTGTTGTCGGCCGTCGCGAAGTCGAACTGGAAGCCCGTACGGGCCGAGAAGTCGGCGACCAGCGTGAAGGCGTCGCCGCGAATGATCGTCCGGCGCCACTCGACCGGCCGGTCGGCGACGTTCGAGAGGCGATCGATGGCGAGTGCCGCGTTATCGGCGCCGATGGCGAGCAGCCGCCGGTCCTCGCGCGAGGGCACGACGGCGCGAATCTGCTCGCGCGCCGTCGTGAGAGTAAGACCGCTCCGGTCGCGCAGCTCGCGGTAGAGCGAGGTGTGCGAGAAGTCGACGTCGACGAGCGGTGCGCCGACGTCGCCCGGCAGCCAGACGCGGTCAATCGCGAGCGGCTCACCGGCCGCGAGACGCAATCGCTCGAGGTAGAACAAGGGCGTTGTCGCCGCGAGACCGAGACGCGCCGCCACCGCGTCGTCCGCGCGCACGTCGAGCGCGCGCACGACGCTCTGCTGGTCCAGTCCCGCCGCCTCCACGGAAGCGAAGAGGCTGTAGATCGCGCCGAGGGGCTGTTCGATCGTGGACAGCGCGGTCCGCGGCCGGCGCCCGCGACCGGCGATCACGACGCCGTCGTCGCGCAGTCGCCGCATCGCTTCGCGTACCGTGTTGCGACTAATCCCGTAGGCCGCGGCGAGGTCACCTTCGGCGGGAAAGTCCCCGGCGAACTCACCGGCACGCAGACGCGAGGTCAAGTCCTGGTAGAGCTGCGCCCAGAGTGGCAGCGGGCTCTCGCGGTCCAAGGTCCTGTTGTCTGGCGTGTCCACCGTCACCTTTCTAGGCCACCCTACCGGAATCTGGCGTAGTGTGCTATAAAAATACCAATATTAGAATGTTCGAAGATTGGGAGATATCGTGATCCTGACACCACGGTCTGGGCGCACCCTCGGCGCCCGTCAGGCAGCGCACTGAGATGGTCACGCACGTCGTGCTCGCCGCGCTGCTCGGCTCAGCCATCGGACTCTCACTCGGTGCGCTCGGCGGTGGCGGATCGATCCTGACGGTTCCCGCCCTCGTCTACGCCCTCGGCGTGGACCCTAGGCACGCGACTGGCGCCTCGCTCGTGATTGTCGGACTTAGCGCCTTGATCGGGATGGTCGCCCACCACCGGGCCAAGCGAGTGCGCTGGCCGGTTGGCGTCGTGGTCGGGCTCGTCAGCATCGCCGGCTCGACGCTCGGGACCGACCTCAATCGTCGCGTCGCTCCCGACGTGCTCTTGTTGCTCTTCGCGATCTTGATGTTCGTCGTAGCGGGGGCGATGATCGCGCGCGATCGTGCCGGAGCACGTCGCGAGGTCGCGAGGTCGCGCGTCCTCGCGACCGTCGGTGCCGGGAGCGACGGACGCGACCTCGACGGCGACACTACGGCACCGTTGATGCCACGACGGGCGCCTCGCCCGTGGGCCGTCGCCGCGGTTGGGGTGGGCGTGGGATTCCTGACCGGCTTCCTCGGCGTCGGCGGTGGCTTCATTGTTGTGCCGAGCCTGGTGTTGGCCCTCGGCTTCGAGCTGCCCGAGGCGGTTGGCACCTCGCTGTTGATCATCGCGTTGAGCAGCGCCTTCGCCATCGTCGAACGACACGGCGTGCACGGCGTGTCGGGACTGACCCTGTGGCCGTTTGCCACGAGCGCGATGGTGGCGGCCGTGCTCGGCAATCGAATCGCGAGTCGCGTGCCGGCTCGTCGCCTGAACCAGGGCTTCATCGGGCTCGTCGTCGCGGTGGCCTGCTACGTGGCCCTGCGCAGCGCGCTCGCGATCGGCTAAGCCGGCTACCGGCCGTCGTGACGTGGCCGCCGGTCAACGGCGGCGCAAGGGATTCAGGACGCCGGGCCGCTCGTCGAGCGCCGTGCGTCGATGTCCGCTGCGACCGACTGCGGGTCGGCGCAGCCGACGATCCACTCGTCGTGGTCCGCGTCACGCAGGCGTATCCTCACCCCGCGCGGCGTGTCGCGGTGCACCGCCGCGAAGATCTTCTTGTCACGAGCGCTGATGGTGCCGACTTCGATCACGCCGGGGATGCGCGTTCCGGCCTTGATGCCGATGATGTCGGCCGCGGCGTGTGCATCGTCGAGTACGTCAACGCCGACGACCGAGGTGAGTGCCACGCGCAGGTCGCCGTGGATCCCTTCCACCTTCTCGCCTCGGGTGAGTGCGAGCACGAGCTCACCGTGTTCAACGTGCAGTGTCGCCATGTGATCCTCCTCGATCATTCCTACCACGGCGTCGCGCGACGGGGTCGGGAATCAACGCGACGCTGGTCGATCTCGCCGATCGCGCCGCGGGCGACCGCATTCGACGATCGGGGACGCCCGACACCACCGGGCACCGACGACGAGGCGGCGACCCTGACCGGCCCTTGAGACCCGCAACGCGCAACCGTCGCGTGGAACCGCGGCGGGCTGCTCACGCATCTCGCCGTCGTCGAGGACTGGTGGTTCAGCCGGCGAGTGGCTGGACGGCCGTCGGCCATGGGGTGGGGCGACGAGGACTGGGGAGTCGCTCCCAACGGAGCGCGGTACTCGGCGATTCGCCCGACGAGTGGTGACGGTGGTGGGACCATGCCTGGACACGCTCGGGCCGAGTCGATCCGGCCCCGATGCTCAGACGGCGCGGTGGCGCGCGATGTCGATCAGCTCGCGTAGGACCCAGCGGAGTTGCCCGAACGGACCGGTCGAGCAGGTGGGAGTCGCGGCCGCGCTGACGGCGTCGCAGTGCGCGGGCTTGGACGAACCAGAGACTGATCGTGATTGGCCCGGGGTGGCACGGGCGTTCGATTCGGCGGGCGACACGACTTCATCGTACCGAGCGTCGACGCCCGTCGGCTCACCCTCTCGCGGACGTGTCTCGCGCCGATTCCACGGCGTCGGCGTACCACGAGGCGGAGGGCTTGAGTGTGCGCGCGAACGTCGTGCGGTCCACCGAGGCGAGACCGAACTTCGGCGCGTAACCGAGTACCCACTCGAAGTTGTCGAGCAACGACCACTGGAAGTAGCCCCGCACATCGATTCCCGCGGACCGCGCGCGCTCGAGGCTGGCGAGCGCCTCGTCGAGGTAGCGGATCCGCTGGTCGTCGTCGTTCGTGCCAATACCGTTCTCGGTGACTACGAGCGGCACGTTCGTGAAGGCGCTCGCGCGTCGCAACGTGTAGTCGACGCACTGGGGCCAGAACGGATACCCCATCTCGGTCAACTCACCGTCACCGCCCCACTGCAGCCCGGACGGCGAGAACTGGTGCTTGGTGTAGCACTGCACCCCGAGAAAGTCATCGTCACTCGCGGCGCGCAGGTACTCGTCCTCCATCTCGTGGCGGTATCGGTCGAGCTCGCTCTCGCCACCGTCGATGGCTTCGTACTCGGCCATCGAGAGCGTGAAGCCCACCGGGAAGTCGCCCGAGGACCGCAGCGCGTCAGCCATCGCGCGGTGGCTGACGCGCAGCTGGGCGTTGACTGCGACGAAGCGGTCCCAGTCGCTCACCTCGGGAGGAAACATCGCCGCGAGGTAGCCCATGGATGCGACGATGTTGGGTTCGTTGATGGTGCAAGCCATCGCGATGCGGTCACCGAGCGTTTCACCGACGACGCCGGCGTATCGGGCGAGCCACGCGACGATGTCGGGGTTCTCGAAGCCGCCGGCGTCGGCGACCCACAGCGGCAGCGTGAAGTGATGCAGCGTGACCACGGGCGCAATACCTCGATTGCGGCAAGCGCCTAGGACTTCGCCATAGTGCGCGAGCGCGTCGTGGTCGAACGATCCCGGCGTTGGCTCGATGCGCGCCCACTCGACTGAGAAGCGGTACGCGTCGAGTCCGAGCGAGGCGACGAGGTCGAGGTCGTCGCGGTAGCGGTGCCACGAGTCACAGGCGTCGCCGCACGGCTCGGCGGCGATGGTGCCCACTCGGTGCTCGAAGCGCCACCAGTCGGTGTTCGTGGCGCCGCCCTCGATCTGGTACGCCGACGTCGCCGTGCCCCAGAGGAACGGGGCCGGGAACCTCGCGCGACGCTCGGTCATCGTCGGACTGTCTTACGTCGGAATCACTCGCGCGGTCGCGTTCGACCGAATCAGATGATCGGGCCGCGCGAGACCGCGCCGGGCGTCGGGCCGCCGTGCTCGGCGATCGCCGTCAGCACGGCGTCGGGGTCCCTCGGGGTGATGAAGGGTCGCACGGCGCCGCCAACGTCGAGGATTAGCCCGATCTTCTTGGTCGAGCGCGCGGGGTCGAGGTTGGCCCAGTACCGCGGGTTCGCCGTGCCCCAGAGTCGGGCGCGTCCCCGAAGGGCTTCGAGCGTCACGCGCCGCACGCCGCGGATCGACGAGTACGGGATCACCTTGGTGCCGACGGGAAAGTAGTAGTGGTGGATGCGCAAGACGTCATCGGCACATTCGACGTTGCCACCACACGTTGTTGTCTTCATAGTCGCACCCTACCGCCGACCTTGACGTGTAGCCATTCGCGACGGGCAACGAGGCCGAGCCGGTGATCACTGGCGTCAACCTCGCGGAACCGTTATCGTCACGACCACGGACAGTCGGCGACTGGCGGCGGCGACGTCAGTCGGGGGGGGTCGTGACGACAGCGAGGTCTGCGTACACCGTGCCACCGGCGTCGCTCGACCCGCCTCGCGTTCGTCGTGAGTACGGCGTCGGGCTCATCGCACTCGGAGCGATCACGCTGGAGATGGCGGTCAGCGCGCGCTACGGGTACCACCGTGATGAGCTGTACTTTCTCGTCGCCGGCACTCACCCCGCTCTGGGCTACGTCGATCAACCGCCACTCGCGCCGCTGGCGGCTCGAGTGGCCTCGGTGCTCTTTGCGAACAGTCTGGTAGGTCTGCGGGTGATCCCCGCGCTGCTGCTCGGGTGGCTCGTCGTCGTCGCGGGGTCACTCGCGCGTTTGCTCGGCGGCGCTGCCACGGCCCAGCGACTCGCGGCGCTCGCGACGGCGCTGTGCGGTGAGTACCTCGCGACGGCACATCTGCTGACCACGACCATTTTCGACTTCGCCGCGTGGGCGGGGCTGTGGTGGGCGATCGCCCACTTTCTCGTGAGCGAGCGATCACGGTGGCTCCTCGTCGCCGGACTCTTCGGCGGTATCGGCTTGGACGCCAAATGGAACGTCGCCTTCGTGCTCGTGACTCTCGCAGTCGGGATTGCGGCGACCCCCGCGGCCCGCGGGCTGTTCGCGCGTCGCCAGACCGTCCTCGCCGTTGTCGTGATCGCCGCGCTCGGCTGGCCCGACGTGTTCTGGCAAGCCACGCACGGCTGGCCCAACGTTGCCGTCTTTCGCGCGCTGCAGCACGACGCGGCGCACAACCGCGCCGTCTACTGGCCCGCGCAGGTGCTCTACACCGGCCTCGCCGCGACACCCCTGTGGGTCGCGGGCTGGTGGTCGCTCTGGCGACGCGATGCGCCGGACCGACGGTGGCGCTCGCTGGCCCTGGCCAGTGGGATCGTGCTCGTGCTCGAGTTCGTGCTCGGGGGCAAGCCGTACTACGCCGGCGGCGTCTTCGTACTGCTCGTGGCCGCCGGCGCCGTCGCCCTCGAGCGACGCGTTAGCGCGCGACGAGCGAGGGGTGTCCCGACGGCGCTCACGCCACGCGTGGTCGCCGCGGCGCTCGTCGTGACGGGACTGCTCTCGATCGTGCTCGCCCTGCCGGTAGTTCCCGCGCGCACGCTTCACGCGGTAGCGCTGCAGAAGATCAACTACGACCTGGCGGAGACGATTGCGTGGCCGCGCGAAGTGTCACAGGTTGCGGCCCTCTACCGGTCACTGGCGCCGAGCGAGCGGAGCCGCACGATCGTGTTGGCGGGTAACTACGGCGAAGCGGGGGCGCTGGAACGCTACGGCGCGCAGTTCGGCCTTCCCGCCAGCCGCGTGTTCAGCGGCGCCAACTCCTTCTGGTTCTGGGGCCCGCCGCCCAACAGCGCCGTCGACGCAATATCGCTGAACATGAACCCGGCGCTGCTTCACCGACTCTTCGCGACGGTGACGCCGCAGTTCATCTATCGAAACGGGCTCGGTGTCGCCAACGACGAGCAGGGTGTCGCGGTGATGATCTCGACTGGTCGCCGGGTTGCGTGGTCACGGTCGTGGCGCGAAGTCCAAAACTATTCGTGAGGTCGCCGCGTCGGCGGCGAGCATCGCGTCAATGACCCGGGTCGCTCAGTTCGGCGAAGCGAAAGCAGTCGGGGGCATGGTCGTTGACCATGCCCGAGGCTTGGACGAAGGACCGGCAGATCGTCAGTCCGGCGAAGGTGAAGCCGTCGCGGGCGAGCTGGGCACTCATGGCCCGGGCGATCGACGCTGAGTCGTCGCCCGTGGTAAAGGACCAGACGTAGGACGCGAAGTCGCGCGGTTCGGTGCCATCACGCAGTCGCACGATAGCGCGGGCATTGGTGACGACGGAGCGAACCTTCTGGTGGTGGCGAATGACGCCGGGGTCGCGGAGAATCTGGTCGACGCGCTCGTCGTCGAACGCGGCCACCACGTCGACGTCAAAGTCGCAGTAGGCGCGGCGGTAGCCGTCGCGCCGACGCAGCACGCTTAACCAGCTCAGCCCCGCCTGGGCGCCCTCGAGGGTGAACAGCTCGAAGAGCGCCCGTGGATCGCGCTCGGGCACGCCCCACTCGGTGTCGTGGTAGGCAACGTACAGTTCGTCGTCGGTGCACCACGCGCAGCGGCGCCCACTACGCACCCCGGCCACGCCGAGCTCACTCACGCGCGCGGCCGAAGTCCCGCGATCACGATGTTGACCAGTCGCGCCAGCCCGGCGTCGTCGGCGCCGCGGTGGCCAGCGGCGTGACACGTGCCAACGACGAGGCGAACGATATCTTCGGTCTCAACGTCATCGCGAATCACGCCGGCGTCGATCGCGCGCTGTACCAGCAGGTCGACGCGGGCCATCAACTCGGCGAGTGGTTCGGCGAAGCGGGTTTTCACGTCGATGCCGGTTTGGCCGAGCGCCTCAAAAAGATCCTGCTTGTCCGCCGCGGTTTGGGCGAACTCGCGCAGGAAGTCGCCGAGTGCTTCGCCGGGATCGGGGGCCGTTACAAAGGCGTCGGCGGTCGCCACGAGTCGCGACAGTCGCGTCGCGACGATCGCCTCATAGAGCGACTCCTTGGTGGGGAAGTGGCGATAGAGGGTTCCAACGCCGACGCCGGCTCGCGCAGCGACGACGTCGATGGGAACCATCACGCCGTCGAGGGCGAAGACCTCTTCGGCGGCACGCAGTATCTTCTCGTGATTGCGCAGCGCGTCGGCGCGCATCGGCCGCGAGTCCGGCGACGCTGGCTCACTAGCGTCGATGGACGGCGCACCGCTCGCGTCACTGGATCCTGCGCGCACGTCGGTCATGAAACGCTCCCCGACGGTGCCTTGACAAACGGAACCATCGTTACTATTATGGTACGTATACGGAACGACTGCTCCGTATATTACTGAATTCCCCATATTTTAGCCGATTTTTGCGGCTGACGTGTATTCGGGGAAATCGTTCGCGAAAGAAGGAAACCGTGACCACTCACCACCTCACCCTCGATGCGACCGCGCCCGACGTCGATCGCCGGCGCTACTGGGCGCTCGCCGTCATCGCCCTCGCGCAGCTCATGATCGTGCTCGACGCGTCGGTCGTTATCGTCGCCCTGCCGTCGGCCCAGCGCGCGCTGCACATCTCGATCGCCAACCGTCAGTGGGTGATGAGCGCCTACACGCTGGTCTTCGGGAGCTTCTTATTGCTCGGGGGGCGCGTAGCGGACTACCTCGGTCGCCGGCGCGTCTTCGTGGTGGGGCTGCTCGGCTTCGGAGTGGCGTCGGCGCTCGCGGGACTCGCGCAGAACGCGACGATGCTCTTCGGCGCCCGTGCCCTGCAAGGACTCTTCGCCGCGGTCATGGCGCCGGCGGCCCTCTCGCTACTCAGCGTCACCTTCACCGAGGCGCACGAGCGGGCCCGCGCCTTTGGGGTGTACTCAGCGATCGCGGGCAGCGGCGCGGCGATCGGTCTCGTGCTCGGCGGCGTGCTGACCCAGTACGCGTCGTGGCGCTGGACGTTACTCATCAACGCGCCGATCGCGCTTGTCGCCGCCGCCGCCGCGCGACGGGTGGTGCGCGAGAGCCGGGTGGCGGTGCGCCACAGCTACGACATCCCCGGGGCGCTCACCTCGACCGGCGGACTCTTCTTGCTGGTCTACGGCTTCACGATGGTCGCGTCGCACGGTTGGACATCGACCCTGACGGTGTCACTGCTCGCGGGCGCCGCCGCGCTGCTCGCCGCGTTCGTTGCCATCGAGGTGCGCTCGGCACACCCCCTCTTGCCGCTCAAGGTCGTCCTCGAGCGTAAGCGCGGCGGCGCCTTTCTCTCGTCGCTGCTGGTCGGTTTCTCGATGCTCGGGACCTTCTTGTTCCTCACGTACTTCTTGCAGGGGATCCTCGGCTACAGTGCCCTGCGCACGGGCTTCGCGTTCTTGCCGTTCTCGTTCGGGATCATCGCTGGGGCGAGCGTCGCCAGTCGTCTCCTGCCGCGCACGGGACCGCGCGGGCTGATGGTGGTGGGACTCACCCTCGCGGCGACGGGTCTCTACGGGTTCTCGCGCCTCGGCGTGGACAGCACGTACCTCGCCCACGTGCTCGCTCCCGAAATCCTGACCAGCATCGGCATGGGGCTCACCTTTGTGCCGATGAACTCGACGGCGCTCTTCGGTGTCGTCGAGGCGGACGCGGGCGTCGCGAGCGCGCTCGTGAACACGACCCAACAGGTTGGTGGCGCGCTCGGTACGGCGTTCTTGAACACCGTTGCCGCGTCGTCGACCGCCGCGTTCCTCGTCTCACGCGTGGTGACACCGCGGGTCGTTCGCGAGGCGACGGTGCATGGCTTCACGAGCGCCTTCGAAGTCAGCGCCGCGCTCGTCGCCGTGGCGGCGATCGTCGCCGGAAGCCTCGTCGGCGCGAAGCGGATGCACCGGGCACCGCACCGGATCACCGAGGCGCTGACCGAACGGCAACTGCCGCTCGTCGATGGCTTGGTTTAACAGTCGATTCGTCCAGTCGCGCAGTCCGGTCAATGCGTCTTCGTCGTGACGCTGGTCGCCACCGGGCAAGGCGAGTGTTGTACTCGGCCATCCGCTGGGAACGACGAAGACCGCAGCGAGCGATGGTGGTCAGCGGTGTCGGCGCCGGGGGAGCGGCTTCGTCTTGGCGAAGGCCGAGACCGACGGCGAGACGCCGTAGGAGGTCCGGGCGACGACGCTGATGCCGTAGGGCGTGTTCGGTGCGAGCCCGCCGAAGGTGCACGTCGGCGTGGGCACCGTGATCGAGAACGACGACGGGTCGCGGAAGCCGTAGAGGAGCGTGCAGATGTAGCTTGCTGCTCCCGCGCTGCCGTTCCAACTCGCGGTCAGTGATCGGACGGCCCCGGTCACCACCAGGTTGGTTGGCGCCAACGGTGCGAACGAGAACCGAATGATAACGATGCCGCTGCCGCCATTGCCGCTGAAGAAATAATTACTGGAGCCTCCTCCGCCGCCGCCGGAGTTGGCGACTCCGTTGCCGCCCGCACTGTATAAACTTCCGTTCGCGCCCGCGCCGCCACCACCGAGTCCGCCCGCACCGCCAACGTCCGGTGCACCCGACCCGATGTCCGTGAGATATTGTCCGTAGAGCCCGCCGCCGCCGCCGCCGCCGTAGGCAGTCGTGTTACCGGCGAAGAGTCCCGCTGTCGGTACGACTCCACTGCCGCCCGCGCCGGCGGACGTCGCCGACCAGGTTCCACCGGGAGCCGCCGCCCCGCCGCCGCCCGACGCCGTGAAGGTTCCGTACGCAGAGAAGGCAGGGTCATATTCCATGTTCGCGTTCGTCGCCCCGCCGCCACCCGGCTCATTCGAGCCAGATGCCCCGCCGCCACCATAGGAACCCGATAACGGCCGGTTTGACGATCCGAAACTGCCCTGACCCGCTTGTCCTCCACTAGCGCTGCACGTAAAACTCGGTCCCGATACGCTGGATGGCGTACCGCTCGACGGCGGTCCAAGATTGGTTTCGGTAAAGCCGTCCCCCCCATTCCCCACGTCGACGGTAATTGAGTTGGTGGCGTCAACGATCTCGGTTGTGCAGACCGTAACTGCGCCCCCACCCCCGCCTCCGCTTGCGCTCGCGTAATTGGAGAAGGAATAGCCCCCACCGCCCCCGCCACCGACGGCCAGAACGTCGATGCTCGTTACGCCCGCGGGCACTGGCCAGTTGGATGTGCCTAGCTGGGTGAAGATCACCTGACAGACGTCGGCGCTACCGGGAACCAAACTGCTCCCGGCGGGACACGACGAAGTGGGGGCGACACCGGCTCCGGCGACTTGGCTTCCCGTGAGCCACAAACCGCCCGTCGCCAGTACGACGCCCGTGGTGATCTTGGTCGCGGCGAGAGATCTTGGCCGTTCACTCATGGGTGCCTCCAATTACGCGCCACACTAACGTGCCAACTGTAACGCAAGGAATCAACCGACGAAAGGACGATCTACGTGGGCTTTGGATCATGGTCGGTCACGGTTCGAAATGCCGTGCTCGAAGTCGTGGACGGCGTTCACCCGTGCAGCGAGTCAGTGCGCCGGCGCGAGCCGTGACGAACATCTCGCCTCTTTCGGCGCCCCAGCCTTTCTTGCATCTGGTTCGTCAAGCACAGGTTCGTCCGTCGAGAGTGGCCATCGAGAGTGCGCTACGGCGCATGACTTACGTGGAACTGCTGCAGTTCAGCCAGCAAATCGCGCACGCTCTGCGAGATCGTGGTGTTCAGCCCGGCGATGTCGTGATCACCGATCTCGCCGAGGAACTCAACCTAGCCTTTGCCGAGGCGCTGTTTCACGAGGCGACGATTGCAGGTTGCTGTCTCGGTCCGGTGGACGTCGCCAACGCCGTGCGAGCCGACTGGTTGGTCGTCCACCGGCCATCGCCGTCGTTTCCTCGTGATCGCACCATCGTCGTCGACGAGGAGTTTCTAGGCGAGGTGGTGTCACTCTCGACGTCCATCGAGCCGCGGGTCTACGAGGGATTCGACAGCGTGGCTCGGCTCGTGTTTTCTAGCGGTACAACGGGAATGCCGGTGGCCGTTCCCTATTCGATCGAGGTCATCGAGGGACGTTGTCGACTGGCCGAGGAGCGCTCGTTGCCGATTCGCCCGTTTATGTCACTCGTGACCATGGTGGGCAGCCTCGGTCTTCGCACTGCCTACGGTGCGGTTATGGCGGGTGACACGTACTACTCACCGGGACGGGTCAACGAAAACGTAGTGCTGCTGAAGGAGAACTACGTGGCGAGCCTTCAGGGCTCGCCGATACAACTGGCGGCGCTCGTCGAATACCTCTGTGGCACCAACGACACACTGGCGGACGTCGTGGCGGTGCAGGCGGTGGGCAGTTCGCTGTCTTCAAACCTCGCCCAAACCATTGGCCAGTTCTTCAATGCACCCGTCTCGGTGGCCTACGGTTCGACCGAGGGGGGACTCGTCTCGGTGATTGACGACGTGGTTGAGAATGCCTTAGAACTATGGCGACCGTTTCACGACTTCGACGTCGAGATCGTCGACGACGACGATCGACCGCTGTCCGCCGGCGAGGTTGGTGAATTGCGGTATCGGGGGCCATACACCGTTGACTCGTACTTTCGAGCCGAGGGCTCGGGGCGCCGGTCGCGACGCAACGGCTGGGTCTACCCCGGCGATATGGCGCGGCTCGCAGCCGATGGACGCTTCGTGCTGAAGGGGCGAGCAACCGAGATCATCAACGCCGGCGGAGTCAAGCTCAATCCAACAGCGATCGACGAGTTCGTGCGCCACTTCGACGGGGTGCGTGACGCCGCGTCCTTCGCCTTCGAGGCGGGACTCGGGGTCGACGGGTACGCCGTGGCGCTGGTGACCGACGACGGGTTCGACGTGGGTTCTCTGACCGCACCGCTGACCGACCAGTTCGAGGGATGCGCCCCGCGCTATCTCGTGCGGGTGAACGCCATTCGGCGAAACGCCGGCGGCAAAGTGCTACGTGCCGAGATGGCCGAGGATCTTCGCCGAACACTCGCCTCGCGCTGAGCACCGACGCCGCTCGACGGTTCCGTTCCTACGCCGATCCGTCGCCGTCGGTTCTAATCACGACGCGGTGTCGAGTTGACACGTGACAATGCGGTGACGATCGACTCGATGCATGCGGGCGACGATCTAACCTATCTATCCGTGCGAAATCGACTGGCCACCGTGATCGCGATCGCCATCCTCGCCGTTGGGGGGTCGTGGAGCGGCGCGAGCGCGACGACGTCCTCGGTGGCTCCGACATCGATCGGCTACGACATCAGCTTTCCCCAGTGCGGCTCGACCCTGCCCTCGCCGGGGGGTTTCGCCGTTGTCGGCGTCAACGACGGGCGTCCCTATAGCGCTAACCCGTGCCTAGCGACCGAGCTGCAGTGGGCTGAGACCTCGCTGAGTGCGACGCCGGCCTTCTACGTCAACACGGCCAATCCCGGGCCGCCCAGCAACTCGAACTGGCCGGTCACCCAGCAGACCCCCCAGATCTGTGCCGGTTCGAACTCGGCGTCGTGCTCGTACGACTACGGCTGGAACGCCGGACTGAACGCCTTTCAAGACGCGGTCAGTGCCGAGACGCAGATCGGCGCCGCGGCGCCGACCGCCGCCGCGGCCGCGGTGTCGTGGTGGCTCGACGTCGAATCGGGCAACTCGTGGGAGACGATTCGTACCGGCAGCCCGCCGACCAGCGCGCAGTTCGCGAACGATCTCGCCGTCGTGCAGGGCGAGGTGGCGTCGCTCACGAGCGTCGGCGTCGCGAGCGTCGGGATCTATTCGACGTCGTCACAGTGGTCGGGATTGGTCGGACCCTCCGGGTCGATCTTCGCCGCCAACGACGTCTGGCTGCCGGGATTCGCGACGCTCGCCGACGCGCAGGCGGGCTGCGCCGCCACGTCGTTCACTGGTGGTCGAGTCGCGATGATCCAGTATCCGTCCAACGGCCTCGACGGGGATCTGCAGTGTCCGCTCCTGAACTCGCCCACGTCGGCGAGCGTGCCGGTGTCGTCGTCGGCTACTTTCAGCGAACAGCTCAGCGTTGCGGGCGAGAACGCACCGGTGAGCTACGTCCAGCTCACCGGCCAACCTGCCCTGTCGGTCTCGTCGAGCGGACTCGTGACAACGAGCGGGACGCTGGCCGCGGGGGTGTACACGGCAACCGGAACGAGTAGCGCCAACGGCGCGAGTGGGAACTTCAGCTTCGCGCTGTCGGTCGGTCTGCTCACGCAGAATCCTCCGACGTCGGGTGCCGTCTCCGTCGGTGCGTCATCGAGCTTCACCGACCAGCTCGCGGTGACTGGCGCCAACGGGCCGGTGACCTTTACCCAGACTTCGGGCGCGCCCTCGCTCGTCGTCTCCTCAACGGGCCTTCTCACGGCGAGCGGATCCCTCGCGAGGGGAACCTACGTCGCCCGCGGGACCGACGTCGACACGAGCGGGGACACCGGGACGTTCTTTTTTCGACTGGTGGTGGGCACGCTGACGCAGAGCTCACCGGTACGCGCCACGGTGACGACGACGGCCTCGGCAACCTTTACGAACCAGCTCACGGCGAGCGGTGCGAGCGGTGCTCTCACCTACGTCCAGACGACGGGCACGCCGTCGCTGGTCGTCTCGCCGACGGGTCTGATCACGACCTCGGGCGCGCTCGCGGCCGGCTCGTACGTCGTTCGTGGCACGGTGAGCGACGCGGCCGGCGGCGCCGGTTCCTACTTCTTCAATTTGGTCGTCACGCCCGCCGGCGTTCTGACGCAGAGCAGTCCGGCGACGGTTGCGGTAGTGGTCGCGGCCTCATCGACCTTCACCGACCAGCTCGCGGTGACCGGCGCGAGCGGCGCGGTCACCTTCACCCAGACCTCGGGTTCGCCGTCACTCGTTGTCTCGCCGACGGGTCTGATCACGACCTCGGGCGCGCTCGCGGCCGGCTCGTACGTCGTTCGTGGCACGGTGAGCGACGCGGCCGGTGACCTCGGCACGTTCAGCGTTCTGGTGACGGTCAGTCCGTCGTCGCCTCCCGCGCCCAAGATCGTCGTACTCGAGGCGACTCGCGTCATTGGTCACGTCGTCGCTGGCCGAACCGTCACCTTACGGATCATCGGCTCGGGCTTCGAGGGCCGCCCGCTCGTGCGCAGTCACGCGGGCACCTCGGCCCTCGTCGTCGCGGACACCGGAACGGTCCTCACCGTTCGGGTCACGGTCGCGCGAGGGAGCCGCAACGGGATCTTTTCCTTCACGATCAGACTGGCCAACGGCAAGGTGTGCTCAGTTCGCTATGTACAGCGCTGATCGTCGCCGAGTCGCCTAGCGTGGCGAGCGTGTCCGAGCTCCACGACGACCCGCTCGCCACCGCCATCCGATCGGTGCTCGGCGCGGGACCCCTTCCCTTCGCGACGCTCGTCGACCGACTCATCGAGAGCGGCGCGCTCGAGAATGACGACCTCGACCTGCTCAGAGACGACGTGTTTGACGCGCTGCTCGACGACGACGACGTCTGGCTCGGCCACGACGACGTCGTCGCGCTGGTTGCGACCATGCTCGACGGCGCAGTCTTCACGCACCGCGTGAGCGACGCGGAACGCGAGGCGGGCGTCTTGCACTCGACGCCGGACCTCGACGTCATCGACGTCGCCGTCGAGGGCGAGTTGGAACTCGTCGACGGGGGCCGACTGGCCGTCGCCTTCGCGTCCGAACACCCCGGTGCCGATGAGCACGGCTCCTTCGTCGGTCCCGCGGGCTGGCTCGACTCGGATGAGTCGATCGTCGTCGTGACCCAGCGAGCGGGCGTCGTACGTCTGGGCTGGACTGACGAGGTCGGCGACGGAACTCGTGAAGCCGACGCGCTGCGGCGAGCCTTTGATGGGCGGTACCGCCCCGGCGTAGCCCAAGAGCCCACCGAGATCGTCCTCGACGCGTTAGCCAGCGATCCGTCGCTCTTTCGCAGCCCCGTAGCGCCGGTCGGTGAACTCCTCGAGTCGGTGGGCCTCGAGCGCCACGGAGCGTGGTTCGGCCTCGGCGGCGAGAGCGCGCAGCCCTCGTGGGTTATCGAGCGCGAGCGGCGCGTGGACGAGGTCGCGTCTCGGTACTCGTTTGATCACTGCTGTCGCGTCGCCTTCGATCGGGTCGCCGACGCGTGGCTCGATTCGCTCCGGGGCACCCTCGCGATCGAGCGCCGGCGATCGGTGGCGCGCGACCTAGCCCATTCGCTCGTGGCGCCCGCCTTCGTTGACTACGTCGTGTCCGAGCCTGACGCGGCGAGACTCCTCGAGCCCTTCGCCACGTCGCTCGCCGCCTTGTCGGGATCGCTCGCGGCCGGGGGCCGATTCGTGCTCGCGCGAGTGCGCGAGGCACAGGGTCGCGGCGAGGCGATGGAGGCGGCGTTGCGCTCGGCGGTGGCCGCGGACGCCGGTTACGAGCCGGCGCTCAAGGATCTGGCGTGGTGCGCCTGTGATCGCTCCGACGCCGCGCGCGGTCGCGCGCTGCTCGGTCGCCTCACCCTGTACGACGTTGACCAGGAGCGGGACTTCCTCGACGACGCGGTGGCGCGCCTCGCTCCCGCGGTGGGGCGAAACGATCCGTGCCCGTGCGGTTCGGGGCGCAAGTACAAGGTGTGCTGCTCGGCCAAGCCGAGACTCGCCCTCGAGCGGCGCGTCGGATGGATCCAGCACAAGCTGCTCGCCTTCGTCCTTCGACCACTGCGCATCGGCGACATCTTCGAACTCCTCGAGGTCGCGCGGTCCGCGGCCGAGATCGACGAGGACCAGCTGGTGCGCCTCGTGCCGCTGCTCGGCGAGGTGGTCGCGCTCGGCGACGACTCGATCGACAAGTTTTTGGTCGAACGCGGGCCGTTGCTGCCCCCCGACGAGCCCGCCGTGATCGAGTCGTGGCGGGGTCGGGGACCCTCGCTCTACCAGGTTCGCGACGTCGAGCCGGGCGAGGGCGTCACCCTGTTCGACACCCGCAGCGCCGACACTGTCGTCGTGCACGACGTCGCCGCGTCCGAGTCGCTCGAGGCTGGCGATTATCTCTGTGCGCGCACCGTCCCCGTTGGCCCGTCACACCAGTTCATCGGCGTGCCGATCACCGTCGCGCTCGCGCACCGGGCCTCGCTGCTGAGCGTGCTCGACGATCCGACGCCGACGCGACTGGCGATGTGGCTCGGTGGCCTGTTCGCCAAGCCAGTCATCGTCAATCGCGAAGGCGAGACGACGATCCTGTGTCGAGCGCTCTTCGACGTGACGACGTCGCCGGACGCGCTCTCCACGAGCCTCGACGATCGCTTCGACTCGAAGGGCGATGGTCACTGGGCGGAGTTGGTGGACCTCGGCGGCGACTCCGTCGTGCGGTCCTTCATCAACCTCAACGGTGACACCATTGAGGTTCTCGCGAACTCGCGCGAGCGTATTGACCGAACGGTCGCGACCGTGCGCGCGATCGAGGGCCTCGTGCTGCGTGAGGTGCAGGTGCCGGTACAGCTCGACGAGTCACTGATCGAGTCCGATGCGCCATCGACGCCGCCGGAGCTGGCGGACGCCCTGGCGCGGGTCATTGCCGAACGCGAGGTGGCGTGGCTCGACGAGTCGATTCCGGCCCTCGGTGGCGTTACGCCGAAAGAGGCCGCGGCCGATCCGACGCGGCGAGAGGACCTCATCGCGCTGTTGAACGAGTTCGACCGGCGCGGGGCGCACGAGCCGACAGCCACCTTCGATGTCGGTCGGCTGCGCCGCGCCCTCGGCATCGAGTAGCGACGCATCGTCGAGGCCCACGTCGTAGGGTCGCGGACGTCACCGCCACCCCCACCGGCGTCGCCCCACCAGCGTCGCCACCACTGGTGTCGCCGGCGATAGCGTGGCGCGTAGATCCGACAAGGGGGACTCGATGGACGACAGTCGAGACACGCCAACCGCACCGCCGCCGGGGCTCTCGGAGCTGCCGGCGATGGTGCGCGACAGCCGACTGGTCGAGCCCACCCTCGCGCGATCGGGTCGCCTCGCCGTCGCGACCGTCGACGAGTACCGAGCCCTCTACCGTCGCTCGCTCGAGGACGTCGGCGCGTACTGGGCCGGCGTCGCGAGTGAGCTCGAGTGGGCGAGCGGCTGGCCGCCGTCCCCGGCGATGGTCGGCGACCTCGCAACGGGCTTCTCGTTCTTTGACGGCGCGCGCGGCAACGTCAGCGTGAACTGCGTGGATCGCCACGCGCGCGCCACGCCGGACAAGGTGGCGGTGCACTGGATCGGCGAAGACGGCAGCGAGCGGTCCTGGACCTACGCTGAGTTCGCTGATCAGACCTCGCGCTTCGCCCAGGCGCTGCTCGACCTCGGTGTCGGCCACGGTGACGTGGTCGCGATCTATCTGCCCAACCTGCTCGAGACCTTCGCCGTCGTCCACGGCTGCTTGCGCATCGGGGCGATCTACAACATCATCTTCTCGGGCTTCTCGGCCAACGCGCTCGCCGACCGCATCATCGACACCGGAGCCAAGGTGGTGGTGACCGCCGACGAGACGCTGCGCCGGGGCCGCGTCATCCCCCTGAAGGCGACGCTCGACGGGGTCCTCGACCGCTTGCCGAGCGTGGAACACGTGGTCGTCGTGCGCCGCAGCGCCAATCCCGGCGTCGTGATGTCCTCGCCGCGCGATCACTACTACGACGAGCTGCTCGCCGCAACTCCTCGCGGCGCCGAACCAGTCGCGCTCGAGGCGAACGAACCCGGCTTCATCATCTACACGAGCGGCACGAGCGCGAAACCCAAGGGACTCGTGCACAGCGGCCTCGGGTTCCTGACCGGCGCCTACCACAACGTCCGCTACGCCCTCGACCTTGGACCCAACGACGTCTACTGGTGCACCGCAGACTGCGGCTGGCTCACCTTCCCGATCTTCGAGCTCATCGGGGCGACCGCGTGCGGGGCCACCATGCTCGCGACCGAGGGGGCTCTGGACTACCCCGGACCCGAGCGCCTGTACTCGATACTCGCGACCTACGGCGTGACCAAGGTCTTCACGGCGCCGACGGTGCTGCGCATGCTGGCGCGCCACGGCGCCAACCTCGCGCGCCAGTTCGATCTCTCGGCGCTGTCGCTCCTCGCGCTGGTCGGCGAGCCGCTCGACGCGACGACGTGGTCGTGGGTGCGCGAGAACCTCGGCGACGGGCGCCTCGAGATCAACAACACCTACGGCCAGAGCGAGACCGGTAGCGCGTGGACGTCCTCGGTGGTCGGCGTGACGCCGGCCAAGCCCGGCTCCTGCGGCGTCGCGCTGCCCGGCCACGCCTACGAGATCGTCGATCAGGCCGGTGGGGCCGTCGCTACGGGAGAGACGGGCTACCTCACCATCACCCAACCCTTTCCCACGCTGTTCCGCGGCGTCTGGCGTGACCCCGAGCGCTACCGGAGCCAGTACTTCACGCGGTTCGGTCCGTCGCGCTACGACAGCGCCGACGCCGCGATCGAAGACGCCGACGGACACGTCTGGGTCGTCGGCCGCGTCGATGACGTGATCAACGTCGCCGCGCACCGACTCTCGACGATGGAGATGGAGAGCGCGCTCTTGTCCACGCCCGGCGTCGCCGAGGCCGCGGTGATCGGCGTCGCCGACGACGTGAAGGGTCAGGTGCCCGAGGCCTTCGTCACGCTCAGCGCGGGATCGAGCGTCGGCGAGGACGAGTTGAGCCAGTGTCTCGTCGACGCCATCGGCGCGTTCGCGCGACCCCGGCGGGTTCACGTTCTCTCCACGATGCCGCGCACGCGCAGCGGCAAGATCGTGCGACGCCTGCTGCGCGACCTCGTCGTCGACGGCGTGGCGCGCGGTGACACGAGCGGCCTCGAGGATCCCGAGGTCCTCGCCCAGCTCGAGCGCGAACTCGGCGAGCCGCGCTGACGGGGATACGGACCTCGCGAGTAACCGGGTCGCTCGGCGCGTCGGGTAGGTTGTGCCCGTGGCGGCGAGTGGCGCATCTGAGGTGAATGGCGAGTTCGTCCTCGGCGCGGAGTCGCCACGATGAGCGATGATGACCCGGTCGGGCCAGCCACGCGCCGGCGCCGCCTGTTCGCGTCGGCCCACAACGCCCAGGTCCCCCTCGCGACGATCGTCGCGTCCGTCGGCGTCGTTGTCGGCGTCTACGCACTCGGCCAGGTCCTCTTTCGCCTGAAGGGGATCTTGCTGATTGTCGTTCTCGGCAGCTTCGTCGCGGTATTGCTGAACCCCGGCGTGACCTGGCTCACGCGCCACGGGCTGCGGCGCCGGGGCTACGCGGTGTCGGTGGTGATGGTCGCCTCGCTCGCGGTCTTTACGGGCTTGGCCGTGGCCTTCGGCTACCCGCTCGTGAATGGGCTCTCCAATCTCGCCCGCGCGCTGCCGGGCTACATCCACCAGGCCCAGATCGGCCACGGCTGGCTCGGCCACCTCCTCGCCCGCTACCACGTGCGGGCGTGGCTCGCCCACAACGTCGCCAAGGTTACGAACTTCGCCCAGGGCCTGTCGCGCCCCGTCCTCGCGCTCGGACGCGGCGCCCTGTCCACGACGTTCTTCTTGCTCACGATGTTCTTCTACGTGGCCCTCGTCCTCGTCGAGGCGCCAAAGCTGCACGACGGGTTCCTCGCGCTGCTCTCGGAAACGAATCGGCCGCGCGCCGAGCGCCTTGGCCGGGTCATCGCGCGCGCGTCGGTCGGCTACTTGCTCGGCGGCCTGCTTACCTCGCTGCTCGGCGCCATCGTGGTCTTCATCACCCTCAGCGTCTTTGGCGTTCCCTACCCGCTGCTCTTCTCGCTCTGGGTGCTGCTCGTCGACTTCTTGCCCCAGATCGGCGGCGCGCTCGCGGGCATCCCGACGGTGCTGATCGCGCTCATCCACTCGCCAACGGCGGGGATCGTGACCCTCGTCGTGTTTCTGGCCTACACGCTCATCCAGAACCACCTGCTCAACCCGATCGTGATGGCCAAGACGGTCAGCGTGAATCCGCTGATGATCTTCTTGTCAATACTGGTCGGCGCCGAGATCGGCGCGTGGGTCGGTGGCCTCTTCGGCGGGTTCGTCGGCGTGCTGCTCGCGGTGCCCTCCGCCGCGGCGATCCACGCCGCGGTCAAGGAGTTTTGGGAGGCGACGCACGGCGGCGCGGCGGCACCCGGTCCCGACCCGTCAGTGCTCGGCGAGTAGCTCCTCTTTGGCTCGACCGAGCGCCGCCAGCGTGTCGGCGGGCACCGTTGGCTCGCTGAGGTCGAGCTGATCGATCGCGTCGACCACGATGCCACCGACCAGGGCGCGCAGCGTGTACTTGTGGTCGGCCGGCACCACGTACCACGGGGCCCACGGGGTCGAGGTGGCGCTCAGCGCCTCCTCGTACGCGCGCTGATACTCGTCCCAGTGTTGGCGTTCGGCGAGGTCGGCGAGGGAGAACTTCCAGTTCTTGGCTGGGTTCTCCAGCCGGTCGAGGAATCGACGGCGCTGCTCGTCGCGCGAGACGTGCAAGAAGACTTTGACGACGCGCGTGTGGTTGCGGTGCAGGTGATGCTCGAAGGCGTTGATGTCCTCGTAGCGGTGCTTCCAGAACTTGGACTGCGCCCCGGCGGCGGGCCGCTCGTGCGTCTGATCGAGCAGTTCGGGGTGGACCCGGGTCACCAGGACGTCCTCGTAGTAGGAGCGGTTGAAGATCGTGATGCCGCCGAGCTCGGGCAGCGCGCGCGTGGCGCGCCAGAGGAAGTCGTGGTTGCGCTCCTCGGCCGAGGGCTGCTTGAAGGCGACGACGCGACAGCCCTGGGGATTCACTCCCGACATCACGTGCTTGATCGTCCCGTCCTTGCCGGCCGCGTCCATCGCCTGCAGCACGATCAAGAGGGCGTGCGTGCCGTCGGCCCACAGGAGCGACTGAGCCCGCGCGATCTCGGCGACGAACGCCTCGAGGTCTGCCTCGGCAATCCGCTTGGCGTCCTCGTGGTGCTCGTCGCCGAGCCACGCCGTCGTTACCCGTTCGGTGCTGCGCTGGTGGAGCTTGGCCGATGCGTCTGGCTTGACTCGCAACTCGGCGAGGAGTTCGTGGCTGAGTTTCATCGCACCTCGTTGTTCGCGGTCGGACTTGACGACGCCGTCGACGTTCGTGGTCATCCGTTGGGAATCAACTTACCCGTCACCGGACTCGCGCTCGCGGCGCCACCACCAACACCGGTGCGTTCCACGTCGCTCACGGGAAGACCGGAGCCAGATGTGGCGCACTAGGCGAGGAGCGGGGATTCGTGCTCGGTTCACGTGCGCAGCGCGGTGGCTGAACTGCTCTTCCGTGTGAAACCTGCGAGGTGCGTCGCGGCTACCGGATCATGCCTCGGCTGCTTCGTCGACCGTCAACTCGGCGGTCGGATCGGCGAGGAGTCGCTCGTCGGGGATCACGGCGCCACTTCGCACCGAGCGGCCGTAGGTGCCCGCAGCTAGTCGAGCCTCGGCCCGCTCCACCGCGGCCAGTCGTTGGCGCAGTCCCGCGGCGATGGCGTCGTTTTCCTGTTCGCTGATGAGAGGCTGGGCGGCGTCGGTCGCGTCACCGAGCGACGTGGCCTCAAACTGCTCAACGGCCCGGTCACGGCCGAGGTGCTGGAGCAGCGACTCGATGCGTTGGCGTTCGTCATCGAGCAGTTCTTTCGCACGTAGCACGTCCATGCGGACCTCCACCGACTGGTTGCAATCTGAGACTAACGGAAACGACGTGTCGTCGCGGTGGCGCTGATCGCGCCGTCGCCCGCGTGCTGGAACTGGTCGTGAGCGTTTAACGCCTTGGCCGAGTCAGCGGAGTCCGTTACGCTCGTCCTCGAGGAACGTCGCCTCTCGCCGTGACCGGCACCCGTGCGAGGTTCGCTCACCGGCTAGTGTCCGGGTGCGGTTTGGGTCGATTCGTCGAGGTTGCCGTAGGCCGCCGCCGGTGCGGCGCCGGCCAGGTTCTCGCTGGCCCACCTGCCCAGGTCATGAAGAACGGGGGTCAGCGCCGCGCCCGAGACGCTTAGCCGGTAGGAAACCGCGACCGGCGGCCCGGGTTCGACGGTGCGCACGATCAGGCCCGCGCGCTGCAGTTCGCTCAGACGTTCGGTGAGTACGGAGTCGCAGATGCCCTCGACACCACGGGTGAGTTCAGCGAACCCTGCCGGTCCGTGCGCAAGCGTGCCGAGGATGACGCCGTTCCACCGCTTGCCGAGCAGCGCGAACGCTCGGGTCAACGCGTCGTCACAGCGCGGGGCCGCCAAGCGCGCTCCGGCTCCATCGCGATCGTTCACAGCCACGGGACCAGCATAGCCTGTACTAGTTAAAAAATAGCGACATGATTAAAACTAGTTACACGTATTATAGATGCCTTGATCAGAAACGTGAGGAAACCATGTCACTTTTTCGTTTGGACGCCAGCATTCGCAACGAGGGGTCGGTGAGCCGGGCCATCGCCGACATTGCCGAAGAGTCGTGGCGATCGAGCGACCCGTCGGCGGTCGTCGTTCGCCGCGAGGTCGGACTCGACCCGCTGCCCGCGACGGCGTGGGCCGCGGCGGTGTCGGCCCGAGGCGTGGCGCCCGAGGCGCAGCGACCTGAGCAGCGTCTCGCTACGGCGCTCGCCACCACGCTCGTCGACGAGTTCATCGATGCCGAGGCCCTGCTGTTCGCGCTGCCGCTCTACAACTTTGGCATCTCCCAACACGTGAAGACCTGGGTGGACCTCGTGATTACCGAACCCCGAATGGCCACGGGGGCCGAACCCGCGTTGGCCGGCCGTCCGGCCGTCTTGATCATCACGCGCGGCGGCGCGTACGGTCCCGGTACGCCTCGCGAGGGTTGGGACTACGCGACCGGCTGGATGCGCCGAATCCTCGAGGACGTATGGGGACTCGACCTGCGCGTCGTCGAGCGCGAGTTCACCCTCGTGGGCGTGAATCCAGCCCTCGATGAGTTCAGCGACCTCGCTGCGCAGATGCGCCGCGACGCCGAGCGACTAGCCGCCGCGCACGGTCGACACCTCACCGGCGCCGGCGCGCGCTAGCGGTCGCGCTCGCCTCGAGCCGATAGGCGTCGACCGTGCGCTCGATGACCGTCGGCCACGGCGTCGGCGTGAGGCCCAACGCGCGACGGGTCGCGGTGTCGTCGATGACGAAGGGTGCGGTGAACTGGTACAGGGTCGTGGGCAGCTCGCGCACTAGCGAACTCACGAGACCCGCCGCGCGCAGCGCGCGACGCGAGATCACCGTCGCGTTGATGGGGCCTCGGCCCGCGGCGCGGGCCACGTCGTCGATGAGCTCGCGCTGGGTACGCGGGGGATTGGTGGGCGCGTGCCAGACGCGGCCCCACGCAACGTCGCGGTCGGCGCACGCGATCAGGGTGCGCGCTACGTCGTCGACGTACGTCCAGCTGTGCGCCTGATCGAGACTGCCGATGACGCGACACGACTTGCCCGCGAGAATGCGCGGAATCTGGCGCGGCCCGAAAACGCCGTTCGCTCGGGGTCCGAGAAAGTCCGAGGCGCGGATTTCGGTGGCGCGAACGCGACCGGCGTCGTGGGCGGCGAGCGCGTCGGCCCACATGCGTTGACGAACGCGCGCCTTGGCGTAGGTCGCGGCTAGGGGGCTCTCGGGCGACATGGGGCCGTTCGGGTTGCCGTAGACGTAGAGGTTGCCGAGAGTGACGAGAACGGCTCCGGTGCGTTCGGCACTCGCCAACAGCGCCGAGGCGATCGGCGGCCAGTCGCGCGGCCACTGGTGGTACGCGGGATTCGCGCAGTTGAACAGCGCCGTTGCGCCCACCGCCAGTCGCGCCAGGGCGGGCCCGTCGGATGCGTCGCCCGCCACGGCGACAACTCCGGGCGCGCACGGTGGGCCGCCACGCCGCGAGAGGACGGTGACCTGATCGCCACGGGCCGCCAGGTGGTGCGCGACCAAGGTGCCGATGGTGCCCGCACCCACCACCACAAATCGAGACATCCGCAACCTCCCTATAACGAGAGCACCGCTCTCGTTATCAGTATGACCGCGGTCGCCCGATAAAGCAAGAGCGGTGCTCTCGAAGTGGCATAGTGGGTTCGTGATGGCGACAACGACGCGCTCCGCGGCCCGCCTGGAGCGGGTCACCACGATCAAGGCGGCCGCCGCCTGCCAACTGGCGAGCCGCGGTGCCGCCAGCTTGTCGCTTCGCGAAGTGGCTCGCGAGATTGGTGTGGCGTCGTCGGCGATCTATCGCTACTTCGCGACGAGGGACGAACTGCTCACTGCCTTGATCACTGACGCCTACAACGAACTCGGCGCGAGCGTTGAGACCGCTGAGGCTGTCGTCGCACGCAGCCGGATGCGCGAGCGCTGGCGTGTCGCGTGTCGCGCCGTGCGGTCGTGGGCGCTCGCGCACCCCCACGACTACGCACTCCTCTACGGAACGCCGGTACCCGACTATCGCGCGCCAACCAACACGATCGGGGCCGCGTCACGGGTCACGCGGGTGCTCGGTCGAATCGTGGATGACGCGGCCGCCGCGTCGCCGACGACGGAGCCGGCTCGCGAACCCGGCGACGTTGCTGGTTATCTCGACGTCGACAACGTCGCGGCCGAATTGCCGCGCGTAGCACCGGATCGCTACGCGCGAGCGCTGCTCGCCTGGTCTAGCGTCTTTGGCTCGGTGACCTTTGAGCTCTTTGGCCACTTCGAAGGGTCGGTGACCAACGCCGCGACGTACTTTGAGCGCGTCATCGACGAGCTGGCCGATCTGCTCGGACTCGGCGACTGACCAGCCATCTCAGCTGAGCCGGGAGACGGCCAGGGCCAGGGCGAGCACCGGACCCATCCAGCACAGGGTTCGCAGCGCCTGTTCGAGGGGTTCGAGGAGCGACGCGCGCGTGATCGGGCGCGACACGCCGTCACGGTCCACGACCACGCCATCGACGGCGCTGGTGCGTCGGCGTAACGCACGCGCCGGGGTCGAGAGCTGGCGCTGGATTCTCGTGACGAGGGCGCCGAACGCGGCGGCCCCGACGGCTCCGACCGTGATGGTCGCGTGCTGGGCGAAGTACGCCGTCAGCACGGGGAAGGCTCCCCAGCTAAGGATCAGCATCGTGCCGGTGTGCAGTCGACCGCCAACGAGCTCGAGGTTGTAGGCGACCGCGACCACCGATCCCACCACGATGAAGATTGCGAGGTAGGCGCTGACCACGAACATGCCGACGACGCCCAGTGCGACGGCGCCACCGAGTCCGACGACCGAGGTGGCGACCAGTTGCCACGCGGGAATCGACGTCGAGAGTGGTCGTCCGTGCAGCTCGTCGAGCGAGTGCGCTCCCAGGCCGACCGCGAGGAAGAACGCGCCGAGCGTCGCGACGAGCTTCACGGCGTTTACCGGCGCGCTGAGACAGGCGCCGATCGTCACGAGTGACAGGTGCAGCGCCGTATACGGGGGGTGCAGCACCGTCCACCACTCGCGCGCACGCCTTGAGCGCAAGAACCGTGGCGCCGCGTAGAACGCGGGTCCACGGCTCTCATCGACGTGACGGGCGTCGGCCACTAGTCGGCCGATCGGTAGCCGGCGATCACCAGCCCACCGCCGAGACTCATTCGACGAGTCTGAACGTGCTCGATCCCCGCGCGCTGCCACGCCCGCACGGTCCAGGACACCGGGTAGCGACGGTAGTGCGCGGAGATGTTCGGGCCGAGGAATCGCCCCACGGTCCACCACGCCCGCCCGCCGGCCGCGTAGCCGGCGACCGGTAGCACCGCGCGCGTGTAGAGCCACCACGAGAGCCACCAGAGTCGTCGATCGGGGACGGCGAACTCGAGGCTCGCGATGGCGCCGCCGGGCTTGACGACGCGGGCCAGTTCGGCCAGCGTCGCGGCCGGGTCGTTCACGTAGCGAAGCAGGTAGGTGACGCTCAGCGCGTCGAACGTCGCGTCGGGGAACGGCAGCTGCTCGGCGCGTCCGACGACCAGCGCGACGCGGCCGCTGAGCGTGGCGGCCGCGATGGCCGTTTCGCCCCGGCGCAGCATTGGCTCACTGAGGTCGAGCCCCACGATGCGAGCCGAGGTTGTTGTCGCGAGTCGCCGAGTCACCGCGCCGGGGCCACAGGCCACATCCAGTATGAGTTCGGGTCGAGCAACGGTCACCCGATCGACCATGGCCCGCCGCCAACGGGGATCTTGACCCAAGGACAAGAGTGCCGCGAGCGCGTCGTAGCGCGGCGGCAGTGGCGCGAAGAGGTCTCGTGCGAATGCGTTGGGCGCGTCACGGTAGTGGCGCATCGATCGCGCAGTGACCCCACCCGGGGTACCTTCGCTCCGTCGGCGACTCGCCACCACCGTTCAACCCCCCGTCGGACGACGTGCGTCGGCGTCCGTACGACGCACCCTAGAGGGCGAGTTGTCCGCTCGAGCGGCGGAGGTCGAGGACGTCACCCATCGTCGCGCCGCCCGGCTCGGAACCTAATCTGGGGTGGGGGTGGGCATGCTCACGGTCGAGATGGTCCGGCGAGGCGCCGAGCGGTTCGCGTCGAGGATCGCCGTCGTCGCGGGCGACGTACGGCTCACGTACCGCGACGTCGACCAAGCCGCCAACCGATTCGCGAACGCGCTGCTCGCGCGGGGTCTCGTCAAAGGTGACGAGGTCGCCCTGCTCGTGGGCAACGGCCTGTGGTCGGTCTCCCTGGACTTCGCGTGCGTGAAGGCCGGACTGGTGCGCGTGCCGCTCAACGCGCGTCTCTCGATTCCCGAGCTCGAGCGCATGCTGGTAGAGACCGACGTGCGCTGGCTCATCCACGCGCCCGCGCTGAGCGACGTGGCGGCGGCGCTCGGGGAGCGGGTGCCCGGTCTCGTCGGCGTCGGCCTCGGTGGACCCGGGGTGGACGGCGACGACCTGCTCGCCGACGCCGCCGGGGCGAGTGCGCGCGATCCGCTCGTCGCGCTCGAGGCCGACGATCCCGTGCTGGTGCTCTACACCTCGGGAACGACCGGGGCGCTGAAGGCGGTCGTGCACACCCAGGCCACCTACGCGGCGATCGTGGTGAACATCCTGAGCAACCTGGTGACGCCGACTCGCGACTCGGTCATGTTGCACGCGGCCTCGCTGATCCACGCGAGCGGCACCTTCGTGTTGCCCTACTGGCTGCGCGGCGCCACGACGGCCGTCCTCGAGCGGTTCGAGCCCGACGAGTACCTCGCCGCGATCGCGCGCTACCGGGTGAGCGAGATCAATCTCGTGCCCACCATGATCACCATGCTCGTCGGGTCGGGCCTCGCCGACGGGGCCGACGTGTCGAGCCTGCGGCGAGTGATCTACGGCGCGAGTCCCATGCCGCGGCCGACGCTCGAGCGCGCCGTGGCGGCGTGGGGTCCCATCCTTACCCAGTACTACGGACAGACCGAGGCGCCACTCGCGATCACCGTGCTCGATCGCCGCGATCACCTCGAGGCTGGACTGTGGGGCTCGTGCGGCTTCCCGAGCGTGGACGCCGAGGTGCGCGTCATCGGCGAGGACGGGTCGCTCGCACCGGTGGGCGAGATCGGCGAGATCCAGGTTCGCGCGCCCTTCGTGATGGCGGGGTACTACCGCGCCCCCGAGCTGAACGCCGAGATGACCACGCCCGACGGGTGGCTACGGACCCGCGACCTCGCTCGACGCGACGAGCGCGGGTACCTCTACCTGGTCGACCGGCGAAGCGACATGATCATCACCGGCGGCTACAACGTGTACCCCCGCGAAGTGGAGGACGCCCTGCTCGCGCACCCAGCCGTCGCCGAGTGCGCGGTCGTCGGCGCGCCGGATCCGACGTGGGTCGAGACGGTGGTGGCCTTCGTCGTGGCGAAACCGGCGTCCCTCGTGAGCGAGGACGAGTTGCGCCGGGCGGTGCGCGACCGACTCGCCGGCTACAAGGTGCCGCGCCGCGTGGTGTTCGTTTCCGAGATCCCGAAATCCGCCGTCGGTAAGGTGCTGCGTCGAGCGCTGCGCGAACCGTTGTGGAGCGAGCAGTGACGTCGGGAACGCCGGTGCGCGTCGAACGCTCGGGCCCCGTGACGACGGTGATCCTCGACCGGCGCTCGACGCGCAATAGCGTCGACGGGCCGACCGCCGCTCGGCTGGCTGACGCCTTTCGCGCCTTTGACGCCGACGACGACGCCCTCGTCGCCGTGCTCTACGGCGAGGGTGGACACTTCTGCTCGGGCGCGGACCTCAGTGCGATCGGCACGGAGCGCTCTAACGTCATGGACGCGCACGGCGACGGCCCGATGGGGGTAACGCGCCTCGTGCTCGCCAAGCCGGTCATCGCCGCCGTCGAGGGCTACGCCGTCGCCGGCGGTCTCGAGCTCGCGCTCTGGTGCGATCTGCGCGTGGCCGCCGCCGACGCCGTCTTCGGGGTGTTCTGTCGGCGCTGGGGCGTTCCCCTGGTTGACGGTGGCACCGTCCGGCTGCCCCGTATCGTGGGCGTGGGCCGAGCGCTCGACCTCATTCTCACCGGACGAGCCGTCTCGGCCGACGAGGCGCTCGCCATGGGCCTCGCGAACCGCGTCGTGGCGCCGGGACAAGCACGCGAGGTCGCCGAAGACGTGGCTCGCGAGATCGCGTCGTTCCCCCAGACCTGCCTGCGCAACGATCGTCGTTCCTTGTACTTCCAAGAAGGTCGAAGCGAGACCGACGCGATGGCCCGCGAGTTCGAACTTGGCTCGGCCTCACTCGCGGCCGACGGGGTGTCCGGTGCGCGCCGCTTCGCCGACGGCGCGGGACGTCACGGCTCGTTCGACTGACGGGGTCCGCAATCGGCCCCCGGCGAGGCGCGGTCAGACGCTAGCGTCTCGACCATGGACGCAGTCGTCTCGGTGGATGGTCTTCGCAAGTCCTACGGCGATCGCGAGCGGCTGCACGGCATCTCCTTTGATGTTCGCACGGGCGAGATCCTCGGTTTTCTCGGGACCAACGGCGCAGGCAAGACCACGACGATCGAGATCCTCGAGGGCTATCGCTCCTACAACGCGGGCGTCGTGTCGGTGCTCGGGGTCGACCCGGCCAACGCCACGCGGGCGTGGCGCAATCGCATCGGTCTGGTGCTCCAAGCGTGCGAGCTCGATCCCGTCTACACCGTGCGCGAGACCGTGGCCATCTTCGCGCGGTACTTTCGCCGCCCGACCGACGTCGGCGCGACGATCGAAGCCGTGGGGCTGTCGGCGAAGAGCGATGATCGGGTTGGTCAGCTGTCCGGTGGCCAGAAGCGGCGCCTCGACGTGGCGGTCGGGCTCGTCGGAGACCCCGAGATCTTGTTCCTCGACGAGCCGACGACGGGACTGGACCCGATCGCGCGCCGCGAGATGTGGACGATGATCGAGGGGCTCCGGGCCGCCGGCAAGACGATCTTTCTCACCACGCACTACATGGACGAGGCGCAGCACCTCGCTGACCGGATCATCATCCTGCGCGCCGGGGAGATCGCGGCGAACGGAACGGCCGACGAGCTGAGCGCGAGCTTGGGCTATCGCGCCGCGGTGAGCTTCGACGCCGACGGGCTCGACCTCGACCGGCTCGCCGCGGCGGTCGGGCGACAGCTCGTCGTGAGCGAGTCGACGGCGAGCTTCGAGAGCGCGAACGTCCAGGGTGACCTGCAAAGCCTGCTCGACTGGGCCCGCGACCACGAGGTCCAGCTCGCGAACCTGCAGGCCGTCCAGCCGAGCCTCGACGACGTCTTCGTGCGACTGGCTGGTGACGACGTGACCGACGAGGGGGCCGACCGGTGAGTGACGTCTCGCTCGCGTTCGCCCAGACGCGATACGCCCTGCGCGGCTTCCTGCGCGATCCGAGCGCGCTCGGCTTCACGGCCTTCTTTCCGATACTGCTGCTCTTGCTCTTCAACGCGATCTTCAAGGGCGTCACCGACTTCAACGGCACCCACGTTCGCGCGCCCGCGTACTACACCGCGTCGATCATCGCCTACGAGATCATGCTGGTCAGCTTCAGCTCGCTGCTCGTGCGCGTCACGACCAACCGCGAGCGCGGCCTCCTCAAGCGCTTTCGCGGCACGCCCATGCCGAGCTGGGTGTACCTCTTCTCCGAGATCGCGCGCACGCTCATCGTGGTGGCCGCGACCGTGGCCGTCCTCGTCGCGGTCGGCGCGATCTTCTACCACGTGACGATTTCGGCGCACCTCGTCGCGGGACTGGTTGTGTACCTCGTCGCCGGCGTGTTCTGTTTCAGCGCGCTCGCACTCGCGCTGACGCGCCTGTGCGTGACGGCCGACGCCGCGTCCGCAATCGGACCTCTCGCCGCGACGATTCTCGCCTTCCTCTCGGGCGTCTTCATCCCGGTGGCCGTGATGCCCTCGTGGATGCTGGATCTCGGCAAAGTCTTCCCTCTTGAGCACATGGCCAGGGGACTGCAGGCGGCCTTCTTGCTGCCGGGATCGACCGGCGTGACCGGTACTGACGTTGGCGTCATGGTCGCCTGGGGGGTCGTCGGCCTCGTCGCCGCCGTTCGGCTCTTTCGCTGGGAGCCACTAGGGACCGGTCGCTGACTAGCGACACGTGCGCGGTCGCCTAACGTGGCTCGCGTTCGCGACGATGGTGGCGCGAGCGTCGGCGGCGCAGCTCTCGGCGCAGTTGCGCGATGCGTATCGATCCGAGCGCGACGGTCAAGATGATCCCCAGAGCCGCGGCGCTCAGCAGGGCGGCTGACAGCGCGAACGTGCCCGAGAACGCGAGAAAGCGCACCGTCACGCTCTGCGTGTTCTGGAAGACGAAGGTCACGATGACGGCGAGCACGACGAGCGCGGGCAGCACGCCGAGCCACGCGCGCGACGCTCGCGTGGACGCGATCGCGTCGTGATCCGCCGCCGTCGCGGCGTCGAGCGTGCCTTCGGCTTCGCTGTTGGGCTCCGTCGGTCCGGCGCCGCTATCGTCGCCTGGCTCAGTCATCGACGCCACCCTCTCGCGGTCTGGCCCGTCGAACGGGGCCTAACGGCAACCTAGCGCGGCTGGCTCGTGGCGCTGCGGCGACGCCCCGGCAGCGGCTGGTTCGACGTCAGTCGGGTTCGAGCAGCGACACCGGACCGATGGCCATCGTCCGGTCGGCCGATTTGCACATGTCGTAGACCGTGAGCAGCGCGACCGTCGCCGCGGTGATCGCGGGTATCGCCGCGGGACCGTTCGAGCTCTCGACCTGCGTACGCACGTCAACGAAGTCGTCGCCGACGTCAACGGCAATCGTGACGCTGGCGACGAGGATCGAGTCCGTGATGGGCAGATAGTCGTGCGCTGCCTTGGCGGCCTGCACGCCGGCGAAGCGCGCGGCGCCGATGACGTCGCCCTTGGCCACGGCGTTGGCCGCCACGCGGCGGGCCGTCTCGGGCTGCATCGTGATGCGGCCGAGGGCCGTCGCCCGCTGGAACGCCGCTCGAGGGACGCGAGAATCGGGCGGTTGGTCATCGACCGGCGGTCGCGCGTCGTCCATGCTCTTTCCTAGCAGAGCACGCCGCGCCCGCGACGGCAGTGGCCGTCCGCGACGCCAGCCCCTACGCTCGTGGCGTGGCGTTGTACGCGAAGGTTTTGACGGTCTCTGACTCGGTGATCAATGGTCAGCGCGTCGACGCGGCCGGCCCGGCGCTCGCGGCGCGCCTCGAGGCAGCCGACTTCACGGTGATCGCCCATCGGGTCATCGCTGACGGCGTCGAGTCGGTCGCGGCGGCCCTGCTCGAGTTCGCGGCCGACTTCGCCGGACTCGTCGTCACGACCGGCGGAACGGGCTTCGCGCCGCGCGACCTCACGCCCGAAGGGACCCTCGCCGTGCTCGATCGCGAGGCACCCGGACTCGGCGAGGCGATGCGGGCGTCGAGCCCCTACGGCGCGCTCTCGCGCTCGCGCTGCGGCATCGTCGGACGCTGCGTGATTATCAACACACCCGGTTCGCCCACCGGCGCGGTCGAGAGTCTCGAGGCGGTACTCGGCGTGTTGCCCCACGCCATCGCGCTGCTCGGGGGAGCGAGCGATCCTCACCCGCCCGAGATGGGCGGCAACACGGCGACCTCGTCAACGGGACCGACGGGCTGATCGGGCGTCGCGGGGCTGCCGTTCACCCACAGCTGGCTCACGGCGACGATCGACTCGAAGTTGGTGCCGTAGCGACGGATCGCGCCGGCGATGACCTCGGCGACCGTCTCGCCGTCGATCTCGTCGGAGCGCACCCCCGCCGCCTCGCGCGCCGGTCCGAGCAGCAGCACCCGGCTCACGGCGCCCCCAGTCGATCGGCGTCGAGCACGATGATCTCGACGGTGTCGCCGACGGCGAACGTGGCGCCGTCGGGCAACAGGGCGATGGCGTTGGCACCGACGACCGCGTGCACGAGGTGCGAACCCTGACGAGCGACGTCGCGCACGTGGACTACGCCGTCGAGGTCCACCTCGGCACGTACGTGCACGAGGTGCAACTTGCCGTCGGGGCGTCGATCGAGCGCGACGTCGAGGGTGGCGCGCAGACGCAGTCGCTCAATCACGGCGTGGCCGGCGAGGGTGCGCAGCGCGGGACGCACGAAGAGTTCGAAACCGACGCGGGTCGACACCGGGTTGCCGGGCAACCCGAAGAGTGGCCGGCGATCGGGTCCAACGAGGCCGTACGCGAAGGGCTTGCCGGGCTTGATCGCGACCTGCATCGAACGCGCGCTCGGCCCGCCCAGCTCGCCGATGACGTGCTTGACGTGGTCGAGGTCGCCGACGCTCACGCCACCGGTGGAGATGGCGGCGTCGCACGTCGCGACGCCGTCGGCGAGGCGACGTCGGATCTCGTCGTAGGTATCGGCGGCGACGCCGAGGTCGACGGCCGCGCAGCCCGCCTCTCGAACCAGGGCCAACAGCAGCGGTCGGTTCGAATCGCGGATCTGGCCCGGGGCGAGAGGATCCGAGGATCGCGCGAGCTCGTTGCCCGTGGAGAGGACGCCGACGCGCGGACGCCGGTGGACGACGACGGACGTGAGACCCTGTCCCGCGAGGACGGCGATGGCCGCGGCGTCGAGTGTCGTGCCGGGCGCGAGCAAGAGTTGTCCCGCCGTCACGTCGTCGCCCGGGTAGCGCACGCACGCACCGACGTCCACCACGCGTTCTACGCGAAGCGTCGTCTCCTCAACGATGACGTCCTCGATCGGACAGATCGCGTCGGCACCGTTGGGCACTGGCGCGCCAGTCATGATTCGAATGGCCTGGCCAGCGCCGAGCGTGGTCGCGCTGACGTCGCCGGCCATGATCGCGTCGACGATCGTGAGGCGGGCAGAGCCCGTCGCCGTATCCTGCGCGCGAAGCGCGAAGCCGTCCATCGACGAATTGGCGAAGCCCGGAATCGATTCGCGTGCGACGACTGGTTCGGCGACGACGCAGCCGAGGGCGTCGTCGAGATCGAGCGACGCGGGTTCGAGCGGTCCAAGGCCGGTGAGGACGAACGCCTGGGCTGTCTCAACGCTGATCACGCGCGGTCCAATCGTGGGCGTCGCGTCGTCACAGGTCGTCGACGTCCACGATGTCCATGGCCTCGCCGCTCCAGGCCGAACCGTCGGGCCACACCTCGCGCTTCCACATCGGCACCGTGCGCTTGACGGCGTCGATGCAGAAGCGCGCGGCCTCAAAGGCCTCGTGGCGATGGGGGGCGGCGACGACCACGACCACGGCCGGCTCGGCGAGGTGAACTGTCCCGATGCGGTGATGCACGGCCAGCGCCTGGATCTCGGGCCATCGTGCACGTGCGGCCGCCACCACGTCGAGGGTGCGGCGCTCGGCCAGTTCGACGTCGGTCTCGTACTCGAGTTCGACAATGTCGTCGCGCGTGGCCGACGTCGAGCGGGCCGTGCCGCAGAAGGTCACGACGGCGCCGCACTCGGGGCGCGTGGCCCACGTCACGAGTTCGTCGGTGGCGAGTGCCGACGGCGAAATCGCGACCCAGTCGGACGAACGCTCGGCCTGCACGCACCTCACCCTATCGTCAGGCGATTTTGTCGGGGCCAGCGATCGCGGGCGCCATCACCGATCGAGAAACACGCATGTGCGGTTGTATAAGAAGAAAATCAGCGTAAACGCGCCGTTCACGTTCTATTATCGCTGCATTGGCGATAGGGGGAGTGGGTAATGACTCGATCGTGCCGCACTGCGACGACTGAGCGCGGACACCGTCTAGCTTCTCGCCGGTATGCGTCGGTCGTGGCCATCTCGGTCGTCGTGTCGCTGCTCGGTTCAGGGTTCGTCTCATCGGGCGCCGCACCGCGGCGCCACTCGGGGTCGGTGGCCGTGCTGTACGCGGGCTCGCTGTTGGACGTCATGACGAGTCAGATCGCGCCGGCCTTTCATCGCGCCACCGGCTACACCGTGAGCGGCTTCGCGAATGGATCGAACGCACTGGTGAGCGAGATCAAGGGCGGCACCGAAGTCGCTGACGTCTTCATCAGCGCGTCACCGTCGCTCAACGCGCAGCTCGAGGGCACCAAGAATGGCAACTGGGTGTCGTCGTATCGAACGCTCGGTCACTCGGCGTTGGTGCTCGGCTACAACCCGGCCTCGCGCTTCGCGCCGGCGCTTCGTCGCGAACCGTGGTACGACGTTGTCGGCCAACCCGGCTTCCTGCTCGGTCGCACTGACCCTGCGACCGACCCCAAGGGAGTCTTGGCGGTCACGGCATTGCGGGACGCGGCCCGCCGATTCCACGTGGCGCGCTTGGCCGCGCTCGCGATCTCGCCGTCGAACGTCTTCACCGAGACGTCCCTCGTCGGCGAACTGCAGGCGGGCCAGCTCGACGCCGGCTTCTTCTACGCCGTCGAAGCGGCCGCCGCGCACCTGTCGACGGTCGCACTGGTGGGGACCCGGCTCTCTGCCACGTTCAGCGTCGCGCGGGTGAATCGTGATCCCGATCCGGCCGGTGCGCGCGCGTTCATCTCATTTCTCGCGAGCGCGACCGGACGCGAAATCCTGCGGCGCAACGGCATCGTGCCCGTCGGATGAGCGGCGCGGTCGCGACGCCGCGCCGTACGCACTCGCGCGTTGGTCCGCTCACGTGGCTCGCGGCACTCATCACGTTGTACCTCGGCGCGCCCATCATCGCGTTCGTCGTGCGTCTGGCCACGTCGCCGCGCCGCGGTTTCCACCAGCCGGGACTCGCGTCGGCGTTCTGGCTCTCGGTGAGCAGCGCGACGGTGTCGCTCGCCCTTATCACCATCGGGGGCATCCCGCTCGCCTACCTGCTCGCGCGCTCGAAGCGTCGTGTCGCGACGGTTGTCGGCGTCATCGTGCAGATTCCCCTCGCGCTGCCGCCACTGATGAGCGGCATCATGCTCGTCTACGTAGTCGGCCCGTACACGTTTCTTGGTCGCCACTTTGGTCGCCAGCTGACCAATTCGCGCGTCGGGGTGATCCTCGCGATGACCTTCGTCGCGGCGCCCTTTCTCATCGTCGCGGCGCGCGCCGCCTTCGAGGCCATCGATTACGGCCTCCTCGACGTCGCCGCGACCCTCGGCCACGGCGAGCTGTCGCGCTTCGTGCACGTGGCGGTGCCGGCGGCGGGTCCGGGGATCCGCGCGGGCATGCTGCTCGCGTGGCTGAGGGCCTTTGGCGAGTACGGCGCGGTCGTGGTGCTCGCCTATAACCCGTCCACCCTGCCCGTCTACACCTACAACCAGTTCGGCGGGGTGGGTCTCGCGACGACCCTCGCCCCGACGGCGCTCGCGCTCGCCATTGCGGTGCTCGCGGTCGCGCTCAGTCGCCTTCATCCGCCGCGACGCCGAGCGCACCTGGCTCCGATACATCCCAGCGCACCCGAGCCCGCGACGCCGTCGCCGATCCGCTTCGCGCTCGACCACCGACTCGACACGTTTCACCTCGCGCTGACCCACGACGCGCCCGTCCGCCACCTGGCGGTACTCGGGCCGTCGGGTTCGGGCAAGTCGGTTCTCGTGCGCTCGCTCGCGGGGATCTACGGTCCAAGCGCCGGCGAGTTCTGGTGCGCCGACGACGCGCTGCACCTCGCCGCCGTCGAGCGGCGCGGCGTCGGCTACGTCGCTCAGGGCTTCTCGCTCTTCCCGCACCTGTCGGTTCGAGAGCAGCTGCGCTTCGCGCGTGGCTCCACGCCCGAGATCGCCGCGTACTGGCTCGAGCGGCTGGGGCTCGCCGGCCTCGAAGATCGCTATCCTTCGGAGCTGTCGGGCGGACAGCGCCAGCGCGTCGCGCTCGCCCAAGCCCTCTGTGCGAGACCGCGGGTGTTGCTCCTCGACGAGCCGTTCTCCGCCCTTGACGTTCCCGTTCGCCTCGAGCTGCGCCGACTAGTGCGCGAACTGCAGCGAGAGACTGGGCTGTCGACGGTACTCGTGACGCACGATCCCGAAGAGGCCGGCTTCCTCGCCGACGACGTGCTCGTGATCAGCGACGGCGCGGCGCTACAGGTGGGGCCGAGTCGCGACGTGTTCGCGCATCCGGCGTCGCCCGAGGTGGCCCGACTCCTCGGCATCGCCAACGTGCTCGACGCGACGGTCGAGTCGAGCACCGTCATCGACTGCCGCGGGGAGCGTCTGGTGGCTGACGCTGCGGGGTTCGATGCGGGATCCCTCGTGTCGTGGAGCGTGCGGCCCGAGCACGTCGTCATTCGCGACGATGACTCGCTCGATCCACGAGGTTCGCGCCTCGTGGCCACGGTGCTCGACGTCGCCTACGTCGGCGCGGCGAGCGACCTTCTTGTTTCAACTACCTCGGGTCTCGAACTGCGTGCTCGCAGCTTCGAACTGGTCACCCTCTCACCGGGCGACCACTGCGCGGTGTCAATACGGGCTGAGGACATCACGCTCTGGCCCGCGCCGAGCGAGTTAGCGGCGAGGGTTGCGGCGATTCCTCGCGATCGTTAGAACTGCGACGGGATCTCGACACCGACGTTGGTCGCCTTCACGACGGCGTCGACGACGACGCCGGGGGCGAGCTGCAGTTCGTCGGCCGCTTCGCGCGTGATCAGTGAGACGAAGCGATGGGGCCCCGCCTGGATCTCGACTTGGGCGACCACTTGGTCTCGAACCACGCGGGTGACGATCCCGACGAACCGATTGCGCGCCGATTGGGCCCGCGGCTGATCGGTAGTGGTCTCGCCGGCGATCTCGACGGCGAGTGCCGCCAGATCGGCGCCGTCGTAGTAACGCCGACCGTCGCTCGCGACGCTCGTCGCGACTCGCCCGGCGCTCGCCCAGCGACGCAGGGTGTCCACGCTCACGCCCAAGAGCGCCGCCGCCTGTCCGACTCGGTACTTGGTCACGACACGAGGCTACCGACGCGGCGAGCCGTCGAGCGTCAGCCGCCGGCCATCGCGCCGATGACGACGAAGGGCTCGAGGCCGAGCTCGACCGCGTTCGGCAGTATCGCGTCGGGTCCGTCGTGGGACAGATCGCGTTCGCACGCGAAAAAGCGCACGTAGGCCCGTCGCTCGCGGGTCCTCGGGTCGCGAATCGTGCCGAGCAGCATCGGGTAGTTCGCTTCGAGCGCGTCGAGCAGCGACGCCTGGGTCGGCGGCGAGGTGACCTCGAGGGATATCTCGCCGTTGACGTGGGCGAGCTGCTTGAGATGCGCGGGGAGGATCACCCGGATCATGCCAACGTCTGAACCTCGACCGAGAGCACCGCCGGTAGGTCGTGCACGATCGCGTCCCAGGTGGTCCCGCCATCGGGCGAGGCGTAGACCTGGCCCCCGGTGGTGCCGAAGTAGATCCCGCACTCATCGAGGGAGTCGACCGCCATCGCGTCGCGCAACACGTTGACGTAGCAGTCGCGCTGAGGCAAGCCGTTGGTCAGCGGCTCCCACTCGTGGCCGCCGGTGCGGCTTCGGTACACGCGTAACTGGCCGTCGGGTGGGTAGTGCAGGGAGTCACTGGTGATCGGTACGACGTACACGGTCTCGGGCTCGTGCGCGTGCACGTCCATGGCGAAGCCGAAGTCGGTCGGCAGGTTGCCACTCACCTCGTACCACGAGTCGCCCGCGTTGTCGCTGCGCATCACGTCCCAGTGCTTCTGCATGAAGAGCACGTCGGGGCGTGACGGGTGCATCGTGATGTGGTGCACGCAGTGGCCGACCTCGGCGTCCTCGTCGGGTATCCCGTCGGAGAGCAGGCCCCGGTTGATCTGTCGCCAGCTCGCGCCCGCGTCGTCGCTGCGAAAGGCGCCGGCGGCGGAGATGGCGATGACGATTCGCCGAGGGTCGGCCGGGTTGACGATGATGGTGTGCAGGCACATCCCCCCGGCGCCCGGCTGCCAGGACGGTCCGGTCCCCGTCGCGCGCAGTCCGGCCAGCTCGTGCCAGCTCTGGCCGGCGTCGGTCGTGCGAAAGAGGGCCGCGTCCTCGACGCCGGCGAGGACCGTGTCGGGGTCTTCGAGCGAGGGCTCGAGGTGCCACACCCTCACGAACTCCCACGGGTGCGGCGTGCCGTCGAATGACTGGTGCGTGCCGGGCACACCGTCGTAGATGAACTGGTTGCCGACTGGCTCCCACGTTGCGCCGCCGTCGTCGGAGCGCTGGATGAGCTGGCCGAACCAGCTTGACGACTGGGACGCGTAGAGCCGATTGGGGTCGACCGGCGAGCCCTTCACGTGGTAGACCTCCCAGCCGCCAAAGAGCGGACCCTCCACGTGCCACGAGGCGCGCTTAGCGTCCGCCGACAGAATGAACGCGCCCTTGCGGGTGCCCACCAACACTCGAACGCCGCTCATCGATCCCCCCGGACTCGGCTACCGCGCTGGCCCACACAGTAGCGGTAGCGAGGTTCTCGAACAAGGGTTGAAGTCGCTAGCCGCCAATCATCGACATCGATCGCCGCGGTCGAAGGAACCCCGGCTCGTTGATGGCGTGGCCGGGAAACTTGGCCCACACGGCGCGGCGAAACCCGCTCTCGATCGCCCCATCGTCCGCGCCCGCGCGCAGTCGGTCACGCAACGAGTGCTCGTCGTCACTGAACAGGCAGTTGCGTATCGAGCCGTCGGCGGTGAGCCGCAGGCGGTCACAGGTCCCACAGAACGGCTCCGTGACGCTCGAGATCAGGCCGATCTCGCCGTGCCCGTCGGCGAATCGGAACCGCTCCGCGGGCGCCAGTCGGGCCGGGTCGGCCACCGGCTCGAGCGGCCAGACCGCGTTGATTCGCTCGAGCACCTCGCGGCCGGGCACGAGCTGATCGCGGTCCCAGGCTCCCTGCGCGTCGAGCGGCATGAACTCGATGAAGCGCACGATGCGTCCGGTCTCTCGCGCGTGGGCGGCGAAGTCGAGAATCTCGTCGTCGTTCGCGCCGCGCACGAGAACCACGTTTAGTTTCAGCGGCGCGAGGCCGACCGACTCGGCCACGTCCATCGCGGCGAGCACCGTCGCGAGCTCGCCGCGCCGGCGTATCGAGGCGAAGCGCTCGGGGTGCAGCGAGTCACAGCTGACGTTCACGCGTCCCAGGCCTGCCGAACGCAGTGCCGGCGCCATCGGGGCCAGGCGCGTGGCGTTAGTCGTTAGGGCCACGTCGTCGAACCCGAGGGCGACGAGGCGCGCCACGATATCGACCACCCCGCGTCGCACGAGTGGCTCGCCACCGGTCAGGCGAACGGAGCGAATGCCCAGGTCGTACGCCACGCGAGCGACTCGCTCGATCTCGTCGACGCTGAGGAGCTGATCGTGGGGGAGAAAGGTCATCCCTTCGTCGGGCATGCAGTAGACGCAGCGCAGGTTGCAGCGATCGGTGATTGAGATCCGCAAGTCGCGGTGGACTCGTCCGTAGCGATCAACCAGTGGACCCGAGGTGGGCATGGTCCGGGGTTCGACGACGCCGGCAGCGTCGCGATCTACGAGTCGATGTGGCTTCACCGATACCGACACCGGCGTCGCACGGGCCTTCGTTGACGACGGCGCTCGTAGGTCGGTGGCCGGGCTGGACTGCGCGCCGTCGATTGGCATGCTGGCAGCCTAACGAGCCATCCGCGACGTTATCGCACCGCACCGCGCCTAGAGTCACGATCGAGCCAAGGGACACGTCCGGCGGCCGTGTACTAGGAAGTGGCGAGAGGGAGGTCTCGGTGGAGCCGTTTACGCACGTCGACGGCGATGGCCGGGTTCGCATGGTCGACGTCTCGACTAAGGATCCAACGACACGAACTGCGCTCGCCAGTTGCGTTGTTCGCACGGACCGTGACGTCTTTAGCCTCGACGTCGGTACCGACGATCTCGGCGTCGTGGCGGCGGCGCGTCTCGCGGGCATTCAAGCCGCCAAGCGAACGTCACACCTGATCCCGCTCTGTCACCCGCTGAACCTCAGCGTCGTCGAGGTAGACGTTGGTCCTGATCCGCTCGGCGCCGCCGTGCGTGCTCGCGTGGTTACGGTCAACCGAACTGGCGTCGAGATGGAAGCCCTCGTGGCGTGCGCGTTCGCGGCCCTCTCGCTCACGGCCGCGTTGCGCGCCGCCGGCGCCGACGCACGGTTCGACGACTTGGCGGTGCTCGCCAAGAGCGGCGGCAAGTCGGGCGACTGGGGACGCGATATCACGCCAGCGACGTAACGGGTAAACGAGTGACCAATCACGGCCACAACCTGTACGGCGCTGGTTGACGTTGACGCGGTGACCAAACTCGATGCCCGGGCGTGACGTAAAGGATCGATCCTCCACCCGTACACTGCGGTGCAGTGACGAGTCGGAGTGGACGTGGTCGTCTACCGCATGGGGGTGGCGAAGCTGGGGGTGCGGCCGACGTGATGGATCCAGTGACTTGCGGTGTCGAGCCTCGCCACCGAGTTCGACGATGAGGTGGCGCCGTGGGGGCGGCGAACGCCCATGACCGTTGAGCCCGCGTCGTCGCCCACGTCACCGAAGGTTCCCGTGGGGCGCCGGGTTTTCTTGGGTATCGTCGCGCTCGGTGCGCTTGGGGTCGTCATGGGCGGACGCATCCAGTCGTTCGTGGGCGACGCCCTGGGATCGGGGTTGGGTGGTCTCCTGCCGGGTGGGAATCGATTTCGCATCTACTCGATCACCGGTTCGTATCCGGTGGTGAAGCCCGCCGAGTATCGCCTCGAGGTGAGCGGACTCGTCGAGCGCCCAACGACGTTCACGCTCGCGGACTTGCGCGCCATGCCTCGTACGTCGATGGTGACGAGTTTTCAGTGCGTGACGGGGTGGCGGGTTCCCGACGTTCACTGGGAGGGCGTCAGGCTCTCGCACATCCTCGAGACGGTGGGCGTTCAGCCCAGCGCGGTGGCGCTCACCTTTGAGTCCTACGACCGCGCGGACACCGAGAGCCTGACTATCGACCAGGCTCACCTGCCCGACGTCATTGTCGCGTACCGCATGCTCGGCGCGCCCGTCACGATCGAGCACGGAGGACCGGTCCGGCTTTACGTCGCCCCGATGTACGGCTACAAGTCCCTGAAGTGGCTCTCGGCGATTCGCGTGGTTGACGCGGTGCAGCCGGGCTACTGGGAGCAGAACGGCTACCCCGTCAACGGCTGGCTTGACGGAACAACGGGTCCGACCAATCCCAATCCGCGCCTCACCTGATGGACCGGGACACGTGCGACGGCGAGGTGACGCGACCGGTCGAGCCGCTCCGTTTTGACGTGGTCGAGCGTGTCGTTCACTGGGTGAACGCAACGCTATTCTTCGTTCTCATCGTGACGGCGATCCCGCTCTACTTCGGCTCGCTGTTCGGCGACGTGCTGCCGCGCTTCACGATCGAACAGATTCATCTGTGGGTCGGCATCGCGCTGCCGTTCCCGATCATCGCCTCATTGGCGGGACCATGGGGTCGGCGAATACGGAGAGACCTTCGACGCATCAGCGACTGGACGCACGGCGAGATTGCGTGGCTGGGATCTCTTGGACGCAGTGGGAAAGCCGGTGACAAGTTCAACCCGGGACAGAAGCTCAACGCCATCGTGGTGGGCGCGTCGATACCGGTTTTGCTCGTGTCCGGCGTGATTCTCAAGTGGTTTGACTACTTTCCACCGTCTTGGCGTGCGGGCTCGACGTTCGTGCACGACGTCTTCGCCTGGCTGATTGTCTTTATCGTGTTCGGTCATGTCGCACTGGCGTTCTCGCATCGAGATGCCCTACGCTCGATGGTGCGTGGAAGCGTGAGAAACCGATCAGTTGTCGCGCACGCGCCGGTGCGGCTGCGCGAAGATCGAGTGAACGGTGTAGGCGGCGCGGATCAACCAGAGTGAAGTCTGCAAACCATAGCGTTCGATGGCGATCGCGCAGCATTCACGTGACGATCTCCGCCCAGCAGTCCACGAGTTACGTGCTGGGTGGTGTGTAGTAGGCCATGGAGTGAGGCGCGCTAGGACTGGGCTGTCGCAACCAAATGCGCGCGGAGTGTAACGAGCGGTCAATGCCCTTTGACGATCTGCGTTCGTGACAACTTCTCGTGGTTCATGTGAATATGCATAATCCATTACGAGTCGGCTCTCGATAGCGGCCGGCGACTCGTCAGATTGCGAGCGACGCACATCGGTACCCTCAAGCTCCATCGCGCCGCAAGCGGATGTCGAAACCGACGGAGATCGTCGTCGATGACGTGTTGTTGAAGTTGTACTGCATCGCCTTGATGGCCATTACCTGATGAGGCGCACGCTACGTACAGCCTGGGTTACGGTGGCGATCCTGAGGTGCAGCTCACGTTTAGAGCGAACGATCCTTCGCCGGAAAGCGTTCGTCGATTGACACGGGACTACTGCTCACGTAGTGTGAAGCCAACTTGTACTGATATCAAGGAGCAGAGCGTGAAATTCGTGGAGTTGGCTCGACTGCCCCACTCGTGTCGAGGTTGCGCGGCGACGATGTCGATCGACGCTGTCGCGTATTCGTACGGGTCGCCTCGGTGACTAGGCCCAACGTCGAGGTCCTGACGGACCTGTGGACGAGGATGGTTCGCATACGTCAGTTTGAAACTCGGGTGACCGCCCTCTCGGCGGCCAACGAGATTCCCGGGTACGCGCATACGTATGCCGGAGAGGAAGCGGTGGCGTGTGGTGTCATACCGCTTCTCACCTCGTCAGACTGGATCACGTCAACCTATCGAAACCACGGTCATTCGATTGCTCGTGGCGTTTCGTTGGCGTCAATCGCGAGCGAAATTTACGGGCGCGCCGACGGCGTGTGTCGTGGCAAAGGTGGTTCCATGCACGCGGTGGATCAGTCGCTCCGGATGATCGGAGGAATGGGAATCGTTGCGGGTGGACTCCCTATTGCCGCTGGCGCAGCCTTCGCGTCCGCAATGCAAGGACGTCCCGACGTGGCGGTCGCTTTCTTTGGTGATGGCGCCGTTCATCAGGGTGCGTGGCACGAGGCCCTCGACTTTGCGGGAATGTTCAAAGCCCCAGTTATCTTCGTGTGTGAGAACAATCTCTACGCTGAGACGACGTCAGTCGACTATCACTTGAGAACGTCGTCCGTTGCCGAGATGGCGGTACCGTACGGCATTGCTTCGGCCACCGTCGATGGTATGGATGTTCTCGCCGTACGTGCCGTAGCGGCTGAGGCGATTGACCGTGCGCGAGCAGGAGCCGGCCCCTTCCTCTTGGAGGCAATGACCTATCGGTATGGAGGTCAATACGAAGGCGATACTCAAACTTATAAGCCTCCCGCGGAAGTTGCGTATTGGCGCGAACGCGACCCGATCGCCGCATTCCGAGAAAAGTTACTTGCCGAGTCGATAGTTGATCGCTCACGGCTTGATCTGATTGACGCGCAAGTTCAAATCGAAGTTGATGAGGCATTCGAGCACGCCATTGCCGCAGCGTGGCCCGATCCATCGGAGTTGCTGACGGACGTGTACACCACGTACGGCGTTAGTGGCGTTGCATGATGCCTCGCCAACTCGTGATCAAAGACGCAATCAACGAGGCGCTTCGACAGGCTATGGAGGCTGACGAGCGCGTCATTTTATTTGGGGAGGACATTGCCGGTGGTGCCGGCCGTGACGTTGAGTATCCTCAAGCGTCCGACGCGTGGGGCGGACCATTCGGTGTCACCAAGGGCCTCCTGCCCCTGTTCGGGCGCCGCCGCGTCATCGATACCGTGATCGCCGAGACTGGATTCATCGGAGCGTCAATAGGCGCGGCGATAGCGGGCTTGCGACCAGTGGCGGAGATAATGTACGCCGATTTTATTGGCACTTCATACGATCAGCTCCTCAATCACGCGGCGAAGCTTCGCTACGTCTACGGTGGTAAAACGTCGGTACCGATGGTGGTTCGAACGGTCACCGGCGCAGGTTTCCGGGCCGCTGCCGAACACTCCCAGACGCTGTATTCGCTCTACGCTCATATACCGGGGCTCAAGGTCGTTGCTCCAGCGTTTGCGGATGACGCCAAGGGATTGTTGCTCTCGGCGATCGACGACGAGGACCCAGTCATTTTCATGGAGCACAAGCGTCTGTACATGCTGAGTGGTGACGTACCCGAAGAGCCGACGCGAGTGCCGCTTGGCGTTGCGCGGCTCCGTCGAGCTGGCACTGACGTGACGATCGTCGGAGTCCAGAAGATGGTTCACACGGCGTTAGAGGCGGCCCAACGGCTCGTCGACGAAGGCATCTCGGCCGAAGTGATTGATCCGCGAACCTACTCACCACTCGATACCGACGCGATTCTTGAATCCGTCTCGCGTACCCACTTCCTCGTTGTGGTCGACGAGTCATACCCCCGCTGTTCGGTCGCCACCGACATTGCGGCAATGGTCAGTGAGCGGGGCTTCGGCGATCTACGAGGCCCGATCCGCATGGTGACGGCTCCCCATACCCCGGTTCCATTTAGTCCCGTGCTTGAGGATGCCTATATTCCTCAGACCGAGGTTGTGGTCCGAGTGGTTCGAGAATTGGTCAATGGCTAAACACACGGCGAACATTTCCCCATCTTCGCGTTCGTGGTGTGCGGTTGGGCGCAACGTGTCGTGGACCTTCGCGCGATATGACGGCAGACGCGCAATCGGCGAGGACGCCACTAGTTGGGCGACGGGCGATGCGCAGGTGGGTCATTGATGGCGTCGATGGCGACGTGGGACGAGCACCGGGTGCGCCACGACTCGCCCGTACCGCTGTACCGTCAGATTGAGTACGCCATTGCGCGCCTCATCGACGTCGGGGACCTCTCGCCGAGGACGAACCTACCGAGTGAGGCGAGGCTGGCCGAGTTATACGGAGTGAGCAGATTAACTGTTCGTCAAGCCCTTGGCGAATTACGACGCAAGGGACTGGTGGAGTCTCGTCAAGGCAAGGGGACGTTCGTGTCGTCACCCGGACAAGGGGACGTGCCGTGTCTATCGTCGTTCACGGAGACGGCACTGCGATCGGGGCACGTGCCAACGAGTCAGCTGATCTCGTTCGGTGAAGTCATTGATCGGCAGGTAGCGAGAGATCTCGACCTAGACGAATCACAGCCGTTGATTCGCGTCGTGAGGCTCCGCTCACTAGACGGGATACCCGTCTACTTGTCGTTCGCGAGTATTCCAACTTCGTTTGGCCGAACGCTGCGCGCGAGCGACTTTCCCGAATTCGGCTTAGAGCAAAGCCTGTACCAGTCACTGGAGCGGAGTTGCGGACTACACCTTCGTGTTGGCGAGGAGACGGTGAGCGCTAGATTGGCGTCCAAGGCCGCCGCGCCACTGCTCGGCGTTCGAAATCGTGCGCCGCTGGTGGAACGAACGTGCATTATGCGAATCGCGGATGGGCGTCGGGTAGTTTCGGAGCGAACGCTGTGGGCTCAAATGCAACAGACGTCGGTACGTCTCGTGTGGAGCGGCACCCGATAAGGCGCCCTCCGATTCGTAGCCGCCTGAAAACGTCGGGATCCGGGCTAACGAATTTGGAGCGGAGTGCGTCGGGGCGAACCGCAGACCTTCCCCGCCGGCCAGAGCGGACCGGCACCAGCCTCACGAATCCGATCGCGTCGGTTCGTCGCTCCTCCGTGATAGGTCGCGCAACGCTGACCAGAAGTCGGCGAGAATCGCCGGAGCGTCAACGTCCATCGCGAACGGTGCACGTCGCCCGGATGCGGCATCCCAGGAGGGAACGCCGGCGGGGTCGACGTCGGGGAGGGCTAACGAGGTGAGGGGTACCGCGTCGGGTATGGAGATCAGTGCGACGTTGACGATGTCCCAGAGGACCTTATAACTGGAGCGCTCGACATCCATGTCCATGGCCCGTCGCGAGGCAACGTACTCGGTCACCAGTTCAGCCAGGTACTCGCCCAAGGGCGTATGAAGATCACGAAAGTTGGCAACGCACGCCTGCCACGGCATTCGCACCTTCTCTACCGCCGGCCAGCCGGGAAGGACGGTTAGGTTTACCGCACTTCGATAAACGCGTCGCCACGCGGCAATGTCCGCTCGCGCATTGAGTTCGCCGAATTTGTGCGCGTTCCAAGTATCGGCGTCGGGGAACGCGCCTGCCCAGACGATATGGACGTTCTCTTGGACGGCCTGGGGCGCAACCTGCACGAAGGCCGCGACGTCCGTCGCGGGACCAGTGGCCAGCAACGTTAGCGGTCCCTGTTCACCGGCGGCGATGAGAAAGTCCAATCCCTCGCTCGCCACCACGTCGTCGATGTGCTCCATTGGCCGATTAGCCCCTCGTCGACAGGGCACGTCCATGACGCCGCTGAGGGCAACGATGCGCTCGGCTTCTTCGTGATAGATGGCTAACGAATCTGGACCGCTCGCTACCGTGTTCTGAACGGAAACGACTCCCACGACGTCGATTGCGTTGCACCCCAAGGCGTACGCAATCGCCATTTGGTCGTCGATCTCATTCTTCGTATCGCAATCCAACACCACCCGTATCGCCTGAGCGCTAGTCGAACTGTTAGTCGGTGACATGAGTAATCCTTTCGAGAATGAATTGTCGGGCACTGGCCGCGGCGTGGTTTGGCGAGGATTCGATGGGTCGCCAGATCCGCAGATCAGCGCTAACGGGGACATCCGATTGAACAAACATCTCCACACCGATCCATTGTTGATAGGCGATGTCGCGTAGCGCTCGGAATAGTGAGTCCCACTGGAAATTCTCCGCGACCGGCCGCCCCCGGTCCGAACCTGAAATGTGTACGTGCACAAGCCTTGAGGCCGTCTTCGTCACCGCCGCGCGAACGTCGCGTTCTTCGATATTCATATGGAAGGTGTCCAGATGCACGCCAACGTTCGGCGCGGCGATCTCGTCGGCCAGCGCTAGGGCCTGTTCAGCAGTGTTTACTAGGTCAGTTTCGAATCGGTTGATGGCCTCGATCCCCATCGTTATTCCGCGCTGGGCGAAATCAGGTGCGACGGCGGCAAGCGACTCGGCGGCCCAGTGCATTCTTGTTTGACGGGTCGCCGGTTCACCAAACGTACCCCAGGGCGCGTAGATGACGCCGGTCAGCAAATCGGATCCGAGCGCAACAACGAGGTCGGCACAACGTCGCAGGTAGTCGACGCCGCGTCGACGAATCGCGACGTCCAAACTCGAGATGTCCGAGTCAGTCGACAGGCCAGTCGTGCATTTGAGCGAGACACCGCAGTCGCGCGCAACGTTGGCGAGGAAACGTGACTCCGTTGATTCCAAACCCAACAACGAAAGTTCGACACCATCGAAACCCAACGCGCCGGCTCGAGCAATATGCGAACTCAGGTCCTCGCCCCAGCGCTCGACCCACAGCGCGCTGTGCACACTCAATTTGGTCGTCGAGGCGTTCATCTCGTGGGAACCACACCTTCCTCCGTGCGAGCGGCGTCTACCACCTGGACTCCTAATCGTGCGAATTCGCAGTGTTCGATCTCGGGGATGTGCTCGCTGACGACAGCGGCGAGTTCGTGTGGCGACGCGGCGACGTGGCCTGACTGACCCGTCCACTTGGAGGCGTCAACGGCGCACACAACGCCCAGGCGAGTATTTTCAATCATCTGTCGGGCGACGTCCGCCTCCTCGGTACTTTCGGTGATCGCCCCTGACTTCGCCGAGATGGAGTCAGCTCCCATGATGGTGAAGTCGGCCCACAGGTGGCTCAGCGAACTTCGCGTCAAGTCGCCAACGAGCGAACAGGACGCGCCGCGAATCGCGCCACCGATTACGAACACCGTCGCGCCATCGGATCGAAACTGCGACGCCGCAGCGAGGTTGGACGTGAAGATCGTGAGACCAGGTCGAACCATGAGGTGGCGAGCAACCTCGCAGGTCGTCGTGCCACCGCCAATGAACACCGTGCCTTCATCAGGAATAAGGGCGGCACAGTATTTGGCGATGCGTGATTTGGAGTCGTGTTGCGCGGCTCGCCGCGCCGTGAAAAGCGGGTCGGAGAGAGGCGCATCGACGCGAACGGCACCACCGCGTGAGCGGTCGGCGAGACCCCGTGCGGCTAGTTGGTCCAAGTACCGGCGAACCGTGACCTCGCTGATCCGAAGTTCGTAGGCCAGTGTCTTAACGGAAACCTGTCCCCGGTCGCGCAGCACGTCTTCGATGTAGCGCATCCTGGTGAGCGGTGACGAGCCGGATAGCCGCTCGGTCGCAGCAGCGCCATGGGTCATCTAATACTCCATTCAGTCAGTGGTCGCGCCAGGCGTCGCAAGGGGCGATTCGCCGATCGTGGCCTCAATCACCAGGTTCAAGCGGCGCAGGGCATCAGACGTGGCATCGTGGTCATCGGGTCGCGTAATGAGGTCATCCCACAGCGACCGGCCGGCCGCGAAACCTGACGCCCCACCAGCCATGGCGCCACGAAGTCGTTCGAGAAATTCTGGAAATGCGGCGCCAGAGCTGAGAATGATCCACGGTACTGTCCCGAGCAGCTCCGTAATGCGTTCGGCCAATTCGCGCGTTTCGATCGCTGATTGATTCGGCAAGGGGACCTTGACGATGGCGGCACCAGCGTCGGCCATGTCACGCGCGACGAGCTCCACTGGCCAACTGGCCTCGTCGACGCGACCAGTCGGTAGTGGCTCCACGAGCAGGGGGAGACCAGCCCGCCGACCCATCTCGGCGATGGCGCCGATCCGCTCGCGTCGAGCGTCCGCGTCGACGGAGTCTCGGTCGTAATACACGACCACCTTCAGTGCTGCTGCACCCGCTCGTTTCGCCCGCTCGATCTGATCGGAGTCGGGGACCGATGGCAGTGGTTGGTGTACCACGTCGTAATCCGCCTCGTCGACCGAAACGAGCAGACCGAAGCCAGCACCCGCTTTCAGGTCGACGAATTCCGGCTCTTCAGCAAGCTCAAGATCGACAAGTACGGCGGAGCAATGTGGGGCCAGTGATCGTACGACGGCCAGCTTTGCTTCCTTCAGCCGTGAGTCGGTCATCTCGACCCCCTCGAGGGCAAAGTGGTGACGCAAGACGTCGCCGTGATCGATGGCGAGGATGGTAAAGCGACCAGAAGTACTGAGGCGGTACACGTCTGAAAATGGAGTATTCGCCGCCAACAGGTCCTCCTTCACAGAGTGATAGAAAAACATGGTAACACTCGTCAAAATTGAATGTAAAGGCCTCATACATACAGTGTGAGGTTGCGCACCTGTTTGTTTAGCGGTACCATGCAGTTCTGGCGAGTCAAAGTGGTGGGGTGACGAATTCATGACCAACAACGTCGTTACCGACTCGATGGGCGAAATCCACTGTCGTCAGATCCTGGTGAACGATCCGAAACAACTCGCTGCTGAGTTGATCGATGGGTACGTGGACGTCTGGCGTGACCATATTTCTCGTTCTCCCGAGGGGCCAATTGTTCGAACGACTCCTAAAGAGCGAGGACGCGTCGGTTTGGTAATAGGCAACGGGCTTGGTCACGAGCCAGCGATGATGGGCCTCGTCGGTCGAGGACTCTTCGACGTGAATGTTCCCGGCGAGCTCTTCGCGGCGCCGGGCCCGATGGCGATTGCGGCCGGCATCCGTGCAGCGGACCGTGGGGCAGGCGTGCTCTTGTGTGTTTCTAATCACAGCGGAGACGTGTTGAGTGCTGAGTTGGCCCTTCGGATGGTGGGAACAGCGGGTCCCGATTGCCGGATGCTGCGTCTCTGGGACGATATTTCAACCTCGCCGCTGCACGGTCCGGACCGGCGAGGTGGTGCTGGGCTCTTGTTTGCGTGGAAGATCATTGGTGCAGCTGCGGAAGCCGGACTCTCGCTGAGCGAATGCGAACGAATTGGAGTGAAGGTCCGTGACAACGTTCGGTCGCTCGGCGCCGTCTTCGAGGGCACCCACAATCCCATTACGGGCAACGCGATCTCGCCGGTTCCCGACGGGACCGCGTTGGTTGGCGCGGGCGTTCACGGCGACAGCACGGGAGAAGTGCTGAGGGTGGACAACGTTGACTCGATCGCTGAACTCTTGGTTGAGCGAGTCGCGACCGACCTGCAGGTCGAACCGGGTGAACGATGTGGTGTGATCGTGAACGACGCGGGAGCGATGACGGTGTTAGAGGTGACACTCGTCGCCCGAGCGGCGAAGCGATGGCTCAACCAACGCGGAGTAGGCGTCGAACGGCTCTGGACCGGCCGATACGCAACAACGCTGGCAACCGCTGGCGTAGGAGTATCGATCTGTCGATTCGACGACGAGCTGCTTGCCCTGTGGGACTCCGAGTGTCGCTCACCGGCGTTCAACGTGTACGGAGAAAACCGTGTTGCCTGACTCTCTTGACGCTACGGAAGTGGTGGCAATGCTGACGAGAAGCGCGCGCGAACTTCGCGTGGCCGCGAGCGAACTCGACGCGCTAGACGCCACGATTGGCGACGGCGATTTGGGCAGCTCGCTGGCCGCGCTCTTTGAAGGGTCGGTCGACGAAGTCGATACGGCGAAAGCCTCCGCGGGCCTCGTGCTCAAGGAAATTGGTGAGTCGCTGATGCGGCGTTGTTCTGGTGCCTCGGGTACGCTGTACGCTCTGCTGTTCACAACGGTGGGCGCTGAACTGGCCGACGACGCCACGATTGATCTACCTGAGTTGGCGCGGGCCTTTCGGTGCGGTCTGGAGATGGTGAAACAGGTAGGGGGTGCGTCGCTGGGTGACGCAACGATGGTCGACGCAATTGAGCCCTTTGTGGCAACCCTGGAGGCTCGTGATGGTGACGACGTAACGATGGATCGAGTACTCAGTACGGCGGCTGACGCCGCGCAGCGAGGGGCGCTCTCGACGACGGAACTCGTCGCGAAACTGGGGCGAGCGCGGGGGTTCGGCGATCGTTCATTGGGTCACGTTGATCCCGGGGCACGTTCGTTCGCGATCATTGCTAAGGCCTGGGCCGGTCAGTCGTGAAACCAATGTCGCGTCTTCGCGTCGGGCTCGTCGCCCTGCACATGAACAGTTATTTCGCGGAAGAGTACGGCGTCTTTGTTCGAGCCCAACAGGGTCTATCGCAACTCGCCGCGGACAACGAATTTGAGGTTGTGGTGGCGCCAGATCACGTCGTCACGACCGAAGACGCGGCGGCGGCTACCGGCTTATTCGCCGGCCAACGACTCGATTGTTTGGTGGTGTTGCTGGCTACGTGTACGACCTCGGACCCGATTCTCGAACTGGGCAGACTCGGCGTGCCACTTTTGCTGTGGGCGGTGCCCGAACCCCGCTTCGACGGGCCCGTGCAGCTGAACTCCTACGTGGCCCTCCAGATCGCCGCGTCCACGCTGCACCGACACAACGACACGTCAACGACGTCACCCGTACGCTACGAGTGCCTTTTTGGCGACGTAACGGAACCGCGATTCAGTGAACCATTTCTCATCATCGTTCGAACGGTTCGAGTGTGGCGGACCCTCGCGTCATCGCGCGTCGGACTGGTCGGCGATGTGGCGCCAGGGTTCTTGAACCTCAATTACGACGCTGCGGAACTGAGGAGTCGCCTTGGCGTCGAGATTGTTCGGCATGACGTTTCGGTTCTGTTGCACAACGAGTACTCGAGCAAAGACGTGGACCGGGTGGCCGCGGCGATGTGTCGGGCCGCGCGAGAGGTCAATGTGCCGGCGGCCAGCGTCACAGCGTCTGCCGTCGTCTACCTGAATTTACGTCGACTAGTCGTAGAGCACGGCTATCGAGCGCTCGCGGTCAGAGATTGGCCCGAGTTGCAATCGCTCGCGCACCTTTCACCACTGCTCGCCATGGCGTGGCTCAGCGAACAAGACGGAATTCCAGTCGCCTGCGAAGGGGATGCGCTGGGGGCGGTTTCTCTTCTCGCCTTGCAGGCGGCGTCTGGTTCGATGAGTACGTTGCTCGACATCGGACCAGCGAGTCCCCGCGGCACCGAGCTGCTCGTTTGGCACCTGGGCTCGTCACCGCATGGTTTTGCCAACGATCTGGGTGTCACCTACGAACCTCACAGCACGCTGGGCCGCAAGGGCGACGGGCCATTCGGTGTCGTGGTCGATCAGCAATTCGCGAGCGGTCGAGTCACGTTGATCAATTTCAGCGACGGCGGTAAGACGCTGTTCGTGGCGGGCGGCCGCTTGGTGGACGGCGAGCTTCCCGGACCTTCGGGTGATCGCGGTTGGCTGATCGAGGCCGAACTTCGTGGCTCGCCAGTCTCCATCCAGACTTTGCTCGATACGTCACTTCGTCGCGGACTCTCGCATCACTGTGCGTTGGTTCGCGGGGATTGGCAAGTCGAAATGTCCACGCTAGGGTCCTGGCTCGGACTCGATGACGTTGAGCCTCAAGGTCGACGGTTGGGATCGCACGTTAGCGAATGAGATGCGCTGACCGGCGCGTGGCTCAGTGGAGCGTGCGGCTAGGGGCATGGCGTCGAGCGACCAACGGGGTCGCGTTGCCGGCGTCGACGCGTCTACCGCCTCACCGGTTCCAACGGCACTTTGGTAAGTGAGTTTCGATGTGACGTCTATCACGCATCGGCGCGGCGCGACATTCCGAGGATCGCGAGCTTTGGCACATCTTCAATGAGTCGCCTGGTGTACGGGTCAGTCGGATGCTCGAGGATCTGGTCAACCGTCCCGGCCTCGACGACTCGGCCCTCGTTGAGCACGACCGTCGTTTGCGCGATGGAACGTACCAGCGCCAAGTTGTGAGTGATAAAGATCATTGCCAAGTGCTGTTCGCGCTGGAGTTTTCGGAGCAGCTCAATAATGACGGCCTGTACCGAGACGTCAAGGGCGGAGGTGACTTCGTCGCATACCAGGACGTCGGGCTTCACGACCAGGGCTCGAGCAATCGCGACGCGTTGGCGCTCACCGCCCGAAAGCTGATCGGGGTAGCGATCGAGGAAGTCCACGCCGAGTGAGACATCGCTCAGTACCTGCGTCACCCGATCGTCTCGCGTGCGCGCATCCAGCTTCCAGAAGTGCTCGAGTGGCTGTGCCAGTATTTGCCCGATCGTCTTTCGCGGATTGAGCGACGTGTACGGGTTCTGAAAAATGTATTGAATTCGCCGCAGCACTTCTCGCGGCCTCTTCTTCGCTCCCGCCGCCAGGAGATCGCCATCGAATCGCATCGAACCATTCCAATTCGAGTGCAGTCCGACGATGCACCGCGCGAGTGTCGTCTTGCCAGAACCAGATTCGCCGACGACGGCTACGCAGCGATCGGGTTGCAGTTCCAAATCAATGGCGTGCAGTATCGGCTTTGGTCCGTAGGAGGCCGAAACGCTCCGCAGCGCCAGCAAGGGCTCGGACTCGCTCGAAGGTACGACGTCGACCACTACCCGATCGTGCGCGGCGAACTGAATATCAGAGGCGCGATGGCATCGCACGACGCATCCGTTTACGGTCGTTGGTAGTGGAGCCTCGCGTCGACAGAGCTCTTCCGCGAACGAGCAGCGAGGCGCGAAGGAGCAGCCCGGCGGTCGTTGACCGGGACGAGGCGGCTGACCATCGATGCCCGTGAGTACTTCGGCCCGCTCTGGCGAAGGGGCGGCGGCTAGCAGCCCTCGCGTGTACGGGTGGATCGGGCAGTCGAAAACCTGTCGGATGGGTCCCAACTCGACAACGCGGCCCGCGTACATAACGGCGACCTGGGAGACGAGTCCACCCACGACGGCCAGGTCATGGCTTACGTATACCGCGGCGACGCCGTACGAGCGGCAGAGACTCTGGATGGTTTCGAGGACGTGACGCTGACTGGAGACATCAAGGCCCGTAGTGGGTTCGTCGAGGACAATGAGCGACGGACGACACGCGAACGCCATGGCGATAGCGAAACGTTGCTGCTGACCCCCGGAGAGCTGGTGCGGATAGCGTCGAAGCATGTCGGGATCAGCGTCCATGTGCACTTCGCGGAGCACCTCAACTATGCGATTCCTAACCCCGTCAACCGAACCCGGGTGTGACGTCAACGCTTCGGAGAGTTGCGTTCCGATCTTGAGCGTGGGATTGAGGGCGGCGGCCGGGTCTTGGGGGACGTAGGAGACTTTCGCCCCGCGAACCTCACGCAACTCGTGGGGACTCATCGCCAGCAAGTTCGATCCGTCGAGCACGATCTCGCCAGCGCTGACTCGTAGCCCGCGGCGCGCGTAGCCCAACAGCGCGAGAGCGACCGTGGTCTTACCGGAACCGGACTCACCAACCACTCCGAGAACCTCGCCCGCGTTGACGGTGAACGACACGTCGCGCACGACTTCGACATCGTCATTCGCGAGGCGAATCTCCAAGTTCTTGACTACGAGACGCGACGGTGGTGGCGGGACGGCACTCATACGCTCTCCCGACTTGGCAATGACACCTGCTCCGTGAGCGCGACAGTCGCGTTTCGACGTTCGACGCCGATGGCCACCCTGGCGACGGCGTCGGTGAAGGTATTCACGCCGATCGTGAGGAGGGCAACGAGTAGGGCAGGAACGATAACGCCCCACGGATTGATCTGCAGGCCAATCCTGTTTTCGTTGATCATGTAGCCCCAGTTGGGGGCTGGGGGCGCCTGACCGAAACCGAGAAAGGCCAGACCCGAGATGATGACAATGGAGTACGTGAGGCGCAAGCCCGCCTCCACCATGAGTGGAGACGTGAGATTGGGAACGATCTCTGACCACATGACCTTTGCGGCGCGAACTCCCTGTAGTTCGATCGACTTCACGTAGTCACGTTCAGAAATGTCAAGTGCTGACGATCGCAGCACCCGAGCTACCTGTGGCGCGTGTGAGAATCCGACAGCGATCACGATGAGCCAAAGTTTTGGTCCCACGAGGCTGACGAGCAGCAGCGCGAAGACGAGCGACGGAAACGCGAGAATCACGTCAACGGTCCTCATGATGAGACCGTCAATCCTTCCGCGCAGATAGGCCGCTGAGATACCCGCGGCACCACCGATCACGATTCCAAAGACGGTTGAGGAGAGCGCCATGAGAAGCAGCACCCAGCCACCATCGAGAATCCTTGAGAGCACGTCGCGCCCTATGGTGTCCGTGCCGAGCCAATAGTGCGCGGTGGGCGTGGCGAAGGGAGCGCTGACGAATGCGGTGGCCGAGTACGGCGCGACAAAGGGGCCGACGACAGCGATCAGGACGACGACCGTCGTGATGATGAGACCGACGCGCCCTCGAGCAGATCGAGCGGCGGCACCGAGCGCGGCGAATCCCTGTCGCCGGTTCGAACCGGTGCGCGTCTGTGACCTGACTGATCTGCTCATCGGGCGATTCGTCGGCGTGGGGTAGCGAGCAGTGCGATGACGTCGGTGAGGATATTCACGAACACGTAGAACGCGGCTAGCACGATGACGATGAACTGGATCACCGGGATGTCACGGTTTGAAACTGCGTTGATGAGTCCCTGACCGATCCCCGGATAGTTGAACACGTTCTCGACGATGACGATGCCGCCGGCGAGGTAGAGGAAGTTGAGTCCGATCACCTGGATCGTGGGGGCAATGGAATTTGGCAGAGCGTGGAACAAGACGATTCGCCACGGCTTCACGCCCTTCAACTGAGCCATCTCGACGTAGTCCGACTCGAGCGCCTCGATCATGGATGCCCGCATCATTCGAAGGGTGTACGGGATGATGACGATGACGAGGGTGGACACGGGCAGCACCAGCACCTTGGGATTGTTCCAGGCGTACGTGCCCGCGGGGACGATGGAGACGGCCGGGAGCAGGTGGAAGGCTAGTGTCGCGAACAGAACGATCAGGCCGATCGCTACGACAAACTCGGGGAGTGCCGTCACGGTCAGTGCTACGACCGACGTTACGTGGTCGAACCAACTGTCCTTGTACAGCGCGGCGACGGCCCCGGCGGCGACGCCGAAGATAGTACCGATAACGCCAGCGATCACGACGAGCTGCGCGGAATTGATCAGCTGTGGTTTCACGAGAGACCACACACCCTGTCCGCTGGCGAGGGAGGTACCTAGATGCCCGCTGAAGAGTCCGCCAAGCCAACTGCCGTACTGGGCGAAGATTCCTTTTTCCAAACCGAGTTGTCGTTCCAACAGGCGAAGGTGTGCCGGCGAAGCGGTATGGCCCAGGACCGCGTAAGCGGCATTACCGGGCAGTACCTCAGTAGCCAAAAAGATGATGATCGACACGATGAACAGCGTGGCGACACCCGCCAAACTGCGGCGGGCCATCAGTGAGAGCAGCGGGTGTCGAACTCGCCACGGCGGCGAGACGGGCGCTGCATCCTCGGCTTCGCTTGGTAATTTCTGAGACGTCGCGGTGCTCACGGTCCACTCGAGTCAAGTGACAACGACAATACGACGATCGTCATTGCGGGGTGCCGCGCTTACGCGCGGTCCCTCTGGTCGGGCAGATGACGTCGTGCCCACTTGGTCGCTTGAGCGGGAACGGTTTCCGCGCGACGCAAGGTGGTTGTCCACCGCGACGAGAAGGTACGTCCCATCGGGGTGGACAACCACCTTCGGCACAACTACTTTCCATTGAACCAGAACGATCGAAAGTATTGTCCCGACAGCGACCCGATGACGTTCTTCACGGGGCCGACCAGTTTGGGCGAGAAACCATCGACGTTGGGTGCATAGAAGGGGATAATGTAGCCGCCTTCGTCGTAGTCGATCTTGCACATTTCGTGCACGACTTCAGCCTGACGGGGTCCAACCGGTAGCGAAAGCGCTTGCTTGTAGAGCTGGTTGTAGCGCGCATTGTGGAAGTGACACTCGTTGATCGGTGCGCCGTTGGCCGTTGCCTGGCTCGCAGCCGTGAGATACGGGTTCGGTCCCCACCAGTCCTGGGCGAAGTGCCACTTCAAGTAGTTCGGTCCGTAGTAGTTCGACACCGTCGTCTGTTGGAGGTTCACCTTTACGTTCGCGGCCGAGGCTTGTTGCGCAAAGACCGTCGCGGCTTGGACCGCCCCGTCGAAAATGGGGCCCGTGACGAGTGTCGTCGTCATTCCGTCGAGGCCGTGCTTCTTCAGCAAGAACTTTGCGTGGTCGATGTTTTGCACGCGCTGGGGGATCGCGTGGTCGTACTCGGGGTCTTGGATGCTGAAGATATCGTTGCCGAGCGCACCGAATCCGCCATAGACCTGCTCGAGCATCTGGGGCCGATTGACGATCAGCCGGAATGCTTGGCGAACATCCACCTCGTTAAACGGTGCGACGTCGGTGCGCATGGTGAAGGGCACCCAGTAGCCGGCGTTGTACGCGAGCGTCGACTGTCCCGCTGACTTGAGTACACTCTGGCTCACGTACGTGAGCGGTGCGATGCAGTCAACTACGCCCGAGATGAGCGCGTTCACCATGCTCGTCTCGTCCGTGTAGTCCGTGATGACCACTTCGTCGACGTACGGCAATGGTTTGCCATCTTCGCCGTTGACCCAGTAGTTCGGGTTCTTCACGAAGACGCTCTCCTGGCCCGGGGTGAACGACTTGAACATGAAGGGTCCGGTGCCAACTGGTTTGGACGGGTTGTAGCCGACCGAAGGAATGACGCCGGTGAACCCGTAGTTGTAGAAGGCGTTAGGGAATGTGGAGAATGGGACGCTACACGGCACTTGCAGGGTCCACGGGTCGAGGATCTTGATGTTCTTGATGTCGACCAGGCTGAAACCGGCTGCGCCGAACAGTTTACTAGACACGATTCGTTGCATCGTGAAGCGAACGTCCTCGGCGCGAAGCCCCTTCCCATTGTGGAAGGTGATGCCCTTACGCAGCCGTATCGTCCACACGGTGAAGTCCTTGTTCGGCGTGAGCTCTTGGGCGAGCGACGGCACTACCGTTCCGTTCAGTTCCTGTTGGGTCACGACGTCGTACAGTTGTGCGGCTCGAGCGAAGTCCAAATTCTCGGCGGCGTGTCCCGCATTCAGTGTGTCGCCCGAGCCTCCGCCCGACATCCCTACACGCAGGGTCCCTCCGCGGATTGGCTTGCCTAGTGCAGCCGATGCGCCATCGACGCCAATAAGAGTTCCGACGCCGGCGGCCGCCGCCGCACCCATCGAGTACTGCAGCAGCGCTCGTCGCGACAGCACGTTCCGTGCAACGAGGTCATTCTCTTGTGGTGCTGGCATGGTGCCCCCCTGTCTCAATGCGGAATGCGCCGACAACTCGCAGTCCGGGTGAATAACTATGTTTTCTTGCTTGGCTTTTTCTGATCGAATGAAGAGAACTCATGCATACGAGTACAAGGAGTCACCGATTCGCCGAGACTGAGTGAAAAAGGTGGCCAACAGATCGAATCGCTTCGTCGACACACAATCGTGATCGTTCGTGCTTCGACGAGAGTCGCTGTACCCCTGAACTGTCACTGGCTCTCCTGTCCCCCCCAGCCAAAAGTGATGGTAGCGGTAATCGAACAAGTACGCAAGTAGTTTGACGTTTGTTTCTGTCCGAACTAGAACCTATATATCGTGATCGGCGAAATTGTTCAGACATTATGGCTATGGCTCGGTGGTAGGTAGGTGCGGTTGGCGGCGAGATCAATGGTGGGTGTACCCCTCGGGGCCACTGCGAGAGGCACCGTGGCGCCGAGTAGGCGTGGAGGCGGCTGATGGCGAGACTGATGACTCGGGTGACGACGGACGCCGGTCGAGATTCTGCGCGACAGTCGTGTCCAAGCACGCACCGTGAGCTGACTGGCCGTCATTCGTCCCCGTTGAACGGGTCCCCTGCTCAGCACCATTCGCCTAACTCGGTGCGACGACCCGACGTTGACAGGTTGGTGCACCGAATCCGACGTCCTCGCCGGATAGGGCGACGTAAAAGGGTGAGCTCAATCATGCAAGGTTCGATGCCGTCAGGATTCTCTGAGTATGTCGGGTCCATCAGCGATGCCCGTGATAACGATCCCTGGCTGTGGACGGAGCTCTGGTCACGGTTCTCGACGGTAGGTCGGGACCGCGCGCAGTCGGGCAGCGTACTTCGAAGTGACGATTATCTGAGCGGGCCGCGGGGGCGGTCGCGCGGATCACGTCGCGCACCGTCATGTGGTGACAACGCTGACGAGGCTAGTGGTTGGCGAATGGCCCTACGCGAAAGGGCAGGCCGCAATCAGCACGACGTGGCGCGTCGGCGTGGGTTAGGACCTGGCAACGCGAGCCACGTCTTAACAATCCTCGTTATGGTGCCAGCACGCACACCGCAGACGGACGAATCAGGACGTTCTGACTCACGTGACATTCCCCTCGATTCGAATGTCCATGACCTGTCACATCGTTGCGTGTCGCGCTGGTTGAGTCCTGATGCAAATGACGAGTCTGTAGAAAGGGGGGACCTAACATGTTCGGTAGCGACGAGTGGCTGGGCGGTTGGCGCATTCGATTGATCGTGACGCATTGCGAAATACGCCTAGGCGAGGTGGGGGCATGAAAACCGATGCGGTGCCTTTATCGCGCCAGCGCATAGTCGAGGAGCGATTGCGCGAGAACGGTGAGGTGCTCGTCACTAGTCTCGCTCGCGAGTTCGGCGTCAGCGAGGTCACGATACGGCGAGACCTCACCGCCCTCGAGGGACGTGGCGTTGCGCAACGATCACACGGCGGTGCCATCCTCGTAGACTCCTCGTTCTCAGACCCGCGATTCGTGCGAAGTCGATTGCGTCAGCGCGAGGCAAAGCGCAAGATCGCCCATCGTTGCGCAGAACTTCTGCCAAAGTCAGGGAGTCTTTTTGTCGGTGGCGGCACGACCGCGTGCGAAGTCGTCAGCTGCCTACGTGACCAACCGCAACTGAATATCTACACTTCAAATCTGGCGGCGGCGTCTGAGGCGATGTCAGACGGCGCTCAACTCTCCATTATCGGTGGGACCGTTCAGGGGCCAACCTGTTCACTGGCCGGTGAACTGGCTCGAGCGTCCCTCTCACTACTCTCAGCGGAACGAATAGTGCTAGGCGCTGATGCGATATCGGTCGACGGCGGCGTCACCAGTCACAGCGGGGCGGAGGCGGACGTCGCTCGGATGATGATTGAGCGAACGAGGGGCGAGTTGATCTGCGTGGTTGACAGTACGAAGTGGGGTGGTCGGGCTGACCACGTTGTTGTTCCGGTCGCGAATCTGTCGATGGTGATTACCGACGGGTTGCCGGCTGACGAGGAGACTCGCCTGAAGCTTCTCGGGGTGAGAGTTGAACTTGTCCCGTGAAGCCAGTGCCGTACCGTACCTCGACGATCCAACGCTGCGGTAGGTCATGACGTCAATGGTCGACTCATCTTTCCCGGGCTCGCTACGCTGACGCCGTGTCCCGGCCGAGCCAGCACGTGGCGTCGCTCTTGCTCACTGGCGGGGCGAGCCGGCGCATGGGCCGTGACAAGTCGAGCATTGCCATCGACGGCACGACCCTCGCGCGGCGCACCGCGACGCTGCTCGTTCGAGTAACGGCGCTAGCGCTCGAGGTCGGGCCCGGCACATCGGGGCTCGACGCAGTGCGCGAGCAGCGAACCGGCGAGGGGCCACTCGTCGCGGTCGCCGCCGGACGCCAAGCGTTGCGCGAGTGCGGGCACGTGGGCGCCGCCCTCGTCGTCGCCTGCGACCTGCCCTTCGTGACCGAAGCTCTCTTAAGATTCCTCGTCGACGTCGACGCCCCCGGTTCGGTCGTCCCCGTGGTCGAGGGTCGGGCCCAACCGCTGGTGGCTCGGTGGAACGGCCGCGACCTCGACCTTGCCGGTGAGCTCGTCGCGCGTGGCGAGCGTTCATTGCGTCACGTCCTTGAGCAGTCCGACGTCACCTGGCTTGACGAGGCGCAGTGGGGGCACGTCGCGACCGACGCAACCTTCGCCGACGTGGACAGCCCGGCTGACCTCGTGCGGTACGGACTGCGCGTCACCGACGAGTGACGTTGCGACGCCGCCGCGGTCGGCGACGAGGGACGGCGGGCGACTTACTCGCCGGACTCGACGGCCGGCAGTTCGATCCCGCGCGCGAGCTCGATCGCCTCGGTTGCGCTGAGACCCGCTGATGCGGCGAGCCAGCATGCGATCGGCGCCGCGGTGCGCTCCGAGGCGTGCGCGGCCATACCCGCGAGCGAGAGGATCGCGCCACGCTCTTCATCGTTTGGCACGTCTCGTCCGACGAGCTCCGCGAAGGCGCTGAGCCACGTGGCGGCGTCACTGGTCACGTTTCGTATCGTAGCGATCTTTTCGTTAGCGAATATGACCAACGCCGTCGGTAAGATCAGGGCGTCGCCGCGTACGACGGTGGCTGGCGGCGCGAGGAGGGTGCGGTGAGCCGCGTAGCGCCACAGCGGTCGGTCGTTCGACTCACGATTGGCTCGACGCCCGAGCGTCGGCGCGACGTGCTCGCCGGCGAAGAGCCGCTCGAGCTGCGCGTCGATGGACGCTCACTCGCGGTCACGATGCGCACGCCCGGTGCCGACTTCGACCTGGCGGCGGGCTTTCTCGTGAGCGAGGGCGTGATCGCGCACCGCGAAGACCTGCGCAGTATGCGCTACTGCGCGGGGCGTGACGTCGATGAGGCCAACCGTTTCAACGTCCTGGACATTCACCTCGGGGCCGGGGTCACGCCGCCGGGCGACGACGTGGCTCGGGCCTTCTTCACGACGAGCTCGTGCGGCCTGTGCGGGAAGTCCTCGATCGCCGCGGTGCGTACTCGCTCGCGTTTTGACCTCCACGACGACCAGTTCGAGGTCACGGCCTCGACGCTCGCTACGCTGCCTGATCGAATCCGCGCGGCCCAGCGGGTCTTTGACCAGACGGGCGGCCTGCACGGGGCGGCACTCTGCAGCACGTCAGGTGAGCTACTCGTGCTTCGCGAGGACGTTGGCCGCCACAACGCGGTCGACAAGGTGGTGGGCTGGGCCCTGCGCGAAGGGCGGCTTCCCCTGCGCCAAACGATTTTGCTGGTCTCGGGACGTGCCTCGTTCGAACTCGTGCAGAAGGCCGTCATGGCCGGCGTCGCGATGCTCTGTGCCGTGTCAGCGCCGTCGTCGCTCGCCGTCGATCTCGCCGAGGAGGCGGGACTCACTCTCGTTGGCTTCCTGCGACCGCCCTCGATGGTGGTCTACGCCGGAGCCGAGCGCGTCCGCGATCTCGCGACGCTCGAGTAGCTACGCCCCCGCGGGCGATCGCTCACTGACCGACGCTGGCTCGAGACGAATGATGATGGACTTCGAGGTCGGCGTGTTGCTGCCGATCGCGGTCGAGTCGAGGGGGACGAGCACGTTCGCCTCGGGGAAGTACGACGCGGCGCAGCCGCGCGGGGTCGGGTACGCGACGGCGCGAAAGTTTGCCGCGCGGCGCTCTTCGTCGTTCCAGACGCTCACCAGATCAACGTGGTCCCCGTCGCGCAGGCCGCGCTCGGCGAGGTCGTCGGCGTTCACGAAGACGACCCGGCGGCCGCCCTCGATGCCGCGGTAGCGGTCGTCCAGGTCGTAGACGGTGGTGTTGAACTGGTCGTGGGACCTAACCGTCTGGAGGATCAGGTGCCCGTCGGGGACTTCGATCGCGTCGAGCGGGTTGCGCGTGAATCGGGCCTTGCCGGTGGCGGTCGCGAAGGTGCGCGAGTCGTGCGGTCCTCGGGGGAGCATGAATCCCCCCGGTTGGCTTACTCGTTCTTCGAAGTCGTGGAAGCCCGTTACGACGTGCTCGATGTGTCGGCGAATGACCCGGTAGTCCTCGGCCATCGCGCGCCATCCGACGTCCTCGCCAAAGAGCGCCTCGCCGAGACCGGCGACGATCGCCACCTCGCTGCGTAGGTGCGCCGAGCCCGGTTCGAGACGACCGTGGGAGGCGTGGACCATCGCCATGGAGTCTTCGACGGTCACGAACTGCTCGCCGCTCGCTCGCACGTCGCGCTCGGAACGGCCGAGACAGGGCAAGAGGAGAGCGGCGTCGCCGTGATACAGATGCGACCGGTTCAATTTGGTCGCGACGTGCACCGTCAAGCGGCACCGCTGCATCGCGGCCATGGTGACCGCCGTGTCGGGCGTCGCGGCGACGAAGTTGCCGCCGAGCGCGACGAAGACGTCGACCCGGCCGTCGCGCATGGCCCGAATCGCCTCGACGGTGTCGTAGCCGGGGTCGCGCGGCGGCGCGAAGCCGAACTCGCGACCCAGACGGTCCAAGAAGTCGTCGGGCATCTTCTCCCAGATGCCCATCGTGCGGTCGCCCTGGACGTTGCTGTGGCCGCGTATTGGCGACGGGCCCGCGCCCGGCCGTCCGATGTTGCCGCGCAGCAGCAGAAAGTTGACGATCTCGCGAATGGTCGCCACCGCGTTGCGATGCTGGGTGATGCCCATCGCCCAGCAGACGATCACACTCTTCGCGGCCGCGACGTCGTTCGCGAACGCCTCGATCTGTTCGCGCGCGAGACAACTCGCCGCTTCGATCTCGGGCCAGTCGAGATTGTGCCACGCCTCGCGAGCGTCATCGAAGCCGTCGCAGTAGGCGTCGATGAAGCTGTGGTCGAGGATGGTGCCGGGACTGTTCTCCTCCATGGCGAGCAGGGCCTTGTTCACGCCGGCGAACATCGCGAGATCGCCGTTTACTCGAACCGCAAGGAAGCGGTCGGTGAGCGCCGTGCCGTGCCCCACCAACCCCCGCACGCGCTGGGGGTTCTTGAAGCGAACGAGTCCCGCCTCGGGCAGCGGATTGGCCGAGATGATCCTCGCCCCCCGCCGCTTGGCGGCTTCGAGGGCGCTCAGCATGCGGGGGTGGTTAGTGCCCGGGTTCTGGCCGATGATGATGATCAACTCGGCGTGGTCGGTGATGTCCTCGAGGCTGACCGTTCCCTTGCCGACGCCAATGGTCTCGTTCAGCGCGACGCCGCTCGACTCGTGACACATGTTGGAGCAGTCGGGCAGGTTGTTGGTCCCTAGTCGGCGGGCGAGCAATTGAAAGATGAACGCGGCCTCGTTGCTCGCGCGACCGCTGGTGTAGAAGACGGCCCGATCGGGCTCGGACATGGCGCGCAGCTCGCCCGCGCAGCGACCCAGCGCCTCTTCCCACGAGATTGGCGCGTAGTGGCTCGCGCCCGGTGCGAGGTAGAGGGGCTCGCTCAGTCGACCGAAACGCTCGAGTGCGTGATCGTCGAGGTCGCGCAGCTCGTCGACGGAGTGGGTGGCGAAGAAGTCTGCGCCGACGTGGTCTCGCGTCGCCTCCCAGGCGAGTGCCTTGGCCCCGTTTTCACAGAACTCCGCGTGGCTCCGCTGTCCGGGCGACGGATCGGGCCACGCGCAACTGGGGCAGTCGAAGCCGTCGACCTGGTTCATCGCCGACAGTGTCTTAAGACTTCTCGCGACTCCCATCGACGTGACGGCTCGCTGCAGTGAAATGCGTACGGCGCGACGCCCGACGGCTGCGTCCGCGTGCTCGCGCACCTCAATGCCGTCGCCGACGTCGTCCACCAGCCCCCCGATCCACGAGCGAGTTCTTGCCACCAGATGCGTGCTCAGGCTGACCTTATCGCGGTCGTGGTCGTGGCGGTCATCGCCACGACGCTGCGGCCGGGAGAGTGGGGCTCGCCAAGCGAATGTCACCGGCGAGTACCAACGCACCACGAGATGACGTCGCATGAATCATTTGACTCGTGGTCGGACTCCCCGCGCCGCGACGAGCCGATCACGGGCGGGGAAGTCGTCGAGCGCCGGCCATCGACACTCGCTTTCGCGAGGAACTCGTCGGCGCGTTGGACGGACGTCGGTGACCGACGTGGCACCGAACACCCAGTCGCACCGGGAACGTCGAGACGCGTACGTGAGCGACGCGCGTACGACGTACTCGTAGGATGGGCGCGATGTGCCTGCTCATTATGGACTGGCGGCGAGATGAGCAGTACGCACTAGTTCTCGCCGCCAACCGTGATGAGCGCTACGACCGTGCAACTCAGCCATTCACAGCGCTGCGGGTGAACCAACCACGCACACTCGGCGGCAAGGATCTCGTCGCTAAAGGCACGTGGCTCGCTGTGAACGAATTTGGCGTCGTGGCCGGGCTGACGAATACGCCGTCGCTCGGGGGACCCGATCCCGCGAAGCGTAGCCGGGGCGAGGTGCCACTCCTCCTCTCGGCGTACGCCAGTGCGCGATAAGCCGTCGAGGTCTTCGTGGAGACGGCGCAACCCGGTACGTACAACCCGGCGAGGCTGCTGGTGGGTGATCGAGAGCACCTGTACTACGTGGAGCTCGCCAACGGTGACCATCCGACGGTGTTCGAGCTCGCCCCGGGCTTGTACATCCTCGAGAACGCGCCGCTCGATGGATCATCGAGCAAGGCTCGTTTCGTCGACGAGCTCCTGGGCGCTTCGTCCGAGGACTCCGAGCAGCTGTGGCGCGCTCTGCCCGCGGTAGTGGCGAGCCACGATCGGGGAACGCCGACGGCGACGGAGCGGGCGCGGGCCTCGGGACTGACACATTGGTCAGCGACGCGGTCACCGTGCGTGCACACGGACGGCTACGGCACGCGGTCATCGATCATGGTGCGAATCGCGAACGAACGTGACGCGCCAATTGAGATTCGCGCCTGCGACGGGCCGCCGTGCGTCACCTCGTTTCGAGACGTCACGACACGGTGGTCTCGATGACGTTGGTGAACGAGGTTGGTCGCCGGTGATCCGCCGGGGCCGGTTCTGGATCGCGGCGAGGCGAGCACCCTCTCACTCGTGATTGTGCCACGTGGCCAGCGAACCCGTGGATACGATCACCCAGCCTTCGCGCGGGGCAGTGCTTCGTGAACATCGCAAATGCGCAAGTCGTTGCGATGTCGCATCGTGGTGGTGAGGTGGCCGACGACTGTGGGGTACTGCGCAGCTGACCGGCTCAACTGCATTTTGCGGCGAGTGCACAAAATTCTTGCGAATCTGCACGGGGCGATCGACTTGAGCACGGGTACGGGCGACGAGCGTGTCGCCCCAACGATGCAGCGCTGGGGGTTCGGGGTGCCGATGATCTTGGTCACGTGGTGGACCTCACCCGCAACCTGAGCTTCCATGTGGACCTCACCCGCAACCTGAGCTTCCATGTGGACCTCACCCGCAACCTGAGCTTCCATCAGGTCGCGGGTGTATCTTCTGGTGCGGCCAGCGGGTCTAGCGCCGTGGATGGAAGAGCCAGAAGCGCGCACCGGTGGGATCGGCTACGCGAGCTGCTCGCCCGAGCCCTCCGTTGAGCGGCTCGGTGATGACGGCTCCGCCGAGCGCCGTCACCGCCGCGACGGACACGTCGACGTCATCGCACTGCCAGAACACCGACCACGACGGCACCTCGTCGGGCTCGAGCGATTCCACTTCATCACCGATGCCGGCGATGGGCCGGTGGTTGTCGAGGTCCATGAAGCCGGCGTAGTGATGCCCGTCGTTCTCTTCTTCGAGCGGATCCCATCCGAACACGGTGCGGTAGAACGCGACCTGCCGGTGATAGTCCGGGACGTCGATGGCGATGAAACTTGGGGTACCGTGCTCGTGGATCGCGGTAAAGCCGGCGAACGTGTTGGGCTGCCAGATCCCCGTCACGGCCCCCGACACGTCGATGATGACCGCTTGGCTGCCGAGGTCGGCGATGGGCGTCGCGGCGAGCGCTACCGTCGCGCCATGAGCGGTGGCGAGCTGCGTAGTGCGCTCGACGTCGGTCGTCGCGAAGAACGGCCGCCACGTGTCAGTGACGCGATCGGAACCCACTTCGCCCATCACCCCGGCGATGGGTGCGCCGTCGCGGGTGAACATGAAGTAGCCGTGGTACTCGGCCGCCGGCTCGCCCGCTTCCCAGCCGAACAGTTCGCTGTAGAAGCAACGACTCGCCTCGACGTCCGAGGTAAGCAGGTCAACCCAGCAGGGTGCACCGAGCGGCGCGGTGTCTCGAGTCGCCATCACGCTCCTCAACTGATCGAAAGTGGCCTCTGGTTGACCGTCGGCTAGGAACCTACCGTATTTTCACGCGCTTGCTTACCGTTGGCCAATACCTGGCATTCTTCCCAGGACTGACGGCGACATTTATCGGCAGTGTCCCCGGCGGCATTCAGGGTCCCGCTACATCGAATACGCCAGATAGTTTTGATCGAATGCGCGAGGCACTGGACCTCGACCTCACAATCCAGGTTGGCGCGCGCGTGCAAGTCAGTCCCAGGGGCATGGACGGCTTTGGCGGCACCATTGACTACTTCGAGCCAAACTTTGTCGGCATTAGGACTTCGTCGGCGCTGCCGCGCTTCTTTGGACGAAATGCCTTCGGGCAACCCATAGGCATGATTATCCATCGGTTTGGAGAGGTAGGGGACGCCGGGCGCATCGCCTCAGACTGGCGGGAATGGCTCGACTCTGTTCTGGGCTAAGCGCGCTTGAGTTGGCCAGTGGAAGGCGCGACTGTCAAGCTGGCCGACCAGCGCAACCGAGTCGACCCCGTGGTGCTCGACCGCCGTGCGAAGGGACCGGTCACACTCGTCGACCGTGGCCTGCGTGGCATGCCTGCGAACGCGACGGCGTTAGTCGCGAGGGAGGGGATGACGACGACGAGCGCCAGGTCCCGGACGCCCATGTTGTGCATCCCGAGGAGTCGATTGCGTGGCCCGTGCGCCACGCGATGTCGGAACTCGGGGCCGACGACCTCGAGCCACGTACTCCCACAACGTGATTTCGCGAGAGATAACCCGCTCGCTCCAGAGGAATCTGCGGACAAAAGGTGCGCTACTAATTCGCGGTACCGCACGGCGACGCGCGACGTGCGAGACGACCCGGTATCTCGAGAAAGTCGAGCGGATCATCTCGCGCGGCCGACGCGGGCGCGGCCAGCGACGACGATCGAGTGAGTTCGGGGCATCGCTCGCGTCAGCAGTTGGCCCCCGCTGTGCGCCAGACTTAACTTGACCTTTGTGGTACCGCGCAGTTAGCGTCGCTTGAAATGATTGAGGCCACCGACCAATGGATCGCGCACGACGCAGAGCGGCGCGAATTCGCCAACAGAACGGCCGAGCGTCTGGCCGACGACGGCGTCGAGGTTGTGCTCGTCGGGTTCTCCGACAACGCGGGTGTCACCCGTGCCCGTGCGGTACCACTCGCGCGATTCGCTGACGCGGCGTACGACGGCGTGGGTCTGTCGAGCGCGTGGCACGTGGTGACGGCGACCGACCGGGTGACCTCCAGTCGGTACGTCGGCAACCCGGCGGGCGACCTCCGACTTATCGCGGACCCGTGGGCCGCGGCGCCGGTGCCGGGGCTCGATGGTTTCGGTTGGGCGCCCGCCGATCTGACCGAGAAGGACGGGACGGTGCACCCGTGCTGCGCCCGGTCCTTACTGCGCGGGGCGGTCGACAGGCTCGAGAGGCTCGGGCTCCGTGCCCGCGTGGGCTACGAGCTCGAGTGGTGGTGTACGCCTCGTCTCGCGGTGGACTCGGGGCAGGACCGGGAGCCGTCGCACGACGGTCCGGCCGTCGGCGTGCTGCCACTCCTGCACCTTGCCCCGATGATGCGCGAGCTCTTGCGCGACTGCTCCGAGGAGCCTGTCGCGGTCGAAGCGGTGAACGCTGAGTACTCCAATGGCCAGCTCGAATGCGCCTTGTCGCCACAAGAGCCCGTCGCGGCGGTCGATGCGAACGTGCTTGCGCGTCTCGCGATCCACGCGGCCGCCGAGCGCCATGGCTATCGCGCCTCATTCGCTCCCGCATTCGCCGGTCCGATGGGCAACGGGGGACATCTGCACCTCAGTCTGTGGCGAGATGGCGAGAACTGCTTCGGCTCGGGGGGAGGCCCCGCCGGCATGGGGCCCGACGCGGCGTCGTTTGTCGCGGGAGTGCTCGAACATCTCGACGCGATCACGGCAATCGGCGCGCCGACGGTCGCCAGTTACCTCCGCTTGCGGCCATCGCGCTGGGCCGGTGCGTGGCGCTGCTGGGGCGTAGAGAATCGAGAGGCAGCGCTCAGGCTCGTAGCCGTCGCCCCGGGACGCGAGCGGTCGGCCAACGTCGAGGTCAAGTGCTTCGATGAGGCCGCCAACCCCTACCTACTCCTCGCCGCGCTGCTCCACGCGGGCGCCGATGGCATCGAACGAGCGCTGACTCCGCCGCCCGCCTACGCGGGCGATCCAGCCGCGGCGACCGATGACGAGCGCGCGCAAGCGGGCGTCACCCCACTGCCGGCGTCACTCGGAGCGGCGATCGAGTCGATGACCGCGAGCGCGTTCCTCGCCGACCTGCTCGGTCCCGCGCTGTTCGACTCGTACCTCGCCGTGCGGCGGGAAGAGCTCGCCGCGTTCGAAGGAGCGAGCGACGAAGAGATCGTCGCGGCGTACCTCTTTCGCTACTGAGGAGGCCACACGATGGCTACGCCCGGCACGCCCCTGTCACTCGAAGGGCTCGATATCATCGACAACCACTGTCACGGCCTGGTTGTTGACCAGGTGCTCGCGTCAGACCCGGCGACCTTTGAGGCGCGCCTCACCATCACCGGTCAGGCGTACCTGACGTCGAACGGAACCGATCCTGATACGTGGCGAACGATCGGGGATCTCGTCGAGGACAACGTGTACTCCATCGTGGTGCGGCGCATGCTCGCGTCGCGCCTCGGCTGCGCTGACGAGCGTGCGGCACTGCTCGCGGCCCGTGACTCGGCGCTGCATGCCGACCCGGTTGGGTACCTGCGATCTCTCCTCGACGAGGCGGGGATCGTCGGCCTCGTGGCCGACGAGGGCTACACCTACCAGCCGGTGGCGGGAAGCGACCTGGAAGCCCTCGTTGGACGGCCGGTGCACCGAGTGGCGAGGATCGAGTCGTTCATCGACGAGTGCAAGGGCGACGAGTCCCTCGACGACTTCGACTCCTTCGCCGAGTCCGTCGAGGCACGCCTCGAGCAAGCCGCGGCTGATCCACGGACGATCGCCGTGAAGTCGATCGTTGCGTACCGCACTGGACTCGACGTTGGGGATCCGGACCTCGACGCAGCACGCCGAGCCTTCCTCGCGTGGCGGGCGAGTGGATTCGTGGACGACCGAACGCACGCCAAGGCCGTGCGCGACGAACTGTTGCATCGGGCGATGCGGGTCGTCGAGCGGCACGCCATCGCCCTGCACATCCACGTCGGAGATGGCGACGCGGACGTCGTGTTCCAGCACTCCCGTCCGCAGGATCTCTACCCGTTCCTCACCCGGTACCGGCGTCGGCCCATCGTCCTCATGCACGCCGGCCACCCCTGGAGCGAGGAAGCCGCCTACCTCGCCTCGATCTTGCCGCACGTGTACGTTGATCTCTCCGTCCTTATCCCCTGGGCATCGGTGAACATCCCCGCGTACCTCACGTCGATGCTCGGGATGACCCCGAGCCGCAAGCTCCTGTACAGCTCGGACCAGGTCTACGAGCCAGAGCTGTTCTGGATCCCCGCACTCTTCGCGCGCCGTTTCCTCGAGCGCTCGCTCGGCGAGCTCGTGGTTGCCGGCGATCTCACCACCGTCCAGGCACGCTCGGTGGCCGCTGGTGTACTGGCGGAGAACTGTCGTCGGGTACACGGCATCTGATCAGGAGCATCGAGGGGATCGACGCGCCGCGTGCTCGGATGGGCTGCGGTCACAGCGGTTTCGGACCCTAGTTCGCTCGACGCGACGTTCGACCGCGTCGGCGGCGATGAAACGCGCCGCCGAGGCGTCGCGTGCATCGCCGGTGACGACCGCGATGCCACGCACCGCTGACCGGCGACGTCCCGCGAACCACGGCACGATCACGACCTCCGAAGCGTTCGACAACGCCGTCGGGAACGACGGCGCACACCGCAGCGCATAGGCACCGATAGCGACCGCGACCTGATCGAGTTCGTCGGGAGGCTCTGGATCGGTGACCGGGCTCGCGGCCCGCGCGCCTCACTGGGCAAGATGACCCCAGCACCTGCCGGTGGCGCTGCACGGTCACCTGCTCCGCCTCGATGCCCGTAGCCGGGGGTAGGGCATCCACTCAAGCGTCGCCGTCTTTTCCGTGGGCGAGGCGGTCGCGCCACCGGGCAGCGGCGTCAACGTCAACCTCGACGACTACTTGTACTGCGCCAGCTCATCACTCTGAACGCGGTCGCCGCCCCGACTGGGCATCGGGGTCGCGATGATCGTCGGTGTCCCAGGAGTCGGTGCTGCTCGTCGAGTGTGAAGCCCGCGTCGCGTAACTCCGCCAGAGGGACTGATCGCCCCGCAGGACGTCGAACGGCGAACCGTGCCCAGTCAAGATCGAGACGAAATATTCTCCGTCTGCCGGTTGCCGAGCGCGCGACCCGGTGCTATGGTGTCGCGCTAACGGTCTGCGGTTCGGACCATTGGGCCGCCGGCTGGCGGTGGGGAATGGGGGATGGCTGTGGCGCTATCGGGTGAGCAGGCGGAGCGCTTCGACGCGCGCGTCGGCGATCTCGCTGAAGAGGCCTTCTCGTTCCTCGACCAGCTTGTCGCCTGTCAGAGCACGGTCGGGAGCGAGCACGCGGCCCAGGAGGTGGTGGCCGAAGCGCTGGTGGCGAGCGGCTTCGACGTGAGTGAGCTGGCCATTCCCCAGTCGATCGGAACGCACCGGCTCGCCGGCGTGCCACAGGGCTCCTACGAGGGGCGCTTTGACGTAGTCGGACGCCGAAACGGTAGCGACCCAGTCCTGTTGTTCAATGGCCACATCGACGTGGTGCCCGCCGACCGGGGGAGCTGGCGTACCGATCCCTTCGATCCGGTCCGACGCGACGGCTGGCTCTTCGGCCGCGGTGCCGGAGACATGAAGGGCGGCTTCGCGATGGTGATTCTCGCGCTTCGCGCTCTTCAGTCCGCCTGCCCCGATGCGCTCGAGCTGCCGATCGGGTTCGTGTCGGTGATCGAGGAGGAGTGCACGGGGAACGGAACCCTCGCCTCGCTCCTCGCGGGCGTTGCTGGGCGTGTCGTTGTACTGCCCGAGCCGTCCGATCTCGGTGCGCTGCTCGCCGGAGTCGGGGTTCTCTGGGTCGACCTCGAGCTTCGCGGCTCCGGCGGGCACGCGCACGTCGCTGACCAGCTGCTGACGCCCGTCGGCGCAATTCCCAAGCTCATCGACGCAGTCGAGGGGCTCGGCAAGTCGTGGTCCGCCGAGGTCGTGGACGAGGACCTCGCGGGGGTGGCGCAGGCGTTCACGACGAACGTCGGGCTCATTGAGTCCGGGAATTGGCGCTCCAGCGTGGCGTCGAGCGCGCGGCTCGGGATCCGAGTCGGCTTCCCGCGAGGGCTCCAAGCGGATGACGCGCTTAAGCGCGTCGAGCGCGCCGCGCGCGAGGCGATCGCCCCGTCGGCTGTCGGCGCGTCGGCGTCGGGTGCGTCAGACTCACTCGGGCTCGTGGTTGAGCAGACGGGCTTTCGCGCCGAGGGCTATCGGCTCGACCCGGCCAATGAGCTCGTCGAGCTCCTGGCGAGTTGCCATGAGTCTGCGACCGGCAAGCCGCTTCGCCGCTTCGGGCTCGGTTCGACGACCGACGCGCGGTACTACGTGAACCAGGTCGGGGTGCCATCGCTCTGCTACGGCCCGACGGCGGTAAACATTCACGGTGCCGACGAGGCGGTGGAACTCCAGAGCATCGTCGACGGGGCCCGAACAATCGGGCGGCTCGTCGCGCGGATCGGGGAACTCGAGGCCGCCGGACGCGATCCCGCGAACACGCTCGCCGAGGCAACCCTTGGCGCACCAGGATCGAGCGCGCGGTGACTGCGGAGCACTCAACGCTGCTCGCTGACGGTGTGGCGGGGCTGCTCGAGCCCCTGGAAAACCGGCGTGCCGGGGAGCGGGTCGCCGAGCGGCTGACGACGGCGATCGCCCTCGGGCAGTTCTGGCCCGGCCAGCGCCTCCCCGCGGAGCGACGCCTGGCGGAGCTGCTCTCCGTGAGCCGGTCGACGGTGCGTGACGCGCTCGCCCTTCTGTGCGAACAGGGTCTCATCGAAATCAGCCGAGGGCGTGCGGGCGGAGCTCGCGTGGTGTCCTCGACGGTGGAAGGGAGCGATGCCGTCATCCGCCGTGCGCTGCTCCCCGGATGGGGACGGCTTACCCAACTCCTCGACTTTCGCTGCAGCGTCGAGCAGCAGGTTGCGCGCCTCGCGGCTGAGCGGCGCACCGCCGACGAGGCTACGGAAATCCGTAGGCTCGCTGATGTCTACCTCGAGAGTGGCGGGAACCGGGAGCAGTCAGCTGCCGCCGACCGGGCGCTGCACGACGCCATAGCTCGCGCCGCGCACAACCCGCTGTGGAGCGAGCTCTGCGTCCAGCTGCGCTACGAGGTGAACCAGGGGCTCGGGGTCGAGCCCTACAGCGCGCAGCTGCGGCAGCGCGGCGAGGAGCAACACCCGCAGCTGGCGACGGCGGTCGCTGACGGCGACGTTGAGCGGGCGGGAGCGGTAGCGCTCGACCACTTCGCCCTCACGAACAACGCGATCCGCGACCTCCTCGCGTCGGTGGCGAGGGGCCGCGCGCCCTTTGAGGCGCCGGTCGGTCCGAGGCGCGCGGGGCCGCGACGGGGGAAGAACACGCAAGTCGAGAAGGAGGCGTGATGCCGACAGCATCAGTGAACGACGTTGAGTTGCAGTACTTGCTCGAAGGGGATGGACCCGAGACCATCGTGCTCGTGAACGGTCTCGCGGACGACCTCACGACCTGGGGGTACCAGATGGACGCCCTGCTCGCCGCGGGCTATAGGGTACTTCGCTTCGACAACCGCGGCGTCGGGCGGAGCTCGAAGCCGGCCGGTCCGTACACGACGACGATGTTCGCGGACGACACGAAGGGACTGGTCGACCACCTCGGGATCTCAGGCTTTCACATGCTTGGCGTGTCCATGGGGGGAATGATCGCCCAGGAGTACGCGCTCGCCAACCCGGGCGACCTCGTCTCACTCACCCTCGCCTGCACGTACGCCTCCCCGGGGCCCTTCTGCGGACGGATGTTTGCGATGTGGGCCGACGTGGCGCTCATGGGGGGCGTGTCGACCGTGATGCGCGACGTGTCGCTCTGGGCGTTCACGCCCGGGTTCTTCGAAGACCGTCCGGATGAGGCAGCCGAGTTCGACACGGCTATGGCCATGATCGATCAGCCCCTACCGGCTTATCTCGCCCAACTTCATTCGATCCGGCATCACGACTCCACCGACCGGCTGGGGTCGATTGCGGTCCCCACGCTCGTGCTCGCGGGGGCGGATGACATTCTCATCCCGGTCTCGCTCTCCAAGCGGCTTCACGAAGCGATCCCCGCCGCGTCGTGGGCGACGACGAGGGGCGGGCACGCCTGCCTCTGGGAGTTCCCCGAAGAGTTCAACAGCACCGTCCTGCAGTTCCTGTCCAAAAACCGGAGGAATCAATGAAAAAACCAAGTATCTCTCGGCGGTCATCGGCCCCGAGCACCCGTCTCGCCCATCGTCGCGTGCTCGGCGCGTCGTGGGCGGCAGCGCTCACCGTGGCGCTCGTCACGGCGCCCGGCGTCGTGAGCGCAGCGAGTCACCACGCCGTTGCGCACGCGAAGTATTCGGGAACCGTGACGATGGCCGAAGCCCCCGACTACCCACCAACGTACATTTTCCCGCTTATCTCGTCGGTGAACTCGAGCGCGGGGAATATCAATCAGTTCCAGTTCCTCATGTACCGTCCGCTCTATTGGTTCGGTGACAACAACCTGCCGAGCGTGGACTACAACATGAGCATCGGCCAGGCGCCCGTGTTCTCGAATGGCGGCAAGACGGCGACGATCAAGTTGAATCACTACGTGTGGTCGAACGGCGAGACGGTGTCGAGCCGAGACGTCGTGTTTTGGATGAACCTCATGAAGGCTGAGAAGACTCAGTACTACGGGTACGTGCCGGGTTACTTCCCCGACAACGTCACGAGCGTTTCGGCGCCGAACCCGTCGACCGTGGTGTTCAACTTCAACAAGGCCTATAGCTCGAAGTGGCTCGTCTACAATGAGTTGTCGACGGTGACGCCGCTCCCGATCGCCTGGGACCGGACCTCACTCTCCCAGCCGGTCCCGAGCCCGAGCGCGAAGAATCTCCCCGACACGACGACTGCCGGCGCTAAGGCCGTCTACGCCTTTTTGAACGGGCTCGCGTCCAAGCAGAGTAGCTGGGTTGGTAGCCCGATATGGAGCGTGATCGACGGACCGTTCAAGCTGTCCTCCTTCACAAACACTGGGGAGGCTACGTTCGTCCCGAACACCCGCTACGCGGGGCCCGACCAGCCGCATATCGCGAAGTTCATCGAGTTGCCTTTCACCTCGGACACCAGCGAGTTCAATACCCTTCGCTCGGGCAAGTCGATCACCGTCGGCTACATCCCGCCACAGGACACCCCCGAAGCGGGGGCGGTCCACGCCGAGGGTTACCGGTCGGCCAACGGCTACGCACTGTCGTTCGGGTACTTCCCGATCAACTTCAACAATCCCGTTATCGGTCCGGTGTTCCGCCAGCTCTACTTCCGTCAGGCCTTCCAGCACCTCGTCGACCAATCGGGATGGGTGAAGGCCTTCTATGACGGGAACGCGACCCCGACCTACGGGCCGGTTCCTTTCCAGCCCGCGAGCAGCCTAGTGAGCCCGCAGGAGAAGGTGAATCTGTACCCCTACTCGATCTCGGACGCGAAAAAGCTGCTGAGCAGCCACGGTTGGAAGGTGCAGTCCGGCGGGCTCACGACCTGTGAGCATCCCGGCACGGGACCGAGCGAGTGCGGCGCAGGGATCAAGAAGGGTCTCGGCATCTCGTTCAACATCGACTACGCCTCGGGGATCGCACCGATGCAGGCCTCGATGAACGACCTGCAGGCCTCCGCCGCACAGGTGGGCATCAAGATTAATCTCACGAGCCACCCGTACGCGTCGGTGGTCTCCTCGTCGGGGCCGTGCACGCCGAAGGAGTCGACGTGCAGTTGGACGGCCGAGTACTGGGGTGGCGGGTGGACCTACCTACCCGACTACCTCCCCACGGGTGAAGAGTTGTTCCAGACCGGCGCGGCTGCGAACTACGGGAGTTACTCGAACCTGACGGCGGACAAGCTGATCGCCGCGACGACGACCAACTCGTCGCAGCAGGCTTTGGACGCCTACCAGAACTACATGGCGCAGCAGTTGCCAGTCATCTACACCCCGGAGTTCGCGGGCAGCCCCATGCAGGGCTTCCCGGCGGTCGTCGCGAACAATCTCGGCGGCTACGCGACCAACGCGTACCAGGGAATCGTGCCCGAGGACTGGTACATCAAGTAGAAGGGGCTCGTCGTACGGCACCGGGCGGGCTCGCCCGCCCGGTGCCGTACGAGCCGTTACGAGGAGGACGACGGATGCGATGGCGGGGGGATAGGTCGGTGGCGCCTAGCGAGTTGGCTAGCGCCCGCGGTGCCCGATGACGGGCTTCCTGTTGCGGCGCATCGGTCAGGCAGTCGTGGTCGTGCTCGGGGTCACGCTCGTGACCTTCATGCTCCTGCACGCCCTGCCGGGCAGCCTCGCCCGGTCGATCATTGGACCTCGGGCCACGCCGCAGCAGATCGCCTCGTTCAATAAGCAGTACGGGCTCAACCGATCGGTCTGGTACCAGTACTGGAGCTACCTCTGGGCACTCGCTCACGGCAACCTCGGTTTCTCATTCCACTTGAGCCGTCCGGTCACGAGCCTGCTCAGCTCGGAACTCCCGAGGGACCTGGTACTCGGGGGAGTCTCGCTCGTGCTGTCGCTGGTGATCGCGATCCCCGTCGGGGTTATCCAGGCGGTGCGCCGGAATCGACTCGGGGACTACGTCGGGACCGGCGTGAGCTTTGTGCTCTACTCGATGCCCACTTACGCGCTCGGGATCATTCTCATCCAGCTGCTCGCTATCACCTTTCACGTGTTTCCCGCCGAGGCGCCGCAGACCGCGTCCACCCTCGGTCTGCTCGCCCACCCCTCCGGGCTCGTACTCCCCGTGATGACGCTCACCCTCGTGACCTACGCGCAATTCAGTCGGTACATGCGCTCCTCGGCGATCGAGACCTTGGCGCAGGACTATATCCGCACTGCCCGGGCAACCGGGCTGCCCGAACGTCTGGTCCTCCTACGCCACCTACTTCGTAACTCGCTCATCTCGGTCGTAACCCTCGTGGGTGTGAGCGTGCCCGTCATCGTGACGGGAACGCTCATCGTGGAGCAAGTGTTCAACCTCCCGGGAGCGGGTCTTGAGTACTTTTACGCGGCCCAGTCGAACGACTACCCGGTGATGCTCGGCATCACAGTGGTCGTCGGAGTCGTTACCGTCCTGGGGAACCTTCTCGCGGACATCGGCTACGCGCTGCTCGACCCAAGGATCCGGTACTGATGTCGAATTCCCCTCTCTCGGCGGAGGCTGCGGTCGCGGGCCTCGAGCGCCTGGTGCCGGGCGGGGTAGATCCCGATACGGACGCTTCGCAGTCCGGTGGCGCACTCCGGCTGATTGGGCGAACTTTCGTGCAGAACAAGCTCGCGATCGCGGGGGCTGCGGTGATCGTTCTCGTCACGCTGTTCTGCTTCGTTGGACCGCTCCTCTATCACACTGACCAGCTCAACCCGAATCTCATCGCGGCGAACAGCGCACCGGGATCGAACTTCCCGCTCGGCGCGGACAACAGTGGGTTCAACATCCTTGGCCGTCTCATGGTCGGCGGCCAGAGTTCGATCGAAGTCGGTTTCGCGGTGGCCGCCATAGCGACCATTGTCGGCATCCTCTACGGAGCGATCAGCGGCTACTTCGGAAAAGTGGTCGACGTCGTGATGATGAGAGTCGTTGACGTTGGCTTCTCGATCCCCGTGGTGTTCCTTTTCATCTTCGTCTCGCGCGTCTTCCAGCCGAGCCTGTCGCTGCTCATTTGGCTTCTCGGGCTCGTCTCGTGGTTGGTGCCGGCGAGGCTCGTGCGCGGGGAGACCTTGGCGCTGAAGGTTCGCGAGTACGTTCAGGCGGTGCGCACGATGGGCGGGGGGTCGGTGCGGATCATCTTTCGCCATCTCATCCCAAACACGATCGGGACCATCGTCGTGACGGCGACGTTCCAGGTGGCTAATGCCGTACTCGTGCTCGCGACCATTCAGTACCTCGGGTTCGGCCTGCCGCCGACGGAGCCGACGTGGGGGTCGATGCTGTCGAACGGCATCACCTACCTCGAGGACGGCTACTGGTGGCAGGTGTACCCCGCACTGACAATGATTGTGATCGTCGTCGTGGCGTTCAACTTCATCGGTGACGCGCTCCAGGACGCGTTTGAAGTCCGGTTGCAACAGCGATGAGACATCGACTGGTGGGCCGGTGAGCGCCCTACTCGAGATCGAGGATCTGCACACCGAAATTCGTCTGCGCTCGCGCACCGTGCGAGCGGTTGACGGCGTGAGCTTCACCGTCGCTGCGGGCGAGACCGTAGGGATCGTCGGTGAGTCGGGCTGCGGCAAGACGATGACCGGGCTGTCGGTCATGCGCCTACTACCGCCCGGCGGTCGGATTGCCGCCGGCGCGGTTCGCTTCAAGGGGCGCGACCTCGTGTCCGCCGACGCACCAACCCTACGGTCCATCCGGGGCAACGAGATCGGGATGGTGTTCCAGGACCCGATGACCTCGCTCAACCCCACGATGACGATTGGCAGTCAGATCACCTCGCCGGCGCGGCTCCACCTCGGCTTGTCTCGAGCGGGGGCCCGAGCGAGGGCAGCCGAGGTGCTCGCGCTCGTGGGCATGCCCCGACCGGCCGAGCGTCTGGACGAGTATCCGCACCAGCTCTCCGGTGGCCTGCGCCAGCGCGCCATGATCGCGATGGCGCTCGTATGCGAACCCAGCCTGCTCATCGCGGACGAGCCCACGACGGCGCTCGACGTAACGATCCAGGCGCAGATCCTGGACCTGCTCGAACGGTTGAAGGACGAGCTGTCGATGGCGGTGATGCTCGTGACCCACGACATGGGAGTAATCGCGGGCCGAACCGACCGGGTGCTCGTGATGTACGCCGGCAAGGTTGTCGAGAGAGCGCCGACCGAGATGCTCTTCGAAGAGATGCGCCATCCCTATACCGAGGCCCTGATCGCGTCGATTCCTCGCCTCGATCAGGACAGGGGTCAGCGCTTGTACTCGATTCCCGGGTTGCCGCCCGATCTCACCACCGAGCTCACCGGGTGTAGATTCGCCGAGCGATGCGGCTTCGCGGACGATCGCTGCAGGACTGAGGAGCCCTTGCTCGTCGCGTCGCCCAGTGACGACGCCTCGGCACACGCTGCGGCGTGCCACTTCCCCCGCCACACCTCGGTCGAGGCGATCGACGTGTTGTTTGTCGAGCGGGGCGTCTCGACGGCGTCCGACCAACTCGTGAGCGAGGGAACTGAGGCGGCGGGGATGCTCGTGGCGAGCGGCGTCGCGCTCGCGGACGAGCCCGGCCCGACATCGTCCGCCGCTTCGCCATCCGGTACCGCCGTGCACGTTCGCACCGCCGTACGGCTCGAGAATGGTGAGTTGGATACTGCGAGGCGGCGCGACGTGATTCTCGCGTTTGACGGCGTCCACAAAGAGTTCCCGGTTCGCGGGAGCGGGATGCTTCGGCGCCGCGGCGCCGTGACTCACGCCGTGAGCGGCGTCTCACTCGAGGTGCGCCGTGGCGAGACCTTCGGGCTCGTCGGGGAGTCGGGCTGCGGCAAGACCACCCTCGGGCGACTCAGCGTGGCGCTGGAGGCACCGACTGCTGGACGGGTGGTCTTTGACGGCGAGGACCTGTCGACACTGTCGAGGTCACGACTTCGGATAGTCCGGCGGGGAGCCCAAATCATGTTCCAGGATCCCTACGCCTCGCTCGACCCGCGTATGCAGATCGGTGAGATCGTGGCCGAGCCGCTCGCGGTGCGCGCCACGGACTCCGCGCGCGACCGCCGGCAGACCGCTGCTCGGCTCGTCGACGAGGTCGGGCTCCCCAAGAGTGCGCTCGTCCGGTACCCACACGAGTTCTCCGGTGGACAGCGTCAGCGGGTGGGGCTAGCGCGGGCCCTCGCCTTGAACCCCGCGCTCATTGTGGCCGATGAGCCCGTTTCCGCGCTCGACGTGTCGATCCGCTCGCAGATCCTCAACCTGATGAAGCGGCTCCAGGTGGCCCACGGTCTCACGTACGTCGTCATCTCTCACGACCTCTCCGTCGTGCGCTATCTCGCCGACCACGTCGGGGTGATGTACCTCGGCAAGCTCGTCGAGGTGGGAACGGTAGATGACGTGTACTCTCGGCCGGCGCATCCCTACACGGCTGCGCTCCTCGACGCGATCCCCGTCGCGAACCCGAGGGTCGAGCGTGCGAAGCGTTCGATCGGGTTGAAAGGCGAATTGCCGTCGGCGATCGACCCACCATCGGGCTGCCGTTTCCGAACTCGTTGTCCTCGAGAGAGCGAACGGTGCGCCGTCGAGGAACCCGTGCTCGTCGCCTTTGGAGGCGAACACCGTGCCGCTTGTCACCACCCGCTTATCGAACCGTCCACGTAGGAGGCGCGTATGTCCAACATGTCCCAGATTCGCAGTGAGGAGGGGACGATCGTCGTGCCGGGTGGCCACGTCTGGTACCGGTCGCTGGGCGAGGGCGACCGCCCGCCTCTCCTCGTCGTTCACGGTGGCCCGGGCTTCACCCACAACTACCTCCGCCCGCTCGAGCAGCTCGCCGACGAGCGGCGAGTGGTTTTCTGGGACCAACTGGGGTGCGGCAAGTCCGAGCAGCCTAGTGACGTGTCACTTTGGACCATGGAGCGTTCGCTCGCCGAGGTCGACGCGGTGCGCGAGGCGCTCGGCCTTGAGCGCCACCACCTGTTCGGGAACTCCTGGGGAGGGATGCTCGTCCAGCAGTACGTGCTTGATCGGCGTCCCGACCTCGTGAGCCTCGTCGTGTCGAACAGCCTCGCGAGCATGGCTCGTCTCGCCCAGGACACCGCACGTCTGAAGGCACAGCTCCCGGCCGACGTAGTTGAGACCATCGACTGGCACGAGGAGCACGGCCACTTCGCGTGCCCGGAGTATCAGGGCGCCATCGCACTCTGGTACCAGCGTTACATCTGCAGGATGAGACCGTGGCCAGCGGGGCTCGAGGACTGCTGGGCCGGCGTGGGGATGGAGATCTACCAGACCATGGTCGGACCGAGCGACTTCACCCTCACGGGGAACCTTCGCGAGTGGGACATCTTTGACCAGCTCCACGAGATCACGGTTCCCACGCTCTTTGTCGCTGGGCGCTTCGACGAGTGCACACCCGAACACATGACGGCAATGCACGAACGGGTGCCCGGATCGGAGCTCGTCATATTCGAGAACAGCGCTCACATGCCATTTTTTGAGGAGCCGGACGCTTTCTTCGCGACGATGCGGAACTTCCTCGCGCGAAGCGAAGGAAACGCCGGAACGGGTGCTCTGGCGCACTGAGCTTGCGGGCGCGGCGCCTGAGTCTTCCCGGAGGCGCTGAATTTCTCGAACTTCTTCATCGCACCTCCCTCGGCCAACCATTAGTAATTAGCCGAGGAGTGATGCAACGACGCCCTCAATCCGCCGCCGAGATAGGACACCTATTTTGTGGGCCGCCCGGGTCTCGATCCCGGCACCTTGGGAGTGTTTCCAGAACGTCCAGTGGCGTCTCTCAACGTCCAAATTTACTGGCTGGATGGAGTGGAATGTCCACCAACGTCCACAGAAGTCCTCTCTGGTTTGAATTCGTGGCTCGACAGTTGGCCAGACCCAGGCTCGTTTCAAGGTCAAGTCGCCATTCAATTTCGAAGGGCCGACGGCCAAGAGTTTAGCCTGCGGCTTGGAGAGGAGGGCGACTGACTTGTTGCGCTGACCTCTTGAAACCGCCTCACTTACCTTATGGCAACTCCAGTGAAGATTCGTGACCTTGTCAGTGGCGCGAGGCAGTTAGCCTCTTGCAATGGCAATCGTCGACCATCATTGGACGCGATGGTCGCTAGGCGAACCCTCTTGGTTCCGATGGACTGTGTTCGTTCTCGTTGTCGTCGTAGCGTGCACCACTACGGTGTCGGTTTCATCCCGCCCCGCCGCCGCGTCGGGGATCACGGCCGAGCGAGTCACGGCCGCCGTGCTCTACAGGCAAACGCAGTCAATCTATGGACGCGTCAATGTTCTGGGCGAGAAGTACGACTTGACCAAGATCACGTTGAACAAGATCAATAACGAGATCACGTATGCCAAGAATGTGGTTGGCGGTATCGAGCAACACGTCGTCAAGGACAAAGCCCAACTTCGGGCCGACGCAATCTTCGCCTACGTCACCAATGGCTCGGCGCAGG
>DAIDLE010000008.1:108059-108336 GCA_027449665.1 Acidimicrobiaceae bacterium | reverse complement strand
ACTCGGAGTGCGCCAGGTGCGCTGCGTGGCGAATGCGGCGAAGCGAAACCTCGTCACGCTCACGATCACGCGCCACGACCCCTTCAACGAGGCGGCCCTTCGCTTCCCCTTGCTCGACGCGTCACACGTCACTCTCTGGGACCCGATTCCCGTCGGTGTCGACGAGGATGGCGAACTGGTGACGATGTCGCTACCCGAGCGCAACGTGCTCCTGGGTGGCGAACCCGGCGCGGGCAAGTCGGTGGCCCTGTCGCTGCTGGTCGCGGCGGTGGCCCTT
>DAIDLE010000008.1:0-108016 GCA_027449665.1 Acidimicrobiaceae bacterium | reverse complement strand
GCGGGCATCGACAAGAAGTCCGCCCAGCGTTTCGCCGAACTACTGCGGGGTCTCGTCGCGCGGGGACGAGCCGCTGGAATCATCGTGCTCGCGGCGACCCAGAAGCCCTCGATCGACATTGTGCCCTCAACGCTGCGCGACCTCTTCGGGTTCAGGTGGGCGCTGCGCTGTGCGACGCGCGACGCGAGTGACACCGTGCTCGGCAGTGGTTGGGCGTCGGAGGGCTTCTCGGCTTCGGACATCGCTGGCGCTCATCGAGGAGTCGGGCTGTTGTTACACGAAGGAGACACTCCGGTACGACTGAAGGGCTTTCACCTGGATGACGATGACCTGCGGACGCTCGTGCGGCGGGCCCGTCAACTGCGTGGTCTACCAGCGGGACCGGTGGGCTCCTAATGCCATCGGTTTCTCTCAGCGCGGTACTCGACGAGCGAGTCCTCAGTGGTGTGATCGCGAGGGCGCGCAGCGCGACGACCCTGGCCAGTTTCAACGACCAGGGTGAGCGTTGTGGCTGGTGTTCGCATCCCATTCGTCTCATTGGCGCCGTGGCGTCAGTGGACCGCACGACCGGAGAGATTCTTCGCACGTATTCAACGAACAACGAGCCCGACGGCGTTCTCTTGAAGGCCTGTGGCACGAGGCGCGCCACGCGCTGTCTCTCGTGCGCCGCCACCTACGCGAGTGACGCGCGAATGCTCGTGCGAGCCGGGATGTCGGGTGGCAAGGGCGTACCCGCATCGGTATCGAGTCACCCGATGGTCTTTGCCACGTTCACCGCGCCGAGTTTTGGTGCCGTCCACGGGACGCGTTCGGGTGATCGCACGCCCTGTCATCCGGGCGCGAGCAAGCAACGTTGCGTGCACGACAAGTCGCTCACGTGTTGGAAGCTACACCGCATCGACGAGTCGGTACTCGGTGATCCGCTGTGCCCTGATTGCTACGACTACCAGCGCTCCATACTGTGGAATACCACGTGTCCGGAGCTTTGGCGTCGCACGACAATCTATATTCGTCGTGAGTTAGCCAGACAACTCGGCGTCGATGCCAAGCAGTTCGATCGCGAACTTCGTCTCTCCTTCGCCAAGGTCGCGGAGTTTCAGCGGAGGGGCGTCGTGCACTTGCACGCCGTGATCCGCTTAGACGAGCGTGACGACGAGTGCAGCGCACCGAGGGTCGGTGTTACTACTGCGATGCTGATCGCGGCTATTCGCCTTGCGGCCCAAAAGGTCTCGGCGCCTCTACCGAGGGGATTCTCCGACGAGGTACTCGGACCGGCCCGCTGGGGTCAACAACTCGACCTTCGAGTCATATCAACCCAGGAACTCGATGAAGTTCAAGTTGGTGAGTCGGATAGCGGCAAAGTGTCGTCGTCGAGGAACGCACGGGCCGTGGCCAATTACGTCGCCAAGTACGCGACAAAATCAACCGACGACGCGGGTGCGCTTGACCGGCGTCTAACGAGCCTGGACGATCTTGATGCCCGAGGAGTGTCGGCCCACCTTCATCGACTGGTCGAGACCGCGTGGAATCTGGGCGTGCTCCCGCACCTACCTCGACTTCGAGCGTGGGCCCATTCACTCGGCTTTGGTGGTCACTGGCTTACCAAGTCGAGGCGTTACTCCGTCACGTTTTCGTTCTTACGTTCGCAACGTCAGGCGTGGCAGGTGCAACGACGTCAAGGAACAGCGAATGCTTCAGCGCCTGCCGTTGCACTGGGCGTCTGGAAATGGGCGGGCACGGGGTGGCGAACCGCCGGGGACGAGTGGCTGGCGGCCCGAGGTCAAACGGCCCGAGCTCAGTCGCGGCTTGAGGCTCGTGACGCACGTCGGAGCGAGGCGGACACGTTCACGGATATCGATTACAAGTGGACGTCAGAGTTCTCAAGAACTCCAATATCGTCACGCGCCACTCCGGCGCCCAACATCCGAATGAACGAAATGTCCAGCGACCAGCGAGGGGGTAACGATGAATGCGAGTGAGGCGATCGAAGTCCTAAAACGCTGTCGCCCCGACGAGATGGTGGCGGTTGATCTCGCCAATCGGGAGGACGTGGAGAGCCCCGCGCAGCAGCAACTGACCGGTGACTGGCAACGGCACGGCGAATCGTTCTTCAAGGACGACATGACTATCCAGAGAGATCTCTCCATTCAAAAGCTCCTCCTGACCGTGCCCGAGGTCGGCCACGTCCTCGCCATCAGTCGTTCCAAGGTCTACGAACTGTTGAATTCGGGCAGTCTTGCTTCGGTCTCCATCGGTCGGTCGCGACGGATCAGAGTCAGTGACGTTGAGGCTTTGGTCAATGGCGGTGGGCATGAGTACTAGGTCCAGCACGAAGACCCCGAATCACCTACGTTTTCTACTAAAGAAGGAGATCACATGACCAGTCGACGAGGCAATGGCGAAGGATCGGTCTACAAGACCAAAGACGGCAAGTGGGTCGCATCGATCGACCTGGGCTGGGTGGACGGAAAGCGCAAGCGTCGAACGTTTCAAGCCAAGACCCAGGCCGAGGCCGTACGCAAGATGCGCGAACTCCAGCCCCAGAAGATTCATGGCACCCAGCTCGCCTCGGAACGACTATCCGTCGAGCAGTACCTGGCGACGTGGCTGACCAAGCGGATTCCCGGAACCGTGTCGGTGAGAACTGAGGAGATCTACGCGCGCGTGGTTCGTCTCTACCTGGTTCGCCATCTCGGCAAGATTCGCCTCAACAAATTGACGCCCACGGACGTGAACGCCATGATGATTGCCCTCGGGGAAAGTGGTTTCTCCCCGTCCACGAAACGCATGGCTCGGGCCACGCTGCGCCGAGCACTGCGCATGGCTGAGCAAGACGGCCTGGTCACGCGCAACGTGGCGGCGATCGCCGAGGGTCCAAAATTGCCCCACCGCGAGGGTCGCACCATGACCCCCGAGCAGGCGCTGATATTTCTGGCTGCTTGCAAGGAGCATCGACTCGGGGCGGCCTACACCTTGGCCCTGTTGCTCGGGTTGCGCCGCGGTGAGATTCTCGGTCTCGTGTGGTCCGACATTGAGATCACACAAGACGCGGTCGTGCTAACGGTCCGTCGTCAACTGGTGCGCGACAACTCCGGCGTGCACTTGAGCGACCTCAAGACCAAGGGGAGTCGGCGCACGCTGCACCTGTCACCGCCGCTCGTCGATCTGCTCGAAGGTCATCGTCGGGACCAAGAGGAGGAGGCCCTGCTGCGCGGTGACGCGTGGGGTAACGACGAGAACCTCATCTTCACCTCTACCTACGGACGCCCCTTGGACCCGGGCGATTTCGGCAAAGGAGTCCCTCGAATCACCGAGAAGGCGGGACTTGGGCACTGGTCAATTCACGAACTGCGCCACTCGTGCGCCTCGCTGATGTTCTCTATGGACGTCCCCTTGGAAGCGGTGGCGGACCAACTCGGCCACGCCTCGATCGGGGTCACCAAGGGCGTCTACGTGCACCTGCTGCCGGGTTCCAGAGCCAAGGCGGCCAAGGCGATGGAGGAACTTCTGTACAAGGATTTTGTGCCCGCCACGTCACCGCGTCCACGGCCCGTGGCTAGACAAATGGCTAGACATCGTCGAGACAATGATAATAAGGAGCCCTTGATCAGGACTTCAGTGGGCCGCCCGAGTCTCGATCTCGGCACCTTGGGATTAAAAGTCCCCTGCTCTTCCCGATGAGCTAGCGGCCCGGGTAGACGGAGATCTGTATTACGACATGCTCAATCCCCGGACTCCACAGGCTACAGCACCTGGTTTGCTGCAAGGCTTCTTTGAACCTGACTCTGACGCAACTGCCCCTCGATGGCCCGAGATGCAAGTCGATGTCAAGTGGTGTGACCTGGGTGAGTGGCTAGTCGCTTGCCGCGGCGGCGTCCTGAAGTTAACGCAATGACGTTACGAGTTCGGGCGCAGTTGGACCCGCGATAGCTAACGGGCGGCTTCAGTTTCGAGGTCTCGTTGTCTGACTTTCATTCGCCATCGTTCGACCGTCCGTTGCGGCGGGCGACGGCGAATTGGGTGCTGGATGACTGGCGACGTGAGCATCGCCATCACGCGGCACGCGCAGTCGGTGGGTCTCGGGAGAGCTGTCACTACGCGAGTGGCGTCGTTCGGCCCTCGATGGGAGTCACCTGCGCATGAAGCGTCGAGCCGCAGATGACGATGGGTCTGATGACGTACTCGTAGGAGAACAGGTTGGACAGACGTGCGGGGAGTCGAAAGTCGAGCAGCGTCGCGAGGCAACGGGTTGGTTCGCCGGGAGGCGGCACGTTGATGCCCTCGTAGCTCAGACCGAAGGACGCAACGCCACCGGGGCGAAGGGTGACGAGCTGTGCACTGGGCTCGGCGTAAAGCGCATTGCGATTGTGCGACATCGACAATCGAGCCTTCTCGCCGGTCGCGGTCGAGAAGATGATCTCGTAAGGAAAGCCTCGAAGTTCACACGTATGCGGCGTGACGTTCACGACCAAGATGGTGTAGCCGAGCGGATTCTGGGCGGTCCCGTAGCCCACTCGTTGTTCGATGGCGGTTTGCAACGCTCCCTGAAGGCAGACCGCGATACGTGAACGGGACTCAGAGGCACTCGACGTGCTCGCCGACCGAGGTATCGCCGAGACAACCGCGACGAGCAGGCTGGCCCCGATGATCGAGCCGAGTCGTCGTTTCGTGGTCACCGTCGTCACTCTACGTGGGCTGCCGTTCGCTGGCTCATTCCTGGTTCGGTTCGATTGCCACAACGGATTTCGCATCGGTCGGTCACGCTAGTAATTGCCCGCCTCACGCTGTCGCGCGCCCGAGTACCGGACCTCGGTCGAGCAAGGCGACGGCATCTAAGCACGGACGCACCGGTTCAGAATCGTAACGAGGCGACTCGGGTGAGTACTCGGCAGGTTGGCGACCACCTCCGCTGGTACGTTGAGGCGATGACGATGGCCCCGAACTTTGTCGTCGTGGCGATGGCGCTCGCGCTGGGCGTCGCGACCTCGGTGGCCGCCGGTGCCGGCGACGCAGGTCACGCGACGTCGATCGAACCTCGACTTCTCGGTGCGCTCGCGGTGTCTCGTGACGGGACGCTCTACGTGGTCGACGCCGGTCGCGACCAGATCCTTCGTCGACTGAGTGACGGCCAGTTTCGCGTGGTCGCGGGAACGGGCCGGCGAGGATTCTCCGGTGACGGTGGCCGAGCGAGTCGAGCGCGGATCGCCGTCGACGAGCTGAGCGGGCTCGCCGTTGGCGCGAACGGCACCGTTTACTTCTCCGACACCGGCAACGGTCGGGTGCGCGCGGTGGCTCCCGATGGGGTCATCTCGAGCGTGGCCGGTGGTGGGTCCACCTCGCCGGGTATCAGTTCGCTGCCGGCGTCGCGAGTCCGCTTCGCTGGTCTCGACCAATTGAACGGGCTCGCCGTGGCGCGCGGGCAGCTCTATATTGGCGCTGGCGGGATCTACCGACTGGCCAACGGGGTGCTGCACTGGGTAGTCGGGTCCACGTCACCGGCGATGAACGCGGGCTTTAGGGTCTACGGGGCGAATCCGGCATACCAGCGCGACTTCGTACCCGCCTATACCCTTGCGCTCGACGGTCGCGGTGATCTACTCGTCGGCGGTGGGAATACGTGGAGCCTCTACGAGCGAACCGCGTCGGGACGACTGCGCTTTGTCCAGGGCGACCGTGCCCAGGGTGGCTACTACGCCGCCGAGGCGGCGGCACCCGGCGGCACCGTAGTGCTCGCGGGCGGCGCTCGCGGCTTGGCGCGATGGTATCCGTCGGGTCGAATCACCGCGATCGCGTCGTCGGCCCTCGCCACCGTCCTCGCGCGGCCCGACTACTTCACCGTGGGCGACGGCGTCGCGGTGGCGCCGAACGGCGCTATCTATCTCGACGCGGTCGCCAACAACGGGTTTTCGAACGTCAGCGCGATCGTTCAGTTGTCACCGTCTGGCAGGGTCACGTTGCTATGGCACTCGTGAGGATCCACGATTGTGAGCGTAACGACTCTCGCGTGCTGTGGTGGCGCTGGACCATCGTGGTGGCGCTCGTCACGGTACTGGCCGGCGTCGGCACCGTGACGATACCGGGGGCGCGGCCGGGATCCGCCGCGATGGCGGTGGCCTCGTGCACCGGCCGTGACCTGGTCGGGGCGGTGACGGGCCAGCAGGCCGGAGCCGGCAACGGCATCGCGACCATCGCCTTCACGAACGTGAGCACGTCGACGTGTCGACTGGGCGGCTACCCGCAACTCCGCGGCGTGCGCGGCGGACGAGAGTACGCGCTGCGGGTAACCGGCCACGCCACCCAGTACGGCAATCTCGAGCCCGTCAACCTGGCGCCGCGAATGAGCGGCGCCTTGATTCTTAACACCGCGTCGGGCTGCGTACCGGGTGGCGACCGACTGGCCGCGCGTCACACGTACGTCGCCATCATCGTGGTTCTCGCCGGTGGGCGAGGCACGGTACTCGTTCCCGGCGAACTCTATGTCCCGTGCCAACTTTGGGCGAGTCAACTCGGCTGGTCGAGGTCGTTTCGTTTCCTCACCTCGAACCGGCCCCGCGGCGCCTAGCCGGCCACTCGTTATGCGGGGGCCGCTCGCGACCAGTAGAGTCGCCCCGTGACCGAGAGCACGAACGAGACGGCGCGCCACATCGAGGCCACCCTGGACAGCGTCGAGCGGGCGCTCGAACGTTTACGCGCGGGAACCTACCGCCAGTGTCAGGTCTGCGGGCGCGAGATCGACGAAGCCGCACTCACGGCCGACCCCCTACTCGCCAACTGCCGCGAGCACCCTGAGTTGTCCTAAAGAGGGCCTTACTTCTTGGTCGCCCAGAAGATCTCGGCGATGGCGTCGATCTCGCTCAGCAGTCGATCGGCGACGACCGGTTCGTTAGTCTTCTTCGCGTCGCCGGCCGACTTCGTCGCCATCCAGAAGAGGTCGTGCAGGTTCGGGAAGGCCTTTAGGTGGTCGACCTTGAAGTAGTCGGTCCACAACACCCACAGGTGGTGCTTTACCAGCTCGCAGCGCTCCTCTTTGATGAGCGTCGCTCGAACTTTGAAGTCCGGGTCGCTCGAAGCGTTGTACTTCTCCATGATTGCCTTGACTGACTGGGCTTCGATTCGCGCCTGGGCGGGGTCGTAGACCCCGCACGGCAGGTCGCAGTGTGCGTGGACCGCGAGCGGGGCGCCGTGGGCGTCGAGCCGGGCGCTGAGACGGGAGACGATCGACATGGTGAGCCTTTCGAGGTCGGGCACCGTACGGGTGCTTCGCTGATACTGCTTCGCAGGTTAGCCAGTTCGCGCGGCTTTCGTTCGCTCGTCTATCGTTCGCCCGTGGCCCGGTTCCTGAGCCTGTTCCTGCGCCGGGTCTGCGTGGTCGGCGACTCCATGGCGCCGACGTACCAAGCGGGGGACCGACTCATCGCGGTTCGCCGGTGGCGCCGGGTCCGCGTCGGCGACGTCGTCGTCGTTGCCGATCCCCGCGACCCGACGCGCTGGCTGCTGAAGCGCTGCGTGTCGCGCGACGGGCGGCGACTTGACCTTCGCGGGGACAACGTAGTCGCCTCGACGGACTCGCGTGACTTCGGTCCGGTCGAGGAGCGCTCGGTGCGCTGGCTCGTTCCGCGCCGCCAGTCGTAGTGCCCGACCAGGGCCCCTAGGCTACGGGCGTGGCCCGCCTCGCCGTCCTCTCGTATCACACGTCGCCGCTCGCCCAGCCGGGAACGGGCGACGGCGGCGGCATGAACGTCTACGTGCGCGAACTCTCGAGCGCGCTCGCGCGTCTCGGCCACGACGTCGACGTCTTCACTCGCCGCGACAACCCCCACGTGCGCGATTCGGTCCTCGTCGAACCGGGCTTTCGCCTTCACCACGTCACGGCCGGGCCGTCCGCACCGCTCGATCGCGACGACTTCGCGACCTACGTTGGCGACTTCGCCGACGCCGTCGGCGCCTTCTTTCGTTGCGCCGGACGCCCCGACGCCATCCACGCGAACTACTGGCTGAGCGGACTAGCCGGTCACCGGCTCAAACATGAGCTCGACGTGCCGCTGGTGGTCACCTTTCACACCTTGGAGCGGGTGAAGGCCGATCACTTCGAGCCCGAATCCGAGGAGCGGGGCCACCAGGAGGCGTCGATCATCGCCTGTGCCGACGCGGTGCTCGCCAGCTGCGAAGTCGAGGCCGAGCAGTTCGTTCGGTACTACGACGCGTCGCCGTCGCGGGTGCACATTGTGCCACTCGGCGTGCAGCACGCGTTCTTCGCCCCCGGCCATCGCCCGCAGGCCCGTCGCGCTCTCGGCCTACATCGCGACACCAGCCTCTTGCTCTACGTCGGGCGGCTCCAAGCTCTCAAGGGCGTTGATCTGGCGCTCGAGACCCTGATCGAGTCGCGTCGGCGGGGCCGTGACGCGGCGCTCGCCATCGTCGGGGGTCCGTCGGGTTCCGACGGCCGCGCGACGCTTGCCTACCTCCACCAGCGCGTGGCCGACGCCGGCGTGATCGACCACGTGACGTTCGTCGCGCCCCAGAGTCACCAGCTGCTTTCGTCGTGGATGCGCGCGGCCGACGTCACGCTCGTGCCATCCCGGTCGGAGAGCTTCGGGCTGGTGGCGCTCGAGTCGTCGGCCTGCGGTACGCCCGTCATCGCCAGCGCCGTCGGCGGGCTGACCAACCTCGTTGAGCCGGGCGTCAACGGCCTGCTGGTGCGCGACCGATCCCCGGTGGCCTGGGCCGACGCGGTCGACCACGTCCTGGACGCCGATCGCGCACTCGCGCTGGCGAGTGGGGCGGTCCAGTTGGCTCGACGCTACACGTGGCGCGCCGCGGCTGACGAGCTGACGGCCCTAACGAACTCGCTGGCGGCGTCGGGCCTCGTTCACTGCTAGTGGACCGGTTTCCGATCGCCGACGCCGACGCCGCGCCGCGCCTCGGCGAGCGCCTGGCGTCGTGGGCGTCGACCTGGCGCGACGGTGGCGCGTCGGTCGAGGTTGATCACGTCGCCGCCGCCGACGCGCGCGGCCACTACCACTGGCTGGTGCGCCTGCGCGGTGAGGAGAAGGACGTCATCACGGTGTGGCTCGCGCTGCGCCAGCGCTCGGTGCACGTGGAGACCGAGGTCGTGCCCGCTCCCGAGATCGGCCACGAGACGCTCTACCGGTACTGTCTCGTGCGAAACGCCGACTTGCGCGGCGTCCACCTCGCGATCGGACCCGAGTCGGCGATCTACCTCGTGACGACGGTGCCGGTGGACGAGCTCACCACGCCACGCCTCGATGAACTGATGGCCGCCATCGTGATCTACGTCGACGAGCTCTTTCCGACGATGATGGCCATGGGCTTCGCGTGGTATCGGCGCCGGCGTCGCTGACCGGCGGCGGTAGCGTGCAGTCATGTCCTATGACCTGGTGATCGTTGGCGGTGGCAAGATGGGCTCTGCGCTGGCCGAAGGGTTGCTTCGCGCGTCGTGGTGCAGTGCCGATCGCCTGTGCGTCGTTGACCACACGGCGAGCACCCGCGAGTCACTGAGCCAACGACTGGTCGGCGTCGCCGTGAAGGCCGCGCTCGAGCTCGACGACGTGGGTGACGACACGGGCGCCTTGCTCTGCGTAAAGCCGGACCACGCCGAGTCGGTTGCGCGCACGCTCGGCGCGCTCGGCGTGGCGCGTGTGCTCTCGGTCGTCGCCGGCTTGACGACTGCGCGTCTGGAGGCCGTGATGCCGCGTCCGGTCGCGGTCGTGCGTTCGATGCCCAACACGCCGGTGCTGGTCGGCCGCGGGGTGAGCGCCATCGCCGGCGGCGCGCACGTAACGGCCGACGACCTCGCGTGGGCCGAGTCCATCCTCGGCGCCGTCGGCACCGTCGTTCGCGTGACCGAACGCAACCTTGACGCGGTGACGGGGCTGTCGGGGCCGATGCCCGCCTACCTCTATCTCGTCGTCGAGGCGCTGATCGAGGCGGGAGTTCACCAGGGCCTGCCGCGCGGCGTGGCCCGCACCTTAGTGATCGACAGTTTCGATGGTGCAGCGGCGCTGCTGAAAGAGACGGGCGCGTCGCCCGAGGAGCTGCGCGCCCAGGTGACCTCACCCGGTGGCACGACGGCCGCGGGCCTACGCGCGCTGGAAAATCACGCGGTGCGCGCCGCCTTTCTCGACGCCGTCGCCGCCGCCGCCGAGCGGAGCCGACAGCTCGGCCGGTAGGCCTCTTGTAGCGTGGGGTGATGACGACCTCTCGGCTCCGTCGGCGCAAGCTCTCCGAGCCGACCATCGCGCGGCTGCCCGTCTACCAACGCGTCGTCGAAGAGGTAATCGCGCTCGGCCGTCAGCGGATCGACTCGGTCGAGCTCGGCGCGCGTGCCGGGGTGACCGCGACGACCGTGCGCCGCGATCTCGCCGGTCTGGGCACCCTCGGCACCCGCGGCGCCGGCTACGACGCCGCGTTCCTGCAGGCGTGCATCGGTGAGGCGCTCGGCCACGATCGGCACTGCGACGTCGTGGTGATCGGCCTCGGCAACCTCGGTCGAGCCCTCGTGAACTCGTCGGGTTTCCTCACTCGCGGCGCACGTTTGGTCGGTCTGTACGACGTCGACGACGCGGTCATCGGCACCGTCATCGCCGGACACGTGGTGCAGTCGATCGACGAGCTCGCGGCCGCGAGCGCAGCGGTGCTCTGCGTTCCCGCGTCGGCCGCCCAAGCGGTCGCCGACCGCTGCGTCGAGGCCAAGATTCACGCGCTGCTCAACTTCGCCCCCCAGGTGCTGAGCGTGCCGCTCGGCACGGCGGTGCACGACGTTGACCTCTCGATCGAGCTCCAAGTGTTGCTCTACCACCTCCACAACGGCACGGGTCCCCTCGGTGGCGGGTTGCTCCACTCGCTGGCCGTTGGTGCGGTGCCGACGTCGCCCCGGGAGGACGCGTGGCACTGATCGCCGTCGGCGTCAACCACGAGCACGCCTCGCTCGACTTTCTTGAGCGCGCGGCGGTTCCCGAACACGAATGGAGCAAGGTACTGCGCACGCTCGTGAGCCACCGCAACATACACGAGGCCGTCTTTCTCTCCACGTGCCTGCGCACCGAGGTCATCGCCGACATCGACTTCTTCCACGGGGCCATTGAGGACGTGACGCTGACCCTCGCGCACGCGACGGGGATCGACGAGGCCGAGTTTCGAGACGTACTCAGCGTGCACTTCGACCGGGGGGTCGCCGCGCACCTCATGCGTGTCGCCGCCGGGCTGCACTCGCTCGTGCCGGGCGAGTTCGAGATTTTGGGCCAGCTGCGTCGGGCAATCGAGGTGGCCGACGAGGAGCACACGCTAGGCGGCGAACTGCGCGAGCTCTTTCAACGAGCCATCGCCACCGGTCGCCGTGTGCGCGCCGAGACCTCGATCGCGCGAGGCACGACGAGCTTCGCCTTCGCCGCGGTTGCCCTGGCCGTCGAGGAACTGGGCGACGAGCTCACCGGCGCCGCGGTGACGGTAGCGGGCGCCGGCCAGCTCGCGACGGGCGTCGTGAAGGCCTTGGTCGACCTGCAGCCGGCGGTCGGCCGAGTGACGGTGGTCAACCGTTCGCGCGAGCGCGGCGCTGCGCTGGTGGCGGCGATCGGCGACGCGCGCGTGGCGCTCGCTGACTTCGATCAACTGGGCGACGAGGTGGCCCGATCACGCGTGGCGATCGTCGCGATCGAGACGCCGACGCCCGTTCTCACGTACGACCACCTCGCGCGCGCCAGCGGACCGGTGCTGGTGATCGACCTCGGGATACCGCGAGCGGTCGAGTCGTCGGTCAGCGAGGTCGCCGGCGTGCGGCGCCTCGACATGGCGACGTTGCGCTCGCGCGTCGACCGCGTACTCGACGAGCGCCACGAGGCCGTCGACGAGGCCCGTCGACTCGTCGACGCCGACGTCGAACGATTCGTCACCGACCGGCGGGCCCGCGGAGCGGCCGGCATCGTGCGCGATCTGCGCGATCACTTCGACGTCGTCGTGGACGCCGAACTTCGCCGGCGCGCGGGCGACCTTAGCTCATTCGACGATGACGAGCGCGCGATCGTGGAGTCGATTGTCCGCTCGGTGGTGGCGAAGCTCGCCCATCGTCCGACGGTGCATCTCAAGGAATCCGCCGGCACCGACCACGGGGTTCGCCTGGCCGATGCCGCGCGAGCGCTGTTCGACCTATGAACGAACTGCGACTCGCCACGAGACGCTCGCCACTCGCGGTGGCCCAAGCAACGTCAGTGCGCGAACGATTAGCGGCGCTCGGCGTGGCGAGCCGCCTCGTGACCCTCGAGACGACGGGTGATCGACAGCTCGCCGCGTCGCTCACGTCACTCGGCGGCCAGGGCGTCTTCGCCCTCGAGGTCCAGCGCGCGGTGCTCGTCGGCGAGGCCGACGTCGCCGTTCACAGCGCAAAGGATCTGCCGTCGAACACTCCGTCGGGCGTGGCGCTGGTCTGCGTGCCCGAGCGCCGTGATGCGTCGGACGCGCTCGTTGGGCGATCGCTGGCCGGGCTCGGACCCGGCGCGACCGTGGCGACGGGGTCGCCACGACGCCGGGCGTTGCTGCTCGAGCGACGGCCCGATCTTCACGTGGTCGATCTGCGCGGCAACATGGCGCGACGCCTCGCCGTCGCTGGTCACGACGGCGTTGACGCGGTGGTCGCGGCGGTCGCGGCGCTCGAGCGGCTCGGCGCGACCGAACTGATCGCCGAGCGGCTCGACCCCTCGTGGTTCGTCCCCCAGGTCGGCCAGGGGGCTCTCGCCCTCGAGGTGCGCGAGAGCGACGAGGCGACGCGGGCGGTGCTCGCGCGCATCAACGACGAGGTTGCGTTGCGCGCGTTGCGAGCCGAACGGGCTTTTCTCGCCGAACTGGGTGCCGGTTGCGCCGTGCCCGCCGGCGCCTACGCCGTCGTGCGCGGAGACCTCGTGCGCATCGCCGGCGTCATGGTTGGCGCCGACGGCGGCTTGAGCGTACGCGCCTCGCGCGAGGGGGTCGATCCCGTCGCCGTGGGCGCCGCGCTGGCGCGTCACTTACGCGACGACCGGGGCGGCGCCGCGTTGACGGGCTGGGGAGCCTGAGTGCTCGTCGTGGCGACGCGCGAAGCCGGTCGCAACCTCGCGTTTCGTCGTTGGCTGCCCGGTGACGCGACCATCGTGGAGGTGCCGCTCACGACCACGCGGTACCGGTCGGCGGGCGAGGTGAGCGCCGAACTCGCCCTCGTTGGCGAGTCGGGTCCCTTCGCCACGCTCGTCGTCACGAGCTCGCGCGCGTCGCGCTACGCCCGCGCCGCCCTCGCGGTGTGCGCGCCCGACGCCCCCGTCTGGTCGGTGGGTCCGGCCACGACGCGCTCGCTCGCCCAACGTGGCGTGCTCGTAGCGGGCGAGGCGCCGTCGGCGAGCGCCATCGCTGACGCGCTCGAGACCGGGCCGGTCTTGCAGCTCGCCGCGCGCGTCACCCGCGGCGAGCTGCGCGAGCGCTTGGCCCGTCGAGGCATCGCGTACCGCTCGATTGCCTGTTACGAGACGGTGAGCGCCGCTCCGTCGGCCGAGGCCCGCCGTCTGCTCGCGCGAGCCGACGCCGTCGTCATCGGCGCGCCGTCGGCGTGGGCGGTGGCGCGCGACGCCGTGGCGCCGCGCGCGTGGGTCGTCGTGCCCGGCGAGACGACCGCCGATGCCGTTCGGGTCGATCACGATCGGGTGCTCGTCGGCTGGAACGAGACGACGGGCCAGCGCCTCGCCGAGCTCGCCGACGAACGCCGCTCGCGGGGTCGGTAATAGGCTCGTTACGTGTTTCCGACCGAGCGGCTCCGACGGCTGCGCCGCACCGCGGCGCTGCGCCAGCTCGTCGCCGAGACAACCCTTCGACCCGACGACTTAGTCGCCCCACTCTTCGTCGCCGAGGGCCGTGACCGGCCCTGGCCGATTCCGTCGCTGCCCGGCCAGTTCCAGCACACCGTCGGCTCGCTGCTCGACGAGGTTCGCCACCTGCGCGACGTCGGCGTGGGCGGGGTGATCCTCTTTGGGGTGCCGCTGCGCAAGGACGAGGTGGGCAGTGCCGCGTACGATCCCGACGGGATCGTCCAGGTTGCCCTGCGCGAGGTGCGCGACGCCGTCGGTGACGATCTGGTGGTGATGGCCGATCTCTGCCTCGACGAGTACACCACGCACGGCCACTGCGGCGTCGTTCACGACGGCACCGTCGACAACGACGCGACCCTGGTGCTCTACGCGCGCACCGCCGTCGAACAGGCGCGTGCCGGGGCCGCGGTGGTGGCGCCGAGCGGCATGATGGACGGTCAAGTCGCCGCGATTCGCGCCGCCCTCGACGGCGCCGGCTTCACCGACACCGTGATTCTCGCGTACGCGGCCAAGTACGCGAGCGGCCTCTACGGGCCCTTCCGCGATGCAGTCGACGTCCACATCGCGGACGGCGGCGACCGCCGCGGCTACCAGCAGGATGCGCGCAACCGCCGTGAGGCGCTGCGCGAAGCGCGCGCCGACGTGATCGAGGGTGCCGACATCATCATGGTTAAACCGGCGCTGACCTACCTCGACGTGCTCGCCGACCTGCGCCGCGACCTCGACGTGCCGCTGTCCGCCTATCACGTGAGCGGTGAGTACGCAATGGTGATGGCCGCCGCCGAGCGTGGCTGGATCGACGGGGCCGCCGTGGCGATCGAACAGCTCACGGCGATTCGTCGCGCGGGGGCTGATTTCGTGCTCACCTACTTCGCCGGTGAGGTAGCCCGGGAGCTCCAGCGGTGACGGGCACCAATCAGTCGTGGTTCGAACGGGCCCGGCGCGTGATTCCCGGGGGGGTGGACTCGCCCGTTCGCAGCTTTCGATCGGTCGGCGGCACGCCGTATACGGTGGTGCGCGGCGAGGGCGCGTACGTCGAAGACGTGGAGGGAACGCGCTACCTCGACTTCGTCCAGTCCTACGGCGCCTCGCTGCTCGGTCACGCCCACCCCGCCGTCGTCGACGCCGTGCGCGAGCAGGCCGGCCTCGGTACCACGTTCGGCGCGCCGACTCCCGGCGAGGTTCGACTCGCCGAGCTGATGACGAGCCGGGTGCCCGGACTCGAGCAGGTCCGCTTCGTCTCCTCGGGCACCGAGGCCGTGATGAGTGCCGTGCGCCTGGCGCGCGGCGCGACGGGACGATCACGCATCGTCAAGTTCGACGGCTGCTACCACGGCCACTCCGACGCGCTGCTCGTCGCCGGCGGCAGCGGTATCGCGCAGCTCGGCCTGCCCGGCTCGGCCGGCGTCACCGCCGGCGCCGTCGCCGACACGGTGATCGCGCCCTACAACGTGGTGCCCGAGCTCGACGGGACGATCGCCGCGGTGCTGGTCGAGCCGGTGGCGGCGAACATGAACCTGGTCGCCCCGCGCGACGCATTTCTCGCGGACCTTCGCGCGGCCTGTGACCGGGCGGGGGCCCTGCTCATCTTCGACGAGGTGATTACTGGGTTTCGCCTGGGTTTCGCCGGCGCCTCGGCGCACTTCGGCGTGACGCCGGACCTGTGGTGCTTCGGCAAGGTGATCGGCGGCGGCCTGCCGGTCGGCGCCTTCGGCGGCTCGGCGGCGTTGCTCGCGTCGCTCGCCCCCGATGGTCCCGTCTACCAGGCGGGCACGCTCTCGGGCAATCCGCTAGCAACGGCCGCGGGCTCAACGGTGCTCGAGCTCGTCTCGCCGAGTGACTACGAGACGCTTCGTACGCGCGTGGATCATTTCGCCGATGACCTGCGCGACGCGATTCGCGGCGCGGGTCTCTACGCCGAAACGCCGCGCGTGGGACCGCTGGTCGGTCTCTACGTCGCTCGCGAGCCCTTCGCTGCGCCGACCGACTTCGCGCAGTCCCGGGTGATCGGCGAGAACGGTCTCTACCCGGGGTTCTTTCACGCCATGCTCGAACGAGGCGTGGCGCTGGCGCCGGGCGCCTACGAGATCCTCTTCGTGTCGGTGGCCCACGGCGAGCGCGAGCTCGCGCGCGCGGCGGAGGCGGCCGCGTCGGCCGCAGCGGCGATCGCCCGAGGCGCAGCGTGAGCGAGGCGCTTCGCTCGCCGGGTTGGACGGTGCGGCCGAGTTTCGTCGCGCACGGCCCGACGGCGCCGGTGACGCTGCTCTTTGACGACGAGGGGCTGACCCAGCTGGCCGGGGTGTTTCCCGTGGCGTGGCAGACGCCGTGGTCCGAGATCAGCGACGTGACGCTGCGCCGCGTCGGCCGCGGCGTTGTCTTGGGGGCGACGGTGGCCACCGTTCACTACCAGTGGCGTCGCCGCGGGCTCGATGACTTTGAGGAGCTGCGAGCGATAGTGCTCGAGCACGGCGGGACGCTTAGCCGCCAGCGTCGGCGTCTCGGCGTCGCGGTGATCGCCGCGGTGGTGCTCGTCGCCTCGCTCGGCGGGGTGATCGCGGCCCTCGTGGCGGGCGGACCAAACCCCGATGTCGAGGCCGGCGACGCCCGTGCGGTGAACTTGTCGCTGTCGGACCTGCCGAGCGGCTGGACGGCGACGTCAGTTGGCTACCTGTCGTACCTGGTGCCACCGAGCGGTCGGGTCGTCACGTCGGCGCCGACCACGGCGCCGACCGTCGACGTCGTGACCCCCGTAGTGACCAAGCAGTTTCAGAACTGCCTCGGGGTGAGTGCCGCGACCGACCGCGTCTTTGGCGGCTCGGCCCAACTGCCCGACGTGCAGATCACCTCGCCGATCTTCCATCGCTTGGCGCCGAGCGAGACCGAGATCGCAACCACGTCGCAGTACTACCGCACCACCGCGATGGTGCAGCGCGACATCGCCGAGATGTCCAAGCGGAACTTCGGGGCGTGCTTCGTCGCCTCCAACGCCACCATCTTGCTCTCGGAGTACGCGAGCGAGGTGGAGGCGAGCGCCCGCGGGACGAATTGGAATCCCGCCACCTTTACCCAGGGGTGGGCGCGCGGCGGCGTCGTGGCGGTCGACCTGCCGGGCGTTGCGGTTCACTACTCGCTCGTCGTGGCCGTCGTCGCCGGGGGCCACTACGAGGTCACCCTGACCGCACTGGTCCCGTCGTGGCCGGCCAGTCGCCCCCTGCTCGCCCAACTGGTGGGCGTCCTAAAGACCCGCGTCGACGGCGGCTCGGCCGCCTAGGCGCGGGGTCACGCCGCTGGACCGAGGAGCATCGAGTAGAAGCGTTCGGGGACGACGTCGACCAAGCGCGCGAGCCCCCGGTAGGCGACTTCACCGGGGCCGCGCTCGTCGTTGCGCATCAAGTTCGCCATGACGGTCAGCACCTCGCGCATCACCGGCTCGACGCGCATGCCCAGTCCGACGCACGCGGCGAGGATCTTGGGTTCCGAGATCAGTCGCACGAAGGCGCGCGCGACCTTGAAGTACTCGCCGTAGGCACCCTCGAGCCGCTCGCCGTAGATCGTGAGGTGGGTCGGATCCTCGGCCAGTAGCGCCTCGCCAAGGACGCCGGCCGCTAGGCGGCCGGTCTCGTAGCCGTAGGCGATGCCTTCGCCATTGAAGGGGTTGATCGACGCCCCGGCGTCACCCACGACGATCGTGTTTGCGCCGACGTGGGGACCGCGGGCCAGCCCCATGGGGAGTCGCCCCCCGACGGGGTCGCTCAGCCGGGTGGACTCACTGAGCCCCCAGGCGTCGGCGGCCTGCTCAACGAAGTACTGCTGCAACTTGGTTGTGTTCACGCCCTTCCACGCCCCGTCGGTCGAGAGGAGTCCCACGCCGACGTTGACGCGACCGTCGCCGAGGGGGAAGATCCACCCGTAGCCGGGAACGACGTCGCCGTGGGGATCGCGGATGTCGAGGTGGGACTCGATCCACGGCTCGTCGTGGCGCTCGCTCGCGTAGTAGCCGCGCAGGGCCATCCCCATTGGCCATGCGCGGTTGCGCGTGACGCCGATGTCGCGTCCGAGACGCGAGTTCTGCCCGTCGGCGATCACGACGTAGCGCGCCCGGATGTCGGCTGCGGTACCGGTGGCCTTCTCGTAGACGCGCACGCCGGCGGCGCCGCGTAACTGGCCGGGATCGGCGTCGCTCGGCTCGAGGAGGCTCGTCGCCTCGACGCCCGTGACGAGCGTCGCGCCGCACTCGCTCGCGCGCTGCGCCACCAGTCCGTCGAGGTCGAAGCGGGTGATCGTGTAGCCGTAGTTCGGAAAGACGGCGTGGTCCGGCCAGTTCATCTCGAGTGACGCACCGAAGCCGAAGGCCCGAAGCCCGTAGTAGCGGTGGCCGGCCGCGGCGACGGCTGGTTCGAGGCCCATGGCCGCGAGCTGGTGCACCGAGCGCGGGGTGAGACCGTCGCCGCAGGTCTTTTCACGCGGGAACTCCTTCTTCTCGACGAGGCAGACCGACCAGCCAGCGTTCGCGAGCCAGTAGGCGCACGCGCTGCCGCTCGGACCGGCGCCCACCACGACGACGTCGAAGGGCGCGGAGGACTGCAGTGACGAGAGGTCGGGCACGGGTCGAGCCTAGGACCTTCGTCCCGCACACCGGCGTGCCGATGGGGGGTGCGCGGTCTGGTAGAAATGATGAGCGTGGACCAGTACCTCCCAATACTGGGACTCCTGCTTCTCGGGGTGCTCTTTGCTTCGGGCTCGTTCGTGGCGTCGGCGCTCTTGGCGCCGCGCAAGCGGCCGACCGACGCGAAGTTGGCGCCCTACGAATGCGGGATAGTCCCCGAAGTCGAACCGCCGCAGCGATTTCCCATTCGCTTCTACCTCGTGGCGATGATCTTCGTGATCTTCGACATTGAAGTCGTCTTCATGTACCCCTTCGCGGTGGTCTTTCGCCAGCTGGGAACCTTTGGCCTGATCGAAGTGCTGGCCTTCTCGGTCACGGTCTTTGGCGCCTTGCTCTTCCTAGTGAGCGAGGGTGCGCTCTCCTGGGGTCCGGTGAAGCACCTCACCGTCGGCGTGCCGGCCCGAACCAGTTCCTCGACCATCGTGCGCATCGGCGCCGATGCCGATCAGGCGGCCTAGCGCGTGGCCCTCGAAGATCTCCAGCACAACTTTCTCACCGGTCGCATCGAGGACCTCGTACGCTGGGCGCGGCGCGCGTCGGTGTGGCCAGCGACCTTTGGTCTCGCGTGCTGCGCCATCGAAATGATGGCCGCCGGTGGGGCCGATTTCGACCTCGCGCGCTACGGGATGGAGGTCTTTCGCAACTCACCGCGCCAGGCCGATCTGATGATCGTCGCCGGCCGGGTCTCGCAGAAGATGGCCCCGGTGCTGCGCCAGGTCTACGACCAGATGATGGAGCCCAAGTGGGTCATCTCGATGGGGGTGTGCGCGTCGACCGGTGGTCTCTTCAACAACTACGCGATCGTCCAGGGCGTCGACCAGATCGTTCCGGTCGACGTCTACGCGCCGGGCTGTCCACCGAGTCCCGAGACGCTCATGCACGCGATTCTCACGCTGCACGAGCAGATTCGCACCGGCGAAATCCTGAAGCGCCGATCCACGGGATCGCCGACCTACCTCGAGCACGAGAACAGCCCCTGGACCCCGGAAGTCCCGGTCACGGTGCGGATGGGGACGCCGACGTGATCGATCTGCCCGCGAACGCGCCCGAGGGCGTGATCATGGCCGACGTGCTCAAGTCGGATCTCGGCTGCTTTCCTGCGCGCGAGCAGTATCGCGATCTCGTCGCCGCCTTCAAGGATGACGGCTTCGAAATCTGCGCCGACCTGTGCGGCGTTGACTACCTCGAGCACCGGGATCGGGCGCTCCCCGACGGCGTGCTCGCGACCCGCTTCGAAATCGTGGTGAACCTGCTCAGCATGTCACGCCGTCAGCGGGTGCGGATCCGCGTGCAGGCCGGCGACGACGACCCCGAGGTCGACTCGCTGTTCTCGATTTACCCGGGCACCGAGGCAATGGAGCGCGAGGCCTTCGACATGTTCGGCGTGCTGTTTCGCGGCCACCCCGACCTGACGAGGATCCTGATGCCCGAAGAGTGGGAGGGCCACCCGCTGCGCAAGGACTACGCGGTGGGGCGCGTGCCGGTGCAGTTCAAGGAAGCGCCGGGACCGCGATGAGCGAGCCGACCGTACGCGCGGCCGAGCGACTCGAGCCCCTCGCCGTCGAGACGTCCGAGGGCGCCCAGGAACTCCAGCGTCGCGAGGTCACCGCGGCCACCGAACTCGGTCGCGAGGTTGGCTCCGTGTTCCGCGTCGACGGGCACACCTTCGATCCGTCGTCGGTCGACTACGATCGCCGCGACGACGAGACGATGATCCTCAACATGGGTCCGTCGCACCCGTCGACCCACGGCGTGCTGCGCATCATGCTCGAGCTCGACGGCGAGTTCGTGCTGCGCGCCAAGCCCGTCATTGGCTACCTGCACACGGGTATGGAGAAGACCGGCGAGCAGTTGAGCTACGTCCAGGGCGCTACCAACGTCACTCGCATGGACTACCTGAGCCCGGTGATCAACGAGCTGTCGTACTCGATGGCGGTGGAGTCGCTGCTCGGCATCGAGGTGCCCGAGCGGGCCACCTGGATCCGCATGATGATGGCCGAACTCAACCGCATCTCGTCGCACTTGGTGTGGATGGCGACTAACGGAATGGACCTCGGTTCGACGTCGATGATGATCTACGGATTCCGTGAGCGCGAGTTAATCCTCGCCTTCTTTGAGAAGACGGCGGGCCTGCGCCTCAACCTCAACTACGTGCGTCCGGGGGGCGTCGCGGCCGACCTGCCCGACGGCTGGCGGGACGACGTCACGGTGATCTGCGACACCATCGACGAGCGCACTTACGAGTACGACCAGCTGCTGACTGGTCAGCCGATCTTCCGCGAGCGCATGGAGGGCGTTGCGCCGATCACGGCGGAAGAGGCGCTGGCGCTTTCGGTAACCGGGCCGCTACTTCGCTCGACGGGCGTGCCGTGGGACCTGCGTCGCACCATGCCGTACCTCGCCTACGACCAGGTTGACTTCGACGTGATCGTCGGTACCTACGGTGACAACTTCGACCGCTACGCCATCCGGCTGAACGAGATCCGCGAGTCGATCCGGATCGTGCGCCAGTGCGTGGCGATGATGCCGGCGGGCGACTATCGCAGTCAGGATCCCAAGGTCACGCCGCCGCCGCGGGCTCGCATCGGCGAGTCGATGGAGGCACTGATCCACCACTTCAAGCTCTTCACCGAGGGCTTCCACGTGCCCGCGGGCGAGGTCTACTCGGCCATCGAGTCGCCCCGCGGCGAGATCGGTTGCTACCTGGTCTCGGACGGCGGACCCAAGCCGTATCGGCTGCACGTGCGCGCCCCGAGCTTCGTGAACCTGCAAGCCGTGCCGCTGCTGATGCGCGGCGGCTCGATGTCCGACGCCATCACCGTGATCTCCACGGTCGACCCCATCATGGGAGAAGTAGATCGATGAGTCATTTTCGCAGCGAACTGCGCCAGCGCGCGGACGAGTTGGTCTCGCTCTATCCCCGCCGCCGCTCGGCCATGCTGCCGCTCTTGCACCTCGCCCAGGAACAAGACGGCTACGTGACCGACGAGGCGATGGTCGAGGTTGCCGAATTGACCGGTACCACGCCGGCCGAGGTTCGCGGGACCGCGGCCTTCTACGACATGTTTCACCTCGAGCCGGTCGGACGCTACGTGGTGGGTGTCTGCACGAACATCGCGTGCCTGCTCGCCGGTGGTGAGGAGCTGCTGGCGCACGCCAGCCGGACCCTTGGTTGCGCGGTCGGGGGCACCTCGACCGACGGTCTCTTCACGCTCGAAGAGACCGAATGCCTCGCGGACTGCAATATTGCCCCGGTCGTGCAGGTCAATCACCGCTACGTCCGCACGACGACGCCCGAACTCTTCGACGCACTGGTGGACGACCTGCGTCAGGGACGGCTGGACCACGACGTGCCCCCGCACGGGACCCTCATACGCGTGCGTCGGTCGGGTGGGCTGCGCGTCGCGCGCGAGGAGCTCGCGGCCGAACGGGCCGAGTCCCGCGCCGCTCGCGACGCGCGCGCGGCGACGGAGGCGAAGTAGTGGCGACGCTCGACGCCCCCCGGATCGTTACTTCGCGCGCGGCCTACGCCGACTCCCATACGCTGGCGCGGTACCTCGACACCGGGGGCTATCAGGGGCTGCGCCAGGCGTTGACGATGTTCCCCGAGCAGGTGGCGGCTGAGGTGGATGCGGCGTCGTTGCTCGGTCGAGGGGGCGCCGGTTTTCCGGCCGGTCGCAAGTGGTCGATGCTACGCAAGTCGCCCGTCTCGTACCTCGTCGTGAACGGCGACGAGTCCGAGCCGGCGACGTTCAAGGACCACTTCCTCGTCGAGCGCGACCCTCACCAGCTCGTCGAAGGCGTGATTATCGCGGCCTACGCGCTGCAAGTCACCCAGGCCTTCATCTTCCTGCGGGGCGAATTCGCGCTCGGCCTCGAACGGGTGCAGCAAGCGGTCAACGAGGCCTACGAGCACGGGGCGCTCGGTCGGGGCATCTTCGGATCGTCGTTCTCCTTGGATATCGTGGTCCACCCCGGTGCCGGGGCGTACATCTGTGGCGAGGAGACGGCCCTGATCGAGGCGCTCGAGGGCAAGCGGGGCTTCCCGCGCATCAAGCCCCCCTACTTTCCCGCGGTAACTGGCCTCTACGGCGAGCCGACCGTGGTCAACAACGTCGAGACCATGTCCAATCTGCCCTGGATCGTCCAGCACGGTGGCGCCGCCTTCGCGGCGCTCGGCGCCGGTCGTTCGACCGGAACGCGACTGTTCGCCCTCGCCGGGCGGGTCCGTAATCCGGGCGTCTTCGAGATCGAGATGGTGAAGAACACCTTTCGCGACCTCATCTTCGATCCGCGCCTCGGCGGCGGCATTATCGACGACCGCCGCGTGAAGGCGATCATTCCCGGCGGCGTCTCGGCGCCCTGGTTCGGACCCGAATTGCTCGACCTGCCCCTCGGTCAAGACGAGGTCGCCGAGCGCGGCTCGATGCTCGGTTCGGGGTCCATCGTCGTGATGGACGAGACGTCGTGCGTGGTTCGCGCCGCGTGGCGCATCACCAAGTTCTTCTCGCGCGAGTCGTGCGGCCAGTGCACCCCGTGCCGCGAGGGGTCGGGCTGGCTGGAGCGGATTCTCTACCGCCTCGAGCACGGGGGAGGGCGCCTCGAAGACGTGGACCTCTTGCTCGATCTCAGTGACAACATTGCGCCGGGGCTCACGTGGCCGCCCCAGCAGACGACCATCTGCGTGCTCGGGCCGTCTATCCCGTCGTCGATCCACGCCGCGATCTCGATGTTCCGCGACGACTTCTACGAGCACGTCGAACACGGGGGCTGTCCGCATGACTGACCAGACGCGAACCACCGTGTCGATCACGGTCAACGGCCGGGTCGTGGAGTCCCCGGCGGGTGAACTCCTGATCGAGGCCGCCGAGCTCGCTGGCGTGTACATCCCCCGCTTCTGCTACCACCCGCGCATGGAGCCCGTCGGGGTCTGTCGGATGTGCCTGGTTGAGGTGGACGGTCCCCGCGGCGCCACGCTGCAGCCCGCCTGCTTCATTCGGGTCAGTGAGGGCATGTCGGTCAACACCGAGTCAAACAAGGTGAAAAAGGCCCAAGATGGGGTGCTCGAATTCCTGCTCGCCAACCACCCCTTGGACTGCCCCGTGTGCGACAAGGGCGGGGAGTGCCCACTCCAGGACCAGACGCTCGTGCACGGCTCCGGCGAGACCCGCTTCGTCGAAGAGAAGCGGCACTTCGTCAAGCCCATCGAGATCGGGCCGCTGGTCCTGCTCGACCGCGAGCGCTGCATACAGTGCTCGCGCTGCACGCGCTTCGCGGCCGAGGTAGCGGGCGATGCGCAGATTGACTTCGCCGGTCGCGGCGATCTCATCGAGGTCGCGCCGTCGCCGAATCAGCCCTTCGACTCGGTCTTCTCGGGCAACACGGTGCAGATCTGTCCGGTGGGGGCGCTCACCGCCAAGCCGTACCGCTTCGCCGCGCGTCCGTGGGACCTCGAGCAGGTCGAGAGCACGTGTACGGCCTGTGCGGTCGGCTGTCGGATCGCGGTCCAGTCGGCCGGCAACCGCCTGACCCGCGTGCTCGGCGTCGACAGCGAGCCGGTGAACCACGGGTGGCTGTGCGACAAGGGTCGCTTCACGCTCGACTCGGTGGACGCCAACGCTGACGCCACCGACCCGCTGGACCCGCGTACGCGCATCACCGAGCCACTCGTTCGCCGAGACGGCGAGCTCGTCGCCGCCACGTGGGGCGAGGCCTTAGCCGCGGCCGGTACCGTGCTGCGCGACGCGGCGGCCACGCCGGGTGGCGTCGGCGCCATCGGGGGCGCCGCCTTGACCAACGAAGGCGCCTACGCCTGGAGTCGATTCGTGCGCGACGTGCTCGCGAGCGAGCACGTCGACGCGCAGTACGGCGACGGCCTCGACGCCACGCTCGTTCAGGCGCTGCCGCGCGCGACCATCGACGAGGCGGCGAGCGCGGCCACCGTCGTGACCATCACCGGGGACCTGCGCGAGGAGTTGCCGATCCTCTTCGTGCGCCTGCGTGCGGCGGTGGCGTCGGGGCGCACCAACCTGATCGAGTTCGCGGCCGGCCCGAGTGCGCTGCGCGACCTCGCGCGGGTCGTCCTGCCGGTGCGCCCGGGCGAGACGGCGGTGGTGGCCGAGGCGCTGGCGAGCGCAACCACGCCCCACGGTCCCCGCGTCGACGAGTTCGACCTCGCGACCGCGCGCGACCTACTCGGTGAACGTGGCCGCGGCGTCGTCTTCATCGTCGGGCGGGCGAACGCCGCCGAGCACCCGGCCATCGTCGAAACGGCGATACTGCGCTTGGCCCGTCGTTACCCCGACGCCACGTTCTTGCCGGCGCTGCGGCGCGGCAACGTCGCGGGCGCACTCGACATGGGGTTGGCGCCACGGCTGCGGCCGGGGCGGGGATTCGACCCGCGAGTGAGTGGGCGCGACGCGCTCGCTCAGCTGGACGCCCTGGCGAGCGGGGAGCAGCGCGCGCTGCTCCTGCTCGGCGGTGGCCTGCTCAACAACGTCGCCGACGCCGACCACGCGATCGCCGCGCTCGAGCGCGCGTCGGTCGTCGCGGTGACCGGGCACGGCGACCCCGCCCTCGCCTACGCCGAGGTAGTCCTGCCCGCGAGCGTGCAGCACGAGCGCAGCGGCACCGTGACGAATCTCGAGGGACGGGTCAGCGCGGTTACGGCGAAGCTCGCCGCGCCGGGTTCGGCGTGGTCCGACGTGGCAATCGCGTCGGAGCTGGCCGAGGAGTTGGGCCGCGACCTCGGTCTGAGCTCGGTCGAGGCGGCGGCCAAGACGATCGAGGAGACGACGGGGTACCCGGCGTTGAGCGTGCTCACCAGCGCCGCGACCGAGGGCGTCGTGGTCGGTCGCGGCGAGCGCGTCGCTCGACGGCCCATCGACCCCATGGCTACCCCCGGCCTTCGATCGGCCGACTCGGTGGGGCTGGCAGCCTTCGGCGGCGACACCGTCACGCTCGACGTCGCGCGAACGGGCTCGGCGGTGGCAGCGACGCTCGACGACGTGCTGGTCGAGGCGGTCACGGTTCCGCCGTTCGACGCGTACGCGCTCAGTCTCTACGCCGGGCGACGGCTCTACGACGGCGGCGTCGCGGTGTGCGGCTCGTCGGCGCTTGCGGCCCTCGTCACGGCGACGACGCTGGCCCTGAACCACGTTGATCTCGACCGGCTGGGCGTGTCGCCCGGTGACGTGGTCACGGTGCGGGGCCCGCGCGGCGCGGTCGATCTGCCCGTCGCGCTCGATGACCAGTTGGCGCGCGGCGTTGCCGGCGTCGCCGTTGGCACGCTCACGCGCGACGGCGCCAACGCACTGGCCACGTTGATGGACCGCAACGCGGTAACCGTGCAGGTTCGATTGGAGACGCGATGACGACGTGGCTGGCAACCGTGGATCCGCTCTTCGCGCACGGGGTGACCGCGGCGGTGCTGATCATCGTGCTCGTGAAGGTGGTCGTGGGCTTCGCCGCCCTGATGGGGTCGGTCACGCTCATGATCTGGTTCGAGCGCAAGGCCATCTCGGACATGCAGAGCCGGATCGGTCCGCAGCGTTGGGGCCCCTTCGGTATCCTGCAGACCCTCGCCGACGGCATCAAGCTCTTCTTCAAAGAGGACCTGGTGCCCGCCGAGGCCGACCGGTTCACCTTCAAGCTGGCGCCGTACCTGGTGCTCGTGCCGGCCCTCATCACGTTCGCGATCGTGCCCATTGGCGGGACCGTCGACATCGCCGGACACCCCGTGTTGCTCCAAGTCGCTAATCCCCCGATCGGCATCTTGCTGATGCTCGCGATGTCGGGCATCTCGGTGTACGGCGTGATCCTGGCCGGTTGGTCCTCGGGATCGAAGTACCCGCTCATGTCCGCCGTGCGCGCCAGCGCCCAGATGATCAGCTACGAGGCGGCCCTGGGCATGACGATCGTGACGATCGTGCTCGCCACCGGCTCGCTCTCCACCCACGACATCGTCGCGGCCCAGGCCCACGGCGTGTGGCACTGGAACCTGATTCGCCTCGGCGTAGTGCCCTTCGTGGTCTTCCTGATCGCGATCACCGCCGAGCTCAACCGTCCGCCCTTTGACGTGGTCGAGGCGGAGACCGAGCTGGTCGGCGGGTTTCACACCGAGTACTCGTCGCTGCGCTTCGCGCTCTTCTTTCTCGCCGAGTTCATGAACACCATCACGATGTCGGCGATCATCGTCACCCTCTTCCTCGGGGGACCGGCGGGCTGGGTGCCCAACATCGCCCACGTCCGCTGGGTTTTTCCGATCCTCTGGTTCCTCGCCAAGACGGTGGGCTTCGCGTTCGCCTACGTGTGGTTCCGCGCCGCGCTGCCCCGTTTCCGCTACGACCAGCTGATGGACCTGGGCTGGAAGCGGCTCATTCCCCTCAGCCTGGGGTGGATGCTGATCGTGGCCGGCTTCTTGATTCGCGCCTCGTGGGGCTTCTTGATGGCGGCGCTCGTCATCCTCGCCTGGACCGTGCTGACGCGAGCCTTCACGCTCGGCCAGGCGCGCGCCGAGAGTGCGGAATCGCCGCTGCCGACGGTGGGCGAGCGACCACTACCCGGGCGCGTGCTGCGCGCCTGGACCGACCGGGAGAAGGACTGATGGCCCGCGCCCTTGATTTCTTTGGCGGCTTCAAGCTGACGCTGCGCCACCTCGGCCGGGCCCGCGTGACCACGAGCTACCCCCAGGCCAAGCGCCCCAAGCAGCCGCGCCAGCACGGCCGTCACGTGCTGAATCGCTACGAGGACGGCATGGAGAAGTGCATCGGGTGCGAGCTGTGCGCCGGGGTCTGCCCGGTGGACTGCATCTACGTGCGCGGCCTGGACAACCCGCCCGATCATCCGGTGAGTCCGGGGGAACGCTACGGCTACGTCTACGAGATCAACTATCTGCGCTGCATCCACTGCGACCTGTGCGTGGAGGCCTGCCCGACCCAGGCGATCACCGAGTCCAAGCTCTTCGAGTTCTCCTTCACGAATCGGGCCGACGCCATCTACACCAAGGCCGAACTGCTCGTAGACGACCGGGGTTTCCCCCAGCGCCTGCCGTGGGAGGACTGGCGCGAGGGCGAGGCGGCCATGACCGGCGGCTGGATGCGGGCCACCTCGCCGGCCGGCGACGCAGCCTTCGAGGGCGTCGTGCAGTGGACGGCCGACCTCGGCGCCGGGGTGCGCGCGGCCGAAGCCGGCCAGTCCGAGCACCGCGACGACGAGGCGACCGGCTCCAAGCAGCTGCGCACCGCCTTCTTTCGTCACCTCCAACCCGACGACATTCCGACCGGCCTTCGCGGGCTCAAGGCGCGCATGACGGCCACGCGCGCTCGGACCCCGAGCGCGCGTGACGAGGGGGGCGAGTCGTGATCGGCGCCGCCTACGCGATTCCGAACGTGCTGGTCTTTCTCACCGCGGCGCTGCTGATCCTGGTGGGCGCGGTGGGGGTCTTGGCGCTGCGCAACCCGGTTCACTCGGCGTTGAGCCTCATCATGACCCTCTTCGGCGTGGCCATCGCCTTCGTGGCCCAGTCGGCCGACTTCCTCGCCGCGGTGCAGGTCATCGTCTACGCCGGGGCCATCGTCGTGCTCTTCTTGTTCGTCATCATGTTTCTCGGCGTGGACCGTCGCGAGGCGGTGCGCGTCGAGCCGCTGGTCGGCCAGCGCGTGTTCGCCGGGATTGGCGTGGCCATCACGGTGGCCGGTCTGATCACGCTGCTCGCTCGGTCCCACTGGGTCACCGGCGCGATCGCGGTCTCGTCGTCGGGCCAGGCGCTCTCGACGGGCTCGGGCAACGTCACCCAGCTCGGCGGCGCCGTCTTTACGACGTACCTCTTCGCCTTCGAGGCGACGGCGGCCCTGTTGATCATCGCGGTCGTCGGCGCCGTGCTGCTGGCGCGTCGCGAGCGGGCCGGCGACGCAGAAGGGAGCGAGGAATGAACGTTCCCGCGGCGTGGTACCTCGTCCTCGCGGCGGTGCTCTTCGGCATCGGCGCCTTCGGACTGCTGACTCGACGCAGCGCGCTGATCATGTTCATGTGCATCGAGCTGATGCTCAACGCGGTCAACCTGACCTTCGTCACCTTCTCGCGCACGCTCAGCGACATCGGCGGACAGGCGGCGGTCTTCTTCGTGATGGTGGTCGCCGCGGCCGAAGTCACCGTCGGACTCGGCATCGTGGTAGCGGTATTCCGTCGACGCGCCTCGACGTCGGTCGACGAGCTCTCCGAGATGAAGGGTTGAGATGGCACACGTCGCGACACTGATCCTGCTGCTGCCCCTGGCCGGCTTTCTCGTGCTCGTGCTCTTCGGGCGCGCTCTGGGAGAGCGGGCCGTCGGCGCGATCGGCACCTCGGCGGTGACGCTGAGCTTCGTGTTTAGCGTCGTGGCCTTCGTCGCGCTGTTGCACGACACGCGGCGCGAGATCACGGTGAACCTCTTCAGCTGGATCGACGTGGGCACCCTGCACGTCCCCGCCGCCCTGCTGATCGATCCGCTCTCGGTCACCATGGCACTCTTCGTCACCGGTATCTCCGCGCTGATCCACCTCTATTCGATCGGCTACATGCACGGTGAGCGGGACTTTCGCAAGTTCTTCATCTACCTCAACCTCTTCGTCTTCTCGATGCTCACGCTCGTGCTCGCCAACAACCTGGTGCTGACCTTCGTGGGCTGGGAGGGCGTCGGCGTCTGCTCGTACTGGCTCATCAGCTACTACTTCGACCGCGACAGCGCGGCCTCGGCCGGCAAGAAGGCCTTCATCTACAACCGCGTTGGCGACGTCGGCATGCTCGTGGCGATGTTTCTGCTGTTCAGCCACCTGCACACGCTCACGTACCTCAGCGTGTTCGCGGCCGCCGGCACCCTGTCGCCGACTATCGCGACGCTGAGCGTGCTCGCCCTGTTGCTCGCGGCGACCGGCAAGAGTGCTCAGATTCCGCTCTTCAACTGGCTCCCCGACGCGATGGAGGGCCCGACGCCCGTCTCGGCGCTGATCCACGCGGCGACGATGGTCACGGCCGGGGTGTACCTGCTCGTTCGCATGGCGCCGGTGCTCGCCCTGTCGGGCTCGGGGCGAACCACCATCGCCATCGTGGGCGGCGTCACGGCGTTCGTCGCGGCGACCATCGCCACGTCCCAGAAGGACATCAAGAAGGTCCTCGCGTTCTCGACGGTCTCCCAGATCGGCTACATGGTCCTCGCCGTGGGCGCCGGGGCCTACTCGGCGGCGATCTTTCTCATGATCAGCCACGCCTTCTTCAAGGCGCTGCTCTTCCTCGGCTCGGGCTCGGTGATTCACTCGCTCAACGGCGAACAGGACATGGGCAAGATGGGCGGCCTCGCGAAGTACCTGCCGCTCACCTTCCCGACGTTCCTGGTTGGCTGGCTGGCGATCTCGGGCATTCCGCCCTTCGCGGGATTCTGGTCCAAGGGTGACGTCTTGACCAACGTGTACGGCTACTCGAAGTGGCTCTGGATCCTCGGGGTGCTGACCGCGATCCTGACGGCCTACTACATGAGCCGGCTCTTCGTGCTCACGTTTCGCGGCACGGAGCGCTTTCGCGAGGTGACCCACGGCCACGACCCCCACGAGTCGCCGTGGGTGATGACCGTCCCGCTGGTCGTGCTCGCCGCACTGGCCACGCTCGGCGGCGTGATCGACCTGCCCTGGATCCACCACAACTCGCTCGCCGGCTTCCTCGACCCGACCTTCGGCTTCATTCCCGCCGTCGGCCACGCGTCGACGGCGGCGCAGACGACGCTCGCCGGCGTCGACTTCGTCGCCGCGATCATCGGACTGGCCGCCGCCTTCTCGATCTGGCGCGACCGCTCATCGTCGCCGCGCTACGAGCGAGCCTTCCTCGAGCACGTGTGGCGTTGGGATGACTTCTACGACGCGACGATCGGGCGACCCCTGACCGAGGCCGCGCAGTTCTCCAACGCCGTGGTCGAGCCACGGCTGGTGGACGGCGCCGTCACCGCGATCGCCGTCGGCGTGCGCCGCAGCGCCGAGGGGGTGCGCAAGGTCCAGTCCGGCTTCGCGCGCCACTACGCGCTCGCGATGGTGCTCGGGCTCAGCGTCATCGTCGTCTACCTCGTGGCGAGGGTGGGGTAGGCATGCACTCGTCACTCTGGCTGAGCGCCCTGATCGTGCTGCCCCTCGTGGGGGCGTTGCTCGCCGCGCTGGTGCGGCGCCGCGACGGCGCCGCGTACGCCGTCGCGCTCGCGACCTCGATCATCGAGCTCGCGCTCTCGCTGGTCCTCGTCGGGCTCTACAACAATCACGTCGCCGGCGCCCAGACCTTCGACTTCGTCGGCCGCTGGGTCGTGGCCGCTCCCTTCGGGCTCGCCTACGACGTCGCCCTCGACGGGATCTCGCTCTTCTTGGTGGTCCTGGCCGCGCTCGTGCTCGTGCTCGCGCTGCTCGGCGGGCGCGACCGGCGCCGCGAGGCCTCCTTCGTCGGGTGGCTGCTCGCGCTCACCTCGTTCACCATCGGGAGCTTCGTCGCCCACGACCTGCTCGAGTTCTTCATCTTCTTCGAGCTGACGCTCGTGCCGAGCTACTTCATCGTCGCCCAGTGGGGTGGCCGGGAGCGATCGAGGGCCGCGCTCAAGTTCTTCGTGTACACCTTCGCCGGCTCGGCGTTCTTGTTCGCCGGTCTGCTCTACCTGGGCTTCTTGCACCAGCACCAGGTCGGCGGCCCGCTGACCTTCGCCTACGGCGCGCTCGAGGCGACGTCCATGAGCACCGGCACCTCGGTGTGGCTCTTCAGCGCCTTCGCGGTGGCCTTCGCGGTGAAGTCGCCGATCTGGCCCCTGCACACGTGGTCGCCCCTGGCGTACGCCGAGGCGCCGACGGCGGGCTCCATCGAGCTGTCGGGACTCTTGGCCAAGCTCGGCTCGTACGGGCTCTTGCGCTTCGCGGTCGGACTCTTTCCCCTCGCACTCGCCTCGATGCGCCCGGTGCTGCTCACCCTCGCCGTGATCGGGATCCTCTACGGGTCAGCGCTCGCGGCCGTGACGCCGGATCTCAAGCGGCTGGTCGCGTACTCGTCGCTCGCCCAGATGGGCTTCATCACCCTCGGCGTGGTCACCGGCTCCCAGATCGCGATGGTGGGTGCCGTGCTCTTGATGTTCAACCACGGCGTGATCACCGCCGGCTTCTTCTTGCTCATCGGCTTCGTCGAGCGGCGCCGGGCCAGCGCGACGATTGCGGACCTGCGCGGGCTGCAGGGTCCCGCGCCGATACTGGCCGCCCTCTTCACGGTCGTCATGCTGGCGTCGATCGGGCTGCCGGGCCTCTCGGGGTTCGTCAGTGAGTACCTCATCTTGATCGGCACCTTCGCGACGCACACCTGGTGGGCGGTCGTCGCGACCCTCGGCGTGGTGCTGGCCGCGCTCTATCTCCTGTGGGCCTACCAGCGGGTCTTCCACGGGGTGGCGACCGAGGAGAACGCGGCGATCGAGGACGCGAGCCACCCCGAGCGCTGGATCCTCGCCCCAGTCGTCGTGCTCGTCGTCGTGCTCGGGGTCTTTCCCAAGCCGGTGCTCGACCGCATCACGCCGTCGGTTCAGCAGCTGATCGAGCACGTCGCACCAGCGGGGGTGACCAAGTGAGCGTGACCATCCCCTCCATCCACTACCTGGCGCTCGCGCCGGTGCTGATCCTCTTCGGGGCGTCGCTCGCGCTGGTGCTCGCGACGGCCCTCGTGCGCGGCAAGGTTGCCAACGCCCTCGCGACGGGGGTGACGGTGCTCGCGTCGCTCGGCGCGGTCGTCGCGACCTTCGTCCAGTGGTCGTACCTCGACCACCACGGCCCCTCCACGACGGTCGCCCACGCCATCGTGCTCGATGGCTTCTCGGTGGTCGCGACCGCGGTGATCGCGATCAGCCTCGCCCTGGCCACGCTGGTCGGCCACGACTGGGCCCGGCGTCAGGGCATCTCGGGCGCCGAGTACCACATCCTCGCCCTCGCCACGGCGGCCGGGGCGGTGCTGATGACCCAGGCCAACGACCTCATCGTCATCTTCCTCGGCCTGGAGATCCTCTCGATCGGCCTCTACGTGCTCGTGGCGTTCGACCGGCGGCGCGCCACCTCGGCCGAGGCCGCGTTGAAGTACTTCCTGCTCGGCAGCTTCGCCTCGGCGATCTTCGTCTACGGCGCCGCCCTTGTCTACGGCGCGACCGGCTCGACCAACCTGTCCACGATCTCGTATTTCCTGGGCGCGAACGTGCTGCTGCGCCCCGGCCTGCTGTACGCGGGCGGCGCCCTGCTGCTCGTCGGCTTCGCCTTCAAGATCGCGGCCGTTCCGTTCCACCTGTGGTCACCCGACGTTTACGAGGGCGCCCCGACGCCGGTGACCGGCTACATGGCGTCGGTCGTGAAGGTCGGCGCCTTCGCGGCGCTGATCCGCGTGCTCATCTCGGCGCTCGGCACGCAGCTGACGACCTGGCGCCCGATCATCTGGGCGCTGGTCGTGCTGACGACGCTGGTCGGTGCGTCGCTCGCCCTCGTGCAGCGCAACGTCAAGCGCATCCTCGCCTACTCGTCGATCAACCACGCGGGCTTCGTGCTGCTCGGCGTCTGGGCCGCCACTGCGCGCGGTACCGCCGCCACGCTCTTCTACCTCGCGACCTACGCGCCCGTGGTCGTGGCGAGCTTCGCCGTGGTCACCCTCGTGGGTGGCGACGGCGACGACCAGCACTCGATCGATCACTACCGGGGACTGGCGAGACGCCAGCCCTGGCTGGGCGGCGCGCTCGCGGTGCTGCTGCTCAGCCAGCTCGGCGTGCCGCTCACGACCGGCTTCTACGCGAAGTACGCCGTGCTCGCCGCCGCGGTTGACGCGGGCGGCGGACTGCTCGCGCTGATCTCGCTGCTCGGTGCCGCCATCGCCGCCTTCTTCTACCTGCGGTGGGTGCTCACCCTCTACGCCGACGATCAGATCGACGCGGCTCGCGTCGCCGTGGCGCGCTCGACCGGACTGGTGATCGCGATCGGCGTCGCGGTGACGATCGTGTTCGGCGTCTGGCCGGGGCCCCTCGCCGCACTGGCCCAGCACGCCACCGTTCTGTTCACCCCGTGAGCCGCGTCGCCGTCGCGACGTCGTCGAACGCCGAGGACCCCGACGCGCCGCTCCTGCTCGCGGCGCTCGCGCGCGCGGGGCTCGAGGCCGACCACGTCGCGTGGGACGCCCCCGCGAACTGGAACGCCTACGACCTGGTCGTCGTGCGCTCAACCTGGGACTACGTCGAGCGCCGCGACGAGTTCCTCGACTGGGCGCGCTCAGTGCGCCGTCTCGCGAACCCGTACCCGATCATCGAGTACTCGAGCGACAAGCACTACCTGGGCGACCTCGCGTCGCGGGGCCACCTCGTCGTGCCCTCGACGTTCTGTGACGTCGGCGACGCGCCGGTCCTGCCCGACGGCGACTTCGTCGTGAAGCCCGCGGTCGGGGCCGGTTCGGCCGACGCCGTTCGCTACCGCGCGCACCAGCGCGACGCCGCCCGAGCCCACGTGGCGCGACTGCACGCCGCCGGTCGCGACGCGCTGATCCAGCCGTACGTCGCGAGCGTCGACGAGCTCGGCGAGCGTGCGGTCGTGGTCATCGACGGCATCATCAGCCACGCCGCGACCAAGCACGCAATGCTGAACGTCGATCCTGGCGCGCGCACCAGCGCCTTTCGTCACGGCCAGCTGCGCCGCGCCGCGCCCGAGCCCGACGTGCTCGCCGCCGCCGCGGCGTTCCTCGCGGACGAGCGCTTTGCGGATCTGCTCTACGCGCGCGTGGACGTCGTGGCGACCGAGGCCGGGTGGGCGCTGCTCGAGCTCGAACTCGTCGAGCCGATGCTCTTTCTCACCTTCGACGACGGGGCCGCGGACCGTCTCGCCGCGGCGATCGCGCGGCGCGCGCGGCGCTAGCGCCGCGTGGCGGGGTGTTCGCTGCGCCGCGCGGCCGCGAGCACCTCGTCGGGCACGACGGTGCCGGGCCGATTCGCCGGGTCGTGGGTGAGCAAGCGGCCGAGGACCGGGATCTCGGTCAGCGACTCGGCGCGAAAAGTCGCGGCCACGACCGGCACGAAGCTCTCGGCGGCCGGGTAGACGAGGTAGCGCGGGAGCCACGTGGGGTCGTACTTGGCGTTGAAGTGCCAGAGGCTCTCGATCGGCAAGACCCCCGACAGCCGGCGCAGGGCCCACCGTTCGACGCGGGTGAAGGTTCCCTCGCCGCGCTCGCCGTCGAGCACTGAGCGAAAGGCGGCGAAGTTGAGACTGAGGCCCTGACCGCCGATCGAGCGCAGGTGCTCGATCGTGGAGCAGAGCGCGTAGTCAATCAGACCGTTGGGGTGCTCGCCGGGATCCCGGCGCATCAGGTCCAGCGAGTAGCCGTGGATGGCCGGGGACGGGACGAACTGGCAGACCGCGGCCGGCTGGCCGTCGGGTCCGTGTACGACCGTCAGGAGCAGACCCTTGTCCTTGGGGTTGAAGAGCCGGCCGAGCATCATGGAGAATCCTCGTTCGGCCTCGCCGCGGCGCAGCATCGTGATGAGATCGAGGATGGCCGGCACCCGGGCCGGGTCGATGTCGCTCGGGTCGAGGAACTCGACGGTGTAGCCCTTGCGCGCGAGGCGCGTACAGGCCTGGCGCAGGCCCTTCATCTTGCCGCCCTCGAGGCTGAAGCGTCGACAGTCCACGATGGCTTCGTCGCCGAGGTAGAGCGAGTGCAGTCCGGCCGCGTGGTAGATCGCGAGCCACTCCGCGCCCGCGCCCATCACCCCGACCGTCCAGGCCCGTGAGTCGGCGAAGGCGCGAAAGCTGCTGAAGGCTTCGGATCGCTCGGCCTCGGGGCCGATGGGGTCCGGCGACACGAGAGCCACGCCGCCGTAGACGGCGTAGGCGACGAGCGAGTCGCGAAAGAAGAAGAACTGCTTGTCGTCGCGTAGCGCGAAGTAGTCGAGCGTGCCGCGCCCGTGGCGGCGCACGATCTCGCGCGCCCGCAGCTCGGCGAGGCGTCGCTCGGCGCTCGACGCGGTGCTCGAGAGCCGCCGGTCGACGACGGGACGGGTCACCAGATAGAGCGTGGACACGATCAGCGCGACGCCGACGGACGTGAGTGCGGGATTGACGAAGTCGCCGACGCGGTCGGGCAGCGCGATCGAGGTGATGCCGACCAGACGCTCGAGGCTGGCGAGCACGACGGTGGCGAGACCGGGTAGGGCGTGGTGGCGCGAGGACGCCTCGATGCCGGCGGTGGCCGCGACGACGACGACGGCGCCGACGAGCGCCAGGCGCGGCAGGGCGGCGCGCACGCTCGTGCGGTCCGTCGTCGCCGCGAAGTGGGGGCGCTCGACGAGGAGCAGGGTGAGTATCGCCACGGCGATGAGGGGCGAGACGAGGCTGCCCGCGCGCACCACGTGAAAGACGGCGGTCGCCGCGACCACGACAACCGCCACGATCCACGACCTTCGCTGACCGCGTCGCAGCCCGCGAGCCAGCATGATCATCGTCACGCCGGCCAGCGCCGTCAGGGCGGCCGCGTACTTCGCGGCGCCGAGGGGGAGGTAGTTCTCCACGGCGTGGAGCCGGCTGCGCAGGGGCGGCAACGAGGTGACGGTCACGTCGATGAGTCCGTCGAGAAAGATGATGCCGCTGACCACGCGGCGAATCGTGCGCTGGCGGCGTTGGGCCGCCAGGCGGTCGACGCTCACCGGATACGGGTTTCCGGTGGGCCAGGCGCCACTGACCGCGGTGACGGTTGAGAGGTCGGGCTGGACCGGGCTGCCCGCCACCGCGCGCTCGAGCAGGGTGGCCCGCCGACGCGGGCTCTGGCCGGTGTAGAGACGGACCTGGACCGTGCTCGCCGCCTCGACCTCGACGATGCCCAGTCGGTCGACCGAGGTGAAGACCGGCGGCAGGCCGAGCAGCCCGTGGCGCTCGACGATGACCGTGCGTGACGGTCCCGGCGCGGCGCAGACGCCGCGGTCCAAGAAGGCGAGCGCCGGGCGCGTCGTCCCCCCGACGACCGCCCCGGCCCCGCCCCGTTCGGCGACGCGCCGCGCGAACTCGAGGGCGTCGACCTCGTCGACGAAGGTTCGCGCGAGCGGCTCGTAGTGACGCGGCGTCGACTCGCGCGACTCGCGCCCGAAGCGGCGCCGCACCAAGAGGCCAGCCGCCGCCCCCACGAGGCCCTCCACGACGACGATGACGAGGACGGTGGTAACGAGGTTGCCCCAGAAGCCGCTCGGGTGGTGCGGGTGGATTCGCAGGTGCAGGTGCAGGGTCAGGTGCAGACGCCGGTCCGTGACGTGCGTCAGGATCGAGGTGAACGTGCTCCAGAGGTCGACCACCAGCACCGCGACGATCGGCAGCCAGACCCAGCCGGCGAGTCGCCGGTAGAGCGTGCGCGACGCGACGAAGCGGGCCAGTGCGTCGGGATCCTCGAGCCGGTCGGCGTCGGAACGGTCGCCGGGGTCGGCGCGCGAGAGGTCGACGGCACTCGCGCCGGCCGCGACGGCGAGGTCGCGCACGCCGTCGGCCGTGGCGACCTGGAGCATGAGGTCGTGCGCGAACTCGACGCCGAGCGCCTCGAGCGCGCGAGCGGCGTTCGGGTCGGCGAGACCCGCGTCGTCGGCGCCCGGCACGACGAAGAACCGGTGGCCGGCGCGGTCGGTGAAGGCCCGCACGGCCGCCGCCAGAGTGGGCAGCGCGAGGAGCGTCTGATCCACGAAGACGGCGAGGTCAGCGTCGGGGTTGGGGTGCAAGAGGTTGCCCGCCACCACCACGACGGCGGCGTCGTCGAGCTCGCCGAGCAGCGCGATGAGCTCGCGAACCGGGCGCGAGGCGGGGTTGGTGCTCGGCGAGAGCGACAGGTCGCTGACCACGTAGACGTGCTGACCGTAGGGGATTGGTAGCGTGTATCGGTCGGTCGCTCCCACGGCTCCAGTCTCGCAGAGTTCTCGGGGGCCACCGCCGGCGACGGAGACATGGCGCAGACACTTGAGAACTGGCACTGGCGCGACGGACCGGCGACCGGTCCGGCGGTGATCTTTGACATCGACGGGGTGCTCGCCGACGCCGCGGGCCGCCAGCACTTCCTCGACTGGGGCGACTGGCGGCGCTTCTTCGAGGCCTGCGGGGACGACCCCGTGGTCGAGGAGATCGAGCGGCTGCTCGAGCTACTCGACCAGAGCCTCACCATCGTGTTGCTCACCGGGCGGCCCCGCCGAGTCCAGCCCCATACGCTGGCGTGGCTCGAGCGCTACGGCCTGCGCTGGGACCTGCTCATCATGCGCGAGCACGGCGACTACGCCGGCGTGGATCGCTTCAAGCGGTCCGCGCTGGCCGACCTGCGCGACGCGGGCCTCGACGTTCGCCTGGCGCTCGACGACGACCCGAAGAACCACGCCATGTACGTCAGCGAGGGCGTGCCGTGCATCTATATCCACTCGGGCTACTACCTCTGACCTCGACCGATCAGCGCAGGCGCTCGAGCGCGGCGCGCGCCGCGCGCCGGCCCGAGCCGATGCTCGCCGGTATCCCGACCCCGTCGTAGGCGGCGCCGGCGAGCTCGAAGCCCAGGCGCGCCGCCGCCGCTCGCGCCGAGGCGACGAGGGAATCGTGGCCGAGGCGGTACTGGGGGAGACCCGCGGGGAAGCGCTGGACCATGGCGTCGCGCGGGGTACCCGTGCCGGCGAGCAGGTGGCGGACCTCGTCGGCGACTCGGTCGATCAACGCAGGGTCCTCGAGCTCGGCCCATCGCCGGTCGTCGCTGCGACCAACGTGGGCGCGCAGCACGGTGTCGTCGTCTCGTCGCAGGTGGGGCCACTTGCGATCGAGAAAGGTGAGGGCCGTCACGAGCATCGTGTCGCCGCGCCACGGCGTGGCGAGCGGGACGAGGACACCCGTTCCGTGCTCGGGCAGCGCGATCTCGTCGCGGGCGAACTGCAGGGTCACCATCGCCGCTCCGGCGCTCGGGACTGTCGCGAGGGCCGCGAGACCCTCGTCGAGGTGGCCGACGAGCTCGGCGGTCACCGCGGCCGGCGTCGCGATGATCACCGCGTGCGCGGGCGTCGTTGTTGCGTCGGTATCTACCTCCCAGGCGTACTCGCCGTCACCTCGCCGCAGGGCGGTCGCCGAGGTCGAGTTTCGGATGACGACGCCGCGCGCCTCGAGACGCGCGGCGAGCTCGGTGGGCAGCGAGCCGACGCCGTCGAGCAGCGAGTAGAACGCGGGGCCACCCTTCACTGGCCCCGCCGATGGCCCAGGGGTCGCGGGTCCGCTCGAGCGCATCGCCGCCATCAGCGAGCCCCCGCGCCGCGCGGCGTCGAGCAGCGCGGGGAAGACCGATTTGGCCGACAGGTCGTCGATTCGCCCCGCCTGGATCCCCCCGACCAGTGGCTCGACGAACCGGTAGGCGAGCTCGGCGCCCAGCTTGGCGCGTACGATTCGCCCGATGGTCTCGTCGTCGCCGACGACGAGGCGGCGCGCGAGCCACTGGTCGCGTCGCGCGGCGAGACGCGCCCGGTAGCTCAAGCCGCGCACTGACGCGACGGACGCGTACGAGGTCGGCACCCCGAGGGCGAGTCCGCTCGGGATCTCGCAGAGCTGGTCGCGCAGCCAGAGCCAGGCGCCGCTCGCCTCAATCGCCTCGAGGCGCTCACTGAGGCCGAGCTCGCGCACGAGCGCCGTCGCCTCGGGGCGACGCGCCAGGAAGCCGTCGGGTCCCACGTCGACCGTGCGGCCCGCGAAGACCGTCGTGGCGAGCGATCCGCCGACGCGCTCGCTCGCCTCGAGGACCTCGACGCGCGGCGAGTCAGCGCTGGGCCCGTCGGCGCCACCGGCGAGGTCCCACGCGGCGGCGAGCCCGCTGATCCCGCCGCCGATGACGACGAGGGACCGCCGCGTCACGAGTGGTCGACGACCACGTCGGCGAGCATCGCGATGAAGTCCGGGTCGTCGTTGAGCGACCGCGTGCGTACGAGGTTGAGACCGATCTCGCGAGCGACCGCCTGGGCCTCGACGTCGATATCGTAGAGCACCTCGAGGTGGTCGGCGACGAAGCCGATCGGGCACGACACGACGTCGGTGAGTCCGGCCGTCCGTTTCGCGCGCAACACGCCGAGGATGTCGGGGCCGATCCACGGTTCGGCGGTTCGCCCCGCGGACTGCCACGCGACGTCCCACGAGTCGACGCCCGCGAGCCTCGCCGCGCGCTCGGCGCTCGCGCGCAGCTGATCGGGGTAGGTGTCGCCATTGTCCAGGATCCGCTGGGGCAGCGAGTGAGCAGAGAAGATGACCTGGGTGGTGGCGCGTCGATCTGGCGGGATCGTCGCCAGCGCGTCGTCGACGTAGCGGGCGATGAGCTCGAGGAAACCCGACGCCGACCACCAGGCGCCGACCGCTCGCAGCGCAACGCTCTCGCCGAGCGCCTCGCGGGCGCGGCTCATGTACTGGTCCGTCGACATCGATGACGAGTGGGGTGCGAGCGCGAGTCCGACCACCGAGGTCAGCCCGTCGTCGCGCATCGCGGCCGCGGTGTCCTCGATGAACGGCGGCTCGTACTTGGAACCGAATCGCACGTCGTAGCGGCCCGGGGCTCGGCGCTCGAGCGCACTGGCCAGCGCCTGAACCTGTTCGGTCGTTCGCGCGGCGAGCGGCGACGTGCCGCCGATGGCGGCGTAGCGCCGCGTGAGGTCGGCGAGCTGCGCGGGGGTCGGGGCGCTGCCGTGGCGGATCCTCGTGTAGTAGGGCTCGATGCCCTCGGGTGACGACGGGGTTCCGTAGGCCATGACGAGTACGCCGATCGGGTCGGTCATACGCCGGCTCTCCCTTCTTCGTGCACGACGCGCACGATCGCTTCGAGCACCGCGGGGTCGGTGGCCGGCAGCACGCCGTGACCGAGGTTGAACACGTAGCCCGGGGCTGCGCCCGCGCGCGCGAGCACCTCGCGCGCCGCGGCCACGCCGAGCTCAACGCCCCCGAGGCACCGGGCCGGGTCGAGGTTCCCCTGGACGCTACGGTCGCCGACCCGGCGGCGGCCCTCGTCGAGATCAACGCGCCAGTCGATCCCGACGACGGTGCTGCCCGCGCGGGTCATCAGGCTGAGTAGTTCGCCGGTGCCGACGCCGAAGAGGATCGTGGGCACCTTAAGGTCGCCGAGCGCGTCGAGCACGCGCGTGGTCGCCTCGAGGGCGAAGCGCCGGTACTCGTCACGCGTCAGAGCCCCCGCCCACGAGTCGAACAGTTGCACGGCGCGAGCCCCGTGGTCGATCTGGGCACGCAAGAAGGCCACGGTGATGTCGACCAGCCGATCGAGCAGTCGCGCGAAGAGGTCGGGGTCGGCGTGCATCAGCGTCTTGATCACCGCGAAGTCGCGCGTAGGCCCACCCTCGACGAGGTAGCTCGCGACGGTGAACGGCGCGCCGGCGAAACCGATCAGGGGCGTGTCGCTGGCGCGAAGTTCCTCGACGACGAGGTCGATCGTCGCGGTCACGTGGGCGACGTCGTCCAACTCGAGCGGGCGGAGCCGCGCCAAGTCGGCGGGACCGCGAAAGGGCTGCGCGATCACGGGTCCGCGTCCCGGCACCACGTCGACGCCGAACCCGATGGCGTGGTACGGCACGACGATGTCCGAGAAGAGGATCGCCGCGTCGACGCCGTAGCGGCGTACCGGCTGCATGGTGATCTCGTAGGCGAGCGCCGGCTCGGCGATGGCCTCGAGGATCGAGCCCGTCCCGCGCAGCGCCCGGTACTCGGGCAGCGAGCGACCCGCCTGCCGCATGAACCAAACCGGGACGTGGTCGACGGGCTCGCCCCGGCAGGCCTTCAGAAAAGCTGACTCCACACTGCTCCTTTTACGACACTCAATCTACGTGCGCGCTGGCGGAGTCGCGATCGGGGCGCTGGCGTGCGTCAACTAGAATCGATAGACCCCGAACGCGGGACGAGGAGACGTGGCAATGGCACATCAGCGCGAAATCGCCGAGGAGCAGGCCTTCCTTGATCGCGCGCTCGGCGCGCTGGATCACATGCGAGCCGAAGCGCGTTCGCTGCGCGACAGCGCGGCCGTGGCGACGATGCGCGGCGCGGGCGATCTCGTCGAGCGAGACGTCGTGATGGGAACGGCACTGCATCGCCTCGACCAGCTCGCCATTGGCGACCAGCCACTCTTCTTTGGCCGGATCGACTACGCACCCGGCGCGGACGGGATCGCTGACCGGTATCACGTGGGGCGCCTCGCCGTCTCTGACGAGCAGTTGAACGCGCTCGTCGTCGACTGGCGAGCGCCGGTCGCCGAGGCTTTCTATCGGGCCACCGGCGTTGACCCGCTGAATCTCGTTCGCCGTCGCCACGTCGCCATACGCGGCCGCGAGGTTACCGGGGTCGAAGACGAGTACTTCGCTGACGCCGACGGCGAACTGGCGCTGCCCGACGACGATCGCCGTGCCGCGACGGCCGACGGGCTCCTCGACGGGGGGCTCGCCCTCGGCGGGCCCGGTTCGCTGCTCGCTGCGCTCGGGCGGGCCCGCACCGGCCGCATGGGCGACATCGTCGCGACGATCCAAGGGGAGCAGGACCGGATCATTCGCGCGCCGCTGGCCGGGGTGCTGCTGGTTCAGGGTGGCCCGGGCACCGGCAAGACCGCGGTCGCGTTGCACCGGGCGGCGTACCTACTCTTCACGCACCGCGCGACGCTCGAGCGCCAGGGCGTCCTCGTCGTCGGTCCCAACCCACTCTTCTTGAACTACATCGAGAACGTGCTGCCGTCGCTCGGCGAGTCGGGGGTAACCCTGTCGACCATTTCGGGACTCGTCGCCAACGTCACCGTCCGGGGTCGCGACGTCGACGAGGTCGATCGGCTGAAGGGTGACGTTCGGATGGCCGCGGTGATCGCCAATGCCGTGCGCACGCGTGAACGGCCGCTGCGCGACGACGTCGAGATTCCCGTCGGTCGAGCGATCATCGTGCTGCGCGCGCGCGACACGCGCGACGTCATCGAACGGGCCCGCCGCCGGCCCGGTAATCACAACCAGCGTCGCTCGGCGGTTGGTCGCGAGGTGGCCAACCGCCTCGCGGCGCAGTACTTCCAGCGATTCGTTCGTGACGAGGGGGAGAGCGCGAGTGGGGTAGCCGACTTAGCCGATCAGATTCGCGCGACGCCCGCGTTCCAAACCGCGCTCCAGCGCATGTGGCCGCGGCTCTCGGGACAAGAGCTCCTGCACGACCTCTACGGGGCCCCGGCCCTGATCCGCGCCGCCGCGGCGGGCGTGCTTTCCGACGAGGAGTGCGCCCTGCTGGTGCGGCCCCGGTCGGCGTCGCTCGACGATGTCGCCTGGACGACGGCCGACGCCGCGCTGATCGACGAGGCTCGCGTCGTGCTCGGCCCGCGACGCCGCCCCCGCCCGGCTGCGAGGCCGACCGAGACGCTGAGCCTCGATGGCGTCGACCTTGACAGCTACGCGGGCGACGTGCGCGCGGCCGCGCTGCGCGAAGCGGCGCGCCAGAGCGTGGCGCCCTCGAGCGAGCTCGACGAGGCCGAGTTCGTCACGTACGGGCACATCGTCGTGGACGAGGCCCAGGACCTCTCACCGATGGAGCTGCGAATCTTGCGCCGACGAGACCTCACTGGCTCGATGACTATCGTCGGCGACATGGGCCAGGCGACGACGGCGTCGTCGAGCGCGTCCTGGGACACCGTGCTCGCGGTGCTCGAGCCCCGCCGAGCGCCGACTCGGGTGGATCTCACCGTGAGCTATCGGACGCCCGAGGAGGTATTGCGCTTCGCCGCGCCAACGCTGGCCGCGGCCGTGCCCGACCTCGAGCCACCGCGACCCGTGCGCCGCGTGGGCGTCGAGCCGATCGTCGAGGTCGTGGAGCCCGAGCGCTTCGCCGGCGCGCTCGTCGCGGTGGCGACGCGCGAGTGCGCGGCCGTGGCGCCGGGACGGGTGGCGGTCATCGTCAGCGAGCAGCGCGTCCCCGAGATTCTCGAAATCTTGCGCGCAAGCGGGGTGGTGGCCGTCGACCCACGCGACGACGATTCCCGAGGACTCGCGGCCGATCTCGTCGTGCTCGGCGCCGAAGCGGCCAACGGTCTCGAGTTCGACGCCGTCGTGGTTGTCGAACCGTCGCGGATTGCGTCGCGCGGGGCCGACGACGGCGTCGCCACCGGTCGGGGGCTGCGCACGCTCTACGTGGCGATGACCCGGCCCACTCGCCGTCTCGCGGTGATGGCTTCCGAGCCCCTGCCGCCGACATTACTGTGAGTCATCTCAGTGGCCATATAGCGTTTGCTTCTTGAGGTCAAGTAGAAAGGATGTCGTGAGTCAGGCGATTCCCCTCGAAAGCCTGGCGAAGCCGGAGAAGATCGTCCACGATCGTCCGCCGATGCTGGCCATCGGTGTGATGATATGGCTGGGTAGCGAGTTGATGTTCTTCTCAGGGCTCTTCGCCGCCCTCTTCACCATTCGCGCCCATTTGGCCGCGTGGCCCCCGGCCGGCACCCATCTCGACACCTTGCAAGCGGGTGTCTTTACCGTGATCCTGGTGCTCTCGTCGGGCACGATGCAGTGGGCAGTGTGGCTGGTCGAGCACCGTCGCCGCGACGAGGCCCGACGGTGGGTGATCACCACGATGATCATGGGCGCCGTTTTCGTCGGCAACCAGGCGTACGAGTGGATTCACCTGACGACGCGCTGGTACACGAACGCCTACGGCTCGGTGTTCTACATCACGACTGGCCTGCACGGCCTGCACGTGTTCCTTGGCCTCGTGGCCATGGCGTTCCTGCTCTACCGCATGCGCGGGCGCGAAGGGGATCCCGGTGAGCTGGCCGCCTTTCAGGGTGTCAGCTACTACTGGCACTTCGTCGACGTCATCTGGGTAGGCCTGTACTCGTCACTCTTCTTGCTCAAGTAGATGAGCGTGGGCACGTCGCTTCGTTTACGGCTCTGCGCCGGTGGACTGGTGTCCTTGGTGATTCTCGCGCCGCTGGCGTGGTTCAGTGCCGCCGGCGCGACGACCCATCCGATCTACCAGACCGGCCGGCACGACGCCGGCACCCCTAACTCAAGCGTGGTCGTGCGCAAGCACGGCGTCGTTACCTCCTACGGTGACGGGGCCATCATGTACAACGCGCCCTCGCCGGCGCTCGCCGCGCTCGGTCGGGCGCTCTACCTGCAGAACTGCGCCACCTGTCACGGCGTCGACGCGAACGGCGTGCCACCGGCCGGCACCACGGGCGCCTACCCCAACCTCGTCGGTCTCGGGCCGGCGACGATCGACTTCTGGATCGAATCGGGTCGCATGCCCGCCGCCGACCCTCGATCAGTGCAGGCCATGCGCCGCCAGCCACGGCTCACCCACGATCAGGCACTCGCGATTGCGGCCTGGATCAACTCGCTTGCGCCGAGCTACCCCTACATCCCGACGGTCAACGTGAAGGACGCGAACGTGGCCAACGGCGCGGCGCTCTTCGCGCTGAACTGCGCAGCCTGTCACACCATCGAAGGTGACGGCGACGCCCTCGCGCGCAGCACCTTCGCCCCGTCACTGCGCAACATCCCGGCGACCCAAGTCGCCGAGGCGATCCGCACCGGTCCCGGCAACATGCCGCGCTTTACGGGCAATCTCAGCGACTTCCAGGTCGCGGACATCGTGAAGTACGTCACCACGGAGATCCAGCACCCGCGCAACCCCGGTGGCTTCGGCCTCGGCGGCCTCGGCCCCGTCGCCGAGGGCTTCGTCGGCCTGCTGATCGGTGTCGGTGGCCTTGCCCTCATCGGATTCTGGGTAGGAGAGCGCCAGTGAGTGATCAGCACGAACGTCGTACGCCGGTCAGCCTGACGGGATTGCGCGAGGACGACCCGCACCTCCAGCCCGCCGCGCGAAACCCGCGGCTCGTGGAGCGGGTCATCGCGCTGACGTTCCTCGTGGGCCTCGCGCTGGTAGTTGGCTTCGGTGCCGCCTACTGGGTGAACGCGACGCCGTGGATTCTCGGTGCGACCATGGGCGGCGGCCTCTTCTTCCTCGGAGTCGGTCTCGTGGCGTGGGGCAAGTACCTCATGGCGCGCGGACCCTTCGTCGAAGAGCGCCACCCGCTCGCGAGCAGCGACTCGGACCGCAACGCCTTCGCCGCGGCGATCGTCGAGCGCGGCGGCGGCACGGTGAAGCGGCGAAAGGTGCTCGGCGGTCTGCTCGGGGGTGGTCTCGGCGCCTTCAGCATCGTTGCGCTCTTTCCGCTCTTGCGCAGCCTCGGTCCGCTGCCCAAGGGAACGCTCTTTCACACCGACTGGCGGGCTGGCTCGTACGCCGTTGACCAGACCGGTCGGCGTATCCACGTGACTGACCTCGCCGTCGGCTCCATCGTGACGGTCTTTCCCGAGGGCACCCAGAACACCGACCGCGGCCAAGCCGTCGACCAGACCGTGCTGATCCGCCTGTCGAACGAGAACTTCACGACGCAGAAGGGCCGCGAGTCGTGGGGACCGATGGGCTACGTCGCGTACTCGAAGCTCTGCACCCACCTCGGCTGCCCGGTCGGACTCTACGAACAGCAGCTGCAACTGCTCGTTTGCCCGTGCCACCAGTCGATGTTCAACGTGAACAACGGCGCCATCCCCGAGTTCGGTCCGGCCCCGCGGCCCCTGCCCCAACTGCCTCTCTACATTGACGCCTCGGGTTACATTCGCTCCCAGAGCGACTACGACCAGCCCGTCGGGCCCGGATTCTGGGAGCGCTCGTGAGTGACGTCGTCGAGACCAAGCGTTCGCGCAAGCAGGCGACCGGCCGCTACGGCGCCGTCGGCAAGGTCATGGGCGAACTCGACGACCGGCTCGGCGTCGCGAAGGGTGGTCGGAGCTTCCTCGACAAGATCTTCCCCGATCACTGGTCGTTCATGCTCGGTGAGATCGCGCTCTACTCGTTCGTCGTCCTACTCGCCACGGGCGTCTTCTTGTCGCTGTACTACATCCCGAGCTCGGCCATCGTGACGTATCACGGCAGCTACCTGCCCCTCGACGGCCAGTCGATGACCGAGTCGTTCGCCTCGACGGTGAACCTCTCGTTCGCGGTGCGCGCCGGTCTGCTCATGCGTCAGATGCACCACTGGGCGGCTGACATCTTCATCGGATCGATGGTCGTGCACATGGCCCGCGTCTTCTTCACCGGCGCCTTCCGCAAGCCGCGCGAGCTGAACTGGACGATCGGCGTCACCCTGTTGACGCTGGCGATCGTCAACGGGTTCCTCGGCTACTCCTTGCCCGACGACCTGGTCTCGGGCACCGGCATCCGAATCGCCTACTCGATCATCCTGTCGGTGCCCGTGGTGGGGACCTACCTCGCCTTCTTCATCTTCGGCGGGAACTTCCCCGGCACCGCGGTGATTCCCCGGTTCTTCATTTTGCACGTGTTGGTCGTGCCCGGAATCATGCTGGCGTTGGTGACCGCCCACATGATCCTGCTCGTTCGCCAGAAGCACACGCAGTTCCCCGGCGAGGGAAAAACCGAGTCGAACGTCGTGGGCTCACCGCTCTTCCCGGTGTTCATGGCCAAGACGACGGGCTTCATGCTGATCGTGACGGGCGTGACCGCTCTGCTCGGCGCGTTCGCGCAGATCAACCCGATCTGGCAGTTCGGTCCCTACGACGCGGCGCGAATCTCCTACGCCGTCCAACCGGACTGGTACATGGGCTTCCTCGACGGGGCGCTGCGCATCTTCCCGTCGTGGTCGTTCCACAGCTTCGGCCACACGATCCCGTTCGAGGTGACCATTCCCGCGGTGATCTTCCCGGGACTCGTCTTTGGCCTGGCCTACGCGTGGCCGGCCATCGAGCGTCGCGTTACCAAAGACAACGCGATCCACAACCTGCTCGATCGTCCGAGTAGCCGACCTAAGCGCACCGCCGCGGGGGCCGCGGTCCTGGCCGCGATGTCGATGCTCTTCATCGCGAGCTCGACCGACGTCATCGCCAACTTCTTCCACGTCTCGCTCAATACGGTGCTCTGGTCGATGCGAGTGCTCGTGCTCATCTCGCCCTTCGTGGCGTACCCCATCGCCTACAAGATCGCCTCGGAGATGAACGCGACGCGAGGGGCCGGCCGGCGAAAGACCGTCAACGTCGTGTCGCGCACCGAGGAGGGTGAGTACGTGGCCACGTCGGCACCGGCCTACGCTGATGACGTGGCTCACGACCTCGCGCCCACGCCGGTGCCCGACTTCATCGAGGCGACGACCCCCGAACAGCCACCGAGCGACGGCGTACGTACGATCGAACGCTAGGCCGTGGCCGGTCTGCGCGCCGCCGCGGCGATCGTCGCGATCGCGGCCAGCGTCGGGATGTCGTCAGCGCCGTCCTCGCCACGCACGGCGCAGCGCCCGGTGCTCGAGCGGCCCCAGGTGGGCTGGATTGTGGCGAGTCGATCGGCGCGCGGGGTCATGGTCGACTATCGAAACGTGAGCGTCGGCGCGATCACGTTTCGCGCGCTACGACTACGGGCCCGCTCGACGTTGCTGCGCTGGCACGTCGGATCGACTGATCCGACACCCGCCGCGCTGCCGCTCGACGCTGGACCGAGCATCGATTGGGCCAACGAGGGCCCCGCCGGGGTGGTCGCCGTCTTTAACGGCGCCTTCAAAGCCGCCGCGGACAGCGGCGGCTCGATGGTCGACGGTCTGGTCTTGTCGGCGCTGCAACCCAATCGCATGACCATCGCGCTCGACGCGGCGGGACACTGGGCGATGGGACTGTGGGGGTCGGTCAACTTCCCGCCGCGCGGTTTTCACCCGATCAGTCTTCGCCAGAACCTCGGTCCGCTCGTCTGGAACGCCCGGCCGACCGCCGCCGCGCTCTCGGCGAACTGGCGTCAGTGGGGCGACCCCCTGCACGAGGTGCCTACCGTGGCGCGCACGGCGCTCGGCGTGGATCGTGCCGGCGACCTCATCTTCGTCGCGACGATGCAGCCGACCCTCGCCGGACCGCTCGCCCGCGCGCTCGCGGCGGCGGGCGCGGTGATGGGCATGGAGCTCGATATCAACCCGTTCTGGCCCATACTGGGCGCCCCGTTTGCACCGCTGCACCGCCCCGGCCCAATGCCGGTGCAGCTGCCCGAGTCGATGCATAGCCCGACGGTTTACGAGACGGGGTGGCAGCGCGACTTCTTCGTTGCGTTGGCCGAACCGCCGTCGTGGCAGTGCTGGTGGACCTCGACGGGCCTGCGTGGGGCCGGACTGCAGCCTCAGCCCCTGCATCGAGCGGGACCGGGCTGTTCGGGGTCGACTCGCTCGACCGCGCCACTCGCGACGAGCACGAGCACGAGCAACACCACGAATCCGACGCCCACGTCCACGTCGACCTCGACACCCGTGGTGGTTGCCCCCGCATCCTAGGGGGCCAGCCCGACGTGCCTAGCATGGGATCCGTGAGCGCCCCCGATCCCCAGTGGCCGTCGGCGGCGTCGTTGGTCACGGATCAGCCGCTCGACGCTCGGCGATGCGTCAACTTGATCGGCGTCTCGACGTACCTGACGTCGCTGACGCCGCGTTCGTGGCACAGTACGCCAGCGGCGGTTCGCGAGGCCCTGGGGCGCTTCTCAACCTGGTCGTATCGCGATAGCCTCGACCTGGCTGACGTGGTCGCAGTGGTCGATCGCGGCGATGTCTTTGAACCCGACGGCGAGGGAGGGACCGACCGAGTGGCCGCCGTGGTTCGCCAGTCGACGGCCGATCTACACGTGATTCTGGGCGGCGACAACGCCGCAACCTGGCACGCGCTGAGCGCTCTGGGCGGTGACGATCTGAGCGAGTGGGGTTTGATCACGCTCGATGCCCACCTCGATCTTCGCGACGGCGTCTCCAACGGCTCGCCGGTGCGCCAGCTCCTTGACGCGGGTCTCGACGGGTCGCGCGTCGTGCAGATCGCCATCGCGGACTTCGCTAACTCGCCGTTCTACGCGGCGCGAGCGGCGGCGGCGGGCATCACCGTCTGGCCGCGAGGCGTCGTCAGCGAGCGTGGGATCGCCGCGGTCGTCGATGACGCGCTTGGCGTGGCCGGGGCCGGCAATCGGCCAATCTACGTCGACGTCGATCTCGACGTGGCCGACCGCGCCGTCGTACCGGGTTGTCCCGCGGCCGTGCCCGGCGGGCTGTCGGCCGACGACCTGCGCACGGCGGTGCGCCAGCTCGCCAACGACGGGCGCGTGCGCGCGATCGACTTCACCGAGGTTGACGTCGGCCGCGACAGCGATGACCAGCGGACGGTGCGGCTCGTGGCGCTGCTGGTTCTCGAGGCCCTGGCGGGCGTGGGGAGGCGGACGTGATGACGGTGGTGGTGGGACTCGAGACGTTGCGGCGCTCCCAGGTCGTCGCGGTGGCGCGCGACGGCGCCCCGGTCGAGCTGTCCGGCGCGGTGCTCGAGCGGCTGGGTGAGCGGCGCCGAGCCATCGACGCCCTCGTCGAGAGCGGGACCCCGGTCTACGGTCTCTCGACCGGCTTCGGCGCGCTGGCGACGACGTTCATCACGCCCGACCAGCGACGAGACTTGCAGCGCTCGCTCATCCGATCTCACGCCGCGGGGGTCGGTGACGAGGTCGAGACCGAGGTGGTGCGCGCGATGATGGTGTCGCGGCTGACCAACCTGTGCAGCGGGGTGTCCGGGGTACGTCCGTCAACCGCGCTGGCCTACGCGGCCCTGCTAAACGCTGGCATCACGCCCATCGTGCACGAGTACGGGTCCCTCGGTTGCTCGGGCGACCTCGCCCCGCTGGCGCACGTCGCACTCGCGCTGATGGGCGAGGGCGAGGTCCGAGACGGGCGCGGCGAACGCCAGCGCGCGTCCGAGGCGCTCGAGGCGGCTGGCTTGGCGCCGATCATCCTCGCCGAGAAAGAAGGCCTTGCGCTCATTAACGGTACCGACGGCATGCTCGGACAGCTGATCCTCGCCATCGACGACCTCGAGTCGCTGCTCGACCACGCCGACCTGGCGGCGGCCCTCTCCATACAGGCGCTGCGCGGCACCGACCGCGTCTTCGCCGCCGAGATCCACGTGCTTCGCCCCCACCCGGGCCAGCGCACCAGCGCGGCCAACCTGCTCGCGCTGCTCGCCGACTCGCCGATCGTCCAGTCGCACCTCGATGACCCGAGCCAGGTCCAAGACGCCTACTCGCTGCGCTGCGCGCCCCAGGTCCACGGCGCGGCGCGCGACACGCTCGCCCACGCCACGCGCGTGGCCGAGATCGAGTTGGCTTCGGCGATCGACAACCCATCCATCTTGCTCGATGGCACGCTCGTGTCCAACGGGAACTTTCATGGCGCGCCCGTCGGCTACGTGCTCGACTTCCTCGCGATCGCGATCGCCGACGTGGCCTCCATCGCCGAACGCCGTACCGATCGGCTGCTTGACGTGGACCGCAGCTGGGGACTGCCGCCGTTTCTCGCCGATCAGGCCGGCGTGGACTCGGGACTGATGATCGCGCAGTACTCGCAGGCGGCCCTGGTGAGCGAGTTGAAGCGGCTCGCCGTCCCCGCGAGCGTCGACTCGATTCCGTCGTCGGGCATGCAGGAAGATCACGTCTCGATGGGCTGGCACGCCGCCCGAAAGCTTCGCCGCGCGGTGGAGGCGCTGACCGACGTGCTGGCGATTGAGCTGCTGGCGGCGGCGCGAGCGCTGGCCCTGCGCGCGCCGCTCGATCCCTCGCCGGCGACCGCCGCCGTGCGCGATCGGATCAACGAGGCCTCGGGGGGTCCCGGTCACGATCGCTGGCTGGCGCCGGCGATCGCCGCTGTCGGCGAACTGGTGCGCGAGGACGTGCTCGTCGAACTCGTGCGCGACCGCCTCGAGCCGCGGACCTAGCTAGCGCGATTGACCAGCGCGACGGCGACGGCGAGCCGGTTGGCGTCGTGAACGATGCCCGACGCCGCGTGGTAGAGATGAGGTCGAGGAGGTGGGACATGGACGGGGCACGACCGGTGCGCGCAGCGCGCGGTACGACGCGTTCGACGCTCGGGTGGCCCCAAGAGGCGGCGCTGCGGATGCTGCAGAACAACCTCGATCCCGAGGTTGCCGAGCGTCCTGACGATCTCGTCGTCTACGGGGGGACCGGGCGCGCCGCGCGCGACTGGCGCAGCTTTGACGCACTGGTGCGCACGCTTCGCACGCTGAAGGGTGACGAGACGATGCTCGTCCAGTCCGGGCGACCGGTGGGGGTCGTGGCGACCCACGAGTGGGCCCCGCGCGTATTGATCGCCAACTCGAACCTCGTCGGCGACTGGGCCACCTGGCCCGAGTTTCGCCGACTCGAGGCGATGGGTCTCACGATGTACGGCCAGATGACCGCCGGCTCGTGGATCTACATCGGCACCCAAGGGATCCTCCAGGGAACCTACGAGACCTTCGCCGCGGTCGCCGCCAAGCGATTCGGCGGCACCCTCGCGGGCACGCTAACGCTCACCGCCGGGGTCGGCGGCATGGGCGGTGCCCAGCCGCTCGCGGTCACGATGAACGACGGGGTGTGCCTCTGCGTGGACGTCGACCCCACTCGCTTGGCTCGGCGAACCGAGTTGCGCTACCTCGACGAGTGGACCAGTGACCTCGACGACGCCGTGCGCCGGGTCCTCGCGGCCAAGGCCGCGCGCCAGCCGTTGAGCGTGGGCGTCGTCGGCAACGCGGCGACGGTCGTTCCCGAACTGCTGCGCCGCGGCGTCGAGGTTGACATCGTGACCGACCAGACCTCGGCGCACGATCCGCTCAGCTACCTGCCCGACGGCGTCGACCTAGGCGACTGGCACGACTACGCCGATCAGAAGCCCGACGAGTTCACCGACCGAGCCCGCCAGTCGATGGCCCGTCACGTCGAGGCGATGGTGGGTTTCATGGACCAGGGCGCTGAGGTCTTTGACTACGGCAACTCGATCCGCGGCGAAGCCGCCCTGGGAGGCTACGGACGCGCGTTCGCCTTTCCTGGTTTCGTGCCGGCCTACATCCGGCCCCTTTTTTGCGAGGGCAAGGGACCATTTCGTTGGGTGGCGCTCTCGGGCGATTCCCGCGACATCGAGCGCACCGATCGCGCGGTACTCGAATTGTTTCCCGACAACGAACCGCTGCGGCGTTGGATCACCAAGGCCGAGGAGCGCGTCAGCTTCCAGGGTCTGCCCGCGCGCATTTGCTGGCTCGGCTACGGCGAGCGTGACCAGGCCGGGCTCGCCTTCAACCGCCTGGTCGAGCGGGGCGAGGTCGCGGCACCGATCGTGATCGGGCGTGACCACCTCGACAGCGGGTCGGTTGCGTCACCGTACCGCGAGACCGAGGCGATGCTCGACGGCTCTGACGCGATTGCGGACTGGCCGCTGCTCAACGCGCTCGTCAACACCGCCTCGGGGGCGTCGTGGGTCTCCATCCACCACGGCGGCGGCGTCGGGATGGGCCGTTCGATCCACGCGGGACAGGTGTGCGTCGCCGACGGCACCGCCCTGGCCGAGGAGAAGCTCCGACGAGTGCTCACCAACGATCCCGCAATGGGCGTCATGCGCCACGTCGACGCCGGCTACGAGATAGCCGACGAGACGGCCGAGCGCCGAGGCGTGCGCATCCCGATGCGCGAGGGGTCGTGACGTCGCGGCTGATCCGCTCGATCGGCGAGCTGACGACCAACGACCCGTCGGTGGGCGACGGCGCGCTCGGTCGGCTACGCGACGCGGCGATGGTGGTCGACGAATCGCGCGTGCTGTGGGTGGGGCCTGACTCGCGGGCGCCCGACTGCGACGAGGTCATCGACGTCGGCGGCGCCGCGGTCACCCCCGGCTTCGTCGACTGCCACACCCACCTCGTCTTCGCCGGTGAGCGAAGCGACGAGTTCGAGGCCCGCATGGCCGGCGCGCGCTACGACGGCGGCGGCATCGCGAGCACGGTGATGGCGACCCGGGCCGCATCGACCGAGACCTTGCTCGCGTCGTCTCGCGCGCGCGCGGCGGCACTCGCGCGATCGGGCGTCACCACCCTCGAGGTCAAGTCCGGCTACGACCTGACGGTTGACGGTGAGGCGCGACTGCTCGACGTCGCGGGCTCGATCACCGACGAGGTGACCTTTCTCGGCGCGCACGTCGTGCCGCGCGAGTATGCGGGGTCGCGCGACGAGTACGTCGAGCTGGTCTGCGGCGCGATGACCGAGCGCTGTGCGCCGCTCGCGCGATGGGCCGACGTGTTCTGCGATGACGGCGCCTTCAGCGTCGACGAGTCGCGAGCGGTTCTCGCCGCGGCCGCGGCCGCCGGACTCGAGCTGCGGTTGCACGCCCAGCAGTTGGGGTTCACCGGCGGCGTGGCGCTCGCCGTCGAGGTCGGCGCCGCGAGCGTCGACCACTGCACGTACGTGACCGACGGTGACCTCGAGGCGCTGGCGGGCTCGAGCACCGTGGCGACCCTGCTGCCCGGCGCGGAGTTCGCGACCCGCTCGCCCTATCCGTCGGGCCGGCGCTTCGTCGACGCCGGCGTGACGCTCGCCATCGCCACCGACTGCAATCCGGGGACGTCGTACCTCACGAGCATGCCGATCGCCATGGCGCTCGCGGTGCGCGAGATGGGGCTGAGCGTCGACGAGGCGATATACGCCGCGACCCGCGGCGGTGCGTTGGCGTTGCGGCGACCCGACCTCGGCCACCTCGGCGTCGGGGCCCGCGCCGACTTCCTGATCTTGGACGCGCCGCGGGCCGCGCACCTCGCCTACCGGTTGGGCGATGCCGTCGTCGCGTCAGTCCAGCGCGCTTCGTCGGGCGGGTCGTGACCATAAAGTACCTCTATGAACGCCCCCAGTGCCCCCCCGGAGTTGCCGACGACCCTCGGCGCCCTGCGTTCGTCGGGCTATCGACCACGGTCGGTGCGCGACGAGTTGCGCGCCAACCTTGAGGCGCGGCTAAGCGCGGGTCAGCCGCTCACGTCCGCCGTCCTGGGTTACGACGACTCGGTGCTGCCCCAGCTCGAGACCGCGCTGCTCGCCGGCCACGACGTGATCCTGCTCGGTGAGCGTGGTCAGGCCAAGACGAGAATCATTCGGTCACTGGTCGAGCTGCTCGACGAGTGGCTACCCATCGTCGCTGGATCCGAGGTGCGCGATGACCCCTTCGCACCGATCTCGGCGCGCGCTCGCGACCTCGTCGCGGCGCGCGGCGACGAGACGCCCGTTGAGTGGGTACACCGCAGTCAGCGCTTCGCGGAGAAGCTCGCGTCGCCCGACACCTCGATGGCGGACCTCATTGGCGACGTCGATCCCATCAAGGTCGCGGGCGGCCTCTACCTGGATGACCCGCGAGCCCTCGCCTACGGCTTGGTGCCCAAGTCGAACCGTGGCATCTTCGCCATCAACGAGCTGCCCGACCTCGCCGAACGTATTCAGGTGGGGCTGCTCAACGTGCTCGAGGAGCGCGACGTGCAGATCCGTAGCCACCTCGTTCGTCTCGACCTCGACGTGGTCGTCGTCGCGACGGCGAACCCCGAGGACTACACCAACCGGGGACGTCTGATCACGCCGCTGAAGGACCGCTTCGGCTCCCAGATCCGCACCCACTACCCCTACGACGTCGCAACGGAAGTGGCGATCATGCACCAGGAGGCGTCGATGCCCGCGTCACCGCGGCCCATCGTGGTGCCGTGGTTCATCGACGACATCGTGGCTCGCGTCAGCCACGTCGCACGCGCGAGCCACGTCATCAACCAGCGCTCGGGCGTTTCGGTGCGCCTCTCGATCGCCAACTACGAGACCGTGGTCGCGAGTGCGCTGCGGCGCACGATGCGCACGCACGACGAGGCCGTCGTGCCGCGGGTGAGCGACCTCGCGGCCCTGGTGCAGTCAACCCAGGGCAAGATTGAGTTCGATACCATTGACGATACTGACTCGGACCAGGTGATTGCGGCACTGGTCGCCCTGGCGGTGCGCCAGTGCTTCAGCGAGCACGTGCTGCTGGAGGAGGCGCCGGCCATCGTCGAAGCCTTTCACGGCGAGGTTGTCGTGCACACCGGTGACGACCTGCCCGATCGCGAGTACCTCGCCGTGCTCGGGGCGATGGAGGCCCTCGACGGGCCCGTGCGGCGCGTCGCGGGACCGGGCGCTTCGAGCGGCGAGCTGGCCTCGGCCGCGGAGTTCATTCTCGAAGGGCTCTATCTGACCAAGCGCCTGGCCAAGGACGCCGCGGGACCACGGGCGCTCTACCGCGCCCGGAGCCGGTAGTGGCCGTTCGCTACGGGTTCCGTCGCTGGGGCGAGGACGACGACTTCGAGGATCTGGATCCCGACGAGCTGCTCGCGTTGGTCACCGACGACCTCTTGGAGAACGGCGACCTCGACGCCGCGATGGACCGACTGGTGCGCGAGGGCTTCACCACCGCTGACGGCCAGCGCGTCGAGGGACTGCGCGAACTGTTAGCGCGGGCTAGGGCGCGACGACGTGAACTCGAGAATCAGGCGAATCCCGACGACGAGCTCGCGCGCTACCGAGAGCGGCTCGACGACATTGAGGCACTCGAGGACGGCGCGCTCGACGAGCTCGACGCCGAGGCCGTCGCGAGTGGCGACGAGCGCCGCCGCGAGGTCACCGGCGAGTACGTGCGAGCCCAGCGGCTCGCCCGACACCTCGCCGGCGAGACCGTCGGTGAGCGCATCGCGAGCCTGCAGTCCTACGAGTTCACCTCCAGCGAGGCTCGCGAATCCTTCGAGGCGCTCGTTGACGAGCTTCGCCGCGACGTGCTCGCGACCTACTTTGAGCAGAGCAAGCGTTTCATGACCGACCCCGACCCCGCCGAGCTCGCGCGGATGCGCGAGATGATGGATGCGCTGTCCACGATGATCGAGCAGGACCGTCGCGGTGAGCCGCTCGACCCGACGTTCGAAGCCTTCATGGACCGCTTCGGCGACTACTTTCCCGGCGCCACCAGTCTCGAGGATGTGGTGCGGGCGATGGCCGAGCGCGCGGCCGCGGCCGAGGCCATGTTCAACGCGCTCTCACCCGCCCAGCAGGGCGAGTTGCGCGACCTCATGGGTCAGATGCTGAACGATATGGATCTAGACCTGTCGCTCTACCGGCTCGTCTCGAACCTTCGCCAGGCCGCGCCGGACCTCGACTGGCACCGCTCGGCGCGGTTGCGCGGGACGGGTGGTTCCTTCGCTGAGGCTACGTCAGTCGCCGCGCAGCTCGGCGAGCTACGCGACCTGGAGGAGTTTCTCGGTCGCGCGGGGGCGGTGCGCGGACTGCCCGAAGTCGACCTCGACGCAGTGCGGCGCAACCTTGGTCCCGACGCCGCGACCCACGTCGCCCGGCTGCAACGAGCAATGCGCGCGCTGCGCGAGCGCGGTTTCGTCGATCGCGGCGCCGCCGGGTTGACCTTGAGTGCGAAGGGGGTCCGCCAGATCGGCCAGCACGCGCTCGGCGATCTCTTCGCCCAGCTTCGTCACGCGCCGACCTTCGGGGCGCACCGCGAGGCGTCAGTCGCGCGCGGCGGCGACCGTGAAGAGACAGCCAAACCGTGGGAGCCCGGTGAGGCGCTCTCACTGCACCTCGCCGCCACGCTGCGCAACGCCATGGCCCGGTCGGGTCCGGGCACGCCGCTACGACTCCACCCCGATGACTTCGAGGTCGAAGAGTACGAGGCGACTCGCCACGCCGCGACCGTGTTCGCCATCGATCTCTCGCTCTCGATGGCCATGCGGGGCAACTTGGTGCCCGCGAAGAAGATGGTGCTCGCCCTGACCGAGCTGATCCGCACCAAGTTTCCGCGTGACTTCGTGGCGGTTGTTGGCTTCGGCGAGATGGCCCAGCAGCTGCGCGTCGAGGACGTGGCGACCCTGACCATCGACTACGCCTACGGCACCAATCTGCAGCACGCCCTGGCGCTCAGTCGCCACCTCATGGCCGCCGAGCGCGGCGAGCGCCAGGTCGTTGTCGTGACCGATGGGGAGCCGACGGCGCACCTGATGGACGACGGCCAGCCGTACTTCGCGTGGCCCCCCGTGCGCGAGACCCTCGAACGAACCATGGCCGAGGTGCTGCGCTGCACGAGGGCCGGCATCGTGATTAATACCTTCGCCCTGGACATCGAACGCAGCCAGTTCCCCTTCGTCGAGCAGATCGGCCGGGTCAATCGCGGACGCACGTTCTACACGTCGGTAGACGAGCTGGGGCGCTACGTCCTCGACGACTTCGTGCGGTCACGTCGGGCTGGCTGAGCGCTTTTCAGCGTCGTGACGGATTCCATTTGCTTTTTTCCTCAATCCCCGACACAATGACACCGTTGTAATTACATCGGTGATGGCTGCCGACGGGGAGGACGACGTGGAGATCATCGAGTTGCTGAGTGGCATGGAAGACCGGGGCTGGCAGGCGCGTTCCAACTGCATGGGGGTCGACCCGGACCTCTTCTTTCCCGAGCGCGGCGCCTCAACGCGCGAGGCGAAAGAGGTCTGCCGTGGCTGCGTGGTGCGCGAGGACTGCCTCGAGTACGCACTAGAGAACGGTGAGAAGTTCGGCATCTGGGGCGGCATGAGCGAGCGCGAGCGCCGTCGGTTACGTCGTGCGCGGGCCCTCGAACGGCGCGCCCAGGCCGGCTAGGTCCCGGCGGCGCGAAGGCGGCGTTCGATCGTTACGTCGGGGCCGATGGCGAGGTCCGACCACCGCGCGCGATCCTCGCGCGCCAACAGCGCTTCGGGTATGAGGCCCACGAGCTCGGCGCGCATCGTGGCCCCGGTAGGCAGCTGCTCGCTGACGAGGTCGTAGACGATCGACGGGCCGACGTCCAGGGGCTGGAGCAGATTGCAACTCACTTGCACGTAGTCGCCGAGGTCAAAGGCGAGGCTGCGAACGTAGGGTCCGCGTACGAGTTGTGCGAGGGCGCGGGCCTGCTCCATCGAGACGCCCCGCAGCCAGAGGTTCCACGCGACGAGAACCGGTCGACAGCCAACGGCGACGACGCCGCGTTCGGGTCGCGCCGGGGGTCCCTCGTCGGGCGCGGCGCCTCGCGCGAGCGCGCGGCGCACGTCGGGCAAGGTGCGAGTGATCCCGTCGGCGAGCGGACCGTAACGAACGACCGGGGTCGCGAGCTCCGTGGCGATCCAGTGGGCCGTCTCGTCGCGCAGCTCGCACGCGTCCGCGGGCCGCTCGCCGTCAAGCGCGACGAATGGCACGACGTCAACGGCCCCGCGGCGCGGGTGCACGCCCACGTGGAGGCGCAGGTCGACGAGATTCAGTGCCGTTGCGACCAGCTGGCGCGCGTCGGCAACGAGCGCCGATCGCTCGTTGATCAAGGTGAAGACCGACCGATGATGAACGGGATCGGCGTGTCGGTCGCGAAGCGACGGACCGCTCGCGTTCGCGAGCGTCTCGAGCACGGCGCCGTTTCGCCCCTCCGAAACATTCACCACGCACTCGAACACGGTGCTAGGTCAGATCACTCGGCAGCCGTCGTCGGGCGCGCTGGAGGCGACGGCGCTCGCGCTCGCTCTTGCCGCCCCACACGCCGTGGTCGACGTGGTTGTCCAACGCGTAGGTGAGACACTGGCTCGCGACGGGACAGGTCGCGCAAATCTTTTGAGCCTTGATTACCCCGAGTCCGTCGCGCGGGAAGAACACCGCCGCTGGATACTCGCGACACTTACCGTCCGCCATCCATTCCGTGGTCACCGCAACCTCCCCATCTGGTTTCAGCGTAGCCACCGCTGCGTAAGGTTTGATTAAGGGCGCCTGGTAATTTCGTGTGTTCGACGCAACCAGGCAGGATGGGCGTTGGCCGCCCCCGGTAGACTGGCGTTCGAGCAGAGGAGTGCCGTGAGCCAGGTTCCGACCACAGAAACCACCGAGGTCACCGACCCCGTCGGTCACGTCCAGGTCGTCTACCTCGGCCCCGTCGCCCCGCACTGGGAGTGCCGCATGGTCTTTGGGGACGAGGAGCAGATCCAGGCCTTCGTCGATCGGGTCGACGCGCGGCTGCGCTTCCTGCCGCCGCACGATCCACAGTTTCGCCGCAATCGTGAGCGTGTCAATCGCGACGCCGAGCGTGAGAACCTGCTCGTGGAGTGGAACCTCGGCTACGACGAGGAGTCTTAACAGCGTGTGTCCTAATTGGACCCACCGGTTCGCCTTGACCGACTGGACCTAGTGGTCCAGCGGTGCTTGCTCACCGTCCGACGTCCCAAACGATGAATCGTCTGAGTGCTCGGTTCCGACCCAGGGCCCTCATCACGTTGCTGTGATGGTTGTGCGGGTGACGATCGGCTCTTCCCGCGCGCTTCGCGGTGCAGATCCGTGAAGGATCAGGCTGTGGTGAGAAGCGCAGCGCGCGTAGAGACTGGCGGTTTCTCTGCGGAGGGCTCCTTGGGTCGCCAGCGAGCCAGGTTGATGGCGGCGTTGAGATCGCGGTCGATGGTCCAGCCGCAGGTCCCACACGAGTAGGTCCGCGTCGACAGGTCGAGGTCGTTTCTGACCTCGCCGCAGCCCGAGCACGTCTTGGAACTTGGAGAGAACCTATCGGCCACCCGGACTTCGACGCCGTGCCAGCGGGCCTTGTAGAGGATCTGGCTGGAGAGCTCTCCCATCGCGGCGTCCGAGATGGACCTCGCCAGGTGCCGGTTCCTCACCATCCCCGCGACGTTCAGGTCCTCGATCACGAGGACCTGCGCTCGGTCCACCAGGACCCTGGAGGCCTGGCGGACGAGATGTCGTCGGGTGTTGGCGACCTTGCGGTGGGTTTTCGCGAGTCGTGTCCGTGCTCGTTGGCGACCCTTCGACCCTGGTGTGGTTCTGGCCAGGGCCTGGTGGGCCGCCTTGAGCTGGGCTTGCGCTTGCTTCCGTGTTGTCACCCCCTCAAAGCTCTCGAAGGGAACACCGTTCGCGTCCGCGGCGACGCCGAGGGAAGTGATCCCCCGGTCGACCCCGACGGGCACAACGTGACGGGTCGTGCGGCTGCGCTCGGCTTGATGGAGCTGCGCGGCCACGCCGATCAGTGAAACAGTCCACCTTCCCGCACGCTCGGTCAGCGTCGCCGCGTAGACGTGGAACCGACCGCTCTCGATCATCCGGCGGACTCTGCGGGTGGGGCCGAAGACCTTCACCGGTCCGAACTTGGGCAGGCGCAGGTGCGAGGGGTCGCTGAAGCGGATGGGCTGGCCCGTGGGCGGACGATCCGGCGTCGCGCGGTTGCGAAGGCGGAAGCTCGGGGTCACCTTCCCCTTGGCCTGGAAGCGGGGGAACCCGACGGGCGTTCCACTGCGCTTGCCGCGTCGCGACGCAGAGAAGTTCTCGAGGGCTCGGGCCGCGTCCACGCTGGCGCACTCAAACACGTCACCGGGCAACTCGTGACGCCAGGCGAGACCCCGGGTTCCGTCCTCGTTGACCGGCGAGTCCTCGGTTTCCCCACTTTTCCAGGCATTGAACTCGTTGATGAAGGAGAACCCCGACCAGGACAGGGAAGGGGTTGATGGTTCGCACGTATCACCACTTTCCGAGAGAACTTCTCGCTCGACCGATCTGGCGTCCAGATTCGCCTTGACCCGTGCGAGGTGGTGGTTCAGCGTGAAGCGACGAGCACCGGCGCACTTGGCGAAAAGGATTCTCTGCTGCGCGTTCGGGTCCAGGGCGAACTGGAACGTGACGGCTCGCGAAAGAACTTCGCCCGTGTGCGAGAAGATCGGGATCGTCGGTCGTGAGGCCACTGCGCCCAGTATGGGGACGAGGTGTAACACTCGGGTCGCGCCACAATCGAGAGGGGAGTGCCCCAGTCATGTGATCGGCCGAGCGCGACCACTCCCTGTCCGGCTCAGTTGATTCAAGCATCGGGCGCGAGGACGAGTTGGGACACAATGAAGGGTATGGAACTTCGGACCGAACGTCTCGTACTTCGAGAGTTCCAGCTCGACGACGAAGTCGCAGTTCACCGGTATGGATCAGACGAAGACGTGACCCGGTACACCACTTGGGGGCCCAACTCGCCGGCCGAAACCGCGACGTATCTGAGCGAGGTCGCTCGCGAGGCAGCCCGAGAGCCTCGAACTTCATTCACCTTCGCCGTCGCGACTCTCAACGATGAGCTGATCGGCGCCGCCAACCTCACGATCACTGACGCAAAGTCGACGGGCGAACTTGGCTACGTTCTGGCGAGGGACCAGTGGGGACATGGCTACGCGACCGAAGTAGCTCGTCGACTCATCGTCTTCGGGTTCGACGAGCTGGGACTACGCCGGATAACGGCGACGTGTCATCCAGATAACTTCGCTTCGGCACGAGTCTTGGAGAAGGCGGGAATGCGCATCGAAAGGACCATACGAGATCACCTCCGAGTTCGTGGAGGGTGGCGAGACTCGCGAGTCTTCGCCATCGTGGCTGGCGACGAAGCTGCTGTCCACTCGGACTGAAGAGCTCCCCCGCGTCAACTCAACGGGGTTGTCCGTTTCGGTACCGCAAGACCTTCGAGTTCAGCACAGCGCCCGAAGGAGCTCGCTGATGGAAGCGACGTGCAGCCACCCGGTAGCCGCGGCGACGGTGTTTTCAAAGCAGCGCGCTAGTCGGCGACGGCGCACGAGATGGCCGTGGGCCACCTCGACCCGCCAGGCGTGACGGATGGGGCGAAAGATCTTGGCCCCGTGCTCGTTGCGCGGCGGGTCGTCCCACCCAACGCGGCGAACCTCGTAGTTGAACTTCGCCGACATTTTCGTGGCAGCCGACACCGCACTACCGCGGTCGACGAGCACGAGTTCCAGCCGTCCGTCAGCGCCGGCTCGAGCGAGGTCATCGAGTATCCGTTCGACGGCGCTGGCCTCGGATGTCGAGGCGGGGACGACTCGCACGCCGAGCGGCAGACCCGTCACGTCCACGCAGACCATGCCCTTGGCACCGTTGGTTCGACCATAGGGACCGCCCTGGTCGTGGAAGGTGGCGCCACCGTTCGAGGCACCGCGTGCGAGGTGGGTGTCGATGACCACCATCGAGGGTCGCGGGTCCTTTCGACCTAGAGCGACGCGCGACGAGGCGTGCAGCGAAGAGAGGACCCGTGGCCACGTTCCGTTCCTCGACCACCGACGAAATTGCGACCAAACCCGGGTCCACGGACCGAACTCCCCTGGCAGGAACCGCCACTGGCACCCGGTGTGCGAGATGTAGAACATCGCGTCCACGACGTGGCGCAGGTCGTCTCCGTGCCTCGGTCCTCGTTTGGAGGGAACCACGAACAGGGGTTCCAGTATCTTCCACTGTTCATCGGTCAGGTCACTTGAGTAGGCCACGACGTGATGGTGACGGTCGTGGCTCCTGGCGCACACGCCAAACAGAACACAGCCTCTAAGCCAGCGGCGACGACGTGACGCGACGCCACCAGGCGTCGGGGTCGTGCAGTTCGTCGGCGCTCGGCAGCCCGTCGACGCGCAGCAGCGCGTCAAAGACGCGCAGTCCGTGGGCGTCGCGCAGGTGCTCGACAAAGGCGTGGGCCTCATCGTGGTGCGGGCCCTGGGTGGCGATGCCGAAGAGTGCTGCGGCCGCGTCTTCGCCTCGCGCGTCGCTTCGCCGGTGACGCCGGTAGGCCTCGACCAGCTGGGGTCGAGGTCCGAGCATCGCGGTCGTGATCTCGTGCGCGGCAACCTCGAAGAACGCGAGCAGAGCCCCGGTTGCGGCGTTGATCGCCCGCGTGGCGTCGGTCTCCTCAGGCAGCTCGATATCGTCGAGCAGTCGGTCGGGGTCTTGCAGGAAGGTGCTGAGGTCGCCCTCGCCGAGCATCGACTGGAGTCGTCCTAGCAAGTCGCCCTGGACCGATGCGGCTTCGTGGATGGAGTCGAGCAGTAGCGCGCGCAGCGCATCGCCCGTCCCCTGGCGCGTCAGCACGAGCGACGCCACGAACTCCTGGGCGAGCGCGAAGACGTAGACCTCGTCACGCTCGAGCGACCACGCCTCGGCAAAGGACTTCAAATTGTTCACGACGAGCAGTCGCTGAGCGTCGTGACGAGGTAGGGCAAGCACCGCGAGCGACCAGGCACGCTCAGAGAAGTGTCCGGCTACCGAGCCCAGCTGGAAGCCGGTGAAGAGCGGACCAACGCTCGCCGCTAACTGGGTGATCATCGGGTTCATCTCATCGAGCTCGTTCGACGGCGCGGCCGCGCTCGCGATGGCCAGCGTCGGCTCGATGAGGGGGCGCCACTGCGTGAGGGCGGCGAGGGTCAGCGCGGTGCGGTTGACGGCGGTCACCGCATCACCGCCCGAAACGCCGAAGAGGGCGTCCACGCGACGACCGACGAGGGGGGCGAGCTCTTCGAGCCGCTGACGCTCGATGGGTTCGGGGTTCGGGTCGCCGTCGGCGCCGCGGGCGATTGACAGGGCGAGCTGGGTGGCGGTGTCGAACCACGCGTTCGGCCCCTGCTGGCCCAGCAGCTTGAAGAGGTCACCGAACATGCCGTTGAAGGGGTTGTCACTCACGGTTCCAACTTACGGGCACGGATCACAGGGCGCACGCGAGGGGCACAACCTCGAGGTAGGTGTGCGTACCGCGCAGCACGGTCACGCGCGCGTTGGTTCCCGCCGGGGTGAGGTAGAGCACGGTGAGCAGCGTCGACCAGGAGTCGATGTCGTGATGGTTGACGTCGGTGACGATGTCACCGCGCTGCAGGTGGCCGCGAGACTGGCTAGTCAGGGGAACGTTGGTGATCAGCGCCCCGCCTCCCTGGGCACTGCGTCCCGCCACGTTCAAGCTGGCGTGGCAGCCGTGTCCAGTCGCAACTATCGTCGCGACGCGCGCGACGAACTGCGCCGAGAACCATAGGTCGTCGGTCGCCAGGACGGCGACGACGTGTCCGGCGTGGTCGATCGCCACGGCGCCGGGCACGCCGTTGAGGTTCTGGTCCGACGCGGTCGCGAGGTAGCTGATCACCCCGTTGGCCCGTAGCGTCGGGTCGCCGAGCGACGTATTGGACCACGTGAAGCGCGGCCGCGTCGTCGGCCCCGTAATTATCGGCGACAGGGCCACGACCGCGGCGTTCGCGGGCAGTGCGCCGAGCACGAGGGCCCGTACGGGACGACCCAGGCGTACGATCGAGAAGCCCATCGCGGTGTCTCGGCCTACCCAGCTCACCGGGAACGTCGGGTGCCCAGGGACCCACCCGGTCAGCAGCGCCGTTTCGGGGATCGCGGCCGTCGTCACCGCCAGGTCGTGCGGGAGTGCCATCGCGGCGACGGTCGCGACGTGTCCGGGGGTCGTGATCGTGAGATCGACCGTTCGCGCGGCGGCCGTCTGTGCGACCGCCGGCAGGTCGGCCACTGAGTAGGTGACGTTGGAAGTCATCGGCTCGGGCGTCGGTATCGAGTCCGTCGAGGTCGCGAGCGCGGCCGCCGCGATCGCGACCCCAATGACGAGTACGACGCCGGCCAGCCGTGCGCCGCGCGCGCCGACGGGCGCAGCCGGGTGGTTCGGCAACTGGCCAAAATCCGGCAGTTCACTGGGGTGCAGCCACGCGCGCGCGTCGGGTGGCGGTGGTGCCGCGTGGCCGCGGACGAACCAGCGCCACCTCCGTCTGTCTGCTCCGTCCACGCTGGTCCAGGCTAGTGACCGGCCGAGGCGCGGTAGTGGTCGCTCTACTATCGATCCAATGACAACGGACGTCGCGATGGATATCGGCACGTCGATGAGCCGCGTCGCGACCTCCGACGACGGCATCGTCTTTAATGAACCGACGATCGTCGCGATCGACACGCGTTCGGGCGAAGTGGTCGAGGTCGGCTACGGCGCGCTCGATCTCGTCGCGCGGACCGGACGTCACGTGGTCGCCTTTCGGCCACTCGCCCAGGGCGCCACGGTGGACTTCGACGTGACCGCCCGTTTGGTGTCGGGGCTCTTCGACCGCGTTGGCGTCTCTCGGCTGAGCCGGGCTCGCGTTGTCATGAGTGTGCCGTCCCTCGCGACCGCGATCGAGCGGCGCGCCTTACGACAAGCCGCCATTCAGGCCGGTGCTCGCGAGGTCAGCCTCATCGAGGCACCGCTCGCCGCCGCCATCGGACTCGGCCTGCCGGTCCAGGACCCCGTGGGATCCGCAGTGACCGTGCTGGGCGGTGGCGCCTCAGAGGCCACCCTGCTCTCGCTCGGCGGCATCGTCACGAGCGCCACGCGCCGTCAGGGCGGCGTGGACGTGGACCGGGCCATCGCGTCGCTCGTACGCCACCGATACGGCGTCGTCATCGCGCCGTCGGTCCTCGAACACTTGAAGATTGTCCTCGGCTCGGCGCTCGGGCGCACGCGCGGCCACTCGGAGTCGGTGCGGGCTCGCACAATCGAGGCGGGCGACCCCGTGGACGTGGTCGTGGACGCCGATCTGGTGAACGCCGCGCTGCGCGACGTGGCCCACGGCGTCGTCGCCATGGTCCAAGATTCGCTCGCCGGCGCACCACCGGACCTCTCCCAGGACGTGAGTGCCCGAGGGCTAACCCTGGTGGGTGGTCACGCCCGACTCGCTGACTTCGCCGAACTGATCGGCTCACGCACGGGCGTCGAGGTTCACGTGGCCGACGCGCCCGACCTGGTGATCATCGAGGGACTGCGCCTCTGCCTGGACGAGATGTCGTCGCTGCACGCCCTCTTTCGCAACGCCGATCGTTAGGGGGTTTCAGCGTCCAGTTGAGCGACGGCCGCTCGGGTCTGCCAGTCGTGGTCGTCGCGAGCTCGCGCGAGGGCCGCGTCGACGTGGGATCCTTCGAAGTTCGCGAGCGCTACGACGGCCCGGCGCCGAACGGCCGGTTTGTCGTCGAGGGCGCCGATCACGACGTCGACCGCGCGGTCGTCGCCGAGTACGCCGAGCGCCGCTACCGCCGCTTCTCGACACCGCGCATCCTCGTGGTAGCGGGCGACGCGCATCAGGTGGGTCAGGGCGGGCCCGTATCGTCGCTCGCCGAGTGCGAAGACGGCGTGCTCGGCGACGAGCGGATCATCGTCGCCGAGCAGGCCGACGGCGGCCGCGAGCGCGGCATCGTCGCCGCGGCCGTCGGCGATGGCGACGAGCGCCTCGCGACGCACCGACGCGTCGACGTCGGCGAGCAGAGCGAGCCAATCTAGTCCGGGCAGCTCGCGCCGCGTCGCGGCGCGCAGGGCCAGGACGCGTTCGCGGGGGTCGTTCGCGGTCAGGCTCACGAGGGCGAGGCGCGCGCTGGCGTCGTCGTCGGCGAAGCTGGCGCGCACCAACGCCGTACGTCGCTCCGGTAGCGTGTCGTCATCACGGTGCACGAACCCATTCCACCACCTCGGCGTCGTCGACGTCGCGCCGCCGAGCTGCTGGTCGCGCTCGTGGTCGTGTTCGGCGTGATCGTGGGACTTCAGGCGTGGAACGTGCCGTACTACGCCATGACGCCCGGTGACGCGACGGCGGTCGGCCCGCTGATCAGCGTCCGTGGACTGGCCACCGACCCCCATCACGACACCATCTTGCTCACCGACGTCTACCTTCAGAGTTTGACGGCCTGGCAGTGGCTGACGATGCACCTGCAGTCCCACGTCCAGTTCCTCAGCGCTGACCAGCTCGTCGATCCCGGCGTACCGGCCGACGAACTCGGCGCCCAGGGTTTCCTCGAGATGTACGACTCGAAGCAGGCGGCCGAGGTGGCGGCGCTGCGCACCCTCGGCTGGCGGGTGCCCGCGCGTCCCGATGGCGCCGTCGTCACCGCCGTCGTCGCGCCGTCGCCGGCGCGCCGAGCCGGCCTGCACGTCGCGGACCGCGTCACCGCCGTCGACGGTCGACGCACGACGAGCGTTTGCGCGGTCGTGGCCGCGGTCCACAACCTCGCGCCAGGAACGGCGGTGCAGCTGCGCGTGCAGCGCGCGCGCATCGATGCGCAGGGCGTCATCACGTGGGGTGCCGCCACGTCCATCACGCTCACGGCGGCGCCGCCGTCGCCGACCGGTCCATCGGGTTGCCCGGGAGTGCGCGGCGACGCGAGATCCGAACTCGGCATCGGTCTAGAAGACGGGGTCCGCTACGCGCTGCCGGGGCGCATCGCCATCAAGACCAACTACATCGGTGGCCCGTCAGCCGGGCTGGCGATGACGCTGTCGCTCATCGACAAGCTCAGCCGAGGCTCGCTCACCGGTCACGCCATTGTGGCCGCGACCGGCACGATGAGCCCGAACGGCCAGGTGGGCGACGTGGGCGGCGTCGCCGAGAAGACGGTGGCCGTCCAACGCGCCGGCGCCACGATCTTCTTGGTGCCAACGGTCGAGGTGGCGACGGCCCGCGCCGCCGCACAGCCCGGTCTGCGGGTCCTGGGCGTCAACACCCTGGCCCAGGCGCTCGCCGACTTGCGACGGCTCGGTGGCGCCGCGCCGGTGGCGCTGAGCGCACCAGCGGGCCGGTAAGACGGTTCTCGACCACGCCACGTCGTAGTCTTTGAGGAATGGACGAACGCCGTATCCTCTCGACCACCCGTCAGTCGTCGACGGAGATCACGAGGGTGAATTTTTCGACGATCCGCAAGGGTGGACTGGACCCCCAAGAGGTTCGCCTGCACCTCGAAGCCGTAGCCCGCGAGATGGGCCACCTCGAGCACAAGATCCGTGAGCTCCAAGACCAGTTGGCCGAGGCGTTGCGTCGCGCGGCGAACCCGACTTTCGACGAGGCGACGCTGGCCGCCGCGCTCGGCACCCAGAGTGCCGCCATTCTCCGCACGGCCCACGAAGAGGCTGGTCGGGTCACCGCCGAGGCACAAGAGCGCAGCGCGCAGCTCTTCGCCGAAGCGCAGCACCGCGGTGCCGAACACCTCATCGAGGCCCAGGAGCGCGCCGCGGCGGTCATCAGCGACGCCGAAGCCTCGGCCGCCGCCATCGATCACGACGCCCGCTTGGCGGCCGAGCGTTTGATCGACGCGGCCAAGGCGAACGGCGGCGCGCTCGTCGACCGGGCCCGTGAGCAGGGACGAGCCATCGTCGAGCAGGCGAACGAGGCGCGAAAGACCGTCCTCAACGATCTCGCGGTGCGGCGCAAGGCCCTGCACCTGCAGATCGAGCAGCTTCGCGTCGCGCGCGACGCGCTCAGCACGCACGTGAGCGCCGTACGCGATCAGGTTGAGTCCATGCTCGCCAACCTGTACGCGAGCGACGACGCCGCGCGCGCCGCCGCCCTCGAGGCGCTGCGGCTGCGTCCGCCGACGCCCGAGCCAACCGAGGACGAGTTGCTCGCCGGCACGCCGCTTCGCGAGGTGCCCGAGGTCGCATCGGTCGCCGAGCCCGTCGCCGAGCCCGCGGTCGCCACGTCACCGCCCACGCCCGCATCGTCACCCGAGCGACGGGCGCCAGCGCCTGAGCGAGCACCGGCGGATCCGACGGACGAACCATCGGGAACCGACGTCGTGAACGAGATCTTCGCGAGGTTGCGCAAGGCGACCCTTGACGAGCGCGGCGCAACAGCGCCGCCCCCGCCGCGGCGAGCCGCGGCGAAGCCCGCGACGCCGGCCGGCGAACTCTTTCACCGCCGTGACGAGGCCCTGGATGAGTCACTGGTCGTCCTGACGCGCAAGGTCAAGCGGGCGCTCCAGGACGATCAGAACGTCATGCTCGAGCGACTACGCAGCGTGAAGGGACTGATCACGACCGAGCTCGAAGACGAGCACGCGCAGCGTGCTCGCTACGCCGACGCCGCCTTTGACGCCTTGGCCGACGCCGCGGCCGCGGGGGCGCAGTTCGCCTTTGACGAGTCCGGCGCCAACGGTGCCGCGGTCAATCGCCAGGCGCTCCAAGACGTCTCGGCTGACCTGGCGGTCACCATCGTGTTGGCGCTTCGTCGCCGCATCCTCGCCGACGGCAGTGGCGACGCTCACGAGCGCGTCAACACCGCGTACAAGGAGTGGCGCGGCGCTCGCGTTGAGCGACTCTGCACCGACGCGGCGCGTCGCGCGTTCCACCTCGGGGTTCTCGCCGCGTCGACGGGACGCATGGTCCGATTCGTCCCCTCGCCCCACGATCCGCCGTGCGACGCCTGTGCGCTCGACGCCGCGGCGGGCGAGCGGCTGGCCGGCCAGCGCTTTCCGAGTGGCTCGGCGCACCCGCCGCTGCACGCCGGCTGCGCCTGTGCAGTTATCCCGGTGTGAAAACGGCCTAGGCTCGCTCCGTGCGTAGCCCCACAGACGTTCCGTCGCGCCCTCGGCGACTCGGTCGCTTCTCGCGTCGATTCTGGATCGGTCTGCTGATCGTGGTAATCCTCGTCGGCTTTCTCTCGCTGCACAGTCTGGCGGTGTTGTGGACGGATCAGATGTGGTTCTCCTCCGTCGGGCTGGGGCAGGTCTTTTCGACCCTGTTCTTGGTCAAGGTTGGTCTCGCCGTGGTCTTTGGCGTGGTGTTCTTCGCCCTGATGTGGGGAAACCTCTTGCTGACCGACCGCTTCGGCGCGCGCGACCTCACCTTTGAGCCCGAAGACGAAGTGGTGCGGCGCTTCCAGAACGCGGTGCGGCCGCGGGCCATGCGAATCTACGCGCTGGTGGCTGCGGTGATGGCGGTGATCGCCGGACTCAACGCGACGGGGGAGTGGCAGAAGTACCTACTTTTCGCGCACCGCCAGTCCTTCCACGTGGCTGATCCGCTCTTCCACAAGGACATCGGTTTCTACGTCTTCACCCTGCCCTTCGTGTCCTACATCGTGACCTGGCTGCTCGTCGTCTTGGTCGTCGTCTTCGTGGTGACGTCGGTCTTTCACTACCTCAACGGGGGCATTCGCGCCGTGCGCGTGTCGCCGCGGGTGTCGCCGCGGGTGAAGGCCCACCTCTCGGTGATCGGGGCGGGCATCGCGCTAATGAAGGCCGCGGGCTACGTGATCGCCAAGTGGGAGCTCGTCATCTCCACGAACGGCTACGTCGGGGGAGCGGGCTACACGGACGTGCACGCGCGGATTCCCGCCCTGACCATCTTGTTCTATCTCTCGCTCGCCGCAACCGTGATCCTGCTCGCCAACGTTCGTTCACGAGGCTGGTCGCTACCCGTCGTGGCGGTCGGCCTGTGGATGTTCGTCGCCCTGGTGATCGGCGTTCTCTACCCGACGATCTTGCAGGCCGTCAAGGTCAGTCCGGCCCAAGGCTCGCTCGAGGGTCCCTACATCCAGCGCAATATCGAGGCGACGAGAGCCGCCTACGGCCTCACCAACGTGACGTACAGTTCGTTCGCCGGCTCGACCACCATCGACGCGAAGCAGGTGGCGGCGGCCACGCCGACCTTGGACAACATTCGACTGTGGGACCCGGCTCCCAATATCGCGCTCGCGACGGTCCGTAAGCGCCAGTCCATCCGGTCGTACTACACGTTTGCGTCGCTCGCGGTGGATCGGTACTACATCCACGGCAAGTTGACCCCGGTGCTGATCGGCGCTCGCCAGCTCAACCCATCGAATCTGCCGTCGCCGAGCTGGGTCAATCAGCACCTGCAGTACACCCACGGCATCGGCGCCGCGGTGGTGATCGCCAACTCGGTCGACTACTCGACGGGCAACCCGGTCCTAGCGGTCGCGAACGTTCCGCCAACGTCGACGGCGGGCATGCCGGTACTGACCAAACCCGACATCTACTTCGGAATCAACGACCCGGGCTGGGTGGTCGCGAACACGAAGCAGCCCGAAGTCGACTACCAGGTCCTGTCGGGCAAGAACGCCGGTCAGCCCGTCGAGTCGCACTACGCCAGCACCGGCGGGGTCGCCGTGGGCGGACTGTTGCGCCGGGCCGCGCTCGCGCTGCGACTGGGCGACTTCAATTTTCTCATCTCCAACCAGATCACGTCCAAGAGCCGGGTCCTCTTCGTGCGCGACGTCCAGCAGATGGCGCAAAAGGCCGCGCCGTTCCTCTCGTTTGACTCTCATCCCTACGCGGTCATCGCCGACGGATCGGTGCAGTTCGTTCTCGACGGTTACACGACCACCGACCAGTACCCCTACAGCCAGAACGCCTCGAGCCTCAACGTGAACGCCGGCGGGCTGCCCTACAGCTTCAACTACGTGCGCAACTCGGTGAAGGTCGTGATCAACGCCTACACCGGCTCGATGAAGTTCTACGCGGCGGACCCGACCGACCCGATCCTCGAGGCCTACCGCGCGGCCTTCCCGTCGATGTTCTTGCCGATGTCCTCCATGCCCGCTGAAATCCGTGACCACCTGCGCTACCCATCGGACATCTTCTCGGTGCAGGCGGCAATTCTTGGCCGGTACCACATCACCAACGCCAACGCCTTTTACACGGCTTCGGACGGCTGGACCGTCTCACCGACCACCGGCGCGGGCACGCCGAGCCAGTCTCTCGCCCAAACCGAGGTGACCGACGCCGCCGGCAACGTCATCGCGTCGTCGCTGTCGCCGATGAGCCCGATATACCAGGTTGGCTCGCTGCCCGGTGTCGATCACCAGCAGCTTCTCGAGTCGATTGCCTACGTGCCGGCGGGCAACTCGTCGACCGTCCAGGGCCTGAGCGCTTTCATGATGGCGACGAGCAATCCGGCCGACTACGGACACCTCTACGTCTACGAGACCCCGCGGGGCTCGCTGGTCATCGGGCCCGTGCAGGCCGACTCGGAGATCCAGCAGAACTCGACAGTGAGCTCCATCATCACGCTGCTCGACCAGCACGGTTCGCAGGTCCTGCTCGGCAACAACCTGATGGTGCCCCTCGACGAGAGCGTGCTCTACATTCGACCGCTCTACGTCTCAAGCACGTCGAACTCGATGCCCCAGCTGAAGTACGTCATCGCGGTCTTCAACCAGCAGGTGGAAATCAAGCCGACGCTCGCCGGCGCGCTGGCCGCGGTGCTCGGCTATCGAGTTGGCGGCGCTGGATCGGCGGTGGCGCCCACCAGTCCGACGGGTCCGACGACGCCGACCGGCCCGGCTGGGCAGGGGGCCGCGGCCTATCTCCGCCAGGCATCGACTGACTACGCCAACGCCCAGACGGCCTTGTCGGCGGGCAATCTTGGCCAGTATCAGGCCGACGTCAACGCGATGTACAAGGCACTCCAGCTGGCGCAGAAGGCCGTAGGCAGCTCGACGAAGGCTGGTTGACCAGGACGGTGAGCCTGCGCGGGCCTCAGCATACTTACTGGTGAAGCCCTTATTCGGTGCGATGGTACGGGGTAGCGCCGTCGCGGTCTGTGATATGTGAAATATTAAATTCTGCGGGTTCACGGTCGAGGTGCTGTGGTACGTTACTCACACTGGGAGCCCGGAAGACCGGGTAGCAGTAGATAATGGCCAGAAACTCAACCAGGGGGAAGTGTGACGAAAAACTTAGTGAAGTCCAGGATTCTCACCGCAGGACTATTGGTTACCGGAGTGCTCACGGTAGCGGCTGGCGTGTCGGCGGGTGGGCTCGCCTCGGCCGCGTCGAAGAAGCTCTCCCCGTACCTCGTCGGCGTACCGATGCCGATGACGGGAGCCGAAGCCGAGGCGGGGACCCAGATCTATAACGCCGAGGCGATGGCCGCCCAGTTCATCAACCAGCACGGCGGCGTTCTCGGTCACCAGATCAAGCTGCTCGAGCAAGACGACGCCTGTGACGCCGGTACGGCCGTCAACGCCGCCAACCTACTCGTGTCCAAGGGCGTGCAGGCCTACGTGGGCGGTTACTGCTCCGGGGCGACGCTCCCGGTCGAGCCGATCATCGCGCGAGCGGGGATCCCCTACGTCATGCCCGCGGCCAACAGCCCTGAACTCACAACGGGCGGGTACCGAAACGTGTTCTTGATCGACCCCTCGGGATCGGGTGACGGCCTCGAGGCCGCGGCCTTCTTCAAGCAGCAGCACATCACCAAGGTCTTCGTCATCGACGACCAGTCATCGTTCGGCGTCGCCATCGCGCAGTCCGCCGCCAACGCCATCAAGGCCAACGGTGGCACGGTGGTGGCGGGTGGCATCCAGTCCATCCCGGCGACGAGCAACGACTTCTCAGCGGTGATCTCGCAGATCAAGAGTTCGGGCGCGACGGGGATCTACTGGTCGGGCTACTTCTCCCAGGCCGCGCAGTTCGCGACCCAGTTGAACGCGGCCGGCGTGATTGGACCCAACGGCACGGCGAAGTTCGTCGTCGCCGACGGTTCCGTTGACGCGACCTACATCACCGGTGCGGGCGCCGCGGCCAACGGCACCTACGCGACAATCGCGGCCCTCGCCTCAGGCGTTGGCAACGTGCTCGGCAGCAACGCTGACAAGGCCTTCAACCGTGCCTACGTGAAGCAGTTCCACGCCCAGCCCGGTCCGTACTCGGCCTTTGGGTACGACGCGATCATGGCGTTAGCGCTGGCCGCTAAGCACGTCAAGTCGATCGTTCCCAAGCGAGTTATCGCCGGCCTGCACGCGTTGCACTTCGTCGGCTTGACCGGGAAGATCTCCTTCGCCACCAACGGCAACCGGCTCGGCGCCGTGATGGACCTGCTCGAGGTCGTGAACGGGAAGTACACGCTCGCGCACCCGCAGCCGTAACGAAGTAGACGTCGGCGCGGCCGTCCTCGAGCATCGCTCGGGGACGGCCGCGCCGCACCACTCCGCCGCGACTGCGTCGCGGCCGTCATCACGGGAGGTTGGGGTGTCGCTGTTCTTGAACGAGATCGGCAACGGCATATTCCTCGGCGCGTTTTTCGGCCTCGTCGCCCTGGGTTACAGCATGGTTTACGGGATCCTTCGCCTGATCAACTTCGCGCACGGTGACTTCTACATGGTGGCCGCCTTCGTGAGCTACACGATTCTCGGCGCGGTGGTCGTCGCCAACAGCCACCAGCAGTGGTGGACGGTTGCGTGGGTCGGACTGGTGGTCATGATCATCACCGGGGGGCTCGCCATGTTCGCTAATCAGCTGATCTACCGGCCAATGCGACGAGCGGCGATCCTGAGTTTGATGATTGCCGCCATCGGACTCTCCCAGGTGCTCGAGAACGGGGTACTCGTCACGCCGCAGTGGGGCGCCACGTACTTGGTCTATCCAGTCACCACCCCGCCGAGTGGTTTCAATCTTGGTTCGAACCACTACACCTGGGGTCAGCTCATCATCGTGCTCATCTCGGGACTGCTCGCGCTGGGGGTTTACTTGCTCGTTGGCCGGACCCTCCTCGGCAAGGCCATGCGCGCGGTTTCCGAGGATCGGATCGCGGCGGTATTGATGGGGATCAACGTCGACCTCGTCATCGCCATCGTCTTCTTCATCGGCGGGGCGCTCGCGGGCGCGGCGGCGGTCATGACGGGGGTCTACTACGGTCAGATCAACTACCTCATGGGCTTCACGGTCGGTCTCGAGGCCTTCACCGCGGCCGTACTCGGCGGTATCGGGAACATTGGCGGGGCCGTGCTCGGCGGTCTGATCCTAGGCGTGGTCCAATCGATCGGCACGGGCATCTTCGGGGCTGAGTGGGCGATCGTGGTCGCCTTTGGAGCGCTCGTGCTGATGCTCTGGTTTCGACCGACTGGCCTGCTGGGTGAGCGCGTGGCGCGCAGAATGTGATCATCAATGCCCACTGAGGTGCAACGCCGTACGAGTCGCGTGAGCGGGACGCGCATCGCGCGCGGTGTCGTGGTGATGGCCGTCGCGGTGGTAGCCGCGCTGATACCCCAGATGACCCAGAACCAGTACTACCTTGGCGTGGCGTTCCAGGCCGAAATGCTGATGTGCCTCGCCCTCGGCCTCAACATCGTCGTCGGCTACGCCGGCATGCTCGACCTCGGCTTCGCCGCGTTCTTCGCCATCGGGGCCTACACGACCGCCATCTTGTCCACGAAAGAGCACTGGTCGATCATCGCCTCGATCATCCCGGGCGTCGCGGTCGCCGTCGCGTGCGCGTTGATCATCGGCTTTCCCACGTTGCGCCTGCGCAGCGATTACCTGGCCGTGGTCACGCTCGGCTTTGGCGAGATCATCCAGACCATCGCCATCAATCTCAACCAGACCGGCGGCCCGACGGGCATTTACGCGATTCCGGCACTCACCATCGGCAGCGTGGTCGTCGCTTCCAACACCGGCTACTACTACGTGTTCTTAGTCCTGGTGATCGCGTTCGCGCTCTTTTCAACGAGGCTGCGCCACTCGCGCCTCGGCCGGGCGTGGCTCTGCATCCGCGAGGACGAGGACGCCGCTAAGGCGATGGGCATCAACACCAACCACTACAAGCTCTACGCCTACGTGTTTGGGGCGGTAGTTGGCTCGATTACCGGTTCGGTGTACGCGCCGGCGCTGACGGCGATCTCACCGGCCAGCTTCGGCTTCAGCGAATCGCTCCTCATCGTCATGGCCGTCGCCATCGGCGGGCTCGGGAGCATCTGGGGCGTCATGTTCGGCGCCGCGGTCGTCGAGATCTTTCCCGAAGTCTTTCGACAGTTCGCTCAGGCCCGCCTCCTGGTCTTTGGCGTGCTGCTCGTCATCTTGATGGTCGTTCGGCCCCGCGGACTCTTCCCCGAGCGCGCGTTCCAGGGCGTTGGTGCGCGGCTGCGATTGCGCCTGCTGCGCGACGACGCGGCTGAGGTGCCGGTCGTCGAAACGATGACGGCGAGAACGGCGGACGAGCGGTGAGCGCCGTCTTAGAGACCGAGAGACTGTCGCTGCAGTTCGGCGGGGTGAACGCGCTGAGCGATCTGTCGGTGCGAATCGAAGAGGGCGCCCTGCACGCCATCATCGGTCCCAACGGCGCAGGCAAGACGTCGTTCTTCAACTGCCTGACGGGCTACTACCGCCCGACGAGTGGTGTCGTGCGGTTCCAGGGCGACGAGATCACCGGCCTGAATGCCGCCAAGGTGGCGGCCCACGGGATTCGGCGAACCTTCCAGAATATTCGCGTCTTTCCCAAGATGTCGGTGCTCGAGAACGTGCTGGCCGGTGGCCACCTGCGCGCGAACGCCAATCTCATCGCGATCACGTTCGCCGGACCGGGGTTCCGACGCACCGAGCGAAAGCTACGCGATGAGGCCATGGCCAGCCTCGAGTTCGTCGGGCTCGCCGACCAAGCCAACCACCTGGCGGGTGACCTGCCCTACGGCATGCGCAAGCGCATGGAGCTCGCGCGCGTGCTGATCGCCGAGCCGGTGGTCGTGCTGCTGGACGAGCCCGCCGCCGGCGTCAGCTCGGTCGAGCGCCTCGAGCTCTCCAACGTGATTCGCCGCGTCAACGAGCGAGGAACCTGCGTCGTCATGATCGAGCACGACGTCGACCTCGTCATGGAGATTGCGAGCCAGGTGACAGTTCTCGACAACGGCCGCGTTATCGCGTCGGGTCTGCCCCAGGACGTGCGCACCAACCCCGACGTCGTTCGCGCCTACATGGGGAGACAGCGACAGTGAGGGCGCTCGAGCTCGACGACGTCAGCGTCTACTACGGGGCCGTGCGCGGGGTCGAGGGCGTCTCGCTCTACGTGGACGAGGGTGAGATCGTAGCGCTGCTCGGGGCGAACGGTGCGGGAAAGAGCACGGTGCTGAAGGCCGTATCCGGGCTGATCCATCCTCGTCACGGCACGATCTCATTTTTCGGCACCCCCTTCGCCAAACTGTCCGCGCACCGACGCGTTATTGGCGGCCTCGTGCACGTGCCCGAGGGTCGACGCATCTTCACGGCGCTCACGATCGGCGAGAACCTCGAACTCGGCGCTTACGGCATCCAGCGCAGTCGCACCGAGCGCACCCAGCGCTTGCGTGAAGTCCTCGCGCTCTTTCCCTTGCTCGAGCAGCACTTCGATCGCCTGGCCGGCACGCTGTCGGGCGGCGAGCAGCAGGTGCTCGCCATCGCCCGGGCGATGATGTCCAACCCGCGGATTCTCATGATCGACGAGCCCTCACTCGGGCTCGATCCCCAAAAGGTCGATATCGTCTACGACATGCTCGAAGAGGTAGCGGCGCTCGGCACGACGGTGCTGCTGGTCGAGCAGAACGTGGCGCTCGCGCTCGAGATCGCGTCGCGCGCCTACGTGCTCCAGCAGGGCAGCGTCGTGTTGTCGGGGCCATCGGCGGCCCTGGCCGACGATTCGCGGCTGTCGGACGCCTACTTGGGCAAGGCGGGCGATGAGCGCCGCTGAGCCTCGGGCCGCGCGACCGGTTCCCTCCCCGTCGCGCCGAGGGGCGTCGTGAGCGCCGCCCGGCGAGGCTCGTCGATCCGCGAGATCCGCGCCGAGGAGAATCTTCGCTCCAAGGTCGAGGGCTCGCTCGCCGCGGCCATCATCTCGGGCGAGCTCGAACAGGGCGAGCTGGTGACCGTGCCCGCGCTCGCGGCCAAGTTCGCCGTCTCGGCGACGCCGGTGCGCGAGGCCATGCTCGACCTCGAAAAGCGCGGGTTCGTCGAGCCCGTGAAGAACAAGGGCTTTCGCGTCACCACGGTGAGCGAGCGCGACCTGCTCGAGATCGTCCAGCTGCGCACGTGGCTCGAGGCGCCGGCGATGCGCATCGTGGCCGAGCGCCTTCGCGGCGCGCGGATGGACGGCTACGAAGCGCTGGCCGATCGCATCGTGGCCGCCGCCGAGCACGGCGACTTCAAGGGCTACCTCGCGGCGGACACGTCGTTCCACCTGGGGCTGCTCGCCGTCACCGACAACCGGCGCTTGGTCGAGACCGACGCCGAGCTGCGCCGCCAGACTCGCATGGTCGGACTGGTCGCGATGCGCAACTCCGACGAGCTTCGCCGCTCGGCCCACGAGCACCACGAGTTGCTCGAGCTGTTCGCCAAGGGCGACGGCGCCGGCGCCGAAGCACTGATGGTCCACCACATCCGTCACGCCCGAGGCTGGTGGGCCGGCCGCGTCGAATCCGACGACGGTGCCGACTAGGGATCGATCGGCGGCGGGCGGTCTAACATGTAACATGTTATACGTGAGAAGCCTACGAGCATGAAAGCCCTTATAATTGGGGCTGGAATCATTGGTGCCGCGTGCGCTCGCTCACTGGCACGCCGAGGCGTCGACGTGGTAGTGCTGGACCGAGGCGCGGCCGTCAGTGCGACGTCATCGGCTGGCGAAGGAAACCTCTTGGTTAGCGACAAGGCGCCGGGCCCCGAACTGGCGCTCGCGACCTATTCATTGGAACTCTGGCGGAACCTCCCCGCGGCCCTCGCCGAGGAGCTTGACGGCTTCACCTCCATCGAGTTCGACCCGAAGGGTGGCCTCGTCGTGGCAACCAACGCCGACGAGTCGGCGGGACTGGCCCGACTCGCCGACGCGCAGCGCGCGGCCGGCGTGCGCGCGCAGAGCGTGAGCGTCGCTGAGGCTCTCGAGATTGAACCTCACTTGACACCGTCAATGACGTCGGCGATCTACTACCCAGACGACGCGCAGGTTCAGCCAGCTATCGCCGCCGAAGCACTCCTCGCTTCCGCGCGAGCCGCCGGTGCACGCGTGCTGGTCGACACGACGATAACGGGACCGCTGCGCGACGCCGCGGGCCGGCTCGAAGGCGTCACGACCAACCACGGGACCGTCGAGGCGGACCACGTGGTCGTCGCGGCCGGGCCCTGGTCGGGCGAGGTGGCGACTCAACTCGGCGGCACGCTCGACGTACGACCGCGAAAGGGCTGGCTACTCGTCACGACGCCGATGGCGCACCGCATCACCCACAAGGTCTATGACGCGAGCTACGTCGGCGCGGTGCAGTCCGATAGCGGTGCGCGCCAGGTCGCGACCGTGATCGAGTCAACGGCGTCGGGGACGGTGCTGATTGGCTCGTCACGCGAGGACGTGGGCTTTGACTCGAGCGTCGACGTCGCGGCCTGGGGGGCGATCGCGGCGCGGGCCGTGCGCCTGATGCCGACGCTGCGCGATACCTCCATCATGCGCGCCTACTGCGGGTTTCGCCCCTTTTCGCGCGATCACCTGCCGGTTATCGGGCCGGACCGCGACGTGGCTGGTCTGTGGTACGCCACGGGCCACGAGGGAGCAGGCATCGGTCTCGCACCCGCAACGGCGCAGCTCGTAACGGCGCTGCTACTCGGCGAGCCCGCCGCGATCGCGGTCGAGCCGTTTTCGAGTTTTCGCTCGACGCTCGCGAAGGTGGCCTAGGTGGTGGCTCGGCCCGTACCGTTCGCGACCGATCCGATCGGCCCGGGCGAGCCTACGCCGATCACGATTACGGTCAACGGCTCGTCGGTGACGGGCGTGCTTGGCCAGACCCTGGCCGGCGTGATGATCGCGGCCGACGTCCTCGCGTGGCGCACCACGCGCCGTCGCGGTCGCCCCCGGGGGGCCTTTTGTGGCATTGGGGTGTGCTTTGACTGCGTGGTCGACGTGAACGGGCAGCGTGACGTGCGGGCCTGTCAGCGCCGCGCCGCGTCGGGCGACGTCGTCGAGACGCCGACGTCGGCGGCATCGGGTGATCAATGACGCCCGACGTGCTCGTCATTGGGGCCGGCCCGGCGGGCCTGGCGGCCGCGCTCGCCGCACGCCGTGTCGGTGCCGTAGTCGTGCTGCTCGACGCCTCGGACTACGTGGGCGGCCAGTACTGGCGGCACCTGCCGGTGACGAGGCCAGCGCGCAACCAATCGGTGCTGCACCACGGCTGGTCCAACTTCTCCGCGATGCGCGATGAGCTCGAGAGCGACCCACGCTGTGAGATCGTGACGGGAGCTCACGTCGTGGCGATTGACGGCAGTGGCGTCCACGTGCTGGTCGGCGAGAGCGATGGGACCGGACGTGAGCGTCGCGTTATTCGCGCCGGGGCAGTCGTCCTCGCGACGGGCGCCTTCGACCGCGTGTTGCCGGTCCCTGGCTGGGACCTACCCGGCGTCTTTACCGCTGGCGGTGCCCAGGCGTTGGCCAAGGGCGAACGGGTGGTGGTTGGCGAGCGCGTGGTCGTTGCGGGAGCGGGGCCGTTTCTGTTGCCGGTGGCCGCATCGCTCTATCAGGCGGGTTGCCGCGTGCTCGGCGTTTACGAGGCCAGCCGCACGTCACGGCTGCTGCGCCACTGGCTCGCACGCCCGTGGGAGTTGCTGGGGACGCCGGACAAGGTGGGCGAGCTGGCCCACTACGCGTCGGGCCAGCTGCGCGGTCGCGTGCCGTATCACGCGGGGCGTGCGGTAACGGCAATACACGGCGAGTCGCGCGTGACGGCAGTGACCGTTTCCGCGCTCGACTCATCGTGGAAGCCTCTCGCCGGTACTGAGCGCACGATCGAGGTTGACGCCGTATGCCTCGGACACGGCTTCACGCCGCGCCTCGAACTGGCGATCGCCGCGGGCTGTCGGTTAACGCGAGATCGCTTCGTCGAGGTCGACGCCGATCTGCGCACCAGCGTGGCCTCCTACTTCGCCGCCGGCGAGATCACCGGCATCGGCGGCGTCGATTTGGCGCTGGCCGAAGGCGCGATTGCCGGACACGTTGCGGCCGGGGGTGCGCCGACTGACGTCGTACTGCATCGCGCTCGCCGCGCTCGCAACGCGCTCGGCCGCTTCGCCGCACGGCTCGCCAGCGCCCACGCCATTGGTCCGAATTGGTCGACGTGGCTCGACCCATCGACGATCATCTGTCGCTGCGAGGAAGTCACGTTCGGCGACCTACTGAGCGTCTCGCGCGCGTCGCGCGCGACCGGTCTGCGCTCGCTCAAGCTGCTGTCGCGCGCGGGACTCGGCCCATGCCAAGGCCGCGTGTGCGGACGTACCGTCGAGTCCCTGCTCGAGGCGCGGGCACCCGGGGGACACCTGAGCGGGGACGCGACGATGGACCGTCGCCCGATCGCCACGCCGATCCGGCTCGGCGAGCTGGCGACGTGGTTCGATGGACCCGATTCTCCGGACGAATCACTTCGCTAGGCACACGATGAAAGGCACGACATGAATACTGAACCGTTCAATTTTCGGGGGGTCATCGTTGCGACGGCACTCGCGTTCAAGGAGGATCCCAGCGCGCCGGCCGGGCTCGCGGTCGACTACGACCGCTTTGGCGAGCATTGCGACTGGTTGATTTCGAGCGGCTGTCGAGGTGTGGGGCCAAACGGATCGCTCGGCGAATACTCGTCGCTCACCGACGAGGAGCGTCGCACGGTCATCCAGGTCGCCGTGGACGCGGTGGGTGGTCGTGGCCTGGTCATCGCGGGCGTGCACGGTGTTGGGTGGCACCAGGCCCGCCAGTGGACGCAGTTGGCCCAAGACGACGGCGCCGACGGCGTCTTGCTGCTGCCGCCAACCATCTACCGGGCCTCGGAGGCCGAGGTAATCGAGCACTTTACGCGCGTCGCCGACGTTGGGATGCCGATCATGGCGTATAACAACCCTTTTGACACGAAGGTTGATCTGGTTCCGTCGACGGTCGCGAAGCTGGCCGAGATACCCGAAGTTGTCGCCGTCAAGGAGTTCTCCGGAGACGTCCGGCGCGTCATGGAGATTAAGGAGCTCTGCGACATCGACGTCGTGGCGGGAGCCGATGATCTGCTGTTCGAGTCGATCGTCGCCGGTGCCGTCGGCTGGTTCGCCGGCTACCCGAATGCGTTCCCGCGCGAGGCGGTTGAGATCTACGAGTTGGCGACGTCGGGTCGTCTTGCCGAGGCTCGCGAACTCTACGAGCATCTAGTCACCGTCTTTCGCTGGGACTCGCGCGTGGAGTTCGTTCAGGCGATCAAGCTGTCCATCGACATGGCTGGCCAGAGCTACGGCGGCCCAACCCGGCCCCCGCGCGGCCCGCTCAGCCCCGAGAACGAGGCGCGCGTGCGCGCCGACACCCAGCGCGCGCTCGACTACCTGGCCGCGCGAGCTACGAGCTAGGCCATGCGCGCGCAACGAGTTATCACCGCCGTGGATTCACACACCGAAGGTATGCCGACGCGGGTGGTCACCGGGGGGGTCGGCGTCATCCCCGGTGACACCATGAACGACAAACGGCTCTATTTCATCGAGCACCTCGACGACATCCGCAAGTTCTTGATGTACGAGCCGCGCGGCCACGGCGCGATGAGCGGGGCTATCATCCAGCCGTCGACGCGGTCCGACGCCGAGTGGGGCGTCGTCTACATCGAGGTGTCGGGCTGTCTGCCGATGTGCGGGCACGGGACGATTGGTCTGGCGACCGTGCTCGTGGAGACGGGGATGGTCGAGGCGGTCGAGCCAGTGACGACCATCCGCCTCGACACGCCGGCTGGGTTGGTGGTGGCGAGCGTTCGCGTTCGCGACGGCCACGCCGAGTCGGTCACCATCGAGAACGTGCCCTCCTTCGTCGTTCGACTCGACGCGACTATCGACGTCGCGGAACTCGGTGCGGTGCCCTACAGCCTCGCCTACGGGGGTAACTTCTACGCGATCGTCAACCTGGACGACGTGGGGCTGCCCTTCGACCGGACCCGACAGGACGAGATCGCCGCCGCCGGGCTCACCATCATGGCCGCCATCAACGACGTCGCGCCGCCGCACCACCCCGAGGTGGCCGGCGTGGACTACTGCCACCACGTGGAGTTTCTCGCGCCGGGCTCGACTGCCCAGCACTCTCGTCACGCGATGGCGATCTACCCGGGGTGGTTTGACCGTTCGCCGTGCGGAACCGGGACCTCGGCGCGGATGGCCGAGCTCTGGGCACGCGGCGAGCTCGCGCTGCACCAGGACTTCATCAATGAATCATTCATCGGCACGCGCTTTGTCGGTCGACTGATTGGCGAGACCTCAGTCGGCGATACGCCTGCGGTGATCGCCACGATCACCGGGCGTGCGTGGGTCACCGGACTGGCCCAGTATCTCTATGATCCGAGTGATCCCTTTCCGGCCGGATTCGAGTTCTAGGTGGAGACCCCGAACACCATCGCTGATTCGACGTCCGTCGATCTCGTTCGCTGCGCCGCGGACGCGGTGGCAGCGTTTATCGAGTGGTCCGCGCTGGCGGCACGAACGCGCGCGGGCGCGCTCGTGGTCGTCGCCGACGCGCTCGAGGGCGCGGCCGATGAGCTCGTCACCCTCGCCGAAGCTGAAACGGGCCTCGCCGAGGCCCGCCTACGCGGCGAATTGAAGCGAACGGCGGTGCAGCTTCGACTCTTCGCTGACGTGATTGTTGACGGCGACTACCTCGACGTACGCATTGATCAAGCCGATCCAACGTTCGCGCTCGGCGCGCGACCGGATCTGCGGCGCACGCTCGTACCGATGGGTCCAGTCCTCAACTTTGCCGCGAGCAACTTCCCGTTCGCGTTTTCCGTGGCCGGCGGTGACACCGCCTCGGCGCTCGCGGCCGGCTGCTCGGTGATTGTGAAGGCCCACCCGGGCCACCCCGAACTGTCGCGTCGCACCGCCCAGGTCGTCCGGGTGGCGCTCGAACGCTCGGGTGCGCCGGCCGACGTCCTGCAGGTGGTCTTTGGCCAGGCGGCGGGCGTCACGCTCTTGGCAGACGCCCGCGTGCGCGCCGGTGCCTTCACGGGGTCGCTGCACGCGGGACGGCTGCTCGCCGACATCGCTGCGAATCGCCCGGATCCGATTCCGTTCTACGGCGAGCTCGGAAGCGTCAATCCTCAGTTCGTGACTCGCGCCAGACTCGCCGACGATCCGCGGTCGCTCGCCGAGGGATACGTGGGCAGCGTTTCGCTGTCCGCGGGTCAGTTCTGCACGAAGCCGGGCTTCTTGTTCGTGACCGACGTAGCGAGCGTGGCCGTGCCGATCGCGGCCGCCGCCGCGCTGGTACCGGAACACCGGATGCTCAATCCACGTATCGCCGCGTCCTATCGCGCGCGGCGCGACGCGGTACTCGAGACCCCCGGCGTCAGCGTTATCGCACCGGGGAACGTCCGCGTCGACGCCGACGGCCAGGGTTGGGTGACCCCCACCATCGTGTCAGTGTCGCTCGAGACACTCGAAACGGCCGGTGGGCGACTGCTCGACGAGTCCTTTGGGCCGCTCTCGGTGGTCGTTGTCTACGAGCGTGAGTCCGACCTGCCCGACGCCGCTCGCCGTCTCTTTCCGGGCAATCTCACCGGCGGTGTGCACGCGCTCGTCGACGAGGCGACCCCGGCGCTGGCGTCGCTCATCGACGTGCTGGCGGCCGTGTCGGGTCGCGTCCTCTTCAACGGCTGGCCGACGGGCGTCGCGGTCACGCCGGCGATGCAGCACGGCGGGCCGTGGCCGGCGACGACCAACGACACTGGTACCTCAGTGGGCACGGCCGCTATTCACCGCTTCCTTCGCGCGGTGAGCTATCAGAACGTGCCCGCGCATCTGCTGCCGCTCGCACTGCGCGACGACAATCCACTCGGCGTGGCTCAGCGCATCTCGCCCCCCGGTGAGTCGATGACCTGGGGCGCTCGAGCGTCGAGCGACGACTGAACCTAGATGTGCCCGTGTACTCGGTGGGGCTCGTACGGCGCCTCGAGCCACGCCCGCTCGTCGTCGGTTAGCTCGAGGCTGGTTGACTGGATCGCGTCAACGACGTGCTGGGGACGCGTCGCCCCGATGATCGGAACGACGACGGTCGGGTGATGCGCGATCCACGAAAGCGCCACGCGCGCAGGGGAGACGCCACGGCGTGCGGCGACGCTCGCGAGCCGGTCGATCACTGTTGCGTCGCTCGGATGCTCGTAACGACCATCGGGAAAGGTATCGCTCTGGGCCCGCGGGGTGAGCGCGGTTGCGCGGGTACCCGCGAGCAGTCCACGGGCCAAGGGGCTCCACGCGGTGTAGCCGATGCCCCGCTCCGCGCAGAGCGGCATCATTCGCCGCTCCTCTTCGCGGTAGATCAGGTTGTAGTGCCCCTGCATCGCCACGACGCGCGCCCGGCCCGCGCGATCGGCGGCTTCGAGGAACCGTTGGAACTGCTCTACGTGCATGGAGGAGGCGCCGAGCCAGCGCACCTTGCCGGCCTCGACGAGCTCGTTCAGGGCGCCGAGCGTGTCCTCGAGCGGCGTTCGGGGATCGAAGCGATGAACCTGGTAGAGGTCGACGTAGTCCGTGCCGAGTCGGCGAAGCGAGCCGTCGATGGCGAGGCGAATGTAGTCGCCGCTCAGATTGATCCCGCCGGTCGCCGACTGGTTCAGGCCCACCTTGGTCGCGATGACCACCTCGTCGCGACGGGCGTAGCGGCGAAGGAGGCGTCCGGTCACCTCCTCGCTCTGGCCGTGGTTATAGGAGTCGGCGGTATCAAAGAAGTTCACGCCGCCCTCGACCGCCGCGCGCACGAGGGGTGCCGACGACTCCTCGTCGAGCGTCCAGGGGCGATCGGGGTTCGAGCCGACGCTCAGCATGCCGAGGCCGATTCGCGATACCCGAAGACTGGATGCGCCGAGCGTGATGACGTCCATGATCAGCGACTGACGCGGTAGATCTCGGCGGCTACGACGAGGTCTTCCCAGGGCATGCCCGAACTCGAGAAGACCCGAGGACGAGAGCGGTCCGCTACGACGGCACCGGTCACGACATCGCGCATCGGGATCAGCGACGTCGCATCGACGAGGCCCTCGCCGATCGGGATGAGCAGATCGCCCGCCTCGCGAAGCGCGACCGTGGGGTCTTCGACGACCAGCTGGGCGCGCGCCACGAGTGCGGAGTCCACCTCGCGGGCGTCGGGCTCGTGTGATCCGATCGCCACGACCAGTGCGTCGTCAGCGACGAGGGTTCCGTCGAACAGCGCGGTGCGCGACGTCGTGGCGCACACCACGATCTGAGCGCCACGCACGGCTTCGGCGGTCGCGAGATCAGCTGGCACGCCACTGGTGGCCAGTCGGCCGACCAGGCTCGCTGTGCGGTCGCGATCGCGCGCGACGATGCTGACGTGGTCAATGGAGCGGATGGCCATCATGGCCTCGACGTGGCCCGCGGCTTGGGGTCCCGAGCCGAACACGACGAGGTTCTCGACGTGTTCGGGGGCTAGGAAGTCCGCGACGGCCGCGGAGACGGCCGGCGTGCGCAGGGCCGTGAGGGTGCGACCGTCCATCAGCATGATGGGACCAAGGGTGGCAGCGTCCATCAGGACGTAAACGCCCTGAATCCGGTCGCGCCCCATCGCGGGGTTCTCGGGGGCCACCGTCGATACCTTGGCGCCGACGTAGTCGCCGAATCTCGACGGCATATAGAGGAGCTGTCCGCGGTCGAGGTCGACAATGCTGCGCGCGAGGTCGTTGGCCGGATCCAGTCCGGCGCGCAGCTCACGCTGCACCGCCCGAATCGCCGCGCCCATGGGGACGGCGGCGAGCATCGCATCGTCCGACATCCAGCGCGGAGGCTTCGCCGCTGCCCCACCGTCGCGGTTCGACGCGTTCCTCGGTTCAGCGTTCATGGGAGTACGAAGCCCGTACCGACGGGGTCGGCGGGGTCGAGAAGAAACGTCGCGCGTCCGGTCTGGTGAGCCGTGCCCTCGACGACCGCGACGATCGCGCCCGGGGCCGCGTCGGCGCCCGCTCGCTCGTAGTGGGCCGTGAATCGGGTGCCGATGATGGAGTCATGGATCAGCACGCGCCCGGGCGTCAGCCGGCCGTCCTCGGCGAGCAGGGCCAGACGCGCGGCCGTCCCCGAGCCGCACGGGGATCGGTCGATACGCCCGTCGGCGAAGACGGTGACGTTGCGCTGGTGCAGGCCGTCGGGCGTTTCATCCAGGTCGTCGTAGATGATGGTGCCGTAGATGCCGGAAAGGCGCGGATCGAGGCCGTGTTGAGCGACGGGCGTGTCGTTGAGCGCCCACTTGATTTCTCGTCCGATCGCGCGCAGGTCGCCGGCGTGCTCGGGCGTGACTCGCAGGCCCAGCCTCGACGCCGCGACCGACGCGTAGAGGGCGCCGGCGAAGGCTACGTCGACCGTCACGTGACCTCGAGTCAGCGCCACGTCGTAGGCGCGCACTACGGGGTACGACGCGACGTTCTCGAAGGCGATGCCGGTGGTTGCGCCGCCGACCTGGGTAACGCGAGCGTGTACGCGACCTGAGGGCACGTCGATGATCACGTCAGTCACGCCGTCGGGATCGGCGACCACCCGACCGCTCTGGACGGCCCACGCGCCCAACGCCATAGTGCCGTGGCCGCACGCCGTCGAGTAGCCGTCATTGTGCCAAAAGAGGGCGCCGAAGTGAGCGCCCGCGTCGTTGGGCGCCACGACGAAGCAGCCGTACATGTCGGCGTGTCCACGTGGTTCTCGACAGAGCATCGTGCGTAGCCGTTCGAGCGCCGCGGCGTGCCGGGCGTAGTCGCGTTTGTCGGCGACCGTCGCACCCTCGAACGTCAACGACGCGTCGGCCACGATGCGAAAGGGTTCGCCGGCAGTGTGGTACTCGGTCGTCTCGACGACGTCGCTCACGAGGCTCGTCGCCGCGTCGCGAAGCGCGTGGCCCACCGGCTCACCGGCTCGAGGCGTCGACGCTCAAGACGGGTCGCCCCAGCGCGGCGACGTCGACCTCGATGCCGAGTCCGCTGGCGTCGGATCCGCTGATCGTGCCCCACCCGTCGCGGGACCGAGGTTGGTAGCCCGCTACGTGTTCGAGCACCCAGTCATTCATGTAGGAAGCGGCGAAGAGGTGTTCGGGACTCGTGCTCGCCGCGAGGTGGCTCACCGCAGCCGTCGTGAGATCGCCGCCCCAGGTGTCCTCAATGGTCATGCGAACGCCGAGTGCTTCGCACAGGTTGCGCATGACCATCGCTTTCGTGAGACCGCCGACTCGGCTGATTTTCAGATTGATCGCTTCCATCGCTCGGGCGTGGTAGGCGCGCAGCAGCGCGTGCGGATCGGTGATGACTTCGTCGAGGACCATCGGCAGCGTCGTTCGCTCGCGCACGATGAGGCACTCCTCGAGCGTCGCGCAGGGCTGTTCGAGAAAGACCCGATCGTGGTCGTTGAGCAGCCGAGCGGCGATCACCGCGTCTTGGAGCGTCCATCCGCAGTTGGCGTCGGCCACGATCACGTCGTCGTGGTCAGTCACCGCCACGACGGCGTCGACGCGCGACGCGTCGTCGTGCGGGTCCGCGCCGACTTTCAACTGGAACCGACGAGTGCCTTCGGCCTTGCGCGCGGCGACGTGGTTCGCCATGGCATCACCGTCATCGAGGGGTACCGCGACGTAGAGTGGCAGCCGGTCGTGGCGACGTCCGCCGAGCAGCGTGTAGACCGGCTGACCAACGGACTTGCCAAAGGCATCCCAGCACGCGACGTCCACGGCGGACTTGGCGTAGCCGTGACCCGCGAGTGCGGTGTCCATGGTGTGGTTGATGAGTCCGAGATTCTCCACGTCGAGCCCGACGAGGGCGGCGGCGAATTGGCCGATGACCGACGCCGGGCCGGCGCCGTAGCCCGGCAGGTAGCTAGGTCCGAGCGGACAGACCTCGCCAAAACCCTCGACGCCTGAAGAGGTCGTGACGCGAACGACCGAACTCGTCAGCGTGCGGATGGTGCGGCCACCCGACATGACGTAGTCGCCGTGGGCGTAGTTCAAGTTGTACGAAAAGACATCGATTCGTGAGATACTCGACATCACTGAAATGTACCACATATTACAAAACCCGTGAGTCGCGTGTCAGTTCACCATTCCTACGTCGCCCCTACGGTTACCCACGATTAACCTGACGACGCACCAGCGGCAGTGAGTCTGCGGGAGCGGATTCAGTTGACGGCGCGGCTGGTCGCATCCAAACGCACACGGCTCTAGGTAGTGAACCCGTCACGCCGATGCGTCGGCACCGCCACCATGGAAGTCGTCGCGACGCACAGCATTGATCTTGCCGACTGGACACGTGCGTGTCGTGCCACGTGAGGTGAGCGGTAGTTGTCCTTGCCGAGAATGCCCAAGGACAGGCTTCTTCCGCGGCGACCTTGCTGTTGAATCGTCCACGCCGCGAAAGAACAATCGCGCAACCACTGACCGCAGCGGCCGAACTCGCGAAGCACAATTGAGGCGTCGCCAAGGCCGGTTGTCGCTGACGAGTTGCGTGCACGCCTGCTAGCATTGGAGTTCCCAACGCGGGGTGGAGCAGTCTGGTAGCTCGTCGGGCTCATAACCCGAAGGTCGCAGGTTCAAATCCTGCCCCCGCCACCATTCTCCGAGATACTCGTCTCGGAGCGCACGAAGGCCCTGGCTCGACCAGGGCCTTTGTGGGCTCATCGGATTCTGATGGGGTCACGCGTCACTGGACCACGATCGAGCCGAGGACTCGCCAGTTGGGCTTGCCGGCGTAGAGCAGAGCCCGGATCCGGTAGTTCTCGAAGTTCCGGAACCCGAAGCCGATTCGCTTGATGCGCTTGATCAAGTTGTTGAGGCTCTCGGTGGGTCCGTTGGACACCCTCGCCAGGTGGAAGTTGCAGAGCTTGGCGAACCAGGTCTGGATCGTCTTGCCGAGCCGACGGATCTCCGGCGGCATGCTCTTGTTCAGGCAGTGGTCTCGCAGGTCGGCCAGTATCGCCTCGGCGGCGATCGGATTGCTCTCGCGGTAGAAGTCGCGCAGGCGCTCCTTCACGCGGTAGGCGATGGCCACCTCGGCGCTGGGGTCTCCCAGCTCCAGTAGCGACGCCAGGCGCTCGGCGGCCTCGCCAGAGAGGCGCTCCTCGCCTCGCAGCAGCAGCCGTCGCGCACGGTAGAGGGGGTCGTCCTTGCGCCCGCGGTGTCCCAGCTGCTCGATCTGCACGCGTCGGCGGATCGCGCCGAGAGCCCGGTTGGCCAGGGCGATGGCGTGGAATGGGTCCACGACCTGGGCGGCCCCGGGGAGCATCGCGGAGTAGACGGCCGCGTAGGTGGCCGACATGTCGAGGGCCCCGTAGGTGATGCGACGGCGCCAGTCGAGGCCCTGGTCGGCCATCCACTGGGCCACGTCGAGAAAGTGCCGGCTCGGCAGGATGTCGATCACCTGGTGGTGCGCGACGTCACAGACCGTGGTGGCGTAGCTGGTGCGCTGCTCGGCGAGGCGAACGAAGTTGGTCTCGTCGAGACCGATCGCCGTGGTCTTGGTGAGGCGCTTGGTGTCGGCCGCCAGGAGCGCCGCGCCGTAGGTGAGGACGGCGTCGTTGACGGTGTGCCACTCGCAGCGGAGCTCTTTGGCCACCTCCTTGACCGAGCGGCCGGTGCCCACCTGCTCGGTCGCCCACTTGGCCGCCCGGGTCGTGAGCAGGCAGCTCTTGGCCGCGATCCGGTGGTCTCTCAGCACCCAGCTCTTCATCGCGCAGCCCGGGTTCACGCAGCGCATCCGGTGCTTGCGCCAGGTGAGGCGCATGGGCGAGCCGAAGACCGGCAGATCGATGTAGGTCACGACCGGGCGGTCCTTGAGCCGGGCTATCCCCGCACAGATCGGGCAGCGCACCTCGCCGAGAGTCTGCTCGATGACGAGCGAGACGTCGGGACCGTGGCGCACGTAGGCGAGCACGCGCACGTCCTTGAGCCCCACCAGGGCCTGGACGATCTCACTAGGGTCGGTGATGACGAAGGTGCTTCGGGACTGTTGGATCACACCTCAAGCCTGAGGCACCTTCGTCGTTCCCGCGGGGACCCCGGAACAGGAGTCACCCCACTGAAATCCGATGACCCACGTAAGGCCCTGGCTCGACCAGGGCCTTCGTGCTGTCCGGGGCCGAGCGCCCCTGCTGGGCGAGAGTATCTCGGACGACGCTGGCCGTTTCTCGGGAGCCGGCCAGCGCACACTGAGCGATACACCCGCCCAGGTCCGCACGTTTCGCTCCCTCCAGTATCGGGCCCGTGTGCGCACACGAGCTGCCGGGGCAGGGCGGCGCGCTGCGCCACACTCCGCACGGGGTCGCGACTGTACCGCCGACCATGTCCTTGCTTGGTCGTCTCGCCCAAGCCACGCGAGCTCGGCTCGAGGTAGACCGAGCAGTGAGCGAGACTCACCATCTCATCCGTGGTGGAATACCGCGGCTGGCCACTTCCGAATGCTCGGGATCCGAATGAGGACTCTGGGACCTTCCACTGAGTCGGTCTCGACGACCCACGTAGTGCTGGCAGGCGTCGGACTGACATCAGTGGATTCGACGGCGCCGCGGTTCCTGAACCCTTCACATTGCAGACCTAACGCCCCGCGTAACGAAGGCGTGGATTTCGAGTTCTCGGGCGTGACGAGAACGTAAAGAACCCGGCCCCTCATAGAGGGCGCACCTAGGTTGGCTTCTCGGACAGCGAGGCAAATGTGCAAGACATCGCGTACATCGCAGTAACGATCGGGTTCTTCCTCCTCATGGGACTCTTCGCCCGCGGGTGCGAGCGCCTGATCCGCTCGGAGGAGGGTGAGATCCCGGAGGCCAGCCGATGAGCATCGATGACCTCATCGCCTTGCTCGTGGCCCTTGCCGCGACCATCTACCTCGTCTTCGCCCTCCTCTTTCCGGAGCGATTCTGATGTCTGGCAATGACGTGCTGCAGTTCCTCGTGCTCGTGGCCGCCCTCGCGGTGGCCGTTCCGTTCATGGGCTCTTACATGGCCCGGGTGTACTCGGGCTCTGTGTCACGCTTGGATCGCGTCTTCCGGCCAGTTGAGAACCTGCTCTACCGCGTGAGCGGTGTCGACTCGCAGTCTGAGCAGTCCTGGCGCTCCTACGCCACAAGCCTGCTCGGCTTCTCAGGAGCCTCCGTGCTTCTGCTGTACGGCATCCAGCGCCTCCAAGGCCTGTTGCCACTCAACCCCGGTCACACCGGCGCGCTCAGTTCCCCGCTCGCCTGGAACACTGCGGTCTCCTTCGTGACCAACACCAACTGGCAGAACTACAGCGGTGAGAGCGCGATGTCATTGCTGACCCAGATGGCTGGGCTCACCGTGCAGAACTTCCTCTCAGCGGCCGTGGGCATCGGAGTGGCTGTGGCACTGATTCGCGGCCTGACACGTTCGCGCACGGGCACCCTCGGCAGCTTCTGGGTCGACCTCGTTCGCGGCACGGTGCGCGTATTGATCCCCATCGCGGTGTTGGCCGCCCTCGTGCTGGCCGCCAACGGTGTCATCCAGAACCTGAGCGCGCCACACGTGGTGCAGACCGTTGCCGGTGCCCACCAGAGCCTGCCCGGAGGTGCGATCGCCAGCCAGGAAGCGATCAAGGATCTCGGCACCAACGGCGGTGGACCATTCAACGCCAACTCAGCGCACCCCTTCGAGAACCCCAATGGATTCACGAACCTCTTTGAGATCTGGCTTCTGTTGCTGATCCCGTTCTCGCTCGCCTGGACCTTCGGCGTCATGTCCGGTCGCCGGCGCCAGGGTGCCGCGGTCCTTACGGCCATGACTCTTCTCTGGGCGGGCTCGGCGCTCACGGCAATGGCCCTCGAAGCCCACGGCAATCCGCTCCTGGGAGCTGGGGTGACCCAGCACGCCAGCGCGACGGTGGTCGGAGGGAACATGACCGGCAAGGAAGTGCGCTTCGGAGCGGCTCCTTCGGCGCTCTTCAACACCTCTGCCACCGCGACATCGACTGGCTCTGTCGACTCGATGGGCGACAGCTACACCGCCTTAGGCGGAGGCGTACTGCTGGTGAACATGATGTTCGGTGAGGTGAGCCCGGGGGGCGTCGGCTCAGGTCTGTACGGAATGCTGATCTTGGCGCTCTTGTCGGTCTTCATTGCCGGCCTCATGGTGGGGCGCACCCCCGAGTATCTGGGTAAGAAGATCCAGGCAGCCGAGATGAAACTCGTGGCGATCTACATCCTGCTCGTGCCGTTGTTCGTCCTCGTGGCCACGGCAATCGCCATCTCGATCCCGTCCGTCCGTGCCTCGCTGCTGAACCACGGTGCCCACGGCCTGAGTGAGATGGTCTACGCCTTCACGTCGACCTCCAACAACAACGGCTCCGCGTTCGCCGGTCTGAACGGGAACACGATGTTCCTCAACACCGCCCTGGGACTTTGCATGCTCTTCGGGCGCTTCGCGCTGATCGTGGCAGCGCTGGCCATCGCTGGATCTCTTGGGCGCAAGGCTGCGGTCCCCGACAGCGCCGGCACCCTGCCGACGGACACGCCGCTGTTTGCCACGCTTCTGATCGGCGTCACCGTCATCGTCGTCGGTCTGACCTACTTCCCCGTCGTCACACTCGGCCCCATCGTCGAGCACCTCATCACCCACGCATAGGAGAGCCGTGAGCACGCCCACCGCCACCCACAACCGCCTGAGCCTCGAACCGGCGCTCGTGCGCCGAGCGACCGGCGACTCGTTCCGCAAGTTGAACCCGCGCACCCTCGCGCGCAATCCGGTGATGTTCATCGTCGAGGTCGTCACCGTGCTCGCCGCGTTCTTCTGGCTCAAGGACCTGCGTCAGAACTCCACGGCGACCAACGCCTTCGCCGGCGTGACGGTGGCCTGGCTGGCGGTGACGGTCCTCTTCGCCAACTTCGCCGAAGCCGTCGCCGAAGGCCGCGGGAAGGCCCAAGCCGACGCGCTGCGGCGCACCCGTGCCGACACGATGGCTCGCGTGCGCCGCGAGGGCAGCGTTCTCGATGTACCCTCGGCCAGTCTGCGAGTCGGCGACGTCTGCGAGGTCGGTCCGGGCGACATCATTCCGGGCGACGGCGAGATCATCGAGGGCATCGCCACCGTGGACGAGTCCGCGATCACCGGCGAGTCCGCTCCCGTGATCCGCGAGTCCGGTGGGGACCGCTCCGCGGTGACCGGCGGGACTCGTGTGCTGTCGGACTTCATCGTGGTACGTATCACTTCGAACCCCGGTGAGACGTTCCTGGACCGCATGATCGCCCTCGTGGAGGGCGCGAGTCGCCAGAAGACACCCAACGAAATCGCCCTGGACATTCTGCTGGCCGGTCTGACGATCGTCTTCGTCTTCGTCATCGTGACCCTCCAGCCCCTGGCCACGTACTCCCACGCGACCCAGTCGATGGTCGTGCTCGTGGCTCTCTTCGTCTGCCTCATCCCGACGACCATCGGAGCGCTGCTCAGCGCGATCGGCATCGCGGGCATGGACCGGCTCGTTCAACGCAACGTCCTGGCAACCTCGGGACGGGCCGTCGAGGCCGCCGGCGACTGCTCGACGCTGCTGCTGGACAAGACGGGCACCATCACCTTCGGGAACCGCCGCGCGGTCGACCTCATCCCGGTGGGGGGCGCCGACGTGTCGGCCCTGGCGGAGGCGGCGCTGTGGTCCAGCATGTCCGACGAGACGCCCGAGGGCCGTTCGATCGTCGAACTCGTGCACGGGACCTACTTCATGAGTGACGCACTGCCGGGCGAGGCGAATCTGATCCCCTTCAGCGCACACACCCGAATGAGTGGTGTCGACGTCGCGGGGCGCCAGATCCGTAAGGGTGCGGGCACTGCCGTCGCGGCCTGGACGGAGTCCTTGGGTGTGAGTACACCGCTCGACCTTGCGGGTGTCATCGAATCCATCAGCCTCGACGGGGGCACGCCGCTGGTTGTGGCCGACGCGACACGCGTACTCGGCGTGGTGCACCTGAAGGACGTGGTGAAGCCCGGAATGCGCGAGCGCTTCGCCCAACTGCGCACGATGGGCATCCGCACCGTGATGATCACTGGCGACAACCCGTTGACGGCACGAGCCATTGCTACCGAGGCTGGCGTCGACGACTTCCTCGCCGAGGCGACCCCGGAAGACAAGATGGACCTGATTCGGCGCGAGCAAGGCGGGGGACGCCTGGTGGCCATGACCGGCGACGGCACTAACGACGCCCCGGCACTCGCCCAGGCCGACGTCGGAGTGGCGATGAACTCGGGCACGCAGGCCGCCAAGGAGGCCGGCAACATGGTCGACCTGGACTCGGACCCCACCAAACTCATCGACATCGTCGAGATTGGCAAGCAGTTGCTCATCACGCGCGGCTCGCTGACGACGTTCTCGATCACCAATGACATCGCCAAGTTCTTTGCGATCGTTCCCGCGATGTTCGTCACCCAGTTCCCGGCGTTGCGCGCCTTGAACGTCATGCACCTTGCCAGTCCACACTCGGCGATCCTGTCGGCGGTGATCTTCAACGCCTTGATCATTGTTGCCCTGATTCCACTCGCATTGCGCGGAGTGCACTTCCGGGCAGCGGGGGCTCAGGCGATCCTGCGACGCAACCTGCTCATCTACGGCCTAGGCGGCGCAGTCATGCCCTTCGTAGGCATCAAGCTCATCGACCTACTCGTCACAGCCCTGGGGGTGCACTGATGCGCCGAGTACTGCGAACTTCAGTTGTCATGCTGCTGGCCATGACCGTCTTGACGGGACTGGCCTACCCACTGGTGATGACCGGGATCATCCAATCCACGATGCCCGGGCGCGCCAATGGCTCACTGGTGAGCCAGAAGGGCCACGTCGTCGGCTCTTCCCTGATCGGCCAGGCCTTCACCAACGCCAAGGGCCAGCCGCTGGCCACGTACTTCCAGCCGCGTCCCTCGGCGTCCAACTACGACGCGATGGCCTCGGGCGGCAGCAACCTCGGGCCGTCGAACCCGACCCTGTTGTCCGGCGTTGGCCAACTCACGCGGGCGTATCGAACCTTCAACCACCTGAGCCCCGGCACGCTCGTGCCGGTGGACGCCGTGACGACTTCGGCTTCCGGACTGGACCCGGACATCTCGATCGCCAACGCTCGTCTCCAGGCACCACGAGTGGCCGCCGCCCGGCACCTCACGCTGGCCTCGGTGATGAGCCTCATCGCGGGGGCGACCCAGGGCCGGTCCCTGGGTATCCTGGGCGAGCCGGCGGTAAACGTACTCGAGCTCAATCTGGCACTCGATCGACTGAGCCGGCGCTAGGAGGCGTGGGTGCGCGGCAGGCTCCGGATCTACCTGGGGGCCGCTCCGGGGGTCGGCAAGACCTACGCGATGCTCGACGAGGGCCTGCGCCGACTGCGTCGGGGCACCGACGTGGTGGTGGGTTACGTCGAGACCCACGACCGTCCCCAGACCGCCGCGCGTCTTGAGGGACTGAGCGTGCTGGCCCGCCGGCGTGTGGACTATCGCGGTCAGGTGTTCGAGGAGATGGACCTTCCGGCGATCCTGGCCCGACACCCCACAGTCGTGCTGGTGGACGAGCTGGCGCATTCGAATGTGCCCGGCGTCGAGCACGAGAAGCGCTGGGAGGATGTCGAAGAGTTGCTGGAGGCGGGTATCGACGTGATCTCGACCGTCAACCTGCAGCATCTTGAGAGCGTCAACGACGTGGTCGAGGCGATCACCGGAGTGGCTCAGCGCGAGACGGTGCCCGATCGGGTAGTGCGCGAGGCCGAACAGGTCCAGCTGGTGGACCAAACCCCCGAGGCATTGCGTCGCCGCCTCGCCCACGGAAACATCTATCCCGCCGAACGCGTCGATGCGGCCCTCAACAACTTCTTCCGCCCCGGCAATCTGGCTGCCCTTCGCGAGCTCGCCCTGCTGTGGCTCGCCGACCGGGTCGATGACGAAATCCAGAGTTATCGCGAGCGCCACGGGATCGAACGTGCGTGGGAGACCCGCGAGCGCATCGTTGTCGCCATCGCCGGCGACGTGACTGCCGAGCGGCTCATCCGACGCGGGGCTCGCATGGCCGCAAGGTCGCACGCCGAGCTGCTCGGCGTGCATGTGACGCGCGGTGACGGGCTCACCAGCTCGCGCGAGGGACTCGAGGCCGCTGTCGCTCTGCTCGAGGAGCTTGGTGGACGCTACGTCGAGGTCGTCGGCACCGACGTGGCCGCCTCACTCGTCGCGGTGGCGCGCGCCGAAAACGCCACTCAGTTGCTCCTATCCGCCACGCCCAAGACTCGCCTGGCTAGCTTCGTGAACGGCTCGGTGGTGGCGCGTTGCGTGGCCCTGAGTCGCGGCGAAATTGACTTGCACGTCATCGGCGCAGAGGTACCCGAGACGCACCCGACCGGCCTTGGGCGGCGTCGACGCTGGGCCAACCCGGTCGGTCCGCGCCGTCTATTCATCGCGTCGCTGCTCGGCCTAGCGGGCTTTGTCGTCCTGACCCTCGTGCTCGGCGGGGAGGGGGCCCGCGGTCTCGCGTTGGCCATCAGCGCCTACCTACTGGTGGTGCTCGCGGTGGCGGGTATCGGAGGGGTGATCCCGGGCCTTGTGGCGGCCATCGTGGGCTTTGCGATCATCAACTACGAGTTCACGCCCCCGGTGCACACCTTCACGATCTCCAACGCGCGCGACGTCGTCGCGCTTGTGGCCTTCCTGGCCGCGGCCTTGTCGGTGAGCGGGTTGGTGGACCTGGCGGAGCGGCGCACGTGGGCGGCGCGACGTGCCGAGCGTGACGCCCGAGCTCTCGCCCGTCTCGCGCGACGCGTGGCCGGTGGCGAGGACCGCCTCGAAGACCTAGTCACAGAGGTGGTGCGAGTCTTCGACCTCGAAGGGGCATCGGTGCGCGCGACCCAACCTGGCGGTTCTGCTGTCACAGTTGGGACCCTGGGGACAGACGATCCGGCCGTGCCCCTCACCGACGGCTACGAGCTGCGCGTGTCCGGACACTTGGACCCCGCCAGGCGGGAGCTGCTCGTGGGCGTGGCCGCCCAACTCGTGCTGGCCCTTGAGCGGCGCCGCCTCGAGGCCGAGGCCGCCGAGCGGCGCGCCCTCTCGAAGGCCGAGGAGTTGCGTGAGTCGCTACTGGCCGCAGTCAGCCACGACTTGCGCACACCGCTGGCCTCCATTAAGACCGCCACGACCACCCTCATCGGTGCGCGCACTCGGCTCGAAGAGTCCGACATCTCTGAGCTGCTCACGGGCATCGACGCCGAGGCTGACAGGCTTAACGCCCTCGTGGGCGATCTGCTGGACATGAATCGAATTCACGTGGGCAACGTAGAAATTGTCGCGCGTCCCGTGGATCTCGTGGTGCTCGTCGATCGTGCCGTGAGCGAGGCCCGTCGCATCGCGTCCACGACGCACGCCGTGGTGCGCCACGGACCCGAGAGTCTGACCATCGTGACTGACCCCGCGTTGGTGGAGCGCATCATCGCCAACCTCGTGCGCAACGCGCTCGAGCACGGTGGACCACCAGTGACAGTTGACCTGGATCGCGTGGCGAGCGGCGTTGTACTGCGAGTTATCGACCACGGTCCCGGAATCCCCCCGGGGCGGCGTACCGACGTCTTCGAACCCTTCCAGAGGCGCGGTGACGTTGCCGAGGGCCAAGGTGTTGGTCTGGGCCTGGCCATCGCTAAGGGATTTGCCAGCACGGTTGGCGCGACGCTGGAGGTCGAGGATACCCCCGGTGGCGGCTGCACGATGGTTCTCGGCCTGGCGGAGGAGTCGTGAGCACGGTCCTGGTGGTCGACGACGACCGCGCGCTCGTACGGGCGCTCACCATCGGGTTGCGCGTACATGACTTCACTGTCCACTCCGCGACCAGCGGACCCGAGGCCCTGACGACAGCTGGCAAGGTCCACCCCGACGTCATCCTGGTTGACCTGGGCCTGCCGGGCCTCAACGGCATCGAGGTCATCATGGCCTTGCGTGGCTGGAGCGACGCCGCGATCATCGTCCTGTCCGCGCGCCCCCAGGAGGCCGTCAAGGTGGCAGCCCTTGACGCGGGTGCCGACGACTACCTGACCAAGCCCTTCGGCATTGACGAGTTGCTGGCGCGCGTGCGCGCGGTCACGCGGCGTCGGCCTTCGGCCGCCGAGCCCATCGTTCGCGCGGGCGATCTGGAGATCGACCTCGCGGCGCGGCGGGTCGAGCGCGCGGGACGTCTCGTCCACTTGACCCCTAAGGAGTGGGCCGCTCTGGCTGTTCTCGCACGGCATCCTGGACGCCTGGTGACGCATCAGAGCCTCCTGGAGCAGGTGTGGGGCACGGGCTACGGTACCGAGACCGAGTACCTTCGTACGCTCTTCGCGCGTCTGCGCCGCAAGCTCGAGGCCGACCCCTCGAGCCCGCGTCACCTGATCACGGAGCCAGGGGTGGGGTATCGCCTCGAACTCTAGGCGGGCGTGGGGTGGACCGCGACGGGGAGAACCGGCACGAGTGCGGGACCGAGAATCGCAGTCATCTCCCATCCATCATTCGAGACCGCGCGACTGACCCGAGACTCGACTCGGAGGAGTTGCCCGCTGACGGTGACCAGAAGCCGGACGAAACGGCTGCGAACGGAGAGACGGTGGCGGTCCTCGTTACGAGTAGAAGCGAGCGAACCTAGGGAATCCAAGTTCCAGTGGGATTGGGATCTCTGTACACGGGGCAGGTCTTGATTCCGCCACCTTGGCAGGGGGCCGTGTGGTTCGGTCACATCGCTCTGGAAGGGTGTGTTCGTGGCGCTTCGTCATCAGGTTGCGGATTCGATCCCCGGCAGTTGTGCTACGGCTGCTATCGATGTGGGCTCAGTGGGACTCGCACGACGCTTGGGCACGGCCCTGTGCAGGGCTGTTGTGTATAGGCGTTCATCAGGGAGGATGTTCGGTGTGGCACTGGGGTGGCACCAGAAGGAATGGTGCCCCCGCCACTAGAGAAAGTACAGGTCAGGTCCGGTTCGCAAGGACCGGCCCTTCTGCTGCCCCCACGAGAATCCCAAAAACGAATCCCAAAATCTCGCTGCGCTTGCTTTCGTGCGTGGATCGAAGCGTGAGATTGAGCGTGGGGTGTGGGAGCTGCGGGTTTCCCTCGGGAAGGACCCGGTCACCGACAAGTACAAGGTGCGCTCGAAGACGTTCCACGGCTCGGCACGAGCCGCAGATGAAGCCCTCCGGGACCTCATCGACCAGCAGGCCCCTTCCCGCTCGGACGGGATCCGAGCAACCTTCGGTCAGCTCCTCGACCAGTGGCTCTAAGAGTGCGAACGGCTCGACCTCTCCCCGACCACCCTTCGGAACTACTGGGCAAAGATCAAGCAGACCATTCGGCCACGGCTTGGCAAGGTCATCCTGAGCCGACTGCCTGCCAGGAATCTTGACGAGCTGTACGGCGCCATGAAGGACACCGGAGCCTCTCCCAAGACCATCCAGAACCATCACGCCATCATCGCCGCAGCCCTCCACCAAGGAGTCCGCTGGGGGTGGATTCGGTACAACATCGCCGAACGGGCGAAGCCTCCCCGAGTGGAGCATCACCAGGTGCAGGCTCCCTCCGTCGATGTCGTCCACTCAGTCATCGATGCCGCAGAGAAGCGGGACCCTCGGCTTGCTCCGCTCCTCATGCGCGCAGCCCTCACGGGCATGCGCCGAGGGGAACTCTGTGCCCTTCGCTGGTCCGACGTTGATCTCCAGCTCGGGATCGTAACCGTCTCCCGCTCCTTAGTCGTTGTCCCCGGTGGGGTCTCCGAGAAGACCACCAAGACCGGAAGTTCCCGGAAGGTTGCGCTTGACCCGTTCGGCATTGCCTTGCTCACCGAACACCGAGCGAGAGTTGACGAGTGGGTCGCCGCCGCAAGATCGACCCTCAGCTCGGATGCCTTCGTCTTCTCCCCTTTCGTCGAAGTCGAGACGCCCTTCCGTCCCGACAACGTGACGTCGTTCTTCATCCGTGTCCGGGATGAGGCTCGTGCTCCAGACGTTCGGCTTCATGATCTTCGGCATTTCACCGCCCCCAGCTCATTGGAACTGGCGTGGACGCCCGGACTGTTGCCGACCGGCTCGGCCACTCCGACCCCTCGTTGACCTTGCGGGTCTACAGCCACCTCATCGAAGAACGAGACCGTGCAGCCGCCGCCATCATGGGCGGAGTCCTTGGTCCCAAGAAGCGATTGACCAAGCTCCTCGTCACGCAACCGGCAGCCCTCCCGAGCGCCGGGTAGGGGGAGCAGTTTATGTCCGACGACGATCTCCCCGAGCTACAGAACAGCGAGACCATCGGCACCGTCACGCTCGCGCAAGGGCCATGGTGGGACGAGCACAGCGATGTGTTCGACGAGGCCGTCGCCGTCCTCTCCTGGGAAGAGCTGCATGTCGAAGGGCGCACGGTCGGCCCGGTCATCACCGACCGACCAGAACAGCGCCGGACGAAGTCCGTGGAAGAAGCGGCCATCGCCCTCGGCATCTCCCGGACGTTTGCCTACGAGGCGGTCGCCCGTGACGAATATCCGTGCATCCGTATCGGTCGGCGCATCCTCATCCCAAAGGTAGCCCTTCAGCGGTTGCTCGAAGGCGCAGGCGAATCGACATGATCACCGTCATTCCGAACGAGCCGATCCATCGCCTGACGCTCACCGTCGAACAGGCGGCGGTCATCCTTGGCATCTCCCGTGCGACCGCCTACGACGCTGTTGCCCGTGGCGAGATTCCTTGCATCCGGATCGGCGGGCGCATCCTTGTGTCGAAGATTGCTCTTGAGAAGATGCTGGATAGTGCCGGGACGACCGGATCGGGTGACCCGTAACCTCCAACGCATTCGATTCTTATTGGAGGTTGTATACTAACCTCCAATAAGGAGATTCCATGTCAACGGTTGTGAAACGGCGCTGGAGGAGCGACGTCGGCGGCACCGGACTTCCTCGGAAGGACAGCCGATCGTGCGACTACGAAGCCTACGTCCCGGATCATCTCATGGGTCGCCGCTTTTTCCTGGAGGGTGAGGTCGCTGCCGATGTGGCAGATGCCGAGGCCGCAGTCGCTCGATTGAACGCTCATGCATCAGCCCTCGTTGACACCGAAGCGCTTGCTCGAATCTTGCTTCGTGCTGAAGCGGTCGCCTCGTCACGCATTGAGGGGCTAGAGGTCGGAGCCCGACGCCTTCTCCACGCCGAAGTTGTTCGAGGGATGTCCGAGGCCGCATCCGACGTCACCGCAACCGAGGTTCTCAACAACATCGATGCCATGGTGTTTGCCGTCGAGAGCATCAGTGCCGGTGAGCCCATCACCGTCGACCTTCTTCTTGACATGCACCGCCGTCTCCTCGCAGGAACACGACTGGAGCAATACGGAGGGATCGTCCGGGACCAGCAGAACTGGATCGGGGGGAGTGCCTACAACCCGTGCTCCGCTGTCTTCGTGCCTCCCCCTCCGGAACTCGTCAACGACCTCCTCCAAGATTTGTGCGACTTCTCTTGCACCGACGACCTTCCTGCCGTTGCGCAGGCGGCCATCGCTCATGCGCAGTTCGAGACAATCCACCCCTTCGTGGATGGCAATGGTCGAACTGGACGAGCCCTCATCCACCTCATCCTTCGGCGTCGTGGACTTGCTCTGCGAACGCTCCCTCCGGTGTCGCTGGTGCTCGCCACGTGGGCTCGGGATTACATCGATGGACTCACCCTTTTCCGATACGTTGGGTCGCCTACCGCCCCTTCTGCCATCGATGGTCTCAACACGTGGATCGGTCGTTTTGCAAGCGCTTGCACGAGGTCTGTGACTGACGCTGCGACGTACGAGGACCGGGTGGCGGAACTGGAGCATGAGTGGCGTGAACGACTGGGGTCCGTTCGGGCTAACTCCGGAACGGACATCCTCCTACGGATGCTCCCCGGCGCTCCAATCCTGACTGCGGACAGCGCTGCAACGCTTCTCGGACGGACCTACAAACCGGCAGCCGCTGCGATTGAGCGGCTCGTCGAAGCTGGGATTCTTCGACAGGTGAACGTCGGACGGCGAAACAAGGCGTTCGAAGCACCCGAGGTCATCGCTGCGTTCACGGCTCTGGAGCGACAGCTTGCCAGTCCCGAAGGCGACACTCGCACGAGCGAGCCCGTGCGGACCGTTCCTCGGCGTCCCTGACCAGAATGCCCATTATGTATTGACAGATTGGGTACGCTGCCGGATATTGATATATGCAAATGCTGATGTCTGCATATCTGTGGGGGAATAGTTCGTAGAACCTCGGGAAGGGAGGGGGAGTAGGGACGCCCTTCGATGATGATGGCGCCGTTGACCATGCCGCGAGGTCCTATCTGGTTCGACTTCAGGTCGAAGACAGGCTCGGCACCCATCCTTCGTATGGGCAGAAGGAAGTCCTGCCCGTCATTTTGTTGCGTGTACTCCCGATCGACGAGGACGTCGCCAATCGCGCCGTGGAGACCGCGGACCTCTTCCACGAGTGACACAGCGACAGTTCTCGCGTTCACGTTGACGGGCCGAATCCTGCCGGCGACAACGCCTCGGACCGCGTCGTCGACATCGGCGTCTCGAACCGAGACTGCGACGCTGACCTCGTAGCCGAAGACCGGTTCCTTGTAGTCGTGGTCTCGAGATCCGCGTTAGGCGGCGTCCGGATCGGTGACTCGCTTCATCTTGGTCGTCGTGTCTTCGCCGGTCTTGACGTCGCGCCCGTGAACGTAGACGTTCTTCCTCGTTCCCCACGTTTCGATTTCGGTCTCGTCGATGGCGATCGAGGTTGACTTCGCTGTGTCGGGGTGGCGCCCACTTCGGGCGATGGCACTGAAGACTCGATCAAAGACCGCGTAGCGGCTCTCGTCCTTAAGGTCGGTCGTGGGCAGATCTCGGCCGAGCGCCAGGGGGCGGTTTCAAGGAGTCAGCGCAACGCCCTAGTGAGTCATCCTTGACGGATCGACTTTTGGGAGGCGCGGTGGGTGTTCATCTCACGAAACAGCAACGACAACTGGTCCATCGGCTGCGTCAGAATGGTGAGTCCCTGCGGAGCATCGCCAAGCACGTCAGCCTGTCCAGTCCGTCGCACGTCCAGGTCGTCTTGGCCGGTCAGAAACGAGAGGGCCGTGACGATCAGTGGGTTCCTCGTGCTGGACGTCTGACGCTCGAGGAACGCGAAGAGATCGCGCTCGGACTGAGGATGCACGAGTCGATGAGCTCGATCGCGCGCCGACTCGGCCGATCACCATCCACCGTCACTCGAGAAGTCTCGCTCAATGGTGGTCCGGCGCACTACCGAATCTGGCGAGCCCACGAACGAGCCCGAGCAGAGGCCCGGCGACCCAAGAAGGCGAAGTTGAGTGAGCCCGTGCTGTGTGCCAAGGTGACGTCATGGCTTGAAAAGCTCTGGTCACCCCAGGAGATCGCCGAGCGTCTGAAACGAGAGCACCCCGATGACCCTTCGATGCACGTGAGCCACGAGACGATCTATCAGTCGCTGTTCGTCCAGGGACGAGGTGAACTACGTCGCGAGTTGACGAGGTGCCTGCGTTCGGGACGAACGTCGCGTCGAGCGCAGGGTCGGATCGAAAAGCGTGGGAGCATCCCCGACATGGTGATGATCTCCGAACGTCCGGCGGAGGTTGAGGATCGCGCGGTACCCGGTCACTGGGAGGGGGATCTCATCATCGGCGCCGGCGGCAAGAGCGCGGTCGGGACGCTGGTCGAGCGGACCAGCCGATTCGTGCTCTTGTTGCACCTGAAGGACGACCACACGGCGAGCACCGTCGAGACGGCGATGCGCGAGGCGATCATGACCCTTCCCGCCGAGCTGCGGCGCTCGATCACGTGGGACCAGGGTTCAGAGATGACCAACCACCAGTCCTTCACCGTCGCAACCGACGTGCCCATTTACTTCTGTGACCCGCACTCGCCGTGGCAACGGGGATCCAACGAGAACACCAACGGGCTGCTTCGCCAGTACATGCCGAAGGGAACGGATCTCTCACAATTCAGCGCGGCCGACCTCCAGGAGATTCAGCGAAGCCTCAACGGGCGCCCTCGCAAGACGCTCGACTATATGATGCCCGAGGAGAAACTCGCTGAGCTCGTTGCGCTGACTCCTTGAAACCGCCCCTCAGAGGGCAGGACGAAGGTCGTCGTATTCGGGCCAAATTCGGTAAAGAAATAACTGATCCCGAAGATGACGATGAAGGGCGCCACCATGGTCGTGAATCGCGGAACGGCCGCGAGCAGCACGAAGCAACCCGCCATAACCGAGAATCCGATCGTCTGCAACTTGCGATGCCCAATGCGATCAATCCGCGTTACGGCGAAGTAGTAGCCAGGTAGCGCGAATGCGATGAACATAGCGAGCGACAAGAGCAACTTCACCTTGACGGTGGCGTTCGGCGAGACTTCCAGCAGGATGCTTGGTAGTGACAGCGTGTTGCCGTAGTAGGCGTAGTCCAGGAGAAACCAACTGCCGGCCGTACCCACGATCAACATGAGCATGCGTGGATTCGTAAGGAACTGGCGCGGACTCATCAGGTGCGTCTTCGCGACGTCGGCGACGGGTGCATCAATCACGCCACCGGAGAAGACGCGCAACTCATCGGCGGCGCGTGCACCCTCTCGTCGTACGTGCGCTTGGTATCGCGGAGACTCGGGCATTCGCGCGCGCAAGTAAATGACGGCGGCCGCTGGAATCGCACCCAGTCCGAGCAGCAGTCGCCACGTCAGATTCTCGGACAAGCCTGACGACAACAGGCCCAGTCCTACGAGGGGTCCAACGATCAACCCCACGGCCTGCATGGCGAACACGAGACCTACGAGACGGCCCCGATCAGTTCGATTCGAGTACTCGCTCATCAGTACCGCCGACACTGGGTAGTCGCCGCCAATCCCAAGGCCGAGTAGGAATCGAGCCGCAATTAGGACGATCACGTTTGGCGCAACGGCGGAAGCCGCGGCGCCGATAATCATGATCAGCGCGACCGTGGTGTACACCGTCTTTCGACCAATCACGTCAGCAATCCGGCCAAAGGCCATCGCGCCAAGGAAGGCGCCGAGTACGGCCGAACCAGATACCCAACTCGTCTCGGTCGTCGACAGCGACCACTGGGTCTGCACGATCGAGGCCACCGTGCCGATGACGAATAGGTCGTAGGCGTCGGTAAAGAAGCCCATACCCGAAATCAGAACTGCTCGATGGTGGAACCGGCTGGTGGGCGCGTCGTCGAGCAACTGGCTAACGGTGCGTTCAACCGACGTCGCTACTGAGATTCCATCATTCCCGGCGTCACTCTGGCCTGCTTCGCGTTCCGTCACAGTCAGGTCAACTATCCGCCATTGGCACGCTCCCGAGTGTCTCGCCGTTACGTGACCACTCGATGTGTCTGTCGTGACCTGTTGGTAACCACTAAGTGAATTTTGGGTTAACGAGATCTCACCCTCTCAGGTGGCTTGATTCGTGGTTCGTGGGCACCGCCGAACGGCTCCGGACGACAAGTGGTCAATCGCGGGCTCGCCGTAGTGAACGACACTCGCGACGATCACCGACCGGACGCGTCAACTTTCAGACGGCGCCGCGTGGCACCGCGGCGACCCGACCTCGGCGACGACGTCGACACGGCGACTCAGTGCATCGCAGTGACCACCACGACCTCAACGCGGAGTCCGTCGAGAACGATCGATCCAGGAGCCGACCGACCGTCGACGGTCGCAGATTGGAATCAGAGATTGAGCTCGAGCTCTTCCAGCACTGCGTGACGATCCTCTTTTGACGGTAGCGCAAAGTATGGATTGCCCTTCGCCCAGTAGATCGTCATCGGAATAAGTCCGAGCGCCATCGCGCCCAGACCCACCCAGAGTGTTGTGGCGTTCAGATTCGGTATGGACTTGATGAACATGGCCACCATGAAGACGGCTCCGACCAGCGGCCACAGGCCCATGAACACGAAGTTCGACAACGACCTGAACAGCTGGCGACGATAGAGGACCACGACGGCGAAACCAGCGAGCCCGTAGTAGATCGCAATCTGCAAACCGATCGCGTTGATGGCGTCACTCAGAATCGAGCTGATCGAGCCCACGAACTGTGAACCGAGAAAGAGGCCGAGCGACAGCACCGTGACAACCGCAGTGGCAACGATGGGCGTCTGACGACGGCGGTGCACCGTGCCGAGAATCTTGGGCAGCGTATGGTCACGACCCATCGCGAACATCGTGCGAGTCACCTGAATGAGCGTCGTTTCGAGCGTGGCCACGGTCGACAGCACCACCGCGATGACGATGATTTTGCCACCGGTTCCGCGCCACACCGCCTGGCCGAGAACGGCGAGCACGTCCGCCGAGTTATTTTGTATCTGGCTCGACGTCAAGACCAAGTTCGTCGCGACGGTGAAAACCTCGAAGAGCAAGAACACGAAAATGACGCCAATAATGGGTTCTCCTCGGGTTTGTGTGGGTGATTTCTGAGCTTCAGGCGAAACTCGTCGTTGGCAGATCAATGGTGAGTCCGCCGCAGCAGAGGTAGACCATGGCGATGACCGCCTCGGCCGAGTGGTGTCCGTAGCCGCGGTGATTGATGAGGCGAATCTTGGAGTTGAGTCCCTCGAGTTTCGAGTTCGAGAGATTCAGTTCGACCGCCGCCAGGATCCGCTCACGATTCTTGCGCACCGTCTTGGCCAACTTCACGAACGCGGGGATGCGAGAACGACTCGCCCAGCGCAGCCACCACTCGAGGTGCGCGGGTGCGTCGGCGGGTTTGCGTAGCCGGTAGAGATCGCGCAGTCCCTCCTTCAACTGCCAGCTGCGGTAGAGCACCGAGTTGTGTCTTCGGATCTCGTGCAGCACGCTGAGCTGATCGTCAGTGAGGTTGGCCGGGTCCTTCAACAAGGCCCAGCGGGTGTGCTTCACCCAGCGTGGTTCGTCGCGCGATCGTGGCGGCTCGTCGCTCCTCGGTCGACCCCGGGGTCGTGGGGGCGCGGCCCGGCGGCGCTCTTCGTTCCAGGACCAACGTCGGGCCTTGTCGATCGCCTCGTTGGCCATCTTGACGAGGTGGAAGGGATCGACGCACTGGCGAACGTGAGGCGCCTTCTCGTTCGTCGCCTTCGCAAAGGCCCCGCCCATATCGAGGCTGATGGCTTCAAGTTTCGCGACTCGCTCGGGACCGAGTTCGTCGTAGAAGAGGGCGAGGGTGGCGGCGTTCTTGCCCTCGTGGACCCACACGGCCCGGCCCTGCTGGTCGTGGTCGGCGACCACGGTCAGGTAGCGATGGCCCTTGCGGTAGGAGACCTCGTC
>DAIDLE010000007.1:0-131507 GCA_027449665.1 Acidimicrobiaceae bacterium | reverse complement strand
ACCCACCGCGCCTCCCAAAAGTCGATCCGTCAAGGATGACTCACTAGGGCGTTGCGCTCACCGGTTGAAACCGCCAGCTGGTAGGGCACCGAATAACGCGCCCCTTCAAAGGAAATGAGCGAGGACCACGACACGACGCGCGTCTGTCCGAGGGCCACGCTGTAGGGGTGGGTGGGCACCTGGTGCAAGAACTCGCGCTCGCGCTTGAGACGCTCAATGGGCCGTTCGTTCGTTTCGCGGTGCACCCGGGTGTTAAAGCGCGTCGAGGCCGCGTCGCACGCGGCCTCGAGCTCCGCGAAGGTGTCGTAGTCCGCCACCAGGTTGTCGGGTCGAGGTAGGACGTCGGCCTTGGCGAGCTTGACCGATGACTCCGAGCCGCCCTTGGACTCGGGGTCGGCCACCACGCAGGTGTGAATGGCGACACCGTAGTAGTGGGCGAGACCGACTATTTCGCGGTTGCGCACCGCAATGCCCGCGACGTGGCCCGTCGTCACCGTCTTCTCGTTATCGGTCAAGACGTAGGTGGGCGCCCCACCCATGAGTCGAAACGTGCGGTCCAGGGCCGAGAACACCGACGGCAGTGTTTTGTCGTGCAGGGCCATCACCACCCGGAATCGACTCCACGCGAGCCACGCACAAAACAGTGTCGTGGGTTCTCCACCCACCCGTGGTCCCTGTCCGTAGTCGTATTGCAGCCACATCCCCGGTTCCGTGACCCAGGGCTTGTAGATGCGATGCATGGAGCGGCCAAAGTCGGCCTTCAACGCGGCGACCACGCGACGCGTGGTTCGCTCGGACCCCTCAAAGCCCATCGCGAGGAGTTTCTGGTGCACCACGTCGGCGCGCACTGCGCCGCCCGAGCGCTGAACCCATTCGGCGATCTTGTCCGCGAACGGATCAGCGATGGTCGTTCGTTGGAAACTGGCGGTGGGGTCGAGTCCCGCGGATCTCGCCGCCACGTATCGACGCACCGTTTGATGGTCGACGCCGCACAAGGCCGCGGCCGAACGGTAGGAATGGGTGAGGTCGAATGCCTCGAGAATATTCATGACAATTTCCTTTGACAACATAGATGTGGTCCCTCCTCGGGTTAGTGGTCAGATGTCACTGCCACGTTTCTCGAGGAGGGGCTTCAAATTAGGGATACTTCGCGTCGGTCGAAATTCGTTCTTGCGACCTTGTCGTGGGGAATATGGTGGCCATGCCTGGGGAGAAGACTTGTCCGCCCCCGGGGATTCTCAATGACCGCCTATGGGGATTTTCTCATGTCCGCCGTCACCTTGATCCGACCATGGTCGCCGAGGCGTGGGACGACTCGGCCGCGGTCATCTTCGATCGGACCCTCTGGAGCGAACTCATGACGCTGCGCTTCGTCGATAACAATCACAACGCACTGATCCTCGGGCCCGTCGGAGTGGGCAAGACGTTCCTCGCCACGGCCCTCGGTCACATCGCCTGTCGGCGTCGTTACCGGGTGCACTTCGAGCGCGCGGACAAGCTGTTCAAGCGACTGCGGGCCGCGCGCCTCGACAACAGTGTCGACGCCGAGATGCGCAAGCTCGTCGCAGTGGATCTGCTCGTGCTCGATGACTTCGCCCTGCACCCACTGGACGCCACGGACACGAATCTGTTCTACGAGTTGACCGTCGAGCGCCATCAGCACGGCGCGACGGTGATCACGTCGAACCGCGACCCGAGTGAGTTCCTCGCCCAGTTCGCCGATCCGCTACTCGCCCAGTCCGCGGTCGATCGCATCCAGAGCGCCGCCTACGAACTCGTCATCGAAGGCGAGTCCTATCGCAGGCGCCAGCGGCCACAGATGGCGACGTCGACGTCCGATCAAGGGCCCTCGCGGAAGCGTCGGGGACTCGATTGACACCACGTCACCGGTCTGTCAACATCGGAGGCGGCCGGCACGGATTGGGGGACGAGGTGGTCCCTTACTCGTGGCGGAGGGGTGGTCCCTTAGCCCTGGCGGGTGACAATCAGGCGAGGTCAGGGTCTCCAAAATACCGATTCAGTTGGTCAAACCGCACAGGAGGGTTCACTGGACGTTGATGTTGACCCTGGGGCGCCACGGTCAGCGTGGCAACTTCCAGACCCGACATCCTCGGGGCAGTCACCTCGAAACTTGCAAGCCACGTGTGCGTTCTCGCGAAAACACCGAGTCGGGTGGTGATGGTCATGATGGTTGGGCATCAATTGGGCATCAATGAAGGGCGATTGGGCATCAATGGGCATCTCACAGCGGACATTGGTGGATACTCGCGGATATTGTGGAGCACTCGAAAAACCTTGTAATCACTGGTGTTGTGCTTGATTCCCTTGGAGCGGGCGACGAGAATCGAACTCGCGTTCTCAGCTTGGGAAGCTGATGTTCTGCCGCTGAACTACGCCCGCGTGGGGACCATCGTACTGCTCGCGGAGCGCTTCGCCCGTCGAGCGGGTCTCCAATCCGTATTCGGGTTTACCAGAGAGTATCGTGGCCATCGATATGGTGCTCTCCGATCGGTCTATCAAGGAAGCTCTGGCGCAAGGCCGAATCGTGATCGATCCGCTGGGCGATGGGTGCATCCAGCCATCGTCGGTTGACCTACACGTTGACCAGTTGTTTCGTGTCTTTCGGAATCACTCCCAGCGCGTCATCGACGTCCGCGAGGCGCAGGAAGATCTGACCGAGTTAATCGACGTTGGCCCAACCGAGCCCATGATTCTGCATCCTGGTGAGTTCTTGCTGGGATCGACTATTGAGCGCGTCGCGCTGCCTGACGATCTCGTTGCTCGACTCGAGGGCAAGAGCTCGCTCGGCCGACTCGGCCTCCTCATCCACTCAACGGCGGGATTCGTCGACGCCGGCTGGGATGGCCACCTGACGCTGGAGCTCTCTAACGTGGCCAACCTGCCAATCACGCTCTACCCCGGCATGAAGATTGGCCAGATCAGTTTCTTCGAGATGACGACGCCGGCGGACCGGCCCTACGGTGCGTCGGGACTCGGATCGAAGTACCGCGGACAGCGTGGACCTACTGCGAGCCGGTACTGGGAAAACTTCCGACACTCGTGATGATTCGGAGAGACTCAAGCGCCTCGTTGGCGCGAGGTGCGACGGGAGGACTTCGGTGCTTGCTCGAATAATTATCGGACTCGTGATAACGGCGGTGGGCTTCGCTCTCGCCGGACGCCGCTTCTACTGGCTGTCGAGACTCATCCGCAGTGGTCAAGCCGCGCCGCGCCGGTGGAACGGAATCCGCCGGGTCTCGGGTACCGAATTGGTGGAGGTTGCGGGACAGCGCAAGCTCTTGCGCTGGACGGTGCCGGGCCTCGCCCACTTCTTTACCATGTGGGGCTTCTTTGTCTTGCTCGCGACGATCGTCGAGGCCTACGGCGCACTATTTAGCCGCTCCTTTCACATCCCGTGGATCGGCCAGAGCAACTGGCTCGCCTTCGTTGAAGACTTCTTTGCCACTGCCGTACTGGTATCGCTCGTCGTCTTCGCGATCATTCGGCTTATCAACGCGCCGTCGCGCAAGGATCGGGCGAGCCGTTTCTACGGCAGCCACCTCAGGGCGGCGTGGATCACCCTCTCCATGATTGCCCTGGTCATCATCACCTTGCTTCTCTATCGCGCGGCGCAGATCAACACGGGTCACTTCCCCTTCCCGCGCACCGTCGGCGCGGTCTATCACGGACCGCGCCTCAGTGGATCGGCGCTGAGCGCCTTCAATGAACGACTTGCCTCGCCGTGGGCATTCGCGTCACAGGTCGTTGCTCACTGGCTCGCCCCGCTCGGCTACGGGGTGAACAGCGTGCTCGAGGTGACGTTCTTGCTCGCGAACATCGCCGTGATCGCTGGATTCCTCGTCTTCGTGTCCTACTCCAAGCACCTGCACATCTTCCTCGCCCCGATCAACGTCGGCTTCTCGCGCCGGCCCCGGGCCCTCGGTGGCCTGGACAAGACCCCCGACATGGACATGGAGCACGTCACCGAGGACACGGTCTTCGGCGTCGGCAAGATCGAGGATTTCACCTGGAAGCAGATGCTCGACTTCTCGACGTGCACCGAATGCGGACGCTGCCAGTCGGTCTGCCCGGCGTGGAACACCGGCAAGCCGCTCAGCCCGAAGCTCTTGATCATGGGACTGCGCGAGAACATGTTCCTCTCTGCGGACCGGCTGCTCTCGGGGACGGGCGACGGCGACGTCACGACCCTGGTGCCGACCGTGATTGATCCCGACGTGCTCTGGTCGTGCACGACCTGTGGCAGCTGTGTCGAACAGTGCCCGGTCGACATCGAGCACGTCGACGCGATCATCGACATGCGTCGCTACGAGGTGCTGATGGAGTCGCGATTCCCCAGCGAAGCGAACCTGCTCTTGCGCAACCTCGAGAACCAGGGCGACCCGTGGGGGCTCGGTTCGTCCAAGCGCACCGAGTGGCTCGCCGCACTCGACTTCGAGGTGCCCGTCTTTGACGGGCCGATACCGAGCGACGTGGAGTACCTCTACTGGGTGGGCTGTGCCGGTGCACTCGACGAGCGGGGCCGCAAGCAGATCGAATCGACCGCACGCATGCTGCATCGCGCGGGCGTGCGCTTCGGCATCCTCGGTGGACGTGAGTCGTGCACGGGCGATCCGGCTCGTCGCATGGGCAACGAGTACCTCTTTCAAGAGATGGCCAAGGTGAACATTGCGACCCTCGACGAGGTCGGCGCGGTCAAGATCGTGGCCAGCTGCCCGCACTGCTTCAATACCCTGAAGAACGAGTACCCCCAGCTCGGTGGCTCCTACGAGGTGATCCACCACAGCCAGTTGCTCGAGCACCTCGTCGCCACGGGCCGACTGGTGCCGGGCATCGCCTTCACCGGAACCGTCACCTATCACGATCCCTGCTACCTCGGACGGCACAATCGCGTCTTTGATGAGCCGCGCACCGTCCTCGACGCCATTCCGGGGTTGACCCAGGTGGAGATGGCTCGTCACCGCGAGCGGGGCTTCTGCTGCGGCGCGGGTGGCGCGCGCATGTGGATGGAAGAGAACATCGGCAAGCGCGTCAACATGGAGCGCACCGAGGAGGCACTCGGCACCGGGGCGGACGTCGTGTCCACGGCCTGTCCCTTCTGCATGATCATGCTCGACGACGCCGTGAAGGCTCAGGGGCGCGGCGATGACGTCGCGGTGCTCGACATCAGCCAGGTCGTCGAGCGCTCGCTCGCTTCTACCGAGTGACCCGTAGTTCACACCGCCGAAACACGTCGCTAACCGACCCGAAATCCAGGGTTGGCACACTAGGCGCGTAAAGCGAGGTCAGCGTCGCCCTCTCGAGTGGAGGAGGACGCATTGCTGGCCGTTACCAACATTCCGTATCCGAGTTGGCTGAATCCGGCCGACAATACCTGGCAGCTCGTCGCGGCGACGCTGGTCGGCCTGATGAGCCTGCCGGGACTGGCCGTCCTCTACGGGGGCCTCGTGCGAAAGAAGTGGATCGTCAACACCATGCTGATGACGTTCGTCGGCTTCTCGGCGACGCTCGTCGTCTGGATGCTCTGGGGCTACAACTTGGCCTTTGGGCCCCAGGCGCACTTCGGGCCGACGGGGTCGTTCTTCAGCGGCTTCATCGGCCACTTCACCCCGTTGTCGACGGCCGGCGCCGAACAGGGTCAGGCGGTGTCGGGGGCCAATACGCTCATCCCCTTCCACTTCCCGACGGCGACGCTCGCGTACTTCCAGTTCGTCTTCGCCGCCATCACGCCGCTGCTCTTTCTCGGCGCGCTGGTTGGACGTCTCAAGTTCAAGGCCTGGCTCTTGATCGTGCCGCTGTGGATCACTCTCGTCTACTGCGTGAACGCCGCGCTGCTGTGGGGCGGCGGCTTCTTTGCTCAAAAGGGTGCGGTCGACTACTCCGGTGGCTACGTGATCCACCTCTCGGCGGGCGTAGCGGCCTTCGTGGGCGCGGCGATCGTCGGTCCGCGCCGGTGGCAAGATCGTGAGAACGCCTTTCCGAGCAACCTGATGATGGTCGCGGTCGGTGCCGGTATTCTCTGGCTCGGCTGGAACGGCTTTAACGGCGGCGATCCCTTCTACGCTGGCGCGGACGCGGCGAGCGCGGTGCTGAACACCAACGTGGCAACGGCGGTCGGCGTATTGACCTGGGTGCTGATGGACATGTTCTTCTCGCGCCAGAAGAAGCCCACCTTCCTCGGCGCGCTGAACGGCATGCTCTGTGGGCTGGTCGCGATCACGCCGAGCGCGGGCTGGGTGAACGGAACCGGTGCCATCGTCGTGGGCCTCATCGCCTCGACGATTGTCTGGTTCGCGTGGAACTTCTTGTCCAAGGTCCGTCCCTTCAGCAAGGTCGACGACGCCATGGGCGTCGTCTACACCCACGGCATCGCCGGGCTGGTCGGCGGACTGCTCGTCGGCTTCCTCGCCGATCCGGGCATGACCCAGTACGGCGTAGCCGGGGCCCACTACAAAGGCCCGGGCGGTTTTTCGGTCGGGGGGTGGTTCTACACCCACTCGTTCCACCAGCTCTGGGAACAGTTCCTCGCGGCCCTGTGGATCATCGGCTGGACTGCGCTCGGCACGACGATCGTGTTTACGGTCGTCAAATTCGTCCTGGGCGGACTTCGCGAGACCGACGAAGTACTGTCCGTTGGTGACGTCGCCATTCACGAGGAGGAGGCGTTCCCCGAGCCGACTTTCGGTGAGCCGGTGATGTCCCCGAGCCACATCCACCCCGACAACGTCTGAGGAGAGACAGTGAAACTAGTGACCGCAGTCGTGAAACCCTTCAAGCTCGACGAGGTGAAGGTGGCCCTGACCAGCATCGGCATCTCGGGGATGACCGTAACCCAGGCCCGAGGCTTCGGCCGCCAGGGCGGACACATCGAGATCTACCGAGGCAAGGAGTACGAGTTCGACTTCGTCGACAAGATCCGCGTGGAGGTCGCCTGCACCGACGAACAGGTGGACCAGGTGCTCGACGCGATCGTGTCGGCCGCGCGCACCGGCTCGGTCGGCGACGGCAAGGCCTGGGTCACCGACGTCGAGAAGGTCGTGCGGGTTCGCACCAACGAACGCGGCCCCGAAGCCCTGTAAGGCGTCGCCGTCGCCTAGCCAGCCTGGCGGGCGACGGCGGCCGCGGCCGCGGCCGCGGCCGCGGGGTCGCCGAGGTAGCGCGCGTCGACGACCGTCAGCTCGTGGTCGAGCGTGATGCGGTACGGGATGCCCGTTGGCACTTCGAGTTCGGTGATCTCGTCCTCGGCGATGTTCTGGATCAGCATGCGCAAGGCGCGGATTGAGTTGCCGTGGGCAACGACGAGGACGCCGCCGCCGGTCACCGACTCGCGGGCGAGGTCCTCGGCGATGACGTCGCGAAAGTAGGGCGCCGCTCGGGCGACCACGTCCTTCAGGCACTCGCTGCGCGGGAGATACTCACGCGGCACGTCGCGGTAGCGCGGATCGCCGGCGACGTCGCGCGGGTCGCCCTCGGGCAGTGGCGGCGGCGCGACGTCGTACGAGCGCCGCCACAGCTGCAGCTGCTCGCGGCCGAAGCGTTCGGCCGTCTCGCGCTTGTCCTTACCGGTGAGGTCGCCGTAGTGGCGCTCGTTCAGTCGCCAGGTGCGCCGGACCGGGATCCACGACCGTCCCGCCGCGTAGAGGGCGAGGTCGGCGGTGCGAATCGCCCGGGTGAGTAGCGACGTGTGCACCACGCGCAGGTCGAGGTCGGACTGCGCGGCGAGCAGTTGCCCCGCCGCGGTCGCCTCGCGCTCGCCGTCGGCGGTCAGGTCGACGTCGTGCCACCCGGTGAAGAGATTGCGCTCGTTCCACTCGGAGCGGCCGTGGCGCAGCAGTATCAAGTCGAGCACGAGGCCAGCGTATCGAGTGGGGGGACCGGTCGGTTTAGCGGGTCCTGCTAGAACGGTGACGTGTTCGCCAACGCACCCGCCGAGATCGTCTCGCGAATGGAAGAGCTCGAGGCCCGCGACGTGGCCGACCGGATAGACGGCACGGCGAGACTGGCCCGGTTGCGACAGGTGCCCCGCGAGACCGGACAGTTCCTCGCGCTGCTCTGCGCGTCGGCGCCGCCGGGCGAGGCGATCGAGATCGGTGCGAGTGCAGGATACTCAGCGCTCTGGCTCGCGCTCGCCTGTCGCGAGGTGGGACGGCGCCTTACGACCTACGAAGTGTTGGCCGCCAAGGCCGCGCTCGCGCGCGAAACTGTGGCCCACGCGGGCGTCGGCGACGTGGTGCGCGTCGTCGAAGGCGACTTTCGAGACGAACCCTCGCGCGAGCGCGACGTCGCCTTCTGCTTTCTTGACGCCGAGAAGGACGTCTACGACGACTGCTACCGCCTCGTCGCCGATCGCCTCGTCGCCGGGGCGATTCTCGTCGCGGAAAACGTCATCAGCCACCGCGACGAGTTAAGTGCCTTCGTGGACCTGGTGCTCGCCGACGCGCGGATGGACGCGGTGGTCGTGCCGATTGGCAAGGGCGAGCTGGTCGCGCGACGTCGCTAGCGGCAGCGTTTCGTCGAAGGGAGCGACGGACTCCTCAGCCACCGTCGCGGTTTAGTCGACGCTGTCGATCGTGGCGCACTTACGTGAGTGACTGGCTCGCGAAGGCGTTGCCCATCTAGTTCGAGCGTCGCATGCGTGGCCACCCCACGCAGCCAACGTGCGGACGGCGCCGGCGCCGACCACGCTCTCGAGGGCGCACCAGCTCGACGTCGCGCGTGAGCAGTCGTTGGGTCCGTTGAACGACACCGGCGTCTGGTCAGCGAGGATCGTCCCGTGACAGGACCGGTCACCGGGACGTCGAGTCGTGGCGCCAGCGCGCCTGGATTGCGGCTACGCGTTGATCCATCGCGTCGTCAGCCCGCCACGCACGAGTTGGGACCGTCAGCGACTGGGTTTGTCGCGTCGTGGTGAGTCTCCGTACCGCACCGCCGCACCAGCATCACGGGTAAGTACTAACGAAATACCTGATCAATGAGTATCCAAGTAATCTTATTAGAATAACGATCTACTTTATTGACAAGTTTAGGCTCAAGTTTGTATACTGGTAAGGCGCATCTCACCCCCGTGGATGGTCCATGGCGGTGGCGGTACGAAGGAGCATCATGGCTAAGGCAGTGGGTATCGACCTGGGAACGACCAACTCGGTCGTGAGCGTCCTCGAAGCGGGCGAGCCCGTCGTCATCCCCAACGCCGAGGGTGGTCGAACGACGCCGTCGGTGGTTGGGTTTTCCAAGACTGGCGAGGTGTTGGTCGGCGAGGTCGCCAAGCGCCAAGCCATCACCAACCCCGATCGGACGATCCGGTCGGTCAAGCGCCACATGGGTGAGAACTGGTCCGTCGACATCGACGGCACCAAGTACACGGCCCAGGAGATCTCGGCGCGCATTCTTCAGAAGCTCAAGCGCGACGCGGAGTCCTATCTCGGTGACACCGTCACCCAGGCCGTCATCACGGTGCCGGCGTACTTCAACGACGCCCAACGCACCGCTACGAAAGAAGCCGGCCAGATCGCCGGCCTCGAGGTGCTGCGAATCGTGAACGAGCCAACCGCCGCGGCGCTCGCCTACGGACTCGACAAGGGTGCGGCCGAGCAGACCGTGCTCGTCTTTGACTTGGGCGGCGGCACCTTTGACGTGTCGGTGCTCGAGATCGCGGACGGCGTCTTCGAGGTGAAGTCGACGCACGGTGACACGCACCTCGGTGGTGACGACTGGGACGACGCGGTGATGCAGTGGCTGATCAAGACGTTCAAGGACCAAGACGGTGTTGACCTGGCCAACGACAAGATGGCCGTGCAGCGCTTGAAGGAGGCGGCCGAGAAGGCCAAGATCGAGCTCTCGAGCGTGCAAGAGACCCAGGTGAACCTGCCCTTCATCACGGCGACCGCGGACGGCCCGAAGCACCTCGACATCAAGCTGACCCGCGCCAAGTTCAACGAGCTGACGGCGCACCTCGTCGAGCGGTGCCGCGCGCCCTTCGATCAGGCGATCAAGGACGCGGGCCTGACCCTCGACAAGATCGACCACGTAATCCTCGTCGGGGGCTCGACTCGGATCCCGGCGGTTCAAGAACTCGTCCAGCGCGTCACCGGCAAAGAGCCCAACAAGGGCGTCAACCCCGACGAAGTGGTCGCCGTCGGCGCCGCGGTCCAAGCCGGCGTGCTGAAGGGTGACGTGAAGGACATCTTGCTGCTCGACGTGACCCCGCTCAGCCTCGGCATCGAGACCAAGGGCGGCGTCATGACCAAGATCATCGAGCGCAACACGACGATTCCGACCAAGAAGAGCCAGGTCTTCACGACGGCCGACGACAACCAGCCCAGCGTCGAAGTTCACGTTCTCCAAGGCGAGCGCGAGATGGCCTCGTACAACCAGACTCTGGGCAAGTTCCAGCTGGTCGGCATCCCGCCCGCGCCGCGCGGCGTGCCCCAGATCGAGGTGACCTTCGACATCGACGCGAACGGCATCGTCCACGTGTCCGCCAAGGACACCGCGACCGGCGCCACGCAGTCGATGACGATCACGGGCGGCTCGTCACTCTCCAAGGAGGAGATCGACCGGATGGTGCGCGACGCTGAGGCCCACGCCGAAGATGATCGCAAGCGCCGCGCCGAGGCCGAGGTGCGCAACAACGCCGACGGACTGGTCTACCAAACCGAGAAGTTGCTGAAGGACCAGGCCGAGTCGTTCCAGGGCACCGAGCGTCAAGACGTGGAGAGCGCCCTGGCCGCGCTGAAGGAGTCGATCGCGGGCACCGACGTGGAGGCGATCAAGTCGGCGACCGAGAAGCTGCTGAGCGTCAGCCAGTCCTTCAGTCAGCGCCTCTACGAAGAGGCGGCCAAGGCCAACGCGCCGACGGCGAGCGGCCCGACATCCGCGAACGACGACGATATCGTCGACGCCGAGATCGTGGACGAGCAGTGAGCGACGAGAGCGCGGCGAACCAGGAAGCGGTCGACGAGGTTCTCGACGGGTCCGTTGAACCGACTGAGTCGGTCGACGAGCGCACCGAGGCCGAGCGCGAGCGCGACGACTACGTGGCGTCGCTCCAGCGGCTGCAGGCCGACTTCGAGAACTACCGCAAGCGGGTCGTGCGCGCCTCGGACGAGGCGGCCGACCGTGCGGCGGGCTCGATCGTCGCGGCGCTGCTGCCGGTGCTCGACGCCTTCGACCTCGCCGCGGCCCACTTCGCGACGGTTGAGGGCGACGAGGGCGGCGCCCTCGACCAGGCCCGATCGCTGCTGCTCGCGACGCTCGCCAAGGAAGGCCTCGAGCGCATCGACGCCGTAGGGGTCGCCTTTGACCCCCAGGTGCACGACGCCGTCGTCCACGTCGAAGGCGACGAGGGCGTCGACCAGCACGTGGACGAGGTATTGCGCGCCGGCTACCGCTGGAGGGGTGGGGTCTTGCGACCCGCCATGGTGAGAGTGAAGGGTTAAATGGCCGAACGGGAGTGGTTCGAGAAGGACTACTACAAGACGCTCGGACTGTCCTCGAGCGCGACCGACAAGGAGATCACGCGGGCCTATCGGAAGTTGGCCAAGTCCCTGCACCCCGACACCAGCACGGGCTCCGAAGAGAAGTTCAAGGAAGTGTCGGTTGCCTACGACGTGCTCGGTGACGCCGACAAGCGCAAGGAGTACGACGAGGTCCGTCGTCTCGGTCCGGCGGCGGCCGGCTTCGCCGGCCCGGGCGCGGGCGCGGGCGGCTTCCACTTCAACCCGGGCGACCTCGGCGACTTCGGCGATCTCTTCGGCGGCCTCTTCGGCGGTCGACGCCAGCGCGTCCAGCGCGGCAGCGATCTCGAGACCGCGCTGCACCTCAACTTTCGCGACGCCGTCATGGGCGTCACGACGACCGTCAGCCTGCCGAGCAGCGAGGCCTGCCATACGTGCGGCGGCTCGGGCGCGGCGCCGGGAACGGGCTACGTTACCTGCGAGCGCTGCGAGGGACGCGGGGTCTTGACTGACGATCAGGGGCCCTTCGCGATGTCGAGCGTCTGTCCCGTCTGTCAGGGGCGCGGCTCGCGCATTGTGACGCCCTGTCCGACGTGCCACGGCACGGGACACGAGCCCTCGTCGCGTCGCGTCAACGTTCGCGTGCCGGCGGGCGTCGTCGACGGCCAGCGCATCCGACTGAAGGGCAAGGGGGCGCCGGGCTCTCAGGGCGGTCCCGCCGGCGACCTCTTCGTCGACGTCCACGTGAACCCCGATCCGCGTTTCGGTCGCCGGGGACGACACCTCACGACGACCGTTGAGGTGCCGGTCACCGCGGCCATGCTCGGCACGACCGTAGCGGTCGAAACCCTCGAGGACCCCGTCACGCTGAAGATCCCCGCCGGTACCCAAAGCGGCACGACCATGCGGGTGCGGGGCCGGGGGGTTCCCGCGGCGGCCAAGCACGCCGCGGGCGACCTGCTCGTCACCGTGACCGTCCGCCTGCCCGCGAAGCTCACCAAGGAGCAGCGCGCCGCCGTCGAGCGGCTGGCCCACGCTCTTCACGAGGACGTCGACCAATGAGCGACGCCCAGCGCGCGGTCTACGTCATCTCGGTCTTCGCGGAATTGGCCGGCGTGCACCCCCAGACGCTGCGCAACTACGAACGAACGGGCCTGCTGAGTCCCCAGCGCACGGCTGGCGGCTCGCGCCGCTTCTCCGACGAGGACTTGGCGGTGCTGCGACGAATCCAAGAGCTGACCGCGGAGGGCGTCAACCTCGAAGGCGTGAAGCGCATCTTGCGCCTCGAGCGCGAGCTCGACGAGGTGCGCGCCGAGTTGCGCGGGCGACTCGACGACGTTCGCTCGGCCGTCGAGGCAACCCACCGCCACTACCGGCGCGACCTGGTGCCGGTACGAAACGCCATCGCGCTGTTCGTCGACGCGCGGCGCCGCAACCGAGGAGGTGCGCAGTGACCCTAGATCCCCAACGCTGGACCGTGAAGACTCGCGAGGCCTTTCAGGCGGCCACGACACAGGCCGCGGCCGCGGGCAACCCGTACGTGACGCCCGCGCACCTGCTGCTCGCGCTGTTGAACCAGGCCGACGGCGTGGCTCGGCCGCTCGTCGTCGCGGCCGGCCTCGACCCGATCGCCGTGACGGCGTCGCTCAACGAGCGGGTGTCCTCGGAGCCGCGCGCCGTGGGCGGCACCCAGCCCGGACTCTCGGCCGAAGCCCGCCACGGCCTCGAAGCGGCCGACGAGCTGCGCGCCGACCTTGGCGACGAGTACCTGTCGGTGGACCACGTGATGGTCGCGTGGGCGGAGCTGCTTGGCACGTCGCGCGAGGCCCTGCTCGGGGCGCTGCGAACGATTCGCGGTTCGGCCCGCATCACGTCGGAAAATCCCGAGGAGACGTTCCAGTCCCTCGAGAAGTACGGCCGTGACCTCACGGCGCTGGCGCGCGCCGGCAAGCTCGACCCGGTCATTGGCCGCGACGAAGAGATCCGGCGCGTCATTCAGGTGCTCTCGCGGCGCACGAAGAACAACCCGGTGCTGATCGGCGAGCCGGGCGTCGGCAAGACCGCCATCGTCGAGGGACTGGCGCTGCGCATCGCCGAGGGCGACGTGCCCGAGTCACTGCGCGACCGGCGCGTCATCGCCCTCGACCTCGCGTCCATGGTGGCCGGCGCCAAGTACCGCGGCGAGTTCGAAGAGCGGCTGAAGGCCGTCTTGAAGGAGATTCAGGACGCCCAGGGCGAGGTGATCTCCTTCATCGACGAGCTGCACACGATCGTGGGCGCGGGCGCGAGCGAAGGCGCGATGGACGCGGGCAACATGATCAAGCCGCTGCTCGCGCGCGGCGAGCTTCGTCTCATCGGCGCGACGACGCTTGACGAGTATCGCCGCTACATCGAGAAGGACGCGGCGCTCGAGCGACGCTTCCAGCAGGTGTACGTCGGCGAGCCCTCGGTCGCCGACACCATCGCCATCTTGCGCGGTCTGAAGGAGCGCTACGAGGTGCACCACGGCGTGCGCATCCAAGACGCGGCCCTGGTGGCCGCGGCGACGCTCTCACAGCGCTACGTGGCGAACCGGTTCCTGCCCGACAAGGCGATCGACCTGGTCGACGAGGCCGCCTCGCGCCTGCGCATCGAGATCGATTCGATGCCGACCGAGCTCGACGTGGTGATCCGGCGGATCCGACAGCTCGAGATTGAACGGGTGGCGCTCGCGGCGGAGACCGACGAGGCCTCGCGCGAGCGACTCGACGCACTGGACGCCGAGCTCGCCAATCAGCGCGAGGCATCCGACGCCCTGACGGCGCGCTGGCGAGCCGAGAAGCAGGCGATCACCAAGATCCAGGCGGCGAAGCAGGAGTACGAAGATCGTCGCATCGAGGCCGACCGCCTCGAGCGCCAGGGCGACCTCAACGGCGCCGCCGCGCTGCGCTACGGCACGATCCCCGAGCTCGAGCGGACCATCGACGCGGCGACTCGCGAGCTGGCCGCGTTGCAGGCGCACGGCGCGTTCTTGAAAGAAGAGGTCGACGCCGAAGACGTCGCCGAGGTCGTGAGCCGCTGGACCGGCGTGCCGGTCGCCAAACTGCTCGAGGGCGAGGTCGACAAGCTCGTGCGCATGGAAGAGCTGCTGCACTCGCGAGTCGTCGGTCAAGACGAGGCGGTCGAGGCCGTCGCGAACGCGATCCGCCGTTCGCGCGCCGGGCTCTCCGACGCGCACCGGCCGATTGGCTCGTTCCTCTTCCTCGGTCCGACGGGCGTCGGCAAAACCGAGCTGGCGCGCGCCCTCGCGGAGTTCCTCTTCGACGACGACCGGGCGATGGTGCGCATCGACATGAGCGAGTACATGGAGAAGTTCGCGGTCAGCCGGCTCATCGGCGCGCCGCCCGGCTACGTCGGCTACGAAGAGGGCGGCCAGCTCACCGAGGCGATTCGCCGCCGCCCCTACGCCGTCGTGCTGCTCGACGAGATCGAGAAGGCCCACCCCGACGTGTTCAACGTGCTGCTGCAGGCCCTCGACGACGGGCGGCTCACCGACGGCCAGGGCCGCACCGTGGACTTCACCAACGTCGTCTTCATCATGACGAGCAACCTGATCGGGGATCCGTCGTCGTTCTTCCGACCCGAGTTCGTGAACCGGATCGACGACATCATCCGCTTCCGCTCGCTCACCGAGGCCGACCTCGCGGTGATCGTCGGCATCCAGCTCGGCCGTCTGCGCGAGCGACTGGCCGAACGCCGCCTGGTGCTCGACGTCACGCCACCCGCGGCGGCGATGCTCGCGCACGAGGGCTTCGATCCGGCCTTCGGCGCGCGTCCGCTCAAGCGCGTGATCCAGCGCCGCCTCGAGGACCCGATCGCGCTGGCGGTGCTGCGGGGCCGCTACCGAGACGGCGACACCATCCGCGTCGACGTCGCCGACGGCGAGCTCACTATCGAGTGAGAACGGCGAAACGGTAGGCTGGGGGAACCCCGAGCTCGAGGAGTCCCGTGCCCGCAACCGTCGTAGTCGGTACTCAGTGGGGAGACGAGGGCAAGGGCAAACTGACCGATCTGCTGGCCCGCGACATGGACATGGTCGTTCGCTACCAGGGCGGCCACAACGCCGGTCACCGCATCGTCGTGAACGGCGAGGCCTTCGCGCTGCAGCTGGTGCCGTCGGGGGTGCTCTACTCGCACATCACGCCGGTCATCGGCAACGGCGTCGTCGTCGACCCCGCCGTGCTGCTCGACGAACTCGAGTCGCTGCGCGCGAAGGGCGTTGACGTCTCGCGGCTGCTCGTCTCGGGCAACGCCCACCTGATCATGCCCTATCACCAAGAACTCGACCGCTTGAATGAGCGCTTCCTTGGCAAGAACGCCCTCGGCACGACCAAGCGCGGCATCGGTCCGGCCTACGCCGACAAGGCGTGGCGCGTGGGGCTGCGCGTCCAGGACCTGCTCGACCCCAAGATCTTTCGCCAGAAGCTCGACGTCGCCCTGCACGAGAAGAACCTGCTGCTCTCCAAGGTCTACAACCGTCCCGCGCTGCGAGCGGCCGACATCGCGTCGCACTACCTCGACGAGTACGCGCCGCGTCTCGCCCCGATGATCGGCGACACCGTCGGGGCCGTGCACGAGGCGCTCGCGCACGGCCAACGGCTCCTGCTCGAGGGTGCCCAAGCGACGTTTCTCGACCTCGATCACGGCACCTATCCCTTTGTCACGTCGTCGAACCCGGTGGCCGGCGGCGCGTGCACCGGCTCGGGACTGGGACCGAGGGATCTCACGTCGATCGTCGGCATCGCCAAGGCGTACATCACCCGCGTCGGCGCGGGCCCCTTTCCCACCGAGCTGTTCGGCGACGCCGCCGACCAGCTGGTCGAGCGGGGCCACGAGTTCGGCACCAACACGGGGCGGCGCCGCCGAGTCGGCTGGTTCGACGCCGTCATGGCCCGTCAGGCCGTGCGGCTCAATTCGCTGACCGAGCTCGCGATCACCAAGCTCGACGTGCTCGACACCCTCGACGAGATCAAGGTCTGCGTCGGGTACGTGTCGGGCGGCGAGCGCTTCGACTTTCCGCCGTATCACCAGTCGGTCCTGCACGACGTCGTCCCGGTCTACGAGACGCTGCCGGGCTGGCGTACCGACCTGTCGACGTTCACCACCTACGGCGAGCTCCCGAGCGCCGCCAAGGCGTACGTAGCGTTCCTCGAGGCGGCCATTGGGGTGCGCGTCGCGACCGTCGGCGTGGGGCCGGGGCGCGACCAGTTCGTGCGACCCGCGTGAGGCGCGCGGTCGTGGTCGGCGCCGGCGCGCGCGAGCACGCACTCGCGTGGCGTCTCGCCTCGTCGGCTTCGGTGACGGTGACGCCCGGCAACGCCGGCATCGCGGCGCACGGCATCGCCTGCACGCCGGCGCCGGCGACCGAGCTCGACGCCGAGCTCTTCGTGATCGGGCCCGAGGCTCCGCTGGTCGACGGTCTGGCGGACCGCCTGCGTGACCAGGGGAAGGTGGTGCTCGGACCCGGCGCCGCCGGCGCGCGTCTCGAGGGGTCCAAGGCCTACCTGAAAGAGTTTCTCACCGCGGCCGGCGTGCCGACGGCGAAGTACGGCGCCTTTTCGAGCTACGAGGAGGCCGCGGCCTTCCTGCGCTCGATGGCGCCACCCTACGTGGTCAAGACCGACGGCCTCGCCGCCGGCAAGGGCGTGCTCGTGACCGCCGACCTCGACGACGCGATGCGCGACGTGCGCGAGAAGCTGAGTGGCGCGGCCTTCGGCGTGGCTGGCTCGACGGTGGTGATCGAAGAGGGGTTGACGGGCGAGGAGTGCTCGCTGCTCTATCTCTGCGACGGCGCGGTTGTCGCGCCGTTGGCGCCGGCCCAGGACTTCAAGCGCGTCGCCAACGGCGACGCCGGCGCGAATACCGGCGGAATGGGCGCCTACGCGCCGATGACCGGCGCGCCCGAGGCCGAGGTCCGCGCGCGCATCGTCGAGCCGACCTTGGCCGAGCTCGAGCGACGGGGCATCGAGTTTCGCGGCGTGCTCTACGCCGGCGTGATGCTGAGTGCCGCGGGACCCCACCTGCTCGAGTACAACGTCCGCTTCGGGGATCCCGAGACCGAGGCGCTGATGGCCATCGTGAACGACGACCTCTTCGACCGCTTGCGCGGCTTCGCCGAACGTCGCGGCACCCCCGACCCGCTCGGTGCCGCCGGGTCGGCGGTGACCGTCGTGCTCGCCTCGCCGGGGTACCCCGAGCGACCGCGCGCGGGTGGCGTGATTGAGGGCCTCGCCGCGAACGGTCAGCTCGCCACGCCCGTCGAGGGCGTCGTCGTGTTTCACGCGGGCACGGCGCGCGACGCCGCCGGGCGCTTCGTCACGGCCGGTGGCCGGGTCCTCGCCGTCACCGCGGTCGGGTCGACCCTCGCCGAGGCGCGCGCACGCGCCTACCGAGCCTGCGCGCTCGTACACTTTGAGGGCATGGTCATGCGCACCGACATCGCCGCCCGAGTCGGCCAGCCGTGATACCGCGCTACGCGCCCGCGGACCTGGCGGCACTCTTCAGCGACGAGACGCGCATGGCGACGATGCTCGAGGTCGAGCTGTTGGCCGCCGAAGCGTTGAGCGAGCGCGGGGTCGTACCGAGGCAGGACGCGGCGGCGCTGCGGGCCCGCCGGCCCGTCGTCGACGCCGACTTCGTCGCCGCGGTCAACGAACGCGAGCGCACCACCAACCACGACACGGCCGCGTTCGTCGACGTCGTGCAGGACGCGATCGGCATGCCCGAGGGGGCCTGGATCCACTACGGGCTCACGTCGTCGGACGTCGTGGACACGGCGCTCTGCGCCGTGATGACGCGAGCCATGGACGTGGTGGTGGCTGAGGCGACCGCGCTGCGCGACGCGCTGACTCGACGGGCCGTTGAGACCATCGACTGGCCGATCACTGGCCGCACGCACGGCGTGGCGGCCGAGCCCACCACCTACGGGGCGAAGTTCGCCCTCTTCGCGCTGCAGGTGGACCGCGACCTCGCGCGCGCCCGGCGCGCGCGCGACGCGATAGCGGTCGGCAAGCTGTCGGGCGCCGTCGGCACCTACTCGAACATCGACCCCGAGGTCGAGGCGGCGGTCTGCGCCAAGCTCGGGCTCGTGGCGGTGCCCGCGACCCAGGTCATCGCCCGTGATCGCCACGCCGAGGTGCTCTACGTCTGCGCGTCGCTCGGCACGTCGATCGAGGCCTTCGCGCTCGAGGTGCGCCACCTCGCGCGTAGCGAGGTCGGCGAGGCCGAAGAGCCTTTTGCGGTGGGCCAGAAGGGCTCCTCGGCGATGCCCCACAAGCGCAACCCGGTGCTCGCCGAGCGGCTCTGCGGGCTGGCACGCGTGCTGCGGGGCTACCTGCAGGCCGGGCTCGAGGACGTCGCCCTGTGGCACGAGCGCGACATCTCGCACTCGAGCGTCGAGCGCATCGTCGTGCCCGACGCGCTGCAGCTGGTCGTCTACATGCTGCGACGGGCGACCTACCTCGCCGACGGCCTGGTGCTGCACCCGGAGCGAGCCCTGAGCAACCTGCTCGTCGGCTCGCGCGGTCTCGTCTTCTCCCAGTCCGTACTCTTGAGCCTCGTCGACGCGGGCCTCGCGCGCGAGGACGCTTACCGGCTCGTCCAAGCGGCGGCGCGTCGCGCCGTCGAGCAGGGCCGTCCCTTTCGCGAGGTGATCGAAGCCGACCCCGACATCGATCTCGACGCCGCGACCCTGGACACGGTGTTCGACCCCGAGCGGCTCCTCGCGCACCGCGGCCGCTTCCTGGAGGCGCTGACGTGGCGCTAGGGCCGCTCGGTCAGCCGATCTACTCGGGCAAGGTGCGCGAGCTCTACGAGGTCGGCGAGCGCCACCTGCTGCTCGTCGCCTCGGACCGGCTGAGCGCCTTCGACGTCGTGATGGACCAGCCGGTCCCGAACAAGGGTCGGGTGCTGACCGCCATGACCGACTACTGGATCCACCGCTTCGCTGACGACGTGCCGAGCGCGCTGGTGAGCTGTGACCCGAACGCCATCGAGGCGATGGTCCCGGGCTTTCTCGAGCGGCGCGACTGGCACGGCCGCTCGATGCTGGTGCGGCGAGCGGCGATGCTGCCCCTCGAGTGCATCGTGCGCGGTCGCCTCGCCGGCCAGGCCTACGACGAGTACGTGGCGCACGGCACGGTGCACGGCGAGGCCGTGGCGCCCGGGCTGGCCCTGACGGATCCGTTCGACACGCCCCGCTTCACGCCGTCGACGAAAGCGACGACCGGCCACGACCGCAACATCGACCTGGCCGAGGCCGCGTCGATCGTCGGCGCCGACGTGCTGACTCGGGTGCAGGCGCTCTGCCTGCACCTCTTCACGCGCGCCGCGGCGGCCCTCGACGCCGTCGGTCTGGTGCTCGCCGACACCAAGTTCGAAGTCGGTTTCGTCGACGGGAATCTGGTGCTCTGTGACGAGGTGATCACGCCGGACTCGTCGCGAATCTGGCCGGCCGACCAGGTTCGATCCGGTGAGGTGCCGCCATCGTTGGACAAACAGCCCTTTCGCGACTGGCTGGTCGCGCAGTCGTGGGACGCGGCCGCGCCGCCGCCGGTGCCGCCCGACGTCGTCGCCGAGACCGCTCGGCGCTACGTCGAGGCCTACGAGCGCGTGACCGGGCGCTTCCTCGACGACTGGTACGGTGCGTACTCGTGATCGTTCCCCTCGTCGTCGACGTGACGCTACGCCCCGGGATCGCTGACCCCGAAGGTGCCACCATCGAGCGGGCGCTGCCGGCCCTCGGGTTCGAGGGGGTCACGCACGTTCGCGCCGGGCGGACGTTTCGCTTCGAGGTCGACGCGCCCGACGTGGCGAGCGCGACCGCGATTGCGGCGGCGCTCGCCGAGCGACTGCTCTCGAATCCGGTGATTGAGGACGCCGTGGTTCGCCGAGGTGACCAGTGACCCGTATTGGCGTGGTCGTCTTTCCGGGATCGAACTGCGAGCACGACGCCGCCTCGGCCATGCGCGAGCTGGGCGCCGACGTCGACTTCGTCTGGCACACCGAGACGGACCTGGCGGGTTTTGACGGACTCGTCTTGCCCGGCGGCTTCGCGCACGGCGACTACTTGCGCCCCGGCGCGCTCGCGCGGTTCTCGCCGGTCATGTCGGCCGTCGCGGACTTCGCCGCGGCCGGTGGCCGCGTACTAGGGATCTGCAACGGCTTTCAGGTGCTCACCGAGGCCGGACTGCTACCCGGCGCGCTGCAGAAGAACCGGGGACTCACCTTCATCTCCCAGCCCACGACGGTGATCGTCGCCTCCACGCGCTCCACGCTCACCCGCGCCGCGACGGTCGGCCAGCGTCTCGTGATCCCGATCAACCACTTCTCCGGGGCCTACACCTGTGACGATGAGACCTTCGACCGGCTCGAGGCCGGCGACCAGATTGTCGTGCGCTACGAGACCAACCCCAATGGCTCGCGCGGCGACGTGGCCGGCATCGCGAACGAAGCGGGCAACGTCGTTGGCCTGATGCCCCACCCCGAGCGCGCCATGTCGACGCTGCTCGGCAGCGGGGACGGGCGGATCCTGCTCGCGGGCTTTCTCGGCGCGTACGCCCTAGCGGGCGCGCGAGATGTTGGCGCGCTTTAGCACGTCGGCACTGACGCCGAGCTCGCGAAAGGCGGCGTACCCGATGGCGTTGCGCTGCGCGTAGGACTTGGCGATCTTCACGAAGGACTTCTCCAGGCCCTCGATGTCCACCCGGCTCGCGAGGCGGTCGCGCTCGGCCACCAGGTCGAAGCGGCGCTGCACGAGCTCGAGGCGTCGAATCGGCGTCGCCTCGGCGAGCTCCTTGTCGAGCCGGGTGATCTGCATGTTGATCGACTCCGGCGTGCGCTTGCGGCCCCGCTTGCCCTTGCCGGCGGCGAGCGCGTCGAGGTAGCGGCTCACGATGCGCGACTCGTTGCGACCCTGGGCCAATTTGGCCTTGTGGTCAGCGGTCATGGCGCGCGTAGCGATCTTTTTCGCGGGCGTTTTCTTGGTGGCAGTCGGCATGAGATCTCCGTAGTTTTGTGAAAGCACCAGTGTAAGTGCGTGGCGTAGCCACAGTCTAATAGCAACGTCCACTAGTGAGGCTTTCTTAGTGTTCGTAACGTACGTTCTAGTAAATAGTTCCTAGAAATCGGCTGAATTAGAGGGTTTACACCGTTCCGCGTCGGTCAGGACTTCGCCGCGCTGCACACGTAGGAACTGCCTGGGCCATGAACCCGTCAGCCACCCATGACGTCGTCATAGCCCGAGTCGTCGAATGAAATTGCTCGAGATTTCTTGCGCCACGGGGCCCAATCACGTCGACGACCAGTGGGGCCGCTGAGGCGATGTCGTAGTTTAGGAACGTGACCGTTCAACCCCTCCACCGCGCTCTCGGGCTCACCGACGACGAGCTCGACGCGATCCGCGCCGTCCTCGGCCGCGAGCCCAACGAGCTCGAGCTGGCCCTCTACGGCGTGATGTGGAGCGAGCACTGCTCCTATAAATCGTCGCGGCTGCACCTGCGGCGCCTGCCCACGACGGCCGACCACGTTCTCGTCGGACCGGGCGAGAACGCGGGCGTCATCGACGCCGGCGACGGGATCGCCGTCGCGATCCGCATCGAGAGTCACAACCACCCCTCGGCGATCGAGCCGTACCAGGGGGCGGCGACGGGCGTCGGCGGCATTCTGCGCGACGTCTTCACCATGGGGGCTCGCCCCCTCGCGGTGATGGACCCGCTCTTCTTCGGCGAACTCGACGACGCCCGCCAGCGCTGGCTCGTCGAAGGGGTGGTCGCCGGCATCTCGGGCTACGGCAACTCGGTCGGCGTGCCGACCGTGGGTGGCGAACTCACCTTTGATCGCACCTACGCCGGCAATCCGCTGGTCAACGTGCTCTGCGCGGGTGCGCTGCCGGTGGAGCGCCTCGTCCTCGGGATCGCCTCGGGTCCGGGCAACCTCGCCGTGCTGCTCGGCTCGACGACCGGTCGCGACGGCATCGGCGGCGTCTCGGTGCTCGCCTCGGCGGGCTTTTCGCAGGCCGCCCTCGACGACGCGAAGCGGCCGAGCGTCCAGGTCGGCGACCCGTACGAGGAGAAGCGCCTGATCGAGGCCTGCCTCGAGCTGCTCGACCGTGGTCTCGCGGTAGGCATCCAGGACCTCGGCGGCGCCGGTCTGGTCTGCGCAACCAGCGAGACCGCCGCGCGCGGCGGTGTGGGCATGGACGTCGACGTCAACGCCGTGCCGTTGCGCGAAGCCGGCATGGCGCCCTACGAGATCATGACCTCGGAGAGCCAGGAGCGCATGCTCGCCATCGTCACCCCCGAGAACTGGCCGGCGGTGCGCGCGCTGTGCTCGAAGTGGGAGGTGCGCGCGAGCGTCGTCGGCCACGTCGTGGCGGCCGAGACGACGCCGGACGGTCGTCGCGTCGGGATGCTGCGGGTGCGCGACGGCTTCGACGGTCCCGTGCTCGCCGAGGTGCCCGCGGCATCGCTCGCCGACGAGGCGCCCCTCTACGACCGCCCCCGCGAGCGGCCGGCCGACCTCGACGCGGTCTGGGCCGACGAGCCGTCGAACGAGCCGGTGGGGGACCTCGGCGCTGACCTGCTCGACCTCCTGCTCGATCCGGCCTGGGTGTACCGCCAGTACGACTCCCAGCTGTTCTTGAATACCGTGGTCGGTCCGGGGCGCGACGCGGCGCTGCTGCGCCTCGCCGGTCCGGGTCTGCCGACGTCTCGACGCGGCCTCGCGCTCTCGACCGACTCGAACCCGCGTTGGTGCGCTCTCGATCCTCGGCGCGGCGTCGCCCTGACGGTGGCCGAGGGGGTTGCCAATCTCGCCTGCGTCGGGGCGACCGCCAAGGCCGTCGTCAACTGTCTCAACTTCGGCAATCCCGAGCACCCCGTCGTGATGTGGCAGCTCGCCGAGACGGTGGACGGCCTCGCTGAGGCCTGTCGCGCCTTCGACCTGCCGGTCATCGGCGGCAACGTCTCGCTCTACAACGAGAGCGCCGGCGAGGACATCGATCCAACGCCGGTGATTGGCCTGCTCGGTCTGCTCGACGTGCTCGCCGCGCCGCCGCCGGGGTGGGCGTGGCGACCGGGCGACGCCGTGGTGCTGGTCGGGCGGCGAACGGCGACCGGGGACCGCCCCTTTCCCCTGGCCGGCAGTCGCTGGGCGACGCGCCGTGGCCAGCGCGCGGGCCGTCCGCCACAGATCGACTACGCGGCGAGTGCGGCCTCGGCGGCCTTCGTCGCCGCCGAGGTGGCGCGGGTCTGTGCCGGGGGGACGGGACCGTCGGCCGTGCACGACGTCGCCGGCGGCGGTCTCGCCGTCGCCCTGGCCGAGATCGCGGCCGCGACCGAGATCGGCGCGCGCGCCGACGGCGTCTCGGACGTCGAGCTCTTCAGCGAGTTCCCCGGCCGCTACCTGCTCGCGACCAGTGACCCCGGCGGCCTGCTCGCCCGCGCGCGCGGCGCGGGGGTGGACGCCGAGGTGCTCGGCGCCGTCGGGGGGAATCGGCTGCGCGTCGGGGGGATCGATCTCGAGGTCGCGATCATCGCTCGCCGGCGCGGCGACGCTCTCGTCGACGCACTCGACCGGCGCTCGTAGCGGCATTGCATTGATTTAACGGCGCGCGTCGACGGCGTCTCGGACGTCGAGCTCTTCAGTGAGTTCCCCGGCCGCTACCTGCTCGCGACCAGTGACCCCGGCGGCCTGCTCGCCCGCGCGCGCGGCGCGATGCGAGCAGCGGCGCGATGATCGAGCTCGGGATCGAGACGTACCTGCGCGATGCGCTGGCCACCCTGCACGCCGACGGGACGACCGACGTCGCCAATTCCAGGACTGTAGAGGCCCTCTCGCCGGCCACGGCCGGTCGCTACGCGGGACCCTAGTCCGACGGGGACTAGGCGAGCGCGTCCTCGTGGGCGCCGCGCAGCTCGTCGAGGACGTGATCGGGCACGCGCAGGTCGCCGGTGCGTCCGAGGCCGAGTTCGATGTCCTGCTTGTAGGAGCCGTGGTAGTCCGAGCCGCCGGTGGGGATCAGGCCGGCGTTGCGGGTCAGGCGCACCATCAGCGAGCGCGTCGCCTCGTCGTTGTTGCCGTAGTAGGCCTCGACGCCGACGACCCCGCGCTCGCGCAGCGAGTCGAGCACGCGCGGCATCGTGCGCTCGGCGTACGAGAGAGGCTGGTCGTCGAGGTAGTTAACGAGCGGGTGGGCGATCGACACGACGACGCCCGAACCGGCCGTGGCCTCGAGGAAGGATTCGATGGACATGCTGCCCTTGGGGATGTAGGCCTGGCCCCCGTCGCCCAGCCAGTCGGTGAAGAGCTGGTTCCAGGTCGACGCCGTTCGCGCCCCGACGATCTCGGGGTGCAGCTCGAACATCGCGCGCGCGAAGTGCGGCCGGCCGACCGAGTGGACGTTGCCGGCCAACGCGGTCAGGTACTCGAGGTCGAGTCGCACGAACCCGCGCTCGCGCAGCACGTCCACGAGGGCGACGTTGCGCACGTCGCGATCGTGGCGCAGCTCGGCGAGACGGGCCTGGACGGGGTGGTTGGGGTCGGTCGGCACGAAGTAGGCGAGCACGTGGACGTTGCGCGGACCGACGGTGCCGTCGTGATGCGACTTCGGGAACTCGTTGTCGCGCAGCGAGACCTCGACGCCCACGACGTAGTCAACGCCCTCGGCGGCGCAGGCCAGCGCCATCTCCTCGTGGCCCGCGGTCGTGTCGTGATCGGTCAGGGCGATGGCGCGCAAGCCCACCGTCCGGGCGCGACGAGCCAGCTCGGCGGGCCGATCGGAGCCGTCCGAGTAGGTCGAATGGGTGTGCAAGTCGATCACGCATGAAGCGTAGCGAGTGCGTCTCGACCGCTCCGATGACTGTGCCAGACTGTCGCCGTGCGTTTCTCGACGACCCGCGTGGTGGGCCACCCGTGAAGGAGGCCTGCGGCGTCGTCGGCATCGTCGCGTCGGGACGCGACGCGGCCTACGCCTGCTACGACGCGCTCTACGCCCTGCAGCACCGCGGACAGGAGTCGGCGGGCATGGCCGCGTTCCACGATCACCAGATCACCGTGGTAAAAGACAACGGGCTCGTCAGCCACGTCTTCGCCGATACGACGTTGCGGGCCCTCGCCGGCGACACGGTCATCGGCCACACCCGCTACTCGACCTCGGGGTCGGCGAACTGGACCGCCGCTCAGCCGGTCTTTCGCTCCGCCGGCGCGTCGGGGTTCGCCCTCGCCCACAACGGCAACCTGACCAACACGGTCGACCTCGCCGCACAGGCCGGACTGCTCGTGACGGCGATGCTGTCGGACTCGGACCTCGTGGCCGAACTCCTCGCGCGCGCGGTGAGTGACGGCGCGACGATCCCCGAGGCGCTGCACGACGTGCTGCGCCGGGCCGAGGGGGCCTTTTCCATGGTGGTGCTCGAGGCCGACGCGATCCACGCGGTGCGTGATCCGCACGGCTTTCGCCCGCTGTGCCTGGGTCGGCTCGGCCCGCCCGAGAGGGCCGACGGGTGGATCGTCGCCTCCGAGACGCCCGCGCTCGACGTGGTGGGCGCGACCTTCGTGCGCGAGGTCGAGCCCGGCGAGATGATCACGATCACCACGGACGGGTTCACGTCGACGAGGCTGCTCGAGCCCGCCGCGGGACCGACGCGGCTGTGCATCTTTGAGTTCGTCTACTTTGCGCGGCCCGACGCGTACCTGATGGGCCACCAGGTCCACTCGGTTCGCCGGCGCATGGGCGAACGGCTCGCGCGCCACGCGCCAGTCGAGGCCGACCTGGTGATGGGGGTGCCCGACTCGGGGGTGCCCGCCGCCGAGGGCTACGCCCAGGCGTCGGGCATTCCCTTCGGCTACGGGCTCGTGAAGAACCGCTACATCGGGCGAACCTTCATCGCGCCGGATCAGGCGCAGCGCACGGCCGGGGTGCGACGCAAGCTCAACCCCCTGCGCGACACCATCGAGGGCCAGCGCCTGATCGTGGTTGACGACTCCATCGTGCGCGGCACGACGACCCAGGCGCTCGTGGGGATGCTGCGCGACGCCGGCGCGGCGGCGGTGCACGTGCGGATCTCGTCGCCACCGTTCCTGTGGCCCTGCTACTACGGCATCGACACGCCGACGCGCGACGAGCTCCTCGCCGCCACGAATACCGTCGAGGAGATGCGCGCGTTCATCGGCGCCGACTCGCTGGCCTTCATCTCGCTCGCCGACCTGCGCGACGCGGTCGGCGTCGGTGACGCGTGCTGCGACGCCTGCCTGACCGGCGAGTACCCCGCGCCGACGCCCGTGAGCATTGGCCACGCGACGGGGCGCTGGTGAGCCGGCTGCTTGACGTCGGTCCCGGGGTCACCTACGAGGCCGCCGGCGTCTCGATCGCCGACGGCGACGAGGCGGTGCGGCGCATCACCGCGAGCGCCGCGAGTACGACTCGTCCCGAGGTCCTCGGCGCGATCGGTGGCTTCGGCGGGCTCTTCCAGCTCGGTCGAGATCGCTACCGCGATCCAGTGCTCGTCGCCACCGCCGACGGCGTGGGCACCAAGCTCGAGGTCGCACGAATGGTCGGGCGCTACGACACCGTCGGCGTCGACCTCGTGGCGATGCTCGTCGACGACCTGGTCTGCGCGGGCGCCGAGCCGCTCTTCCTGCTCGACTACGTGGCGGTGGGCGTGCTCGAGCCGGCCCGGCTCGAGGAGCTCGTGGGCGGCATCGCCGCGGGCTGCCGCGTCGCCTCGACCGCGCTGCTCGGGGGCGAGACGGCCGAGCACGGGGACGTCATGGGACCCGACGGCCTCGATCTCGCCGGCTTCGCGGTCGGCGTCGTCGAGCGCGGCGCCGAGCTCGGCCAGCACCTCGTGCGCGACGGCGACGTCCTGGTGGGCTTCGCGTCGCCGGGTCTTCGCTCGAACGGCTACTCGCTGGCCCGCCGAGTACTGCTCGAGGACCCCGCCGCCCTCGGACGTCGCGCGTACGTAGGGACGACGGCCACCCTCGCCGAGGTGCTGCTCGAGCCGTCAGTCATCTACGCACCGGCGGCGCTCGGGGCGCTCGGGGCGCGGCCCGGCGCGGTCCACGCCATCGCTCACGTCACCGGCGGGGGCATCGTCGGCAACGTGGCGCGCGTGCTGCCCAGCGACCTCGACGCGGTGATCGACCTCGACGGGTTCGCCACGCCCGAGATCTTCTTCGAGATCCAGCGACGCGGCCCGGTCGGCGCCGACGAGATGGTGCGAGTCTTTAACTGCGGTCTCGGGATGGTGCTTGTCGTCGACCCGACGGCCGCGGGCGACGTGGTGGCGCTCGCCGGTGATCACGGTGTCACGGCGACGCGGGTCGGGCGCGTCGAGACCGGCGTCGGCGTGGTGCGACTCACGTGAGTGCTCGAGATCGCGTTCGCGCGCACCTCATCGAGCACGCGGTTCGCCGCGGCCAGTTCACTCTCAAGTCCGGTCGGCCCTCGACGTGGTTCATCGACGCCAAGGTGACCATCAGCTCGCCCGAGGTCATGGTCGACGTCGCCACCGCCGTACTCGAGCACGTGCCCGCGAACGCCACGGCCATTGGCGGCCTCACGATGGGCGCCGATGGCGTCAGCTACGTGACGGCCGCCGTCGCGGCGACGCGCGGGCGTCACCTGCGTGCGTTCTCGGTGCGCAAGGAGGTGAAGGACCACGGCGCGGGCGGCCGCATCGCGGGGGCTCTCGAGCCGGGCGACCTCGTCGTGATCACCGAGGACACCGTGACGCGCGGCACGAGCCTGCTCGAAGCGGCGCGCGTGGTGCGTGACGCCGGCGCCGAGGTCCTTGTGCTAGTCGCCCTGGTCGATCGCGGCGGGACCGCCCGCGCGCTCGCCGCCGCCGAAGGCTGGCCCTTCGAAGCGGTCTTTCGCGCCCCCGACCTCGGATTTGACTACGAGGGCGCCTAGGGCGACGCGAGGGTGTCGAGGAGTCTCGAGCGCCACGCGTCGAGCGCGGGGGCCCGTTCTTCGGGGGTCTTACCGAGCCGCACGACGACGGCGTCGAGCGCGGGTGCCACGCTGATCATCTGGCCCTCGTAGCCGCTCGCGCCGTAGGTGCCGTAGGCGTCGCCGGTGACCCACCAGTGCCAGGCGTAGTAGTGACCGCTCGTCTCGTCGCGGCTGCGGGGGATCTGTGCGGTGTCGGTCCACGCCGTCGAGACGAGCTGGCGCTCGCCCCACTGGCCGCCGCGCAGGTACAGCAGGCCGAACTTGGCGAAGTCGCGCGCCGTGGCGTGCAGGTAGCTCGACGCGACGAAGACGCCCGACTCGTCGAACGTAGGCGTCGCGCTCGTCATGGCGAGTGGCCCGAAGAGCCGTTCCTCGAGCCACGCGCGGTAGGCGTCGCCGCGCCCGACGAGATCGGCGACGATGCCGCTCACCACGTTGCTCGTGCCGCTCGAGTAGTTGAAGTGCTCGCCCGGGCGATGAGCGAGCGGCCGTGCGGCGGCGAACGCGCCCATGTCGCGCTGACCCTCGCCGAAGAGCATCTCAATGACGTGGCTCGGCTGGCCGAGCTCGTAGGCCTCGACGAAGTCGAGGCCGTCGCGCATGGCGAGCAGGTCGCCGAGCGTGATCGCGCGGCGCTCGTCGTCACGCCACGACGCGATCGGTGCGGGCTTGGCCGGGTCGAGTCGGCCCTCGTCGACGAGCAGTCCGACCGCCGCGTGCAGCACCGACTTCGCCATCGACCACGAGATCATCGGCGTCGTCGCGGTCACTGGCTCGCCGGGCCCGTCAAAGGACGCGAGCGCGCCGCCGTAGCGCTCCGCGACGAGCCGTCCGCGGTGCACGACGACGACGGCGTTGGTCTGGGCGAGTTGCGAGTCGCTGAACGCGTCGTCGACCACGGCGTTGACGGCCCGATCACCAACCCCCTCGGACCAGTCGGCCAGTGGCCAGGGTACGCCGTCGGGCTGGCGTGCGTAGCGCGGGGTCACCGCCGGGAGCTGGGTCACGTTCCTCCATGTCGCAGTGCCTCGATACCGTCGAGACATGACCGACACTACGCCGCGAGCCATCCGCTACGTCTACCGCGCGCGAGCGCGGGGCCGCGGCGTCTACCTCGTCCAGTGGCACCCGGACTCGCGGGTGGTCGCGACCGTCGAACCGGTACGACCAGTAGCGCCGTCGCGTGCGTCGCTGGGATATGGTCACGAGGTCGTCGTGCGCGGGCCGTGGGAGGTGACACCCAGTGGACGGCACCATCGCGCGCCGGTGGCCGACGCGGGCTGAGCCCGTGGTGGTCGAGACCGGCGTCGATCCGGTGACCTCACGCTTTTCAGGCGCGCGCTCTACCAACTGAGCTACTCGACCAAACCTCGTCACCCGAAGGTGTCGAGCGGACCTGACGGGATTTGAACCCGCGACCTCCGCCTTGACAGGGCGGCGTGCACTCCGAGCTGCACCACAGGTCCTCGACCCCGAGCCGAGACTCGACGACGCGAAGGGCCAGTCTATACGGTGCCGGCGAAGCCGTTGGACTAGGCCAGTCCGACCTGTCGCGCCAGGTCATCGTTGGAGGGCTCGACGAGGATCGCGCCATCGTCAAAGACGATGGTCGGCACCACGCGCCGGCCCCCGTTGTGGCGTTCGACCTCCGCCGCGGCCTCGGGATCGTCCTCGATGTCGACCCACTCGAAGGCGACGCCGTGGTCGCTTAGAAAGGCCTTCGCGCGTCGACAGTCGCCGCACCACGCGGTGCCGAGCATGCGAATCGTCACGTCGCCGACCTCGTGCGCTGGACGAGACAGAAGGGGTGGCCGACCGGGTCGAGGTAGACGCGAAAGCTCTCACCGGGCTGGTATGACGCCTTACGCGCGCCCCGCGCGAGGATGAACGACTCGCCCTCGTCGAGGTCGTCAACGTCGAAGTCGAGGTGCAATTGCTGGGGGACCGGTCCCTCGGGCCACGTGGGCGCGACGTAGTTCGCGACCTTCTGGAACGCGATCGTCGGGCCGGCGTCGTTGACGAGCTCGATCCAGTCGACCTCCTCGGGCGGAAAGCCGTCGAGCGGCTCGACGGCGAGGCCCGTGACATCGGCGTAGAACGCGGCGAGGGCGAGGGGATCAGGGCAGTCCAGCGCCACGAGCGAGTACCGGATCGGGTGCACGGGAGAACCCTAGCGCGACCGTCGCCGAGCTTGGTACGTGGCGGGTGTGTCGCTCGGGGAACAGGTTTAAGGTGACGAGTGAGGAAAGGTTGACGATGGGCGTATACGGCTGGCAGTACGGACAGGGTCCCGGCAACGGATGGTGGATCGTCGGGGTGGTGGTCATGGTTCTCTTCTGGTCGGTGGTCGTGCTCGGCGTCGCGTTCGCGCTTCGCCACTGGCGATCCCACGCGTACTACGGGCACGGGCACCACCACGACGGCTACGCACACCCGGCGGGTCCCGGTCCCTACGACGGGGGCCCCGTCGGGGTGTTGCGGATGCGCTTCGCCAAGGGCGAGATCGACGAGGCCGAGTTCACGAGCCGTCTGGCGAAGCTCGAGCAGCGTCCCTAGCTCGCCGCCGGCGAGGCCGGGAAGTGGAACGTCAGCGCGAGCCCGCCGAGGTCGCTCGGGGCGGTCGTGACCGTGCCGCCGAGGGCGTCGGCGATGTCCGCCATGATGCTCATGCCGAGTCCCGAGCCCCCCGTGGTGCGCGATCGCGACGGGTCGAAGCGGCGGAAACGTTCGAGGCGCGCGCCGTAGGAGGCCACGGGCAGGCCCGGGCCCGCGTCTTCGATTCGCAAAGTGACCGGGTCGCCGCCGCGTAGCGTCACGCGCACGCGGTCGGTCGCCCCCGTGTGGCGCACGACGTTCGCGAACGCGTTGGCGAGCAGCCGCTCGACGTAGTCGCGCCGAGCTCGAACGTGGACCGAGGGCGCGAGGTCGTCCTCGACCGGACGATCCGGGTGATCGAGGGCGAAGTCGTGCACCGCGGCGGCGATTACGTCGCTCAGGTCCAAGTCGACGTGGTTGCGCGGTCGCATCTCGCGTACCTCGGCGAGGAATAGCAGGTCGCTCACGAGGGCTTCCATGCGCGTCGTCTCGGTACGCATGCGCGCGATCGCCCGGGCACGCTGGACCTCGTCGACGCCGGGTTTCGCGAGCAGGTCGGTATAGCCCTTGATGACGGTGAGGGGCGTGCGCAGCTCGTGGGACGCGTCGCCGATGAAGCGCTGCATGGTTTCGGCGCTGTGCTTCTCGTGTTCGATCGTGGTCTGCAGCGCGACGACCATGCTGGCCAGTGCCCGCTGCAGGGCGCGTACGTCCGAGCTGCCGGTTGCCTCGGGTGGTGTCTGGTCCACGTCGCCGTCGGCGACGCGCGCGGCGTAGGCGGTGAGCGCCGTGAAGGTTCGCAGGTCTCGACGCATGAAGAGTCGCGCGACGATCCCCATCACCAGCGCGGCGAGGACGCCGACGATGACGGTGCGCACGACGACTCGATGAGTGGACGCGGTGATCGCGTTCGTGGAACCGGCGATGAGCAGGTAGTCGCCACCACCGATCTCGATCGAACGGTAGACGAAGCCGGGCAGGTCGCGTGAGCTGCGCAGTCCGCCGAGCGCCGCGCGTACGTCAGCGAGTGACGGCGCGGCTGACGGTCTGACCGTACCGCTCGCGACCGTGGTGACGCGACCGGCCGCGTCGACGACGTCGAGGGTGAGGTTGAGGTTGTCCTGCTGGACCATGTTGATCGCGTCGCTGAGCGCCGTGATCGGGTGGCCGAGGCCACTCACGGCCACCGAGTTGATGGCGTCGTTGAGCGAGGCGTACTGCGCGTTCGAACTCGACGCCACCGAGAAGCCGCCGACCAAGAGCGCGACGAGCGCGGTGATGACGATCAGCAGGACGGTGAGGCGCGCGGAGAGCGTCACGCCGAAGGGCGCGGGTCAACGAGCTTGAAGCCCACGCCCCGCACCGTCGTGATGGGGGTGAAGTCGGCCCGGTGAACCTTCTTGCGCAGGTAGGAGACGTACGTGTCGAGCACCGAGGTGTCCGAGTCAAACGTGATGTCCCAGACCTCGCGCAGGAGCTGTTCGCGAGTGAGCAGCCGGTTCTTCTTGGCGAGCAGCACCTCGAGGAGTCGGAACTCGGTCGCCGACATATCGACGAGCTCGTCACCGATGGTTACCTCGTGGCGATCGACGTTCATCGAGAGCGGCCCGCACTGCAGCACCCGCTCGTCCTCGTCGGTCGGGCTGGTACGCCGCAGGATCGCCGCCACGCGCAGGAGCAGTTCCTCGAGGCCGAAGGGCTTGCGCACGTAGTCGTCAGCGCCGAGTCGCAAGCCCCGCGCGACGTCCACCGCGGCGTCGCGCGCCGAGAGGAGCAGAATCGGGATCGACTCGTTGTCGCGGCGCACGACCTCGACGAACTCGAAGCCGTCCATCGTCGGCATGTTGACGTCGACGATGCACAGGTCGATGGCGCGCGAGCGCCAGGCCGCCAGCGCCGCGTCGCCGTCGCCTGCCTCGACGGTGTCGTAGCCGGCGATGCGCAGGGCGTCGCCGAGCAGGTCACGCACGCCCGCCTCGTCGTCGACGATCAGGATGGTCGCGATGGAAGTCCCCACGCGAGGAAGCGTACTGGACACGACGATTCAGGCGGACTGGGCCAATCTCACAACAGTCTCACAATCGACGGCGGTACGATTCGTTCGTTCGGAGGTGATCGTGTACGCGTGGCGACGGCTAACGGGGGTGGCGCTGGTCGTCGCGTCCCTCGCCGTTTCGTCGGCGCCCGCCGTGGCCGCGGGACGCTCGGCGAAGCGCGCACCGGCTCACTCGACGCCCGCGGCGACGTACCGCGCCGACATGGCGACCATTGACGCCGAGTTCTCCCTCGCGGTCGCGCACGCTACCGCGGCTCTGCAACGGGCGATGGCCCACGCCACGACCGCGGCGGAGCGGATCAACGCTCGCAACGTCTATCGACTCGCGATCCGTCGCGCCACCCAGCGCCGCGAGATCGAGGTCGAGGTCCTCGACAGTTCGCCGATCGGTGTGCAGAGCGGCGACGGATCATCGAACAACGCGGACGGCTCGTCGAACGCGGATCACTGACTCGGCGCTCGACGGCCCCACGGTACGAGGGGCAGGAGGGAGACGGCCGCTACCAGCACGATCTGCAGCGCGATCCACCAGGGCTCGCCCCAGACGTTGGTGAGCACGGCACCGAGCTGGCGGTCAACGAGGACGGCGGTACCGACGTAGAGCGAGTACGTCACGAGCCGCCCGACGAAGAAGGCGCCCGCCAGCATCGCTAGTCGCAGGTCGAGCAGGCCCGCAGCGCTGAACAGCTGTGCCGACGGCAGTGGCGACACGACGAAGAGTACGGCGAGCGACCAGAGTCTCGCGCGTCGGTTGCCCAGTCGTGCGGCGAGGGCGGCGAGGTTGGTTCGGTAGCGCGCGGGGAAGCGACCGCGCGCCGCGCGAGCCGCGTTGCCCAGGACGTAGCGTCCGAGCGACGCCGCGAGCGCCCCCACGACGACCAGCGCGACGGGTTCGAGGTGCCAGCGCAGCCGCGCGTAGACGAGCACCGACCAGGTGGGTGGGCCAAAGGCCGGCAGGAGATTGATGGCGAACACCAGGGCCGCCACGATCACGAACGTCACGCTTCGAGTAGAGCACGTCGGCGCTGAGTCGGCGGGATCGGTAACCTTCGGCCGTGACCCGTGACGCCCGCGTGATCGTCGCCGCCCAGGCCATCCGCGGCTTCGCCTACGGCTTCGAGGCGGTGATGCTCGCTGTGGTGTTCCGCGAGCGCGGTTACGCGCCGGTGGTGGCGGGATTCTTGTTCAGTGCCATCGTCGCCGGCATGGTGTCGACCTCGCTACTGCTCGGACGCGTCGCCGATCGCTGGGGTCGTCGCCGCTGCTACGGCGCGCTCTACGTGGCGCTCGGCGTCAGTGGCGTCGTGATCGCGACGACGAGCCAGCCGTGGGTCATCGTCGCGGTTGGTCTGCTCGGCGTTCTCTCCACCGACGTCGTTGAGTCCGGACCTTTCAGTTCACTTGAGCAGACCATGCTCGCCGACCAGTTCGGCGAGCACGGTCGCGTTCGGGGCTACGGCGTCTACAACGCGGTCGCGGCGGCCTCAGGATCCCTGGGGGCGCTCGCCTCGACGATCCCGGGACACGTGGGACGGCTTTACGGGTGGTCTGCGAATCCCGCGCCGTGGCTGCTCGTTCTCGTGCCAGTGGGAGCAACCGGCATGATCCTCAGCCGCGGGCTGGGACGTGGGGTCGAGCTCCGGGGCGCGGCGGCTCGTCGTCGCTTGTCGCCTGACTCGCGTTCGGTGGTGCGCCGGCTCGCTTCGCTCTTCGCCGTCGACTCCTTCGGCGGGGGCTTCGTGATCCAGTCCTTCGTCGCCTACTGGTTGGCGCGCCGTTTCGGCGCGACGGCGGGCGCGCTCGGCGCGGTGTTCTTCGCCGTCGGCGTCTTGCAGACCGCGTCCCTGCTCGTCGCCGCGCGGGTGGCGCGGCGATTCGGGCTGCTCGCGACGATGGTGTTCACCCACGTGCCATCCAACGTCCTGCTCGCCGGCGTCGCCTTCGCACCCAACTGGCGGTGGGCGATAGAACTGCTGTTCGCGCGCACCTCGCTCTCCCAGATGGACGTGCCGACCCGCCAGGCGTACGTCATGGCCCTCGTAGACGAGGACGAGCGAACCGGGGCCGTCGTCTACACCAACGCCGCCCGGTACGTTACGAGACCGATCGGGCCATCGGTGGCCGGCTTCGTGCAGGGTTGGGGGGTCGGTCTGCCGTTCCTCGTCGCGGGCACGCTCAAGTTCGGCTACGACCTCGCGCTGTGGCGGTCGTTTCGTCGCGTGCCGGTGTCCAATGACTCCTAGGCGCCGGGTTTGGTCGCCACGCCGACACTGAAGTAGCTCCAGGGCTTAGGTCCCGGTACGTAGCGCTGATCGCACCACGAGACCTCGAAGCCCGAGCGCTCGATGAGTTGACGAACGTCTCGCGTCAGGTGGCAGCCGTCGGCGAGTCGTCGCTCGAGGGGATCGAGCCGCCACTGCCAGCGCGCGACGCGCGCGTCGGGTGCGAGACCGTGCTCGAGGAAGTGCAGAGTACCGCCCGGTCGCAGCACGCGGTAGAGCTCGCGGACGACGAGCGCGTCGTCCTCGACGGTACAGAGCGTGAAGGTGCTCAGTGCGCCGTCGCACGAGCTGTTCTCGATCGTTAAGCGGTGGCCATCGAGCCCGATCCGCTCGATGGTGACGGGACTGGCCGTGATGGCTCGCTCCGCGAGACGCCAGGCCTGGTCGCGTGGCTCGACCGCTTCGACGCGCTCGACGGCCTCGGGATAGAAGGGGACGTTCAGGCCCGAACCGAAGCCGATCTCGACGACGCGGCCGCTCAGTCCCTCGACGGCTCGTCGCCGCCAGCGCGCCACGCCCGGCGTCGCACAGACCCGGTTGACGACTCGAGGGACGACGTGCTCGGCGTACCAGGACACCGGTGCTACTCGGTCGGGCCGGGCGACAGGCTGGCCAGAGCGGTGCCCAGCCGTTGGCGCGCCTCGGTGACCAGGTCGGCGACGTCCGCTCCGGGCAAGATCGTGGCGGGGTCGGCGATTGAGACGGTGGTGACGGTGTCGCTCAGCGCTGACAAGACCACGTTGCAGGGTAGGGCGAGCGCGACGCTCGGGTCGTGCTCGAGCGCGGCGTTGACCAGCGCGGGGTTGCACGCGCCGAGAATCTTGAGTGGGGCGCGCTCGACACCCAACTTGGCGAAGAGGACCTGAGCGACGTCGATCTCGCTCAGAATGCCGAAGCCTTGGTCGGCGAGCGCGCGCCGGATGGCCGTCTCGACCTGCGCCAACGGCTGGTCAATCGTCGTCGTCAACTGGTCCACGTCGCCTCCCGGGGTTAGTGGGAGACTACCGGCTTGGCTCGCCGCGCGAGCGGCCCGTCGTGGCGGTGTCGAGTCGTCAGTGGACGGAGCGAGAGGCCCGAAGCCGGTCGATGACGTCGTCGACGACCTCGCTGGTCGACGCTTCGCCGCCTAGGTCGAAGGTGCGAACCCCGTCGGCCGCGCCGTCGAGCGTGGCCGCGCGAAGTCGCTCGCCGGCCCGATGGAAGGCCGGGGCGCTCAGGTGCGACGCCGCCTGGTCGAGCAGGGCCGCCTGGGCGAGCAGCATGGCCATGGGGTTGGCGACGTTCTTTCCCTCGAGCGTCGGTGCGGTGCCGTGGGGGGCTTCGGCCATGGCCACGCGCGTGCGCAAGTTCTCGTCGAGGGACAAGAGGACCGACTCGGCGCCGGCGATCGAGCCGAACATCGCCAGCACCATGTCGCTCAGGCAGTCGCCGTCGCGGTTGAGCGACGGGATCACCAGCGCGCGCTCGTGCGCGTCGGTGAGCAGTCCCGCGTAGGTGGCGTCGATCAGGGTCGGACGGTAGCGCACGTGGGGATGGCGACTCGCGGCGGCGTCCATCTCCTCTTTCAGCATTCCCTCGTACGTTGGTGACACCGTCCACTTGGGTCCGCCGTAGACGACGCCGTCGAGCTGTTCGGCGGCTTGGAAGGAGTACTCGGCGACGTGGCGGCACGTGGACCGCTCGATGCGCTCGGTGCGCCAGGCGACCTCGGCGTCGCCCCCCGCGTCGCCGTCGCGGCCTTCGTCCGCGCCGTAGGCGTCGCCGACGGCCATGCGAATAACGATGATCGGCCGGTTGGTGGCGACAACGGGGGCGACCCCTGGGATGCGCCGTCCGGTTCGCACGATCACCGATCCCCCGATGCCCTCGCGCAGGATCCGGTTTGGCGAACCGACGCCGCCGATCTCGGGCGGCGTGATCGTGGCCGCCTTTAGTCCGAGGCCGTGGACCACCATGGCCGCGGCCGCCTCGCGAACGACGTCATTCTTGGTCGCTCGTCGATGCGCTAGCGACAGGTCGTAGTGCACGAGCTCGACGTCGACGTCGAGCAGTTCGGGCACCATCACCCGCAGCGATTGGTCGAGCAACTCTTGGCCGGTCTGGTCGCCGTCGCAGACGACGATGGTGGGACGCTCAGTCATGGCGAGAGTCTCGCACGCTCGCGCTCTCGGGTGAAGGGCGAATTTCGCGAACCGATCGGGCGCTCGAGCCCCCACAGGTCTGTGCGTGGTGGGACAGGCCCGGACGGATCTACGTTGAGTGAGTACGTTGGATCACCCTTGGCAGGGAGGAAGGGTTAAACCGACCGGCGGCGGTGTCTGGCTGGCTCGGAAGGTCGCCTCCCCCATTGCGGTTCGCTCGCGCAGCGGCCGTCGAAGGCGCGGTTCGTCGGCGGACGAGGCTATCGTCTCAGTGGCGGTCGCGTGTTCGAGCATCGGGGCAGTTCCCCATCATCCCGATGCCCTCGGATGCGTGTCCGTTCAACGTGTTCATTATCTCAAAAGGGGTGGGAATGAAGTTTGGAAAGTCGACGAGGCGTCGCGCACTCACTGGTCGCCGACCGCTGGCTGCGCTGGGTGCGAGTGCGCTCGCACTAAGTCTCACCATGCTGGGCAGTACGGCAGGGAGTTCAGCGGCGACGGGTAACAACGCCAACATCGTCTATTCGGTACATCCGATAGCGATCAAGGCGTCAAGCGCCGTAGCGGCATCAGGATTCGTTCCGGGGCAGTGCATAGCTGCGGTCGGCCTCGCGTGTTACGGCCCGCAGATACTGCACACCGCGTATCAGGTGCCGTGGACGATCAATGGCCAGTTGGCCGGGACCGGCGAGCAGGTGGCGATCATCGACGCGTACGGCAGTCCCACCATTGCCCAGGACCTCGCGACCTTCGACAGTGAGTTTGGCCTGCCGCCGGCGAACCTGCACGTGTACTATCCCGACGGCAAGGTGCCGTTCAACCCAACGTTCCGCAGCGGGTTGCAGGTGGGCTGGGCCCAGGAGACGAGTCTTGACGTTGAGACCGTCCACGACTTGGCGCCCGGCGCGCAGATCAACCTTATCGTGGCGTCGTCGCCCAACGGCAACGACCTCAACGTAGCCGAGCGCTACGCCGTGACCAATCACCTGGGTAACGTGATGACCATGAGCTTCGGCTCACCGGAGTCGGCCATCAAGGGAGCTGGCAACAACTTGCAGCTCCAACAGGCCGACGCGATCTACCGTGAGGCGAACGCGCAGGGCGTGAGCGTCTTCGCGTCCTCTGGCGACAGTGGCGCTAGCAACGGTGGTTCGACGGCCAACGCCTCCTTCCCAGCGTCGGATCCCAACGTGACGGCAACGGGAGGAACGAACCTGTTCGTCGCCGCCGATACGCAGCTAACGTCAACGGACGGCACGTACGCTGGCGAGTACACGTGGAACGACAGTGCCTCGGCGACGTGTCCGTTCGGCTGTCTGTACGGCATCTTTGGCGCGACCGGTGGGGCACCGAGCTCGGTGTTCACCGCACCGAGCTACCAGTGGGCGACGTCGGGAATCTCGGCCCGCACGACCTCGGACGTGTCGTTCAACGCCTCGGTCTACACGGCGACGATGATCTACCTGGGCTTTCTCGGCGCTGCCAATAACGGCTTCTACTTCTTTGGCGGCACGAGTGAAGCCTCGCCGAGTTGGGCCGCGATCACCGCTGACCTCGATCAGGCGATGGGAACAGGACTAGGCCTCTTGAACCCAACGCTCTACAGCTTGGCGGCCAACCCCACGACGTACGTACAGGACTTTCACGACGTGACCGTGGGCAACAACGCACTTAACTACCCCAACGAGGCCGCGCCCGCTCCCGGCTACCAAGCGGGTCCGGGCTACGACCTGCCGACCGGACTCGGTACGCCAATCGTGTCGGGACTGCTCAACTCACTGGCGCCATTGGCCAAATTGGGGTTCACGCAGCCAACGTCGTAGGCGAAGCCCCGCTGCTCGATCCTCACGGTTGGGTCGAGCAGCGGGGCGAATCCGCGTTGAAGCGTGGCGCTTGAGGCCGCGGACGAGGGGCGCAACCGTCGTGGCCCGCGCTTGTCAACGCGTAGGTACCGTTCGACGGTGCGACGGGTTCGCGACGCGCCCGATGTGTCGGTCAACTGCTGTCGCCGCGGACGCGGTCGATACGTCTTTGCCGTCGCGTCATGCCTGAGAAGGTTCTTCGTCGCGTTCGCGCGATCACGACCTCACGCGCAGTCACTATCTACACTGACTCGGGGGGTACCGTGGTCGACGTCGTGCGTGATTCAGCCGTGGCGGTACGGCCGAAAATCCAGATTGTGCCGCTTCGGGGGCTGCCAATCGTCGGGGCCGCGGTTGTCTTCGTTGCCGCGTCGATCGCGGGCAATTGGCGTTGGGGGCTCATCTTCAGCCACGTCGTGGGCGGCGCACTGTGGACCGCGATCGACCTCTTCGTCGGGCTCGTCATCGGGCCGATCCTCGGTCGGCTCTCGATGCCCGCGCGCGCCGAGTTCACGGCGCGCTTCATGCCCAAGATGGTCCTCATCATGCCGACGGTCGTCATGATGACGTTGGCCGCGGGCTTCCAGGTCGCGCTGCAGCTGGGCAACCTCGAGCCGACGAGCGTCAATCACGCATGGCTGATCGCCTCGTTCATCGTCGTCGGGGTGATGGCGGTAGTCGCGCTCGGCGTGCTCGAGCCGGCGAACATTGCGGTGCTGCACGAGATGAACAAGCCCGAACCCAACGGCGAACTGATTGGCCAGTTGATGAAGCGCTTCATCTACACGGCGGGCATCACCGGTCTGATGCAGGTGGCCACGCTCATCATCATGACGCGCGTGGGGTCTCGATGACCGAGCGGCGCTTCCCACCCGTGGCGTTGCTCAGCACCGTCGCCCTCGCATTCGTCGTCGTCGGGGGAATCACGATGGCCACCTACGCGCCGCGGCGCCCGCCGCTCGCGCTGCCCACGGTCCTGCTGGTCGTCGCGGCTCTCTCGCTCGCGTCGGCGTGGGTGGCCCTGGCCCGACACCGGCCCTTCGCGTGGGGAGCCTTTCGCCGCGTCTTCAAGTGGGCGCTGCTCGCCTACGTGATCTCGGCCGGCATGATCGAGTTCGCCTTCGTTCACGACCACACGCGCGGCGGCGCCCTCGTGGTGCTGACCGGCATGCTGATCATCTTCGCGACCAGCGTGCCGACGACGATCGCGGTCACGACAGCGCGTTACGCCGACGTCGGCTGAAGGTCCTTCGCGAGACCGAGGACGCGCTCGGCGATGATGTTGCGCTGCACGGTGGACGTGCCGCCGCCGATGGTGAGGGCCTGGGCGTAGAGAAAGCCGAAGTACCACGAGGCGCCGTCCTCGCCACTGACGCCCCCGGGTCCGTGGTTGGCCAGCTGCCCCGCGGCACCGGCCAGGTGGTGGGCGAGTCCCATGACTTCTTGTCCGTGGTCGTCGGCCAGGGCTTTGCGCACGCTCGCCTCGGGTCCCGGCTCGCGGCCGGCGACGGCCGCGCTGAGCAGTCGCAGGCGCAGGTACCGCAGGATCTCTCCGTGCACCCAGCACTGCACCAGGGCGTCGCGGTCGAGCTCGTCGTGGGCGACGTGGTGATCGCGTACGTAGGACACGAGGTCGTCGGCGGTCGGGCCGCGGCCCCACAGGGCGCCCTCGCCCGACAGCGAGACGCGTTCGTTGGCGAGGGTGACCTTCGCGAGGCGCCATCCGTCGTTGACGGCACCAACCAGGTGGTCGGCCGGCAGGCGCACCTCGTCGAGGAAGACCTCGTTGAAGGCGTGGTCGCCGGTCATGTCCACCAGCGGCCGGATGGTCACCCCCGGGGCGCGCATCGGGCAGACGAAGTAACTGATGCCCCGTTGGGGGGCGCCCTCGGTGGACGTGCGCGCGAGGAGGATCCCCCAGGTGGCTAGGTGGGCGTAGCTCGTCCAGACCTTCTGTCCCGTGATCACCCACTCGTCACCGTCGCGTCGCGCCGACGTCGCGAGCGCGGCGAGGTCACTGCCCGCGTCGGGTTCGCTGAAGAGCTGGCACCAGAGCTCGTCGCCGCTCAAGAGGCGAGGCAGCCATCGCTGGTGCTGCTCGGGCGTGCCTGCGTAGAGCAGGGTTGGCCCGGCCCAGCCGATGCCGATGGGGTTGACCGGCCGGTGCACGCCGGCCCGGCTGAGCTCGTCGTCGATGAGCAGCTGGTAGGCGGCGTCAGCGCCCCGGCCCCACGGCGCCGGCCACTGCGGTGCGACCAGCCCGGCGCGCGCGAGCTCGTCGCCGGTGGGCTGTGGATGCTCGGCCAGCCACGTTCGGACCTCAGCCCGGCGCGGGTCGAGCTCGTCGATCAGGCCGCTCGGCGGCGCCGTCGTGACTGGCGCGAGCAGACCGCGACCCGTGGCAACTCGGTCGTTCGCCATCGTCCTCCTCGTCACCACGGTATCGCGCGGGGCCTCGCCTCAACTACCGTGCGAGGTGGGAGGGGTATGGAGCGGTCGATCGAGCGGAAGGGTGCGAGCGAGGCGACGGTGCGTCGGAATCGGGCGGTGGCGGCGTCGATGGCGACCGACGACGACCGGGCCCTCGCCGAGCGGGGCTTTCTCGCGCCGCCGCGCGCGGCGCGCGTCGACGGCGGGCTCGGCGGGGTCGTGTGGGACCTCGACGCGTACGCCTTCCTCGACGACCCGGCGCTCGCGGCGTCCCCGGCAACGGTGAACCCGAGCCTGTGGCGCCAAGCCCGGCTCAACAACGTCGCCGGGCTCTTCGAGGTGACTCGTGGCGTCTACCAGGTACGGGGTCTCGATCTGGCGAACGTTACCTTCGTCGAGGGCGAGACGGGCTGGGTGGTCATCGACCCACTGACCGCCAGCGAGACGGCCGGCGCCGCCCTCGCCCTCGTGAACGAGCATCTCGGTTGGCGCCCAGTTCGCGCCGTGCTCTACACCCACAGCCACGTCGACCACTACGGCGGCGTGCGCGGCGTGCTTGACGAAGCGGCATTCTCGCGCGGCGAGTTCCCGATCGTCGCGCCAGCCGGATTCGTCGACGCGGTCGTCGGCGAGCAGGTCATCGCTGGTCCGGCCATGCTGCGCCGGGCCACCTACATGTACGGCGTGCTGCTCGCCCGCGACCCCCGGGGCCACGTCGACAGTGGTCTGGGCAAGGGAATCCCGTCGCTGCCCTCGACCTCGCTCGTCGCCCCCACCCTCGAGATCACCGAGACCGGCCAGACCATCGTGCTCGACGGCGTGCGGCTCGTCTTTCACCTCACGCCGGGCACCGAGGCGCCGGCCGAGATGAACATCGCCTTGCCCGATCATCGGGCGCTCTGCGTCGCGGAGAACTGCACCGCGACCCAGCACAACCTCTATACGTTGCGCGGCGCGACGGTGCGCGACGCGCTGCAGTGGAGCAAGTACATCGACGAGGCGATCGTTCGATTCACCGACGACGTCGACGTCGTGTTCGCGAGCCACCACTGGCCGCGCTGGGGCCGCGACGCCATCGTCGCGTACCTCGCGAGCCAGCGCGACGCCTACCGGTACCTGCACGATCAGACCATGCGCCTCGCCAATCACGGCTTGACCATGACCGAGATCGCGGAGCGGGTCTCGCTGCCGAGCGCCCTGCGCGACGAGTTCTTCAATCGCGAGTACTACGGCACGGTGTCACACAACACCAAGGCCGTCTATCAGCGCTACCTCGGCTGGTTCGACGCCAACCCGGCGCACCTGTGGCCCCACCCTCCCGTTGCCGCGGCCGAGCGTTACGTCGCCTACATGGGCGGTGCCGACGCGGTCCTCGCGCGAGCCGAGACCGCCATGGCCGAGGGCGACTACCGGTGGGTCGTCGAAGTCGTCAACCACGTGATCTTCGCCGAGCCGAGCAACGAGGCCGCCCGGCTCCTGCAAGCCGACGCGCTCGAGCAGCTGGGCTACCAAGCCGAGTCCGGTCCCTGGCGCGACTTCTATCTCACGGGCGCCCTTGAGTTGCGGGCCAACGGAACCCCGCTGCGCGGCGTTCGCGCGGCGGCGCTCGGTCCGGCCATGATCGAGGCGCTCACTCTCGAACGGCTCTTTGACGTGCTCGGGGTCCGTCTCGACGGGCCGGCCACGTCGTCGGCGAACTGGCGCTTCGCCATCGACTTCGCCGATATCGGCGAGACGTGGACCGTGACCGTCGCCCACGGCGTCCTGCACGCGCGCGCCGGCCAGCCCGCCGGAGCCGTCGCGGCGACGTTGCGCACCGACGCGGCGAGCTTCGCCCGGTTCGCGGCCGGCTCAGCGTCCCTCGACGCTCTGCTCGCCGACGGCGCGACGTCGGTCGACGGCGACCTCGCCGCCGTGCAAGCCTGGTGCGACGCGCTCGACACGTTCGACCTTGGTTTCGAAATCGTGCTGCCCCAACCATGAGGAGTCCCATGACCGATCCCCACGAGGCGAGTGCCGAACTCGCCTACCAGTCCGTCGCCGAGACGCTCGCCCAGCTCGCCGACGGCCGGCGATCGTCGTTCGAGCTCGTCACGTCGCTGCTCGAGCGCATTGAGGCGATCGACGCGCCGTCAACGCCGGTGGCGCTGCGATCGGTCGCCGCGGTCGCCGCGGACGCCCTCGAAGTCGCCCGCGAGCGCGACGAGCAGCGCGCGCGCGGTGAGGTGCGCGGTGCGCTTCACGGCGTGCCGGTTGTCGTGAAGGACAACATCGAGGCGCGCGGTCTTCCCGGCCTCGCCGGGTCGAGCGCGCTCGTCGCGCGCTCGTCGCGCGAGTCGCCGCTCGTCGCGCGCCTGCGCGACGCCGGGGCCATCGTGCTCGCGAGCACGAATCTCAGCCAGTGGGCGAACATCCGCTCGGCTCGATCGACGAGCGGCTGGTCGGCGACGGGCGGGTTGGTGGCGAATCCCTGGGCGCTCGACCGGTCGGCCGGGGGCTCGTCGTCGGGCTCGGGGGCGGCCCTCGCCGCCGGACTCGCGCCGCTCGCCGTGGGAACCGAGACCGATGGCTCGATCGTCTGTCCCGCGTCGGTGAACGGCGTCGTCGGTCTCAAGCCCACCGTCGGCGTGGTGCCGACGACGTTCGTCGTGCCCATCAGCGCCAGCCAGGACAGTCCCGGACCGATGGGGCGCTGCGTCGACGACGTGGCTCGGCTCTTCGCGGTGCTGTCGGGACGCGCGCCGGAGCTGGTCAGTCGTCCTCGGGTGGTCGTGGCCGCCAACTGGCGAACGGGCGATCCCGCGACCGACGCCCGATTCGACGAGGTAGTCGCCGCGCTGCTCGAGGCCGGCGTCGCGATCACGAGTCGCGAGGTGCCCGAGCCCGGTCCGACCGAGTACGCCGACGAGCTCGCCGTCTTGCTCGGTGAACTCAGTGACGACCTGTCGGCCTACCTCGCCGAACGGCCCGGCGACGGCGTGCACTCGCTCGAGGACCTCATCGCCTACGAAGACCACCACCGCGACGTCGAACAGCCCTTCTTCGGCCACGACCTCTTCGTTGCCGCGGCCGCGACCGGCGGGCGACGCGGCGACGCCTACGCTTCGGCGCGCACTCGCAACCTGGCCTGGGCGCGCGACACCTGTCTCGGGCCAGCCCTCGAGGGCAGTGACGTCTTGCTCGCGCCCGCCTTCGGCCCGGCGTGGAAGAGCGACCTCGTCGTCGGTGGCCATCCCGGGGCGGCGAGCGTTGCTACGACACCAGCGGCCATTGCCGGTTGGCCGATCGCCAGCGTGCCGATCGGGTTCGTCCACGGCCTGCCGATCGGCGCCGCCTTGACTGCCCGGCCCGACGCCGAGTGGACGATCCTCGAAGTGGCCGCCACGCTGGAGGCGGTGGTCGGCGGCGGGTACCAGCGCTACCGCCCCACCTTCGCCGCGGCGTCGCGCGGCTGATCAGTCGAGTTCGAGGGTCGCGCCCGCTTCGAACTGTTCGCGCCGGTCGGCGCCGATTCGCCATACGCTCTGGCGCCCGCGCACGGTCCAGGTGGTCGGGCCGCCGACGAGGGCCGTCTCCTCGTCGATGCCGAGCAGGGTGACGGTGCCGTCCTGGGGCAGCACGAAGCGTGCCGCGACCTCGGGCATGCGCGCGAAGAAGGCGTCGTAGTGAGGAATCACGCGCAGGTTCGCGAGCAGTCCTAGCCCGGCGACGCCGCCGCCGCGGGGGTGCCGCAGTGACGGCACCCACGAGGTCAGGGCCATCGCGCCCGCGCTGCAGCCGGCCAGCGCCGCGCCCGCGCGCCACGCGTCGAGGATCGCGCGCCACACGGCGCTCTCGCGCAAGGTGTCGGCGAGGAACGTTGGGTGGCCGCCCGACAGGTAGACGAGGCCCGCGCCGGCCACGAGCGCCGCGTTAGCCGGGTCGTTCGCGCTCACTCGATCGACGACGGGCACGACGACCGGCTCGACGCCGAGGCGCTCGGCCTGGGTCGCGCCGAGCTCGTGCCACCGGCGCACGACGTCGGGCCCGTCGGGCACGGCCGCCGTCGCCAGCTGGACGTAGCGCGGCGCGCGCCCGGCGAGGAGATCGGCCTCGATCGGGGCCATGACCGCGAGGTACTCTCCCGATCCGACCAGGGCGAGGGGCCCGGGGGCCGCTTGATATTCGGCGTCGGTCATTGTCCCAGTATCGACGCTTACGAGTCGGGCGTGACCTCGTCGAGCGGGGTGCCGCAGTTCGTGCAGTAGCGCTGTCCCGCGAGAGGCAGCTTGGCGCAGGTCGGGCAGACTCGGTACGGCGCTGGCGGATCAAGGGGCGTCGCGTTCGACGCATATCGGTTGGCGAGCGTCTTGGTCGGATAGAGCAGCAGGATCAGTCCCCACAAGGGCACGATGCTCGTGAGGACCCACCACCCCGATCGTCCGGCGTCGTGGTGGCGCCGCACCGCGCAGGCGAGCAGGGGTACCACGAGGGCGAGGCTCCACAGCGTGCCCAGTGGGTCAAGGCGCGCGACGGCGAAGACCACCGAGCCGGCCACGTCGAAGAGGGCGAACCACCAGTACTCCGGTCGCGTCGCCACCCCCCGAAAGTTCGCGTAGTTACGCAGTCCCCGTTTAACGGCCTCGGTGAACGTCATGGGTTCTGGCGACGCTGGTCCAACCACGCGATGACGCGGTGGTCACCCGGCCACGTCGCCGCGACGCGGTTGCGCCCCTCGTGCTTGGCGCGGTAGAGCGCGCGATCGGCGTGGGCGATGCTGAGTCCGAAGTCGAGGTGCCCGTGGTGCAGGGTCACCCCGATGCTGACGGTGAACTCGATCGTCGTTGACGCGAAGAGGGCGCTCGCGGGCACGCGCTCGACCTGGCGGCGAATCCGTTCGGCCACGTCGAGCGCGTGCGCCTCGTCCGCTTCGCGCAGCACGACGAGAAACTCGTCGCCGCCGTAGCGAACGGCGAGGTCCGATCGGCTGCGCACGTTGGCGCGGATGACCGTGGCGACCTGGCGCAGCGCGGCGTCGCCGAGGTCGTGGCCGAACTCGTCGTTGATCTCCTTGAACCGGTCGACGTCGATCATCAAGATGGCGCTCGGGTCGTTGGCCAGGTGCGGGTCGCCGAGCGCTCGGCGGTTGCTCAGCCCCGTCAAGGGGTCCGACATGGTCTCGGCCAGGATCCGTTCACGTTCGCGGTTGGCGCTGCGTCGCAGCAGATGCTCGGCGACGGCGAGCTGGATCGGCCGGCTGAGCTGGACGAGTGTTCGAGCGAACTGACGGGGAAGCGAGGCCTGCGCACCGAGGACGAGGTAGACGCGGATCGGCGGGGCGTCTTCGGCGGGCGCGAGGGCGAGGTAGGGGCTGTTGGCCCCCTCGGGGTAGGCCTCGACCGGCGTTCCCTCGTAGTTCTCGTCGGCGGCGAAGCGCAGGATCCCTTCGGCGTCGGTCGCGACGTAGGCCTCGATGCGCTCGACGGGTAGGTACTCGCGCAAGATGGCCGACGCCCGATCGGCGAGCTCGCCGAGCTCGGACGTCGAGAGCAGCGTGCGCGCGAGATTGCGCTCGAGGTCGGCCGCCTGCAAGATGGTGCGCAGGTGGCGGTCGTCTTCGGCGAGCAAGAAGATGCCGCATTCGAGGGCGTTGAGTCCGTCGACCATCGCGCCGATGAGCGACTCGGGGATGATCCGGCCGCGGTGGGGGGCGACGGCGCGCCACCGCGGCCAGCGGTGGTGCAGCTTGTCCAGGCCCGCCCGCAGGATCTCGCCGCTCGGCATGAAATGCTCGTGGAAGGCGCGCATGGACTCGAAGTGCGCCTCGCCGGTTGCCCAGAGCGACGACGCGTCGGCGTATCCGCCGAAGAGGTCGCCGCTGAAGAGAACCGCGGACGCCGTCTCGTACGCCGCGAGCGCGCCGGGGTAGTGCAGGTACGGCGTGAGACTGAACTCACAGCGCCGGTCGTTACCGAGTTCGATCGCCCACCCGTGATCCTCAATGAGGTGGAGGGGAAGTCGCGACTGGTAGTGGCGAAGCGCCGCCGCCGCTCGCCACTCGGTCACGACTCGGGCGTCGGGGTGCACGACGTCGTCCAGCCGGGCGAGCCCGCCGCAGACGTCGGGTCCGGGTCGGTGCGCGACTACCCAGCGGATGAGCGACGGGTCGATGATCCGGCGGACCTTCTCGAGCACGCCGCCTACGGCCAGGATTGAACCAGGGTCGACGAGAACCGACTGGTCGCCCGCCTCGATCAGGTAGCAGTGGCTCTGGAACTCGGCGTGGGACACTGCGCCCACCCACCACACCCGGTCGCCAATCTCGACCGGGTCGGTCAGATCGGCGGCGTCGGTCTCGAGTTCACCGCCCACGTTGCCTGATTTCCTCTGATCGGATGATAGGTCGAACGTGGTGGGGCCACGAGTCGAGCCCGCTGGCACTCTGGCGATGTCGCGGCGACGACCGTCGAGTGGGGGACATCAGTCGCGGGCGACGGGGTCGATCAGGACGCCGGGATTCAACATCGACGTGGGGTCGACGACGAGTTTGGCGGCGCGCAGTTGGGCGGCGAAGAGCGACGGTCGCTCGAGGTCGTAGCCCAGGCGGTGGTCGCGGCCGACGGCGTGGTGATGCGACGCCGTGCCGCCATTGGTGGCAATCGCCAGCGCCGCGGACCGCTTGATCGAATCCCACTGGGCGAGCTGGCCGCCGGGTCGACCCGGGGCGAGGACCGTGACGTAAACGGCAGCGCCATCGGGGTAGACGTGGGTGAGCCGACAGGTGACGAGGCCCGGCCACGCCCCGACGTCGCGCAGCGCCTGCTCGGTGGTCGCGCGCAGGCGCGACACGAAGTCGTCGAACCGGTCCCAGGTGACGGCGGTTTCGAAGGTTTCACTGATCAGCCCGTAGCGCACCAAGTCGTCGCGTACGTAGGGCGCGCGTAGGAAGCTGCGTCGCCAGCTATCGGCGGGACTCGCCGGTTCGGGTCGCTGGGGCGCGACCACGCCCCCGTGGTCGCGCGCGATCTCGACGGCACGCTCCAGTGACGCGTCGACGGGATGATCGGCTGATTCGAACCCCAGCAGCAGCAGGTGGTCACGGCCCGAGCCGGCGCCCGACACGAGTGCCTCGGCGGCCTCGAGCAAGCGACAGTTCGACGGCCACAGACCCGACTGGGCGAGAGCGCGGGCCGCGCGGGCGCCGGCGTCGAAGGTGGCGAACGCCGCGACGGCCGAGGCGCGAAAGTGCGGTCGCGCCTGCACGCGCAGCCACGCGGCGGTGATCACGCCGAGCGTGCCCTCCGAGCCGATGAGGAGACGATCGGGGTTCGGGCCCGCACCCGACGCGGGCAGGCGCCGCGACTCCCAGCGCCCCGCGGGCGTGATGGCGACGAGAGACTCGACGAACTCGTCGATGTGGGTGTGCAGCGTCGCGAAGTGGCCACCCGAACGAGTGGCGATCCAGCCGCCGAGAGACGAGACCTCGAAGCTCTGCGGATAGTGGCGCAGCGTCAGGCCGTGCGGGCGAAGCTGGTCCTCGAGCGACGGGCCGTAGACGCCGGCCTCGAACAGCGCGGCCCGCGAGACCGGGTCGACCTCGAGCACGCGGTTCAGGCGTGCGAGGTCCAGACTGATCACCGGCCGCTCGTCGCGCGCGGGCGCTTCGACGCCGCCGACGACCGACGATCCGCCGCCGTAGGGGATGACGACGGCGTCGACCGAGGACGCCCAGTCGAGCACGGCGACGACGCCGGCTTCGTCGGGGGGCGTCGCGACGACGTCGGGTGGCCGGTCCCACCGTCGCGCCAGGGCGCGAACGACGTCGCGGTACGACTTGCCGTAGGTGTGACCGGCGCGCGACACGTCGTCGAGCGCGCACCACGCGGCGAGCGCGCTCGGCGGCTCGAGGCGGGTCGGGGCGAGGTCGATCTCCGACGGCGTCGGCGGCGTAACCGGTCGCGACGCCAGTGTGACGACTGAACGAAGGCGGTCGGCGAGGGCTGTTTGCTCGGCGCCCGAGAGTCCGCCATCTTCGTAGCCCCAGCCCCAGAACCGCCGTCGACGCGTCACGTCGGGAACGTTACCGCTCACCCCAGGCGCCGAGGTCGGTCCGCCAGCGGCGTCACGGCGCACCCGTGGCTCGCGTCGTCGTGGCGCTGGGTCGCGGCGGTCGATACCATGCTCGTGACGATCCCAGTTCCAACGCGGGGCCGAAACGTGGGGGTGAGAGCATGATGCGACTGCGGCGGTCCCTGCTCGACGGTCTCGCGAGCCCGCGCGTCACGATCGAGGTGATGCGTACGGCGTTGCAGTACGCCATCGAGCTCGAGCACTCGACCATTCCGTTGTACCTCTACGCGCTCTACTCGCTGGTTCCCGACGAAAACCCGGAGGTTGCCGCGGTACTTCGCTCGGTCGTGATGGAAGAGATGCTGCACATGGTGCTGGCCGCGAACGTGCTGAACGCGATCGGCGGCGAGCCGGCAATCTCGAAGCCGGACTTCATACCGACCTACCCCGGTCGTCTGCCCGGCGGCGTCGAGGGCCAGGTAGCCGTGCACCTGCGGCCGTTTTCCCGCGAGCAGCTCGAAGCGTTCATCGAGATTGAGGAGCCCCGCGACCCGCTTCGCTACCAGGGGCCGGCGCCGAGCGAGCCGATTGAGACGTGCACCATTGGCGAGTTCTACCTCGCCATCGAGTCCGCGATCGCCACGCTCGCCGACGGCGACTTCGACGGGACCGGTGGTCGCCAGATCGGCCCCGACCTCATGTTCGGCTCGATCAGCGTCACCGATCTCGCGTCGGCGCGCCGCGCCATCGATACGATCATCGAGCAGGGCGAGGGGACCGCGGCCTCGCCCGAGGAGATCGACGGACCCGGCGGAGTCAACGACTTCGCCCACTACTACCGCTTCCGCGAGATCCAGATGGGTCGACGCCTCGTACGCGTCGGCGACGGCTACGGCTTCGCGGGCGCGACGATCGGCTTTCGCGCCGAGGGCGTGCGCCCGTTGCCGGTCGATCCCAAGTCCCGCCACTTCCCGCGCGCAACGCCGCAACGGCGCCTGGTTGACGCGTTCAACGCTACGTACACGTCACTCTTAGCGGTCCTCCATTCGCTCCTCAACGGGGCTAACGACGCCGCGACCTTTCGATCGGCGCTCGAGCTGATGTCGTCGCTCGAGCGTCAGGCCGAGTTGATGGTCGCCGGATCCGAGACGGGCGTCTGCGTTGGGCCGACGTTCGAGTACCGCGCTCGCGATGCGTCGGCGGGGTGACCGCGTTCGTCGCACCGACCCTCGGCCGCGTCCGACGAACGCGCCAACGCCACGCGACGCCGAGCGTCAGAGCCCTGCGGTGGACCTCGGGACGATCGGGGATACGGCGAGCTCGCCACAACGCAGTTGCGTGATGGTGGGGCCACCGAAGACCTGCATCCCGACGCGAACGGTTATCGGCGCGAGGTCCCCGGGGGGCGTGACGCGCAGTGCGGTCGACCTCGGGCAGGTCGCCGCGCCGTAGCCCGTGGCGTCGGCGTAGCCGAGCAGGAAGCCGGCGGTCTCGCCCGGTGCGAGCTCGACAGCCTTGGGCGCCAGGTTGGGCACCGTGTAGTCCGGTCCGAAGGTGACGACGGTCGCACTCGGCCCCGAGGTGCCCACCAGCTGCACCGTCGGGTAGCCGTCCAGCAGGCACGTTCGCGAGCCGTTGTTTCGCACCACGAAACCCAGTCCCGCGTGACCGAGCGCGACGCCGCGCCTCGCGACGGTGATGCGCAGGTGGGCGCTCGCGCAGGTGGGCGTCGCACGGGTGCTGACTGGTAGGTGCAGCGAGCGCCAGGTGACGCCGCCGTTCGCGGTGGCGAACGTCGTGCGGTAGCCGTAGGGGATGGGCAGCGTCACCACCGCGTCGTTGGCGTTCAACGCTTCGAGCACCGGCTGACCGGTCGTCGCCGGCAGTCCGGTCATCACGTACGTCGTCGAGCCGTCGGTGCGCGCGTTGACGACGGTTCTCCTCGTCGAACCGCGGGGTCCGGGTGCGAGCACCCACCACGTGGATGGACCGGCGGGCGAGATGATGGCCTCGCGGCCCGCGACGACTGGCGAGTCGGTCGTGCACGACGGGGCGCGGCGATCGACGGTGAGCGTCGCGGGCACGTCGATCGGCAGCACGCCGGCACGCACGAGTTGCCACGTTCGACCGCCGTCGCCGGTCGCGTCGAGGTAGAGGGACTGGTGCCCGGCGACCGGGTAGTCGACCGGTACGACGCCGTAGCGCCCGTTGAACGATGGCGTCGCGTACAGGCCGACTGCGGTGCGACCGAGAGAGGGCGGGGGTGGTATCGAGAGGGGCGACCACGTGACGCCGCCGTCAACCGTGCGCCACAGCCGCGTGGGGTTCGCGGCGTCCGCGCGCCACGGGTTGGTGGCGAAACCGACTGACGCTGACGAGAAGGTGTCGCTCGACGTCGCGCACCATCCGCGCGGGTCGGGAGAACGAGTCGACCACGTGACGCCGCCGTCGAGCGTTCGCTGCAGCGCGTACGCGCCGTTGGAGCCCGTGCCGTACTGCTGACGAAAGCCGACGTTGGCGTTGACGAAGTCGATGGACTCGTAGCCGGCGTTGCTTCCCGCGTCACCGCCGGGCTGCGTGGTCCAGGTTCGTCCACCGTTGCGCGTGCGTCGGAGAATGGTTTGGGAACTGCCGCCGTTTCGCGCAACGAGCCAGCCGTCCTCGGGCGACGAGAACGATGCTCCCGTCCAGATGAAGGTACACAATGGGGCCGTCGCACTCGCGAGTGGTGGCGTGACGTTACGCCAGTTGACGAAGTCGCTCGTGAGAAAGACCTCACCACAGTCGGTGCGCTCGTTGAGAGTCGCCACGACCGCCACGCCGCGGCCAACGTAGAGCACGTACGTGCTCGTCGCGGCCGAGGTAAACGCAGCGGTCGAGGGTGGCGTTGGTACGAGACTGGCGAGGGCGATCACGAGCGACGCGACCGCGGCGGAAGGCACCGGAACCGACCGCACCGCGTGACGCAATCCCATCTGCCAGATGGTAACCTTGCGCGAGCGGTGGCGGCGGCCGTGAACTCTCACGGTGAACGCGGCGCCGCGGCGAGTCGCAGCTCGACCGTGAGGCCACCGCCGGGCGTATCGTCGAGCGCGACATCAGCGTTGAGGTCACGAGCCAGTCGGATTCCCATGAGCAGATCGACGTCGTCTCGGTCCGCTGCGGTGACTCGGCGATTGGGTTTGAGCAGATTGGCACGCCGCGCACGGTCAACGGTGGGCCCGCAGTCGATGATCAACGCGTCGACGGCGCCATTCGAGTCACCAACCTGAATGCGCACCGGGCCACTCGTCGAGCCCGAACGACCGGCGTATCGGAGGAACGCCGAGAAGATCGTCACCAGGTGGTCGGGGTCGCCGGTCACCCGGGGCGGGTCGGCGTCGACACGTTCGATCACCTCGGGAAGCGACGCGTTACGTCCGGAATCGGCAGTGAGGCCACCGTCGGTGCCGAGCACGAACGCGGCGTCGCGCAGCCGCGTGATCGTCCACCGCAGTTGATCCGCGAGCACGGCGCCGGTGCGTCGCTCGTCGTCCCTCGTGCGCTACCTCGACCGAATCTGCACCTACCAGATGATCCTCGCCGCGGTGTGGGGTGCCGCCTACTCGGGAGAGTCGGCCTACGCGCACGCCTACGTGCATCGGCTTCGCACGAAACTCGCCGACTGCGGTCACCACATCGAGACGGTTCCCGACGTTGGGTACTGAATCGTCTCGCGCTGAGTGGTCCCCACGGGGCCGCCAACCGGGACGGGTCAGATGCGCACGAGTTCCACCACTGGTATGACGCGCGTCGTCTTGGCCTGGTAGTCGGCGAAACCGGGGAATCGGGACGCCTGCAGTGCGTAGAGGCGCTCTCGTTCCGGACCACTGATCACGGTGGCCACCGCGTCAAAGCGCTCCGCGCCCAGCTCCACCGACACCTGGTGATTGGCGACGAGGTTGTGGTACCAATCGGGGTGCGAGGGCGCGCCGGCCTTGGAGGCGAAGACGTAGATCCGCCCGTCCTCGTTGAGATACATCATGGGATTGACTCGCTCGGCGCCAGTCTTAGCGCCCGTCGTGTGGAGCAGTAAGACGGGTGCACCCTCGAAACTGCCGCCGACGTGGCCCGCGTTCGCGCGGAACTCCTTGATTATCGACGCGTTCCAGTCATTAACCGGGTTCGTGGCCGGTCCGTCGGCGGACTCTTGATCGCTCATGGCACCTCAACTCTCGTGGACGTGGTCCAGACTACCGAGCGGCTCGCGGCCGGTAACGCTCTACCACTACGAGTCGACCGAGAAGGCGGTGACGCAAGGGCGCCGCAACTGCCCGTGCCGCAATCTCGACGCCACCCATCGCCACGCCGCGTCGGCGGGGTTGCTGGGCTATACCGCGGCCGCCTAGGCGACGCGGTTGCGACGCGACGGCGTCGCGCACTCGCGGCACAGCACGACGGCCGTACGCGGTCCGCCCTCGCTCAGCGGGGCCCGCAGAATGCGTACTACGCCCGGACCCCGACAGTCGCGCGAGTGCCAGCAGGCACGCCGCGTGCATGCGCAGGGCCCCGAGGCCGGGGAGCGCACGTTGGTGACCTCGTTGATTGAACCGGAATCGTCCATTGCTCTCTACCCAACGGTGATTGTACCGTACGCGCCGCGACGCGCCGCGCCGCCAGCGTTGGGCGACGGCCTTTTGTCGAGAGCGCGGTTGTCGTGGAGCGGCGTCCGCGCTGCGCCGACCGATCGTGCGGCGGGACGACGCGGCGAACGAACCGACGCTCGCTCACCGCGAACCGAGCTTGGGGTGAGGCGTGCTTCGAAGTGGCCACAGTTCAGTGAGTGCGACTCCTGGATTGGCCGGTGCACTGAGCGCTCGTTTGATCCCGACCATGGCGAGGGTGTCTCGCGGCCCCGGTACCGCCGGCCGTCAAGACATCCGTCACGGTGGCCCCGAATCCCACGACCGTCCTGGCCGACGGACGACGTTCGAGGTTGCGAGAGTCCCCAACGCCGCTGCGAACAGCTGCTGATTCCCACGGGAACGTCGGCGACGCTGTTTTCGAGCCCGTGGCGGACCGGTGCGTCGTGAACGATACGGTCAACATTGAGATGAACGTCACCATCACAACCGTTCTATGTCCGAGGACCGCCCCGCCGTGGCGCGGCAACTGGCGAGAGGGCGAGCGAGCCGCCGCACGCGGTGGCGGACCGGTCACGCGCAACGTCCCTGTTCTGGCTCGACGCTTTGACCGAGCGCGGACTGCGTTCGCCTCGACCACGGGGTTGGACGCTGCTTCCTCAAAGACGGTGACGTATCGGCCCGGCCCGCTCGTTTGGGATCGTCGGTGCCCGTGAAGCACGGCATCGACGTCGTTCGGGTCTACGAGGACCAAGCCCGTCAAGTCGGCGACGTCTGGGTACTCGTTGATCGGCTGTGGCCCCGAGGACGAACCAAAGCCTCGATTGATTTCGACCAGTGGCTGCGCGACGTGGCGCCGAGTACGGAGTTGCGCACGTGGTACGGTCACGACCGCACGCGCTTCGACGTCTTTCGTGAGCGTTACCGCGACGAGCTCTCGCGTGAACCCGCCCACAGCGACGTGGCGTCGTTACGCGCGCTGCTCCGCCACCACCGCGTGGTCTTGCTCACCGCGACTCGAGACGTCGAACACTCGAGTGCGATGGTGCTGCGCGACGTGGTGCAGGGAACGGCGCCGTCGCGGTGACTCTCGCAGTGCCGTACCGACCACTGTTGCGACACCAGATCCGGTAGCCCGATCAGGCGGGCTCGTCCTGGGGCGGACGTCTCTGATCCTCTGCCCAGTCGGTGCGTGGTCGTCGGGTTCGCTGGTTCGCTGCCCGAGGACGCACCGCGAGCTCAGCCTGGATCCGCCGCCAGCTCGCCAGCCTCGTGGCCGCGAGTACACCCGCGGCTAGCGCGGACTCGACCGCGCAGCCGTCGTCACCACGGTGCGAACAGTTACGAAAGCGGCACCGGTCGGCAATCATCTCAATGTCGGTGAACGTCTCGTCGATGCCCGACTGTCCGGCGAGGTCGACGAGACGAATGCCCGGAATATCGAGCAAGACGCCACCGTGTGAGAGGCGATAGAGGCGTCGCGTCGACGTCGCGTGACGGCCGTCACCGGACCGACGTACGGCGCGGGTTAGTTCGCTCGTGCCCTCCAACGCATTGAGCAGCGACGTCTTGCCTGCCCCGGAGGCGCCGAGCATGACCGCGGTGACGCCGTGGCGCAGCAGTGCGCGCAGCCGTTCGATCCCCTGGCCACTGTGTGAGCTGGTCGTGAGCAGTTCAACGCCCGGAACCAGCGATCGCACGCGTTGCTCGGTCTCGGCGGTGTCGATGGCGTGGTCGGCTTTGGTCAGAATGACGAAGGGCCGCGCGCCGCTATCCCACGCCATAACCGCGAAGCGTTCGAGCAGGCGATCGTTAAGTCCGCGGTCGATGGCCAGCACCAGCAGAACGAGGTCGACGTTGGACGCGAGTACCTGTACGTCGGGTCGGCGGGGATCGGGCCGGCGAAGCTCGCTGTGGCGCTCGAGTACCGAGACGATCTGACCGTCGCGCAGGCCGACCCAGTCTCCCGCGACGAGACGCGATCGCAGCCCCGGTGCGACGTGACTGGATGTCTCGACGTCGCCACCGACGTCGTCGAACCAGATCACGTTGGCTCGAGACCCGTGGACAATGCTGACGCGACCGAGCCGGAGTCCGCCGTCTAGATCAATGTCAGCCCCGCGAAGACCGAGACTTCGGTACGCGGCTGTTCGACGCGCTCGCCACTCGTCATCTCGTGCCGCGTCCCTGGCTTTACTCATCGGGTTTCAGTCTCCCATCGTTTCCGCCGCTCACCTCGCGGCGGTTCGGTCGCGTTCGGACGGACCGTCGGAGCACGAGCAGCCGGCGCCTCATGTTGTGTCTCCCGCAGCGAGTGTTCGTCGTGAGAGCGAACGAGGCGAACGTCGTGTGTGGTTCGTGGTCGACCAGCGTCGCCGTCGCGGACGACGGCGTGAGGTGCTGAGGCTCTCGTAGGGGTCACGGCGACGTTGGTCGGTCGAAACGTTGCGGGTATGGGTTCGCGGCTCGGTCGAGGCGATCAGCGTCGTCAGCGTGTCATCAAGCAGCCGTTGATGGTTCGTGAGCCGCGTCACTCGCCCAGGGCCGCACCAGGCAATTGATCGAGCGGGCGACCGTTTACCGCGCTGTCGTGGTGCCGATCGGGTCCGTGCTTGGAACTGGCTGGTTAGAGGGCACGTCGAAGTCAACGGTTTCGCCGTGGCGGTGCTTCGTCCACCACGCGAAGACCACGCCGAGGGCGAGCAGGACGGCGAAGAGCTGGTCGACGCCCGAACCGATGGCGGTCGGGCCATAGATGAAGAAGGCGATCAGGAGTAGACCCATGACCACGCTCGAGAAGAGAGCGCCGACGAGCAGGACGGGGTGCGAGTGGCGCTCTCGAAGGCCGTCAGCGAGACGCCGGTGGCCAACGGTGAGAAACACGACGGCGGTCAGCGAGTCGAGGAAGAATTCGGCCAACAAGAAGAAGCCCGCTCCCGACAGCACCAAGGTGAAGAAGGTCCCCAGCGACGTGACGAAGAGTTGGAAGGCGACGACCACCGCGGCCGAACCGAGTGACGCCACGATGGCGACGTGGGGGACGTGGCGTCGGCTCAGTTTGGCGAAGCTGACCGGGATGAGTCGTTCGCGGCCCATCGCGTACAGCGCCCGCGACAAGATGAAGCTAGTCAGCCACAGCCCGCCGGCCGTGGAGAGCAGGATCGGCACGAGCATCGCCCACGGGGCGCCGGGAATCAGGCGGTGGGACCAGACGGCGAGGGGGTCGGTCGAGTTGGCGAGCAGGTGCAGCGGCGTCTCGCCCAGCATGAGGGGGTAGAGGACGGCGTAGAAGACCAGTGCTCCCATCGCCCCAATGATGCCGCCGATACCGGGATGCTCGCGCGGGCGTTGGGACTCCTCAGCGGCGTAGCTGTCGATCTCCCAGCCGTCGAGAATGGTGGCCGCCACGACGGCGACGACAAGTATGCCCCCAATCGGAGGGGGTCCGAAGTGGATCGGCACGGCGAGGCGATGCCAACTGAGCAGGCCGATGATGCCAAAGGCCGCGAGCGAGATCATCTCTACGGCGAAGAAGACCTGGGTGATGAGAGCGGTCGGTCGCCCCCCGAGCAGCAGTGGCACGGCCGCGAAGACGATCCAGAAGAGGGTCACTGACATGCGGACGACCGCCGGAGCGTGGTAACTGGGAGCCACGAGCGCCAACGTGTACGCGCCGGCCGGGATGGCGATCGGGGGAATGGACAAGAAGTAGGCCAGGATGAGTATCCAGGCCTGGTAGCGCGAGACCGTTCGCCCGATCACTCGTGCTGACCAGTGATACGAAGCACCGGCATTGGGGAAGTGCTGATTGAGAAGTCGAAAGACGAAGCTGGAAACGATGAACGGCACGGCGAGGAGCACGATCGCGGGTAGCGTCCACCAACCGGCCTGAGCGGCCATGACTCCGCCAGTGGCGGCGACCGAGAACAGAGGGCCGACGCTCGACACCGAGAGCGGCACGAGGTCCCACAAGTGGAATGACTGGTGCAGCCGACGCGCACCCGGCGCGGGCCGATCAGCGTCCGGTGCGTAGTCGATGCTCACGCGCTAATGCTAAAGACTTCTAATAACTTGTCGTGCGGAATCCTGTGACTCGCTCATCCGGTTTCCAATTCGTCTCGGTACGTGGGCCGTGTAACGCTGCGAATGTTGCCAGATTTGCGTCCTCGAGGACGTTGCGGCTGAGGAGATGGCCGTGCGTGCGCCACCTTGATTCGCGAGTGTCTCGGCCATCTCGTGGCGACATCGATCACGTCGGGCGATTAAGTGCCCCGCGTCAGCCGTCGATCGGGTATGAACCAGATCAGCGAAACCAAGAGGTAACAGGAGTAGGCCAAATACGGGCTTGCGAACGCGAGGCCGATTCCCGTCGCGTAGATGATCGGCGAAGCGATTCCTTTCACGTCCTTGCCGACCGCCGCCGCCAGGCGTGTGTCGTTGAGGTTGGCACGCAGAATCGACCTCACGAGTGCGAAGTACGCCACGGCGGCGGCCAGCGCCACCGCACCGTACGTCGCGGCCGGCAGGACACTGCCGTGCGAGACACCCACCCAGTTGGTGGCAAACGGGATGAGCGATAGCCAGAATAGGAGAACTAGGTTCGTCCACATCACGGCAGCGCTGATCCGTTGGGTCGCCCGCAAGAGATGATGGTGGTTGTTCCAGTAGATACCGATCATGGTGAAACTCAAGACGTACACGAGCAGCGAGGGCAACCTCAGGGCTAGGCCATGAAAGTCAGCGGTGACCGGCGTCTTGAGCTGGAAGGCCATGATCGTGATGATCACGGCCATGACGCCATCGCTAAAACTCTCGAGGCGATCGGTTTCGATGGTGCCGTTCTTCCCCGGCGGCGTGTTACCGGCGTTGGTAGGCGCGTTATTCATTGGTCGCGGAAGTGGACCGCGGCGGTCACGGTAAGGGTGTCCGTGAGCGAGTAAGAAGTTCAGCCGACCGCACGGCCGAACGCTACCAGGACCGATGCTCGAACGGACGGGTGCTGCGTACTGCTCGGTCTGCACACACATCGAAGTCGAGCTCGCTCGGGTGGACTGTACCGGCATCGTCGATGGACCGAATGTCGGCTTCGCGATACCCCATGGAGCGCGGCTGGCCGTTCGCCTGGCGCAGCAGCACCAGGGCCCGCGGGAAATCGGGGCTCTTGAGGAGTGCGTGCGTGGAGTTGCGCCCGATCGGCCAGCGCTCGATGAGCTCGGGCACCGTGAGGAACCGGTCGGGACCGGCGTGGCTAGTGGTGGCTGTCGTGTTCATGGACAGGACCGGTACCCGCCCCACGCCCGAGCGCAATCGACGCTCGACAGGGACCTCCTGGGACGCCCCGGGTACGACGAAGTTATGGAAGAAGTTATGGAAGAGGTCGCGGCGCCGAGCCGCACTGGCTCAGATACGCAACTTGAACAGGAATTACGCTGAGCACCCCCAACGGGATTCGAACCCGTGCCGCCACCTTGAAAGGGTGGTGTCCTAGGCCGCTAGACGATGGGGGCCCGTACTACGGCCACGGCTCGTGCCATGGTGGTCGGGCTGCCCGGATTTGAACCGGGGACCTCTGCGTCCCGAACGCAGCGCGCTAACCAAACTGCGCTACAGCCCGCAGCGAACATTCTCGCAGCCCGGCCATCCTACTCGCTCATCGTTGCCCGCTTCTGGCGTCAGACCTTCGGCTCTGGCTCGGCCGTGACGTGGTGCTCGATGACGAGTTCGCTAATGCGGCGCCGTTCGAGCGACTGAACGCGAAACGTCCAGTCCTGAAACGTATAGGTGGACCCGGGCGTTGGGATCTCGCCGGCCAGGTCGAGGATGAACCCCGCTATCGTCACGTACTCACCCTCGGGCACGGCGAGGCCCAGCTCATCTTCGACTCGATCGACGTGGGTTTGGCCGTCGACGAGCCAGCGATCGTCGCTGATGCGCACGACCGTGGGCTCGTCGTCGCGGTCGAACTCGTCGCCGAGGTCGCCGACCAGTTGTTCGAGGATGTCGCGGATCGACACGACGCCCGCGACGCCGCCGTGCTCGTCGAGCACCAGGGCGAACGTTCGGCGCTGCTCGCGCATCTCGCTCAGGCTCTCGAGCAGGTCCAACGTCTCTGGAAGCAGGAGTGGTCGACGAATCTTTCGGGCGATCTCCGCCGCGTCGGGCAGCGAGACGCCGATCGCCCGGCGCACCGTCGTGCTGCGAAAGAGGTCGTTGACCAGCAAGACGCCCTCGACGTCGTCGAGATCGCCGCTGACCACCGGGAAGCACGAGTGCCCGGTGTCTCGAACCGCTTCGGCAACGGCTTCGGGGGTGACGGGTGCGTTCAGGTACGCGACGTCGACGCGCGGCGTCATCACGTCCCGTAATTCGAGTTTCGCGAGCTGGTCGACCCGGGCGTGGATGGCGTCGGCCTCGGGCGATCGGGGCGATTCGTCGCGGTGGCCCGATAGTCGGGCGCGCAGCTGAGCGAAAGCCGACCTCGGAGGCCGATCGTCGCTCACGTCGAGGCGGTGACCCGTACGGTGGTCGGTCGCCACGAGTCGTCCTCGTACTCGTCGCCGCGCAGAAGCGCCCGCACCGCGGCCCGAATCCTTTGTGGGTCGAGTGGCTTCACGACGAAGCCCTCGACGCCGCTGCGCCGCGCCAGAAAGACGTCGGCTCGTCGATCGAGCAGCATCAGCACGGCCACCGGATCGGCGGCGCCGTAGGACTCCTCGTTTCGCAGCTCCATGGCGATGGCCATCGCACCCATGGACCCGACCTGCAGGTCGACGATCACGAGGTCGACGCCGCCCTGCTTGACCAGATCGATCGCCTCGGGCCCCGACTCGGCGTCTTCGATGGACAGTTCGGGTCCCTCGAGCATGGTGCGCAGTTCGGCGCGCAGGGCGGGTAGGTCGCTGACGACGAGAACGGTGGCCACGGACGTAGCGTAGCGGAGCCGAGAATTTGACTAAAAATCCGCCGGGAACGCCGCGAAGTTGATCTTGCCCTAGGCCGATTCGATGGGTAGTGTTCGCTCGTTGGTCCGAGGGGGAATCGATGGTCGTGTCAACGGCTGCGTGGACGGAGTTCAGTGCCTGTCGAGGCAGCGAACGGGCGCTCTTCTTCCCGCCCGACGTGAGCGAACGCAAGGAACAGCGCCTCAGTCGCGAGCAGGCGGCGAAACGGATCTGTCAGACGTGCGCGGTGCGCGCCGACTGCCTGGCGTGCGCGCTCGAGCGAAACGAGAGCCACGGGATCTGGGGCGGGCTGAACGAGTTAGAACGTCGCAGCCTCGTGCGCAGCTGAACCCCAGCCGAGTTGGCGCGGGGCGACGCGCGCGAGGATCACGAAGAGCGCGAAGGTGACGGCGTGCACGCCGCTACACCACTCGCAGATGTGGTCGATGTAGAGCAGTTCGGCGGCGATCAGCCAGAGGACGAAGACCATCGAACCGGCGATCACGACGACGCGGGCGAGGTGGAGGGCGTAGCGCTTCGAACGCCACGCCCACGGCGAGTTGAGCGCCACGATCACGGCGTAGCCAACGAGCCCGATCACGGCGACGGGGGCGCCGAACACGTACGACTGGGGCGAGGTGGTGACCGTGCTGCAGTTGAGCAGGCCCGTCGTTGAGCAGGCGAGGTACTTGGTGCCCTCGAAGTGCGTGAATGTTAGATAGCTCGAGATGCCGAGTCCGATCAGGCTCAGCGCGAACGTCGAGTAGACAACGACTCGAGAGACCTCGCGGACCGATCGACTCACTTGATGCCGAGAGCCCTCTTCGCGGCCATGACGCCCGGGCTCGCGCAGACGCTGCCCGGTTGGTTCTTGGTGAGCTGGCAGAACGCGGCGGTTTCGTAGTTAGCCGTTGCCACGATGGCGACGGTCACCGGATTCGTCGGGTCACTGAGCCCGGCCGCGATCGTGTCGCGCGAGATCCCCGCGAGCAGCTGGGGCGTGAAGCTCGCACCCGAAATCAGGTACTTGTTGCCAATCGAGACGAAGGGAATCGAATAGTCCTGGTTCGAGGTGATGCCGGGTATGTACGTCGAGGTGTCGTACTTTTTGAAGACCGCGGCTTCCTGAGCCGACGGCGTCTGCAGTGGCCCGTAGAAGCCCGTGGCGTTGTCCCAGACGTTCGTGTACTGCTCGACCGTCTTGAGGGCGAGGTACTTCGAGGCGTAGTGCGCCTTGAGGAAGGTAAAAGTCGGTGTGCCGGGGTAGGCCTCGCCGGGTTTGGTCGAACTCGTCATATCGCCCAGGTTGGAGAAGGTGCCGAATCGGCTGAGGGCGACGATCGTCGGCCAGCGCTCGGCGGCACAGAAGGGGCAGTACTCCGCACCGAGGTAGAAGACCTCGGGCAGGGTCGCCGCCCCCACGGTGTCGGTGAGGGCGGGCTGGTTCTTGAGCGGGATTGGCGGCGAGATTGGCACCACCGTCGAGGTCACGCCGACCTTATTGAAGACCGACGACGGCACCGACGTGAGCTCGCTCACGACCGTGGCGCTCGCTGGCTGGAAGGCGGTGCTGCCGCCCGACGACGAGCCGGTGGCGACCTTGATGATCACCAGAGCGGCGACCACGACGACGACGAGTCCAATGGCGAGCCAGGTGAACAGGCCGGCCGGCCGGCCGGTGGTGGCGGGGACGGGTGTCCGCTTGGCTGGTGGTTTCTTAGCCACGATGCTCCTTCGCGCGAGTGACCGTTCAAACTTAGTGGACGCCGACGCCCCTGCTTTCGTCGGGGACCCGGTTGGGTAGGTTGTGTCATGGCCGACGTGCTGACGCCTCGACCGGCGTCGACGATCTTGCCCCTGCGCAACGGGCGCGACGGGGTCGAGGTGCTGCTGGTTCGCCGAAACCTGAACAGTGACTTCGTCGGCGGTGCCTACGTCTTTCCCGGTGGGGCGGTTGACCCTTCTGATCAGGAGATTGCTGTGCTTTGCCGGGGCCGCGACGACGCGAGCGCGTCGACGCGACTGGCGCTCGCGACTGGCGGACTGGCCTACTACGTGGCTGCGTTGCGCGAACTCTTCGAAGAAGCGGGTCTGCTCGTGGCGCAGGCTCGACACGCCGAGAGCCCGGCGCTCACCGACCGAGTCGAGCTCGCGAGGTGGCGCGACGAGCTGAACGCGGGCCGGTGCCGATTGGCCGACGTGCTCGAGGGGACGAGCCTCGTGCTCGATCTCGCCGGCGTCGAGTACCTCGCCCACTGGGTGACGCCGATTGGTCCACCGCGGCGCTACGACACTCGGTTCTTCGTGGCTGAGGCGCCGCTCGGCCAGGTGGCCGGGCACGACGACGCCGAGACGGTCGCGCACCGGTGGATGCGACCCGCCGACGCGCTGGCGGCGGCGTCGCGTGGCGAGATCACGATGATCCTGCCGACGCTGCGCAACCTCGAACTGATCGCGCCGTTTGGTTCGGTAGCCGACGTCCTCGAGTGGGCGCGGTCGCGCGACTCGATCGCGCGCGTTGAGCCGCGCATCGTCGAGCGCGGCGGGCAGAGCGCCATCCTGTTACCGGGCGACGACGGCTACGAGAGCGCGGCTCCGGCCTGACCGGCCGAGTCATCGGGAACCGGCACCACGACGTCTCGCGAGCGGGCGAACCACGGCACGATCGCCGACGTCGTCGCCTGGTACCGCGCGTACTCGGGATAGCGCGACCGCGAGATCCGTTCCGTGAACGACGTCGAGCCAACGAAGAGCGCGGTGAGGAGCACCGCGCCGAGCACGGTGGGCTGGGCCAGCGAGCCGGCGGCCGAGGCGCCGACGAGAAAGACGAGCCACCACTGCGCGATCTCGAAGAAGTAGTTCGGGTGGCGCGAGTAGCGAAAGAGCCCCGTCTGCACGAATCGGGGCTCGGGGGAGCGTCCGGCCGCGATCTCGCGATGCTTCCAACGCTGAAAGTTCCACTGCTGCTGGTCGGCGATGGTCTCGCCAACCAGCGCCGTGAGAAAGAGGATGCACAACGCGGCGTCGAGTACACCGAACGCAGCCGGGTGCTCGGCCGCGGTGCGCGCGGGCAACGCGATTAGCACGAGCAGCACGCTCTGGTAGATGACGACGAAGAAGAGATTGAACAGCTGGAACTGCCACGCGTTCATCGACGAGCGCAAGACCGCCCAGCGGTAGTCCTCGGCGCCGGTGTAACCACCCTTGCGCGCGAGGTTGTACGTCAGACGAATCCCCCAGAGGGTGGTGAGCGCCGCGAGAACGTCGAGGCGAGCGTCTCGCCAGTGCGCGCTCGCCGCGTAGACCCAGACGTAGCTCTCGGGCAGGATCGACCAGAGCCGGTCGATCCACGAGGTATCGCCCGATACCAGTGACGCGATCCACGCTCCCGCCGCGGCCGTGGCGGCGATCAGGACGACCAGTTCCGTCGCGGACATGGGGCGAGCGTACCCCTAGTGCGCGCCAACGGCGCGGTTGATCGAGTCGAGCAGGCGCGCGGTGCAGCCGGCGACGCCCTTCGGTGGCGCAATGTCGCTCACGATTCTGAGGGCCAGGGCACCGAAGGGGCCATCGGCGTCTTCACCCGTCGCCACCGGCAGACCGGCGTCGCCGCCGTGGGCGACGTCGCCGTGCAGGGGTATCGTCGCGAGCAGCGGCACGCGCAGTTGCTCGGCGAGTTCGAGGCCGCCCCCATCGCCAAAAATTGCGTGGTGAGCGCCGCACGCGCACTCGAAGGCGCTCATGTTCTCGATCACGCCGAGGACGCGGATGTTGGATTTGCGCGCGAAGTCAGCGGCCCGTGCGGCGATCCGCTGGGCGGCGCGGTTTGGCGTGGTGACGAGCAGCATGCCCATCGCGGGAATAAGGCGGGCTAGCGTCATCGCGATATCGCCCGTACCCGGTGGCGTGTCGATAAGCAGGTAGTCAACGCCGGACCAGTCGGCGTCTTCTATGAACTGGGCAACGGCCTTCTGCACGACGAGCCCACGCCACAGCAGGGCCTGGTCTTCGTCAGCGAGCAGTCCCATCGAGAGCAGACGGATCTCCCCGGATCCGACGGCCCGCCTGAGGGGCTGCATCTTGCCGTTCACGGCCCGCACCTCGCCGTCGATGTCGAGCAAGCGCGCGAGGGAGAAGCCCCAGACGTCGGCGTCGAGCACACCGACGACGTGCCCCGCGAGGGCGAGGGCGGTGGCTAGGTTGGCGGTCACTGACGATTTGCCGACGCCACCCTTGCCCGAGACGACCGCGAGCACCGGGGTCGTGGCGCCCAGCGACGTACTCGGTGCGCGCCGCTGGGCGGCGCGGCGGGCGGCCATCATCGTGGACCGCTTCTCGTCTGGGCTCATGACGTCGAGGTTGAGACGGATGGTTCGCACGCCCTCGACGCTCGTCGCGGCTTCGCGAACGTCACGTTCGATCTGCGTGCGCAGGGGGCAGCCGGTCGTGGTTAGGGCCACGGTCACCACGACGTCGCCCGAGTCGTTCGCGTCCACCGAGCGCACCATGCCCAGTTCCACGATTGATGAGCCGAGTTCGGGGTCATAGACGTGTTCGAGGCGCGCTCGGACCAGTTCAGCGAGGTTCACAATTGGACGCTACCGGGGCGAACCCGGGGTATCGCCGGCGGCCGGCGGCCGCTACCATGGGGATACGTCACCCGAAGGAGCCTCATGACCGACGTCATTACCACCGAGCCCGTCGCCAACGTCGCCGAGCCCATTACCCTGACCGCCGCGGCCGCGTCCAAGGTCGCCGAGCTGATCGCCGCCGAAGGCGCCAGCGAGGAGCTCGCCCTGCGCATCGCCGTCAAGGCCGGCGGCTGTTCGGGCTTCCAGTACGACATGTACTTTGACTCCGAGTTCGCGGCCGACGACGTCCTGCGCGACTTCAGCGGCGTGAAGGTAGTCGTCGATGGCGACAGCGCCGAACTGCTCACCGGCGCGACCCTCGACTTCACCGACGGGTTGCAGGGAGCCGGCTTTCACATCTCGAACCCGAACGCGACGCGCACCTGCGGCTGCGGCAACTCCTTCAGCTGACCGTTCGTGGCCGCGACCGTGGGTCCGTACTCGCCGTGGCGGCGCGCCGGTGACTTCGTCGTCATCTCGGGTCAGCTCGGCCTGCTCGCGGATCGCGAGACCCAGACCATGGCCGACGGCGGCGCCGCTGGACAGCTCCGCCAGGCGCTGGAGAATGCGCGACGGGTCCTTGACGAAGCGGGTGCGACGTTCGATCAGGTGATCAAGGCGACGCTCTTCCTCGTGGACATGGCGGACTTCGCCGCCTGCAACGACGTGTGGATCGAGGCGTTCACCGTACCGCGGCCAACGCGCTCCGCCGTCGCCGTGGCCGAACTACCCCTGGGTGCGCGCGCCGAGGTTGAGCTCTGGGCCTACGCGCCCACGCACTAGTCGATCGATTCACTTCGCTCGGCGTCCGCGCCGAACTTGTAGCCCACCGACCGAACGGTTTGGATCAGGTGGGCGTGCTCTTCGCCCAGTTTCGCGCGCAGACGCCGCACGTGCACGTCGACCGTTCGAGCGCCGCCGTAGTACTCGTAGCCCCACACCCGGCTGAGCAGCGTCTCGCGCGTGAAGACGCGATGGGGGTTCGTGGCGAGAAACCGCAGCAGCTCGTACTCCATGTAGGTCAGGTCCATCACGCGGCCGGCGATCGCCGCCTGGTACGTCTCGAGGTTCATCGTCAGCCCGCCGTGCTCGACGCGCGCGGCGACGCTCTCGTTGCCGGCCCGGCGCAGCCGGTGGCGCAGCCGCGTGGCCAGTTCGCTCACGTCGAAGGGGCCCACGACGAAGTCATCGAAGAGGTCCTCGCGAAACGTGAGGTCGTCGAGCTGATAGTGATCGACGAGCAGGATGATCGGACTCACGGACCGGTCTCGGTGGCGAAGCTGTCGACAGAGGTTCATGGCGTCGTTGAACGGGAATCCCGCGGCGTTGATCACCGCGCCGGCGTAGCCGTCGCTGGGCTCGAGCGCGATCACCTCGTTGAAGCGGCCCGACGCCGCCACCGCCGGCGTGACGCCGGTCACCTCGAACGCCTTCTTGATCGGCCCCTCGCACGAGGGCACGCAGAGCACGACGTCGATCACAGCAGTGGCAGGTACCGCTCGAGCTCGAACGGGGTGACCTGGCCCCGGTAGGCGTCCCACTCGGCGCGCTTGTTGCGCAGGAACCACTCGACCTGGTGGGCGCCGAGGGTCTCGTGCAGCAAGGACGACGCCTCCATGAGGTCGACGGCCTCGGCGAGCGACTGGGGCAATCGCGCCACCCGATCCCCCTCGGCCGGTAGCTCGTAGCCGCCGAGCACGCCGCGCAGGCCGGCGGCCAGGGTGACGGCGAAGGCCAGGTAGGGGTTGGCCGCGGGGTCCGGTGAGCGGAACTCGATGCGGGTCGAGTCGATGCGCCCGGGCTTCACCGAGGGAATGCGCACGAGGGCGGCGCCGTCGTAGCGGGCCCAATCGGCGTTGATGGGAGCCTCCAGGCCGGGCACCAGCCGCTTGTACGAGTTCACCCACTGGTTCGTGATGGCCGTGATCTCGGGAGCGTGGTGCACGAGGCCCGCGATGAAGCGCGTCGCCACCTCGGACAGGCCGTACGGCCCGTCACCGATGAACGCGTTGGCGTCGTCGCGCCAGAGCGAGAGATGCGTGTGCATCCCCGACCCCTGGACGTTCGCGAGGGGCTTGGGCATGAAACTCGCCCACACGCCCGACTGACGGGCGAGCTCCTTGACCACGTAGCGAAGGGTCATCACGGTGTCGGCCATGGTCAGGGCGTCGGTGTAGCGCAGGTCGATCTCGTGCTGGCCGGGCGCGTCCTCGTGCTGGGCGTGCTCGACGCCGATGCCCATCTCCTCGAGCATCAGCACGGTGTGGCGGCGCAGCTGGCTGCCGACGTCGTCGGCCAGCAGGTCGAAGTAGCTGCCGTTGTCGATGGGGTGCGGTGCCCTCGTCGGGTCGAGCTCGTCGAAGTAGAAGTATTCGACCTCGGGGGCGACGAAGAACGTGTAGCCCTGACTGCGCGCCTCGCGCAGCACGCGGCGAAGCTGTTGGCGCGGGCAGCCTTCGAAGGGCGTGCCGTCGATGTTGTCGATATCGCAGAAGACCCGCGCGACGCCCACCCCCTCGTCGTACCAGGGGAGCAGTTGGAACGTGGTGAGGTCGGGGCGCGCGAGCACGTCGGACTCACGGGTGCGTGAGAAGCCGTCGATCGCGCTGCCGTCGAAGGTCATTCCTTCTTCGAGGGCATCTTCCAGCTCGGCCGGGGTTACGTGAAAGGCCTTGTGGCGGCCGAGGACGTCAGTGAACCAGAGCTGGACGAAGCGGATGCCGCGCTCTTCGACCGTGCGCAGCACGTACTGGGCTTGACTCTGCATGGCCGTCATTCTCGCACCTCGGATCGCGACGCGCGACGGGGCACGTCAGGGTTACCGACGCGCCGACGCCTTCGCGGCCGCGGCCTTGGTTACGTTGGCCCTCGTCGCAGCGGTCTTTTTGGCGGGGGTCTTTTTGGCGGGGGTCTTGCGGGCGGGCGCCGCCGCGGCGCCGCAGATGGTCTCGACCATCAAGCGGGCGACGACGTAGGGGTCCACGTTCGCGTTCGGGCGCCGGTCCTCGAGGTAGCCCCGCTTGTCGCGAGCCACGCCCCCCGGAATGCGAACCGACGAGCCGCGGTCCGAGACGCCGTAGGAGAACTTCGACCAGTGCGCGGTCTCGTGGGCGCCCGTGAGGCGGTCCTTGATGCCTTCGCCGTAGTTGTCGACGTGCTCGAGCACCCGCGTGCCGAGCGCCTCGCAGCCGGCGATGATCGCGTCCCAGCCGCCGGCGGCGCGCATTTGCTTGGTTGAGAAGTTGGTGTGCGCGCCGGCGCCGTTCCAGTCTCCCTTGACGGGCTTGGCGTCGAAGCTGACGTCGACGCCGAAGTCCTCGGCGATTCGCTCGAGGAGCCAGCGGGCCGTCCAGAGCTGGTCGCCGATCGCTACGGTGTCCAGCACGCCGACCTGGAACTCCCACTGGCCCATCATGACTTCGGCGTTGGTCCCCTCGATCGCGAGTCCGGCGCGCAGGCAGGCGAGTGTGTGGGCTTCGACGATCTCGCGGCCGGGCAGCTTGGTCCCACCCACGCCGCAGTAGTAGGGGCCCTGAGGCGCGGGGTAGCCGGTCTCGGGCCAGCCGTAGGGTCGTCCGTCCTGGAAGAAGGTGTACTCCTGCTCGATGCCGAACAGGGGCTCGAACGTGGCGAACTGCTTCGCCGTCTCGACCGCCGCGGCGCGCGTGTTGGTGGGGTGGGGCGTGAAGTCGGGGTTGAGCACCTCGCACATCACGAGCACGTCCTTGGGACCGCGAAGGGGGTCGGGACAGCTGAAGACGGGTCGCAAGACGCAGTCCGAGAAGTGACCGGTCGCCTGGTTCGTGCTCGAACCATCGAAGCCCCACACCGGCGGCTTCTTCGTGTCGGCGACGATCTTGGTTTTGCTGCGCAGCTTGCGCGTCGGTTCCGTGCCGTCGATCCAGATGTACTCAGCCTGATACGCCACGATCGCTCCTTCTCGGCCGACGCGAACCTCACGCAGCCGTGACCCAGTCTCGCGCCTCGTCGTCGTCGCGGCGACGGGTTTTGTTAACCGCGTGTGAAACGTTGACGGCGTCCCAGCCCGCACCCTCGAGCGCGACGCCGGGGCGCCGGTAGGCTCACGGCGTGCCCGTCGTACGCCTCGCGCTCGCCCAAATGAACGCCGTGGTCGGCGGTCTGGCTCAGAACGTCGCGACGATCAACCGGTTTCGCGCGCAGGCCAGCGCCGCTGGTGCGGCCCTGCTCGTGACCCCCGAGCTCGCGCTGCTCGGGTACCCGCCCGAAGACCTCTTGCTGCGCGAGGGCTTCGTACTGAGCGTTGCCGAAGCGCTCGAGGTCGTGGCGGAGACGCCGAGCGGACCGGCGGTGGTCGTGGGGACCGTGCTCGCCGACGGCGAGCGTGGTGTTCATCTCGCCCCGTCGAGCGACGGTCGCGACGTGGTCACCCCCTCGGCCCAGACCCGCGAGCACGTGGCCAATGTTCTCGCGGTCGTCGACGGGGGAAGGGTGGTGGCGACCGCGACCAAGCGGCTCTTACCCAACTACGACGTCTTTGACGAGCAGCGGTACTTCCACCCCGGCGTCGGTGACCACACCATCGTCAACGTGAACGGCGTGGCGGTCGGACTGCTCATCTGTGAAGACGTGTGGCCGCCCGCGGGAGCTGCGGCCCAGCTGGCCGCGCAGGGCGCGACCCTGCTCGTCGTCGCCAACGCGTCCCCCTTCGCTCGCGGTCGGCGAGGTGAGCGCGAAGCGATGCTCGCGGCGCGCGCGCGCGAAGTGGGCTGTCCAATCGCCTACGTCAACCTCGTGGGGGGTCAGGACGAGCTCGTCTTCGATGGACAGAGCATGGTCGTCGACGAGCGCGGCGCGGTGATCGCGAGGGCTACGGCCTTTGACGAGACGATGCTCGTGGCCGAGGTCTCGGCGCGCGCGTCGAACGCGGGAACCGCGCTCGCGAGCGTGGTGGCTCCCCTCGCGACGACGTATCCGGTCAACGTCGTCGCGCCACCACCCGACGAGATCGCCGAGGTCTACCAGGCGCTGGTGACCGGAACGAGGGACTACCTGCGCAAGAACGGCTTTCGATCCGTGATCCTCGGCGTCTCGGGTGGGATCGATTCATCGCTGGTGGCGACGATCGCCGTCGACGCGGTGGGGGCCGCCGCCGTGGCGGGCTACGCGATGCCGAGTCGGTACTCGTCGAGACACTCGATCGACGACGCGCGCGAACTCGCTGAGCGGCTCGACATCGAGCTCGTGACGATTCCGATCGAAGAGGCCCATCGCGCCATCGGCTCGATGCTGCACGGAGCTCTCGGTGCCGAGCCAACGGGTCTCACCGACGAGAATCTCCAGTCGCGAATTCGCGGCGTGTTGCTGATGGCGGTCTCGAACGCGACGGGGGCCATCGTGCTCACGACGGGGAACAAGTCCGAGATGGCGACCGGCTACTCGACGCTCTACGGCGACACCGCCGGTGGCTTCGCCGTCATCAAGGACGTCCCCAAAACCCTCGTCTACGAGTTGTGTCGCTACCGGAATCACCGGGCGCGTCTCGACGGCGACCCCGAGCCGATCCCCGACGCCGTGCTCGCCAAGGCGCCGTCGGCCGAGCTGCGACCCGACCAGCGAGACGACCAGTCCCTGCCGCCCTACGAGGAGCTCGATCCCCTGCTCGAGCTCTACGTCGAGCGCGACTTCACGGCGGAGGCGATGATCGAGCTCGGCTACGACCCCGAGCTGGTGCTGCGCATTGTGCGTCTCGTGGACGGCAGCGAGTACAAGCGTCGCCAGACGCCGCCGGGCGTGCGCATCTCTCCCAAGGCCTTCGGACGAGACCGTCGCATGCCCATCACCAACGCCTTTCGCCCCGAGCCGTGACCGCGACACCGACGCGCGAGCTCGCGGCCGCGGCCGAGGCCCTCTACGCGACCCTCGGCGCAGGGGCGCCAGCGTTGTCCGATGACGGGTACGTGGTCGGGCTCTACGAGATGGCCCGAGCCTGCGGCGAGGTGTCCCTCTCGCTGCGCGAGGCGGCCGGCGTCGCGACGATTGCTCCCGCGCCGGTGGTCGTTGACGTGCTCGCGGCGGCCCTGGCCGAGGACGACACGGGTGCGCTCGCGGTGTACGCGACGACGATGGTGGTGCTGCCGCGCCTGCTCGTGGCGCTGCGCGACGCGCGCGAGGCGGCAACGAGCGAGGCGGCGATACTCACCGCCGCGACCGACACGCTGGTAGCGGCGCTTCGGCGACTGGCGAGCGCCGCGCGCGACCACGACGTCTATGACGACCCCGACTGGCAGCGTGCCGCGCGAGCATTGTCGAGAACGCTCGACGAGGCCGGCCTGGCCGAGAGCCTGGTACCACGGCGCTGACGGGTCGCTCCCCAGTGGTTTCGTGTCGGCGCCAGTCGCGGGGCCGCCAACTACGGCGTCGTCGTCGCGGCCATCACCAGTCGTGGCCAGGCGGCCCGCAACCAGTGTCAATCCTGGTCAGAACTGGTGCAGTGAGGCGTGTGGCCGGCGGCGCGGATGGCGGTGGCGAACCGGTGTTTCACGACCTTCCGCGCACGGTAGGTTGCCTACCCCCGTATAACTAGGTATGTCGGGTAGCCGTGACGAGCACCCGTTCGGGCGAAATAGGGAGAGTATGGCAAAGGATCGTGTTGATCGCGACGACGAGGATCTCGTACGTCTGTACCTGTCAGACATTGGTCAGTACACGCTGCTCACCAAGGACGACGAGGTGCAGCTGGCGCAGGCGATCGAAGAGGGCCGGACGGCGCGCGCCGAGCTCGAGGCCGCCGAGAACGACAAGAAGATCAAGTTGACCCCGGCTCGCAAGCAGGCGCTGCGCCGTACGGCGCACCGGGGTGACCAGGCGGAGCGCGACTTCGTCCAGTCCAACCTGCGACTCGTGGTTTCGATCGCGAAGAAGTATCAGGCGTCGGGACTGCCCCTGCTCGACCTCATCCAGGAGGGCAACCTCGGTTTGATGCACGCGGTCGAGAAGTTCGACTGGCGCAAGGGTTTCAAGTTCTCTACCTACGCGACCTGGTGGATTCGCCAGGCGATCACGCGGGGCATCGCCAACACGGGCCGCACCATCCGGCTCCCGGTGCACGCAGGGGACACCCTCGCGCGGGTTCAGAAAGCGCAGTCGCGTCTCGAGCTCAAGTTTGGCCGACCCCCCACCATCCGGGAACTCTGCGACGAGTGCGAGATGCCCGAAGACAAGCTGATCGAGGCGCTGCGCTTTCGCTCCGAGCCGATCTCGCTCTCCGAGCCTCTTCGCGAGGACGGTGACGCCGAACTCGGCGACGTCGTCGAGGACCGCTCGGCGGAGTCGCCCTTCGACGTCGCGGCCGTGAAGATGATGCCGGCCGCGATCGAGAAGCTGCTCCAGCCCCTCGACGAGCGCGAGCAGAAGATCCTGCGCATGCGCTTCGGACTGGACGGCGCCGGCGAGATTCGCACCCTCGAAGACGTAGGGGCCGAGATGAACTTGACGAGGGAGCGTATCCGCCAGATTGAGGCGCGCGCGATGAGCAAGCTGCGCCACCCGTCGTCGGACACCGGCGCGCGCGACCTCTTGACGCTGTAGCCCGTCAGTTGCGCCGTATTCGAGACTGACCGAGCAGGGCCGCGACGCCGATCACGATCGCGCTGATGAAGTACGGCGTGCGCGACCTCGCGCCGTCGTGGACCCGCACCGGGTGCGTGAAGCTCAGGATCGGCCACTGGTTGTCGTGGGCGAGGCGGGCGAGCTGACGGTCGGGGTTAACCGCGTAGGCGTGTCCCACGGCGCGCAGCATCGGCGCGTCGGTCTCGGAGTCCGAGTACGCGTACGACGAGGCGAGATCGATGCCGCGAGCTTCGGCCAACTCGCGGATGGCGATGGCCTTGTTCTCGCCCTGCGCGAAGAACTCCATCTCGCCCGTGAACTTGCCATCCTCGTCAACGGTGGCCCGTGACGCGATGGCGCCGGTTAGGCCCAGCAGGTCGGCGAACGGCTCGACGATCTCCTCGGGGGCCATGCTCACCAGCCAGATCTCGTCGCCCTGGTTGCGGTGGTGGTCGATGAGGGCCTGGGCCTCGGCGTAGACGAGCGGCTCGATCACCTCGGTAATCGTGCTCTTGACGAGGTCGCGCACCTCGTCGCGGTCCCAGCCCTTGGTCACGCGCAGGACCGACCGGCGAATCTTGGTGAGTTTCTCCTCGTCGGCGCCAAAGCGCAGGAAGAGGATCTGAGTCACGGCCGCGCGAACGAGGGTGCGCCGGTGCAAGAGGCCCCGCGCGTGGAACTCGGGACCGAGCGCGACCAGCGACGACTTGGCAATTACCGTTTTGTCGAGGTCGAAAAACGCGGCGCGCACGGTTTCATGCTAGGTCTCGCCGTTGACGAAACCTAGCCGTTCAGCCGATGAAGGCCTCGGCGCAGTCCTGGGTCGCGTTCTCGCGGGCCATCAGGATGACGTGGTCGTATTCAAGAAAGCGCATGGTCGGCGTCGGCGTGAGGGGCTGGTCGCGCCGGACCACGGCAACGACGCGCACCGCGTCGTTGAGCCGCAGCTCGTCGAGCGTCAGCTGGCGCGCCACCGCCGGTGCGCTCGAGGCGAGGGTCACCTCAATGAGCTTCATCTTGCCGTTGGCGAGGTCTAGCAGTTTGATGATCGAGCCCACCTCAACCGCCTCGTCCACCAGCGACGTGATGAGCGCCGGCGTGGACACCGAGACGTCGACGCCCCAGCTCTCGTTGAAGAGCCATTCGTTGCGCGAGTTGTTGATCCGCGCGATCACGCGGGGCACGCCGAACTCCTGCTTGGAGAGCCAGCTCACGACGAGGTTGTCCTCGTCGTCGCCGGTCGCGGCGATAACCACGTCGGCGCTGCGCAGGTCGGCCGTGACCAGGCAGGCGTACTCGCACGCGTCGGCGGCCATGACGTTGACGCCGTGCAGGATCGCCTTCAGCTTCTCGGCCGTGGCGCTCACCTGTTCGAGCAGCGTCACGTCGTGGTGGCGGTCCAGCAGGTCAAGCGCGATCGCCGTACCGACCGACCCGCCGCCGGCGATGACGACTCTCACGACGCCCCCCGCAGCAGGGCCGACAGCGACTCGAGCCCCTGGGGGGTGACGAGCAGCTCGAGAAGGTCGTCTTCTTGGGCGAACAAACCTTCGACGCTGACGCGACCGACCCCGCCGCGGATGAGTCCCACGACGCGTACCTGGTCACCGATATTGAAGTGGTCGAGGGGCTTGCCGGCTAGCGCGTCGGGTACGACGCGTTCCACGAGGTGCAGGGTGCCGGCCCCGTCGGTCCACTCGATCGAGTCGTCCGACGGCATCATCCAGCGTTTCACCTGCTGGGTCGTCCACAGCGAGGTGGCGACCGTGGGGATGCCGAGCTTCATGTAGATGTCGGCGCGCTGAGGGTCGTAGATCCGCGCCACGACGTTCTTGATGCGGTACGTATCGCGCGCGATGCGCGCGCAGAGGATGTTGGTGTTGTCGCCGCTGGTGACCGCGGCGAGGGCGTCGGCGTGTCCGGCTTCGGCCTTGAAAAGGATGTCGCGATCGAAGCCGGATCCGAGCAGCGTCTTGCCGTGATAGCGGGTCAGCCGGCGAAAGGCGTCTCGGTTCTTGTCGATGATGACGACGGAGTGCCCGTCTTCGGAGAGCTGCATGGCCAACTCCGACCCCACCCGGCCGCAACCGACCACCACGATATGCACCCCGCCATCAGACCACACGGGGGTCCAAAGGCGCAACTAGCCGGGCGTTGCTCGCGCGGGTCGCTTAGTGTACTCATGGTGTCAGAGGCCGATAAGCAGATCGTGAGCAGCACGCCCGTGCTGACGTCGCACGCCAACGTCTCCACCGTCTACCCCGAGACACTGGGGTACCGACTCAAGCGCAAGCTCTTGGGGCGTCCCTACGTCACCGAGCAGCTCGGCGGCGAACGCCTGCGTCGAACGATCGCGCTCGGGGTGCTCTCGCCGGACTGCATCTCGTCGTCGGCGTACGGCACCGAGGAGATCTTGACCCAGCTCACGCCGTACATCGGTCTGGCGGCTTTCGCCCTCGTCGTACCGATCATGTTCGTCATCATCGGCGTGCTCTTCTTCGTGACGACTTCGTACCTCGACGTGATCAAGTACTACACGACGGCTGGCGGTTCCTACGTGGTCGCGCGCGATAACTTCGGCCCCAAGATCGCCCAGATCGCCGCGGTGGCCCTGCTCATCGACTACACGGTGACCGTCGCCGTGCAGTGTTCTGCCGGCACCGCCGCCCTGACCAGTGCCTTTCCCAGTCTCGCGTACTACACCGTGCCGATCACGGTCGGCGTCGTCGTGATCCTCATCTACGGCAACTTGCGCGGACTGCGCGAGGCCGGGAGCTATTTTGCCTTCCCCACGTACTTCTTCATCGTCATGCTCGGCCTGACGATCGTCGTGGGTTACGTGAAGAAGTTCAACGGCACGCTGCACCACGTGGCCCAGCCGGCGACCTCGCTGCTCGTCGAGCACCGACTGGGCCACTCGGGCAACGGGCTGCTCTACGGGGTGGCGTTCTTGACGCTGCTGCGCGCCTACGCCAACGGCGGCTCGTCGCTGACCGGTCTCGAGGCGATCTCGAACGGGGTGGCGAGCTTTCGTCGACCCGAGTCGACGCACGCTCGCCAGACCCTCGTCGTGATGTCGAGCGTGCTCGCCTTCATGCTGCTCGGCACGACCCTGCTCGCCGCCTGGACCCACGCCATGCCCTTCGCGGCGGGAACCCCGACGGTCGTGAGCCAAGAGGTGCAAGCGGTCTTCGGTCTGCACGGCTCGGGCCACGTTATCTTCCTGCTCGTCCAGTTCTCGACCTTGCTCATCCTCTACACCGGCGGCAACACGTCGTTCAACGGCTTCCCCTTCCTCGCCAACTACGTCGCCACCGATAAGTACCTACCCCGCCAGCTCACCAAGCGCGGGCACCGTCTCGCGTTCTCCAACGGGATCATCGTGCTCGGCGTCGTCTCGCTGGTGCTGATCATCGCCTTCGGGGCCCAGGTGAACGGGCTGATCTCGCTCTACGCCATTGGGGTCTTCACCGGGTTCACGCTCGCCGGCGCCGGCATGGTGGCCCGGCACCTGCGCGAGCGGACCAGCAAGTGGCGCTTCGGCGTGGTGGTCAACGCGACGTCGGCGACCGTGACGGCCGTCGTCGTGCTGGTCTTCGTGCTCGCCAAGTTCACCGAGGGCGCGTGGATCATCGTTATCGTCGGGCCGCTCATGTACTGGGGCCTCATTCGCTTCAACCGGCAGTACGAGCGCGAGGAGAAGGCCTTCGCCGCGAGCCGGGCCCGTGGCCTCGCGAGCATCCGGATGAATCGGGTGATCGTCTTCGTTGACAACTACGACCTCGTCACCGAGCGCGCCCTGCAGTACGTCACGACGCTCAACGCGTACTCGGTGCGGGCCGTCCACTTCGACATTGACCCGATGGTGACCAAGAACCTCGAACGTTCCTGGGGCGCGGCCAACACCACGTCGTCGGGCATCGCCCTCGAGGTCGTGGAGTGCGAAGACCGCCGGGTCGATCGCGCCGCGCTCGAACTCGTCGCTGACGTCGTGCGCGATCCTGACGTCTTCTGCATGGTGATCCTGCCCCGGCGCGGCTTCTCGTCGCGTCTGCAGCGCCTGCTTCACGACCGCACCGCCGACGCCATCGCGGGGGCGGTCATGCACGTGCCGCGCACGGCCGCGACCATCGTTCCCTACCGGATGGGCAAGTTGCGCGTGGTCGAGGGCGACGCGGTCGACGAGCCGGCGACCGACGAGGTCGTGCGCGGGGGGGTGCGCGAAGATGCGCACTTGCAGGCCGACGTGAAGCTCGCCGAGCGCTCGGGCGGTGCCTTTCCCATCGGGGCGCTGCGCGAGCGCCAGTTCGCCGAGATCGCCGGACGGGTTCGGGCGATGACGATCAACCACGAGGGCGGCGTGCACGAGCTGCGCTGCGTGATCGCCGACAACTCCGGCTCGGTGACCCTCGTCTTCCAGGGCCGCTCCAACGTGCCGGGGATCGAGCGCGGCACCCGACTGCTGGTGCGCGGCACCATCACGTCGCTTCGCCGCGAGGCGGTCATCTTGAACCCGCAGTACGAGATCGTGGCGGCTCCGGCCACCGACTAGTAGGGTCGCGTCGGCCGGTTCGACTCCGTCGCCACGCCGGTTTCGTGCCTGCGACCGGGCCGTACGCCAGCGCCGCACGCGGCTCGACGCCGCGGGGGTCGGTGATCTGTCTAGTTTGTAGGGCGGCGACGACGGGGTCGCGATGAGGACGGGAGAGGTGGTGCATGGCTCGAGCCCTAGTGATTGTGGAGTCGGTGGCCAAGGCCACCCGCATCCAGGGGATGCTCGGTCCCGAGTACATCGTGAAGCCCTCGGTCGGCCACGTGCGCGACCTGCCCCAGAGCGCGTCGGAGATCCCGCCCTCAATCAAGGGGGAGTCGTGGGCCCGGCTCGGCATCAACGTCAACGATCACTTCAAGCCGGTCTACGTCGTGAGCGCGAACCGGACCAAGGTGGTCGCCGAGCTGCGCGCGGCGCTGAAGCAGGTCGACGAGCTCTACCTCGCCACCGACGAAGACCGCGAGGGCGAGGCCATCGCGTGGCACCTCCAGGAGGTCCTGCGCCCTCACGTGCCGGTCAAGCGGATGGTCTTCCACGAGATCACCCCGGCCGCGATCGAGCGGTCCGTACGCGAGACGCGCGACCTCGATCTGCGTCTCGTCGACGCGCAAGAGGGCCGGCGATTCCTCGACCGCCTGGTCGGCTACGAGGTCTCGCCAGTCCTGTGGCGCGCCGTGGACAAGGCGCGATCGGCGGGCCGCGTCCAGTCCGTGGCGATTCGGCTGGTCTGCGAGCGCGAGCGCGAGCGGATGGGCTTCACGTCGGCGGCGTGGTACGACGTCGCGACGAGCCTGGTCGCGGCGGCGGGCGTCGTTGAAGCCACGCTCGAGACCGTGGGCGGCGTGGCGGTCGCCACCGGCAAGAACTTTGACGCGTCGGGCCAACTCGATCCCGGCGTGAACGTGATCGTCCTCGACGAGGCAGCCGCGACGTCGATCGCCGACCGGCTCGTGGCCACGACGGCGCGGGTGGCCTCGATCACCGCGACGCCGCGAACCCAGCGCCCTCAGCCACCCTTCATGACCTCGTCGCTGCAGATCGAGGCGAGTCGAAAGCTGCGCTTTGATCCCGAGCGCACGATGCGGGCGGCGCAGCGCCTCTACGAGGACGGCTGGATCACCTACATGCGCACTGACTCGACGACCCTCTCGGACGAGGCCATTCACGCCGCCCGTCGACTCGCGGCGACGCTCTACGGTGATGACTACGTGGCCGACCGGCCACGGCGCTACGACCGCAAGGTGAAGAACGCCCAAGAGGCCCACGAAGCGATCCGGCCGGCCGGCGAATCCTTCCGCTCCCTCGACGAGGCCCAGTCGCAACTCGGCGGCGACGAGCGAGCCGTCTACGAGCTCGTCTGGAAGCGGACCATCGCGTCGCAGATGGTCGACGCTCGCTTGACCCAGGAGAAGGTCCGACTCGTCGCCACCGTTGACGGGGTCGCCGGTTTCGACCACCCCGTCGAGATCGGCTTGGGGGCCAGCGGCCTGCGCATTGAGTTCGCCGGGTTCCGGCGAGCCTACGTCGAAGGCGCCGACGATCCCGAGGCCGAGCTCGCCGACCAGGAGCGGCTCCTCGTGCCCCTGGGCGAGGGCGACGTCCTGCGCGTCGGCGAGGCACTGGCCAAGGGCCACGAGACCCAGCCGCCCGATCGGTATTCCGAGGCCACGCTGATCAAGAAGCTCGAAGACCTCGGCATTGGCCGACCGTCCACCTACGCCGCGGTCATGAAGACCATCGACCGGCGAGGCTACGTCTGGAAGAAGGGCAAGTCCCTCGTGCCGGCCTTTCGCGCGTTCGCGGTCGTGAACCTGCTCGAGACCTACTTCGCCGACCTCGTTGACTACCAGTTCACCGCCGCGATGGAAGACCAGCTCGACGAGATCGCCGAGGGCCGCCAGGAGCTCGAGCCCTGGCTGCGACGCTTCTACTACGGCGATCCGGCAGCGGAGACGGATCTGGCCCGCGTCGGCCTGCACCAGATGACCCACGAGTCCCACGACTTCGATTTCGCGGCCATCAACTCGCTCGCCCTCGGTGTCGCGCCAGACGGGCAGCCGGTGTCGGTACGCTCTGGTCGCTACGGCCCGTACCTGGTCCACGGCGATGATCGCGTTTCGATTCCCGAGGCGACCGAGCCGGACTCGTTGAGCGTGGCGCGCGCGCTCGAGTTGCTCAGCGCGCCGAGCAGCGACCGAACTCTCGGCACGGACGAGGCGACGGGCTTGCCCATCGTCCTGCGATCCGGACGCTTTGGCGCGTACGTCCAAGTCGGTGAGATGAGCGACCCGAAGAACAAGCCCAAGACGGCTTCGCTCTTCGCGACGATGTCACCCGAGACGATCACCATCGACGACGCCCGCCGACTGCTGTCGTTGCCGCGCGAGGTGGGCCGCCACCCCGCCGACGGCGAGCCGATACTGGCCCAGAACGGTCGCTACGGCCCGTACCTGACGTGGGGCACCGAGACGCGCTCACTGGCCGACGAAGACGAGATCTTCACGATCGACGTGGCGACCGCGGTACGACGACTGGCCGAGCCTAAAGTTCGCGGCCGTCGCGCGGCCGCTGGTCCCCTGCGCGAGTTAGGTGAGGATCCCGTTACCCATCGGCCAATCGTCGTCCGTACGGGACGCTTTGGCCCCTACGTGACCGATGGCGAATCCAATGCGACGCTACGCCTCGGCGATACGCCCGAGACCATCACGCTGGACCGAGCTGGTGAGCTCCTCGCTGAGCGACGAAACGCCGAGCCATCGTCGCGCCGCAGTCCCGCCAAGAAGGCGACCGCCAAGAAGGCGACCGCCAAGAAGGCGACCGCCAAGAAGGCGACCGCCAAGAAGGCGACCGCCGGCGCCGCGAAGCGGGCGGCTCGCGCGCAGGGTGCCGCGGCCAACGCCACACTCAGCGCTCGGGTACGGAGCGTTGACGAATGACCCGTGGCCGCTTCGTCGTCTTTGAGGGCATCGACGCGAGCGGCAAGAGCACCCAGGCCCGGCTCGCCGCTGACCGCTTCGGCGCGCTCTTTACCTTCGAGCCGGGCGACTCGCCGCTCGGGGCCGACCTGCGTCGCTGGCTGCTCGACGTCTCGACCCCGATGACGCCGGTTACCGAGTCACTGCTCATGCTCGCCGACCGCTCTCACCACGTGTCCTCGGTCATCGAGCCAACCCTCACCGCCGGACGTTCGGTCGTGAGCGATCGTTTCTCGTGTTCGACCATCGCCTACCAGGGCTACGGGCGCGGCGTCGACCTCGCCCAACTACGAGCGGCCACTGACCTAGCGATAGGCGACTGTCACCCGGACTTGACGATTCTGCTGGACCTACCGGTGGAAGTCGCGAACGAACGGCGGATGCGCGATCACCGCGACCGTTTCGAGTCGGCCGACCTTGACTTTCATGAGCGGGTCCGCTCGGGCTACCTGGAGTTGGCCGGCGCCGACCCGGCGCACTGGTTCGTACTCGACGGGACGATGCCCGAGCCGGTCGTGGCTGCGGCAGTGGCCGAGCGTTTGAGCCAACTGGAATGGCCCGGTGCCTGACGTCTTTGAGCGGCTGATCGGCCAGAACCGCGCCGCGCGCCTTCTGCGTCAGTACGTGCGCCGACCCGTTCACGCGTACCTCGTCACGGGGCCCGACGGAGCCGATCTTCACGAGGCGGCGCTGGTCATCGCGGCCGCACTCCAGTGCCCCGAGTACGGGTGTGGCGTGTGCGAAGCCTGTCGGCTAGTTCTCTCGGGCGCCGACACCGACGTCACGTTCCTCGAACGGTCCGGCCTGTCGTGGCGCGTCGACGAGCTGCGCGAGGGCGAGCGCGTGAGCCGCCGTCGTCCGCTGGGCTCGGGCTACCAGATTGTCGTCATCGAGGACGTGGAACTGGCCGCCGGGCCGACGCCGTCGGCGCCCACGCTGCTCAAGTCGCTCGAGGAGCCGCCGCTCCGGTCGGTGTTCGTGCTCACCGCGCACGATACGCCCGCGGAACTCGACACCGTCGTCTCGCGCTGTCTAGAGGTTCGACTTCGGGCGCTCACCGACGACGACGTCGCGGCGATAGTCGCCGCGGAGGGCGTTGACCTCGTCGTAGCGCGAACGGCGGCGGCCGCGGCTAACGGTGACGTGCGACGCGCGAGGATCCTCGCCCGTGACGACGCCCTGGTACGCCGCGCCGCGCAGTGGCGAAGCGTGCCGGATCGACTCGACGGCACGCCGGCTACCGCGACTCATGTCATCGACGAGATTGTGACGTCCCTCGACGCCGCCGCGGCGCCGTTAGTCGCCGCGCAGGCGGACGAGACGAAGCGGCGCGAGGCGGTGGCGCGCGAGCTCGGCGTTCGCGCTGGTGCGCGTCGCGAGGCGGACGCCGCGTTCAAGCGCGAGCAGCGACGGTTTCGCACCGACGAGCTGCGCTTTGGCGTTCGGGTCCTGATCGACGTCTATCGGGATCGGCTGCTTGAGGCGCTCGCCGAGCCCGTCGACCTTCGGTCCACCGCACGGGTGCGCGCGGCGCTGCGCGCGCTGGACGCGCTCGAGGAGTCGCACCGACGCCTGGCAACGACGCTGGATGAGGGCTTGCTGCTGCACGACCTCATGCTCACCTTGAGCCTCGCCTAGGTGCGTGGGCCATCGGGTAATCTGGCTGCTTACGCCTGGGTAGCTCAGTCGGTAGAGCAGCGCATTCGTAATGCGCAGGTCAAGGGTTCGAATCCCTTCCCAGGCTCTCGGTGATCCACGCTCGCGCGGCGCGCGCGAAGTCCGCGGATCGGGCCTCCCAGTTTCGATAGCGATCAAAGCTCGGGGCCGCGGGCGACAGCAGCACGACACCCCCGTCGGGTAGGGACCGCTGCGCGTAGGACACGGCGTCGTCGAGGTCGCGCGCGGCGTAGCGGGGCGTTGACGGTGCGAGGGCGGCGACGACGCTACCGATCCGGTCGCCGGCCGCGCCCGTGGTGATCACCGTCGTGGGTCGCCGGCGAGCGGCCAGAGCGCGGGCCAGGTCGTCGTAGTCGACGCCGCGATCGAACCCGCCAACGATAAGGGCTACGGGGTCGCCGGTGAAGACCGCGAGCGCCGCGATCGTCGGTAGCGGCGCGGTGGCCAGCCCGTCGTCGACGAAGCGCCACCGGCGCGCGCCGCGCTCGAGGGTGGCGGCGAGCGTCAGTCGTCCCGCGAGGGGCACGAAGTCGTCGGCGCGCTCCTCCACGGCCCGTTGGACTTCGGCGACCGGCCGGCCCGTGGCGTGCGCAACCGCCGCCAGGGCGAGGGCCACGTTCGAATCATTGTGAACACCGAGCAGGTGCAGCCGGGCGGCGAGTCCCGTGTCGTTGCGAACTATCGTCACGACGTCGCCCCCCAGCAGAGAGCGTCGTTGCGCGAGCGCGGGATCGGTTGGCACGAGGGTTACGTGGGGTCCCGCCGCGCGCGTGATCGACAGCTTGTCGCGGTGGTACTGGTCGAGCGAGCCGTGCCAGTCGAGGTGATCGGCACCGAGCGAGGTCACGACGACGATGCGCGGCGCGATCGTCACATCCACGCACTGAAAGCTCGAGATCTCGACGACCAGCCAGCCGTCACTGGTGTCGACGGCGGGGTCGTAGGGTGGCTGTCCAATGTTGCCGAGGCGCTGGGACGGCTCACCGAGGCACCGCAGGGCGAAGTCGACGAGGGCCGTCGTGGTCGACTTGCCCTTGGTGCCGGTGACGCCGATGACGCGCCGGCGATCGACCTCGTGCAGCCAGAGGTCGAGGGCCGACACCACGGAAACGGTCTGTTCCAGTGCGAGAACGTCGGCGCGGCGTCGCGGGATGCCCGGACTCTTCACGACCGCCGCGCAGGTGGCCAGGGCGTCGAGGCCGCCGCGGTCGGTGACGAGTACGCCCACCTCAGGATCGTCGTCGACGAGCACGCACTGCGCGCCGACCAGCCGGAGTCGCGCTTCGGTAGCGCGGCCCTCGACGCCGTAGCCAAAGACGCCGACTCGTCGTCCGGCGAGGTCAGCGAAGCCAGTGGGCCGGAACACGGCTCGGACCTCGCCTTTGGAACGGATCGATCGAGACGCGCTCGGACTCGGTGAGTCGAGCCAGCTCGGCCAGGTGCGCGACGTCGGCCCAGTCGCCGCGCTCGACGACGAGGCGGAGCGACTGGGCGCTCTCGTCGGGGTCGCCGACGCAGTCGAAGGGCTTGTGGTGGTCGCCGAGACCGACGAGCGTGCGCAGCCGGGACTCGTTCGCGCGCGAGGCGAGTGGCTCGCCACCAAAGATGGCGCGCAGTGCGCGTCGCTCGACAAACGGCGCGAGCACGAGGTCGATGAAGAGGCACTTGTCGCATTCGCCGCACCAGTTCGCGGCGCGCGCCGAGGGCGCCTGGGCGAAGGCGCGATTGCAGCTGCGAAAGACCCCGTGGTACGCGGCGAGCTCGCTGAAGCGTCGAGCGACCCAGACCTCGGTGCGATCGCGCAGGAAGCTCGCGACCTCGAGTGACGGTCCGACCGCCTCGGCGACGGCGTCGGCGAGGAGCAGTTCGGCCGCCCAGGACTTGCTCCACTGGTGGTTGATGGCGTGACCGTCGCGCACGAGGTTCGCCGCCGAGGCCGAGTGCTCGTTGCTCATCACCACGCCGCCGCGGCCGTTCGCCGCCGCGGCGGCACTGGCGAGGAGCGTCACCATCGCGGTCACTGGCACGTGGCCGCGTAAGAAGGACGCGTCACGCGCGAGTAGGGACGGATCGAGCGTTCGCGTGGCGCGCACGATCGGCCGACCAGTGACCGCGGCCGCGGCCTCGAGGGCCTCGAAGCGACCGCTCGACGGGCTGACGACGAAGAGGACTTGATCAAGGTCGTCGGCGAGCGACGAGACGGTGACGATCGAGTCGATCCCGCCGCCGAAGGGGGTGACGACCCGCGCGGGGTCGAGGTCGACGCGCGCCGGGGTCCACTCGCCGGCGCCGACGACCCCGACGCCGCGAAGGTCGAGGTCGTTGCGGTACGCGAATTCACCCAGTCCGTCAACCAGGGCCGCGCGCAAGAGCGCGAGCCCCCGGGGTCCCGCGGGCGTGCCCCGAAGGTCGACGAGGTGCGCGGCGCCCGTCTTGTAGTACGACAGGCCGGCGACGAGGTACCAGAGCGTCGCCAGATTGCGCGTCGCGGGAGAGCGCAGATCTCCGACGCCCTCGAAAACGACCGTCTCGCGAAACGCTCGGCCATCGCTCTCGTAGTGACCGGTCAGGGCGCGTTCGGATACCTCGAGGCCGACGTAGGCAAACCGCTCGGCGCGCCGCGTCATGGTCCACTCACGATGGTCGATGCTAGGTGGCGCCGCGCGACGAGTGCGAAGCGTCCGCACGGCCGCTCGGCGCGGTCGCTGAAGTACGTGGTGACGTCGTCGGTACGCTCATCGCACAACCACACGCGCGACGCGTCGACGCCGCCCGCCACGAGCCGGTGCTCGACGACGCGCGACAGGTCGAGGAGGGATCGATCGCCGAGGTCGGCGCGCAGCGCTCCCGGCACGTCGACGAAGTGCTCGGCCACCTCGGGCCCGACCTGGTAGCGCTCGGCCGAGATCGACGGCCCGACGAAGGCGTGGAGGTCCTCGAGTGGCGCGAGTCGTCCGAGGGTCGCCGCCACCACGCCGGCCACCAGTCCACGCCAGCCCGCGTGCACGACGGCCACGCGCTCGCGACGAGGGTCCACGACGAGCACCGGCACGCAGTCGGCGACGAGCACGCACAGGGCGAGGTCGACTGAGGACGTGACGAGCGCGTCGGCGGCGCCCTCGATGTCGCTCGGCGTCGCGAGGTCCGCGACCCCGCTTCCGTGGACCTGGGTGACGATAGCGAGGTGGCTCGCCGCGACGCCGGCGGCTCGGGCCACGCGCCGGCGGTTCTCGCGCACGCGGTCACGGTCGTCGCCCACGTGGTCACCGAGGTTCAGCGACGCGTACCGACCGGTGCTGACGCCGCCCGCGCGGGTGGTTACGAAGGCGTCGACGCCGAGGCGTCGGGCCTGCTCGAACACGCGTACGTCCAGACCCCCGCGGCGCTCGCGGCTCAGCGAGATTGGTTCTGGCACGTCGGACAGATCCCCGTCAGCTCGAGTACGTGGTGAACGTCGCGGTAGCCCCGTTCGCGTCCCACGGCGCTGGTCCAGCGCTCCAGCGAGGGAATGTCGATCTCGACCGTCGCGCCGCAGAGGCGACACGCCAGGTGGTGGTGGTGCGCGTCGGCCGCGCAGCGTCGATAGAGGCTCTCGCCGCGGTCGGTCATCACCGTGTCGACGTCGCCACTCGCGACCAGCTTCTTCAGCTGCGCGTACACCGTGGCCAGCGCGACGCGCTCGCCGTGCTCGCCGAGCCGTCCGTAGAGCTCCTGGGCGCTGATGAAACCCCGCGACTGATCGAGCGAGGTGAGTATCGCCCGGCGTTGGCTCGTGTTGCGCGTGCTCACGGCGTTAGTCTAGTGGTCGCCGAGTTGTACATCAGAATCATTCCGAGTATGCTAAGCGGAATGATTCTGAAAAAGACGCGATGGTCGGTGCCACGCTCGGGCTCGGGACTCACCCGCACGGGGGCCGTGGCCGCGGCACTAGCCGTGACGGCGCTCGCCTTGAGCAGCTGCAACGGGGCTTCGAGTCCGTCGAACGCCTCGGGTCAGCTGGCCGTCGTGGGCGCCGAGAATCAATACGCCAATATCGCGGCGCAGGTGGGCGGGCGCTACGTGCGCGCGACCGCCATCATGAGCAACCCGAGTGCGGACCCCCACACCTTCGAAGTGTCGACGTCGGTCGCTCAGTCGATCTCCCAGGCGCGCATCGTCATTCAAAATGGACTCGGCTACGACCAGTTCATGAACCAGCTCGAAGCGGCGTCACCGTCGGCCTCGCGCGTGGTCATTAGCGCACAGACCCTGCTCGACCTGCCGGCTTCCACGGCGAATCCGCACCTTTGGTACAGTCCCACCGACATGACCCTGGTCGCCAGGGCGGTCGAGCGGGCTCTCGTTGGCGCGGAACCGGCGCATCGCGCCTACTTCGCGCGTCGCCTCGCTCGCTTCGACGGCTCCGTGCGGGCACTCACCGACAAGATCGCGGCGCTGCGCGCGCACGTCGCCGGTCGGGTGGTCGCGAGTACTGAGCCGGTGGCCGACTACTTGCTTTCGGCGGCGGGGCTGGTGAACGCCACGCCGTGGCGATTTCAAGCTGACGTGATGAATGGCGTTGACCCGTCGCCCGAGGACGTCGCGCACCTGCGCGGACTCATCCAGGAACACCGCGTAGCGGCCCTGCTCTACAACGCCCAGGTGACGAGCTCGGTGACCCAGGCGTTGCGCGATCTCGCCACCGCCTCCGGCGTGCCCGTGGTAGCCGTGTACGAGACGATGCCGACGCCAGGCTACGACTACCAGTCGTGGATGGCGGCCGAGTTAGCCGCGATAGCGCGTGCCTTGAGTACCCACCGTTCGACGGAGTCGCTGTGACCGACCGAACCCACGAGACCACGCAACCCCTACTTGAGGTGCGCGACGCCTCCGTCAGCGTGAATGGCCGCGACATCGTGCGCGACGTCAACTTTTCGATCAATCACGGCGAGTTCACGGGCCTTATCGGTTCGAACGGAGCCGGCAAGACAACGTTGTTTCGCGTCATCCTCGGGCTGCAGGACCACGCGAGTGGCAAGGTGCTCGTGCACGGTGAGCCAATCAGTCGCGCCAACCGGTCGATCGGGTACGTGCCCCAGAAGGTGCTCTTCGATCCCGACTTGCCGATTCGCGCTCGCGACCTGGTGGCGCTGGGCGCCGACGGCCAGCGCTACGGGCTTCGCCGGCGCACTCGAGCCCTGCACGACGCGGTCGACGAGATGCTCGACGCCGTCGACGCCCGGGCCTTTGCCGATCGTCGCGTCGGGGGGCTGTCGGGCGGTGAACAGCAGCGTGTCTTGATCGCGCACGCCCTCATTAGCCGGCCCGAGCTCTTGCTGCTCGACGAGCCACTGGCCAACCTCGATCCCGGCAGCGTGGAGGAGATCATCGCGCTGTTACACCGGGTGTCCCAGCAGCAGCGGGTGGCCATCTTGCTCTCGGCCCACGAGATGAACCCGTTGCTGCCGGTGATGGACCGCGTGATCTACGTGGCCAACGGACACGTCGCGAGCGGCACCACCGACGAGGTCGTGCGGCCGAGCGTGCTGAGCGCCCTCTACGGCCACCACGTTGACGTTCTGCGCGTGCACGGTCGGGTGCTGGTGGTCGCGACGGCCCTGCCCATTGGACCGACGCCCAACGACGCCCACCCCGAATTCGTGGTCGAGTGAACCGGTGAGCTGGCTCTTCGAACCGGGCTGGTGGGCCAACGGCACCGTGCGCACCGCGCTGCTCGTGGGTTTCGTCGTTGCGCTGGTCTCGGCCATCGTGGGAGTGTTTGCCGTCCTGCGCGGCCAGTCCTTCGCCGGTCACGCGCTGACCGACGTCGCCACGGCCGGGGGCGCCGGTGCGTTCTTATTCGGCTTGGCCCCGCTCGCCGGCTTCATCGGCGGAGGTGTGATCGGCGCTGGCGCCATGGACGCCATTGGCGTGCAGCGCGTGAAGGGTCGCGATATCGCGACGGGCGTCGTGCTCGGCGCCGCGATGGGCCTCGCCGCGCTGTTCCTCTTTCTCGCCGCGCGCGGCAGCTCGGCGACGGGAACGACCCAGCTGATCCTCTTCGGCTCGATCTTCACCGTGGGTTCGTCGACCCTGGTGCAGGTTGCGTGGTTGAGCGCGGGTGTGCTCGCAGCGCTGGCGGTGATCGCGCGACCGCTACTGCTCAGTTCGCTCAGCCCGGAGCTGGCGGTCGCCCGCGGCGTGCGCGTTCGCGCGGTGAGCCTCGTCTTCATGGTGTTGCTCGCCGTGGCGGTCGGCATGTCCGCGATCGTCATCGGAGCCATACTGTCGACCGCGCTGCTCATCGGTCCGCCGGCGAGCGCGCTGCGCGTGGCGACCAGGTTTGTCGCGGGCGTGGCGCTGGCGGCCACCCTCGGGGTGCTCGCGACCTGGCTTGGCGTGCTCTTCGCCTACGACAGCTACTACTGGTTCCCGTCGCACCGGGCGCTGCCGGTCAGCTTCTTCGTGGTCGTGGTCGTGCTGGTCGAGTACGTGATCGCGAGCCTGGCGCGCCGCCGCGGCGCCGCGCCCTCGTCGCCGGCGCTCGAACCCGAAGGGTGGACTTAGTGTTCTCGAGCTTCATGACCAACGCGTGGCTGAGTGGCACGGTCGTCGCCCTGCTCGCCGGCGCGGTCGGCTTCTTCGTGGTGGTGCGCGGGGCGTCCTTCGCGGCCCACGCGATTCCCAACGGCGCCTTCGCCGGCGCCGCGGGGGCCTATCTGGTGGGGGTGAACCCACTCGTTGGCCTCGTCTCGTTCGCTCTGCTCTCGGCGTTCGGCATCGGGGTGACCAGCCGGCGCGTTCGCAACGACGTCGCGACGGCACTCGCTCTCGTGGCGATGCTGGCGCTCGGCGCCGCGTTCCTGTCAGCCAGCTTGATCTACGAGCCGACGATCAACGCCCTGCTCTTCGGTGAGATCCTCGGCGTCTCGAGCGCTCAGCTGTGGCCGGTGCTGGTGCTCGGGGTGGCGAGCGTGCTCGCCCTCGGTTGGCTCTACCGGCCCCTCGTCTTCACGTCGGTAGCGCCCGAACTCGCGCGGGCGCGCGGGGTGAACGCGACGGTGGTCGACGTCGCCTTCTTGACCGTCGTGGCGTTGGTGACGGCGCTGACGGTGCCGGTGGTGGGGGCGCTGCTCACGTTCTCGCTGATGATCGGGCCGCCGGCGGCCTCGAGGATCCTGTTCGCCCGCCCGGGGTCGGCCATCGCCGGGTCGGTGGGACTCTCGCTCGCGACGATCTGGGTCTCGATCGCGGCCTCCTACACGTTCAACCTGCCCATCGGCTTCTTCGTCGGAGCGATCGGTGCGTTCCTCTACCTGAGTGCGCGGCTGCTCGTGCGCCGGGTGCCGTCGACTCCGTAGCCTACAGACCGTGAGTCTCGCGACCATCCTCGACGCGTGCCACTTTGCGCCACCGGGCACGCCGGTTGACGTGGCGGTGTCGGGGGGGCCTGATTCGGTCGGGCTCGTACTGCTCGCCCGGGCGGCTGGACTGGTCGTGACCGTTCACCACGTCGATCACCGGCTGCGCGCGACCAGTGGCGACGACGCGCGATTCGTCGAGGCGCTCGGCCGCGACCTCGGTGTGCCGGTCGTGACCCACGTCGTCGAGGTTGGCGCCGGCGCAAACCTCGAGGCGCGCGCCCGCGCCGCTCGACGCTCGGTGCTGCCCGGTGGCGCCCTGACCGGTCACACCATGGACGACCTCGTCGAGACGATCGTGCTCAACCTGCTCCGCGGCGCGGGCCTGGACGGGCTCTCGCCCATGGTTGGCGACCCCACCAAGCCGTTGCGCGACGTTCGTCGTCGAGACCTGCACGAGTACGTCGCGGCTTCGGGCGTGGTGGCTCGACGCGACGAGACCAACGACGATCCGCGCTACCGGCGCAATCGCGTGCGCCACGAGGTGCTGCCGCTGCTCAACGACGTTGCCGAACGCGACGTGGTGCCCGTCGTGGCCCGCCAGGCCGCGCTCCTCTTCGACGAGCGTCTCTGGCTCGATGAGCTGGCCGCTGACGAGCGCGGTCTCGACGCGGTCGACTGTCGAGAGTTGCGCGGGTGGCCCCGAGCGCGGCTGCGCCGGTGGCTGCGCGAGCGACTGCGCGACACCGGTGACGGCGAGCGCCACCCGCCCAGTCGCGATGACGTCGAGCGCGCGATCGCGGTGGTTTCGGGCACCGTGATCGCTGCCCAGCTAGCCGGAGGGCGGCGCCTCAGCCGCCGACGCCAGTTCCTGACGCTCGAGTAGCTCCACTACGCTGGCCGGGCATGGGACCGCGCGACGACAAGGACTTGACCGCTCACTGGGCCGCGCGCGACCTGGGTGAGGTGGTGGTCACCGCCGGGGACGTTCGCGAACGGATCGCGGAGCTCGGCCGAGCCATCACGCAGGACTACGCCGACCGACCGCCACTGCTCGTGTGCGTGTTAAAGGGCGCGATCAACTTCATGTCGGACCTGATGCGAGCCATTGAGCTGCCCGTCGAAGTCGACTTCATGGCGGTGTCGAGTTACGGGGCCGCCACCAAGACGAGCGGCGTCGTGCGCATCGTGAAGGACCTCGACGTGGACCTCGCCGACCGCGACGTGCTGATCATCGAAGACGTCGTCGATTCGGGACTCACGCTCAACTACCTGCGCCAGTATCTCGGGGCGCGCGGCCCACGCAGCCTCGAGGTCTGCGCCCTGCTGCTGAAAGAGGGCGAGCAGCGCGTCGAACAGGACCTCAAGTACGTGGGCTTCTCGATTGGACCAGCGTTCGTCGTTGGCTACGGACTCGACGTCAACGAGCGCTACCGGAACCTCGACGGCATCTATACCTACGTCGGCGAGGTGTGATCGTGGTCGACCGGCCGCGCGTGGAGGCACTCGTGCGCGAGCTGCTCGAGGCCATCGGCGAGGATCCGATGCGCGAGGGGCTGCGCGAGACCCCCAAGCGAGTGGCCGCGATGTACGTCGAGCTGTTCGAGGGCATCGAGGCCGACCCGGGTGAACACCTGCGCGTCACCTTCGAGGCGGGTCACGACGAGATGGTGATGGTGCGCGACATCCCGTTCACGTCGCTGTGCGAGCATCACCTCATCCCCTTCGTCGGCTACGCGCATCTCGCCTACCTGCCCGGTCCCGAGGGCCGCATCACCGGGCTCTCCAAACTCGCGCGGCTGGTCGAGGGCTACGCTCGTCGACTCCAGGTCCAAGAGCGCATGACCACCGAGATCGTCGAGGCGATGGAGCGCGAGCTGTCCTCGCGGGGTTCGATCGTCGTCTTAGAGGCCGAACACTTCTGCATGTCGATGCGCGGGGTGAAGAAGGCCGGGGCGACCACGGTCACCTCAGCGGTTCGCGGCATCTTTCGCGATGATCCGGCCTATCGGGCCGAGGCGCTGCAGTACATCCACCAGCGGCGGCCGACGTGGCGCTAGCCCCGGGTGTCCTCGGCATCGTGAACGTCACCCCCGACTCGTTCTATCCCGAGTCGCGCACCCTGAGCCCGCGCGACGCCGTGGCCCGCGGCCGGGCGTTCTTCGCCGCCGGGTGCGACGCCGTCGACGTCGGCGGCGAGTCGACTCGGCCCGGGGCGACGCTGGTCGCGCTCGACGACGAACTGGCGAGGGTTGTGCCGGTGGTCGCCGAGCTCGCCGGCGTCGGACCAGTCTCGGTTGACACCACCAAAGAGGCGGTGGCGCGCGCCGCCGTCGCCGCGGGGGCGGTCGTGATCAACGACGTGTCGTGCGGTCTGCTCGAGCTGGCGGGTGAGCTGGGCGTCGGCTACGTCGCGATGCACGCCCGGGGGACGCCCGCGACCATGCAGAACGATCTCCACTACGACGACGTCGTCGGCGAGGTGTACGCCTTCCTCGAGGCGCAGGCCCAGCGAGCTCGCCGCGCCGGCATCAGCCGGCTCTGGCTCGACCCGGGCATCGGGTTTGCCAAGACCGGCGCGCACAACTGGGCGCTGCTCGCCAACTTGGAGCGTTTCGTCGAGCTGGCCCAGCGATTCGACGCGCGGGTGCTCGTCGGCACCAGTCGCAAGCGGTTCCTCGGCGCCCTGTCACGGCCACCGCTCGACGTCGACGACCGCCTGGAGGGCTCGCTCGCCACGGCGGCGTGGGCCATGCTCTGCGGCGTTGACCTGATTCGCGCCCACGACGTGGTGGCGACCGTGCAGCTGCGCGACGTGGTCGCCCGGCCGATGCGGGGGGTCGACGTGTGAAGGGCAAGTGGGCGGTCGGCATCGAGCCGCGCAACTTCACGTGGGTCTACCGAGGGATCCTCGCCGTCTCGGACCGTCCCGGCGGCGCGACGGCGGTCCACCGGCGGGTTCGTCGCGACGAGGAGCTGCTGTGGCTGCGCCACCAGGGCTTCACCCGCGTGATCTCGATCCTGCCGGTGATGCAGAATCTGAACGCCTACCTCGAGCACGGCCTCACGGCGAGCCACTACGCGCTGCGAGGGGGAGTCCAGCAGCGCGTCGTGCTCGGAGCGTGCTATCGGGACCTCGCCGACTCGATGAGGGACGGTGTGGTGGTGCTGCTGCACGGGGACGACGTGTCGGACCGGCTGCTCGGCGTGGTAGCGGGCTATCTGGTGTGGTCCAAACGCGTCGCGTCGATTCCCGCGGCCATCGCACTCGTTGAGCGGCTCTTTCGCCGCTCGATTGGCCCCGATGGGCGTTCGGTCCTCTTCGAACTGCCCGAGGCGTCGTGAGCCGCGACGAGCGCGCCGCGCCGCTCGGCGACCGTATCGAGCTGCGGGGCCTGCGCTGCTCGGTGATCGTCGGTGTGCTCGCCGAGGAGCGCGAACGCGCCCAGCCCGTGGAGATCGACCTCGACCTGGTGCGCCCCATCGAGGCCGCGGCAATCAGTGACGACCTCGCCGAGACGACGAACTACGCCGACGTGCTGGCGCTCGCCGAGCGCGTGGCCACCGAGGGCCGGTTCCTCCTGCTCGAGACGCTGGTCTTTCGAGTAGCCCGCGAGGTCTTGGCTCTTGACGACGCGATCGAATCGGTGACCGTGGCCGCGCGCAAGACCCGTCCACCGGTGCCCGAAGACGTAGCGACGGTCGGCGTGCGCTGCACGGTGGGTCGGTGACCCGGACCTTCGTGTCCCTCGGCAGCAACGTCGGCGATCGGGCGGCGCACCTGCGCGCCGGCGTCGAGGTCGTCGCCGCCGCGGAGCCCTACCGACTCTCGCGCGTCTATGAGACCGAGCCCGTCGGCGGCGTCGTCCAAGACGACTTCTGGAACCTGGTCATGGAGCTCACCACGTCAGCGAGCCCGTGGGCGCTGCTCGAACGGGCTCGCGCCGCCGAAGCGGCCCGTGGCCGTCGCCGCGAGGTGCGCTTTGGACCGCGAACGCTGGACGTGGACGTCGTATGGGTCGACGGGTTTACGAGCGACGACCCCGAGCTCATCGTTCCCCACCCGCGAGCCTTCGAGCGAGCCTTCGTCCTGGTGCCGTGGCGCGAACTGGCTCCCGATCTCGTGAGCGAACGCGACGTCGAGCGCTCGCGTGGTCGCGTCGCCGTTCTCGATACACTCGAGTCATTGCAGTAGCCGAACGGCACCCTCGGGGCCGGAACGGAGTCGAGATGAACATCGCCATCGTGGGGGCCGGGCGAGCCGGCACCTCCTTCGCTCGTGCCCTCGCGCGGCGCGGCCACCGGGTCCAGGTAGTCCACCACGGCGACCTCGGCGCCATCGGCAACGTGGACGTGGTGCTGCTCACCGTCCCCGACGACGAGATCGCCGCCGTCGCGGCTCGGCTGGCGGTCGATCCCTCGCGGGTCGTCGCGCACGTGGCCGGGTCGCGAACCCTCGCCGTGCTCGCGCCGCACCCCCGAGTGGCGTCCCTGCACCCCTTGATCACGATGCCGAACGACGAGGTGGGCGCGGCGCGCCTCGTCGGGGCTATGTTCGTCGTGGCCGGTGACTCGATGGCCCGCGAGCTCGTGGCGTCACTCGAGGGGCGCGCTCGCGGCCTGGCGGACGAGTCGCGCACCACGTATCACGCCGCGGCCACGGTGGCCGCCAATCACCTCGTGGCGCTGCTCGGCCACGTGGGGCGCCTCGCCGAGGCGGCCGGGCTCGCGCTCGAGGACTTCGTGGCGCTCTCGGCCATGGCGCTCGCCGACGTCGCCGCGGCGGGGCCGCGTGACGCGCTGACCGGTCCGGCGTCGCGCGGTGACGTGGCCACCATCGACGCGCACCTGGCGGCGATCCCCGAGCGCGAGCGCGAGCTGTACGTGGCCCTCGCGCGCGAGGCCTTCGACCTCGCAGAAGAGCGCACGCGAAGCCTGGCGTAATGGAACTCGTTACCGGCGTCGAGCCGTGGCGTCGGCTGGCCGTCGAACAGCGCGCGGCCGGCCGACGCGTGGGGCTCGTGGCGACCATGGGCGCGCTGCACGCAGGACACGAGTCGCTCGTCGCCGCCGCGCGCGCCAACGGCGACTACGTGGTGATGACCATCTTCGTCAATCCCCGCCAGTTCGATCGGCCCGACGACTTGCGGGCCTATCCGCGTACCCCCGATCGGGATCGGGTGATGGCCGAGCAGTTCGGCGTCGACGCCCTCGTTGAGCCGGCGCTCGCCGAGATGTGGCCGGCCTACCCGGGGCCGATCGCGACGACGGTGAGCGTGCGGGGCGTCAGCGACACGCTCGAGGGCGTCGGCCGACCGGGTCACTTTGACGGGGTCGCGAGCGTGGTGGCGAAGCTGGCGGTCGTGACCGGGCCCTGTCGGGCCTACTTCGGCGAGAAGGACTTTCAGCAGCTGGCTGTGGTGCGTCAGTTGTTCCACGATCTCAGCTTCGACGTGACCGTCGTGGGCTGCCCGATTGTTCGGGACCCCGACGGACTCGCGATTTCGAGCCGCAACGTTCGCCTCGACCCGTCGGCTCGCCGGCGGGCGTTGTCGCTGCACGAGGCACTCGATCGCGCCGCGTCGCTCGACGGTCCGGCCGAGGCGCTGCGGGCCGCGATGCGCGAAACCATGGCCGCGGCCGCGGTCAAGGTGGCCTACGCCGAGGTGGTCGACCCGGTCACCCTGCGCTCCACGGACGACGACGAGACGGGGCCGCGTCGAGCGCTCGTGGCCGGCGTCGTCGACGGGGTGCGGCTGATCGATAACCGCGAGGTCTACGTACGAGGGAGGGCCTGATGCTGCTGGCGATGGACGTTGGCAACACCGAGACGGTGATCGGTCTGTTCGGCGAGGCGAGCGGGGCGGGTGACGCCATGGGATTCGCCCGCGCGTCCGACGAGCGCGGTCTCGCGTACCACTGGCGACTCTCGACGATCACCGAGCGCACGCCCGACGAGCACGCGATGGTTCTCACCCAACTGCTCGACCTCGAGGGACTCGATCTGCGCGACGCGGTGAGCGCGATCGCCATCTCCTCGTCGGTGCCCACCGTGTCGACCCAGCTCCGTCGAATGGCCAACCGGTGGTTCGCGTCGCTGCCCATCACCGTGCTCGGGCCCGGCACGAAGTCGGGCATGGCGATCCTGTACGACAATCCCCGCGAAGTTGGCGCGGACCGCATCGCGAACGCCGTCGGCGCCGTCGACCTCTACCCCGGCGCCTCGATCGTGGTGGACCTGGGCACCGCGACGACCTTCGACGCGATCAGCGCCCGCGGCGAGTACCTCGGTGGGGCGATCGCGCCGGGGGTCGCCATCTCCCTCGAGGCGCTCTACACGCAGGCGGCGGCGCTTCGCTCGGTCGAGCTGGTGCGACCCCGTTCGGTCATTGGCCGATCGACCGTCGAGTCGATTCAGTCGGGCGTGCTCTACGGATTCGCGGCCCAGGTGGACGGCGTCGCCCAACGGATCCTGGACGAGCTGGGTCCGGCGACCGTCATCGCGACGGGCGGGCTCGCCGGCCTGATCGCGCCCCACACCACGACGGTCGACGTCGTCGAGCCGTGGCTCACCCTGCACGGATTGCGTATCGTGCATGAACGGAACCATTTGGGAGAGGCGACGTGACACCGTACTCATTCGCGCACAACGCCTACGCGGGCGACCTGCAGCGCACCTGGGACCACCTCATCGACGGCGAGGAGTCGGGCGTCACGGTGCACGTCGCCGGCCGCGTGATGCTGCTGCGCACCCAGGGCAAGCTGGCCTTCGCGACGATGCGTGACTCCACCGGCGAGGTGCAGCTCTTCGCTCTGGCCGCGTTGACGGAGCGTTTCGACGAGTTCGTTCGCCTGCACCTGGGTGATTGGGTGGGCGTGGTTGGCGAGGTCGTGCGCACCAAGCGCGGCGAGCTCTCGGTGAAGGTCGCCTCGTGGTCGACGCTGGCCGTCGCCCAGCACAACTTCGGTGACAAGTGGGCGGGGATCGCCGACTTCGACTTGCGCTACCGCCACCGCGAGGCCGACCTCTGGGCGAACGAGAAGTCGCGAATGACCCTCGCGCGGCGCAGCGAGGTGCTACGCGCGGCGCGCGAGCGGTGCTGGGCCGCGAACTTCATGGAGGTGGAGACCCCGATCCTCAACCCGATTCCCACCGGCGCCTCCGCCCGGCCCTTCGCCACGTTTCACAACGCGCTGGACAGCGAGTTCTACCTGCGTATCGCGCCCGAGCTGTGGCTGAAGCGACTGGTGGTCGGCGGCTTCGAGCGGGTCTTCGAGCTCGGCCGCGTCTTTCGCAACGAGGGGGTCAGTCCTCGCCACAACCCCGAGTTCACGATGCTCGAGCTCTACGCGGCCTACTGGGACTACGAGCGAATGATGGACTTCACCGAAGAGCTCGTCGCCAACGTGGCGACCGACGTGCTGGGCTCTACCGAGATCACCTACCAGGGCCGCCCGCTCTCCTTCGCCACGCCGTGGCCGCGACGGACTATGGCCGAGCTCGCCAGCGAGGCCGTCGGCGAGGAGGTGTCGGTACATACGCCCCGGCCCCGCCTCGCGAGCCTGCTCGCGCAGCGCGACGTCGAGGTGTCCGAGGCGTGGGGCGCGGGACGCTGTCTCGCCGAGCTCTTCGAGGCGACGGCGGAATCCTCGCTCTGGGATCCGGTGTTCGTCACGGATCACCCCGTCGAGGTCTCGCCGCTCGCGCGGCGCCACCGGGGCGACGCGCAGCTGACCGAGCGCTTCGAGTCCTACGCCGTGGGTCGTGAGCTGTCCAACGGGTTCAGCGAGTTGAACGATCCCGTCGACCAGCGCCTGCGCTTCGAGGAGCAGGCGCGCCTCGGTGCGGCCGGTGACGACGAGGCCATGCGCATCGACGAGGACTACCTGCGCGCGCTCGAGTGGGGCCTGCCGCCGACGGCCGGCCTCGGTCTGGGCATCGACCGGCTCGTGATGTTGCTCGCCGACGAGTCCAACATCCGCGAAGTCATCGCCTTTCCGACGCTCAAACCGAAACGGGACTAGCGCAGCGGGCTGCGGCGACCGCGGACCGGGGCCGAGGCGAGAGGCTCCGACCAGCCTCGGGGTGCGTAGTGTCGAGACGTCGGAGGGATCGTCGTGGACGCGGTGGTTGGCGCAATTGAGGCCGGTGGCACCAAAATGGTGCTCGCCGTCGGCCGAACGTGGCGCGAGGTTCGCGACGCCGAGCACTACGTGTTGGCGACCACGACGCCGTCGGAGACGCTGAACCGCGCGATGGACTGGTTGCACCAGCGCGACGCGGAGTCGCCCCTCGCCGCGATCGGCGTCGCGTCCTTCGGTCCGCTCGACTGGGCTCGTCGCGCGCTTGCGACCACGACGCCCAAGATCCTCTGGCGGGGCGTGTCATGGTCCGACGCCATCGCGCGGGAGTTCGCGACGTTGCCCCTCGGGTTCGACACCGACACGGGCGCCGCCGCGCTCGCCGAGTTTCGATTCGGGGCCGGTCGCGGCCGCGACGTCGTTGTCTACCTGACCATCGGAACGGGAATCGGGGGTGGCCTCGTCGTCGACGGGCGCGTCGTGCACGGGCTGCTGCACCCGGAACTGGGTCATATGGTGGTGCGCCGCCGCGCCGGTGACGAGTTCGCCGGGTCGTGCCCCTCGCACGGCGACTGCCTCGAAGGGTTGGCGAGCGGCGTCGCCGTCCAACAGCGCTGGAACCACGAGGGCGTGACCCCGCCGCCACCGGATCACGCGGCGTGGGAGCTCGAGAGCGAGTACCTCGCTGACGCCGTGCGCAACGTCGTCACGATCACCGCCGCGCAGGTCGTCATTCTCGGTGGCGGCGTCATGGCGGTGCCCGGCCTGCTCGACCGGGTGCGAACCAAGGTCCGCGACTCGTTGAACGGCTACCTCGCCGTGCCAGCGCTCACGACCGATATCGCCTCCTACATCGTGACCCCGGGTCTGGGCGCGAGCGCCGGCGTCGTCGGGGCGTACGCGCTGGGCGTGGACGCGCTGGGCGTGGACGCGCTGGGCTAGCTGTCGGCGCCGGCGAGGATGTCTCGGTTGTCGCCGGAGGTGCCGCTGACAATGCCGTCGCGCGACGAGGGTGAAGGCCTAGAAGACGGGGAGGTCGTCGAGCAGCGATTCGATGAGGCCACCAAACCCGCGCCGCAGTCCCTCGCTCGGCAGCACCGCGATGGCGTCGCGCGCGAGGCCGAGAAAATGTTGGGCGGCGTCAATCGTGCGAGCCACGCCGTCGGTCGCGATCACCAGCTTGCGGGCACGCTCGCGCTCGTCGTCGTTCAGCGCGACACCGAGGATGGATCGCAGTTCGTCGCCGGCCGCCTCGTCGCGCAGCGCGAACAGCGTGGGCAGGTTGTAGATCCCTTCGGCGAGGTCCTGTCCGGCCGGCTTGCCGAGCTCGTTGTCCACGGCGATGACGTCGAGGATGTCGTCGCGCAATTGGTAGACCATGCCGAAGCACCGCCCGAACTCGGTCAGCGCCTCGGTGTAGTGCTGGTCGTGGTCGGCGGTGATGGCGCCCACCCGACAGCTGGCGGCCATCAGCGAGCCGGTCTTGCCCTCGATGGCTTCGAAGTAGTCCTCTTCGGTACGGTCGACCGAGTACGAGGTGCGAACCTCGGACACCTGGCCGCGAGTGAGCCACGCGAGGGTGCGGGCCATCAGGCCCGCCACGTCGGTGCCGAGGTCGGCGGCGATGCCAGCGGAGCGCGCCATGAGGTAGTCGCCGGCGACGATGGCGACGAGGTTGCCGTAGCGGGCGTTCACGCTGTCGACGTTGCGACGCACTTCGGCCTCGTCCATGACGTCGTCGTGGTAGAGCGACGCGAGGTGCATCAACTCGAGCGAAACACCCCCCAAGAGGTCCTCTTCGGTGGCGTCGTGCTCGCCGTAGGTCGCCGACGCTATGGCGAGCATCGGTCGCAGTCGCTTGCCGCCCGCGTAAATGAGGTGGGTCGTGACCTCGTCTAGGTACGGATCGCCGACGATTACCGACTCGGCGAGCAGCGATTCGAGCCGATCGAGGTCGCGTTCGACCAGGGGCAACCGCAATCGCTCGTGAGGGTTCACGGTCCCCACAATAGATGAGCGATCGCCCGAGCGACCGGTGAGGCCGGTCCGCCGCGGTACCCCGGTACACTGCTACGTATCAGCGCATAAAGGATGAACGTTGTTTGAACGATTTACAGACCGAGCCCGCCGGGTCCTCGTACTCGCGCAGGAAGAAGCCCGCGAGTTGAACCACGCGTTCATCGGGACCGAGCACATCCTGCTGGGACTCATTCGCGAGGGTGAGGGCGTCGCCGCGAAGGCGCTGGACGCCCTCGGCGTTACCTTCGACGTGGTGCGCGAAAAGGTCGAGGAGGCGATCGGCACGAATTCGAACCCGTCGCCGGGGTCGCCGCCGTTCACTCCCCGCGCCAAGAAGGTTCTCGAGTTGTCGCTGCGCGAGGCGCTGCAGCTCGGGCACTCCTACATCGGTACTGAGCACATGCTGCTCGGCCTGGTGCGCGAGGGCGACGGGGTGGCCGCTCAGGTGCTTAACGACCTCGGGGCGGACATGGCGCGCGTGCGCGCCCAGGTCATGCAGATGATGTCGGGTCAGTCGGGCAAGGAGGCGGGAGCGAGCGTCTCGTCGAGCGGCCAGAAGGGTGACCCGGAGGCCTCAGGCGGATCGGCCGTGCTCGACCAGTTCGGTCGCAACCTGACCCAGTTCGCCCGCGAGGGCAAGCTCGACCCGCTGGTCGGGCGTGAGAAGGAAGTTGAACGCGTGATGCAGGTCCTCTCGCGTCGTACCAAGAACAACCCGGTCCTCATTGGCGAGCCCGGTGTCGGCAAGACCGCGATCGTCGAGGGGCTCGCCCAGCGCATCGTGGCCAACCAGGTGCCGGTGACCCTCGCTGACAAGCAGCTGTACACGCTCGATCTGGGCGCGCTGGTCGCCGGGAGCCGCTACCGCGGCGACTTCGAGGAGCGGCTGAAGAAGGTCCTGAAGGAGATCCGCACGCGCGGCGACATCGTCTTGTTCATCGACGAGATCCACACCCTGGTCGGCGCGGGCGCGGCCGAAGGGGCGATCGACGCGGCGTCGATACTGAAGCCCATGCTCGCGCGCGGCGAGTTGCAGACCGTCGGCGCGACGACCATCGACGAGTACCGCAAGCACATTGAGAAGGACGCCGCGCTCGAGCGTCGTTTCCAGCCCGTCAAGGTCGAGCAGCCGTCGGTGGCGATGACGATCGAGATCCTGAAGGGCCTGCGCGAGGTCTACGAGGAGTTCCACGCGGTCAAGATCACCGACCAGGCGCTGATCGCTGCGGCGAATCTCGCCGATCGCTACATCGCGGATCGCTTCTTGCCCGACAAGGCGATCGACCTGATCGACGAGGCCGGGAGCCGTCTGCGCATTCGGCGCATGGACGCGCCGCCCGCGGCGAAGCGCTTTGACGAAGACATCGCTCGCGTTCGAGCGGACAAGGAGACCGCGATGGAGCGCGGCGCCCTCGACCAGGCCAAGGCGCTGGACGAGCAGGAGCGCGACCTCATGGCGAAAAAGGACACCCTCGACGCGACGGTGAAGTCCGCCGGCGGCTCCACCTTCGACCTGGTCGACGAGGACACGATCGCCGAGGTGCTCGCCAACTGGACCGGGATTCCCGTCTACCGGCTCACCGAGGAAGAGACGTCCAAGCTGCTGCGGATGGAAGAAGAGCTCCACAAGCGCATCATCGGTCAAGACGAGGCGATCGGGGCCCTCAGCCGGGCAATTCGCCGGACGCGCGCCGGCCTGAAGGACCCCAAGCGTCCCGGCGGCTCGTTCATCTTCCTCGGGCCCACCGGGGTCGGCAAGACCGAATTGGCCAAGACCTTGGCGCAGTTCCTGTTCGATGACGAAGACGCCCTTATCCAGCTGGACATGTCGGAGTACATGGAGAAGCACTCGGTGAGCCGGCTCGTCGGCTCGCCCCCCGGGTACGTGGGCTACGACGAGGGCGGCCAGCTCACCGAGGCCGTGCGGCGCAAGCCGTTCTCGGTGGTGCTCTTCGACGAAGTCGAGAAGGCCCACCCCGATGTCTTCAACACGCTGCTGCAGATTCTCGAGGACGGTCGGCTCACCGACTCCCAGGGGCGCGTGGTCGACTTCAAGAACACCATCTTGATCATGACCTCGAACCTCGGCACCGCGGACCTGCGCAAGGCCGCCATCGGCTTCGGCAAGGGCTCGGATCTCGTCACCCACGAGCGGATGAAGGAGAAGGTGAATCAGGCCCTGAAGGCCCACTTCCGTCCTGAGTTCCTCAACCGGATCGACGAGACCATCGTGTTTCACGAGCTCACGCGGCCCGAAGTCATTGCGATCGCCGACCTGTTCATCGGTCGACTGCGCGAGCAGCTGGGCGTGCAGGGACTCGGCCTCGAGCTCTCGGCCGCGGCCCAGGGCTTTCTCGCCGAGAAGGGGTACGACCCCGAACTGGGCGCGCGGCCACTTCGTCGGGCGGTTCAGCAGTACGTCGAGGACGTGCTCAGCGAGAAGATCCTGTTCAAGGAGTTCCACGCCGGCCAGACCATCGTGGTCGACACGGCCGACGGCGACGACGGCCCGATGCTCACCTTCGAAGGCGTCGAAGGCCTGCCGCCGTCGGTCGACTTCGAGGACGCGACGCCGTAGTCGAGTGACACCACCCGTCTAGGGTGCGTCGGGTGAAGACCCGAGCGTCATACGTCTGCGGAGCCTGCGGAGCCGCGAGCCCTCGGTGGGTGGGCCGGTGTCAATCGTGCGGCGAGTGGAATGCGGTGAGCGAGCGCTGCGGCCCCGTGGACGCGCCGCCCACGTCGCTTCTCGCTGCGACGACCGACGAGGGGCTCGTCGTGTCGAGCGGACTCGCCGAGTTCGACCGAGTCCTCGGCGGGGGCTTCGTTGCCGGTTCGACCACGCTGCTGTTCGGGGAGCCGGGCGTCGGCAAATCCACGCTCGCGCTGCAGGCACTGCGGTCCCTGGCGGCGCGCGCGGCGTCGGTGGTGCTGGTCGCGGCCGAAGAGTCTGCGGCGCAGGTGGCGCGCCGCGCACAGCGACTCGGGCCGGTGCCCGCCGACCTCGCCGTGGTCGTGACCAGTGACGTCGCGGCGGCCGAACAGGTCATCGAGCGCTACCGGCCGACCGTGGTCGTCGTCGACTCGATTTCGGCTCTGCGCGACGACCGAAGTGCGGCGGCGTCGGGCTCGACGAGCCAGGTTCGCGGCGCCGCCGAACGGCTGTGCGCCGCCGCGAAGGCGGCCGACACCGCGCTGATCCTGATTGGCCACGTCACCAAGGACGGCGAGCTCGCCGGACCGCGCGCGCTCGAACACCTGGTGGACACGGTCCTGCGAATCGAGGGCGACCGTCACGGAACCCTGCGGATACTGCGGGCGCTGAAGCACCGCTTCGGGCCCACCGGCGAGGTGGGCCTGTTCGAGATGGTCGCCGACGGGCTGCGCGAACTGCCCGATGGATCGCTCGCGCCCCCGGGCGCGGCGCTCGAGGTGCCGGGGGTGGTCTGGAGTGTCACCAACGATGGGAGCCGCTCGCTGTCGGTCGAGATTCAGGCGCTGGTGGCCTCGGGCACCGGGTCGCCGCGTCGCGTGGCTCACCAGGTCTCCTCCCAGCGCCTGTCGTTGCTACTGGCCGTGCTCGAGGCGCGTTGCCACCTCGACGTCGGGTCCCTCGACGTCTTTGCGACTACGGCCGCCGGGCTCCCGGCCGTCGAGCCCGGCGTCGACGCGGCGCTCGCGCTGGCCGTTGCGTCGGCCGCCGAGGGATTCGTCGTCGCGCGCGCCGTGGCGGTGGTGGGTGAGGTCGGACTGGCCGGTGAGCTGCGGCCGGTCGCCGGTTTGGACCGTCGGCTGCGTGAACTACGACGACGCGGTGTCGAACGGGTGCTGGTGCCGGCCGAATCGTCGCCGGAATCGGTCGGCGACGTGGAGCTCGTGCCCTGTCGAAGCCTGCTCGACGTGCTCGACGTGGCGAGACCCGTCACACTCTGAGCGAAGTTTGGTAGAATGGGAAATCCCCACGAACGCCCCTCGGCGTCGGTCGGCTAGGAGTAACTTCGCTATGACTGTCCGGAAATACAAGAAGGGCGATCGTCTCGTCTATCCCCATCACGGCGCCTGCACGGTCGAAAAGATCGAAAAGATGACGGCGTTCGACGTGAAGCAGGACTACCTCAAGTTGAAGGTCGCCTACACGGACCTCGTGCTGATGGTTCCGGTTGCCAACGCCGAGTCCGTCGGACTGCGTGACGTGATCAACGACGAAGAGGTGGAAGAGGTTTTTGCGGTGCTGCGCAAGAAGGAGGCGCGCATGCCGACGAACTGGTCGCGCCGATTCAAGAACCACTCGGAGAAGTTGCGCTCGGGTGATATCTACCAGGTCGCCGAGGTGGTGCGTAATCTCTCCATCCGCGACAAGGACAAGGGTCTGTCGGCTGGCGAAAAGCGGATGCTGACGCGAGCGCGCCAGATCCTCGTCTCGGAGCTAACCTTCGCGCTCAACGTTGACACCGAAGCGGCGGAAGAGAAGCTCGCCTCGGTTCTCCCCTAGCCATGACGGTGGCCGCCGTCGTCGTCGCCGGTGGCCGAGGCTCCCGATTCGGCGGGCTCAAGCAGTTCGCCGTGGTTCGGGGTCGTACCGTGGCCTCGCACAGTGTCCGGTCGGCCCGTCACGTGGCGTCGCGGGTCGTCCTGGTCGTCCCCGACGGATACGTGGGCGACGGTGAGGGCGCCGATGTCGTGGTGACCGGCGGTGACACTCGAGCCGCGTCCGTGCGTGCGGGACTGGCCCACTGCGGCGACGCAACGATTGTCGTGGTGCACGACGCCGCGCGGCCAGCGGCCAGCGAGGCGCTGTTTCGCGCCGTCCTGCGAGCCGTGCAAGAAGGTGCCGACGGCGCTATACCGGGCCAGCCCGTCGTTGACACGTTGAAGCGGGTCTCGCACACGAGCGCGACCCCCGTCGTCGAGTCGACGTTGTCGCGAGACGATCTCGTGGCGGTGCAAACGCCCCAGGCTTTTCAACGTGACGTTCTCGAGCGGGCCCACGCGTCGGGCGCCGAGGCTACCGACGATGCCGGGCTCGTCGAGGCGATCGGTGGCCGAGTCGTTGTTGTTCCCGGTGAACGAGCGAACGTGAAGATCACCGAGGCGGCCGATCTCGAGCGACTCCGGGGCACGTCGTCGGCCATGCGCATCGGCCACGGGTTTGACGTGCACCGGTTCAGTGGCGATCGATCGCGGCCGCTGCGTCTCGGACTCGTAGCCATCGCCGAGTCGCCGGGACTGCTCGGCCACTCCGACGCCGACGTGGTGGCTCACGCCGTCGCTGACGCGCTGCTCGGCGCTGCGGGTCTCGGTGATCTAGGACGGCACTTCCCCGACCACGACCCGGCAACGGAGGGGGTGTCGTCACTAACCCTGCTGCAGGCAGTCGTTGACCTGGTAGCCGGGGCCGGCTATTACCCGATCTCGCTCGACGTGACGATCCTCGCCGAGCGTCCGGTACTCGCTCCGCTAATGCCCGAAATGGCCGCTCGGCTTACCGAGGCCGTTGGCGCGCCGGTTTCGGTGAAGGCGACGACGACCGAGGGTCTCGGCGCCATCGGTCGCGCCGAGGGGATCGCGGCGACTGCCGTGGCCCTCGTGGTGGCGTCGTGAATCCACGCCCGCCTCGGCGCGCGCCGTCGGGGCCGCCCGGACGGGGGCGCAGCGGTCCGCCGACGCGCGTGAGCCGGCGTCCATCGCCCCGTGACCGCGAGGGACTCGGTGGCGAGCAGGTGGAAGGCCGCCGGGCAGTTCTGGAGCTACTGCGGGCCAATCGGCGCGCCGTCCAGCGTCTCATGATCGCCGACGGGCAAGACCCGTCGGAGATCCTCGACGAGATCGAGCGTGAGGCGCAGCGCCGTCGCGTGCCAATCCACGTGGTCTCGATGGCGCGACTTGATCGAGAAGCTCGTACCGAGGGTCACCAAGGCGTCGTCGCGTTCGCGTCGCGCCTGGAAACGGTCCACCTCGACCTCCTCCTCAGTGCGCCCAATCCATTTCTGCTCGTGTGCGACGGCGTCACGGACCCTCGTAATCTCGGCGCCATGCTTCGGAGTGCCGATGGCGCGGGCGTGACCGGCGTCGTGTTGCCCAAGCACCGCACCGCGCGCATCTCTCCCAGTGTCGCAAAGACCGCGGCGGGCGCCATCGAATATCTGACGTTCTGCGACGTCGGAGGCATTCCTAGCGCGCTCGACGCAATGAACAAGGCCGGCATCTTGACCGTAGGACTGGCGGGCGAGTCCACGGCGTCGCTCTATGAACTCGACCTAGCGTCTACGCCCGTCGCGTTGGTAGTCGGGAGCGAAGAACGTGGTCTGGCGACGTTGACCCGCAAACGCTGCGCCGCGGTCGTCTCAATACCGCAAGCTGGCAAAGTCAGCTCGCTTAATGCCGGCGTGGCGCTTTCAGTCGCCGCGTTCGAAGTAGCGAGGCAACGACGCCGTACTGAAACGAAGAAATCGTAGAAGTTTCTTCGACTCAAGCGATGTAAATTTAAATCGATTCAGTATCAGTTGCCGATTAATAGTCGTATATTCGAGTTTCGCCTCAATTAACTTCATCCATTTAACTTTTAAAACGTTTGATTCAGACACCAAACGATTTCAAGAGAAGCACATGGAGTTAAATACCTAGAAAGGTGTAACTCGTAATATGCCCAATTCAAGTGATCGAAATTCGCGTGGGACAACGGTTGTTTTACTCTCGAGGCTATCCCTAGTGATACTTGTGTGGTGCTCGTCACTGGTACTTTATGGAGTGAAGTCAATGGCAACCATAGTACCTACTAATGCCGTAACATTTCATGAAAATGACAATTCATCCGATGGAATATACGCATATCAAAATGGCAGTACCACACTCCCATTAACGTTGTTCGGAAATCTAATTCCTGCTTTTATAAATCCCGGGTTTTCTTTTACTGACTGGACAACTAACCCCGACGGAACAGGAACCGTGTATCAAGATGGTTCGATCTTTAACTTTGCACTTGGAAATATGGACCTATTCGCGAATTGGGAGCCAAACCGAGTGACATTCTATGAAAATGACACTGGCCTCGATGCCGTCAACGCAATTCAGTCAAGCAGCGTGGCTGCGCCTCTCACGAATTTCGCGGTCCTGAGCCCAGTATTCGTCAATCCCGGCTACAACTTTGCTGGTTGGACGACCCAAGCCAATGGAACCGGTACGTCGTACGCCAATGGTGCAACGTATGACTTCACAACTGGTTCAACCTCCCTCTACGCCCAGTGGAGTCCGGCGAGCTTCGTGGTCAACTTCGACGCCAACGGCGGCACCGTGGCCAACGCCAGTGCGTCATTCACCACCGGGTCGGCCCCGCTCACGTTGCCCACTCCGGCCGAGACCGGCTACACCTTCGACGGCTGGTTCAGCGCGGCCCAGGGTGGAACCCTGATCGGCGCGGCGGGATCGGCCTACACGCCCACGTCGTCAACCTCCCTCTACGCCCAGTGGAGCGCGATACCGGTCTTCAGCATCACCTTTAACGCGAACGGTGGGGTCGGGACAGTCGAAACGATATCGGGCTTACGTGGTGCGGTGACGACGCTACCGTCGGCAGCGTCACTTGAACGCCTCGGCTATGTGTTCACCGGTTGGAACACGGCCAGTGACGGTTCAGGACTTTCCTTGGCCCCCAACGCCAGCTTCGCAATCGCGAGTCCCGTATCCCTCTACGCCCAGTGGCAGGCGTTGCCGGCCGTCACCGTGACGTTCAAGTCGAACGGCGGCACCGGACCCATCGCGTCCATATCGACGTACGCCGGCGCGACGGTTTCGCTGCCTGCGCCGTCCGTCCTCGCTCGTCCCGGTTTTGTGTTCGCCGGCTGGAACACGAAACCCAACGGCAAAGGTGTCGCCTACGGCGGCAATGCGTCGCTCGTGGTTCCCTCCACGATCGTGCTCTACGCGCAGTGGCGGGGTCACGCGCCCGTGGCGCTCTTGAGCCCAGTCGGCCCATTCCTTGGCTCGACGACGCGAATGACTGGATCGCTTGGTCAACAAGTTGCACATCTGGCGACGCTCATCGCGCGTCAGCGCCGCAGCGTTGTCACCCTGTACGGTTACGCGTCCAACGGCGGTAGCGAACAGCAAGACCTGGTGATAAGTCGGGCTCGAGCAGCGGCGGTTGCGGTGGCGTTGCGTCAAGCCCTGGCTCGACTACGTGACCGGTCCGTACACGTCATGATCGTGGCCGAAGGTCTGTCCGGCGGTACGTCGAACCGAGTCGCGGTGGTGGTGCGCTAGACGTCGTCATCATGGCGATGGGGGGACTCGAGGTGAAATGTGCGGAGGAAGGAAGTTGCCGTGTTCTCCAACGTGCGCCCGGAGTGAGCCACCTCGCAGGTTCCGCCGTCGGTTGGCAAGAGATTCAGACGGCGAGGATTGCTCCTTGGCGCATCGCAAGGAATATGGGCAGCCTGAACGACGCGCTAATAGCAAGTTTCTGGTACCAATACAAGGAGATTGACGTCGGAGTCAATCGGTGTGCCGCCACGCCGAACCTCTCAGTGGCATTCCGTTTCGGACGTCGCGCATCATGGCGGCGGACCCGAGGACGGCGGAAACGGCGGTCAAAGGTCGACGAGCGACGAAGTTGTCCAATACACAACGGACCCAATGCTGTCCAGCGACGCACGCCGACCTCGCCGTACATGGAGCCGGCTGCACAACTGTCGAGCCCGCGACTACCCGGGTGTGCATCGAGTCATCGTGCAAAGTCGTGCGGTGAGCAGGCGGAGCGCCATAGTCCACTGGCGCGGCAGTTGCCTTGGTGCCGGTGCGCTCGACTGGCGTCGATACCGCTCGCGATTGGAACATCGGCGTGCCCGCGAAGTGGCGAACCACTGTCTGCGTTGACGGTTGACGTCCGTTTCCTCGGACCTCCGAGGAGGTTTCGCGCAGTCGTCACATCGATGCGACGGCGGTTGGATTAATCGATCTGGTACTCGGCGAGAACGCCGTCGGCGATGCGGAACGACTCGAGTGCGGCCGGAACCCCCACGTATATCGCGGTTTGGAGGAGGACTTCCTGGATCTCCTCGGGAGTGGCGCCGTTGTTCAGTGCCCCGCGTACGTGAGTGGCCAATTCGGTCGGTCGGTTGAGCGCCGTGAGCATTGCGAGATTGAGGAAACTGCGAGTCTTGTCGTCGAGTCCAGGACGCGTCCAGACTTCGCCCCAGCAGTACTCGGTGACCAGTTGCTGCATCGGCGCGGTGAAGTCGTTCGCGTTGGCGAGGGCTCGATCGACGTACGCGTCACCGACGACCCGGCGCCGTTTCGCTAGGCCGACATCGTACGTCTCACGATGGGTACTGGGCTTCTCCATTGGCGCTCCTTTCGTAGCGGTCTTCGCTAGTCAACGTGCCACGAACCGAGCGAGCGCAGCAACGCCGTGAGATCACCGGTGCCCTTCGCCTCACGCGACTCGCTGATTTGTTGGCGCAGCTGATCACCGTACTCTGGTTCATCGACGTCGCGAAAGACGCCCATGGGCGTTGGTTCGTGGTCCGACACCGTGAGGCGGGCCAGGGCGAACGCTCGGGCTGGGTTGGAGATGTGTTCGTCGTGGACGATGGCACGTGAGGCGTCGTCTCGGCCCAGCGCCGCGGTCGTGAGTCCGCCGATGTCGTCGGACACGACGCCGAACTCTCCGTTATCGCCGAAACGAATCGGCTCACCGTGCTGCAGGTTGATGATATGAGACGCTCGTTTCTCTTTCGACGTGATGTCGGTGAACGCGCCGTCGTTGAAAACGTTGCAGTTCTGGTAAATCTCGACGAGTGACGCCCCGCGGTGTTCGTGGGCGCGACGGAAGATTTCTTGCATGTGCGCGCGATCCATATCGTGGGTTCGAGCCACGAAACTAGCCCCGGCGCCGAGCGCGAGGCCTACGGGGTCAAGGGGGCGCTCCAGTGAACCCTGAGGCGTGGACTTGGTGGTCTTACCACGCTCAGAAGTCGGCGAGTACTGACCCTTGGTGAGGCCGTAGATGCGGTTGTTGAACAAGAGAATGGTGAAGTTCACGTTGCGTCGAAGTGCGTGGATGAGGTGGTTTCCACCAATCGAGAGCGCGTCGCCGTCACCGCTTACCACAAAGACGTGTAAGTCGGGGCGTGTCACCGCTAGCCCTGTGGCAATCGCGGGAGCACGACCGTGGATCGTATGGACGCCGTAGGTATTCATGTAATAGGGGAAGCGTGCTGCGCAACCGATGCCCGAGATGAAGACCGTCGACTCGCGACGAACGTTGAGCTGGGGCATGAGCAACTGCAACGCAGCCAGGATGGAGTAGTCGCCACATCCCGGACACCACCGGACCTCTTGGTCACTGCTCCAGTCTTTTCGCGTTGTCACATTGACGGATTCCGTCGTCATCGTGTCTCCAGACTCGCCCGGGCGAGGGCGTCCGCGATCTCGCTACTTGTAAAGGGTGCTCCGCGCATTTTGTGGAGGGTAGTGACGTCTACCAGGTACTCAGCCCGCAAGAGCCTCGCCAGTTGTCCGAGATTCAGCTCGGGTACGAGTACTCGTCGATAGCGCTTGAGGATCTCGCCGAGGTCATTGGGCAGAGGATTCAAGTGCTGGAGTTGCAGATGGGCGACGTTCACGCCGCGCTGGCGCGCGAGAGCGACGCCGGCGGCGATGGAACCGTAGGTCCCGCCCCAGCCCACGACTAGCAACGTTGCCGTTCCCGTGCGGTCATCGACGACGAGCGGCGGGTACGAGGTTGCGACACCGGCGATCTTTGCTGCGCGCAGTTCCGACATCTTTTCGTGGTTCGCTCCGTCGTACGAGACGTGACCGAGCTCATCAGCTTTCTCAAGGCCACCGATTCGGTGCTCGAGTCCCGCTGTGCCTGGCGGCGCCCAGGGACGCGCGAGCGTCGTGGAGTCGCGCAGGAAAGGTCGGAAACTCGCGGTGCCGTTGGAGTCAACGTGATTGGGCCCGTTCGCAAAGCTGGCCTGAATGATTGGCATCTCATCGAGCGCGGGGATGCGCCAGGGTTCTGTTCCGTTGGCCAGCGCCGCGTCCGAGAGCAGTACCACCGGCGTTCGGTAAGTCACCGCGATTCGTACAGCCTCAATGGCTGCGTCGAAGCACTGTGATGGGGTGAGGGCCGCCAGAACGGGAAGGGGTGCCTCGCCGTGGCGGCCGTAGAGCGCGTGAGAGAGGTCGCTTTGCTCCACCTTCGTTGGCATTCCGGTTGAGGGACCAGCGCGTTGTACATCAACGATGACGAGTGGTAGTTCAAGTGAAACGGCCAGACCGATCGCCTCGCTCTTGAGGTCGAGTCCGGGGCCGCTCGTCGTGGTAAGACCGATCGCGCCCCCATACGCCGCACCGATGGCCGCACCGATGGCCGCGATCTCGTCTTCGGCTTGAAAGGTGGTGATACCGAACTCCCTGCGAGTGGCCAATTCGTGGAGGATGTCGGAGGCTGGCGTGATGGGATACGAGCCGAGAAAAAGCGGCAGGCCGGCCTGACGCGCCGCCGCGATGAATCCCCACGAGAGCGCCTTAGATCCGGTGATGTTCGTGTAGTCGCCGCGCGGGTAGGGCGCGGGAGCGACGTTAAAGCGAGGAGCGTGCATTTCGGTCGTCTCACCGAAGTGGTAGCCGGCGTGAAGTGCGCGTCGGTTGGCGTCGGCGATCGCGGGCCGAGTCGCGAAGTGTCGGTCGATCCACGCCACCGTCGCATCGGTCGAACGTGAGAAGGTCCAGAGCACCAGTCCCAGCGCGAAGAAATTCTTCGAGCGTTCGGCGTCGCGAGGCTTGACGCCGGAATCCCGGCAGGCCTCAGCTGTCAGCGTGGTCATCGGAACCACCGTCACGTTGAAGGGGTCGAGTGAGCCATCCTCAAGTGGGTTGGTCTGATATCCGGCTTTGGCGAGCGATCGCTCGTCGAAGCTGTCGCCGTTCACGATGACCATGGCACCGCGGAGCAGCAGGTGCAAGTTCGTCCGGAGCCCCGCGGGATTCATGGCCACGAGAACGTCCGGCGAGTCGCCCGCGGTGGTGATCTCGTGGGACGCGATCTGGATCTGGAAGGAAGAGACGCCTCCTAAGGTCCCGGCGGGAGCTCGAATTTCGGCCGGAAAGTCGGGCAGCGTCGTCAGGTCGTTGCCGAACAGTGCCGAGGTGGATGTGAAACGCTCGCCGGCCAACTGCATGCCGTCGCCGGAGTCGCCAGCGAAACGTAGGACTAGGTTTTCAGGGGCTGACTGCTCGTGTACGATCATCGACTCCCCTTGTCTGCTATGGGACTTAGCATAGCATTGGCGATTTGTTACGTACTAGGGGATTTTGGTGACTGTGACGCCGGCGGTTCGTAACTCGTCGATGGACGACGTGGTCGTTTCCGGGGCGACGCCCGCGCAAAAGGCGAGATTCAGAGTAGTTCGGAATCCGGCATTCACCGCGTCCAGGGCAGTTGCCCGAACGCAGTAGTCGGTCGCGATTCCTACTACCTCGACCTCGGTGACGCCCCGTGAATGTAGGTAGTCGGCGAGGGAATTGTGGTGTTGGTCGCTTCCCTCGAACCCGGAATAGGCCGCTCCGTCGCGGCCCTTGTCGAATATCGCGTCGAGTCCACGAAGGTCGGTGAGAGACGGATGGAGCTGAGCACCCCACGAGTTCGCTTGGCAGTGCACGGGCCATTCGTCGAAGTGGGATCCTGGGTCGATGTGCCAGTCTCGAGTGGCGACGACGACGTCGGCCGTGAAGGGCGCTTCACCCTTACGGTTCGACTCGGCGAGCCGCGCGGCGACCGCTTCACCGCCCATGACGTAGAGAGAGCCGTTGGGGTCAGCGAAGTCATTCTGGACATCGACGATGATGAGCGCGGTGGCCATAACACCTCCCGAGTGGTTGTTGTGTTGTCAGTGTAGGCAGGGTCGTCAGCATCCGGCGACTGCCAAATAAGGGTTTGTGCCACCGATCCTCAGAGCGGGAGAGCGTGCTGGCGTTCACGTGACGTGACGCGGTGAATCGGGCCTGTCGCGTTACGCAGAGACGGGACCGGTGTATCGGAGCGACGAGCGATGATTTCGGCGCAGATGGCGATGGCCGTCTCCTCGGGACTCCGGGCTCCGATATCGATGCCGATCGGCGCCATGAGTCGCTCGAGCTGCGGTGCGCTTACCCCGACAGACTCCAAGCGCTCTCGGCGCACTTCATTGGTTTGGCGTGAGCCCATTGCTCCGATGTAACCCGCCGGCGTTTTGAGTGCCTCAATGAGCGCGGGCACATCGAACTTCTGGTCGTGGGTGAGCACGCAAATGGCGTCCGAGGGACCTGGTGAAGGCGTCAGCGTTCGAAGGAAATGGTCCGGCCAGTCCACGACGACGTGGTCAGCTTCGGGGAAGCGCTCGGAGGTGGCGAACGTTTTACGTGCGTCGCAGACCGTGACGCGGTAGTTGAGCGTCTTGGCCACTTTGACGAGAGCTCGCGTGAAGTCCACTGCGCCGAAGATGAACATCCGCGCCGGAGACGGGTAGACGTCAATGAACAAGGTGACCTCGTCGCGGTTCTCGTTTCCATCCACACCGCATCGCCAGATGCCGCCGCGGGAAACGGCGAGTGCTCGTCGGAGTCGCTGCTCAACGGCGGCGTCAAGTCGCGACGATCCCAACGAGCCAACCATTGGCCCAACGTCTCGGGCCACGACTTTCGCGCCGAGCTGAGGACCGTGGCTGGGTCCTTGGTCCCGTGTCGCGATGACGGTGGCGAAGGCGCAGCCTTCGTCATGGCGCAGACAGTCGTGGACGAGAGACAGTACGCCTTGCATTAGTAGACGGGTTCTAGGTAAATCGTGATCGTCCCGCCGCAGGTCAGGCCCACGCTGAACGCCTCGTCGTCGGAGTAACTAAAGGTGCACAACTTTGGCGTGCCGAACTTGAGGACTTCCAACGCTTCGCTGACCACTGCGCCTTCGACGCATCCACCGGCGACCGAGCCGCGTACTTCACCCGTTTCGCACACCGCCATGGCGGCGCCGGGATCTCGGGGTCCGGAGCCTTTCAGGTCGACGACTCTCGCCAGGGCGACACGATGGCCCTGGGCTAGCCACCGTTCTATCTCGTCCAACAAGTCGAGCATTGGCGCCACCCTACCAAGTGGTGTCCGATGTCATTCCCTAGACAAACGCAATTAGCGATCCTGGCAGCGCAGTCATTGGTGACGACGTTCGGTATGACGCGTCCGTGCGCCGCCTCGATCGTGCGGCTACGTGGAGTGGCCGAACGTGACGTCCGCTCCCGGAGGGTCACGGTGCGCCCAAGCATCGAAATCAGACTGGGTGTCCAGGTCAACGGATGAGCCCGCACAGGCAACTTCGCTCAGCAGATGCGGATGAGTGCGCATGACGACGCGGGCTCCGGCGTCTCCCGTTGTAGGCAGCAGGGGCCAAACTTGTCGCTCTAGTCGCACTGGTGGGGTGCGTCGCGAGCCCATCGTGGCTACCGCGATGGGGCTGCGTGCTGCGGCGACCGCCCTCCACGCACTGCTGGGCACGAATGGCTGATCAGCGAGGCCAACCACGACGACGTCGTGGCCGCGCCGGTCGGCCTCCGCAACGCCGCGAGTGAGCGACGTGGCGATGCCCTGGGTCCAGTCGGGATTCTCGACGATCACCTCGGTGGTCACGAGGGACGTCATGTCGCAGCCTCCAACCACCACGATCACCTGGGCGAATCCAGCGTTCGCTACGGCACTTAACGTCCATGCGGCAAGTGGTCGGCCACGGAACGGCGTAAGCAACTTTGGCGTGTTGCCGTGGAATCGACGAGATGCGCCCGCCGCCAGAATGACGGCCGCAGTCACCCCGCCAGCCTTCGCATGAAACGGTCGCGCGAGGTCGGGAGCAGTGAACTCGCGCGTCGAACGGATCGAATCACCAGCGGCATACTATCGAGCGCGTCCGATTCCTTGGCTCGTCTTCACTGGTCGTGTCGCGAACCAGCGTCGACTCGGTTAACTACTTGTATACAAGTGAGGAGTGTGTTAAAACGGCATTGCGGGTCGACGCCGCGGCGCTGCGGCTGATGAAAGGACGGGGGATGATCCGGATTCTTGGGACGCATTTACAGGTGGACGAGCGTCGTGTGGAAATGGGCCGCGAACTCGTTCCGTATGTTCGTCGCGTCGTGGCAGCGGCAGTCATCGAGAACCCCTACGCTGGGCGATACGTCGACGACCTGAGTGAGTTGATCGACGACAGTGTTCCCCTGGGCGTCGAGTTATCTCGCTTAGCCGTATCGACTTTGGGCACTCCGGTGCAGTCCTACGGCAAGGGGGCCATCGTCGGTATGGCGGGTGAGCTCGAGCACGCAGCCGCGCTGCTGCACCCCAAGTTGGGCACGCCGCTTCGCGAGGCGTGTGGTGGTGGGAAGGCCATAATACCTTCGGCGAAGAAACGAGGCGGACCGGGCACGACCCTGGACATTCCCCTGCACTACAAGGACGCCGCATTCGTTCGCTCACATTTTGACGCCGTAGAACTACGTCTGGGTGAAGCTCCCGGCGCGGATCAGCTCGTTCTGGCCGTCGCGGTGGCTGACCGAGGGCGTCCGCTCCCGCGCATCGGCGGACTGACGGTGGAGGACGCAATTGGAGAGGATGGACTGCGATGAGCCAGACGCTGGCAGTTATCAACGTGGGTGACATGGTGTCGGGGTCGCTGACGTCCCCGTACGTGGAAGCGGACACCATTGTCGCCACCGACGGTGTCATTACCGCCATCGGTCTGGCCAAGGATGTGGCGGTGCCGACAGACTCCACGGTGATCGACGCCGTAGGCGCAACCGTGCTTCCCGGACTGCGCGACAATCATGTTCACCCGGTGTTCGGGGACTTCACGCCGCGACAGAACACGCTTGGCTGGATCGAGTCGTGCTTGCACGGAGGCGTGACTTCGATGTACTCCGCCGGGGAGGCTCACCTTCCGGGACGTCCGTCTGACCCGGACGGGATGGTGGCTCTAGCCACACTCGCTCACAAGAGTTATGCCAAAGTTCGACCCGCGGGCGTCAAGGTCGAGGCGGGCGCGGTGCTACTGGAGCCTGGACTGACGGAGGCCCACTTTGACGCCATGGCGGCCGCGGGGTGTCGACTCGTGGGTGAGATCGGCATCTCGGGCCTCACCGATCCGGCGGCGGCCGCGGAGATGGCCCGTTGGGCGCAGGCGCGCGGCATGAAAGTGATGGTCCACACGGGCGGAGCGTCGATTCCCGGCTCGAGCGTGATTGGTGCGGACTTCGTAATCGCGGTGCAGCCGGACGTGGCGGGTCACGTCAATGGTGGCCCCACGAGCCTTCCGCTACACGACGTACGGCGGATTCTCGAGGAGACGGGAGCTCGCATAGAACTCGTCCACAACGGGAACATCACGACACTCGGCGCCATAGTGCGCCTGGCGGCCGAGCGCGGTGAGTTATCTCGGATCGTTATCGGCACCGACGCACCCGCCGGCAGTGGCGCGCAGCCCCTTGGCGTCCTGCGCGTCATGGCGTCCGCGTCGTCGCTCGGTGGAGTCGACGGTGCCACGGCCGTGGCCTTCGCCACGGGGAACACGGCGCTCCTGCACGAGGAAGACGGAACGCTGGCCGTTGGTCAGCCGGCTGATTTGGTAGTAGTCGACGCCCCGCTCGGCTCGCAGGCGAGCAACGCCATGGGAGCTCTGGAGATTGGCGACACGCTCGCCGTAGCGTTTGTGGTGATCGACGGACGCATTGTGGTGGCCAAGAGCCGCAATACGCCGCCGCCGGCGCGAGGCATCCATCAGGTCGGTGCGGCTTCGGCCGGCACGGGTCACTAGGGGGATCGACGACGATGAGGGTCTTGCAGAACTACGCCGGAGGATCGTGGCGTGATATTTCGGCGACTCAGTCGGTCGACGTCACGAACCCGGCGACGGGCGAGGTACTCGCTACCCTTCCGATCTCGAGCAGTGAGGAGACCGGTGAGGTTCTCGCGATCGCTGCCGAGGCCTTCCGCTCCTGGCGTCGGATTCCGGTGCCGAGTCGGGTCGACGTGCTGATGCGGTACCGTCAGTTACTGATCGATTCGACCGATGAATTGGCCGCGATCATCACGGCGGAGAATGGTAAGACGTTGTCCGAGGCTCGCGGCGAGTTGATGCGCGCAATCCAGTACGTCGATCACGCGGCAGCCGCGCCGGAAACCATGAAGGGAGCCGTGACTGCCAACATCGGCGACGGGGTGGATATCGAATACATCCGTGAGCCGCTGGGCGTCTTTGCGTTGATCGCGCCGTTCAATTTTCCCGCGATGATTCCTCTCTATTTCACGTGGGCGGTCGGCACGGGCAACACGGTAGTCATCAAACCCTCCGAGCTCTGCCCCCTAACGACGATTCGAATGGTGGAGCTGGCCGAGCAGGCCGGCTTTCCGCCGGGCGTCGTGAACCTCGTACTCGGCGCGCACGAGGTGGTCGACACCTTATGCACGCACCCCGACGTAGTCGGTGTCTCGTTCGTGGGGTCGTCCAAGGTGGCCGCGATCGTCTACGCCAAGTCCTCCGCCGCCCTCAAGCGTTGCCAGGCCCAGGGTGGTGCGAACAACCACCTGGTGGTGTCGGACTCAGTCTCGCTGGAGCGAACGATTGGGAACATGATTTCGTCGCTCTACGGGAACGCGTCGCAGCGCTGCTTCGCCGGCTCCAATATCCTCGTGTATCGCTCGGTCTATGACCGCGTGGTCGAAGCGATCATCGACGGAGCGCGTGGACTGGTCGTGGGCAACGGCGTTGAACCCGGAGTGACCCTTGGACCGGTGATCTCAGAAGCTTCTCGCGCACACCTGATCGACATGGTCAACCGGGCCGAGGCGCAGGGTAGCGACGTTCTGCTCGATGGTCGCGCCACGTCGGTGGCGGCGTACCCCGGCGGACATTGGCTCGGACCCACCTTGGTGAGCGCGAAGCCGTCTACGGCCATATGGCGAGACGAGTTGTTTGGCCCCGTGCGCTGCGTGACGGCCGTCGAGGACATTGACGAGGCCCTAGGCGTCATCAATGCCAGCGAATTCGGCCACACGGCGGTCGTGTACACGGAGAACGGTGGCGAAGCGCAGTACTTCCGCAACGCGGCGGACGTTGGCCAGGTCGGGATCAACGTGGGAACGCCCGCGCCGATTGCCTTCTACCCCGTAGGGGGGCGCCGGTCGAGCTTCTACGGTTCGCTGCGGGGGCGCGCCGAAGACGCCGTTGATTTCTACACTGACAAGAAGGTGGTCGTGTCAACGTGGCACTTCGATGCCTCGAGAGCGGCCAGCATCGATCCGGCGTTCGAGCTCAAGTAGATGATGGCGGGTTCCTTCGCGTACGAACGACCGCGGACGCTCGAACGGGCCCTGGAACTGATGGGAGAGACTCGCGCGGCCGTCGTGTGTGGCGGCACCGACTTCTACCCCGAGCGCCTCTATCAGCATCGGCATGAGTTCGTCGTCGACGTGTCCTCAATCGACGCATTACGCGGCGTTACGCGGGACGGAACGGGGTGGCGAATTGGCGCGACCACGACGTGGAGTGACGTGCGCGATGCAGCGATGCCGGCCGCATTTGATGGGTTGCGCACCGCCGCTCGACAGGTGGGGGCAGCGCAGATCCAGAACGCCGGAACGGTAGCGGGCAATATTTGCACGGCGTCGCCGGCCGGTGATGGGATTCCACCACTGCTCACCCTCAACGCGCAGGTCGAGTTGCGCTCGTTGCGTTCTACGAGGGTCGTGGACCTCGCGCGGTACCTGACCGGATACCGAACTACTGATCGACGTGAGGACGAGTTGGTCACCGCGATCATCATCCCCGAGCCCGGTACCAACTCGCGAGGCGCCTTCGTCAAGTTTGGTCAACGATCAAGCCTCGTCATCTCGACGGTCATGATCGCGGCGCTCGTCGAGTTCGATGATGATCGAATCGACACCGCGCGAGTGGCCGTCGGCGCGTGTTCGCCAGTCGCCGCGCGACTCGCGGGCGTGGAGGCGGCCCTGGTGGGCGTGAAGGCGGAGTCGTCGACGCTGCTCAAGTCAGTGCGGGACGTGAACATGAGCGAGTTGACCCCCATCGATGACGTGAGAGCGTCGAGCGCCTATCGAACGAGGGTTACGCCGCAGTTGATCGTGGACGCGCTACTGGCCTGCAGGGGGGGACATGGGTGACTACATACGTACCCGGATAAATGGCGTTGACACCGAAGTCCACTCGGGGGGTTCCACGCCGCTGAGCACGGTACTGCGCGACGAACTCGGTCTCACGGGAACCAAAGTTGGATGTGGCTCTGGTGACTGTGGCGCGTGCACCGTGCTCATTGACGACGCGCCGCTCTGCTCGTGTTTGACTCCGGTTGGCCAGGTCGAAGGTCGTCACGTTCTTACTGTCGAGGGCCTCGCCGGAGACGGGCTCGGCGAACGGCTCCAACGATCCTTTCTCGCTCACGGTGCCGCGCAGTGCGGCTTTTGCACCCCCGGCATGCTCATGGCCGCAAGGGCGCTCGTAGGTCGAACTACCCAACCGACGCCCGCAGAGGTCGAAGAGGCCCTCGGAGGTGTTCTATGTCGCTGTACCGGATACCGCCCGATTGTCGAGGCTCTGGTTGACTTCGATGTCAACGCCCCGAAGGTTGAGGCTCCCGTTGGCGGGGCCGTCGGCGCGTCGATCGAGCGTCTCGACGGACCCGAGCGAGTGTCTGGAGCTGCGCTCTTCGGCGCTGACGCGGTGCCGCGCAACGCTCTCGTCATGCGGATCGTGCGCAGTCCCTTTGCTCACGCGAGTTTCACCATCGGTGACCTGGAGGAGTATCAGACGAGTCACCCCGACGTGCGTCTCGTGCTGACGGCTCGAGACGTGACGGGTCTCAACAAGTTCGGTGTGATCCCCGGTTTTTTTGATCAGCCGGTCTACGCCGTGGGCGAGACCCGCTTTCACGGCGAGGCAGTGGCGGCGGTCGTGTTCGAGACTGGATCGGACGCGGCGGTCGAGGATTTCCCGGTGCGGTGGCGTGAGTTGCCAGCCACTTCGTCGATCGACGAGGCGCTTGATCCAGCCGCTCCTCTGGTGCTGGCCGAGCGGCCAGGGAACGTCTTGGTGGAGGGCTACGTAGAGCGCGGTGACGTCGATCGAGCGTTGGCGGACGCGGCGGTCGTGGTGCACGGCGAGTTCACTACCCCGTTTATCGAGCACGCCTACATCGAGCCCGAGGCGGGGTGGGCACAGATGGTCGGCGACGTCGTCGTGATTCACGCGTGCACCCAAGCGGCGTACATGGATCGCACGTCGACCGCCTTGGTGCTCGGGGTGCCCGAGGAACAGGTTCGTATCGTGCCGACGGAGGTCGGTGGCGGGTTCGGCGGGAAACTGGACGTGGCAGTGCAACCACACCTCGCCCTCGCCGCTCGGCGTCTGAACCAGCCCGTGGCCCTGATCTACGACCGACGCGAGTCGATGATGTCCACGACGAAGCGGCACCCGTCTCTCATGCGTGTACGGGTGGGCGCGAACGGTGACGGGCGAATCGTCGCGATGGACTTTGACGGGAGTTTCAACACGGGCGCGTACGCTTCGTGGGGACCCACGGTCGCTAACCGCGTACCGGTTCACGCCTCGGGACCGTACGTGACGCCCAACTATCGAGCCCACACTCGTGCGGTGCTGACTCACGCGCAGCCCGCCGGTGCGTTTCGGGGATTCGGCGTTCCCCAGGCCACCATTGCACAAGAGGTGCTCTACGACGACCTGGCGTACGCACTGGGCATGGATCGACTCGCGCTGCGGCGAATGAACGTCTTGGAAGAGGGCGACGCCACCGTGACCGGTCAACGATTGATCGGCGGCGTGGGGATCGGCGCCTGCCTCGACGCGTTAGGCGAGAACTGGCGAACGGCGAGCGCCCGCGTGAGCGAGGAGAAGGGGGGCTCGACGAGCCGATATCGGCCCGGCGTGGGATTGGCCTGCATCTGGTACGGCTGTGGGAATACGTCGCTGTCGAACCCATCGAACTTCAAAGCGGGCGTGCGTCGCGACGGCACCGTAGTACTGCACCAGGGCGCCATCGATATTGGCCAGGGCTCGACGACCGTGATCACGCAGATGTTCGCTGACGCGCTCGGAGTGCCAGTGGGCGACGTCGAGCGCGTGTCGGGCGACACCGCGTTGACGCCGGACGCCGGTAAGACGTCAGCGTCCCGCCAGACGTACGTATCGGGGATGGCCGCCACGAGAGTTGGTCGGGCGCTCAGGAATGTTCTGACCAACGCGCTAGGCGTCGATGCTGATGCTCCATTGCGCTTCGACGGCTCCTCGGTGGTGGCCTCGGTTCCCGGCGGTAACGTAAAGCTCGATCTGTCGTCCGTATCCGAAATCGACGGCTACGCGTTCGTCGCGACCGAGTCGTTCGACCCACCGACGTCTCCGCTGGACGCAAGGGGTCAGGGAGACCCCTACGCGGTGTACGGCTTCGGAGCCCAGATGGTCGAACTGCGAGTGGACGTGAAGACTGGACGGGTCTACTTGGACAAGATCACCGCCGCCTACGACGTCGGACGGGCAATCAACCCTCGGCTGGTGGTCGGACAGATCGAAGGTGGGATCGCGCAGGGTATCGGGCTCGGGCTTCTCGAGGACTACGTTCCCCAGCGCACCAACAACTTGCACGACTACCTAATTCCGACGTTGGGTGACGTGCCCGTTATCGAGAGTCTCCTTGTCGAGTCGAATGACCCCGGTGGCCCGTACGGTGCCAAGGGAGTGGGGGAACATACGATCATCGGCACCGCACCGGCCATCTTGAACGCGATTCGTGACGCGGTCGGCGCGAGGATCACTAGTGTGCCCGCGACGCCAGAGCGGGTACTACGGGCAATGGAAGGGCAGTGATGAGTGACGACGTAGACGAAGCGGAAGAGCCAGAAGCTGGAGCGAAAGTTCGATGCGAAGCCTGCCCGATTCGCTGCTTCATCAAGCCAGGCGCGACGGGGAGCTGTGATCGGTACGGCAACGTCGACGGGGTCCTCACGCGGATGGATCCGGTTACGGTTCTCGAGATAACCAAGAGGCAAGGTGGGGGACTGGTACCGTTTGCCGTCAGCGAGGATTGGGACGGCGACCTGGTCGGTGACGCCGTCTTCGTGACGGGTGCTGGTGCCGGGACGACGTATCCGGACTACAAGCCGGCGCCCTTCATTGTGTCCTCCAATTACGCGGGTGTCGACACCGTGACGACCGTGACGGAGGGAATCTTCTCCTACTGCTCGGCTCGCGTGAAGATTGACACCGACCGATACGTTGGACCCGAGCAGGCAACCGTGCGCGCCACTGGTGAGGCCGTCGGAATGGTCACGACTGGCGAGTACGGCTCCCAGATGCTCTCGATTGGCGGGGTCAACCACCTCACCGGTGGTACGAAGCACGAGGGGCTGGCGACCATGCGAACAATCCTGGCGCTCTGTCGTGGGGACGAGGTGGAGCTGGAGGTGGACGGCGGTTCGAATCTCGTGCTGCAGGCGGGCAAGGCGCCGATCATCGACGGTCACGCGGAGGAGTTGATGCGCGTGGGCTGTGGGTCCGCGACCATCGGCATGTTCGCCAAAACCTGGAGCAAACTCGTCGACGAGGTTGTCGTGGTCGATGACCACATCACGGGTGTGCTGACCGAACACCAGGCTGGCGCCGTACTCGGTATGCCGCCGAGCGGAATCAAGGTCATTGGTCGACGCTCGACGCCCGGGCGCTACTTCAATATCGCCGAGCCGGGAGCCGGCTGGGGCGGAACGACGTTGACCGACCCGCTGTCCATCCTCGGTCCGTTCAACGCGCGTAAGGGCGCCCGTCCTGGACTGAAACTCCTGATGACCAGTACCACGGGCGAAAACGCGGCGTACTTCGTCCTCGACGACGAGTTGATTCCTCGGCCGGCAGAAATGAGTGACGAAGTGGTCGCATCGGTGTCGCGCATACGCGAAAACTGTGAGCCGGCACTTACGACGGTCCTCTTCGTGGCCGGGGCGGGTGGCTCGTTGCGTGCGGGGGTCTCGACGGAACCGGTACGCCTTACGAGATCGGTGCGATCTCGCCTAACCCGAGTGACTTGCGGTGGCGCGCCGGTCTACGTGTGGCCGGGAGGCGGCATCACGTTCATGGTCGACGTGCTCAGTGTTCCGCGTGATTCCTTCGGATTCGTTCCCACGCCCGCGATCGTGGCGCCGATCGAATTCACGATGTCGAGACAGGACTACCTCGAGTTGGGCGGACACGCCGAGTCGATACGCTTCGTCGACGAGGCGCTGGAGGGCGTTCGCGTGAGGCACCTGCGCGTTGGCGAGGCGGCAGAATCTCTGTGACGGGCGGTCCGGTCGCCGCGCTGTCGCGCGATGGGTTGATGCTTCATGTGCAGCACGGGCCGACGGATCTGATCATCACAGTTGACGGTACGTCCGGCGCGCGCGCGCGAGCCTTCGAGCGCGCGCGCGTTGCGCTCGATGGCGTCATTGAAGAACTGGTTGGCGAACTCTCGCAGCTTCGGCGGCCCACGATGAACCACATCGAGGTCCACGGCCCGGTAGCCCGACGAATGGTGGTCGCCACGCAACAGTTCGCGGGTAGTTTTGTCACCCCTATGGCCGCCGTGGCGGGCGCGATCGCCGACCACGTTCTCGAGGCGACGTGGATGGACGACCTGAAGCGACTGACCGTCAACAATGGTGGTGACATCGCCTTTGGGCTCGCCCTGGGGGCATCGACCAGAGTCGGTGTCGTAACGTCGCTGGCCGACGAAGTCGTGAACGGATCGATCTTGATCGACGCACGCTCACCGGTGCGGGGCGTGGCGACGAGCGGCTGGCGCGGTCGGAGCTTCTCGCTGGGCATTGCTGATGCCGTGACGGTCTTGGCGCGCGATGCCGCCACGGCGGACGCGGCGGCAACGGTGCTCGCCAGTGCCGTTGATTTGCCGGGACATCCGGGGATCACTCGAGTGCCAGCATCGCAACTCGACGAGTCGAGTGACTTGGGCTCGCGCCTGGTCACGCGGGACGTGGGGCCGCTGAGTTCACGCGAGCGCCAGGCGGCGCTGGAGCCGGGGGTCTCCCTCGCCGAGTCGCTACTTCGCCGTGGGGTGATCGAAGGTGCCCATCTGGTGATCGGCGACACTCGCGTCAGTGTGGTCCGAGGTTCGCTCAACCCATCGCTCGAAGGGCCGAGCGAGACACCACGGAACACTCGCTCGCCGACACCGCAGGCGTCGACTAGGTAAACCGTGCGAGACGCCTAGCGGGTGGATGACCGTGAACCGGGTGGATACCCCGAACGAGCGGGGTGATTGCGTTAGCCCAGTTTTCGCAGTAGACGAAGGAAGGTTGCGCGTTCGTCAACGGTGAGAGGCTCCAGGGTTTCCAAGGTGATCTGCTTGGCCACGGGAACCATCGTCTCGTAGAAGCTCCGACCTTCAGGCGTGAGGTCGGTGATGCGACGTCGAGCGTCGCCAGTGGCGACTTGCGCTAGGAGGCCCTTGGCGATGAGGCGGTCGACCACGCCCTTGATGGTGGCGGTATCAATAGCCGTCCGGCGTCCCAACTCGTTCTGAGACATTGGCCCCAGCTGCGCCAACTTGGCGAGGACGGCGAACTGCGACGGTCGGATCGTTGCGTGAACTTGATTGGTGAATAGTGTCGTGTGGCGCTGGTGCGCCTTGCGGAGCATGAAACCGACTTGGTTGTCGACGATGTATGGTCGGCCCGTCGTCACGACGAACGCTCTCGTGTGCGCTTACCTACCGCGAGCATTGGGCTACGGAACCAACTCATAGTTTCGCGCGCAGTCTATCCCTGCCAATTCGCTCGAGCGGGTGACTCGACAGTGGCGCTAGCAGAGCAGGTCGAGTGTGGTGTACCGGGGCGTTTGGCCCGCGGACCGCGATCGAAAGCCGAGTCGACTTTCGGCCGTCTACGCAACGCGGAGTCGCCGGGGGACGAGCGCGTTTCGAGAGACGCCTTCGAGATCATGCCTACCGGCAACGACATTGCCGCCATGCCAGCTGAGATGAGGATCACCCCGTCCTATCTCACCTCTCATCTGGTCGAACAGTACCTGCCGTTGCCTTGACAACCTAAGGGTCGTCTGCTTGACTACGAGTAGCCAAGGCATTCAAATTAAGGGGGAGTAATGAAACCTGGTTCGCGCTACTTGACCATCTCGGCATCAGTCGCGGCGGTTACTTTGAGTTTGGTGACGTTCGCGCCGAGTTCTGGGGCGATGACCACGATGAACGCCAGAGCGTCCCACGTCGTTTCTCATGCCGCCAACTCCAAGTTGAAGACCGGTTGGATCTACGACGGTTCGATCGCTGACAAAGGTTACGACGAGGAGTGGTACAACGCACAGGTCTATCTCCAGAAGACCCTCGGCATAACGTCGACGATGAGCCAGAATACCCCGTACACCAGTCAGTGGACGTCGACAGCGCTGGGCATGATGGGCCAGGGTGCCAAGATGGTCGTCGATCCAGGCGAAGGCGGCACGCTCTTCTACGCGGCGTGCAAGAAGTATCCAAAAGTCGCCTGCGTCGAGGCCAACGGCACGAAGCCGTTCCCGTCGAACTCGACGGCGGTGTATTCGGAGAACTGGCAGGCGTCCTACCTCGAGGGCATGGCCGCAGGAATGATGACCAAGACGGGAATCATCGGATTCCTGGAGGCGTTCGCCAACACGCCCGCTCCGGTGATGGAGACGCTGAACGCGCTAGTGCTGGGCTGTCAGGCTACGCACCCTGGCTGTCGGGCCATCGCGACGGTCGTCAACTCGTGGTACAACCCGCCGGTTGAGACTGAGGACCTCAACGCCCTGGTCAACGCCCACGCAGACATTTTGGCAACGACCCAGAACGATCCGTCGGCGGTGACGGTGGCCGAGAAGCGTCACGTCAAGGCGATTGCGATGTGGGGCGACCCCGTTAGCTCAGGGCGCAACGCATTCATCACCGCAACTGATGTGAACTACGGACCAACTCTCTTGAAGATTGCTAAGACCGTCGCCAACGGGAGCTACAAGGGCGGTCAGATTGACCTGTTCGGTTTCGGCAGCGGACTGTCCCTGGCACCCTGGGGACCGACGGTCTCCCAGGCCGTTCGTCAGAAGGTTGGTGCGGCAGAGACGCAAATGAAGCAAGGGCACAACTTCTTCTGTGGCCCCATCTACGACAACAGCGGTGTCCTGAAGGTGAAGAAGGGACAGTGCTTGAACACGATGCAGGCGTACGACCAGTGGAGTTGGTTCGTAAAGGGCGTCTCCGTGAGCAAGTGATCGCGAGTTAGTTGTCGGCGAATGAGCGCTAGCCCATTTGGAGCAGTAGCGGAAGACGATGGACGGCCCCACGATGGTGGGGCCGTCCATGGCAAACTGTCGGTTCGAGGGATCGTGAAGTCTTTCGGCTCGGTGCGGGCGCTGCGTGGCGTCGACCTCGACTGTGCCGCTGGACAGATCTATGCCGTCCTCGGCGAGAACGGCGCAGGAAAGTCAACGTTAATGAACGTGATCACCGGCCTTCTCGCACCCGATGCGGGGCAGATGACGCTCGACGGACGGGCGTACCATCCGTCGAGCCCCCAAATCGCGATGCGCCATGGTGTTGGCATGGTCCACCAGGACTTTCAACTACTGGGGCGCTTGACCGTCGGTGAGAACCTCTTTCTGGGATGGGTCGGAGCGCCCAAGATCGCCACTACTCACAAGGTTCACGAGGCGGCACGCGAGGCGATCACGCGTTTCGGTTTCGACCTTGACCCAACGGCGAGGGTTCAGGACCTGTCCGTGGGTCAGCAACAGCGGGTGGTGGTGGTGCGTGCACTGGTTCGCGGAGCGCAGATCCTGATCCTCGACGAGCCGACCGCTGCACTCACTCCTCAGGAAGCCGACGAGCTCTTCGTGGTCATGCGTTCCCTGGCGTCCCAGGGAACGACGATTATTTTCATTACGCACAAGTTGCGTGAGGTGATGGAGGTTGCCGATCACGTGACGATTCTTCGCCACGGTGAGCGAGTAGCGAGCTTCTCAATCGATGAGTGCAACGAGGCCCGTCTAGCTCGCGAGATGCTGGGACGCGACGTGGTGCCTCTCAAACGCGACCCGGACGACGGGGGCCAAACGACACGGGTCGTGATGCACGTCGAAGGAATCCGCGCTCGAGATGAGCGTGGTCTGCTCGCGGTGAAGGACGTCTCTCTGGACTTGAGGACGCACGAAATCGTCGGGGTGGCGGCCGTCGCGGGCAACGGCCAACGGGAGCTCTCTGAAGTGCTGACGGGAGTGCGGACGGCGGAGTCGGGTCGCATCGAGATTGCTGGTAGCGACCTCACCGGCCGATCCGCCAATGAGTTCACTGCCGCGGGCGTTGGCTTCATTCCCGAGGACCGTTTGGGCGCTGGCATGATGTTGCGCGAGTCAATCGCGCGCAACGCCGTCATGAAAGCGCTTTCGATAGATAGCGAGCGCGCGACGTTGACGTGGCGTTCCTTCATTCGGCCCCGCAAGGTCGCGAACTACGCGCATGAACTGCTCGACGAAGGACGGGTCTCCACGAGAGACTCCGGTACGCCCGTGGGCCACCTTTCGGGTGGCAACATTCAGCGACTCCTCATTGCTCGCGAGGTTCGCGTTGCTAGTCGCGTTCTCGTTGCTGTTCACCCAACGCTTGGACTAGACGTTGGGGCCACCGAGAGGACGTGGCAGACCCTCTTGGACGCCCGACGTCGAGGGATCTCAATTCTCCTGGTCTCTGAGGATCTAGATGAAGTGCTCACCCTCTCGGATCGGATCCTGGTGATGCACGACGGCTCGATCGTTGGCGAGTTCCAGAACAGCAAAACGCCACCAACCCGCGAGGAACTTGGGCTTCTGATGGGCGGCGCTGGCCCGCGTTACGGTGTGGCGGAAGCAAGAGAGTGACCTTGAACACGACGGCGATAAAGCCAGCGCCGCGTCGACGCACGTGGAGCGTAGTAAAAGGGGCCCCATCGCCCCGGCGCTCGTGGGCGTACCGAGTCGTGGCGATCGTCGTCGTTCTTGCTGGATCGGCGATCTACCTGGTTGCCACCATTCACCAGCCGGACATTCTGCCAACGGTTCTGCGTGGGTCCTTTGCTACTCCGGCGAGTCTCGAAGAGTGGGTCGTGTTGGCTACCCCCTTCTTCTTGACCGCGCTCGCGGTCCTGATTCCCTTGCGGGTTGGCCTGTGGAACATCGGGGGCGAAGGCCAGTTCTTCGCCGGCGCGTGGCTCGCGACTGGCTTGGCGTTCTCACTTAGTCACGTCGCTGGGGGTTTGCTGATACCCGCGATGATCGTGGCCGGCGCGCTGGGGGGCGCCCTGTGGGCCGCTGTCCCTGCCCTCGCGCGCATCTATCTCAACGTCAATGAGATCATTTCAACGCTCATGTTGAACCTTGTCATGGTCTTTTGGGTTGCCTACTGGCTCGTGGGTTCATGGCACTACCAGAGTTCCACCGGCGGGACGTTGCAGAGTCGCATCATTCCTACTCAGAGCGAGCTTCCGCTGCTGCACGTTGCTGGCGGGCTGGATTCCGGACTCCTTATTGCGTTGGGGATCACCGCACTCGTGGGGCTATACCTGCACTACTCGACCTTCGGCTACCGGTCGTTGCTCGTTGGCTCTGGTCGGGCGGTCGCCCTCTATACGGGGGTACGCATCCGGCGTGTCCAGATGATCGCCATGCTGTCCGCCGGTGCGCTGGCCGGTGTCGCTGGCGTCTTGCAGTTGGCGGGCAACTCGTATCAATTGACACCCGGTCTATCGAATAACACGGGTTACCTGGGCATCGCCGTGGCCATCCTCGCGGGTGACTCCATCTGGGGTCTGGTGGTGATGGGCACGCTGCTGAGCATGATCATGCTGGTGGGCCAGAACCTCCAACTGTACGGGGTGTCGTCGGACGCACCGTTCATCGTCATCGGAATCTTGCTGCTACTCAATGCGATGGGCGACGCGCTGAGCCAGTACCGTGTGGTGCGTCCCCGCCACGTTGGCGAAGGGGCCGAGCCCGATGGCGATGACCTGCTGGACGCGGAGAGTCATCTGTTGGCGGGCTCGGGAGCGATCGACGTCGAAGTAGTGAACCGGTTGGCGGGGGCAGACTGATGCACACTTTCGAGCTCTCGTTCGCCGCGGCACTGCTCGCGGCGACGCCCTTGCTCCTCGCGGCTACTGGTGAGTTCTTCGGCGAGATCCTGGGAATGATGAATGTCGGCATCGAGGGCTTGATGCTGATGGGGGCCGTGACGGGCGTTATCGTCACGCTTCATACGAACAGCCCGGAACTTGGACTTTTTGCCGGAGCCCTGGCGGGTGCGCTCTACCTGCTCATTGTCTACGGCATACCCGTGGTTCTCTTGATGACCGAGCAGGTCCTTCCCGGTTTCGCAGTCTGGTTCATAGGGTTAGGCATCTCGCAACTCCTCGGCAACAACTACGAGAACACCAGCGTCTCTAGCTCATCGACGATCATCAATCTGCCCGGCGTCGACCGAATTCCGGTGGTCCGCGAGATGATAGGGAGTTTCCCGTGGCCCGTCTACGTCGCCTTTGTTCTGCCGTTCGGCGTCGCCTGGTTGTTTGGGCATACCCGCCACGGGCGCAACATGCGAGCCATCGGAGAGAACCCTGCCACCGCCTCGACCGGTGCGGGCATCGCGGTCACGAAATGGCGACTGTTCTATGTGGGCGTCAATGGATTCTTTGGCGGTTTCGCCGGTGCCTTCCTCGCCGTCGTCGCGGTGGGTTCCTGGGGACCCGACGTCACGGCAGGACGAGGATTTATCGCCCTGGCCGTCGTGATCTTCTCGGCGTGGCGCGCGCGTTGGCTCATCGTGGGCGCCGCCTTCTTCGGCGGACTTCTGATCTTGGTCGAGTTGGGTGGGGCGCTGGCGTGGCCTATCTCACCCGACTTCCTCTCGATGTTTCCGTACCTGGGTGCCGTCATCGTCCTGGTGATCTGGTCGATCCGAGGACGTCGCAGCGAGCAGAGCACGGCGCCCAGCTCGCTGGGTGCCAAGGTCACCTCGCGGCGGTAGCGACGCACCATGGCGTGGTGCTGGTCGAGGATGACTTCTCCCCGCGCGAATCACGGAGCGTGAGGAATGACCGCGTCCCTCGGTGGGCCAGGGCTTAGCGTCGAGAACGATGTTTCGGCAGTGGGCCCGCACGATTTGACATCCCCGTTTGGTGATCTCGTGCCGCGTCACACCTTGTGTCGGCGGCCCGAGTCACGGCGCGCGCTGAAGTGCTGCCGACTCCGCGACTGCGTACGAACGCTCATCGGAGCTGGGATGACCAATGTCCCTGGCCATGGGCTAGCCGTGCGACGCACGGTCACTCGGCCCTTAGGCGTACGGCGCTTGGGCACCGCGGTTCCCAACTCGCAGATCATTCGTGAGCAACGCCGTCGGCCCGACCACGAATTGCCGGATCGTCGTTGACGCTCGGTATTCACGAGGGCCGATCACGTCAAGGTTCAATGCGTAGACGCGGCGCCACGATGGGACCGATGGAGCCGGTGGAGGGACTCGAACATTGGTTGACTCACTTCGTGGTGGTCGTCATGCCGTATGAGTACTGGGCGGCCATCGCAATGACTAGCCACCCGTGACGCCCTCGGAACCACCACGTCGAGAAACTCGGCCGAAGATATCGAGATACGAGCCGAAGGCAGAAAAGAGGAGACACGCAGCCGGTTGGAGCCCGCGGCGAGTCTCGAACTCGCGACACCACACTTGAGGTATAGCATCTTTCTCCAAAATAGTACTGAATTGAGGGGCGAGGATAGCCAACGTTGGGCGTCATCAATGTTCGGCGTCGGGAAACTATCGATAAAACTAACTCCCACATTATGACCTTACAGTAAGGTCGGTGGGCAGACGGTACGGGGCGCCTTACATTGCTCATAGATGCACCAAGGTAAGTGAGCAATGAATCCGGTGGCGGGGCGTGATGTCTCCGTCCGAAGACACAAGATATGTAGTGAGTTCCAACCGCACGAGTTAGCCCCAATACCGTGTACTTAAGCGGATAGGACCCTTGGGGCCCGATCCGGAGGTGGCCCCGGACGGCGATGTTCGGGGCGCGTCACGCCGTAGTTCGACATCTTGCGTTTGACGACCCGG
>DAIDLE010000006.1:0-165248 GCA_027449665.1 Acidimicrobiaceae bacterium | reverse complement strand
ACTCCGATGCGACACAGCCCGTCGAAGCGACTCTCGTCGAGCACGTCACCCACGACGTCGGTCACGATCGAAGCGACGGTCTCCCAGCTGATGCGCAGCAACCTGGTGATGGTGGTCTTGTCGGTTCGTTGGGCCAACCAGGCCACTACCGCGCAAAAGGCGCTGGTGTGACGGGCACCTGGGCGCGCCCAGGCAACGTCCTCGGTGCGAACTCGTCGACACTTCGGACAGTCGATCCGACAGATCTCGGCCTCGAGGAAGCACTTGGCCGCGCCCAGGTCCAGGTGTCGCCAACGACGGATCGAGCGGTCGTAGTGCACCGTGGTCGAAAAGCCGCAGGGACACTGGTGGCGCCGCTTTCGTCGACGGATCTTCACCACCACTCCTTCGGGGGTGAAGGACACTCCCTCAACGACGACACCGTCGATGGCGATGATGCGATTAAATGCAGTGGTGGCGCGCATGTAGTTCCTCTTGGCTTCGGGTGTTTGAACGCTTCCGAAACTACGAGAACTACGTGCGCGCCATTTGACGGCGCCTCAGCAACTCACACCACGACCGTCAACCCAAGTCAGGAATGGCCTTTCGGGGATGACAGGCCTCGGTCAGAGCATCAAGTTACCCACGGGAACCCGAGGAGTCCCCAATAATGCCGCCAACACCCGGCGTTCGCTTGGCCCCTCGTGTCTCCTCGCTCAGGTTGGCCGTGACGTCCCAGCCCCAGTAGTAAAAGGCCGCTACCAGCGCACCGGCGAAGAAGCCCGCCGAACCGTGGAAGATCGACGGCGCGAACCAGTGCCACGTAAACGTGTTGACGTGATGACCGTGCGCGATCGCCAGCACCATGAACAGCAGCAGGATGACGATCTCGATGGACGACATCACGACCTGCACCGACACCGTGATCGTCACGCCGGCCGCCACGGCGCCGACCATCAATAAGAAGAAGATCGATCCGACGAGCGTGACCGCGCCCACGCTGCTCGCCGCTGAATTAGAGAACAGGCCAAGGATGTTCGCCCCGGCGGGAACCGTGGCGGCGACCATGAAGATGAGCGCCGAAACGACGAGCGCCCACCCCGACAGGTACCCGAGTGCCGGGTGCAGCGCCCGACGAACCCACGAGTAACTGGCGCCGGCGTTGGTCTCATTTCGACCGAGGTAGTTAAAGGCGAACACGATGCCGAACATCGCGATGCCGCAGTAGAGCAATGACGCCGCCCCGCCGAGCTCGACCGCGCCGAAGAGCGCCGCGGTCGACGCCGCGATCGAGTAGCCCGGGGCCACGCCCGCCACCGCCATGATGACCGAATCAAAGAGGCTCAGCGCTCCCGCCCGGAGATGATGCTCCTCGGCGCTCGCCGGAGTGATGACGTTGGCCACGACCACCTCAATTCTGATTTGACGTAAACGGGGCAATGTAGCACGCCGAGCCCAACCGGATACGAATGATCGGCACTGTGGCCCAGTCGGTCTAAACACCGCGGGAACGACCAGTAGCGTGGAGCCGGCAGCTTCGACGGACGAACGACCTAGGAACGAGCATGTACGAGATTCGCCAACACGACGTCGACACGACGGCGCCCGCGATAACCGACGATGAACTCCGACGCCGATGGGCCCAATTCCACGGCAACATTCGTATGGTGTCCGGCAACCGCCTTCGGCGAACCGTTGGTCGCATGCTCGGTGAGGACACCATTCGATACCACGTCGCTCGCTTTTTTGGGCGTCCGATACTCCGAGTCGTTCGAAAAGTACGGGGCACAAAAAAGCCCGAACCGACGTCGAAGGTCGAGATCGACGCCCCGGAGGAGGTCTACTTCCCCATCAACTACCGGCCCCACTTGCTCCCACGACCGGAGCGCTCGATCGACGCACTGCGCTCCGAGGACGTCACGATCGTTCGCGTTGATGAGACGTTAAGCGCCGACGAGGCAATAACGGCGCTGAACAACGCGGTGGGGATCGCTTCGACAACCTGGCTACTCATCGCCGACGTCGCCGACGCGCCGGGCGACGCGCGCCTGGCGAGCGAGGTGCTACTCACTCACGCGACGGCGAACTGCGACGTGGTCTTCGCCGACGAATACGGGCCAACTCCCTACGCACCAACCTTGAAGAGCCCAGCGGTTGGCCCCCACACGTTGCTCAGCTACAACGTCGTCGGTCGACCGGCCCTACTTCGCTTGGCGACGGTGCGGCGGGTCGGTGGATTCTCACGTGAAGCAGGCTGGGCGTACGAGCACGACCTCTACCTGCGACTCAGCGAGCTCGATGCGACGTTTCTCCACGTACCCGCGTTGCTGCTCGGGGGCCGACGCCCGCTAGCGTTCCATCGAGACCACATCGATGCCGATACGCAACGGGTGGTGACCGCCGCCATGGAACGACGTGGGTGGTCGGGAACCGTTGAGGCCGGGGCGTTTCCCGGCCTCGTGACCTGGCGGGTCGACGTGCCCACACCGCCGCCCTCGATCGACATCGTGATACCGACGCGTGACCGGGTTGATCTCGTTCGCCGGTGCATCGACGCCATCAACGACAAGACGACCTACCCGAACTACGACATCATCATTTTGGACAACGACTCCGTAGAATCCGAGACACTCGACTACTTCAAGACCAGTCCGTATCGCGTGGTACCGTGCCCCGGACCATTCAATTACGCCCACATCGTGAACCGCGGTGTCGCGCACTCGAATGCGGACTTCGTCGTTACGCTCAACAACGACACCATCGTTGTTACCCCCGACTGGCTGGAGCGACTGGTCGGCCTCGCGGCGCTGCCCGACGTTGGCTTCGTGGGGGCTTGCTTACTCGATCAGGAGGGACGGCGCGAGCACGAGAGCATCGTCATCTCGCCCTACCCCCAACACCTGCGTACCGATTCGAACTACTGGCACGCCGACTCCTTCGTCAACGCGACCCGCAACGTCGCCGCGGTGACCGGAGCCGTCCAGATGGTGGAGCGAGCGTGGTGGAACGCCCTCGGCGGCATGGACGAGTCGTTGCGGGTCGTCATGAACGACGTCGACATCTGCTTGCGCAGTTTGGTGCACGGGCGCTACGTCGTATACACCCCGGACGTGCAGCTCTACCACCACGTGAGTTCCTCGAGGGGATCACTCGATCCCCTCGAGGACCGCAACCGCTTCATTCGTCGCTGGGACATCTTCGGAACCTTCGTTGACCCATACTTTCCCGAATCGCTCCTCCTACTTGGTGAGACGATGTACTACAAGTTCCGCTAGCGCCAGAGCGGCCTTGTAGCCTTGGGGGGTGCCATCCTCGGACAGCGCGATCGCCGCGATTCGTCGTCACGCGTCGACGCTGCGAACTCGACTAGTCAAGATCAATCGGTCGCTGCCCTCGTGGACGTGGTCCGTCGTCATCATCATCGCCGCCGTCCTCTTGGGCAACATCATGTACACGAGCGGCCTCGCGAACAACAGCCCGATCGGGTTCACGAGCGGGATCTCGCGTTCCATCTGTCGACTGGCCTGCGGACGCAGCTTCATCGATCCCAACGTCGGCTTCATCAGCCAGCCTCTGAGCCACCGCGCGGCGATGGACGTGCTGCATGGACACGTGCCCTGGTGGAACTACTTCGAGGGCCTCGGCCAGCCTCTGGCCGGCGAGATGCAGAGCGCGGCGCTCTTTCCCTTCACGCTGCTCTTCGCCCTGCCCGCGGGACTTCTGCTGTTCCACGTGAGCCTCGAGATAGTGGCGGGCCTCGCGACGTACGCGCTGATACGCCACCTCTCAGTGTCCGCCCCGATCGCAACCGCCATCGGCGTCGTCTTCGCGCTGAACGGAACCTTCGCGTGGCTGGGCAACGCCACCCTCAATCCCGTTGCCTTCTTGCCGCTCCTGCTGCTCGGCATCGAAATGGTCTACCAGGGTCGCGTGTACCATCACGTCACCGGCTGGCACGTCATCGCCATCGCGGTCGCTCTGGCGCTGTACGCCGGCTTCCCCGAAGTGGCCTACCTCGATGGACTGCTGGCTATCGGCTGGGCAATCGTTCGGCTCTTCGTGGTCCCCCGTCGCGCCCGACTGCGAGCGGCCCTCGACGTCATCCTTGGCGGGGTCGTCGGACTGGCGTTGTCGCTTCCGATTCTCGTCGCCTTCGTCGACTTCATGAAAGTTGCCAACACCGGCGGACACGCGACGGACGCCACGATCCAGCTCCCGGCGCAGGCACTCCCGATGTTCCTTGACCCGTACGTGTACGGGACCATCTTCTCCAATCCGAACGCCGTCAATGCCTGGGGCAGCATCGGCGGCTACCTTCTCGCGGGCTCGTCGGCGTTGGCCCTGCTCGGGCTCTTCGGCTCAAAGCACCGAGCGCTGCGAATCTTTCTCGGCGCGTGGATCCTCGTCAGCTCACTCGCGATGTTCAACAGTGCCGACATGCACAAGCTCTTCAATCTCATCCCCTACGTGAAGCAGACTGCGTTCTCGCGATACGCGATGCCCTCGGTCGAGATGGCCGTCGTCGTGCTCGCGGGCCTCGGGATCATGGACTTTGCGTCAAGCCGCGTAGCCCGTCGCCTATTCTTCGCCACGAGCGCAGCCACGGTCGGCTTGACACTCTGGGCCATGGGCGCCGCCGCCCACTACAACCGCGGCGTCGTGCTCTCGCACCGCAGCGAGATCATCTTGCTCGGCCTGCAGGCACTGCCCTTGGTCGCCCTGGGCCTCATCATCGTCATCGGCGCATTCTCCAAGTACCGCGTCGTCCCAGTCCTGTTGGCGGTGATTCTCGCCGGTGAAGCAATGGTCAACTTCTTTGTCCCCACGGCTGAGGCGCCCAAGCAGATCACGATTGACTACGCCCCCATCTTGTTTCTCCAGCAGCACCAGGGACTCAATCGATTCCTCGACTTCGACGTCCTCTATCCGAACTGGGGATCCCAGTACGGCCTCTACGCCCTCAACGCCATCGATCTGCCGTTCCCCCAGACCTTCGCCAACTTGATTCTCAGCCAGCTCAATCCTGATACCAATCCGGTTCGGTTGTTCTTTGCCAAGGGGGGCATGGGCGGGGTCATCCAACAAGAGAAGATGCTCGTCGCGCACTTCCAGGCCTACCAGGCAGCGTCAGTGAAGTACCTTCTCATGCCCGACGCGGTCAGGCCGCTACCGCAACTGAAGAAGCTCGGCATCACGAAGGTCTTTCACGACTACATCGCCAACATCTACGCCCTGCCCACGACGACACCGTTCATGTCCTCGCCGACCTCCGGCTGCACCGTGACGAGCGCAACCATCGACCACGCCACGCTCACCTGCGCGAGCGGCGGCACACTGGTGCGGTCCGAGCTGGTAATGGCCGGCTGGCACGCAAGCGTAAACGGGGTAAGTGTGCCCATCACCGCCACCGATGGGGCCTACCAAACCGTCGCCGTACCGCGAGGCACGTCGAGCGTCACCTTTACATTCCTTCCGCCGCACGAAGAGCTGGCGCTGGGCGGCTTCCTCCTCGGATTGTTATCCCTCGTCCTGGTACCAATGGGGCGCTGGTGGCGCCGCGGAACTGGCAAGCACACCCGTGACGAGTAGGTCTCTACGCCGAGCCGCGATCATCGTGGCGACGGCGATCGTCAGCATCGGTCCACTCGGCGTCGCGTCGGGCGCCAAGCACGTCGTATCGCAGGCAACTCGACCCTCGACGGGGGCCACGCTCGATCGACGGGTTCGCGCCCTCTGGCACGCCATTCGTCGCGACGATCTGGCGCTGGCCGCACAGCTTTTCTTTCCGAGGGGCGCCTACGTACGCCTGAAGGCGATCTACGACCCATCGGCGGACTTCACCGACCGCCTATGGGCCCTATTTCGACTCGACTTCGCTACCTATCACGCGGCAACCACCGGCGCGACGCTCATCGACGTGCGGGTCGATCCGGCCGACGTGTCATGGATCACGCCGGGGACGTGCGAGAATTCGATCGGGTACTGGCACCTGCCCGGTGTTCGCATGGTCTATCGACAGCGAGGCATCGAGCGATCCGTTGGGGTCTTCTCCTTCATTTCGTGGCGCGGCGTGTGGTACGTCGTGCACCTGGGACCGAACCCGCGGTCAACGAACGTCGGCACGCTCGACGCGCCAGCACTGGGCACCGGCGTTCCCGGCGGCGGCGGCTGCTAACGCAGGGGGACGACGTCGCCGGTGGCCCCAATGAGTGCGGCCGTGGCGCCGAAGTCGTCGCGCGAGAGCTGGTTGACGAACCTCGCGGCGGCTCCGGTCGGGTCGAATTGGGGCAGTCCCGACGGCGCGAGAGCGAATGACGTGAAGTGCGCCGCCACGAAGCCACCGCTCGCGCGCAGCGTGACCCGTAGAACGGTCGAGTAGCGCAGCGTACCAACGGTAGCGAAATTGAAGTAGTTCACAAAGTCGCCGAGGCTGTAGTCGATGAGGTGGCCGCGGTACCACTGCATCCCGCGCAAAACGTGCGGACCGCTCGCGAGCACGAGGTCGGCGCCGTCGCGGATGGCCGCGTGCGCGAACTGGTAGGGATTGCCTCGGTTCTCGCCAAAGTATGTCTCGGTTCGTCGGGTGACGTGTGCGGCGGTTGTCCCTTCGGCGCCCGCGTGCATGTAGACGACCACGACCGACGCCTCGCGCTTGGCGCGAGCAATGAGTGCCGCCGCTAGCGGCTGGTCGAGCATGTCATTCGTGTCGTAGTACGGAGCAAAATCCACGAACGCCACGCGGACGGCGCCGTCGCGGATCACGCCAATCTGGCCGGGCAGACCCGCCTGCACAATGCCGGCGCTGCGCAGCGCCGCTGACGTAGACGCAACGCCGACCGCGCCGAAGTCGTCAATGTGATTGTTCGCGCTGTTGAGCACGTTGAACCCAAGGTTTCGGTACGCCCGAGCGTAGCTAGGTGGCACTCGAAAGGCGTAGCAGAACGAGGAGTGCGTCTGGCACTTGGACGCGGTAGCTGACGTCATCGTCCCTTCGAGATTGCCAAAGACGATCGGTGCGCGAAGGTATGGCGCGAGTGGCGCCAGATACGCATCCGGGTTGGGCGGCAGCGACGGCGTATTGCCGAGCTCGGTGTCGCCGACCGCATCGATCGTCACCGTTGGCACCTCGGTCGTGGACGTCGTCGGGCCGGTCGTTGACGTCGGCGACGACGTGGTTGGCGTCGTCGTGGCGGGCCCGAGACGAGTAGGGACGCGCGACTGCACCACGACAACGGCTGCGATGGCGACGACGGCGGCGGCGGCCACCAACCAGCCCCGAGATGTGCGCGGCGGCGTCGACCTCACCAGGGTTGTGGCTCACCGGGCCGCGTCGATTGAAAGAGCGCGAAGAAGTCCTTCGTGCTCGGGTACAAGAACCGGCCGGCAATCTGGTTCGGGTTGGGCACGACGAGTGACGCACCGGCGGCGCCGGGGCCGCCGTAGGCGACAAAGATCGGCCACTCGGGATTGATGTCGAGCTCCATTGCGCGCACGCAGTGGAGCTCGACCATCAACGCGGCGAGGCTCGCCGAGGTCTGGTCCGACGCGGCCGCGTAGACAAGGTTGCCCGCCGCATCGACGCCGAGTGCCGTGCGCCAAACCGCGGCGACGCCGTGGAGGGTCAAGCCCCACGCGGCGTTGTTCGCCGCGAGGGCGGTCGGCCTCGAACGGGCCACGAGCAGCGGCAAGTTCTGACGCGCCATCACGACGTTTGACCCCGGACGAGGCCCACCAGTCCAACTCCTCACGTCGACGACCCCGCTGGTAAAGCGTACGACCGTCGCCAGTCCCTTGATCATCGGAAAGTACAGCGTGTGATGCACGTAGAAGCCGGCCGGCCCATCGGCTTCGTAAAACCCCGAGTTGAACGTGGCCAGTAGACGAGCGCGCGCTGGCGGTGGCACCATTTCTGGTCCGCGCGAGAGGGGCGTCGCGCCGGGCCCCAGGTATCCCGGATACAGGGCGAGGATGGAAGTGCTCGTGCGCATCCAGGTCGCGTACGCGACGACGCCGGCGGCCGATGAGGGGGGATGAAACGACGTGGCAAAGACCGTCGCGACACGCGACCACGGGTCGAGACGGTGCCACGGCGAGCAGAGTGCGCGCGAACGTGCCGGTGAGGATGACGGGACCGTACTCGCGCAGACCGGCGCCGGTCCGCCGACCACGCGCGTCGATGCGCCGCTCAGTGACGGAACTCCCAGCCCAATGACGACGATCGCCGCGCAGCGAACTATCGAGCGCATGTCACCCCCTGGGCCAGTTTACGAACCGGCGCCTCGCCAGTCGCGCTTCGCCGACCCACGGTAGAACTACGGTGCATGGGTGGCAAAGGAGGATGACCGTGCACCGTCGTGTTCAGGACCTCGATCTCACCGCAAGCCTCTCGCCCGAGGAGTCAGCGCAACGGGTACTCGCCGCGCAGCGGCGACTGGTCCACTTGCGGCTCACGACGGCGGGCCTCCTCGAGCCCGAGCGGGTCGGGCCGGGACTGGTCGTACTCTTCGAGGGCTTCGACGCGGCGGGCAAGGGCGGCGCGATCCGCCGACTCACTGGTGGGCTCGACCCGCGCCACGTGCGAGTCGTGCCGATCGGCGTGCCCACCGGCGAGGAGCAGCGACACCATTTCCTGTGGCGCTTCTGGCCCCACTTGCCAGGTCGCGGTGAGATGACCGTCTTTGATCGTTCGTGGTACGGGCGGCTGCTGGTCGAGCGTGTCGAGGGCGTCATCGACCTGGCCACGGTTCGCCGCTCGGCCGAGGAGATTGTTGAATTCGAACGCTCGCTGGTCAACGACGGCCTCACGATTGTGAAGCTCTGGCTCCACATCTCTGACGACGAGCAGCTGAAGCGGTTCAACGACCGGGCCCGGGATCCGCTGAAGCGCTGGAAGCTCACCCCGGATGACTGGCGAAACCGATCGCTGCGCCCGGCTTACCTCGAAGCCCTCGACGACGTCCTCGACTCGACGGATCACGCCCACGTACACTGGGACGTCATCGCCGCGGAGAATAAGCACTTCGCGCGGGTGGCGGTGCTCGAGACCATCATCGAGCGGTGGACGCACGACCTGGAGCGACGCGGCCTGCACCTCGCGCCGCCGCACGGTGACGACTACCTGCACTGACGCGGTCTGGCACACTGGGACATGGCCACTCGCTACGGCATCACCATTCCCTTCGACGGCGTCACACTCGCCGAGCATCGTGCGTGGTTCTCGACGCTGGCCGACTTAGGGTACGCCGACGTGTGGTCATCGGAAGTTGACGGCACCGATGGCTTCACGCCGCTCGCCCTGGCGAGTGCGTGGGAGCCGCGACTCGGTCTCGGTCTCGCCGTGGCGCCCGTCTTCACCCGAGGACCGGGCCTGCTCGCCATGACCATCGCCGCGCTGAGCGAAGTCGCCGGCGAACGACTGACCATTGGGTTGGGGGCGTCGAGCCAACCCGTGGTCGAACGGTGGAACGGCATTGCGTACGAGCACCCGTACGCGCGCACGCGCGACGTACTCTCGTTCGTGCGTCGCGCGCTCGACGGCGAGAAGATCGATGAGGACTTCGAAACGTTCAGCGTGCACGGCTTCAAACTTGCCCGGCCGGTCGTCACTCGTCCGCGTCTGCTTCTCGGCGCGCTGCGGCCCGCCATGCTCCGTCTCGCGGGCTCCGAAGCCGATGGCGCGGTTCTCAACTGGCTAAGCGCCGACGACGTCACCACCTGTCGCCGTGAGGTTGGGGCCGGTAAGTACATCGCGGCGCGGCTCTTCGTCGTGCCGACGCCCGACGTCGACCTGGCCCGCGCCGTCGGGCGTCGAATGATCTCCTCGTACCTCACCGTCAACGCCTACGCCGAGTTTCATCGTTGGCTCGGTCGCGGCGACGCGCTCGCGCCGATGTGGACCGCGTGGGCCGAGGGCGACCGCAAGCGGGCCAACGAGGTCATCCCCGATAGCGTCGTCGACGACCTCATCATCCACGGATCCTACGAAACGTGCCGCGAACACATTGAGCGCTACGTGTCCGCGGGCGTGTCGGCGCCCACCATCGCAATTGTGCCCGTCGGTGTGGAGCTCGCGGACGCCGTGCGTGGCCTGGCGCCGAGGTGATGCTCTCTACACTGTCCGAGGAGGCACCGATGAGCAAGCAGAAGAAGAAATCGCCGACACCCGTGCGCATCGGCGTGGTTGACACGATGTTCGCGCGCTACGACATGGGCGCGGCGGCGCGGGCCGAGCTGGCCGAGTGCCCCGGTCACGGCCGTCGATTCGTCGTCGTCTCGCGAACGGTCCCGGGTTTCAAAGACCTGGCCGTCGCGGCGCTCAACCTCATCCAACGCGACGGCTGCGACATCGTGGTCGCGCTCGGCATGCCGGGCAAGGCACCCATTGACAAGCAGTGCGCCCACGAGGCGGCGCTCGGCATCATGCAGGCGCAGTTGCTCAGCGCCACCCCGATTCTCGAAGTCTTCGTTCACGAAGACGAAGCCGAAGACCCCGCCGTTTTGGCCTCGGTGTTCGAAAATCGTTCGCGCCGTCACGCCCGCAACGCGTACTGGATGCTCTTCGAGCCCGACCAGCTCGCTCGGCGGGCGGGCCAGGGCGTGCGTCAGGGATTCGAAGACGCCGGGCCACTCACTGTCGCCTAAACGGCCGCACGAGCACTGACGCGGGCTTCACTATGCTCGCGAGGGTCCGTTCGTTCCGAGGAGAACCCATGCCCGAAGCCGTCATCGTCGCCACCGGCCGCACGCCCATTGGCCGCGCCTTCAAGGGGTCGCTGGTCGACGTGCGTCCCGACGACCTCGCCGCTCACGTCGTGCGAGAAGTCCTCGCCAAGGTTCCCCAGCTCGATCCGGCCACGATTGACGACCTCATGCTCGGCTGCGGTCAACCCGCCGGCGAGTCAGGGTTCAACATCGCCCGCGTCGTGGCCGTGCTAGCCGGGCTCGACGCGGTGCCGGGAGTGACGGTCAACCGCTACTGCTCGTCATCGCTGCAGACGATCCGGATGGCCGCCCACGCCATCCGGGCTGGCGAAGGCGACGTCTTCATTGCCGCGGGCGTGGAGACGGTCTCTCGGTTCGCCAACGGTGCCTCCGATTCCGCCAAGGCCATGAACCCCCGTTTTGACGGCGCCATTGCTCGAAGCGCCGCGCGATCAACGGCGGTTGGCGATCCCTGGTCGCCGGCCGAAGGACTGCCCGACGTATACATCGCCATGGGCCAAACGGCGGAGAACGTGGCGGAGTTCGAGCGCGTGTCGAGGTCCGAAATGGACGAGTTCGCGCTGCGCAGCCAAGAACTGGCCGTCGCGAGCCAGCGCAATGGCTTCTTCGAACGCGAGATCATCCCCGTGACGCTGCCCGACGGCCGCGTGATCACCACCGACGACGGCCCGCGACCCGATACCACCATGGAGAAGCTGGCCGGCCTCGCGCCCGTCTTTCGCGAAGGGGGCACGGTTACCGCGGGCAACGCGTGCCCGCTTAACGACGGCGCCGCGGCGGTCATCGTGATGAGCGACACCCGGGCCTCGCAACTCGGCATCACGCCGCTCGCGCGCATCGTCGCGAGCGGCGTCACGGCTCTTAACCCCGAGATCATGGGCCTCGGACCAATCGAATCGAGCCGCCAGGCGCTGGCCCGGGCCGGACTCACGATCGACGTCATTGATCTCGTCGAGATCAACGAGGCCTTCGCCGCGCAGGTCATCCCGAGTGCCAAGCACCTCGGCGTCGCGTGGGAGAAGCTGAACGTCAACGGCGGCGCCATCGCGCTCGGTCACCCCTTCGGCATGACTGGCGCGCGCATCATGACGACACTGCTTAACGGCCTCGAGGACCGCGGCCTGCGCTACGGACTCGAGACAATGTGCGTCGGCGGCGGCCAGGGCATGGCGATGATCGTGGAGCGCCTCGGCTAGCTCGCCGGGCCCGTCGAACGAGCCTCGGGATTCGCGAGGTAGGCGGCGTGCTCGTCGTCGGTGGCCTCGCGCGCCTCGTCGGCTAGTAGCACCGGTATGGAGCCGCGCACGTCGTAGACGATGTGTCGACGGGGGTTGTACAAGACGGCGTCACTGGCGAGGTAGAGCAGCGGACCGTGGTCGACCGGATCCACCAGTAACGCCAGGAGAAATGGCTCGAGGGTCATGGGGCCTCCTTGATCATCGTGACGACCTCGCCAGCGTGCCGGGCGCACGCGTCGTCGTCGAGCGCCTCGACGTTAACGCGCAGCAGCGGTTCGGTGTTCGAGGGTCGCACGTTGAACCACCAGGTGCCGAAGTCAGCGCTCAGCCCGTCGAGTTCGTCCACCGTCACAGCCTCGCGGCGCAGCCGCGCAGCGAGGGTCCGCACGGTCGTGATCGGGTCGCCAACCTCGATGTTCTGTTCGCCCGACGACGCGTATCGCCGAAAGGGCGCCTGGACTGCCGAGAGCGGCTGATCGCAACGACCGAGAATCTCGAGCACGATCAACGCGGTAATGATTCCGGAATCGGCGAAGTAGTTGTCGCGGTAGTAGTAGTGGCCCGAGTGCTCGCCACCAAAGAGGGCGTTGGTCTCGGCCATCACCTGCTTGATGTAACTGTGACCGACGCGGGTGCGTACGCCAACCCCGCCGTGCTCGGCGATAACCTCGGGAACGGCCCGCGAGCAGATCAGGTTGTAGAGCACCGTCGAGCCAGGATGCCGATCGAGCAACGCCGCCGCTACCATCGCGGTCGTCGTCGAGCCGCTGATCGGCGTACCGCGTTCATCGACCACGAATACTCGGTCAGCGTCTCCATCGAACGCCAGACCGACGTCCGCGCCAGTTTCCACAACCCGGCGCTGGAGATCGACGAGGTTGGCGGGGTTCAGCGGATCTGCGGGGTGATTCGGAAACGTTCCGTCCAGCTCGGAGTAGAGCACCTCGAGCTGAACCGGCAAGCCGGCGAACACTCGCGGCGCCACCAGCGCACCCATGCCGTTGGCCGCGTCGGCGACAATGCGCAGCGGGCGAAGCGCGGCGGGCTCGATGAAGGAGTGCACGTGATCGACCCAGGGTCCCCAGAGATCCACCGCTACCAAGTCAGCCCGGGGCGGACCGACCTGACCGAGACGCTGTTGGGCCACTCGTCGAATGTCGAGCAGGCCGGATTCAACGCCCACCGGTCGGGCACCAGCGCGACAGAACTTGATCCCGTTGTACCGCGCCGGATTGTGCGACGCCGTGAACATCGCGCCGGGCGCGTCCAGGTAGCCGGTCGCGTAGTAGAGCAGGTCCGTCGACACGAGTCCGAGGTCGACCACGTCGACGCCTCGCGCGCGCACGCCGTCGGCGAACGCACCCGAGAGCGACTCCCCCGACGACCGCATATCGCGCGCGAGAACGATCCGCTCCGTTTCGCAAAACTCGGCGAACGCGGCGCCGATCGCCCGCGCGACGTCTTCGTTGAGCTGGTCCGGATATGTGCCGCGCACGTCGTACGCTTTGAAAATAGCGTCGAGAGCCACGGGAACCGATGCTAATCGCAACGTGGCGAGCCGCCCGTTCGACCTCTGGAACGACGACGACGTCGCCACGCGGCCAACGCCACGACCAGACCCACCCCGACAGTGGCGTCGGTGGTGTAGTTGCCCACGGTGACCGACGGGGTCGATCCGTAGGCCAGTCGCACGTCGTGGCTCGTCGGAATCACGACCATGAGGTTCGGACTTACCCGATAGGGACCCGACGCTCCGCTAGCTCGCCACCGGGGGTAGTAGGAAATCTTGACGAGCGTGGGTACGCCGACGCGACTCACGTGAAACGAGATCGACTGCGTGCCGACGTGAACGTCACTCACGGTTTCGCGAGGGAGTTGGCCGGTAGCACGCAACGCGGACATTGACGCAACCCGCGGCCACGTTGACGGGCCGCTCGCCGCGCCGAGAACCGACCAGTCCGCCTCGCGCAACCACCACTGCGTATTGGCGGTCAGCCACGCGACGCGGCTCGATAGCCCTCGCACGACGTTCGGCAGGGTCGTCAATCCCTCAACCAGCGGACTGTTCTTGATTAGGTAGATGCGCCACCGAACACCCGGTGCGGGCCACGCCTTCGTCTGCGCAATCAGTCGGAGCGATGGGTCGGCATTGGCCTCGGCAACGGCGAGCGGCGAGAACGCGATGTAGTACCGAACGCCAAGCATCTGGAGATGCGCGACACCTTCGGACACGTTGAGCGGGCCGTAGGGCAGGCCCACCTGGGGGTTGCTGGGCTGACTGCTCAGCTCGGCCTGGTCGAGAAAGTGATAGGGCGTGGTAGCCGATGATTCGAAGAAGAGCCCCTCCATCGAATCGACGCAGTTGTTCGTCCAGTACGGCAGCAGCATGAGCGCCATCGTGGTGCCAAAACGGCTCTCGCTCGGCGAGTACTCCCACATTGCTCGGCCGCAGCCGTAGCGAGTTCCGACGCGGGCCATCGTCGTCATCAAATCGTGGTACTCCGGCCACGCCGCCTTGCCCTGGTAGCCCGAATAGTTCCACTGGGCCCAGCTGGCGACCTGATTACCGGACGTTGAAAGTCCGAGCAACGACGCCGATGCCGGCACGACGCCGGGAACCGTCGACGCAAGCCCGAGTGCACCGACGATGATCGTCGCCACGACAGACCGGCGCGTTCGCTGGCGAGCCACCTCGTCGGCATCTCGCATGACCGCGTGACTCGAGAAGGAGTTCGCCTCGACGGCGGAGCCAACCCGCGGGTTTCCGTCGGGAGGTTCGCCGGGCGACGGGTGAGGCGCCTCTGGCGGCGTAGCGTCGACGACGATGTCGTGAGCGCGTACGCGCTGCGACCAACGCGCGAGCGGAAATCCGACGAGCCACCCGGCGCTGAGGTGAATCATGATGAACCAAAACGGAACGAGTCGCTCGTTCCAGATGACGCCCTGGGGATCAATGACGAAGGCGAGCAAGGACAGCGCGCACAGGGTAACCAGCACCATGCCGAGTCGGTCGCGTACCACAAACGCGAGCACGAAGGCTGCGGCGGCCATCGCGATGACCCAGCGGTCACCGGCGGCCCCTCCGGTCGCGGTGAACCAGCCGAGCGTGGTGAAGATCGCGTGGAGACTCGACACGTTGTCGTTGGTGTAGCCCATGGAGTTCGTCAACTGCTGGCTGAATGCGAACGGCAGCAGCCACCACGCCGTGAGGCCAAACGTCACGAGTCCCGCGCCCAGCGCGAAGCGGAATGGTCGCGCCGCGTCGGCGTGTTCCACGGAATCGCGGGGATCCCCGACGCCGAAGCGCGCCAGGATTTCGAAGATGACCATGACGCCGACCGCACCCACCACAAAGAAGAATGGCAGCACGTGCGAGAAAAGGGTCAGTGACAAGACGATTGCCGCGAGCCAGTAGCCCCGCCCCGTTCGCATACCGCGCGCGAAGAGCCCAATCGCGACGAGGGCCAGCGCGAGGGAAAGCGAGAACGCGTACTCGCCGGCCATGGTGGAAAAGAGGTTGCCCCCGTCAATGGTGAACGACGCGTCGAAGAGGAACGGCAGCGTCGCCGCGGCCAGCGCCGCCGGCACCGGGCGTGGCGCGCGAAAGAGACGTCCCAGAACGTACGCGCCAACGGGCATCAACACTGACCCGAGAACTGTTGCCAGCTTAAAAGCCACCGCGGCGTTAATCACGTAGCTCGCCCACACCGCCACGATGTCCGGCAGCACGAAGTAGTACGTGTACGCCGGCATGCCGGCGAACCAACCGGGGTACCACGGTGTCAGATCAAAGGGATCGCCCGTACTTCGCAGGTAGGCCGGCAGCGCCAGGTGGGCGCCGGTGTCACCACCGGTTATCGTGCTCGACGAGATGATCAGGCTGGGGTGCATCGCCCATATCGTCACGAGGATCACGGCGCCGACGACGGCAACGTCGAAAAACTGGCCGGTAGTGAGACGGCGCATCAGTGGAGTCGTTGCGCGACGACCGACACCATCGCAACGGCGTTAAACGTCAGGTGGGTGAGCGCGCTCGGGGCCAAGCGACGCGTACGCCACGCGACGACGGCGAGGACCACGCCGAGGGCGGCCAGCCCGACGAATTGCGCTGGCTCGCCGTGGGCCGCGGCAAAGAGCAGAGCGCTTAGGACGACGGCCGTGGGCACCACGACCTCGCGATGGGTACGCGACCCCAAGGCGGCCAGTCCCCGAAAGATCACGCCACGAAAGAACCACTCCTCAACAATGGGAGCGCCCAGAGTCGTGAGCAACGCCAGTACGACAAACCCGGCGCCGCTGGTGGCACCAAAGAGCTTCGTGACGGGTCGATTGAAGTCGCGGAGGTGAAATGGCCGATAGGCCAGAGCGATGACCACCTGAGCCGCGCCACCGAGCACGACGAATCGCCAGTCGCCGCGTCGCAGGTGCCACTGGCGGGGCCACGGTTGCAGACCACCGAACCGCGCTGCGCCAACGATCGCCACGGCGAAACCAGTCCAGAGGCCGACGAGGCTCAGGGTGCTCGCCCACCACGGATCGCGCGCCGCCGACGCCAGCGCGCTAACCCCACCCGGGTACGAGGTGGCTGCGGCAACGATGGCGACGAGGCTGGTCGCCATGATTTCACCAACCGCGAAGCCAACGACGCCGGCGAGCAACACCGAGCCTGGCCGCACCGTTAACTCACCGTCGAGCACCTCATCCACAGGGCCCAACGCTAACCCGTCGACCCCCTAGGGACCGTGCGAGTCCAACGTCTCACGGGGCCCCTAGATTGGAAGGGTGAGTACAGCGCCCAACGATAAGCCCGGATTCAAGAAGTTGTTGCCTTCGGGCGAACGGCCAATGGCGCCGGAGTCACGGCGGCGAGTCGTCACGATCGCCATCATTGCGTTTATCGTCGGCCTGCTCTTCATCCCGTCGCTCTTTCAGAGCAAGAGCGTGAAGACGATCTCGTACTCGGCGCTGTTGGGTGACGTCAAGAGCCAAAAGGTGGTTTCGGCGACGGTCGACAATGCCAACGGCGTCATCTCGGGCCAGTTGAGTGATGGCACCAACTACACCGCGAACGGACCGGCTCCCGCGATCTCGAGTGAGATCGACACGCTCAAGTCCAACAACGTGACGGTGACCTTCTCGAACCCCTCGAGTTTCGCCTCGACGTTCCTGCCGTACCTCATCTGGATATTGATCTTCGCCGGCTTCATGATTTTCGCGGGTCGCCAGGCGCGCGGGCAGATGAATGGCATGATGGCCGTCGGACGGTCCAAGGCCAAGCAGTTCAATCAAGACAAGCCGAAGATCACTTTCGCCGACGTCGCCGGCTACCTCGGCGTGAAGCAAGAGATCAGTGAGGTAGTCGACTTCCTCAAGAGTCCCGGTCGCTTCCGCGATGTCGGTGCCATGATTCCCAAGGGAATGCTCCTCGTGGGGCCACCGGGCACCGGCAAGACCATGCTCGCGCGGGCCGTGGCGGGCGAGGCCGGCGTTCCGTTTTTCTCGGTTTCCGGCTCGGATTTCATGGAGATGTTCGTTGGTGTAGGCGCCAGTCGCGTTCGCGACCTGTTCAACACCGCGCGCAAACAGGCACCGGCCATCGTGTTCATCGACGAAATCGACTCCATCGGGCGCAAACGTGGTGCGGGCGTCGGGGGCGGCCACGATGAGCGCGAACAGACGCTCAACCAAATGTTGAGCGAGATGGATGGCTTTGATCCGACTGAGGGCGTGGTCGTGATAGCCGCTACCAACCGACCCGACGTGCTCGATCCGGCCCTGTTGCGCCCGGGACGCTTCGATCGACAGATCGTCGTGCCACTGCCCGACCTCGACGAGCGACTGCCGATCCTGGAGGTTCACGCCAAAGGTAAACCCCTCGACCCCAGCGTTGACCTCGCCATGGTGGCGCGAGGCACCCCGGGCATGAGTGGAGCGGACCTCGCCAATCTCGTCAACGAATCGGCGCTGCACGCCGTCCGTCGGCATTCGTCGACAATCGGCATGGAGGACTTCGAGTCCGCGCGTGACCGCGTCATGATGGGTCAAGAGCGCGACACCATGGTGCTGCACGAAGAGGAGCGCGAGCGGATCGCCTTCCACGAGAGCGGTCACGCCCTACTGGCGTACGTGCTCGACAAAACCGACCCGTTGCACAAGATCACCATCATCCCTCGCGGCATGGCCCTCGGTGTCACCATGACCCTGCCCGAAGAGGATCGGCACATCATGTCACGCCAGCATCTCGAGGATTCGCTCTGTATGCGCATGGGAGGCCGGGTGGCCGAGTTGCTCGTCTACGGCGACCTGTCAACCGGAGCGGCCGACGACCTCCAGCGCAATACGGATCTCGCTCGACGAATGGTGCGCGAGTGGGGCATGTCCAAGGAGATCGGCCCGATGGCGTGGGGATCGAACAACCAAGTCTTTCTGGGCGAAGACCTCATGCACACCCGCGACTACTCAGACCACACCTCCCAAATGATCGACGATGAGGTCGAACGGATCCTGCGCGAACAAGAGGCTCGCGCGATCGAAGTCCTGACGCTGCACCGTCGCGGCCTGGAAGCCCTGACCCGGGCCCTGCTGGAACGTGAGACGATCGACGGGTTGGAAGCCGCTCGTCTTATCGACGAGGCCCACGGCGAGCCGGTTCACGCCCGAGCCGCGAAGACGGTCAGTTCGCTGAGCGGACCGTCCACCCCGACCGTCGCGCCCGTCGAAACAGCCGAACGCGAAACACTCAAGGCGCCCGTCGCCGCCACGGCCGAAGCGGCGGCGCCGGCGTGGAAACCGCCGACGCTACCCGCCGTATAGCGGATCGAACAGTTGCACGCCGGCTGGGCGCGTAGGCAGCGTGGCCGTGACGATCAAGTCGGCTCGGGTTGACTGGATCAGGACAGTGCGTCCACGAAACGCGCTGACGAGTGTTCGCACACTCACCGTCGAGCTGGCCGGAATCGTCAGCGTCCGCGCCGGAGACGTCGATCCGAGCACGGTCACCGCTACCGACAGCGGTCGAGTGCCAGTGTTGGTAGCGGTGACCGCATCGAAACCTCGACCCACGAAGTCGCTCACCAGGTAGACGTCCGCCGGCGGGTTGGGTGCCGAAATCCCGACCCCCGCCGTCGTGCCGGTGACCAGTCCCACCACCACGGCCACGTTCGACTGCACGCGCACCACGGCGTAGCCGTGGGCCGGTATCGCCGAGTTGGGCGTCACGATGATGACGCCGGTGCTGAACGGCGCCACCGAGATTGTCTCGGGCGCGACGTGATACGGGGCCAACCGAATGGTCGCGGTCACCGTCGCCGTTGACGCCGTCGGATTGGCGACGCGAAGCTCGGCCACGGCGCCGTCGGTGGTCGTCACCCGTGGAAACCACGAAACCACTGCCGGACTCGGCGAACCCGGGTCGAAGGACGTGACCGTCCCCGACTCCTGGATCGCGGTCGGCACGACCGAACCTCGCACGACTCGAACGTGAACGCCGATGTTCGCCACGTTCACCGCCGGCGCGTTCAAGTTGAGCGCCACGACGCGATGCGCACTGATGGATACGCCCTGAAACGAGGCCGGAGCCGAGAATCCCGATGGCGTGTTGAGCGTGACGTTCGCCACCGCCGCCGTCGCCGTCGGGTTGTAGAGCACCACGTAGGCCCGCGCGCCAACGGTCGTGCTGAGACCCGAGGCGTACCAGTCGGTATACCCGGCGTCCACGCACGGCGCCGACGCGGTTCCCGTCTGGTTCACCACGTCGGCCACTACGCCGCCGCCGTCGACGACGGCGATCACGCCGTACCACGGACCGGACCCGGTGGGTGTCATCGTTGTGCGCGCGTGGGCTCCTAGCTTGATTTCCCGCACTTTGCTCAGCGCGCCGTTGGTGTCAACGCGCACGCCGAGCGTTCGGACGTGGGCTGACGTATTGAGGAAGTCAACACGGCCCGTTGGCGAGCCCGACGCTCCGAGGCCGGCACAGTAGAGTGCCGTGGATTCGACATTCGACGTCGTCGACAGGCTCGTCAGTGGACTACGCAGATTCGTTGCTTTCGCCAAGCTGGTCGCGAGTGCCGTCGCCGCGACTACCACGACGAGCGCGAGAGTAAGGGGCCGCGGGCTCACGGCTCGTCCTGTGAGGGGGCGACGAGGGCCACGGGTCGTCGCCGCGTCACTAGCCATTCGAGGCGTTGAACACCGACGAAGCCAATCCATACGAGCGCCCACAGCCCCAGCGTCGCGAACGCGAGCAGGCCATTGAGGGGGAACTGACGCAGCACGAGTTCGACGGAGGCCGGTCTGCGGTAGCGGTTGATCTCGTACGTCGGCGCCCACCCGTAGCTCGTTCGCCGCGTCGCGGCGGCGCCGTTGACCTCGAGGGCGAACGCGCTCGCCGGCGCCAGTCCAGCTACCACGGTCGAGCCAGGCGCGACGAGCCCAGCCGCGAACGTCGTCCCCGCGAGAGGTGTCCATCCGGTGGACGAGTGCGGCGAGCTCTGTGCGACGAGGCCGTAAAAGGCCGCGTTGGCGTAGATCGACACTGACGCCGTCTGCAGCTGCAACGATAAATCGGTCTGGCGACCGAGCGCCGAGGCGAGACCCGCCGGCACCGGGCGCGTTGGGACTTCTTGCACGCCGGCCAACTGCGGCGCCGAGGCGTCCATGACGACGATCGTCGAGACGCCGGCCTGAGCCAGCAGCGATCCGAGGTGCACGGTGCGCTGTTGCAGCGCGAGATTGATAGCTTCGAGCATCACGTCAGAGGTACCCGAGTCCGGTGGTGCGAACAAGGTGCCTCCGCCGGGCAGTCCGTTGAGCGACGTCGCGGCGGCCAAGCCGGGCGCGACCGACCACCCAGCAATCGGCAGCACCGAGGGATCGCCGAGCCAGAGAATCCGGTACCCGCTCGCACCCGAGGGAACGGCCGCGCTCATCGATTCGGCGACGCTCGTGGTCGGCAGGTTGAATCGACCGCCCGTCACATCACCAAGAAAGGGGAACGCGGCAAGTACGAGCGCCGCGACGAAGGCCACCGCGACCGACTGACGCCAACCAAATCCGGTTCGGCGAACATCGACCTCGAGCGCGGCGACACCGAGTCCGACCAGGCTCACAACCGCTACGGCGTACAACGTGAGCAGTACGTCGAGGTCCGGTGCGAATGCGCCCAACCAGTGGCGCGCCGACAGGGCCGCGAGTACGAGCGCCAGGACGCCGATGGTGGCCAACTTGCTCGCGATGGCCCGTCGGGGGCCCTTGGTCAGCACGAAGCCAACCACGGCCGCGCCCGGCAGGAGCCACCCCCACCACGACGAACCAAACCCCCCATCGGCGCCACGGGCGAGCAGGGAGAACGACGGAACGGACCAGGGCCCCCGCGCCAAGCCGAAAATCTCCGGCGAACGCCGACCCGCCACGATGACGTCGATCGTCATCGGTGCGAGGAATACCGCCACGCCGCCAACGACGCCGCCGAGCAGACGCCACGTCCGAACGCGACCGCGGTCGGGCTCGAACCACCGCGCCACCCATACCCCGACGACGATCACCGCGACGGCCACCAGCGACGCCGGAGCCATCGCCGTGACGATGGCGGTGACCATGATCAGCGCGACGCGCTGCCCCGACCTCGTCGTGCGCCAGCCACGTACCCCGAAGGGCACCGCGGCGGGATAGGGATCGTCGTGAAATCCTGGCACCGCCAACAGTTCGAAGATTCGTCTCGCAATGAAGGGCAGGCCCGCGGTGGCCACGAGAACGTCAACGCGCCCCTGACTGATCATGTTGAGGCCGATCGGCGCGGCCAGGTAGGCCAGCGCTGACACGAGGCGGGCGCGATTGGACACCCGCCCACGAAGGAGTTGGGCGACGCCGTAAGCGCCAACGGGAATGGCGAATATCAGGGCAACGCGCGGCAGAATGCCCATACGACCGAGCACGAAGGTACCGGCGAAGGCGAGGACCCCGTAGCCGGGCATGCCCGGTGTGCCCGTTCCCAGTCCATTCGCCGACCACGACGCAAAGAAGTGGCGCCACGTCGTCCACCACGAATCCAGCGGCGCGAGGCGACCGACGAGCGGCAGATGCGTGGCGACCAGATTTCGAGAGCCCAGGAGCCACAGGCAGACGGCCAGCACGATGACGAGCGCTTGCGAGCGAAAGCTGGTGAGCACGCGAGGTGACCGGCGAGCCGAGGCCCCCTCGGTGCGAACGGGCAAGTCATCGAAGGCGTCAACGTCGGAGAAGGCCGCGGCGAAACCGACGCCGGCGTCGGTTTCGCCACCCACCGCCGGGTGCGCCACGTCCGGCAGTATGCCGCGCGCTCGGTCTAGCCCCTCGCGAAACAGCGTTCGTACGAAGCGACGCAGGCGACTCGCCCCGCCCACCTGTAGGCGGTGCAACTCGTCGTCGGTCAAGACGGCGTACGTCGATCGACGCCGACGACGCTCGCGCACCCGAGCCCGGTTCTTGAGCAACCAGCGCCACGAGCCGATAATCGCGCCCGCGCGGTCCGGGTCGCGACCCACCAATGCGACCACGAATTCGCCGAAATCGAGAGCCACGAGCATGGCGATCGTCGACGCAGTCATCCACGGGCCCCAGCCCGTCGCCACGACGAGTAGCCGATGTCGCCGCACGAGGTCCTCGCGGCTCGTCCCGCGAGTTCCGATGGCACTCACCGAACGTTCACCCGAGGCGATCGTCTGTCGGTGCGCAATGCGAGCCGCGGGAACCACGACGATTCGAGCACCCGCTCGTTGAGCGCGCCAGCAAAAGTCGAGATCCTCGCCGAGCGCGGGGATCAGCGGGTCAAAACCCTGCAGGGTTACGAAGAGATCGGACCGCACGAGGGTGACCCCGCCGGGCGCGACGAACACGTCGCGTTCGAGGTCTTGCTGGCCGTGGTCGATCTCGCCGGGCTCAACGCGCTCTTGAACAACGCCGAATCGGTCACACGTCTGGCCCACGTGAACGAGCCTGAGGGGATCGTCGTAATCGACGACCTTGGACGTGAGCACGCCGGCGTTCATCCGGAACGCCGCTTCAACCAACACGTGGACCACGTCGGTGTCCAGTCGAACGTCGTCGTGACAAAAGAGAAAGAACGTCGCGCCGGACACCGCCAGCACCGCGTCATTGCACGCCGCCCCGAATCCTCGATTGTCCGCCAACACGCGCACGAAGGCGTTCGGCGCCACGGCCGCCACCCGGGCGGCCACGTGCTCGGCTTCGCCGTTGGCCACTACGAGCAGGCTCAACTCCGCGTAGTCCTGCGCCGCCAGAGACGCCAGCGTGGCCTCAAGGCCGGGCCCAGATCCCGTAGTAACGACAACGGCCACGACGGCCGGGGCGCGAGTCTCCATCAGGTACTCAAGGCTAGTTGGCCGTCGGGGCGCAACCCGGCTGCGCCAGTCACCGCGTTCGTGCCCTACATCAGGTCTTGCGCGATGCGCTGGCGTTCCGCGGTGCGCACGATGTCCTCGAGCGAGCGAGCGAGGCCAATGCGAGGCTCCCACCCGGTGACGCGTTGCAGTTTCGCGAAGCTGCCGCGCATGACCGGGATCTCGATCGGGCGTAGCAGCTCGTCCGTTGTGACCAGCCGCACCGCCGGCGCAATGCGCTTCACCAACCACTGCGCGATGTCCGAGATTGCGACGTCGTGTCCCGAGGCGACGTGGTAGATCTCGCCAGGTTCGCCCAGCTCCGCCAAGAGCCGATAGGCCCGTACCACGTCTCGGACGTCGCTAAAGTCCCGTCGAGTCGTCAGGTCACCTACGGGGACACTGGTCGAACCACGGTCGCGCGCGCTCAGGAGGCGCTCCACGAGGGCCGGTACCACGAACGTGGGCGCCTGCCCCGGTCCAATGTGGTTGAATGGCCGCGCGATAACTACGCGCAGGCCGCGACGAGAAAACTCGCGGGCGATTCGCTCGGCCTCGACTTTCGACTGTGCGTACGGACTGGTGGGACGTAACGGCTGCGTTTCGTCGAGCGGTAGATCCTCGGCGCCGACGACCCCGTAGACGTCGGCGCTACTGACGACGATGACGGTGGCGTCGGGTGCGTAGCCACGCGTCGCCTCGAGCACGTTGAGCGTGCCAACGACGTTCACCCTCGTAAACTGGTCGGCGTGGTGCCACGACTCGCCCACGTGCGTCATCGCCGCTAGGTGGTATACCACGTCGGGGCGCACGGCGGCCACGAGCGCCGCAACGCCGGCGCGATCGGTAACGTCGACCTCGCGATCCACGCCCTGAACGTCATCGCGCGCCTCGTTGAGGTAGGTCACGAGGTGGCCGCCCACGAATCCCCCGGCGCCGGTCACGAGGGACCTGGTCACGCGCGACTCGCTAGGTCGTACGCCTCGAGGTGACGTTCGACGGACGTCGTCCACGTGAAGAGCTCCGCTCGCGCTCGGGCCTGCGCGCTGACCCGACGCCGCTCGTCGTTGGAGAAGGCGAGGATCTTCACGAGGGCCCCAGCGAGGCCGTCCTCGTCACCGGGAACGATCAGAAACGCCGCATCACCCGCGACGTCGGCCATGACGGTGCCCGACGAGGTGACCACCGGCGCACCGCAGGCCAAGGCCTCGAGCACCGGCAGCCCGAAGCCTTCGACGAAGGAGGGGTAGGCGACGGCGCGCGCACGGCGCAGCAGTGCCGGCAGTTCGGCGTCACTGACGAAACCCAGCTGGCGAATCCTCGATCGCGCCACGTGCCGGTCAACCGATTCCCCTAATTCGCGGCCCCAACCGGACTGGCCGGCAATCCACAGCTCGACGGTGGGATCAGTGCGCGCGAGGTGCGCGAACGCCCCGAGCAGCGTGGCGAGACCCTTTCGAGGCTCGATCGTGCCGACGAACAACACGTACGGCACTGAGACCGGCTCGCTCACCGACCGCTCGTCCTCGGGCGCGAAGCGCTCCAGGTCAACTCCGTGAGGGGCAACGACGATGGGTCCGTGAGCCGGGAAGATCTCGCGCATCTGATTGGCGGTGAAGTCGCTGACGCAGATCAGCACCCGGGCGTGCCGCACTGCGTAGGCGATCGCCCGTCGAAAAAAGACCACCTTGGCGCGCTCGTGGAACTGGGGGTGCGTAAAGAAGGTTAGGTCGTGCACCGTAACGACGGCCGGCGTGGTGCCCCGGTGGGGCATCGTATAGTGCGGCCCGTGCCAGACCGATGCGTCACGAGCCACGGTGGACTGTCCGAGTTGCCACGCTTCGACAATGAGACGCGAGGCGCGCCCATCGGGCACCACGGGAGCAACCTCAGCATTGGGCGAGCACGCCCGCCAGCGCGCGACGTCACTACGGCGGGTCACCAGAACTAGCTCGGCGCCCGCCTCCGGGAGACGACGGGCGATTTCCATCACGTAGCGGCCCGCCCCCGCGACTCGGGTAGGCACCGCCGACGCGTCGAGCGCTATTCGCATTGCCATCCCGCGAGATGGTCGAGCGCGCACTGACGCCAGGTCAGTGACGACACTGACGCGCGCCGCCGCGCCCGCGCGTCCGGCGACGTCGAGCGAGCTACGGCGCGCCGCAGCGTCGCGGCAATATCGTCAACGTCAAGGGGGTCGGCGAGGTCGACCTCACCGTTGGTCGCCACGCTCGGCGTGGTGGTGCTCGCCACAACCCGCGAACCCTCCGCGAGGGCTTCGACCGGCGGCAGTCCCCATCCCTCCAGTAGCGGCACGTACGCGACGACGGTGGCGTCGCGCAACAGGCCGCGCAACATCGAACGCGCCACTGGTCCGAGCACCGTCGCATCGCCCACGTCCACGGCACCCCAGCCACTGGGCCCGACGATCACGAGCGGCCCGAGCGCCGCGTCCGCAGATCGCGCAATCCCGTGAGCCTGAACGAGTCGACGGAGATTCTTTCGCGGTTCGCGGGTTCCGGCGTAAAGGGTAAAGGGGCCAGCGACGCCGGCTCGGCCCAGGAGTCGGGCCACGTCCGCCGGTGGCGCCGCCTCCGTTCGGTCATCGATGCCGAGCCGAACCGGGTGCAGACGCGAACGATCCATGCCTTCGTCCACCAGTCGATCGTCCAGGCCGGGCGAGGACGTGAAGACACGCAGGTCGCTTCGCCGCATGAGCAGCGCGAGACGTTGCTCGTGAAAGCGCCGTCCTCGCGCCGTGGCGGCGTCGGGTTCATCGCGCCATAGCAGATCGTGGAGCGCCACCGAGTGAACGGCGTCGCTGCGGCCACCGCCGAATGGCCCGGCCATTGATGTGGCGTGGACGATCGCGGCCCCGCGAGGCACGCCGATGGCGCGGTAACGCCACGCGTACGTGAGTACCTCGGCGCGCAGCGGCACCCGGCGCAGCGCCACCTCGAGATTCGCGACGTGAGAACCCGTCGGTGCGAGACCGATGACGTCGCAGCGACCGAGTGACGCGAGTCCGCTCACGAGTCCGCGCACGTACGTGGCAATGCCCCCGGGCTGAGGCCGCGCCAGTTGGTCCATCGACAGAGCGATCGTCACGAGTCCCAGCCTCGCACGACGTCGCCGTACAGATCGAGGTAGGCCCCCGCGACACTACTGGGCGAGAAATCCAGGGCGCGCGAGCGCCCGGCCGCCACCGCGAGCGCCCGATGCTGCTCGTTATTCCACAACGCGTCGACCTGCTCAACCACGGCCGCGTCGGACTCAGCCAGAATCGCCGCTCCGGCCAGAAGTTCCCGATTGATCGGTGTCGACCGCGTAATCGTTGGCACGCCCGCGCCTAGCGCGGCTATCGCGAAGGACGGAAATCGCGCGCCGTCGGATATATGCACGACCACCCGCGCCGCACCGAGAACCTCGCGGGCGTCGCGCCGAGGACGCAGTTCGATGCTTCGGACGGCGGTGCTACGAATCCGCGCGGCCGCTGCGGCACTCGTGAGCGCCACCAGCCGCGTGTCGAGGCGATCCGCGGCCGCGGCGAGCGACGGTGCGAGGCGCACGAAGTGCTCGACGTCGCCCGTGACGTTTACCACCAGCTCGTCGCCATCTACGTTGGGCGCGACGAGGGGCACGGCTGGCGACACCACGACGACGCGGTCTCGAGCGACCCCCAAGACCGCCAGCACCTCATCGCGGGCGACGTGGCTCGACGCGACGACGATGGCGCCACGAGCGACGAGTCGGCGAAGCTGCGCGCTGCGCTGGTTCATCCGCGATTCGCCCCGCAGGGGGCGCAGATCATCGACGGTCACGATTTCGGGCACGCGCCGAGTCGGTGGCGTGATGACGCCGGCGACGTGGACGACGTCGACGGTCGGTAGCAGCCGATCGAGTGAACGACCCATACCCCGGCGCCACCAGGGAGCCCAGAACCGGCGACACGCCAGGTGAACATCGCCCGTTCCGGCTCGCGACCGCGAATGAAACCGAACTAGCGCGCAGCCACCACGTGCGCTGAGGGCATCGGCGAGGTCGGTCATCGAATCGCCGAGCGATTCGAGTGAACCGTCAAGGTCCAGGCCGACGCGGATGGGGAGGGCCGTCACGACGCGCTCGCCAGGCGGCGCACGAACGACGTCCATTCGGGCCAGAGTGCCACGGCCCACGAACCGAACGGCGTCGTCGTGGTAGCAACGACCGCGATACCTTCGCGCACGTTGAACAGCGCGAGGGCCCCGCTCTGCCCAAAATGACCGGCGCTGTCAGAGGGCCAGTCGCCCATCCAGTGGTGCTTCGAACCACGGATCTCGGGTCCGAGCCCCCACGGACAGGGGCGAAAGGCGCCAAAACCGGGCACGATGCCGTCGAGGTCACCGAGGAACGGGGAGAGGATGCGTTCACGGGTAGACGGGCTCAGGAGATCCGTCTTCAGCCAGGAGCCGACGAAAGTAGCGAGATCCCTCGTGGATCCCGCGACGCCCGCCGACGGCCGCCCCACCAGTTCACTCGTGGCCATGGCCAGCGGTTCGAAGACTCGTTCGCCGAGCCAGCGCGACGGCTCGACGCCGTCGGCCACGGCGTCAACGGCCCGATCGACCGCGACGTTTGAGTAGACGCGCCGCGTACCGACGGGAACCGTGCGATCGGTGGCTTCGAGACCGAAACCCCCGCTGTGGGACAAGAGGTGTGCGAGCGTCGCACCCGTCAAATCAACCTCTTGTTCGTAGCGGCATCGTCCGTCGTCCACGTCAATGCCCACCGCCATCGCCACGACGAGCTTGGACACTGATGCCCACGGCCGTCGCGCCGCCACGTCGCCACAGTGCGCCACCTCGACCACGGCGCCGCCGTCGAGTCGCATCACGACCGCCGCACTGGAGCCGGGCCAGTCCTCACAGAGTCGCGCCTCGTCCACAGACATTGATGCTAGGAGCCAATCTAGAGTGCCTAGGGTGATCACGGTACTGTGTGGCGGCGTTGGAGCGGCTCGCTTGCTGCGCGTATTGCAACACGCTCGTCTCGATGTCCCTTTGACGGCCGTGGTGAACGTTGGCGACGACCTTGTCCTGCACGGTTTAACTATCTGTCCAGACTTGGACACCATCCTGTACACGCTGGCCGGCCTGAACAACGAGTCAACCGGTTGGGGTCTGCGCGACGACAGTTTTCGGGCGATGGAAGCGCTCGAGATCCTCGGGGGTGAAGCGTGGTTTCGTCTGGGTGACCACGACCTCGCCACCCACCTGTACCGCAGCCAGCGCTTGGTTGAGGGGGCAACCAAGACCGTGGTCACCGCGGAGCTCGTCGCGCGGCTCGGCGTTGAGGTTGATCTGTTGCCAGTCACCGACGACCCCGTGGCCACCGTGTTCGCCACTGCGTTGGGTCCCCTGACGTTTCAGGAGTACTTCGTGCGCCACCATCACGCGGTTCCGGTCCTCGCCATCGACGTGGTTGGCGCCACGCAGGCCCGGGCCACCGACGCGGCGCTCGCCGCGCTGGAGCACGCGCGGCGCATCGTCATCGCCCCCTCGAATCCGCTCATCTCGATCGATCCGATCTTGCGGATTCCCGGTATACGCGACGTCCTACGTAGCCGACGCGACGACGTCGTGGCCGTCTCGCCCATCGTCAACGGCTCCGCCCTGAAGGGACCCGCGGACCGACTGCTGGCCGAGCTGCACTACGACGTCAGTTGCGTAGGCGTCGCCGACTTCTACGGGGACCTGGTTGGCACGTGGATCATCGACGACGCCGACGCTCGGCACGCTGACGCACTACGCGAGCGGGGCCACACCGTGCGCGTTACCTCGACCATCATGGGTACGACCGGTGCCGATACGCGCTTGGCGGCGGCGGTGCTGTCATGAGCGCCCTCCCGCGGCCAACGAGCGTTCTCATCATTCCCGTGGTGCTGCGCGCACCGGTTACGGCCGAAAGTGACCTCGCCACTCTCGTGCTCGACGCAGTGACCCAACAAGGTGACGAGATTCTCGATCTCGATCTCCTCGTGGTGACGAGCAAGGTTGTCGCCAAGTCCGAAGGGCGCGTCGTTCCCTTTGACGGCAGCGACGAGTCCAAGCTCGCCATCATCGAATCCGAGTCGCGGCGCGTCCTGCGCCGACGCGGTACCCTGCGCATCACCGAGACGAGTCATGGCTTCATCAACGCCAATGCGGGCGTGGACCTCTCAAATACGGAACCCGGAACCGCGGTGCTGCTACCGGTCGATCCGGACCGATCGGCCCGACGGCTCCGCGCAGCGCTGCGCCACCGCAGCGGCCTCGACGTCGCCGTCGTGATCACCGACACGTTTGGTCGAGCCTGGCGACACGGTGTCACCGACGTGGCCATCGGAGCCGCCGGCCTGCGAGTCGTGCTCGATCTGCGCGGAACCTCCGACGCCAACGGGCGAGTGCTCGAGGCAACTGAGATCGCGATCGCCGACGAAGTGGCTGGCGCGGCCAACCTCGTGCTCGGCAAGGCGTCCGGCACACCGTTCGCCATCGTTCGTGGCCTCGACCGACGTTACTTCGGCGAGGGCTCCGTGGCCCACGACATCGTGCGCCCGGTCAACGGCGATCTCTTCCGCTAGCTCACACCCCACCGAGGCGAACGTCGCCGCGCAGCACTGAGCCAGCGGCGACGCGCTCGTTCGCGCCGACCACGCACGTGGGACCAAGCTGTGCGTACTCGCCTACCACGGCGTCGGGGCCGACAATCGACCAGCGCACTTCGGCGCCCTCAGCGACCGTCGCGCCGGGCAGCAGCACGGCCCGTTCGACGACGGCGCCGTGACCCACGCGGCACTCCCGATCGATCACCGCGTTGATGAGGGTGGCCGACTCGCTCACGTGGCTGGAGGCGTGCCTCCACGAACCGTCCACGATCGAGGGTACGTTGCGACCGTCGCGCCCCTTCAGGATGTCCACGTTCGCCTGGAGGTAGGCGTGCGGCGTGCCCGTGTCCAGCCAGTACGCGTCGTCGGCCATCGCGTAGAGCTCACCGCTCGCGGCCAACGACGGAAACGTCTCGCGTTCGACGCTGACGCGCCCCGACGGTATCCGATCCAGCACCGCCGGTTCGAAGACGTAGGTTCCGGCGTTGATGAGGTTCGTGGGCGCCTCCTCGCGCGGAGGCTTCTCCACGAAGGCGAGCACCCGGCCCTCGGGCGTGGTCGACACCAAGCCAAAGAGCGACGGGTCCACGACGGGGTGCAGGGCGATGGTGCCGATCGCGCCCCGACGCCGGTGAAAGTCGAGCAGGGCTGTCACGTCGAGGTCCGTCACGACGTCGCCATTGACCACGATGAACGTGTCGGCAATGCCCGACGAGGTCGCGGCGAATCGGATGGCCCCCGCCGTGTCCAGCGGCTCGGACTCCACCGCGTACGTGACCTTGATGCCCGCGATGACGTCATCGGGGTAGGCGGCGATGAACTGATCGGGCAGATACCCGAGGGACAGCACTACGTCGGTCACCCCGTGACGAGCGAGGTTCTCCAGCGCGCACTCGATCATCGGCACCCCCACCAGCGGCAGCATCTGCTTGGGCGTCTCGTAGGTCAGTGGGCGAAGGCGCGTGCCCATGCCGCCGACGAGGATGACGGCCTGCAAGCTAACCCTTCGGTGTCGTCGTGGTCGTCACCGAGGTTGTCGTAGTTGTCGACGAACCGACGGTGGTCGTCGTGGCACCAGTCGACGTGGGCGTCACCGGCCGCTTCAGCGTTGTCGTAGTGAGCGGAACGGTCGTCGTGGTGGTCGTCGTCGGTGTCACGGCTGTCTTCACCATCGCGTCGACCGTCACCTTCGAGGGCGGCGGCGGGGTCACGCCACTGGGCAAGAAGGCCATCGTTACCCGAAGGTACTGCGAGAACTTGATCGTGCTGGGATCGGTCGTGATAGTGGGCGTCTTTTGCGCGATCGTCGTCCAGTAGGCGTACGAGACCTGGCCAACCTTTCCGGCGTACTTGGACTTCGCGGGACACCGATCGCCGTTGTGCACGGTGGTTACCCCACCGGTAATCGGGTAGCCGAGCGCGGTCGACGTCGCGGTGAGTCCCGCGTACTCGCGCGTGAACTGGGCCAGCGTCGCGTTGTTGCCGGCGTCGGCGGAGGACGCGGGGCTGATCTTGATGACGTCGGCCGGCTGGACCGTGAAGCCGCCCGTGTACTTCGGGTTCGTGGCCAGGAACGGAGCGATGCGGCCGCAATTGTCAATGGACAACGCCGCGTACCACGTGGTGCCGATGGTCGGCGGGGTGGACGCCGGACCGGCGCTGGGGTTCTGGTACTCGTAGCGCGCCAGGACGGTGGCGGCGAGTCCGAGCACGACGATGACGAACAGCGCACCGTAGAAGTTCGCCGGCCGAGACTTCTTGTAGGACTTGCCGCCACCCGTCGAACCGACTCGGCTGACCCATTTACCCGCTGCGCTTTTAGCCACGGGGGCCACGCTACTAAAAATCTGGACGCGGACCGCGCGCGTAGGGGCGAAGGGACTCGAACCCTCACTGGAGGCGGTTTAAGCGCCCTGCCTCTGCCAATTGGGCTACGCCCCCGCGCGGTCGTGCCAGACACCGTAACGCATGAGCGGCGGCGGCGTCGAGCATGAGTCAGTTGAACACGAATGCCTGTCTAGGCTTGAGCAATGAATCGCGTGCGATGTCGGGTCGCGCCCTGCGCGATGGCGGGCCTGATGGTAGCGGCGACGTGGCTCGCCCAGGTGCCGTCGGCCGACGCCGGCATCGCCCAGACCCGAGCGGAGATCGCGTCGCTCTCCGCGAGTCTCGCTCGTCAGCAGCGGCTGAGCGAGACGACCGCCAACGCCTACGACGCCGCCCAGGTGGCGTTCGCGAACATCACGCAGAACGTCAAGCATCTACGGCGCCTCGAGACGCAAAAGCGCGTGGCGATAGCGGCGACGTCGACCGAACTCGTCCACGCCGTGGTTCGCGCCTACGTATTCGGCTCAGCGTTGAACCAGGCCATTGCCCTCTTCACGCAGCCCGTGACGTCGAGTGACGCCCGCACCGTGCTCGAGAATCGCGCCATCGGCGATCTGGCGTCGATACGCCAGCGCTACGAGGACCAAAAGCGATCGCTCGACTCCACCATTGCCGAGGTAGCGGCCCAGCGCTCGCGTGCTCACTTTCAGGAGAATACGATGCGGGCTCTGCTCGCCCTCAACGTTCGCAACGAGAACTCGACCCGTGCCACGCTGGCGGTCGTGACCCAGTCACTGAAGAAGCAGATCATTGGCTACGAAGTGCAGGCGGGTGCCGCCGCGGCTCGCTCGCGTGACATCGCGGCGGAGCAGTCGGCGGTCGCCGCGGCCGCGGCCGTTGGTGGACAGCCCGCCGCCAACCTCGTGCTCGCCGCGATTCAGGCGGCGACGCCGCCAATCGTCAGCGGCGGCACGGCCGGTTCCGCCGCGGGACGCCGGGCCCTCGCGGCCGCGATCTCCCAGATCGGTGTCCCCTACGTCTGGGGTGGCGAAACGCCAGGTCACGGCTTCGACTGCTCGGGGCTCGTCCAGTGGGCGTGGGCGCAGGCTGGCTACCAGATCCCGCGAACCACGGAGGTACAGTGGCCGGACCTGCGCCACGTACCGCTTAGCCAGCTACAACCTGGTGATCTGCTCTTCTACTACAACCTGGACGGTGATCACCTCGTCGATCACGTCGTGATGTACGCCGGCAGCGGTCCGTGGGGCACGAACACGATTATCGCCGCGGCCAGCGCCGGCACGCGGATCAGCTTCGCACCGCTCTTCACCTTTGGGCTCGTCGGTGCCGCCCGACCGTAACGAGGACGTGACGACGTCCATCGTCATCCCCGCCTACAACGAGGCACCGCGACTGCGGCGCGGCTTCGACCGACTCCGCGCCGTACTCGAGCAACTCGACCTCGCGCGCGGCGAATTCGTGATCGTCGACGACGGGTCGAGCGACGACACCGCGCTCGCCGCCCAGCGCCTATACAGCGCTGTCGCGCCGACGCGCGTCGTTCGGTTCCCCACGAACCAGGGCAAGGGCGCCGCGCTTCGTCTGGGGATCGGGGTCGCCCGGGGTGATCGGATTCTCACCGTGGACGCCGATATGGCCATCGATCCTCGTCACTACCCCGCCATGCTCGAACGGCTCGCTGACGTTGACCTCGTGCCGGGCTCTCGCGCCGTACACGGCCACGTCCGATACGCGTCTCGCTCGCGAACCATGGCCGGTCGAGTCTTTAACCGCCTGGTTCGCCACTACACGGGCGTGGTGCTCGTCGATACACAGTGCGGTGCCAAGGCGCTTCGCCGAGGCCCGGCCCGGCTCATCGCGCTGCTGGCCACGGTCAACGGCTTCAGTTACGACGCCGAGCTCTTTTTGCTCGCGCGCCGCCTCGGCCTCGCCGTGGCGCCACACCCGGTGACCTGGGAGGACGTCGCGGGGTCATCGGTTCACCTGAGGACGGCCCCGCTGGCCATGATCGCCGACCTGCGCGGTCTTCGCACCACGCCCTACGAGCTCCCCGTGATCGAGGTCGACCGCGATGTCGCACTCGACGCAGTCGGTCTCGCCGCCCAACGGGCCCGACTCATCGGCGTCGTCGTGGCGCAGGGCGCGACCAACGCCTTGGTGGTGGTCGCACGAGATGCGGCCGTCGGCGCCACGTCGGTAGCGGCCGCGCTCGGTGGGACCCTTCGCACGGCAGGTCTCGACGAACTCGCGGGGCGGAACCTCCGAGCCGTCTAATCAGTCCGCGGCAAGAGCCAGTCCGCTACGAGTTGTGGCGCTCGGTCCGACCACTCCTCGGACGTGATCGCGTAGCGACCGTGGTCCTCCCACGCGCCGTCGATCTCGAGGTAGCGCTCCGCGACACCTTCGAAACGTAGACCGAGCTTCTCGACCACGCGACGCGAGGCGTGGTTTCGCGGAATGATGTTGATCTCGATGCGGTGCAGTCGCAGCGTTTCGAAGGCGTACTGCAAGACGACGACGACCGCCTCGGGCATGAGTCCGCGGCCGGCGACCGCTTCGTCAATCCAGTAGCCGACGAACGCCGACTGCAGCGGACCGCGTTGAATCGACGAGAGCGTCAGTTCCCCGACGAAACGGCCCTCGTAAAAAATGCCGAAGCCGTACCCGCTGCCCATCTGGCGTTCGCGCTCGCGCAGGGCGCAGCGATTCTCAAAACTTCGACGATCTTCGGCCAGATGGGATGCGTGGGCCGATCTGGGCTCCCACTTCACGAGCCAGTCGTGACAGCGCGTGCGCACGTCGGACCAGCCGTCGAAGTCAGCCTCGGTCAGGGTGCGCAAGACCACGCGGCGACCGTGCAGGCTAACCGACGAGTGGATTGTCCCGCGCGCCGTCATCGTAACCACTCCACTCCACCATCGTGGCAGGTCCCAACGCGTCGGCCGTTCACCGACGAAACGAGGCCGCGACGCCGTCGAGAATGTCGCTCTCCGAGCTGAGCAAGTCGACCGCCCCCAGTCGCCCCATCACCGCGTCGAGGACCATCAGCCCACCCACCAAGACATCCTCGCGGCCCACCACCATGCCGGGGTGGGCCAGGCGTTGGTCGGGCGTCTCGCGCGCCAATCGATCGCGCCACGTCCGCACCGCCGTACGCGTAACTCGGTGATGGTGCACGACCGAACGGTCGTACGCCGCGAGACCGACGTCGAGTTGTACGAGGGTCGCCACGGTGCCCGCCAAGCCAATCAGTCGGACCCGACCGGTCAACGTTGACCAGACGGGGTCTCGAGCGACGACCTCGTCCAGGGCGAGGTCAATCATCGCCTGCGCGGCATTTCGCTCAGCCACGCCGACCACACCCGTACCGAGGGCACGCTCGGACACCCGAACGCAGCCCAACTGCATCGACGCCGCGTGCAGCACGCCGGCCAGTCGGGCCGCCAGTTCCGTGCTACCGCCGCCGACGTCGACGATGACCGTCGGCCGCTCATCGTCCGCGAGATCGGCCGTGGCGCCGTCGTAGGAGAGGGCGGCCTCTTCGTCGCCGTCGAGCACCCGCACGTCAAAGCCAGTGTGGCGACGAGCGCGTTCGGTAAATTCATCTCGATTGGTGGCGTCGCGCACCGCCGACGTCGCCACCACCACACCGCGTCGCGCGCCCAGGTGGTTCGCGGTCACTCGGTACTCGTCTAGGACCCGCATGGTGCGTTCGATGGCATCCAGCGACAGTCGTCGCGAAGCGTCAACACCGGCACTGAGCCGTGTGATGCGCATGTCGCGCGCGAGCGCGACCCCGGCGCCATCGTCAACGAGCAGTCTCGTCGAGTTCGATCCGCAGTCGATTACCGCAACCGGTTCAGTCACGGACCGTATCGCGCCGCGTAGGTGGTAGATCAACGGCTTCGGCAACCAACGCACCAACGGGATCGTCTGAATTCACGAGAAAATTGGCGAGGTGCGCGTGCAGACATTTGACGCCTTGACGCGTCCCCCCCACACCCCCGCTGGGCGCGGTCGCAGCCACCCGCACAACAGACTCATCGCGGCGGCGGGCGTAACGCTCGTGAGCGGCCGCCAACTCGCGAGGCTCCACCATCGCCTCGAACCGATGAACGCCTCCCGCGCTCTCCAATCGACTCACCGCATCGTGGAGAACCGGGTCGACCAGCCAGAACAGCGTCGGCATCGGCGTACCGTCTCGCAGGTGCGGCTCGTTCTCGATGACGACCGGGCGACCGTCGAGGCGCCGCACGACGACCGCGAAGCGCCCGGCCAACGGGCGCCCGACGAGAGCCTCGACCGTGGACTGGTCGTCGGGCGACGCGTCACGAAAGGTGCTCAACGCCAGAACTCGAGGGTGTGTTGCAACCGGTTGAGAAAGCCTCGCCAGCCGCCCGGGGACCCCGATCGCGTCGACCCATCGACGGGCGACGCCGCCGGCGGCGCGGTCGGTGAAACGAGCGGCTGAAAGCCGGGATCGCCACTTGCGGGACTAGAACCGGTCGCGGTCCCGGGCAGCACCTGTATCAGGCTCTGGCCCGGGCTCACCAGTTGGTAGAGCTGGCGAGCGAGCAGCATGGCCTGGGTCGGCGTCGACGTCGCCCGCTGGCGGACCAGTAGCGCGTGCTGCTCACTCTGCACCGCCGCGATCTGGCGCGCGACCGCCGTCAACTCGCCTTGTTGGCGCAGCAGCGTCCCGACAGGGAACCACGCCACCAACATCGCCACCGCCGTCACGATCGAGAGCGGGTAGAGCCACCGCACTCTCGTACCGTTCGCGATGTTATGAGTGGTTGACACCTATCGCCCCCGACAATGACGATGCGCCGGGGAACCGAGCCTGGTCCCCCAACTGCTCTTCGAGCCTCAGCAGTTGATTGTACTTCGCCACGCGGTCAGAACGTGCCGGGGCGCCGGTCTTTATCTGACCAGCGTTCATCGCAACCGCCACGTCGGCAATGGTCACGTCTTCAGTCTCACCCGAACGATGTGAGATGACCGTGGAATAGCGCGCCCGATTGGCGAGCGAGATCGTGTCGAGGGTTTCGGTCAACGTGCCGATCTGGTTCAACTTGATCAGAATCGAGTTCGCCACACCGCGGTCAATCCCCCGTTGGAGCAGCGTCTGGTTCGTTACGAAGATGTCATCGCCCACCAGCTGTACGCGGGGGCCTAGCGTCGCGGTCAAGGCAGCCCATCCGTCCCAGTCCTCTTCCGCCATGCCGTCCTCCAGCGACACGATCGGGTACCGATCACACAGATCGGCCCAGTAGTCGACGAGCTCGAGGCTCGAGAGCACGCGACCCTCACCGTCGAGCTGGTAGGCGCCGTCTCGCCAGAGCTCGGACGTCGCCGGGTCCAGCGCGATGGCGACATCGAGCCCCGGGGTTCGCCCCGTCGATTCAATCGCCTCGACGAGTATTTTGACCGCGCTTTCGTTGTCCGGCAGATCGGGCGCGAAGCCGCCTTCGTCCCCCACGGCGCTCGCGAGGCCCCGAGCGACCAGCAGGCCCTTGAGCGCGTGGTAGGTCTCGGTTCCCCACCGCAACGCCTCGGCGAAGGATGCCGCCCCTACCGGCATGATCATGAACTCTTGGAAATCGACGGAGTTGTCAGCGTGCACGCCACCGTTCAGGACATTCATCATCGGCACCGGCAAGACGTGCGCGTTGACTCCACCCAGATACTGGTAGAGCGCCAGGTCGCACTCGAGCGCCGCGGCCTTGGCGACCGCGAGTGACACGGCGAGCATCGAGTTGGCGCCTAGCCGAGCCTTGTTGTCGGTGCCGTCGAGGTCAATGAGCGCCTGATCGACGTTTCGCTGTTCGAGGGCGTCGTAGCCCTCGAGCGCATCGTGGATCTCACCGTTCACGTGCCCGACGGCGAGCGAGACGCCCTTGCCACCCCACGCGTCACCACCGTCACGCAACTCGACGGCTTCGTGGATTCCCGTCGAGGCTCCCGACGGAACCGCGGCGCGCCCCACCGCGCCCGATTCGAGCAGCACTTCGGCCTCCACGGTCGGGTTGCCTCTCGAGTCCAGAATCTGGCGTCCCCGAACCACGTCAATCGCGCTCATCGCGACTCCTTCCTTCGCGTCCAACGCTACTGCTCGCTCGAATCGCTCCCCGCGCGCAACTCGCGCACTCGCGCCTCGTCGGCCAGGCGCCGAGCGCGCTCGCGCAGCAAACCCTCGAGATCGACGTTCGCGACGTACGCGGAACTCGCCACCGCCTCGATCGCGTCGCCCCACCAGTCGTCCTGGCTCGCGCGCTCGGCCCCGTCAAGGCTGGTCAACGACGCTCCCAAGGCACCGAAGCGCCGCACCAGCTCGTCTTGAATCGCGCGCTCGTCACGATTCGCGCGCTCGAGGGTCGAAGTCTGACGCAACACTTTGGCGTAAAGGGCTAGGGCTGGGAGCTGCCACACCACACCGTCCAAGACCGAACCGCGCCCTTTCTCGATACGCTTCCACGACTCCCATCGATTCGCGACGTCGTCGGCGCCAGTCACCGAGACGTCGCCGAAAACGTGCGGGTGGCGTCCGATCAGCTTGGTCCGAACGACGTCGGCAATGGTCCCGAGGTTGAAGCGTGCCAGCTCGTCGCCCAGTTCGGCGTGAAAGACGATTTGAAAGAGCACGTCGCCCAACTCCTCGGCGACGTGGTCGACGAGCTCGGGCGAGGGGTCGGGCTCAGCACTCACTAGCCGCTCAAGTGCGTCAATCGCCTCGTAGGACTCTTCGAGCAGGTGACGCGTCAGCGAACCGTGCGTCTGTTCCTCATCCCACGGACACGATCGGCGAAGCGTGCGCGCCAGCGCGACCAGATCGTCAACGGCGGCGCCCGCACTGCGATATTCCTCGATCCACAGTGACGTGAGGTGGTCGGCCCCAAACGTCGCCAGTTCGCGAGCCGGCAGAACCTCGATCACTTGGTCGACGAGGCCGAGGTGGTGCAGCACCGTCACCGACGTGGTGGCCTCCAGACGATCGGCGACCAGCGCCAGCACCGGTCGCGAATAGGCCTGCAGCACGAGCAGCGGCCCGTGGCCCGACCAGGACGCCAGGCCGTCGAGGGCATCGACGATGCGAAGACGGGCCGCCATCGGGTCTCGCCCGAGTGCGGCGCAGGCGGCGTCGATGACCGACACTGCTGGTTCACAGATCACCGGCACCCGGCCGTCGGCGATCAACAGCTCAACGGTACGCTCCGCGACAACGGGAGATCCCGGCACAGCGTAGATGACTTCGCCACCTGAGACGTTGGCCAGGTGAACGAGGTCGTCCGCAATTCGGCGATAGAGCTCGTCAAACGACGAGGCGTCCTCGTACCAGTCGTCGTAACTAGGAACGTGATGAAGTTCGTCGGCCGCCGGATGGCGACGGGTCCGCAGGCGAACCACGGGCGATTGTGTGATCAACAGCCACGCGCGCGGCGTAAGCACGCCGCGATCGCCCGGTCCCAGGCCGACGACCCGAACCCTCGGGCCACTCACTGATAGGGCAGCGCGCTGGGAGCGGTCAGCGTTGATGACCCGGCGACGTCCGACGATGACGGCAGCGCGGGCGCAAAGACCGACAGCCCCGTCGTGCTCAGGCCCCATCGACCAAAAGCGGGATCAATGGCGACGGCCGCACGGCCGAGCAGGGTGTTCTTCACCGTGTTGGCCGAGTTCGCGTTCAACGTGCGTACGTCCGCGAGCACCAGCGCCGCAGCCTGCGAAAAAGGCGTGGTGGTTCGCTTGGTGGCGGCGACGTAGAGCCCGTAGACGGTACCGTTCTGATTCGCCGACAGGGGCGTCGTGGGGAACGTGTTCATCTTGGTCGAACCCACATCGGCGCGTACCCCGGCGTAGTAGGGCGACGTTGGCGGGAAGCATCCGTAGGCGCCACCCCGCGCCGCTGACGCATCGACCGAGAACCTCTTGGCCAATTGGGCGACGCTCAACCCCGCGGCCTGGGCCGTTGAGAACGCCCGAATCGACGACGTTGGCACCAGAGCGATGCTGACGCAGATCGTGTCGAAGGCCGAACGGTGCGCGTTGTAGTAGGTCCGCAGCGAGGCGGTCGTGAGCGGGATGGTGGAGTTGAGTCTGCTCACGAGGTAGAGCGACTCGGCTTGAGCGACGACCTCGGCGCTGCGCATCGCCTCGGGCATTGCGGCGAGCGCTTGCGCCGCGCTGCCGGGGCAGTGGAGCGAATTCGCCGAGGCGGCCTGGGTCATCTCGTACTCAAGCGATGCCTGAGCCTTGACGAGATCAGCGCCCGGTCGATAGTGCAGCTGACTGCGCACGTACTGGTCGATGACCAGCCCCTGAATTCGCAGGTTGGCCCACGCGGCGGCCCCCGACGCCGCCATCGTCGCGCTACCGCCGCCAGCGGTGTACGTCGCGGGTGCGATTGCGGTCAGGTAGCACTGGAGTGTCGGCGAGGCCGATATCGCGCTCAGTTCCGCGCGCATCTCCTGGTTGGAGACGGTGGCGCCGTTCACACTTACGCCGGACGACACGCTCGAGCGTCCGACGAGCACGGCTACGACCATGGCGATGACGAAGAAGGCAGCGATTCGACGCACCCCGACAGCCTACCGACTAGTCAGGCCCCCGACGTGGTCGCGACCGTTTCGCGCAAGAGTTCGCGCAGCGCCGCGGGTGACGTCAGCGGCCCCAACGTTTCGATGCGCACCTCGCGGGCCGCTTCGTCGTAGGCGCGAGCGCCGTGGCGTCGACGCAGCCGCATCTGCTGGCTGAGCGAGAGCACGAGCGGGCCAAAGCGCACGACCGGCCGACTGCGAACGCCGATCTTGGCCGGCGCCACGGTGAATCGAGTGACGCCGACCTCCAGGCACGCCAGACGCAGCTCGGCTAGGTCGAGTAGACCCTCGGCCGCACGAGGTAGCGGCCCGTAACGATCGATCCACTCGTCGCGCAGGTCGGCCAGTGTCGCCGCGTCGGTCACGGTCGCCAGACGCCGATAGGCCTCAAGGCGGGCGTCGTCGGCCTCGACGTACGTCTGGGGCAGGTGTGCCTCGCCCGGCACGTCGAGGGTGACGCTGACGGGCTCGGGCGTCACCACGCCCTTGGCCTCGGCCACGGCTTCGGCAATGAGCTGCACGTACAGGTCGTAGCCCACCGCCGCCACCGGACCGGATTGATCGTGGCCGAGCAGATTGCCGGCACCTCGGATTTCCAGGTCGCGCATGGCAATCTTGAAGCCGCTGCCCAGCGCGGTGTTGTCACCGATCGTGCGCAACCGCTCGAACGCCGTTTCCGAGAGCGTCTGCCCCGCCGCGTGAAAGAGGTAGGCGTACGCCCGCTGGCCCGAACGGCCGACGCGCCCGCGCAGCTGGTGGAGTTGTCCGAGCCCGAGTCGCTCGGCTCGGTCGACGATGAGCGTATTCACCGACGGCAAGTCAATGCCGGACTCGACGATGGTGGTGCAGACGAGCACGTCGTAGCGACGCTCCCAGAAATCCACCATGATGCGCTCCAGCGTCCCTTCGTCCAATTGGCCGTGGGCGACGGCAATGCGTGCGTCGGGGACGAGGCGACCGAGACGGCGCGCCACGTCGTCGATGTCGTACACGCGGTTATGGACAAAGAAGACTTGACCCTCGCGAAGCAACTCGCGGCGAACCGCCTCGACGACCGCGGCCTCGTCGTACTCGCCAACGTGCGTGAGAATTGGTCGGCGATCGGCCGGCGGCGTCGTGACCATCGAGAGGTCTCGGATTCCCGCAAAGGCCATCTCCAGCGTGCGCGGGATCGGGCTCGCCGACAAGGTCAAGACGTCAACGCCGACTGACCGAACCTTGATCGCCTCCTTGTGCGTCACGCCGAAACGCTGCTCCTCATCGACCACGAGCAGGCCTAGATTCTTGAAGCGCACGTCGTCGGACAACAGTCGATGCGTACCGATCACCACGTCGATCGTTCCGTCCTCGAGACCACGCAGCGTCGCGCGCGCGTCAGCGTCCTCCACGAAACGGCTGAGCAGGGCGACTCGCACGGGAAATCCGGCGAAGCGCTCGCTGAACGTGGCGAAGTGTTGACTCGCGAGCAAGGTCGTGGGAACCAAGACCGCCGCCTGGCGATTATCCTGGACGGCCTTGAAGACGGCTCGAATCGCTATTTCGGTCTTGCCAAAACCGACGTCGGCGCACACGAGACGATCCATCGGCCGCTCGCGTTCCATGTCCGCCTTCACATCCTCGATGGCCTGGGCCTGGTCGGCGGTGAGAGCGAAGGGAAAGAGCTCTTCCATCTCGTGCTGCCACGCGGTGTCGGGCGAGAAGGCGTGACCCACCGCTACCGAGCGCTGCCGGTAGAGGTCAACGAGATCTTGGGCGACGAGATAGGCCGCGGCTCGAGCAGTGGCTCGAGTGCGCTGCCATTCGGCGCCACCCATCCGTGACAGGGCCGGTGCGTCGCCCCCACCGTACGGCGTGAGCACGTCGATCTGTTCTGTGGGCCAATAGCTTCGGCCGTCCTTGAACTCCAAGACCAGGTAGTCGCGCACGGTGCCGTTGATCGCACGCGTCGTGGTGCCCGAGAACCGAGCCACGCCGTGGTGACGATGCACGACGTAGCTGCCGACCGCCAGGTCATCGAAGAAGCCGTCGACCGTGCGCGCTCGAGTGCGCGCCGCGCGGTGCACGCTGCGTCGACCGGTGAGGTCAGTTTCACTCCACACGACGATGTCGGGTTCGTCCATCGCGAAGCCGGCTGGCAGCACGCTGTGCAGCACGCTCAGGCGAACGTCCAGGACCTTCGCCGGATCGGTGGTTACCGCGAGCCCTTCGGCGCGCAACTGGTCGGCCATTCGCGAAACGGCCGCGGGATTGGCCGTCAGCACCACGCCACGGCGCTTCGCGGACCAGGACCGAACGTGGGCGGCGATGCGTCCGGGGTCGCCTTGAACGACCGGCGGGGAGCCCACCACCAGCTCGCCGTGGCCCGAGGCCGCGAAGTCCACGTGCGACCTCGAGGCGAGCGCCGCCCAGTCCTCGTGCAGCAGCGGCACCGTGATCGCGGCCCGCCAGGTTGCCGCGACGGTGTCGGTAAGCTCTCGCTCCTCGTCGAGCAGCTCCTCGAGTCGGTGGGCCACGCGATCTGGCTCGACCACGAACATCGAGGCGTCAGGTAGCTCGTCGAGCAGCGTGCGGCGTTGATCGGCGACCAGGGGCATCCAACCTTCCATCCCGTCGAAGAGCTCACCCGCGGCAATCCGATCAAATGCTGCGCGACCCCACGGTTCGCGGTCTGCGAGCCGATCGGCGGCCGCGCGCTCGAGCAACCCCGGCGACCACTCGCGGGCAGTGACCACGTGGACGGACTGCGCACTGGAGAGCGAGCGTTGGTTCGCCACGTCGAACGACGTCAGCCGCTCCACGTCATCGCCAAAAAAGTCGAGGCGTACTGGCTGGTCGGCGTGGGGTGACCAGAGGTCGACGATGCCGCCGCGCACTGCAAACTCGCCGCGGTGCTCGACAATCGATTCGCGCCGGTACCCGAGTGCGATGAGCTGCGCGAGGAGTTCGTCGCGATCGCGCGACTCGCCCCGACGCACGGTGAGCGGTGTCGGCGCCGGGCCCGGCGCGAGAATCTGCGCCAACGCGCGCACGGGCGCGACCACGACGCGCGGGTGGTCCACTTGCGTGAGCCGCCACCGCAGGAGGCTTCGCGTGGCCATCACCGCGACGTCGGGGCTCACTCGTTCGAGGGGGTGCGTATCCCACGCCGGCCATAGGGCAACGGCACTCTCGTCGCTGAACAACGCGGCCAGCGCGTCGTGCAGTAGTTCGGCCTCGTTCGAGGTGGCCACGACGGCAATGGTCAGTGACGACTGCGCGGCGTGCGCCGCGACGGCGAGGGGCGTCGCGTACGTGCTCGGTGTCAACGTGCCGGCGAGCAACGCCTCGGTGAGCCGCGGCGTGACCAGATCAAGGACCCGACGCAGGCCCGTCGACGCCATCACCAACCGTTGACGCGTCGTTGCGCCTCGTCGAACCCCTCGTCCAGCAACAGCTCAATGGCGTCGGCCGCTCGTTCGACGTCGACTTGCCGCGCCGCGCGGGCCGCCGCCGACGGGCGGCGCAGCACGTAGTCAGCACCCTGTTCCTTGCGCACCGGCTTGCCGATACCTATGCGCAAACGACAGAAGTTCGTTGAGCCAAGCGCCTGAGCAACCGATCGCAGGCCGTTGTGACCCGCGAGTCCCCCGCCGCATTTGAGTCGCAGCCGACCAGGCTCGAGGTCGAGTTCATCGTGCACGACCACGATGCGCGCTAGATCGCTCACCGACGTGCGCCGCATCAGTGGCACGAACGCGGCGCCAGAGTCATTCATGAACGTCGTCGGCACGGCGAGCGTGACGAGTCCGCCTTTGGTCTCGACCGACCCCATGACCGCACGTTGACGACGTTCCAGTCCGAGTACGACGCCTCGACGAGCCGCGACCAGTCGAACGGCGTCACCACCCACGTTGTGGCGACTCCCGGCGTACTCGTCGCCGGGGTTAGCCAGTCCAACCACGAGCCACGCACTGGGGCTGCCGTGGCGCGTCGCCTCCGACGAGCGCCGCAGCGACACGGTGCTATTCCGTCACGACGGCGCCGGTCTTGGCCGACCGACCGGCGTGGGTCGCCACGACGGCGACTGCCGGATCGCCGACGGGCTCGACCCCATCGGGCAGCACGACGTCGGCAATGCGAATGGTGCCACCCACGCGCAGTTCCGATATGTCGACGTCGAGGTGCGTCGGTATCCGGTCGGGCCGCGTGCGAACCTCGAGGCTGAACAGCTGCTGATCGACCTCCCAGTCGGCGTGGCGCACTTCGACCGCGTCACCAATGATGTGCAGTGGCACGTCGGCCACGACGGGCTTGGTGGGGTCAACGATCTGAAAGTCCACGTGGGACACGGTGCCGCGCACTGGATGACGCTGGATCTCACGAGCCATGACCGTAAAGTGTTGTCCGTCGGCGTCGAGCTCAATGAGCGTGTTCAGGCCCTGATCGCCCGAGACCGCGGTGCGAAAGGCCTTGGCGTCCACCGCCACGGCGATCGGCTCGGAGCCAACGCCGTACACGACCGCGGGAATCGAGCCCGACGAACGAAGTCGGCGAGACGAGCGCGAACCCGGATCCCGACTCGCGGATGCGTCCAACGTGACTGGCGACATGAGAACTCCTTGGCGTTTGCGGGACCCACCGGGGCGCCACACAGGTGAAACAGCCTAGTGCGTGCGACGGGCGACGGCGAGCGCCTACAGCAGGTTCTCACCGCCGAAGATGTCCGAAACCGATGAATCCTCAAAAATGGCGGAAATGGCGTTGGCGACGATGGTCGCGATCGAGAGAACTTCGAGCTTCTCGAACCACCGGTCGGGCCCCAGTGGCAGCGTGTCGGTGACGATGACGCGGCTGACCGGGGCGTTGAAGAGCCGCTCGACCGCCGGCGGCGAAAACACCGCGTGCGTCGCCATGACCCAGATCTCCTCGGCGCCGTGGGACTTCAACAGATCGCACGCCGCCACGATGGTGCCGGCGGTGTCGATCATGTCATCGATGAGCACGCAGTGGCGCCCCCGGACGTCACCAACGATGTGGCGAGCCTCGGCGACGTTGGACTGACCGCGGGGCCTGGTCTTGTGAACGAGGGCGAGGTCGCAGCCCAGGTGTTGGGCGTAGCGCTCGGCGACCTTTACTCGACCGGCGTCCGGAGCGACCACGACGATCTCGTGCGGATTCGTATGGGACTTCAGGTAGCCCTCGAGGACCGGGGCGGCAACCAGATGGTCAACCGGTATGTCGAAGAACCCCTGAATCTGTCCGGAGTGGAAGTCCACCGAGAGCACGCGATCAGCGCCGGCGGTCTGGAGCATGTCGGCGATCAGCTTCGCGGTGATCGGTTCGCGACCCGCGGACTTACGGTCTTGACGCGCGTAGCCGTAGTTGGGGATCACCGCGGTGATGCTCTTGGCGGACGCGCGCTTCGCGGCGTCGATCATGATGAGCTGCTCCATTACCGCGTCGTTCACCGGCGACGAGTGAGTCTGGACGATGAAGACGTGGGCGCCGCGAATCGATTCGTCGAAGCGACAGTGAATCTCGCCGTTGGCGAACTCGCGCACGTTGGCCTCGGTTAGCTCGACGCCGAGTCGGTCGGCGATGTCCTGGGCGAGAGCGGGGTGGCATCGCCCCGTGACGATGACCAGGCGACGCTTCGCGAGGGACTCCACGGCGCCAGCGTACAAGGTAACCGCCGGCTAATCAGGCGTCGCGGTACGAACCGGGCGCGACGAACTCACCCGACGCCACCACCGAACCCGCATCGAGCACGCTGAAGGATCCCACGACGGCCCCGTCGCCAATGACCGCGCGGGTCGCCTCCACGGTGCCGAGACGCGCGTCGGACCCTACCCGACAGTCGATGAGGTGCGCGTTTGGCCCGATCGTGGCGCCCGGGCCGATGACGCAGTGTCCCCGCAGCACCGTGCCGGGTAAGAGAGACACCCCATCGCCCAACTGCACGTCCGGATCGATGTACGTCACGCTCGGGTCCCAGATGGTGGCCCCGCGTCGAAGCCACGCATCGGCGACGCGGGCCCGCACGACCGCTTCCGCCGCGGCCAGCTGGACGCGATCATTCACGCCCGACGCCTCGGCGGGGTCCTCCAACACGACCGCCTGGACCGCGTGGCCGGCGTCGTGCAGCACCGCAACGAGATCGGTGAGGTAGTACTCCTGTTGCGTGTTCTGACGCCCGACGCGGCGCAACCCCGGACCGAGCAGGTTGGAGCGAACCACCATGATGGCCGTGTTCACCTCGGCGATGGACCGCTCGGCGGGCGTGGCGTCGCCCTCTTCGACGATGCGAGCGATCGAGCCATCCTTGGCGCGAACGATGCGTCCGTAGCCCGATGGGTCGGGGAGAACTGCCGTGAGCACCGAGAGGGCCGCCCCGCTGCGTCGATGCTGCGCCACGAGCCTCGCCATCGTTTCACGGCGAAGCAGGGGCGTGTCGCCGGGCACGATGACTACGTCCCCGTCGTCGTCGCCGAGCGCCTCGGTCACGGCGGGCAGCGCCACCGCAACGGCGTGGCCGGTGCCCAACTGCTCGCGCTGCTCGACGAAGCGCAAGGTGGCGTCGCCGGGCCGTTCACGCAGCACCTTCTCGGTCCACGCGGCCTCGAAGCCGACCACCACCACCGTCGCGCACACGTCGTCGAGTGCGGTGGCGTCGAGGACGTAGTACGCCATTGGTCGGCCGCCGAGCAGGTGCAATGGTTTGGGTCGCGACGATCGCATGCGCGTGCCCTCGCCGGCGGCGAGTACCACGACGCACGTTGGCCGATCCATGCCTATCTCTCTAGCACCGCCAGATCGCGGAGCCGCGTCAACGGCCTCGGCGTCACGTCAGTATACCCCAGGGGGTATACTGACGTGGTCCACGATACCGTGAGCCAGAGCGAGGAGAACCATGGCCACCCTACAACTCACCGCCGACCGATTCGACGAGGTCGTCTCGTCCAATGACGTCGTGCTCATCGACTTTTGGGCGGCCTGGTGCGGCCCCTGTCGTACGTTCGCGCCGATCTTCGAGAAATCGTCCGAGGCGCACCCCGAGCTCGTGTTCGCCAAGGTGGACACGGAAGCGGAGCAGCAACTCGCCGCGGCGTTCAACATCTTCTCCATCCCCACGCTGATGATCATCCGCGAGCAGGTCGTCTTGTACGCCGAAGCGGGAGCTCTTCCCGAGCACGCGCTCGAAGAGCTGATCAGTCGCGTCATGGAGGTCGACATGGCTGAAGTCCATCGACAAGTTGAGGCCCAGCAGACCGGCGCAGCGACTGCGTCGGCTGACGTGTAGCGGATCGTACCGGCGTCTTCTACGATGCCAGGGGTGGAGCCCACCGACTACGACGAGTTCGCGTACTTCGCGGAGAATCTGGCCGAATGGGGGCTCGATGTTCCGATTCCGAAGGTTCAGCGATTTTTCGTCGCCGTGGATGGCCTGCGACAGATGAGCGGTCTGCGATGGGGTGACGGCGCGCCCGATCTCGTTTTGGTGCACGGCGGCGCGCAAAACGCCCACACGTTCGATACCGTGGCGCTCGCGCTGGGGCGCCCGCTGATCGCCATCGACTTGCCCGGCCACGGCCACTCTGACGCGGGACCGTACGGACCCGGGGCCATCACCAGTCACGCGCACGATCTGGCTAGCGCGCTCGGCACCCTGCTCGACGCGCCCCGGCCACTGGTGGGCATGTCCTTGGGCGGACTGACCTCGATCGTCCTGGCCGACGAACGACCGGATCTCGTCGAGTGCCTGGTGCTGATCGACATCACCCCGGGCGTGAACGCCGCCAAGGCCCGGCACATCACCGACTTCGTCAACGGCCCGGCTACCTTCGACGACTTCGACGAGTTGCTCGCGCGAACCATCCGATACAACCCGACCAGGACCGTGTCGTCGCTGCGTCGCGGCATTCTCCATAACGCCGTCCAACGACCCGATGGATCGTGGGTCTGGCGCCACCAACAGCACCCTCGGACCGAGATCGCGGTGCCCGAACCGGGCGACCTCTGGGATCGATTGAGTTCAGTCACCGCTCCCGTGACGCTGCTTCGCGGCACGACGCCGGGCTCGGTGGTCGACGATGACGACGAAGCTGAGTTTCGCCGACGCCGACCCAACGACACGGTGGTCCACGTGGCCAACGCCGGCCACTCGATCCAGGGCGATGCCCCGCTCGAGCTGGCGGCGTTGCTCGAGCGCCTTTGTCCACGTCGATGACGTCACGACATCGCTGGCGGGGGAGGGCTCGAACCTCCAACCTTCGGATCCAAAGTCCGCTGTTCTGCCGATTGAACTACCCGCCACTACAGTACGAACGAGTCTTCGTCAATTCTTAGAGAATCAACGCAGTCGCTTAATACCAAACAGCCACACTAGAGCCTGGCCCTACCGGTGAAAGAAGGCCACGTGAGCACGGCCCCGATCGCGAACTCCTATATCGCCATCGTCGACGACGATGGCGCAATTCGCACCGCCCTGGGACGTGCTCTGCGTATGGAGAACTACCAGGTGGATCTCTTCGCGGACGGGACCTCAGCCCTCAAGTCGATTCAACTGAGAGCACCGGACGCCATCGTGTTGGATCTCCAGCTTCCCGACGTCGACGGGCTCGAAGTTTGTCGGCGCATTCGCCGGGCGGGCGACACCACCCCCATACTCATGCTCACTGCCCGCGACGCCGTTAACGACCGAGTCGCTGGCCTCGACGTGGGCGCCGACGACTACCTCGTCAAACCGTTCGACCTCGCCGAACTCCTCGCGCGCCTGCGCGCGCTGCTGCGTCGCCATAGTGTCAACGCCGATGACGACGTGCTGCGCTTCGAAGACCTGACGCTCAGTCCCCAAACGCGCGAGGTCTACCGGGGCGCCAGGAAGATTGAACTCACCAAGATCGAGTTCGACCTCCTGGAGCTCTTTCTGCAGCACCCCCGCCAGGTCTTGACGCGCGACCAGATCCTGGACCTCGTATGGGGCTACAACTTCGACTCGGGAACGAATTCCCTGGCGGTCTACATTGGCTACCTCCGCCGCAAACTCGAAGAGGACCAGGAGCCGCGATTGATTCAGACGATTCGCGGGGTGGGCTACGCCCTTCGAACCTCGTGACCTTTCGCTTTCGAGTCATCAGCGCCACCGTCGGCGTCGCTGCGGTGGCCGTCATCCTGGCGAGCCTGGCGTCGTTCTGGACAACGCGCAATGCCTTGTTGCACTCGGTGGACGTCTCGTTACTCCAGGCGTCCCAGTCCCCCGCGTCGCATCCGGTCGGTGATGAGAGCCGCGTCACGGGTGCCTACTTCGAATTGGTTCTCGCTAACGGCACGACCATTCCGACGTCGAACGTGCCAATCGACGCAACGATTCGCGCCATTGCCAAGGGCCACGGTGGCCAGGTTCTTCGCACCGTCTACTTCGGCGGCGAGTCGTATCGCGAACTGGTAGTACCACTGGCCGCGAATTCGGTCGTGATTTGCAATTCGGGCCCGTGCCAGGTGCCCTCGACCTCCGCCGAGCTCTTCGTCGTGAACATCTCGGGACAGGTTGGCGAGCTTCGCCAACTCGTGCGCACGCTGCTCGCCGTCGCCGCGGGTGGGCTGCTGCTCGCCCTGGTGCTCGGCCTACTCATAGCTCGCGCCGCCCTGCGGCCGCTGGAAAAAGTCGCCAACGAAATCGAAGAGGTCGCCGAGACGAGCGACCTTTCTCGCCGGATCGATGAGGGAGGGGCCGACGAGCTCGGACGACTTCGTCGCGTCTTTAACCGTCTGATGAACTCCGTGCAGAGCAGCGAGAGCCTGCAACGTCAACTCGTCGCCGACGCCAGTCACGAACTTCGCACCCCGTTGACGAGCTTGCGCACCAACGCGCAAGTCCTCGCCCGGGCCAGCGAGCTCCCCGAGGACGACCTTCATCAGCTCACGAACGACATGGTCACCCAGGTCGACGAGCTCGCCGCGCTCGTGACGGACCTCGCTGAACTCTCGCGGGGCGACCGCAGCGAAGGCGCCATCGTGGAGCTGCGGCTCGACGAATGCGTCGACGAATGCGTCGACACGGCACGCACCTACGCGCGAATTAAGGACGTCGAGATTGACGTGGAGGTCGAACCGTCGGTCGTGGTGGGTCGACGCGATCGGCTCGTGCGCGCCATCAGCAACCTGCTGACGAACGCGATCAAGTTCACGCCAACCGCCGGCCACATCCTCGTGCGATCGAGTCAGGGTGTTGTCACGGTCTCGGACACCGGTCCGGGAATCGCCGACGACGAACGTGATCGAGTCTTTGACCGCTTCTGGCGCTCGGCGACCGCGCGATCGCTGCCCGGTTCGGGCCTCGGGCTCTCCATCGTGGCTCAGGTAGTAGACGAGTTTGGCGGCACCGTTCGCGTCGACCGAGACCCACGTCTCGGTGGGGCGCGCTTTACCATCGTGTTGCCAACCGCCGCCACGACCTCGGTGGACGCCGACGGCTGAGCCGGCGTCGGACGCCTGGGCACCACCGCGCGGGCGATCGTACGACGCTGCGCCGATGAGCGGCCACCCCTGATGTGGTGTCCCACGACCTCGCCGTCAGCGCGGCAGCCTCGGTCGCCGCGCGGGCCTGTTTGATGACCGCGATGCGCGGGTAGGGACCACCACGCGTTGCCCGCGGCGGCCAACCTCGCCAATTATTTCCATTTTCTTACCAACCGCAGAGAAGCGGTTGATCCGCGACTGCCAGACTTTTCGTGGTAACTCTTATGCACCGGCTCGCACGAACCCCCCAACAGCGCGATCGTCGCTTCGCCCGCGTTCGCCGACTCACCCAGTCGATACTGGTCGCGTCCGGACTCGCGACCGGGGCGTTCGTGGGCTACGCGGCGAGCACCGCCAAGCCGTTGATCGCGCTCACGCACCCGCCACGGTCATCACCCACGCCGAGCGGCACGACCGCGACGCCCACGTCGTCCAGCGCCGCAACCCCCACGGGGACGGGCACCGCGCCGTCAGGCGCGCCCGCCTACGCGCCGCCCACCACCGCACCCGTCACGACGACGACGACCTGCTACACGACGCCGTCGGGTTCGACGGTCTGCTACTAGCCATGCGGTTCACCACGTGGGGCATGACCGGCACCCTGGCCACCGAGCAGCCCGCCGCACTGGACTACGCGTCGTCGCGGCTCTGGCACTGGCTTGGGGCGATAGACGCCGCCTGCAATCGATTCCGACATACGAGTGAGCTGTCGCGACTCAACGACCGACCCGGCGAAACGATTGGCGTGTCAGCGACCCTCGAACTCGCTGTCCGCGCGGCGCTCGATGCGGCCGCGAAGACCAACGGACTCTGTACGCCAACCGTCCTGTCGGCGCTCGCGGCCTGGGGCTACGACCGCGACTACGACGAGATCCGTGGTCGCGACGACTGGACCGCGCCACCGGCCACGTTCGTCCCCGCCACCGAGGGTGTCGAGCTCGATGTTGACGCCCACACCATCAGGCTCGAACCGGGCTGCCAGCTAGACCTGGGAGCCAGCGCGAAGTCGCTGGTCGTCGATCTAGTTGCCAACGAACTCGCCGACCGCGGCGGCGTGGTTGTTGAAGTTGGCGGCGACGTCGCCGTCCGCGGTCGAGGACCCGAGGGGCCCTGGGTGATCGGGATCAGCGACACGCTGCGCCTCGGTGGTGATGAGCCGCGCGTCGCGATCGCGGGCGGAGGCGTCGCCACCTCGTCGCTCACCTCGCGCACCTGGCGCGTCGCCGGCGAGGTGGTGAGCCACATCATTGACCCGCGATCTGGTGCGCCGGCGAGCGGGCCCTACGCCACCGCTACGGTGGCCGCCGCCAACTGCGTCACGGCGAACGCCTTCGCGACCGCCGCGCTGCTCTGGGGTGAGGAAGCGCCCTACTTCATCGCCCAGGCCGGATGGTCGGCCCGCCTGGTGCGCCACGACGGCGCCGTGGTGTACGTCGGCGGCTGGCCGACTGACGGAGCTGGTTCGTGATTGCGCTGACCTCGCCCTACCTGTGGTACACGACGCGCGCGACGGGACTCGTTTCGCTCGCCCTCTTCACCGTGGTCGTCTCGTTGGGCACGCTCGTCGCCAATCGCGTGGGCGGGTCGACGGTCGGCCGTTTCGAGCTAAGTGAGTTGCACCGTACGATCTCGGTCATCGCCATGGTCTTTCTGGCGGTGCACGTTGCGACGACGGTCGTCGACAGCTTCGTATCGACGGGAGCGATCTCCGTGGTCGTCCCCTTCACGTCGTCCTATCGGCGATGGGGCGTCGGCCTGGGCGCGGTCGCCGTCGACCTCATGATCGCCGTCTGGATCTCGAGCCTCGTCAAATCGCGCATCGCCAATCGGTCCTGGCGATTCATCCACTGGTTCAGCTGGTTCGCCTACGCCATCGCGATCGTTCACGCCCTACTCACGGGCACCGACGCGAGACGCGGTCTTGGCCTGGTGATCGTGGTCGCCAGCCTGGCGATCGTCGCTGGCGCCGCGGTCTGGCGCTTCACCGCCCGGCCGACTCGCGCCGCCGGTCGCACCGCGCTGTCGCCGTTGAGCGAGACTGAACGTAATCCACGTCGTGGCGGTCGTCCCGTGGTGCCGGTACCGAGTGGCGCTCGCGGCGCTGGCGATGCGTCACGCGAGCGAGCGCGAACTCGCCGATCCGACGAGTCACGTCGATGATCGCCGACGACGCGCTGCCGCGCGTACTGCACGGAGCGTCGGGACGGCCGCTCACCTTGGTCCAGCACGGCGAAGCCTTTGGCCCGTTCGGCCCCACACCGTCGCTTGACGAACTCGAGGCGTCGGGGCTCACGGGCCACGGGGGCGCGGGTTTCCCTACGTGGCGCAAGGCCAAGCTCATTCGCGACCAGCGCGGCCACGCCAAGTTCGTGGTCGTCAACGCCATGGAGGGCGAACCCGCGGCCCATAAGGATCGCACCCTCCTCGGCGCCAACCCCCACCTCGTCTTGGACGGCGCCGAGTACCTGGCTGACGTGGTGGGCGCGTCGCGCATCGCGGTGTGCGTGTCGCGAGACAATCCGGCCACGATCAACCATCTCCAGCGCGCCATCCACGAACGCGGGCGACGGAACCGGCGCCGCACGATCATCGAACTGCATACGCCACCGTGGCGCTACGTGGCGGGCGAGGAGTCCGCGCTGGTGCACTGGCTCGACGACAACGAATCGCTGCCGCAGTACCGCCCGCTGCGGCCGCACGTCCTGCGCATCGGTAACGCCCCCACGCTCGTCGACAACGCCGAAACGTGCGCTCACGTCGGCTTGATCGCCCGATACGGGGCGTCGTGGTTTCGCCGGCTAGGCACCGAATCGAGTCCCGGCAGCGCCCTCGTCTCGATCAGCGGCGCGGTGTCTCGACCCTGCGTGCTCGAGGTGGCCTTCGCCACGCCCCTGCGCACGATCTTGGCGCGAGCCGGTGCCGATCCTGATCCGCGCGCCGTCCTGCTCGGCGGGTACGGCGGAACGTGGCTGGACGCGAAACATCTGGATACTCCCTACGAGAACGAAGCGCTCGCGCCATTGGGCGCGAGCGTCGGCGCGGGCGTCATCATCGTGCTGCCGAAATCGGGCTGCGGTGTCGTCGAGACGCAGCGAATCACGCGATGGATGGCCAACGAGAGCGCACGTCAGTGCGGGCCGTGCGCGTTCGGCCTGCCCGCACTCGCCGAAGATCTGGCCCGTCTCGCCTACGACGCCCGCGACGCGACCGCCGCGTACGCGCGACTCCTCGACCGGTGCGACGCCATCGAGGGCCGAGGTGCGTGTCGCCACCCCGACGGCGTCGTCCGCCTGGTGCGCTCGGCGCTCGAGACGTTCGCCGACCACGTCCACGACCACGCGCGTGGCCTGCGCTGCGCCGCGAGCCACTCGGCGCGCCACGTCACCGCAGTGCCCTCACTCGAACGCGAAACGGAACTGGTGTGGGAGTGAAACGCGCTGACGGCTTCGTGCTACTGGTAAACCCCATCGCGTGTGACGGCTACGGTCACTGCGCTGAGCTGGCGCCGGATCTCGTGCGCCTCGACGAGTGGGGCTACCCCGTCCTGCGCCGCGAACCCGTGGCGCTCGCGGATCTGGCCGCGCGTGATTCCGCGCGCTACGCAGTGCGGGGCTGTCCCCGACAGGCCCTGCGAATCGAGCGGGTGGCGACCGGTCGCTAGCGCGGCGAAGCGGTGCCGCCGGACCTAGTAGTGTTCTACGGGCCATGGGATCTCTGATAAAGAAGCGCCGCAAGCGCATGCGCAAGAAGAAGCACAAGAAGATGCTGAAGCGGACTCGCTTCCAGCGTCGCGCCGCGGGTAAGTGATCCCATAGCGGCGCCTAGGGCGTCGTGATGGTCGTAACAACGCGCACTGACCCCGCGGGGCTCGCGACGTCTCCGCGATCCTCGGGCCAGCCCTCAACGAACATCGTGGAGCCCGACCCGGCCAGATTGACGTTGCCGTAGCGCTCGCGCAGCCAGTCGAGCACTACCCCCAAACGCGGCTCAACCGCGCGAGCTGGCACGTCGAGATGGTTGGGCCCACTCGGGCGCCAGCCCCCCGCGTAGAGCTCGTCGTAGGCCTGGTAACAGGTGGCGGTCGCCACCGAGAAGGTGGGAACAAAGAGCGTGACGTGACGCCGCTCGTAGGCGAGCGGCGTCACGCGCTCTCCCACTCCCTCGACGAGAGCGCGACCGCCGACCTGACAGAACGGCACGTCCGCGCCGAGCGTGAGCGCCGCCGACGCGTCAACGCCGCCCGCCCAGCGCAGGATGGCCGCGGCGTCAGCGCTGCCACCGCCGAGCCCGCCACCGACGGGTATCGCCTTTTCGATGACCACGCCGGCCCGGCGCCCGACCAGTTCGAGGGCCCGAGCGACGAGGTTCGCGCGACCCTCGGGAACCGGGCTGGCGAAGGGATTGAAGACGCGAACGTAGTCCCCCGCTTCGTCGACCACGAGGACGTCGTCGAGATCGATGGTCGTCATCTCACTGCGCAGCTCGTGGTAGCCGTCCGGCCGTCGGCCGGTGATCTCGAGGTTCCACGTCAACTTCGCCGACGCGCGCAGACCGATCATCGCGCCGCCGCCAGCCGTGCGAACTCCTCCAGGCTGAGCTCTTCGGGCCGCTTGGTGGCCGCGACGCCCGCGCGTTCGAAGACCCCCTCACTCGCCCAATCGGCCAGCGATCGGCGCAGCATCTTGCGCCGCTGGCCGAAGGCCGTGCGCACCAGGGCGAAGAGGTCTGCCTCCCCCACTACGGACGGGTCGATCCGAACGCGTTCGCGTCGCGTGATCGCGACGAGCGCTGACTCGACCTTCGGTCGCGGCACGAAAACGTTCGCGCTGACGCGGCCGACGACGACCGCGTCAGCGAAGTACTGCACGCGCAGCGACGCGGCGCCGTAGGCGTCATCGCCCGCCGAAGCCGCGAGTCGTTCGGCGACCTCGCGCTGCACCATGACGAGCAGTCGCGAAACCAACGGCTGAGACTCGAGAATCCCCAGGACGAGCGACGTGGCCACGTTGTAGGGCAGGTTGGCCACCACGACGCACGGACGACCACCGGTAACGGCGGCCACGTCCATCGTTGAGGCGTCGTCGTGGCGAACGACGACGCCGAGCGGTTCGACCACCTCGCGCAGTGGCTCGATGAGGTGTCGATCAACCTCGACCGCGATGACGCGCGCCCCGGTCTCGACCAGCGCCAACGTCAGCGATCCGAGGCCAGCCCCGATTTCGAGGACGAGGTCGCCGTCGCCCACGTCGGCCAGGCGCGCGATGCGGCGCACCGTGTTGGCGTCGGCCACGAAGTTCTGACCGAGTGCGCGCGACGGAGCGAGGCCGTTCGCCTCGAGTAGCGCGTGAATGGTCGTGCGTGAGTGCGTCACCAGGAGACTTTGACCTCGATGACCCCGCGCCACAGCGGCGCCAGTTCCGCGAACTGGGTCTGGGCCAAGTCGACGACGCGTCCGGGCGAGTAATCCTGGTAGTCGGTGACGACGCACTGCACCGTCTGGCCCGACGCCAGATCCTCCACCGTGATGCGGGTGCCCTTGGGCAGGTACGACGTCGCGCACTGACCCGAGAAGTACGAGTACCACGTCGCCACGCCCACGCGGCTCTGGGTGGGGCGTGTCGCGACCGGCGCACTACCGAGCGCCGCCGTGGTGGTGGTCGTAGCGGCGCCCGCGACGCGAGTCGTGTCAACGACGACAATCGTGCCGCGACGCACGAGGGTGCCCGGCGGCGGGTTCTGCGCGGTCACGCGGTTCCACGTACCATCGGCGCTGCCGAGTCCCTGGGGACGCAGCCGCAGGCCGATGTTCGTCACGTCGGCGAGCGCCCGCGCCCGATCGAGCCCAATCAACCTAGGCACGCGCGCCACGGCTGACGCGGCCGCCACGTGCGCGCCGGCGAGCACGACGGTGCCGTGCCACGCGACTCGCGCGCCGGGCCGAGGGTTCTGGGCGACCACCACCGTCCAGTCCTTCGGACCGTTCACGGTGAAGTAGAGACCCGCTCTCGCCATAGCGACGAAGGCCGCCGCGCGCGTTCGGTGCAGAACGTTCGGCATCACCGTTAAGCCCGAGGGCGACGACGTCGCCACGTGAGCGGTCACGACCGATACCGTCGAGCGGGCCGGGACTCGCGAGCCCGGTGGTGGTCGCTGCGCAACCACAATGGTCCAGTCAGCGGGCCCCCTCGTCGAAAAGTACAGTCCGGCCTGGGCCATGGCGGCAAAGGTCTCGGCCCTCGTTCGGTACAGTACGTCGGGCACGACGGTCTGTCCGAAGGCGGGTGCCGACGTCGCCACCGTCGTGGCCAGCACCACGGTGGCGTGCCACGACACCAGGGTCCCGGGAGGCGGATTCTCGCCAATAACCTCGTTCCAGTTGCGCGGGCCGTCGGTGCGAAAGTAGAGACCGGCCCGGCCCATGGCGGCGAAGGTGGTCGCTCGATCGAAGTGCATGACGTCGGGCATGCGCACGGGGGCGTGGCCCGACTGCGCCCCGGCGAGCGGCGGCGCCAGCAGGACCGCCAGCGGGCCGACCAGGCCGACCACGGTCATCCACAGCACCAGGTGGCGACGCACCCGGCGTTTCGATGTCCTCAGTTGTTCACCCTCCGCCAGGACAGCGGGTCGTCGTTACGCCCACGCAAAAGGCTAGGCACGGCCACCCCAGAAGGCAAACGAGGAAGCGAAGAAACTTATGATGCCTGATCAACAGTTATTAGTTGACGCCGAGTCGAAACAGACGGGCGGTATTGGCCGACGTCTGACGGCGGACCTCGTCGACGGTCTCGCCGCGCAGCTCCGCGACGAACTCCCCGACCACCTTCACCAACGCCGGCTCATTGGGTCGTCCCCGATGAGGCACCGGAGCAAGAAAGGGGCTGTCGGTCTCCACGTGCAACCGGTCGAGGGGTACGAGGCGCACCGCGTCGCGCAGTTGCTGAGCGTTCTTGAACGTGACGACACCCGCCACCGAGATGTCGCAACCCAGCGCGAGACACCGGGCCGCGTCATCGGGAGTCCCCGTAAAGCAGTGGATCACCGTTCGTGCCGGCGTCCCCTCGCTCGCCAGCACGTCCACGAGGTCGTCAAACGCCTCGCGCGCATGTACGACCAAGGCAAGATCGAGCTCGTGAGCCCACGCAATTTGCGCGGCGAACGCTCGACGCTGTTCGGAGCGCGGCGCGTGCTCATAGAAGTAGTCGAGACCCGTCTCGCCAATCCCAACCAGACGATGGTGGCCCGAACGGGCGAGCGCTTCGACGGGAGCGAGATCGTGACTGGCTTCGTGGGGATGCAGCCCGACCGCGGCGAAGATCGCTACGGGACCGAGAAGGTCGGTCAGCGCCAACGCTTGGGCCGACGTATGAGCGTCGGTGCCAACCACGACCACCCGGTCAACGCCAGCGGCGCTCGCTCGTTCGAGCACCGCATCGATGCGTCGGGCGGTGCTCGAGTCCCCCACGAACTGATCCTGCAAATGGCAGTGGGCGTCAGTCCAGCCGCTCATCGATCCTCGACAATTCGCGGGAACAGCGGCGTCGCCCGGTCGACGCGACCGCCCGCGTACAGACCCCAACGCAAGCTCTCGCTCGCCAGCACATCGGTGGGCGCGCCCGCGAGACCGAGTCGACGCCATAGCTCGCGCGCGACGCCGGGCATCGCCGGTGACGAAAGGATCGCCACGATGCGCAGAGCCTCGAGGGCGTCACCGAGCACGCGCTCGACGTCGGCGCCGGGCGCCAACTTCCACGGCGCGTGGCGCTCGAGGTAGGCGTTGGTCGCCCCGATGAGTGACCACGTGGCTTCGAGCGCGGCGTGCGGAGCGAATCGCTCCCACGCCTGACTCGACGAATCGATCGCCAGCTCCGCGTCGGCGCGCAGCGCCGAGTCGGGCGCGGGCGTCGGACCGACGCCCGCACACTTGGACGCGACAACCGTAGCCACCCGAGCCATCAGGTTCCCGAGGTTATTGGCCAGGTCCGTGTTGTATCGCTGGGTGATTCCTTCGTAGGAGAACTCGCCGTCGTTGCCGAGCGCGGTCTCGCGCAGCAAGTAATACCGCAACGCGTCAACACCGAACTCTTCGGTCAACACCGCTGGCGCAATGTCGGTCAGCCGTACCGTTCCCTGCGCGGCCATGGTCTTGGACAGCTTCTGCCCGCCCACGAGCAGCCATCCGTGGACCTGCACGTGGTGGGGTGGTTCGAGTCCGGCCGCCATGCACATCGCGGGCCACCAGACGCAGTGAAAGCGGATGATCTCCTTGCCGATCAGGTGATGCGACGACGGCCACCAGTGGGCAACCCGATCGTCCGAGCGGCCGTAGTCGAGCGCCGTGAGGTAGTTGATCAGTGCGTCGTACCAGACGTAGAAGACGTGGCGATCGTCCCAGGGCACCGGCACCCCCCAAGTGATCGACGTGCGGGTGATGGAGATGTCGCGCAAACCACCCTTGATGAAGGCGTAGGCCTCGTTGCGCTTCGTCTCGGGCGTCACGAAGTCCGGGTGGCTGTCGTAAAACTCAAGAAGGCGATCCTCAAAAGCCGACAGGCGAAAGAACCAGTTCTCCTCTTCCATCTCGGTCAAGGGACGGCCGTGAACCGGGCACTTGCCGTCGTCGCTCGCCTCGAGCGTGTAGTAATCCTCGCAACTCACGCAGTAGAGGCCCTGGTAGACGTCCTTATAGATGAATCCGCGATCGTAGATGGCCCCGAGAAATCGTTGCACGCTCTCGTAGTGGCGCTCCTCGGTCGTACGGATGAAGTCGTCGTACCCGACGTCGAGGGCGTCCCAGGCGCTGCGAAAACGCTGGGAGGTCTGGTCGGTCCACGCCTGGGGCGTCACGCCGTGGTTGGCTGCCGCCTCGGCCACCTTCTGGCCGTGCTCGTCGGTGCCGGTGAGAAAGAGGGTCTCGTCTCCGCGCAGCCGGTGCCACCGAGCCAGGGCATCGGCGTTGATCGTCGTGTAGGCGTGACCGACGTGGGGTGCGTCGTTCACGTAGTAAATGGGGGTGGTGATGTAGAAGCGACCCATCGGTCCAGCGTAACGAGTCACGTAGGGCGCTCGGATCGAATCGCCAGGGCCGCGTCGTAGGCGACCCGGCGGGCAACGCCCAGGCCGTCGGCGACCGCGTTCACGGCGTCGCGAACCGTCGCCCCCGCGCCGAGCTGCTCGATCAGCGATGCGCGCACGTCCTCGTCGCTCACGTCCACGGCCGCGGCACCCTCGAGGACCACCACCACTTCGCCTCGCACCTCGCCCGCGGTCCAGTGGGCCGCGACCTCGCGCAACGTACCGCGCACCACTTCTTCGTGCACCTTGGTGAGCTCGCGGCCAACGGCGACGCGCCGGTCGGCAAACCTCGCCGCTAACTCGGCCAGGGTCGTCACCAGTCGCTGTGGCGACTCGTAGAACACGATGGTCCGACGCTCGCGAGACCATTCGTCGAAGCGACGATCTCGTTCCCCGGCTCGGCGCGGCACGAATCCCTCCATCACGAACCGCTCCATGTCGAGACCGCTGATCGACAGGGCGGCCACCACCGCACTCGGGCCGGGAGTCGTGGACACGACGAGGCCCGCCGCGGCCACTGCGGCCACCACGCGTCGGCCGGGATCGCTCACGCCCGGGGTGCCCGCATCGCTGACCAGAGCCGCCAGCGCACCGCCGGCGACCAGACGCACGACGTCAGCGCTGACGGCGACCTCGTTGTGCTCGCGCAACGATCGCAGGCGTCCCCGAGGCGCGAGGCCGCAGGCGCTGAAGAGGATCCGCGTACGCCGGGTGTCTTCGCAGTACACGACGTCGGCTCGATCCAGGACCTCGCGGGCGCGCGGGCTGAGATCGCCGAGGTTCCCTATCGGCGTCGCCACCACGATCAGCTGTCCGCCGACCGGATCGTCCATCTCGTACCCCCGTGCTGGCGCGGGTTGCGCCCTGTACTAAGATTGTCATCTATGTCGAAGCGGACCGTGAAGCGCAAGTTACGCGCGAAGAAGAAGGCCAACCACGGCAAGAAGCCGAACTGCGGTCGCGGTTAAGTATCCGCTCGCCACGTGAGACCTCGGCGCGCGAGCGTCGCGGCCAGCACCGACGGTACGTCGCTCACCAGGCCGTCGACCCCGATGTCCAGTAGTCGCTCCATCTCGGCGCGCTCGTTAATGGTCCACGCGTGGACCGCCATCCCCCAGCGATGGGCGGTTTCGACGAAGCGTTCGTCGATGACGCGCACGGTGCCGAACGTGGCGGGAACCTGCAGGGCGACCGCGGGCGGAACTAACGGCGTTGGCTCGTGGAGCGTCGCGTAGAAGGCGGTCGTCTCGTCGGTCGCCGCCGACGTTGCCACGTCGGGCGCCGCGTCTCGAAACGCGGCGAGGGCGTCGTCGATGAACGACGCCACGATCACGCTTGACGTGCACTCCAGACGGCGCAGCTCGTCCGCCAACAGCGCCTCGTACGGCTCGACGTCGGGTGCCGTCTGTTTGATGTCGAGGTTGAGCAAGACGCCGGGAAAGCTGACGACCACCTCTTCCAAGGTCGCCACCGCGAACCGTCGATCGCGCGGCGCCCGTCCGCGCCACGGGTAGTCGTGAGACGCCCGTCCGGGCGACGCGGTCTCACCCGGCGCGAACCAGTATGCGTTGTCGAGCTCTCGCAGCTCGGCGAGGGTCATCGACGCGATCGAACCGTGGCCGTTGCTCGTGCGGTCGACGGTGTCGTCGTGACAGACGACGAGTCGGCGGTCCCTCGTCGCGTGCACGTCGAGTTCTATGGCCGTGGCGCCAACCCGCAGCGCTTGCTCGATGGCGAAGAGCGTCGACGAGGGTCCCTCGAACGATCCACCCTGGTGTGCGAAGGCGATGACGCGACGCTCGAGCCAGACGCTCACGCCGAGATAGCCCGCAGCGCCGCGGTGCGCACCTCCACGCGGTGCTCCATGTAGAAGGCCAGACCCGGAACGAATCCCGCCAGCAGCATCAGCACCAGCAGGCCGAAGTGCAGGCGGGCCTTGAGCGTGAACTGGAAGCACATGACCAGGTAGATCGGGTACAGCACGACGCCGTGGCCAATGCCGACGATCGTCACCAGGATCTTGAGGTGCTCCCAGAGCGCGAGATCCACCGTATGCAGGATCAAGAAAATGACTAGCACGATCAGCGTCGAACCGGTGACGAACGACATCGTGCGATACCGCCGAAACGCCGCCTCCACTAATGGCCCCAGAGCTTCTTCTTGGATCGTTCAGCCAATTCGGCGAGGTGATCGTTGTACGCGGCCAGGGCCGGATCCTCGTCCGCTTCGCGCTCGCGCGCGGCGCGCGCTTCGCTGCGCATCCGTTCTTCGTACTCGGCTCGCTCGCGCTCGTCATCGTGCGTAACCCGATCAAGGTTCAACAGTGCGTACCAACCCAGCACGCCGAGCACGCCGAAGACTGGCCACTCGATTGAGTAGAGGAAACTGAGCGAATTTCCTTGGACGGCTCGACCAACCTGCCACCACGCGGCGGAAGCCGACATCGCGAGCCACGCGATGAGGGCCAAGTGCAACAAGAGCGCCCTCACGCTGAACCACTTCGACTTCACGAGGCCATCCTAACGACCCACTTGCAGACACGGTCGTAGGATGGCGTGGTGCCATCCGTCGCGCCCTTCCACTGGCACGATGTCTGGAGGTTCCAACTCGACCCGATCGGCATCGCGCTCGTGGTGGCGGCGGGAGCCCTCTACGCGTGGGGCGTGAGGCGCACCACGGACTGGCCACGTTGGCGCCCCGTGTATTTTGCGTTGGGACTGGTCGTAGCGTTCCTCGCCACCGAGTCGGTGATCGGCGTGTACGACCGAACGTATTTCAGCGATCACATGATTCAGCACCTGCTACTGATCATGGTCGCCGCACCGTTGTTCGCGCTGGCCACACCGTTGGATCTTGCCTACGCCGCCGGATCGACGCGACTACGCCGGATGCTCGACGGCCGGTTCGTTGCCTTGCTGACCCAACCCCTCGTCGCGTTCGCACTCTACTTCGTGTTCATCCCAGTTGCCCACTTGACCAGTCTCTACAACGAGATGCTGCTGCACGACTGGATCCACGACGCCGAACACCTCGCATTTCTCGTCGTGGGATACCTCTTCTTTCGCGTCGCCTTTGGCCGTGAGCGTGGCCGAACGATTCATCCCGGATTGCGCCTGGTCTACGTGATGGCCGCGGTTCCGGTCGATACCTTTACCGGTCTCGCCCTCGTGATGACGACGCACAATCCCTTTTCGGCCTACGCCCGGTTGGCGCCCGCGGGTTCGACCACGTCATCCATCATTGCGAACATTCACCTCGGCGGCGCGTACATGTGGATCGGGGGTGACGCGCTCATGCTCGTCGCCTGCGTTCCGATCGCCGTCGCGTGGGTGCGCTGGGAGACCATTCGCACCGCCACGCTTGACGCGCAACTCGACGCCGAGGGACGCTAGCGGCGTCGAGCGAGATTTCGATCCTCGTCGTGACCGCGGCGTGCGAAGTCCTCTCACCGGCGCTGGCCGCGTTACAGGAGTCCGACCCCAACCGCCAATGCCTCGAGGTCGCTCTCGGGTCGCGCACCGAGGTGCCTAATGATCTCGCCGGCGCACAGCGAGCCGAGTTCGGCGGCCTCGACGGGGTCAGCGCCGAGGGCGAGACCGTACAAGAAACCTGAGGCGAACAGGTCGCCCGCCCCGTTCTGATCGACGACGTCGTCGACCTCGCTCGCGGGAACGCCGACAACCCCACTCGAGGTCAACACGTCGGCGCCCAGCGGACCGCGCGTCACGACGGCGAGCACGCCCAGGTCGTCGAGCGCCCGAAAGGCGAGATCGAGTCGCGGCAACTGGAAGAGGGCGAGAATTTCGGACTCGTTGGCGAGGAGCACGTCCACGTCGTTCGTGACGAGTTCGAGAAAGTCTCGCCGATGTCGTTCGACGCAAAACATGTCGGACAGCGACAGCGCCACCATTGAGTCGTGTTGGTGCGCGAAGTCGACCACCGTTCGAATCGCCGCCTTGGCCGGCGGCAAGTCGTAGAGGTACCCCTCGACGTACGTGATCTCGGAGCGCGAGATCAGCCGCTCGTTGATGTCAAGGACGCGCAGTTGGTTCGACGCCCCGAGGTACGTAGCCATGGTTCGCTGCGCGTCGGGCGTGATGAAGACGTGACAGCGTCCCGTCGCCCCCTCGTCGGGCGTCGCAATGGCGAGGTCGAGTTCGACGCCCATCGAGCGCAGGTCGTGGGCGAAGCGCTCACCGAACTCGTCATCGGCCACTTTGCCGATGTAGCCGCACGTCCCGCCGAGGGCCGCGATGCCGGCGATCGAGTTAGCCACCGAACCGCCCGACATCTCGATCGTGGGACCCATCGCGCGATAGAACACATCGAGCTGATCGGCCTCGATCAGCGTCATGGCAGCCTTCACCAGTCCAAGTTCGCGATACACCTCGTCTCGGTCTTGGGTGATGATGTCCAACAGCGCGTTGCCGATGCCGGTGACCGCCAGCCTCGTTGGTCCCGGTTTCACGCGCAGCGAGACGGGCGTTGGCGGAGTTGTCACTCAGCGAGCGTAGAGGATTTCGTCGTAGGATTTCCAACTATGAAGCCCTCCAACCCCTACCGTTTGTCGCGCGCCGTCGTCCCGCTGCGTTACCGGCTCTACCTCGCGCCGGATCTCGACGCCGCCACGTTCACCGGTCGCGTCGAGATCGACGTCGACGTCACCGAACCAGTCGACGCCATCACCATGCACGCGAAGGACCTCGAGCTCGGCGCCGCGATCGTCACCAGTCACGGCACCGGCCATCGTTCGATCGAGCCCGTCTTTGACCCCACGTACGAGACAGCGACTTTCTCGCTGCTCGAGACGATTCCCACCGGGCCCGCCACTGTCGAGATCGCCTTCGCCGGCGTGCTCGGTGACCAGTTAGTCGGCTTCTATCGCTCATCGCTAACCGACGACCAGGGGGTCACGCGAACAATCGCGGTAACCCAATTCGAGCACTCCGACGCGCGGCGTGCCTTTCCGTGCTGGGACGAGCCATCCTTCAAGGCGACCTTCGAGGTCAATCTCACGGTGCCCAGCCACCTGCTCGCCATTTCGAACACACCCGAGGTGGCCAACACTGACCTTGGCAACGGTCATCGCAGCATCTCCTTCGCCCCCACGATGGTGATGTCGACGTATCTCGTCGCCATCGTCATCGGCCCCTTCGAGGTCACCGAGCCACTCGACGTGAACGGCACACCGTTGCGCGTCGTCTATCCCCCCGGTCAGGGCCACCTCACGGGCGCCGCACTCGAAGCCGGCGACTTCGCGCTGCGTTTCTTCGAGGACTACTTCAATATCCCCTACCCCGGCGAGAAGCTCGACATGGTAGCGATACCCGACTTCGCCCAGGGGGCGATGGAAAATCTCGGGTGCATTACGTATCGTGAGACCGCGCTGCTCGTCGACCCGGCCACGGCGTCGCACGCCGAGATCTATCGCGTGGCCGAGGTCGTACACCACGAAATTGCCCATATGTGGTTCGGCGACCTAGTCACCATGGAGTGGTGGGGAGGGATCTGGCTCAACGAGGCCTTCGCCACGTTCATGCAGCTGACGTGCACGAACGCCTACCGGCCCCAGTGGAGAATCTGGGCCGACCAGGCGGTGCAGACCGATCTCGCCCAACACGTCGACGGACTGACGACCACGCGACCGATCGAGTACGAGGTGGTGTCGCCCGATGATACCCAGGGCATGTTCGACCTACTCACCTACGTAAAGGGCGCCGCCGTGCTGCGAATGCTCGAGCAGTATCTCGGCGACACCACCTTTCGCGACGGCATCCGCCACTACTTGCGCGAGCACCTCTACGCCAACGCCGTGACGCGAGATCTCTGGGACGCCCTGGAGACGGTCTCGGGCCAGCCCGTTCGTGACGTCATGGATACCTGGATCTTGCAGGGTGGGCACCCGCTCGTGCGCTTCGAACACGGCGAGTTGCGTCAAGAGCCGTTCGTCTTTGGCGACCCGGAGCGTCGAGGGGCCATTGGCGAGCGCTGGCTGGTGCCCGTGCTCACGCGGTCGCTGAACGGTGGCGAGGTGTCGCGCCACCTTCTCGGTGACGTCCCGAGCACCGTCAACGACCAAGCGCCGGTCCTGGTCAACGCCGGTGGATCGGGCTTCTATCGCACGTGGTACGGCGAGCGCGAACTCGCGGCGCTGATCCCTCGCGTCGGCGATCTCGACGAACTCGAGCGCGCCAAGTTGCTCGCCGACGGCTGGGCGGCACTCTTCGCCCAGCGCGCTACGTGGCGCGACTTCTACTTGACCGCGAGCGCGCTCGGCGACCACGACGAGCCGAGTCCGTGGAATGTCGTGGTAACGGCCGCCTCGATGGTGCACCGGGCCCTCGACGGCGCGGCTCGCGGGGCGCTCGCTAACGATGTTCAGAAGCTGGCCGATCCCCACTTCGCCCGCCTCGGGTGGGATCGGCAACCGACCGACGGCGCGCTGAGCGCCCAGGTGCGCGCGCACGTCATCAATCTGCTCGCGACGGTCGGCGCGAATGAGGACGTGCGCGCCGAGGCACTGCGGCGCTTCGACGCCGGTGCGCTCGATGGCGACCTCGCCCTCGTGACCCTGCGTATCGTCGCCAGTCACGACCGGCCGGGCGACTACGAGACATTCCTCGAGCGCCACCGTGCCGCTCGCACGCCGCAGGAGGCCATTCGCTACCTCTACGCCATGGGTTCCTTCAACGATCCGACGGTGGCGCTCGACGTGGCCGCGAGGTGCCTCCACGAGTTTCGCAGCCAAGACGCGCCTCTCGTTCTGCCGATCCTGATGCGCAACGAGGCCACTGGCCCCGCCGTGTGGCGCTACCTCGCCGAGCACTGGGACGAGGCCATCGCGCGATTCTCACCGAGCCTGCACGCACGACTCGCGTCAGGCATCCCCACCTTCATCAACGACCCGGCCCTCGCGGACGAGGTGGAGGCGTTTCACCGGGCTCACCCCGTCGTGGGCGGCTACCCGGCCTCGGTGGTGCAGTACCTGGAGATGATGCGCGTGGGTCAGCGCTTCGCCGCCGCCGTGCAATCCCAGTTCTGACGCCATGGCCATCGGGACCTTCGCGGGAATCATGGCCCTCATGTTCCTGCTGGAGTTGCCCGACAAGACCATGATCGCGACCGTCGTCATGTCGACGCGAGCGCGGCCGTCGTCCATCGTGATCGGCGCGTCGGCGGGATTTGTCGTGCAGATGGGCATCGCGGTGGCGGCGGGGAGCTTGTTGACGCTGCTGGCGGCGCGGCCGAAGGACGTGGTGGTGGCCGCGCTCTTCTTGGGTGGCGCGGCCTACCTGTTCCTTGTGCCCGAGCGTCACGAGGAACGCGAGGGAGCGGTAGTGGCCACTCGCGAGAAACCGGGAACGCGGTGGCGCGAAGTCTCGACTGCCTTCACGGTCATCTTCCTCGGCGAGTTCGGCGATCTCACGCAGATCCAGGCGGCGAACTTGAGCGCGAAGACCCACCAGCCCCTCCTGGTCTTCGTCGCCTCGTCCGTCGCACTGATCGCCGTCTCGTTCCTCGGTGCCTACGGTGGCCGCGCCCTCCAACGGGTAGTGCCACTGCGCGTGATCCGCTTTGGCGGCGGCGCCGTCTTTGCGGGCCTGGGCGTCTTCACGCTGGTCCAGGCGGTGCGGGGATGAACCTCGACGAGCTGGTCGCCTTCGCGCGGACCGTGCGCGGCTTCATGCCCGACGACGAAGGTGGCGCCCTCACGCGCCACGGCCTGGCCGCCGGACAGCGCCGACCCGGCGGAACGTGGCTCGAAATCGGCGCCTGGTGCGGCAAATCAGCCGTGTACCTGGGTGCCGCCGCGGCGGCCACGTCGAGCGTGCTGTACTCGCTTGACCACCATCACGGCAGTGAAGAGAATCAGGCGGGATGGGAGCACTTTGACCCCGATCTCGTCGATTCGCACGACGGACGACTGAATACGCTCCCGTGGTGGCAGCGTACGATCGCCGCGGCGGGCCTCGAATCGACGGTGATCGGGGTCGTGGGCCCCTCCGCGGTGGTGGCCGCGCACTTCAACCAGCCTCTCGATCTACTCTTCATCGACGGCGGACACGCCCGCGACGTCGCCTGGAGCGACTATCGGTCGTGGGCGCCGAAGGTGGTTGGCGGCGGCAGCCTGCTCATTCACGACGTCTTCGCCGACCCCGCCGACGGGGGCCGACCGCCCTACGAGATCTATCGAGCGGCGCGCGACGACGGCTTCGAGGACGTCGACGCCGTGGGCTCCCTGCGCATCCTGCGGCGCGCGGCGCGGATTCCGAGCTAGATCGTCGTCGCGTCCTGAGCGGTCGTACGGGCACGACAGTCCGGCTCGGGCAGGTCAGCAATCGGACCGAGGAACCCGTGGCGAAAGAGGGCCGACGCTCCCGACGACGACGTCAGGGCGTCGGCGGCGAGCAGCACCGCCGCCGCGGTGTAGCTCGTCACCTCGTGATCGGGGAACGTGACGGACCCGGGGTAGGCCAGACCGGTCCAGTAGGCGCCGTCGTCGCGGCGGTGGCGATTCGTCAGTTCGAAGAGATCGAGGGCCTCGCTGGTCAAACCGAGTGCGTCCAGCGCGAGCACGCACTCGGCGGTCTCGGCGGCGGTGACCCAGTCGTTGGTTGACACGCAGCGCACGCCGTACCCGGCCATCACGTGGCGCTCCCAGCCGTCGCGCAAGCGTCGCTCGGCGGCCCCACCGGTCAGCGCCCCGCTCAACACCGGGTAGTACCAGTCCATGGCGAACTCATTCTTCGGCGCGAAGGCCCCGGGATGGTTGGCGACGGCGTGACCGAGGCGACCGGCTGCGACGACCCACGACGGGCGGTGCACGTCGAGTCGTTCGCCGAGGGCCACCGCGCAGCGCAGACTGTGATAGATCGACGACGAACCGGTCAGCAGCGCGTAGGACTCGGCGCGCCCGGCCCCGTCGAGCGACCAGCGCACCGTGCCGTCGCTCAGCTGCCACGCGAGCACGAAGTTGATCGCTCGGTCGACGACCGCGAACTGCTCGGCGACGAAGTCGACGTCGCCGGTGGCGAGCAGGTAGTGATAGAGGCCAGCGGCCACGTAGGCGCAGACGTTGGTGTCGAGGCGAGCGTCGATCACGGCGTCACCGCGGTAGTAGTTGAACCAGCTCCCGTCACCCAGTTGGCGGCCGGCCAACCACCGGTACGCCGCGCGAGCCTCGGCGTGGTACCCGGCGATCGTAAGGGCCATCGCCGCTTCGACATGGTTCCAGGGATCGCCGTGACCCCCGCGATACCAGGCGAGCGCGCCGCTGGAGTGCTGGAGGGCGGCGATCGCGGCCGCGCTCTGGGTAACCTGGTCGGCGCTCAGCACGCCCGGCACGCCACCGAGTTCGCGCGCGAGCAGGCTCACGACGCTGGCTTTACGAAATAGAAGACGGCCGACTTGCCCATGACGGGTGCGAGGACGCGCTCAGCCCAGCGAGTGAGTGCCGGACGCTTCACGATGTCCCACACCAAAAAGCGGTGGTAGGCCCGGACGTACCGATTCTCCTCGTTCGTGGTGCCGACGAGACATTTGAGCCACCAGTAGGGACTGTGCAGGGCGTGAGCGTAGCCCCGCCCGACGGGGGTCAGACCCGCCGAAGCTAGGCGCGACACGATGACCGAGCGCCGATAGATGCGCACGTGCCCACCGGGAACTAGGTGGTACTCGTCGGAGAGCGCCCAGTTCACGAGCTCGGGAAAGAAGCGCGGTACGGTCACCGCCATCGTTCCGCCCGGCCGCAGCACGCGAGTGAGCTCGGTCATCGCCGCGAGGTCGTCGGGAATGTGCTCGAGCACCTCGGAGCAGATGACGCGATCAAAGGTCGCCTCGGGAAACGGCAAGTGCAACGCGTCGCCCTGCACGACCGCTACGTGCACCCCGTCCGCTGGCAGTTCGCCAGCCTGCGCCATCGCCACGAAGGTCGCAACGACACCCTCGACCTCGTCGCGCCCCGCGTCCAGGGCCACGACGTCCGCTCCCCGGCGAGCCGCCTCGAAGGCGTGGCGACCAAATCCGCAGCCGAGGTCGAGCACCCGATCGCCCGGGCGAAGTCCCAGTCGGTCGTAGTTCGCCGTCAACATCAGTCGAACGCCATCGAGTCCGGCAGTGACCGGTGGTTGAGAATGGCGTCGTAGCACGCCGCGGTGCCGCGGGCCGTTACTTGCCACGTGAAGCGCTCCATGACCCGCTCGCGGCCGCGGGCGCCGAGCCGGGCGCGCAGTTCGGGGTCGTCCAGGAGCTGACGAATGGCGCCGAGCAACGCGTCGGGATCGTTGGGCTTGACGAGCAGGCCCGTTTCCCCGCTCACCCCGACGACTTCGGGCAGTGCGCCGCCGGTCGTCGCGACGACCGCGACACCGCAGCTCATCGCTTCGATGGCGGGCAGCGAGAAGCCCTCGTAGAGGCTCGGCACGATCGCGACTTGGGCCTCGCCGTAGAGCCGGGCCAACTGCTCGTCGCTGACGCCCGAGACGGTGGTCACGCAGTCCCCGAGACCGAGACGATCGATCGAGCGCGCCACCGGCCCGCCCGGTCGTGGTCGGCCGATGACGACGAGCTCGATGTCGCGTTCGACGCGCAGCTTGGCGACCGCTTCGAGCAGCGGGACGAGACCCTTCATCGGAACGTCGCTGCTCGAGGTGACCATGAGCCGTCCCGGGCGGGCCACTACGTCGTCGTAGGGTCGAAAGACCGTGTGATCAACGCCCACCGGCACGACCGTGAGCCGGTCGAGCGGCACGTGCATCTGGGCGTTGATGTCGAGCTTGGAGTTATGCGACACGGTGAGTACCGAGGGCAGGCGGCGGGCGACCCGGACTTGCATGCGCAAGAAGCCGAACCAGCGACGGGTCGTCACGCGCTGCGTGAATGACTCGGCGTGATCGAGCGCGATCGACCGGTCGACGGTGATCGGGTGGTGCAGGGTCTCGAGCAGTGGCCACCCGTCGCGGTGCAGGGCGAGGATACCCGTGCCCAGGCACTGGTCGTCGTGCACGAGGTCGAAGTCGCCGCGTCGGGCGTTGAGGATTCGACGAATCCGTCTCGAGAACGCGAGTGGTTCGCCAAACCCGGCACTGAGCATGACCACGAACTCGATGACGTCCGCCCAGGACGTGAACTCCGAGAGCGCGGGGATGCGAAAGGGGTCGGGGTCTCGATAGAGGTCGAGCCCTCGAACGGGCGTGAAGCCCACGCCGTCGTCGAGGTCCGGCCACGGGGGGCCCGCAAAGACCTCGACGCTGTGACCGAGGGCCACGAGCTCACGGGTTAGGTGGCGTGTGTAGACGCCTTGTCCACCGCAGCGCGGGTTGCCCCGGTATACGAGAAACGCGATGCGATACTTACCCGGTTCGGCCGGTCGGGCCGGCGTCGCCGCCGGAAGCGTGATCGTTCGAGATCGGGCGTGCGACGCCCGCGTCTCGGCGATGGTCTGGCGCAACGTACGAGGCACGAGCCCACTTTCGGTTGATCGGAGGCTTCATTCTCCCCGAAGATCGCGACCAGCACAAATGGGCAACCGGGGGTATCGGGCGGCGTGACTACGCTTCGGGTATGGACTTGACCTACCCCGCCGACGTCGAAGCGTTTCGCGCCACCATTCGCGACTGGCTCGTCGCGAACCTGCCCTCGGGCTGGTTCGAGCCGGGTTTCACCCAGACCGAGGCCGAACGCGCTGCCTTCAATGAGACGTGGACCGACAAGCTCTTCGAAGGAGGCTGGATCTGCGCGGGTTGGCCAACGCAGTACGGCGGCAAGGGGCTGTCGTTGCTCGAGCAGGTCGTTCTCAACGAAGAGTTCGCTAGAGCCGGCGCACCCATGCGCGCCGACTTCTTCGGTGACACGCTCGTCGGTCCGACCATTCTCCAATGGGGCACCGACGAGCAGAAGCGCGACTTCATTCCGCGCATCCTGCGTGGATCCATCGTCTGGTGCCAGGGCTTCTCGGAACCCAACTCGGGTTCGGATCTCGCGAGTCTGCAGACCAGCGCCGTTCTGGACGGCGACGAGTGGGTCATCAATGGACAGAAAGTGTGGACTACCCAGGCGCAACACGCCGACTACGTGTTCCTACTGGCTCGAACCGATCCCAGCGCACCCCAGCACGCCGGGATCAGCTACCTGCTCGTACCGATGCGTCAGCCGGGCGTCGACGTGCGACCCATTACCCAGATCGACGGCACGGCCGAGTTCAACGAAGTGTTCTTCACTGACGCGCGCTGTCCGGCCGGCAACGTCGTGGGTGGCGTGAACAACGGCTGGAAGGTCGCGATGACGACGCTGGGCTTCGAGCGTGGCTCGTCGTCGACCACCGGGTTCCGCCGGTTCATGAAGGAGTGGGACCTCATCGTCGCCGAGGCGCGAGTACGCGGGCGCACCTCGCACCGCTTGATCCGTGATCGCCTGGTTCGTTCGTGGTCCAAGATCAAGATCATGGAGATCAACGGGTATCGCACGCTCTCGGACGAGCTGCACGGCACGCGTGGCGCCGCGCTGCTCAGCGCGTGCAACAAGATGTTCTGGTCCGAGGCCCACCGCGACACCATGGAACTCGCCCTCGACGTGATCGGCATGCCGGCCCAAGTGTTGACGGGTGATCAGGCGACCACCGCCGTCAGCGGTCCGCGTCGCGGCCGAGCCGACTACCCCGTGTCGGATCTTCAGGCGTCGTTTTTCTTCTCGCGCTCCGAGACCATCTGGGGTGGCACCGCTGAGATCCAGCGCAACATCGTTGGCGAGCGAGCCCTCGGACTGCCCAAGGAACCGCGACCCTAGCCGATCACCTCGAGCGCGCGGTGGCTCGCCACACTCGCCCGTACCGTTGCGAGTAGGCCGATCGCGGTGGCGAGCGTCAGCGCCGCGCCGACGAAGAGCCCCATGCGCGGGTCGCTGTGGGCGATGATGAAGCCGATCGCGGGCGCCCCGAGCGGGGTCGTACCGAAGAAGGCGACGCCGTACAGACTCATGACGCGGCCCCGCATCGCTTGCGCCGAGTTCAACTGAAGCGTCGAGTTCGCGGTCGACATGAAGGCGATCGAGAAGGCCCCGGTGGGAACCAGCGCCAATTCGGCCAACACCAGGGTCGGCGCGAACGCGGTCAAGGTCATGAAGAGTCCAAAGCCGAAGGCGAGGCCGGCGAGCAGCTGCGGTGTCGGATTCGAGCGGTGGGCGATCACGAGGCCGCCAATCACCGCGCCGAGGCCCATCGCCCCGAGCAGCATCCCGTAGGTCGCGGCGTTTCGCTGGTGAAACGTCACGTGCGCGAAAATCGGCAGCGTCACCGTGAAGTTGAAGGCGAAGGTGCCGACGACCGCCACCGCCACGATGACGTTACGCAACAGCGGCGTCTCGGCGACGTAGCGCAGCCCGAGGCGCAGCTGGCCGCGCTCGCGCTCCACGGTCTGCAGCGGTCGAAATTCCGCCCGGTCCATCATCGCGAGAGCCACGATCACCGCGACGTAGGTGGCGGCGTTCGCGTAGAAACAGGCGGCGGTGCCCAGCAGCGCAATCGACACCGCCGCGACCGACGGCCCGATGAGTCGACCGGCGTTCATCAAGACGCTGTTCAAGCTGACTGCGTTGGCGATGAGGTCTCGCCCTACCATCTCTTGGACAAAGGCCTGGCGCGCGGGCACGTCGAAGAGGTTCACCACGCCGAGTAGCGCCGCCATCGCGTAGATCGCACCGACCGTCACGTGATGGGTGCTGACGAGCAGGCCGAGAGCGAGGGCGAGCACACCCGCTCCCGCTTGCGTGCCGTAGAGGATTCGACGCTTGGCGAAGCGATCGGCGACGAGCCCCCCGTAGGAGCCGAGCACCAAAATCGGAACGTACTGCAGCGCCACGGCGATGCCGAGGTCCACCGACGAACCGGTGAGCTGCAAGAGGAGCCACCCCTGGGCGACGGACTGCATCCACGTGCCCGAGACGGAGATCAGCTGGCCGATGAAGTAGAGCCGGAAGTTGCGCACGCGTAGTGCCGCGAAGGTCCGGCTCGACACACTGCGCACCGCGCTCACGAGTCCTCCAGCAGTCGCTCGAGCAGCGTTACGAGTTCATCGACGCGTCCCCGCTCGGACTCGGGGAGCGCCCGCAGCGACTGATCGAGAAACTCGTCCTTGCGCTGGCGAATGGCCGCGAGCTCACGACGGCCCTTGGCGGTCAGCGCCACTCGGGTGCAGCGCCGATCCTCGGCGTCGGCAACCCGCTCGAGCAGCCCCGACTGTTCCATGTCGCGAACTAGCCGCGTCACGGTCGGCGGTTGGACCTGCTCGGCCGCGGCGAGTTCGCCGAGCGACGGATGGTGCAGCCCGTTAACCGTGGCGAGCACCGACGCCTGGGCGGGTGAGATGCCGCCCAGCGCCGACTGGCGCAGCCGTCGATTGAGTCGGGTGATCGCGTACCGAAGCCGCGCCGCAGTGTCGTTGGTCATGACATCCATTAGTTCACGTAACTAACTAAATGATAGCGGCCCAGCGCCCGATCGTGACGAACTGCGCAGCCCTAGTCGATGGGACCGTGCTCGGCCTCGTACTCCTTGAGCGTGGCCACGTGCGCGGCGATATCGCTTTCGGCCGTCGACGGCGCCCGGTCCACCTGCGTCAGGTAGACGACGAGACCGAGTTCGCGCAGCACGCCGTCCGCGGCGCGGCGCGCCTGGATCTCGTCGACCTTCGCTTGACCCTTCTGGGCCGCATCCTTGGCCGCCGACGCGGCCGCGGCCGCCTGCTCCTTGACTTTGTCCATGAGCCCCATAGTCACCTCCACCTGCTCTAGGCCGAGCGTAGCCCGAACCGGTCCTCGAAACTAGGCGAACGTTATGGCGTTGGGTCCGAGCCAGCGTCGGCGTGACCCACGTGGCACAGCCGGGCCGCCACCAGTCGGGTTGCGCCAACCGATGCGGAACACGCGTAGCTCTCGTGCGTTCGCCGTCGTTAGGGCGTCTGCTACAGGGCGCGGTAGCGCGGGACGTAGCCGCCGGTGCCTAACGACATGGAATCTTCGGGGTCAATGGCGTCATCGACGCCGCCGACCACCTCGGTCACCCAGTCCAGGCGGTCGGTCAAGATCCTCGTCACGCCGCCCTGCAACGTATCGGCGGAGATGGCACAACTCGAACAGGCTCCCTGGAGCTGTACTTCGACCACGCCCGAGTCGACGTCGGCGCGAACGAGCACCAGATCCCCCCCATCGGCCTGCACCGCGGGACGCATGAGGTCGATGAGCGACTGCAACGCCTGGAGACGGCTCTGGCGGACCTGATCAGTGAGTGCGTCCACCACCCCAGTCTGCCGGGAATCGCGTCCGCCGTGACCCCACCTTGCTCGGTACGCTTAAGCAATGAACGCTCCAGAGTGGACTCTTGACGACATCGACCTCTCCGATATGGATTTCTGGCGTCGTCCGTGGGTCGAGCGCGACGCCGCGTTCGCCGCGCTGCGCGCGAAGCGACCCATTGCTCACTTCGACCAGCCCGTGGTCGAAGGCACGGCCTTCGAGTTCCCGGCCGACAACGGGTACTACGCCCTCACCCGGTACGGTGACGTGGTAACGGCGTCTCGTCACCCCGAGGTGTTCCTCTCGGGTCCCGGCGCCGTGTCGCAGTTCGACCTGCCCCCCGAAATGGTCGAGTACTTCTCCGGCATGATCTCCACCGACAACCCCAAGCACGCCCGACTGCGCCGCATCGTCGCCAACGCCTTCAACCCGCGCACGGTGCGAGCCATCGAGGATTCCATCGACCGCGTCGCCGACCGAATCGTCCGTGAGGCGGCCGTGGGGGGCTCAGGCGACTTCGTGGCTGACGTCGCGGCTCCCTTCCCGCTCGAGATCATTGGCACGATGATGGGGATCCCGCCGAGTGAATACCCGACGGTCCTACGCGCGTCCAACGTGATTCTCTCCTCGGGTGACCCCGAGTTCGTTCCCGCCGGAACTGACCCGGTCGTCGCCTTCCTCGAAGCTGGCGCGGCGCTGACGGCGATAATGGAAGACCTCGGTCGATTCCGTCGCGAACACCCGGTCGACGACATCACCAGCGCGCTCGTGAACGCACAGATCGAATCGGAGCGCCTGACCCAGCAAGAGCTCGCGTCCTTCTTCGTGCTGCTGGTTACCGCCGGCAACGAGACCACGCGCACCGCCATCGCGCACGCGCTGGACGCCTTCACGAGGTTCCCCGACGAGAAGGCCCGCCTCGCCGCCGATTTCGAGGCGCTCGGCGCGACGGCGACCGACGAGATCGTTCGCTGGGCCTCGCCAGTGATCTGGATGCGCCGCACGCTGTCGCGGGACTACACCCTGTCGGGCTTCGACCTACGCGAGGGCGACAAGGTGCTGCTGTTCTACAACTCGGCCAATCGAGACGAGGCCGCGTTCGACCGGCCCGACGTCTTCGACGTCGCGCGAACGCCCAACGACCACCTGGGCTTCGGTGCCCCCGGTCCGCACTTCTGCCTCGGGGCCCACCTGGCGCGCCGCGAGATTCGGGTGATGTGGCGCACGCTGCTCTCGCGCTACCCCGCCATCCACGCAACCGCGCCACCGATCGCCCTCGCCTCGAGCTTCGTGAACGGCATCACGCACCTCGCGTATTCGTTCAACTAGCGAGCGCCGCGACCGCTTCGTCAAAGGCGCGCAGGGCCCGCGGACCCCAGACCGTACCCGGTCCCCCGTTCATCATGATCGCGACGCCCATCGCTTCGGCGACCTGCTGACGGGTGACACCGGCGCGCGCCGCGCCGCGGGCGTGCGAGACGACGCAACCGTCACACTCGCGCGTGACGGCAATGCCGAGCGCCACCAGCTCCTTTATCCCGGTGCTCAGTTCGCCGTCGGTCATCGCGGCCTTCGACATCGTCGAGTAGCCCTTGAGCACGTCGGGAATCATTGAGCGCAGATCGAGCGCGGGCTCGCGCAACTCGGCACGAACCTCATCGTTGTGTTGCATCGCCACCTCCTGGGTCGAGCGTAGCGACTCTGTCTACACTGGCGCGATGAGCATCGACGAGATCCTCGACAACAACCGCGGGTACGTTGCTCGCCACGGTCACCGAGAACGACCGACCGAGCCCCAGCGCCGACTGGCCGTATTGACGTGCATGGACTCGCGCCTGGACCTGTTCGGCGCGCTGGGACTCGACCTCGGCGAAGCGCACCTGATTCGCAACGCCGGGGGGCTCGCAACCGACGACGCCATCCGCTCCCTGCTGCTCAGCCAGCGCCTCTTGGGCACCCGCTCGATCATGGTGATTCACCACAGTCGGTGCGGGCTCGAGAGCTTTGTCGAAGACGAACTCGTGGCCGCCATCACCGAACAGACCGGCGTGCGACCACCCTTTCGACTCGGGGCCTACCGAGACGTGGACGCCGACGTGCGCGCCACGGTCGCGGCGCTTCGCGAGAGCCCCTTCATCGACGACAGCGACGTACGGGGCTTCGTCTTCGACGTCGACGACGGCTCGATCCGCGAAGTTACGTCGTGAGGCTCTTCTTGAAACCCTGACTCGTCTGGTCGAAGCCGTTGGCGAGATAGAACCGATGAGCGTCGACTCGCTGGTTGCGACTCGTCAGCTGGATTCGGTAGCAGTGAGCGGCCCGCGCGAGCGATTCGGCGGCGCGCAACATGGCCGACCCAACACCCTGACCGCGCCGGTCACGTCGCACGTAAACGCTCTCGAGCTCGCAGCAGCGACCGCCCGCGTGCTGAAAGTGCGTCAGCAGGAGAACCTGGCAGACGCCCACGACGTCGCCATCGTCGAGCGCCACCAACACGTCGCCCCCTCCGGCGCGCGTCGCGACGACCCCGGACCAGTACGCCGCGAGGTCGTCGGGCCGTTCACCCTCCGGTGAAAGCGACCCGTCTACGACGAGCGCGACGGCGTCGGCTACCTCGTCGGCGCGGATGGGGCGTACCGTGACGCTCACGCCCGCGGATCGATTGGCGTTATGACGCCGATCGATCGCTCGACCGCCTCGGCGGCGTCGAGACAGAGATCGTCGCGGTACATCATGCTGATAACCTGCGCGCCGGTGGGCAGGCCGTCGGCGAGCCCCGTGGGCACGCACACGGCGGGCAGACCCATCAGATTGGCGGGCAACACGAAGCGAAAGAGTTCGGCGACGGCCATCGCCGAGTCGGCGTCGGCGATGTCGAAGCCGTGCTCGAAGGGCGGCTGGGTCCACGTAGGCCCCACGACCACGGGGTAGGACTCCATGAACTCCCGCCACGCCCGCTCGACGGCGAAGCGAGACTGGTGCATGGCGTAGAGCGATTCGGTGCTGACGGGAAAGTCGACGTTGGTGAGCTCGAGGAATCGCCGTCCACCGTCGCCCATGATCGGCTCGATCATGGGCATGGCCACCCGCAAACTGGTCCACATCAACTCGGTCCACGCCAGGTACGCCTCCACCAGCCGGGGTGGCTCCACTTCCTCGACGTGGTACCCGGCGGCTTCGAGAGCGCGGCCCGCGGCGCGTACGCCTTCGGCGACGCCCGCGTCGGTGGAACCCCCCGCGGGCTCGGGTACCAGGGCGACCCGGCGAGCGACCGGGCGACCGACGAGCGGAACGTCGACGGCCTGTGGGTCACGAGGGTGCGAACCCATGACCACCGACAGCCCGAGACGCAGGTCGGCGACCCGACGAGCGAGGACGCCTTCGGCCAACATGATCTGGCTGTTGAGTGGCCGCTCAACGGGATCAGTCACGTTCGCCATCGGCACGCGGCCTCTCGACGGCTTGATCGAGGCAATGCCGCACGCGAAAGCGGGATTGCGCAACGAACCGCCGATGTCGTTACCGAGTCCGATGGGGCTCATGCCGGACGCGATCGACGCGGCCTCTCCGCCTGAGGATCCACCCGTCGTACGTCCCCGCCGCCAGGGGTTGTGTGCGGCGCCATACAGCGACGACTCGGTATTGATCCGCAGACCGAGATCGGGCATGTTCGTACGCGCGAGGACCACGCCACCGGCGCCGTGCATGCGCTCGACCACCGGCGCGTCACTCGACGCGACCCGGTCGGCGAGGTAGACCGAACCGTCGGTCGTGGCGTAGCCGGCCACGTCGATATTGGTCTTCACGCTGAACGGGACACCGTGCAGTGGTCCGAGCGGGCGACCCGCTCGCTGGGCTGCGTCGGCAGCGTCAGCGGCCGCCAGCGCCTCGTCGGGTCGCACCTCGACTACCGAGTTCACCGCACCGTTCACGTTCTCGATTCGCTCGAGGTGCGACTCGACAACCTCGCGCGAGGTCGTCTCGCCTGATCGAATCATCCGCGCCAGCGACTCCGCCGACTCTCGCCACCACGCTCGTTCCACGACTACCCCCTTGGTCCTCGAGGGTAGCGCCGCCGAGCGCCCGACGTCTACCGAGCGCCCTCGGTGTGACGCTGCGTGCGGGTCACCACGAGGCGCGCGACGACGAGCAGCACCAGCACCATCACGATCAAGATCAGGCTCGCGTCGTAAGAGACAACGTGCGCGGCCGCCGTCGGCTGATTCCAGTCCGTCCAGATGTAGTACGTCAGGTACGAAATCGGGTGATGCAGCAGGGTCCACGTCGGCAGGTTGTTGGTGACCCCAGCGGTGTACAGCAGCGGGGCCGTCTCGCCGCCGGCGATCGACAGGGCGATCAGCAGCCCCGTGACGATGCCGGGCAGCGCTGACTTCACCACCACTCGACGCAGCGCGTAGCCGCCGGACATGCCGAGCGCGTCCGCGCCCTCACGGTAGTTTGTGGGGACCTGGCGAAGTGCGGACTCAGTCGCCTTGGCGATGTAGGGAACCACCATCATCGACACGATGAGCAGCGCCGGCAGTAGTGAAAACCCCCAGCCGAGGCCGACGCAGAGCGCGATATACCCGACGTAGCCGAGCACGATTGACGGAAAGCCGGCGAGAACGTCGATGGCGATACGCATCACGCCACCGCCGGGGGTGCCGTCGCGACGAACCGTGTACTCTGACAGGTACACCCCCGTGAGAATTCCTACCGTGCCGGCTAACACGAGCACGCCGAACATGATCACGGCGGTGCCCACCACGGCGTTCGCCAAGCCACCGCCGGTGCCCTGGGACAGCGTGGTAAGGACGTTCCATCGCCACGTGGGCACCGCCCGCGCCACGACACTGCCGATCAACCACAGCGCCGGCCCGACCACGAAGACGAGCGAGCCTACCGTGAAGGCCCGAAAGAGCAACGACTTGCCTCGCCGCCAGCGCGTGCGAGGGTATGAGGCCACGTCGATTGCCACGGCTAGGCCCGTCCCACGGGCGCCGTCATGCGCGATGAGTGGCGGACGATGCGACGCGCGACCAGATTCACGACTATCGAGATCAGGGCCAGCAAGAGGCCGGCCTCGGCGAGCGTCGCCACGGCGAAGCCCGTACCGTCGGTGGCCGCCGAGTCCAGTTGGCTGACGATCGTCGCGGCGATGGTGGTCATCGTGCCGTAGATATTTGGCGATACCACCCCGAGCACCGAACCCGACACCATGGCGACCGCGATGGTTTCCCCGAGGGCGCGGCCCAACCCGAGGACCGTCGCCCCAATGATGCCCGAACGCACCCACGGAATCGTCACGCGTCGCGCCACTTCGGCGTCGGTCATGCCGAGCGCCTCGGCACCCTCTTTGGGCAGCGGTGGCACCTGCAAAAAGAGGTCGCGCGTCGTCGACGCGATGATAGGCACGATCATCAGCCCGAGGACCAGGCCCGAGGTCAAGAGGCCCTCCCCGTAGCCGACCGAACCCGCGAAGTAGCGAAGCACCGGAACGTTCGGCACGTGGTTCGCCACGAGGGGGTACACGTCGTGGGCGAGGAAGGGTCCGAGGACCAGGACGCCCCACAGGCCAATGATGACGCTCGGGATACCGGCCAGTATCTCGACGAAGAAGCCGACGGGGCGCGCGATCCACCTCGGCAGTCGCTCGGTCAGTGCGAAGGCCGTCCCAATGGAGATGGGCAGCGCGATCAGGATCGCGATCGCCGAGGTCTGCAGCGTGCCCGCGATGAGGGGCCACGCACCGTATCGCGCGCCCGCCGGGATAATGACGCCGTGCACGTGTTCGACTCCACCGTAGGTATTGCCCGGGAGCCACGCGCTGCCAGTCAAGAAGCTGAAGCCGTTCACTCGAATGGCTGGCCAAGCCTTGACGGCGAGAACCACGACCACGAAGAGCAGCGCGGCGATCGGCATCAGCGCCGCGACGCGGCCCCCGACTCGCCAGAGGCCCTCCTCGTGGCGGCGCACGTAACGACCCACCCGCCGGGACGGTCGCTCCCGGCGGGTGGGTGATACGGGACTACGGTGTTCGGCTGCCATCGATGGCGCGACTACCTGATCGACTTGATCTGCTGAAAGGACTGCAGGACGACCTTCATGGGCAGCGCAACGAAGCGAACTTGGCTGAGGTACTTGGCGGCGTTACCGTGCTTTGGATTGATCGCCCACTCGAGCACCGAGCGGACCGCTTGGGCGACCGAGGTGCTGGCCTGGTGCTTGTTGACGATGGCGTACTCGTAGTTGACGATCGGGTAGCCACCCTTCACGCGTCCGTTGATCATCGAGATCGTGCCGTTGGCCGGGGTGATCTTGGTGTAGCCCTGCGCCTCGAGACTCGCCGTTTGCGGAGTGGGCAGCACGTACTGTCCGTCGCCGTTCTTGATCTGGGCGTAACCCAGTCCGTCGCCGAGGGCTTGGGTCAGGTAGCTGATGCCGACGTAGGCAACGCAGCCCGGCGTGGCTTGGCAGCCCGAGACCATGCCGCCGTTGCCGTTCTCAGCGAGCTGGTTCTTGATCGCCGGCCAGGTCACCGTCGTGCCGTAGTTGCCAACGCCCCACTGCGACCCGTCCTGGCGAGCCACGTACTGCGAGAAGATGAAGGTGTCACCGCTGCCGTCGGAGCGGTGCAGCGCGACGATCGGCAGCGACGGCAGTTTCACGCCGGGATTGAGCGCCGCAATGGCCGGGTCGCTCCAGTTGGTGATCTTGCCGAGGTACATATCGGTGATGATCGTGCCGTTCAGCTTGAGGTGCGCGGTCAAGCCGGGAATGTTGTACACGATCGCCTGGTAGGAGATCGCGAGTGGAATGTTGAGCAGCGAGGGGTTCGCGGCCAGCGTCGTTGGCGAGAGGTAGGCGTCAGACGAGCCGATGTTGACCGTGCCGCTTGCCGCGTCGGCGATGCCGGTTCCCGAACCCGTGCCCGCGGTGCTGATGGTGACGTTGTGATACGCCGACTGGTAGCCCGGAGCCCAGATGTTCCAGAGTGGGTACAGCAACGTACTGCCAGTCTCGGACAAATTGGCCGCCGCCGGCTTCTCGACGACGAGCGTGACCCCCGCGCGGGGCTTGGCCTTGGCCTTGGTCTTGGTTGACGCCGACGCTCCCGACGCGAGGCCCGATAGACCGAGCGCACCCGCCAGAATAACGGTGAGCGCCAGTCGAGAGCTCATACGGGTTTTCCACTTCACAACGTTCCTCCTAGTAGACGACCCGGCTACGGTACGCATCGCAGGTAAACCACTCGTGATGTCGCGGTAAGGGCAAAACGATTTCTCGGTTACCGTCGCCCGTCAGCCCATTAGTCCGTTGACGTAGCGCGCGGTGTCGGACTCGCGGGGTCGTTCGAACACCTGGTCAGTGGGACCGGACTCGACGAGGTGACCACCGTGAAAGAACATGGTGACGTCCGAGACCCGTCGAGCCTGGCCGAGGTTGTGGGTCACCACGATCAAGGACAGCGCCGGCGTCAATCGGCGAAGCAGGCCCTCAACTGATTCAGTAGAGAGCGGGTCGAGGGCCGACGTCGGCTCATCGAGCAGTAGCACCTCGGGACCGACCGCGAGCGCTCGGGCGAGGCAGAGCAGTTGTTGTTGACCACCCGAAAGCCGGTAGGGCGAATCGCCGAGACGATCCTTCACCGCGTCCCAGAGGCCCACCTCGCGCAGGCGAATCTCTGCGACCACGTCCAGCTGCTTGCCCTTGGCGATGCGGTGGGCTCGCACCCCCGCGACGACGTTGTCCTTGATCGACATCGGGAACGGGTTGGGCCGCTGAAAGAGCATGCCGACCCGCTGACGCAGCGCGAGTAGGTCCTCGCGCGAGTCCCAGATGCTACGTCCGTCGAGGCGTACATCACCCTCGTGGCGAAAGCCAACGACGCGATCGTTCATGCGGTTCAGCGTGCGCAGGAATGTGGACTTGCCCGATCCGGTGGGGCCAATCAACGCAGTGATCGTGCCGCGAGTGAAGCTCATGTTGACGCCGGAAAGAATCGTCTTAGATCCGAAATGGAGATTGAGTCCCTCGGTCGCGATGACGTGGGCCGGCCGATCGGCGTCGGGGTCGAGCTGGTGGAGCACGGACTCGATGCGGGCCGAGTCCACGTTGGGTTTGACTACCTCATCCACGATCCACGTCCTTGATCACTCATTCCCGCCCGAGCGTAGGCAGCGAAAATGAACGTCACGTGAACGAGTCGTAACGGCGAAACGATCTCTGGTCGCTAGCGGCTACGCGGCGGGCCATCGCGTAAAGTTACGGTCGAACGGCGATCTATCGAGGGCGTATGCGCATTGGGGTTCTCACGGCCGGCGGCGATGCGCCGGGCCTGAACGCGGCGATCCGCGCGGTTGGCCTGATGGCCCTCGCCGACGGCCACGAGGTCATCGGCGTCGCCAACGGCTGGTCGGGGCTCGTCACCTACGCAGGACGCGACCTACGGGCCGAGGACTTTCGTGGCGTCGTCGGACGCGGCGGCACACTCCTGGGCACCGCGCGCTACGACCTCGACCGCCCGGCCGGTGGTCGCGACCAGGTCCTGGCGTCAATCAACGAGCACCTCGACGCGCTCGTCGCCATCGGCGGCGACGGGACCCAGCGAATCGCCCACTGGCTAGCCGAACGAGGGGCGCCGGTCGTGGGGGTGCCCAAGACCCTCGACAATGACTTGCTCGGCACGGACTACTGCATCGGCTTCGACACCGCGATCAGCGTCGTGGCCGAATCGTTGGACCGCCTGTACACGACCGCCGACTCCCACCACCGCGTCATGGTGGTCGAAACGATGGGTCGCACGACGGGATGGGTCGCGGCCCTCGGAGGTCTCGCGGGTGGCGCAGACCTCATCGTGATACCGGAGTTCCCCCTCACCATGGACGACATCGTCGCGCACCTCGTCACCCGTCGAGACGCCGGCAACGCGTTCTCTATCGTGGTCGTCGCCGAAGGCGTCAACCTGGCCACGCTCGGGGGAACCGAAGTGCCGAACTTGAGCGCCGACGGGGTACGCGGCGTGCGCTTGGCTACGCGCGGGGTCGGACAGTTCGTAGCCACCAAGATCGACGAGCACGGGGGATTCGAAGTGAGAACGACGGTCCTTGGGCACCTGCAGCGCGGCGGCAGTCCGACCGCCTACGACCGCATCTGGGCGACCCGGGTCGGTGCCGCCGCCTACGACGCCGTTGTCGACGGCGACTTTGGGACGATACCGTTGGTTCGCGGCGGCGCCATCGAACTCCAACCGTTGTCGGCGGTCGCGTACGGTCAGCGCGGCGTGCCGCGCGAGCTCTACGACCTGTGCGCGGCGTTCTTTTGACGCGGGCGAACTAGGGACGCAGCTGGCCGAGCCGGTAGTGGGTGCGACAGAGCACCTGGTAGTGCACGTCGCCCGAGGCGACGTCGCCGAAGTAGAACTGGTCGCCGGCGCGAGCGACCACGCCGTCAACGACGCGAGCGTTGCAGCGGCCGCGGCGGCCGCACCAGCACGACGACGTCAGGGGCAGCTCGTGCGCCCAGTCCGCGATCGCGAAGAGCCGGGCCGAACCAGGAAAGATGTTGAGGAGAAAGTCCGCCGACAGCCCGAAGGTGTGCACGTCGACGCCGTGTTCGTCCGCGAGGCTAGCCAACGCGTCGATCTGATCCGCACTGGCGAACTGCACCTCGTCGATCACGAGTATCTGCACCTCGCGCTGGAGTAGCCGGGCCACGTGCGGCGCCAAGTCCGCGCCGGGCGCCACGGCCTCCGCGTCGGCCTCAATGCCGATTCGACTGGTGACCGTGCCATTCGCGCTGCGATCCCCAAAGGTCCACAGCGCCACGTCGCTTCGCCCCTCTCGCAACTGCCAGCAGAGCTGCAGGGCGAGCGTCGACTTGCCAGCCGCCATCGTCCCGTAGGTGAAGGTGAGCTCAGCCATCATTACCCATTCCGGGGACTCACCCTATCGCCGCCGGCTCCTCGTCACCGGGGTCGTTCGCTAGATTGGCCCCATGGACTACGCCGTACGAGCCGTCGCCTACATTCGAAACGACCGCGACGAAGCGCTCGACGATAACTGGGAGGACGTCGAAAGCACCGTCGAGCTAGCCGCCGACGTTCCCAGCGAGGCGCTGCGCGGTCTCGAGGACTTCTCCCACGTGGAGTTGATCTTCTTCGCCGACTGGGCCGAAGACGTGCCGCCCGCTCCGTGGCACCGGCACCCGCGCGGCAACGCCGACTGGCCCGACGTAGGCGTATTTGCCCAGCGCAACAAGGATCGGCCCAACCGGCTGCTCCTCACCACGATCGCCATCGAGAGCCTGAACGAGCGCTCCTTTCGGGTGCGCGGACTCGACGGCATCGATGGCACGCCGGTGCTCGACATCAAGCCAGTCTTTCGCTGGAGCGTGCCGCGCGGGACGTTGCGGGCCCCCGCGTGGAGCGACGACCTCGGTCGGCACTACCGCTGATCAGCGCGCGCGAACGACGCAAGGACACCGGCCAGTTCGTGCCCCCGATCTTCTTGGAGGAAGTGCCCCGCGCCGTGGATCGTGGTGTGGGCTTGGTCCGCGGCACCGGGGACGACGTCGAGGAATCGCTGATCGGCCCCGCGCGTGATGGGATCCTCATCGGAGAAGCAGCAGAGAAACGGCTTGGTCCACGCGGCGAGCGTCGCCCACGCACGCACGTTGGCGTCGTGCGCCGGGTCATCGGGCGACGTGGGCACGAGGCGGGGAAACTCGCGGGCGCCCTCTTTGTACGTCTCGTCGGGGAACGGCGCGTCGTACGCGGCGATCTCGTCGGCACTGAGGGTTCGACGGCATCCGCCGGCCACAATGCGGCCGATGGGCAGTACGGGGGCGCTCTGGCTGAAGTCGCGCCACGCGACGAAGGCGTCACTGATCCGCTCGTCGCCGGTGGGCAGGCCGCCATTGCCGACCGCGACCCGCGCGAAGCGATCGGGGTGCTCACCAACCAGACGCAGCCCGATCAGGCTGCCCCAGTCCTGGCCAAAGAGTGTCACGTCGCGAAGGTCCAGCCGATCAAAGAGCAGCTGGCGCATCCACTCGACGTGACGAGCGTAGGTGTAGTCGAGACGCGCGGCCGGCTTGTCGGACTGCCCGAAACCGACCAGGTCTGGGGCGACGACCCGCAGTCCGGCGCCCACGAGATCCTCGATCACGTCGCGGTAGAGATACGACCAGCTCGGCTCGCCGTGCACGAGCACCACGACGCGCCCGTCGCGCGGACCCTCGTCACGAAAGGCGACGCGCAGGGGCGCGCCGCCCGTCGGATCATCCAGCTCGGCGTACGACGCGCGGCCCGCGAAGTCCGCGACCACGGCGAAGCTGCTCTCGGGGGTACGAAGTCGGTCCACGTCTCTCCTTGCTACTCGCGAGTCACTGTCGAGTCATCGCGGCTCTCGCTGCGGCGTCAAGCGCGTCGGGCGCTTCGGGCGCCACGAGGCGAATGTCGACGCGATCGATGGTCGCGCTGTAGGCGAAGGCGTCGGCGTAGTGTCGCGAGACCGGCGACGGACCGTCGTGACCGATGGTCATGCCAATGCTCGAGATGATGCGCATGACGAACGGCACATCCATCGTCGCCGGCGGCCCGCTACCGACGACTAGCTGGACTCGCCCACCGACGTCGCCCCGACGGAACTGAACGGCCACCGTCATCGATCCCTCGCCCAGGGGCTCGCGCGACGAGAGCACGTGGTGGTCGCCAAAGATGTTGTAGTCAAACCAGAGCCGTTCGTCGCGTACGAAGACACTGAGGCCCGCGTTCGCGGTCCCCGTGGCGACGAGGACGCCGCAGTCCCCCGCGTCATGCTCGAGGGTCACCGCCAGGTCCCAACTTCGACCGCCGATGGGCGCCGCGGCCTGCGGAGGAATCAGACTGATCGGCGGCCAGTAGGTGTAGTGCCGGCTGACCGGGTGGGGTGAATGGTAACGCGCCCTCGAGCGAAAGAGCTCGATGCCGCGGTCGTCGAGGGGTAAGACGTCGTGGGCGCTCGCCTCAGCCCACCACCGCTTGACCAGGTCGGCGAGCCGTTCGGGCTCGGTAGCGGCGAGATCACGGCACTCCGATGGATCCGCCTCGACGTGGTACAGCTCCCAGCGATCGGCATCGAAGTCCGTGCCGGGCGTGTGACGCGTGACCGCCTTCCATCCCTCGTGGTAGAGCGCGCGATGCCCGACCATCTCAAAGTACTGGGTGGCGTGGCGGCTCGGGGCCGCGGCGTCGGCCAGCGCGTAGGCCATGGACGTCCCCGTCAGGGGCATCTGGTCACGACCGCGATAGGTGGCCGGCGCCTCAACGCCGACGATCTCGTAGATGGTCGGCGCGACGTCGGTCACGTAGTGAAACTGGCGGCGCAGCGATCCCCGCCCGGCTGGCCCCGCTGGCCAGTGCACGATCAGCGGCACGTGAACGCCCCCCTCGTGGGTGTTCTGCTTGTACCACTTGAACGGCGTGTTGCCGGCTTGGGCCCATCCCCACGGATAGTTCGCGTGGCTGTTCGGCCCGCCGATCTCGTCGATACGAGCGAGGGCCTCGTCGAGGTTTTCACCAACGCCGTTGAAGTACTTCATCTCGTGCAGGACGCCGAGGGGACCACCCTCTTGACTCGCGCCGTTGTCGCTCATCACCACGAGGACGGTGTTGTCGAGCCTCCCCAAACGCGCCAGCTCGTCGACGAGTCGACCGAGCTGGGCGTCGGTGTGTTCAAGGTACGCGGCGAAGGCCTCCTGCAGCCGGGCGGCGAGACGTCGCTCGCCCTCGCCGAGGGAGTCCCACGGCTCGACGCCGGGGTTTCGCGGAGCGAGCTCCGTCGTCGGCCCGATAATGCCGAGGTCGCGCTGACGGGCGAACCACGACGCTCGCGCGAGATCCCACCCGCCGTCGTAACGGCCCCGGTGGCGTTCGCGATACGCCGCTGGCGCCTGGTGGGGAGCGTGGGTCGCGCCGAAGGCGACGTAGGCGAAAAAGGGACGATCGGGACGCACCGATACCGAGTCACGGATGAACGACGTCGCGTGATCGATCAGGTCCTCGCTCAGGTGATAGCCCTCGGCTGGCGTCGCCGGCGCCGCGACGCGGTGGTTGTCGTGCACGAGGTCCGGCGCGAATTGATCAGTCTCGCCGTCGAGGAACCCGTAGAACCGGTCGAAGCCCCGCTGGAGCGGCCACTGGTCGAACGGCCCAGCCGACGAGGAGTCGTCGGGTGGCACGAGGTGCCACTTGCCGATCGCGAAGGTGGCGTAGCCGGCCTCGCGCAGCACTTCGGCCATGGTCGCGGCGTGGAGCGACACTTCGCCGCGCATGTGGGGAAAGCCCGACGACCAGTTCGCGATGCCTCGCATGCCAACCTCGTGGTGATTGCGCCCAGTGAGCAGTGCCGCGCGAGTGGGCGAACAGAGGGGCGTGACGTGAAAGTTGGTGAAGCGAACGCCACCAGCGGCTAGGGAGTCCACGGTGGGGGTGGCCAACGTCGATCCGTAGCAGCCAAAGTGCGAGAAGCCGAGGTCGTCGACTAGCACCACGACGACGTCGGGGGCGCCGGCCCGCGCGTGCGCCGGAGTCGGCCACCACGGGGTCGACTCCTTGACGGTTCGACCAATGGTCCCCTCGAAGGCTTCGTACCGCATCGTCACCGAAACCTCCGCCTCGTCAGAATTCGACACCCTGTCACAAATGTACCGTAGGGCGTCGTCGCCCTAGCCGGATTCCGCTTCGCCGAAGTTCTCGGGCATCTGAACCGCGACGACCTCGCCGGCCACGGTCGCCACGCCGTCGACCCACACCGTCGACTGGACACTCACCCGCCGGCCTTTGATCTCGGTGACGTCGCCGCGAATCTCGAGGGGCGGCCCGAGCGGCGTCGCTCGAACGTATCGCACCGACAGGGTTCCCGTGACGAAGCGAAATGCCGGCAGCGTATCCATGTCGCGCCCCTCGGCCCGGTACATGGCCGCCGCCGCGGTGCCCGTGCTGTGACAGTCAATGAGCGACGCCAGCAGGCCGCCGTAGACGTAGCCCGGTATCGCCGTGTGGAACGGCGCCGGCGTGAAGCGCGTCAGGCTGTGGTCGCCGTCCCACACCGTCTGGATGCGGTAGCCGTGTTCGTTGAGGCGTCCGCAGCCGTAGCAGTGAGCCAGGTGCTCTGGGTAGTAGTCCTGAAAGGCCCTCACGCGACCGCCGATCCGTGTCACCACGATGGTACCGCGGGCGATCGCCGTCCCCGCGAGCGCGACGCCACCCGAAGGCGCCGTCAGCCGCGTCGCGTCGCCAAGAAGGCGTCGAGGCTCGCCCGGGTCGGTGCCGTGGCAGGACCGCCCGCGGCGATGGCCATCGCCGCGGCCGCGTTGGCGCGTTGCGCGGCCACCCGCGTCGGCGCGCCGCGGGCGAACTCCGCTAACAAGACGCCGTTGTGCGCGTCGCCGGCACCGTTGGTGTCCACGACGACGGTATCAAAGGGCGCCACGCGCTCGACACCGTGCTCGACCACGAGGCACCCCGAGGCACCGTCGTGGACGATGACGCCCCGGCGAACCCGCGAGCGCAGCTCGGTCGCGGCACTCGACGTCTCCTCGATCCCCGTGAGCGCTCGGCACTCACTCGCGCTCGCGAGCAGCCAGTCGGTCCGTGCCAGCACGCGCGCGAGAGCGGCCGGATCGCTATCGAGCACGCGAGCCCCAGGATCGAACGCCACGACGGCGTCGGTGGTTATCGAGTCGAGCCAGGGTGCGATGACCGCGGCGAGCTCGGGGTGGGCCAGGTTGTAACCCGAGAGATACACGTAGTCCCGCGCTCGCACGTCGAGTGCGTCGAGGGATCGTCGCTCGAGGCCCAGTTCCGCTCCGGGCGCAGTAATGAACGTGCGCTCGCCGTCCCGGTCGATCAGGACAACGCAGATCCCCAGATCGTCATCGAGGGCGTCGCCGTCCTCGCGCAGCAGCGCCACGCCCTCGGCCCGCAACGCCTCGCGCGCGAGATCGGCGAACGGGCCGTGCCCCAGTCGGCCGCCGTAGCACGTCGCCATGCCCTGACGAGCGGCCGCGGCGAGCACGTTGAAGCCGCCGCCGGGCGCGAGCATCGACGAGTCGCTTCGCACGTCGCCGCCACGATCGGGTAGGGCGTCGACGCGCAGCGTCAGATCCACGAGCACGCTGTCCAGCACGACCAGCCGCGCGGAGCTCGCGCTAGTCATGCTCAGCGAGAAAGCGGCCGATCACGTCGAGGTAGCGCAACGGCTCCTCGACGAACGGCATGTGACTTGATGCCTCGAAGATCTCCCAGCGTACGTCCTCGATCCGATCGAAGAACGGCTGGACCGTGGCGGGAGTCGCCTCGTCAAAGCGGCCTGACGCGAGCAGCGTCGGCGCGACAATTCGGTCCAGCCGGTCGATGATCGACCACGTTCGTAGACTGCCGGTGCCGTAGAACTCGTTGGGGCCCCACATCGACCGGTAGACCGTGGGATCGTCGGCCAACTGGGCCGTCATGGCCAGGACCTCGGGCGGATTCGGGATGACCCGACAGACGTGACGGTTGTAGAAAGCTTGAGTCGCCTCCTGGTACGCCGGATCGTCCAGCGAACCGTCCGCCTCGTGTCGGTCCAGGACCTCGCGCACGTCCCGGGGCAGGTCGCGGCGCAGTCGCAGCGCCTCAGCCACCCAGAGATCGATGGACGCGGGCGAATTGCTGAGGATCAGTGACGCGAGTCCCACGGGCCGCTCAACCGCGTGTTCGGCGGCGAGCATTCCCCCCCACGACTGGCCCAGCAGGTGGTAGCGATCGACGCGCAGCGCCTCGAGCAGGTTCGCCAGCTCGTCGAGGAAGAGTCGCACCGTCCAGTCTTGGGCTGCGCTGTCGCGGCGGTGCGTCGAACGGCCACAGCCAACCTGGTCATAGTGGATAACGGGACGCCCGGTCCGGCTCAGCTCAGCGAGGCTCAGCAGGTAGTCGTGCGCGGCGCCCGGACCTCCGTGCAGCACCACCAGGGGTATCGCGCCGCTCTCGAGGTCGCCGGTCACCCGGTACCACGTCTGCCACGCACCGAACGGAACCGTGCCGGAACGCGACGCGTCGGGAAACATGCTGTCACGATACTCAACCGCCGGTCGAACGACCCAGTGACACCGAGGAGACGTGATTTTTAGGGAGTCATTACCTTGCGCGCCGCGCCGCGGACGGTCCGGTTGCTAGCGTTTACGCCAACTGTTGCGACCATCTGGTCAACGAGGCACGAGGCGCTGGTCCCTATGGCACGACGAACTCCCCAGCACGCGCGCCCCCGCGTTCGTCCTCGCTCGCGCACCGGCGGGGTTGAGGGTAACGCCCGATTTACCAGCTCATTCGCCGCCGTCATCTTCATCTTGCTCTTCGTCGAAGGCGTCACCATCGTGAGCATCCGCTCGCTGCTGACCCCGCACATCTTCATCGGCGTGCTGCTCATTCCCCCGATCCTGATGAAGATCGCCTCGACAACCTGGCGCATGATGAAGTACTACGCCGGCAATCACGAGTACCGGCTGAAGGGGCCGCCCGCCCCGCTGCTACGGCTACTCGGGCCGGTCTTGGTCGTGTTGACCCTCGTGCTGCTGTTCTCGGGCGTGGGACTCGTCGTCGGCGCGCCCGTCTCGTCGCGCCCGCTGCTCTTCACGATTCACCGCGCCTCGTTCGTCCTGTGGTTCGGGGTGATGGCGATCCACGTCCTCGGTCACGCCATCGACACCGCGCGCTTCGCTCCGCGAGACTGGCTGGCCTACACGCGCCGACAGGTTCGCGGCGCGTCGGCTCGCCAATGGTCGCTCGGCGCGTCACTGGTGATCGGTGCGATCGGCGCCGCGATCATCACGCCCTACGCCGCGAACTGGCACGTCGCGTTCTTCGGCTGACCCTACGACTCCACGAGCGCAACGGACGAACCCGGCTCAATCGCGACGACGCGCGTCGCGCCGCCGCGTTCGCTCAGGTGACGCGCCACGTCGTCCGGCGTTCCCGTAAGCAGTGGAAAGGTGCCGTAGTGGATTGGCATGAAGCGCGTTACGCCAAGCAGGCCGAGGGCGTAGGCCGCCTCGCGCGGACCCATGTTGTAGTGGCCATCGATCGGCATCAGCGCGATCTCGGGCGCGTAGAGATCTCGAATGATGCCCATGTCGCCAAACACGTTGGTGTCGCCCGAGACGTAGACCGGCCCGCCGCTACCCACGGGGAGATGCGCGACGAACCCGACGGGATTCCCGCCGTAGATCGAGGGCAGGTTCTCGCCCGCCGCGACGCCGCACGAGTGGTCGGCCGCAACCATCGTGAGAGCGACGTCGCCGACGCGCACCGTGCCGCCCTTGTTCATCTCGAGCAGGTTGCTGACCCCCTGGGTCGCGAAGTACGCCGCCATCTCGGGAACGCAGACGACCGTGGCGCCAGTTTCCAGGGCCACCGGTACCGCCGAACCCATGTGGTCGAAGTGACCGTGGGTCACGGCCACCACGTCGATGGGACCGAGGTCCTCGAGCGTCACCGGACTCTTCGGATTCTCCAACCACGGATCGAAGAGCACGCGCGTACCCGTCGTCGTCGTCAAGAGCACGGTCGCGTGACCGAGCCACGTCAACGTGCCGGGCACGGCAAACTCTCGCGCCGCCGCGAGTTCGTCGCTCAACGTTGTAGCAGTCATTACCACTCCTCTCGTCACCAAGGACACGCTAGGTCCACCGTAGCGGGCGCCCGCGGACGAGGCCTACAGTTGCCACACGAGGAGGTCCCCATGCTCATCACGACCACCAACGACGTTGCCGGCTTCCGCATCACCCGCGTGCTCGGTGAAGTGAACGGTCTCACGGTGCGCACCCGCAACGTCGGTGCGCAGTTGGGCGCCACCTTCAAGGCACTCGGCGGCGGCGAACTGCGCGGACTCACCAAGCAGTTGCAGCAGTCGCGGGCCGAGGCCCTCGAGCGGCTGTCCGACGCCGCACAGTCCATGGGCGCGAACGCGGTGATCGCGATGCGCTACGACTCCAACGAGCTAGCCAACACCTTCCAAGAGATTCTCGCCTACGGCACGGCGGTGGTCATCGAACCACTCGACGCGGGCGCAGCTGGATGATTCCGATTCTCACGGCCGACGCGATGCGGCGCGCGGACGCGCGCGCCGTGGCTCGTCGAGGGGTCGACGCGCTGGTGCGCGACGCGGGTACCGCGATCGCGCTCGTCGCGCGCTCGCAGCTGCGCACCGCCTACGGCGCGCGCGTCGCCGTTCTCGTCGGGCCGGGTCTCAACGGCGCCGACGGCCGCGTAGCCGCCGAGCAGTTGCGCCGGCGCGGCGCACGCGTGGACCTCGTCGAGGTTGCGAACCAACCCGCGTCGCTACGCGGCTACGACCTAGTCATCGACGCCGCCTTCGGGCTCGGCTGCTCGCGCCCCTATCGGGCGCCGCACGTGGCGCCGACCACCACGGTCGTGGCGGCGGATCTCCCGTCCGGGGTAAACGCCGATACCGGCGAGGTGCTCGGCCAGCCACTCAAAGCTCACGTCACGGTCGCCCTGGGAGCCCTCAAGCCCGCCCACCTCACGGGACACGCGGCGGCCTACGTCGGCGAGCTGCGCGTGGCCAACCTCGGCATCCCGTGTGACGGCGACGACGGGCTCGTCGAGGACGCCGACCTATCGGGGTTCGTCCGCTGGGGTCGTGACGATCACAAGTGGCACCACGCCATCGACGTCATCGCGGGATCGCCGCTCATGCCGGGCGCAGCCGATCTCGTGACTCGGGGCGCCCTGGCCGGTGGCGCATCCATGATCCGACTCACCAGTCGAGGCGACGTGGGACCGGTGGTGACGCTCGCGAGCGAAGTAGTTCGCTCCAATGGCCCCGCGGACCGACGCAGCCAGGCGGTCGTCGCGGGACCCGGCCTCGGACGTGACGCCGCACCCTGGTTAGCGGACCAACTGCGTGACGTGGACGTCGCCGTCGTGCTCGACGCCGATGGACTCGATGAACGCGTCCTCAACGTACGTCGTGACGAGACGTGGGTGGTGACCCCGCACGACGGTGAGTACGAGCGACTCGTCGGCTCAAGTCCCGCCGCCGATCGATTCGAGGCGGCCCGATCCCTCGCGCGGTCCTCGGGATGCGTGACGTTGCTCAAGGGGCCGACCACGGTGGTCGCGCATCCCGACGGTCGACTGCGCGTGATCCAATCTGGCACGAGCGCGCTCGCAACGGCCGGCACCGGCGACGTCCTGGCGGGGCTCATCGGGGCGAGCGTCGCCAGAGGCCATGACCCGCTCGACGCCGCCGCCCTCAGCGCATTCATTCACGGCGCCGCTGGCGCCCGACTGGCCCGCTACGCGCGGGCGTCGGACCTTCCCGCGGCCATCGCGCACGTGCTCGCGAATCGGTAGCGCTAGCCGCCCGCGCCGATGTGGAAATCGCGACTGTGCTTACGGATCTCGCGGCGCGCGATGGTCATCTTGTGGACCTCGTCGGGCCCGTCCGCGATGCGCAGCGTGCGCACGCTCGCGTACATGTGCGCGAGTGGCGTGAACTGGGTCACCCCCGCTGCGCCGTGAACCTGAATCGCCCGGTCGATCACCTTCAGGGCCATATTCGGCACCGCCACCTTGATGCCCGAGATCTCCGCCGCGGCCCCCTTGTTCCCAACGGTGTCCATGAGGTGCGCGGTATGCAAGACGTACTCGCGCGCCATATCGATCTCGATCCTCGCTTCGGCGATCCAGTCCTGGATCAAGCCCTTGTGAGCGAGGCTCGAACCGAACGTGTGGCGCTCGAGGGAGCGCGACACCAACAACTCCAGTGCCCGTTCGGCCACGCCGATGGTGCGCATGCAGTGGTGAATCCGGCCGGGACCGAGTCGGGCCTGCGCGATGGCGAAGCCGCCGCCCTCGTCGCCGAGCAAGTTGTCAACCGGTATGCGAACGTCTCGGTAGATGACTTCGGGGTGCCCACCACGCTCGTCGTAGCCAAAGACGTGGGGTTCCATACCGATCTCGACGCCGGCCGTCTCGCGAGGCACGACAACCATCGACTGCTGGCGGTGCCGTGGGCCCGCGGGATCGGTCTTACCCATCACGATCAGCACTTGGCACCGTGGCGAGCGCGCGCCGCTCGAGAACCACTTGCGACCATTCAGCACGTACTCGTCGCCGTCGCGTTCGATCGACAGTCCGATGTTGGTCGCGTCGGACGACGCGACGTCGGGTTCGGTCATGGAGAAGGCGCTGCGAATCTCGCCCGCGAGGAGTGGGGCCAACCACTCGGCCTTGACGCGCTCGGAGCCGTAGAGGTTAAGGATCTCCATGTTGCCGGTGTCGGGCGCGTTGCAGTTCAGTGCCTCTGAGGCGAAGGAGAATCGCCCGAGCTGCTCGGAGATCGGCGCGTAGTCGAGATTCGAGAGCGGGGTGCCCGGACTGTCGACGTTCAGGTGCGGCAGAAAGAGGTTCCAGAGACCCCGCTCCAGGGCCTGGGCCTTCAGGCGTTCGAGTACTGGTGGGTAGCCGTCGATGCCGAGCTCGGCCAGTTGCGCGTAGTAGGTCGCTTCGTTCGGCTCGATGACGTGCTCGATGAACCGCTGCACTGACTCTTGTACTTCCAGACCGCGATCGGAGAATGCGTACGGCATCAGCCACCCTTCGTCGAAAATTTTCCGCCGACTCGTAGGCTAGTCACGAGCCGCGGCGCCCAGAGATCCTCTCGTAGCGCGTGGCCGAACTCGTGGGTCGAGCGACGAGACGGCGACCGAGCTCGAGGGACCGGTCGATCGAGTTCGTCGACGACGTAGCGCGGCCGAGCGTTCCACGTGAGGCACCTTCGTGGCCACGGGTCGCGCTGATACGCTGCGGCCGTGCGGTTCTCTGACGAGCACGAGGCGTTTCGCGCCACGGTGCGCTCGCTCGTCGAACGCGAAATCAACCCCCGCGTGGACGAGTGGGAGCGACTCGGCGCCTTTCCCGCTCACGAGCTCTTTCCTCGGCTCGCCGAGTTCGGACTGCTCGGACTCGAGTACGACCCGGCCGACGGTGGCGAAGGCGCCGATCACCTCTTCACGCTCGTCGCCTGCGAAGAGTACGGGCGCATTGGCGCGGCGGGCGTAGCGATGGCGATCGGGGTGCAGACGAATATGGCGACGCCGGCGCTCGCGCGCTACGGCACCGCGGAGTTGAAACAGCGCTTCCTCGCCCCGGCGATCGCCGGTACCGCGGTGGCGGCCATCGCGGTCACCGAACCCGACGCCGGATCTGACGTCGCGGCCATTACGACGCGCGCGACGCGCGACGGCGACGAATGGGTCATCACCGGTCGCAAGCTCTACATCACCAACGGCGTGCAGGCCGACTGGATCTGCCTGCTCGCGCGGACGTCGGACGAGGGTGGGTACCGGGGGCTCTCACAGATCATCGTGCCAACGGCCTCGGACGGCTTCACGGTGTCTCGCAAACTCGACAAGCTCGGCAACCGGTCCTCGGATACCGCTGAGCTCGTCTTGGACAACGTGCGCGTACCAGTCTCGAACACGATCGGCGCGCCGGGACGTGGCTTTGAGCAGCAGATGCGCCAGTTCGTGATCGAGCGGCTGACCGCCGCCTACACCATCGCCGGACAGTGTCGCTACGCGCTCGAGCGAACGCGCGACTACCTGCTCGAGCGCTCGGCCTTCGGACAACCCCTCGGCGCCAAGCAGTACGTGGCCTTTCGCCTCGCCGAACTGTCGGCTCGCGTCGACCTCTTGACGAGCCATAATCGCCAGTGCGCCAGCGATCTCATGGCGGGCGAGGACGTCACCCGCATGGCGACGGTGGCCAAGCTCACCGCCGGACGCCTGGCGCGAGACGTTGCCGATCTGTGCCTGCAGTTTCACGGCGGCATCGGTTACATGGAGGAGAACTGGACGGCACGTTTCTTTCGCGATATGCGCCTCTCATCGATCGGCGGTGGCGCTGACGAAGTCATGCTGATGGTCCTCGCCCGGCTCGACGGCTTTCCCGTCTGAGCAATCTACCGATGACCGATGAACGAGCCCCACGAAGCTCGATGCATTGCTCGATCCGCTGGTCGCACGGACTCGCGCCACCCTCGAATGTCGTCTCACTGGCGTGGTCGACCGGCTAACGTCGCGCCGCGACACGACGACACCACCGCCGACACGAGGTTGTCACGTGGATCGGCCACGTGGGAACCCAGTCCTGATGTCGAAGGAACGATCGAACCAGTAGATTGCGAGCAGGACAGGAGGCTCGTGAAACCGAGAACGCTCACCGTCGGGGCCGTACAGCTGAACTCGGGATCCAATCGCGAGTCGAACCTCGCGCAGTCGATCGAACTCGTCGAACGAGCGAGCGAACTCGGCGCGACGTACGTGCAACTGCCCGAGTACTTCAACTATCTCGGGCCGTCACGCGGCTTTGACGCCGTCGCCGAGCCAATCCCTGGTCCGACGACCGCCCGCATGAGCGCACTGGCCAAACGGCGACGAATCAGCTTGCACCTGGGCAGCATGCTCGAGTCCGGCGAAGGCGGCCATCCGTACAACACGAGCGTGTTGATCGGTCCCAACGGCTCGATTGTCGCCACCTACCGCAAGACCCACCTCTTCGACGTCGACGTTCCCGGTGCAGTCTCCCACCGCGAGTCTGACGCCCTCGCTCGCGGCAACGAACTGGTCGTCGCGCGCTTGAAGCGATACTGCGTCGGGCTGTCAGTCTGCTTCGACGTCCGCTTTCCCGAGCTCTACCGAGCCCTTGTTGGCGCCGGCGCCGAGGTGCTCGCCGTGCCCGCCGCGTTCAACGCCTCGACCGGCGCGAGCCACTGGCACGTGCTCATCAGGTCGCGGGCCATCGAGAACCACGCGTTCGTCGTGGCGGCGACCCAGGCCGGCACCACCGACGAGGGCATCGCGACCTACGGCCACGCGCTCGTAGTTGATCCGTGGGGAACGATCCTGGGTGAATCGGTTGGCAGCGACCCGCAGGTCGTCACGGCCACCCTCGACCTCGACGAGGTGAGCCGGCGCCGCGATCAGATCGCCGTGCTGCGCTTTCGCCGGCCGACGCTCTACCGTCGGCCGGTTCGTATCATCGGTGCCTGAACTTACTTCGAAGTAATGGTCTTCGGTCACCCAAGACCGAGAGCGCGATGGACCTAGCATGGTCGACGGTGCCGCGAACAGTACGTCACCGGCCGTATCCGCACCGCGAGAAAGTCGTGAACCCCCTATGAACATGCCGAGCGCCTCGTACTCGATCACCATGCGCGTCATCCTTGACGCCGCCTCAACCATCCCCGCGATAGCGACCGCCGTCGCCAACGCCGGTGGGTTGGTGACCGCGCTCGACGTTGTCGAACCGATCGACGGGCACATGGTGGTCGACGTCACCTGCAACGCCAGCAACGAAGACCACGCCACCGTGCTCGGCGACACCGTCGAGTCGGTGGCGGGAGCCACCGTGCACGCGATCAGTGACCGTACGTTCCTCTTGCACCTCGGTGGCACCATCGAAGTCAAGCCCAAGATCGCGCTCAAGACGCGCGACGACCTCTCGATGGCCTACACCCCAGGCGTCGCGCGCATCTCCAACGCGATCGCGAAGGACGTCAGCCTGGCTCGCAAGCTCACGATCAAGCGCAATACCGTCGCGGTGGTTACCGACGGATCGGCCGTTCTCGGGCTAGGCAACATCGGTCCCGAAGCGGCGCTGCCGGTGATGGAGGGCAAGGCCCTGCTCTTCAAGCGCTTCGCCGACATCGACGCGTGGCCGGTTTGTCTAGCCACCCAGGATGTGGACGAGATCGTTCGGATCGTCCAGTGCATCGCTCCCGTCTACGGCGGGATCAATCTCGAGGACATCGCGGCGCCGCGCTGCTTCGAGATCGAGCGCCGGCTCCGCGAGCTACTCGACATACCAGTCTTCCACGACGACCAGCACGGCACGGCGGTCGTGGTCTACGCGGCCCTGCGCAACGCACTGCGCGTCGTCGGCAAAGAGATGAAGAACGTGCGCGTCACGATGCTCGGCGTCGGCGCGGCGGGCGTCGCGATCTCCAAACTACTGATGGCCGAGGGCGTCGGCGACATCATTGGCGTGAATCGGCACGGCATCTTGGACCCCGAGGACGCGTCGCTCGACGAGGATCGCCGCTGGCTCGCGTCCAACAGCAACCGCGACGGTCGCCGCGGCGACCTCACCGAAGCGCTTCGCGACGCCGACGTCTTCGTTGGCGTCTCGGGCCCAAACCTCGTCACCGAAGACCAGCTCACCGTGATGGCCAAGGACTCCATCGTCTTCGCGCTGGCTAACCCCGACCCCGAAATTGACCCGCAGGTCGCCCGACGTCACGCGGCCATCGTCGCGACGGGACGAAGCGACGAGCCCAACCAGATCAACAACGTCCTCGCCTTCCCCGGGATCTTTCGCGGACTCCTCGACGCCGGCGCGTCCCACATCACCGAGGAGATCGAGATCGCCGCTGGTCGAGCCATCGCCGACGCGGTGAGTTCCGACGATCTCTCGGCTAACTACATCGTGCCCACCGTCTTCAACGCGAGCGTCGTCAAGTCGGTGGCCGATGCCGTTGGCAAGGTGGCGCGCGCCCACGCGGGCGACTGAGTTGCGGGTACCGTACTCGGATGAATTCGGTGCGAACCCGACGGTGGTGGGTGGCGGGTGGCCTGCTCGCACCGCTTCTCGTGGCTTCGATCGCTGCAGGGTCACCGCGGGCGATCACCCTCAACGACCACGGCATCGCCGGCGCGCCGTTCGCGAGCGCGCAGCGGTTCGTCGTGTCGTTCGTTGATTCGGCGTTGGGCAGGCCGAGCCGGGCCGTGGCGCCAACGCCGTTCCTGTCGACCTGTGGCGTTGACGCCGCCGCTTCGTGGGGTGGATTCACGGCGTTCTTCGAACACCGTCGCTTCGCGGGCTACTCGCTGGGCCCGTCGTCACGAACGGGCGTCCTCGTCGAGGGTGGCCTGCGACTCGGCGAAACGCTCGCGCTCGCGCGCCGCCAGTTCGGGGCGCGTCTGCGCACGTCACAGAACCAGGGGGGCGCGTGGTTCGCCCGCACCCCAACCGGTCGCTATTACGGGTTTTTACGGCCGAGTGGCCCACCGCCGGGTCCCGCGTCTCGACTGGCGACGATCGAAGCCGGTCGGGTGGGCTGCCCAGCGCTGACGCCGTGATGTGTTAGCACTCTCGTCATGAGAGTGCTAATATGGGGCTGTCGAAGTGATTCGACGGTTCAAGAGCAGCACAACGAGACAGGAGGTTCACAATGGCTCTTGTACGCACTGACACCTTCCGGGACATCGACCGGTTTCTCCAGCAGTTCTGGGCCAGCCCGGACGTAGCGAGGACCCACTCGGTCCCGATGGACGCCTACCGCAACGGCGACTCGTTCCTCATCTTCGTCGACCTTCCCGGCGTTGACGCCAAGGCCATCTCGCTCACCGTGGAGAACAACGTGCTCACGGTGAGGGCTGAGCGCACGGCGCCCACCTCGGCCGAAGGCGTGGAGCGACTGATGGCCGAGCGCCCCTACGGCACCTTCACCCGTCAGATCTTCCTCGGGACGAGCCTCGATTCCGAGAAGATTGACGCCGACTACGAGTCCGGCGTCCTCACGATCGCCATCCCGATCGCCGAGCACGCCAAGCCTCGCCGGGTCGAGGTGTCATCGAAGGGTGACCGCAAGGTAATTCCCGCGTAGGCGTTACCTACAACACAACCCGGCACCGACGGTGCCGGGTTTTGTTGCGTCTGGCCGCACCATCACGCTGGTGGGCGCGCCGACGCTCGGCGTCTGACGCTTAGTAGACCGACCGTCAGCCACCCCACCGCGATGGCGAGCCAGTACGCAATCAGCCGGTAGACGAGCACCGCGGCCACGGTCGTGACGTGGGGCGCGCCGTAGGCGACGAGCACGACGGCGAGACCGCCTTCGACGATCCCGAAGCCGCCGGGAGTGAAAGGCAGCACGGCGAGCAGCTGGGCCACACCGTAGGCGAGTAGCACTCCTCGCCACGGAATCGGTGCGTGAACGGCGAGGAACGACGCGACGAGGCACGCAGCGTCACCGAGCCACGCGGCCATCGCGAGGGCCGTGACCGTCACGTACCCGCGCCTCGCCATCGTGACCGCACGCATGTCGTCGAAGAGGCGATCGACGCGGGCACCGAGGTCGCCGCGCGGGAAACCGGTCAATCGGCGTAGCACTCCGAGCAATCGGTGCAAGAGACCTACCAGGGCGTTTCGACGCAGCAGCAAGATCGACGCGCCGAGCACCACCACGAGAAACACGGACGTCGCCGCCAGCGCGGGCGCGTGTGCGCTCGTCAGCAGGGCGATGGCGATACCAACCACCAACAACGAGCTCATGCCGACCGCCTGGGCGACGATGAGGGTGAGAATCGACCACCCGGCCAGCGCCGATCCCGCCCCGTGGCGTCGGTACTCGCGATAGCGGTACGCACTCGAGACGGCCGGCTCACCAGGCACACTGAGGGCGATGGCGTCGTTGGCCAGGGTGATCAGGAACAATGTCCCTAGGCCGATGCGTGTACCCGTGGCGAGCACCCGGCGCTGGGCGAGCGCGTAGCAGAGCAGTGACGTCACCTCGGTCGCGAGCGCGAGCAACGCGAGCGGCACCGACAGGTGCGAGATGCGCGACGTCGTGCCGGCGAGTTCGCCCCGACGCGAGACGAGCAGCACCAGCACCACCGCCCCGACGGCCAGGCCGAGGACCCAGCGGCCGAGCCTCGCGCGAGGTGCGACAGTCGTCGGTGCCATCGCCCAAACCTACCGACTCGCGCGTGGACCATCGCCAACACCGTCCTAAGGTTGGGACGTTCCAACGGCGCGGGAGGGTCGATGTCTTCGACATTTGGCGGTCGGATTGGGCGCGATTGGCGCGACTCCACCCCGTGGTGGCCCGACGACCGAGTCTCGACGGCGTCACCCAACGTGGTGCTCGTCGTGCTCGACGACGTCGGGTTCGCTCAGCTCGGCTGCTACGGCTCGGACATCGCCACGCCCACCTTCGACCAGCTCGCGGCCGACGGCGTTCGGCTCGCCAACTTCCACACGACGTCGCTGTGCTCACCCACTCGAGCCTGTCTACTGACGGGGCGCAACCATCACCGCAACGCCATGGGTCGCGTTGCCGATCTCGCGGTCGGCTTTCCGGGCTACTACGGTCGCGTGCCCAAGGAGAACGGCTTTCTCTCGGAGATGCTGGGCCAGCGTGGCTACGCCACCTTCGCCGTTGGCAAGTGGCACCTTACGCCCGAGGACGAGACCAGCATGGCGGGGCCGCGCACCACCTGGCCGCTCGCGCGCGGCTTTGACCGGTGGTACGGCTTCCACGGCGGCGAGACGCACCAGTTCAACCCCGCCCTCTACGAGGACCACCACGCGGTTCGCCCGCCCGGCTCCTACGAGGGCGGGTATCACCTCAGCCAGGATCTAGCCGACCACGCGATCACCTTTCTCGGCGACCTGCGGGCCGTCGACGCGGATCAACCGTTCTTCTTGTACTTCGCGCCCGGCGCCTGCCATTCGCCTCACCAGCCACCTCCCCACTGGCTCGAACGGTACCGAGGTCACTTCGACCAAGGCTGGGACGCCTGGCGCGAGGGCACCGTCGCCCGACAGCGGGCGCTCGGCGTGATCAGCGAGACGGCGTCGCTCTCGCCGCGACCACTGTGGGTTCGCCCCTGGGCCGAGCTCGGCGCCGACGAACGCCGCGTGGCGGCGCGCTTTATGGAGTCCTTCGCGGGTTTTCTCAGCCACGCCGACGAACAGATCGGCCGCGTACTGGCCTTCGTCGAGGAGCTCGGGGAACGCGACAACACGCTCGTCGTCGTCGTCTCGGACAACGGGGCGAGCGCCGAGGGCGGCGCCGAGGGCTCGATCAACGACGTGCGACTCACCAACCTCGACCCCGCCGACCACGCCGAGATGCTGCGCCGACTCGACGAGATTGGCGGACCACTCACGCACAACAACTACCCGTGGGGCTGGACGATGGCGGGCAATACGCCGTTTCGGCGCTGGAAGCGCGAAGTGCACGAAGGTGGCGTCGCCGACCCGTGCATCGTGCGCTGGCCCGGACACCTCGAACCCGGCGCCATCCGCCACCAGTTCACCCACGCCATCGACGTCGCGCCAACCGTGCTCGACCTCCTCGGCTTCGAGGTACCCGACTCCCTCGATGGAGTAGCCCAGAGCCACCTCGACGGGGTGAGCTTCGCCTACGCGCTCGGGCCCGGCGGCGCCGACGAGCCAGAGCGCCACGAGACGCAGTACTTCGAGATGTTCGGCTCGCGCGCGCTGTATCACCGGGGCTGGAAGGCCGTGGCCTTTCATCCCGTCGGACCGCTCTACGACGACCAGAACCCCAACGACTCCTTCGACGATGACGTCTGGGAGCTCTACGACGTCGCGAAGGACCCCACCGAAACGAACAACCTAGCGGCCGAGCAGCCCGAGCACCTACGAGCACTCGTTGATCGGTGGTGGTTCGAGGCCGAACGCAACGACGTCTTGCCACTCGATAATCGCGTCCTGTGGGCGCTGGTGCACCCCAAGCCCGACCGTCGAGCCCCCCGCGGCAGCTACCGCTACTTTCCCGGCGGTGCGCCGGTGCCCGAAGCCGTCGCGGTCAACGTTCGCAATCGTTCCCACGCGCTGATCGTCGACGCCGTCGTGCCCGCCGGTGGCGCCTCGGGCGTACTGCTCGCCCTCGGATCGGCACTCGGCGGCTGGTCGCTGCACCTCGCGGACGGTCGCGTTCGCTACGTCCACAACCTCTACGGCAAGGAACGTCACGTCATCGCGGCGAACGAGGACCTCGCTGTGGGACGTCACCGTATCGTCTACGAGTTCGTGAAGGACGACGGGCTGGGTGGCGTCGGTCAGTTGAGCGTCGACGGGGTGGTGGTCGCGTCGGCCACGGTGCCCCGTTTTACGCCGTCGGGCTTCAACGGCGTGGGGGCCGGCCTCACCTGTGGCTACGAGATCGGACCGGCCATTGGTTTGGACTACGAAGCGCCGTTCCCCTTCACCGGCACTATCGAACGGGCCGTCGTCGAGGTCCGCGGGCCCGTCGTGCGCGACCCCTTGGCTGAACTCGAGGCGATCTTGTCCGAACAGTGACGCCGACCGTTGTGGCGCGGCGTGGGAGCGATAAGGTCGCCTCGTGGCCTCCGAGGATGATTCGATGGACCTCGCGCTGGCGGCGTCCACGCTGCGCGCGAACGGTACGGACTTCCAGGCGCTGCTGCGCGCCCTCGTTGACGGACTCGCCGACGCCCTTGGCGAGCGGCTGGAGACGACCGCCGCCGGCGGACACTTTCGAAAATCGAACGACTACCGGTCGGTGCGCATCGCCGTCGGCGACGAACACTTCGAAGCCACCGTCGACGGGGCGAGTTTGCGCTGCGTGATCGCCCACGTGTCGGGCGGCATTCGGATTCGCAACGAGGCGCTCGGCACTGACGAGTGGATCAGCCGCCTCGTCGCGTCACTGGCCAACGAGGCCGCTCGCAGCGATTCGGCCCGCCGAGCCCTTGAACATCTCGTCATCGGAGGAAATCAGTGAGCGATACCGTCAACGACCTACCCGAGGCGACCAGTCATCGATTAGCGGAGCTCGAGCACGGGCTCTTCACGTCCGATCTCTCCGTGAACGAGTTCCTCCTCGTGAAGGAGGCCGGATTCCACCCGGTCGGCTTCGTCATGGGCTCGTCCATCTACCACACGGGGATTCAGACCCGTAAGTGGAGCCAGAGCCAGGAGCTCACCAAGCTCACCGAGGCGATGTACAACGCGCGCGAGCTCGCGATGACCCGCATGGAGGAAGAGGCGACCGCGCTCGGCGCCGACGGAGTCGTCGGGGTGCGTCTCGACGTCAACTACTACGAATGGGGTAAGGACGCCGCCGAGTTCATCGCCGTCGGCACCGCCGTCAAGGCCGAAGACGGCGTCTCGCGTCGAAACAAGTTGGGCAAGCCCTTCACCTCGGACCTGTCGGGCCAAGACTTCTGGACGCTCGCCCAGACGGGCTACGCGCCCCAGGGGCTCGTGATGGGCACGTGCGTGTACCACATCGCCCACCGCGGACTCGGCCAGGCGCTCAGCACGACCGGCCAGAACGTCGAGCTGCCCAACTTCACCCAGGCGCTCTACGAGGCCCGCGAACTGGCGATGACGCGCATGCAAGACGAGTCCGCTCGCCTCGGCGCGACGGGCATCGTCGGGGTGCGTCTCGAGGAGAAGTCCCACCAGTGGGGCTCGCACACGATCGAGTTCCTCGCTATCGGCACCGCCGTCACCAAGGGCGCCGAGACGCTCACGCTGCCCACCCCGACCACCATCATCTCGCTCGACAACTGATGGAGACGAACCTCGTCGACGGTGCCTCGACGGGCTTTTCGTCGGGCCTCAGCGTCGCCGACTTCGCCGCGTGCCTCGCGATGGACCTCGAGCCCGTCGGGCTCGTCCAGGGCTTCTGTGCGATGCAGGCCGGCGGCTTCGCGATGGGGCTGACCCAGATGGGCCAGCCGATGGGCGGCCAGGGCGGCTACGTCGAGAACTACCAGTGCCCCCACGGCATGGTCGGCGGCGAGCACCGCATGTGGGGACAGAACTACGAGCAGACGTGGGTGGAACAGTCGTGGTCCGGCGGTTTCACCGCCGCGCTCGATCGCATGCGCGACGAGGCCGCGCGACTCGGCGCGCACGGCGTCGTCGGCGTCGTCGACACCGAGACCCCGCTCGCTGGAGCGGGCGTCGTCGAGTTCCACCTGCGAGGCACCGCCGTACGAGTGGTTGGCACCACGCCGACGAACACCCCGTGGACGACGTACCTAGCCGGCCAGCGTCTGGTCAAGCTGTTCGAGTCGGGGTTTGCGCCGGTTTCAGTGGTCGCCGTCGCCGCGTCGGTGCGCGTGTACGCCTACTGCGTCACCGAATACCTCATGGGCGGTGGCGGAGTCAACATCTGGTCGTCGAGCAGCTCGTCGGTCGAGATCAACCAGATCGTGCGCGCCCAGTCCCTGTCCCGCGACCTCGCTCGATCCATGGCTCGCGCGCAGCTGCACGGCGATGACCTGCACGCCGCGCAACTCGACGTCGTGGACCGCGAACACGAACGCGGCGACCTCGAGATCCTGTCGACGCTACGCGGCAACCGTGTTCGGCGCTTTCGCGCCTTCGAGTCGCTAGCGACGCCCCGGCCTACGGTGCGGCTCACGTGAGCGGCGAGAACCGTCACGACGACCTGCGGGCCAAGGTACGCGAGGCCGTGATGTCGCTCGACTCGCCGTCGACGTCGTCCGAGGCGACGACGTCTGATCTCTCGCTCGACGAGGAATTGAACCTGCACGCCATTGGGTGGGAAGCGGTCGAGCTGGTGAGTGGCTACTCGGCGTTTTCGACACCCATGGGTGTGTGGAGCTGGGGACAGGGCGAGATCACGGCGGCGACCGAGGCCCACGCGAACGCGTTCTCGAGCGCGATACGCCGTCTCCACCACGAGGCCGCGACGGCCGGCGGCCACGGCGTTGTGGGCGTCCACATCGAGCGGTCCATCTTCTCGACGTACACTGCCGTCTCGCTGATCGGCACCGCCGTTCGACCCATCGGAGCGGGCCGCATCAGCGACGATCACGTCTTCGTCTCAGACCTGTCCGCTCGTGACTTCAGTCGTCTCGTGCTCGCCGGTTGGGAGCCGCTCGGTCTCGCGACCGGCGCCAGCTTCGTCTACGCTCCGCGTCGCACCATCGGTGCGGCCCTCGCCCAGCAGTCCCAAAACGTTGAGCTGTCCAACTTCACCGACGCGATCTACGCCGCGCGCGAGCTAGCCATGGAACGAATGCAGCAATCGGCCATCGACCTGCACGGCTCGGGCGTCGTGGAAGTAAAGGTGGTCGAGGGACCCATGGCCTTCGCCGCTCACGCCGTTGGCTTCACGGCGTGGGGTACCGTCGTGCGCCTCGCCGCGGGTGAACACCGACTGATGCGACCATCGCTCGTCGTATCATTGGACGACCCCGTCGTCACGTTTGACGCCGCGACCTTAGGCTAGATGGGTCGATGGCGACCAGTGTCATGCTCTCGCCTCGCCAGTCGTATCGCCCGTCGAATTGGCGACCGTACCGGCACCTGAGTCGCCGCTGGGGATCGATCGCCTTGGTGCACCGGTCGGATTACGCGACGTCGCGGGCGGCCCAGGCGGCCGTCTCAAGAACGGTCGCCTGGCGCGGGAACACCTTGTCCATCAGCACCCGATGCACCTCGTCGTCCAAATCGGCACAAGCGTCGCGCAAAACGGTCAGGCGAAAATCCATATCCGCCGCTTGTCGCACGGTGGAGAGAACGACGCCGCTCGTCGCGATACCGCACAGAACCAGCGCGTCGATGGACTTCGCGCGCAAGACGACATCGAGGTCGCTTCCCGCGAACGCACTCACCCGCCGTTTCACCACCACGACGTCACCCGGTCGCAGATCGAAACGCGGATGAATCTGGGTTAGCGGATCTGATTCCCCGAGGTCCGGGGACGTGATCAAACGAGCAAACGACTGATTGTTCGAGCTCACCTCGGGCGCGCCCACGCGAAAGCCCACGCGGACAAAGATCACGGGGATCCCTCGAGACCGTGCTACGCCAATCGCCGCGTCGACGGTGTCGAGCAGTTCATCGGCTCTCGAGTCGAGTCGCGCGAGGATGCCGCGCTGCATGTCCATTACTAGTAACGCATCAGTCATCCGTGTCCCCATTCAAACTGACTGCTCGAGATACGACGCACCGCAGTGTAAGTAGTGCCAGATGCCAGCGTGACGACATCGCAACACTGCCGCCAGTTCCGGCCTCCTCGGCAGCACGCCATGTCTTGGATACGTGCGCTCCTGGCAACACCGTGTGAACCAGTACCGCGTAAGTGCCCCCGGTAGGACTCGAACCTACGCTCACGGTTTAGGAAACCGATGCTCTATCCCCTGAGCTACGAGGGCGGGACCTCCGCGGGAACCTCCGCAAAGAGTTCCGCGCGAAAATCGACCCCCAGCCTAGGTCCCGATCGTGCGGGGAGCCGACTCGGCGGCACTTGACGGCTCATCCAGTAGCAAAGTAATCTTTGTTCTTTGTTTGTTAATAGGAGACATCGTGAGCGTGTCCCAGCTCATCGCCACAGTCGAGGCCAAACTCGCCGTGACGAGGCAGAGGATTGCCGAGTCCGTCGCGGAGGCCCGAGGATACGAGGCTCAACTCGCCTCACTTCGAGCCAGTTTCACCCGAGGCCGCGATATCGCGACACTGCCCCGGACTGAGGCCATCTTGACCACCCTTCGGGAAGTCGAAGGATCGCTCTCCCCGTCAGAGATTCTCACCCACCTACTCGCCTCAGGCCGTGACGACGACCTAAGAAGGGTGACGGCCACTCTCGACTATCTGGTAAAGGCTGGTCAGGTGGCACGACCGGAGAGGGGACGCTATATCAGTCTGTGACTCGGAAGAGCGGACTCACGCTCTCGACCATCTTGAGGTGATCAGACATCTGCCCATTCTCTGGGCTTGATACAACATTAAGCCGTCGTACTCCATTCCAACTTGTGACTTCGTTGCCACTCAGGCGGCGTGTGGTTCACAACCGGTGTCAGGGGAACTGGGGGCAGGCCCTACTGGTGGTTGAGTCAGAACAGAACCTGGCGTCACGAAATCTTCGGAGAGTATCTGTAGGCCCCGCAGATTGGATCCGATGGGCGCGGTCGAGTGTTTTGGTACAACATGACACTGCTCGAGCCAGGCGACGTTGTCTTTTCCCACTTCGGCGGTGCTCTTCGCTACGTTGGCGTGGCGGTAAGCAAAGCGGTGACCGACCGCAAGCCAGACTTCGGATTCTCGGGTTCATCGTGGAGCGATATCGGGTGGTCAGTGGAGATGCGTTACGTCGAGTTGCATTCGGTGGTACAGCCAAAGAAACACCTCGACTTCTACAACCAAGTCGCACCTGACAAGTACGCGCCGATGACCAGCGCCGGTCGTGTCAATCAGCAATACCTGTTTGCCCTGCCGCTCGCATTAGGAGAGTTCTACATGCAGCTGGGTGGCATGACCAAGGACGACGTCACGTCGGTAATGCGAGTCGATCCTTCCGTTGAGCGCCTGATTGCCGAAGCGGAGGAGTTCCTCAGCAATCCAGATCTGACGGTCACCGAGCGCCACGTGTTGGCGAGGGCTCGATTGGGGCAAGGAATCTTCAAGGAGGCGGTGCCACCTTGAACCGGTTTGCCGACTCACCGGCCTTGCCGATCCTCGACATCTCATCGCTAGTCACATGAAACCGTGGAGTAGGTCCGACGACGTAGAACGGCTCGACGGGTACAACGGCCTACTCCTTTCACCGCACATCGACAGCCTGTTCGATCGTGGCCTCATTACATTCGCGAAGTCTGGAAGTGTGGTCGTGTCGCCGAACTTGAATCCGGAGGTGCCACGTCGCTGGAAACTGAACTTCGATCAACTTGGGCGTCGCTTCACCAGGGGGCAAATTCCTTATCTTGAGTATCACCAGGACGAGATCTTTCAGTCGGAGAATCATCGCTTCCGGACTACGTAATGTAAGCGCCAGCACCGTGACGAAAATACATTGTTAAGTGCTTCCATGTCATCTTCATTACAGGCGGTGGCACTTAACACATTGATTAAGTAAGCCCCGGTAGGCAGTACGGAGTGAACTCGAACTGCCTATGAATCTGTGTATCTTGTTACTGTTGCATTAATGAAGTAGCGAACGTCAACGTTCGTGCATTAGTTGCCGGTGCCGCGCGTCACACGGGTGCGATAGGTAATGCGAACCAGAATGCTGTCCTGGCAACGGTGGCAACGTCGACGACACCGAATCCGATGTTCCGTAAGTACGTTCGGCCAGCCAGATGACGAACGCCTAGGGTGCAGTGGATGAGCCAGTCAGCGCATCCGCCGCCGACACCTGACTCAGTCGCCAGTCGCTCGCGGTGGGATCGTGAGCGAATTACGTCGATCACTCGCGACACGACGGCGCGAATCCGAACGAACCGGGTAAACCTCGCAGCGGGTGCCTTCGCGTATCGCTGGTTCCTCGCGATCTTTCCCATCATCATCGCCCTGTTAGGTGTGGCGACCCTCGTCACCGTACCCAAGGCCGTCGTCGTCTCGCTCATCCGTGGCGTCGCACGAGCGCTGCCGTCGAGCGCGTCACAGGTGTTCACGCAAGCCATCACGCACGCGACGACGCGCGCGAGCGCTGACGTACTCGCGACCGTTTTCGCCAGCGTCGTTGCGCTCTGGAGCGCCACGTCAGGCATGGTAATTGTCGAAGAGGGACTCGATATCGCCTTCGGACTGACGTCGGATCGGTCGTTCCTCGCCAAACGCTACGTCGCGGTTCCCCTCTTGCTCGGCGCCACCGTCCTCGGTGGCGCCGCCTCCGCCCTCGTGATCTTCGGGCCACAACTCGGCACACTGATTAGAGACCACGCACCTATCGGGGGGACACTGTTCAGCGCCACGTGGACCGTCGTTCGGTGGACCGCGTCGCTTGGCCTGATGAATCTGCTCATCTCACTGATTTACTACCTCGCTCCCAACCGCCCTCGACGCCGGTGGCGATGGACCAGTGCGGGCGCACTCGTGGCCACACTCGCCTGGGCACTCATCTCACTCGGTTTCTCGTTCTTCACGGTTAACTTTGGTTCCTACGGCAGGACATACGGCGCGTTCGCCGGCGTCGCCATCCTTATCTTCTGGCTTGACTTCACGGGGCTGGCCATCTTGGTCGGAGGCGAGATCAACGCCGCCATCGAACGGTCGACCACGTCGCCTCCATCTGGTGGCGCAACTCGCGACGCCGGCAGTCCGCGGACGTGATTCGACACCCGCGTACCGTTCGCGTGCAAAACGTGTGATGCTGGAGTGAGCAACCCCTGAGAGAAGGTCACGTGAGTACGTTTGACAGTTTGGGTCGCGAGTTCTCCCAGCGGCCGTGGGGCAACTACACCGTGCTCGACGACACGTCGAGCATCTACAAAGTGAAGTCGATCGTCGTCCTGCCGGCGAAACGGTTGAGCTACCAGCGCCACGCCAAGCGAGCGGAACACTGGTTCGTCGTGCGAGGAACCGCGACGGCCATCGTCGAGGGCAAGGTCCACGAGTTAGCACCGGGCGACGACATCTCAATCGCGATCGGCCAAGCGCATCGCTGCGAAAATCACGGCAGCACCGAAGTAGAATTCATTGAGATCCAGACCGGCACCTACTTTGGCGAAGACGACATCGTTCGACTCGAGGACGATTTCGGTCGCGCCTGATCGCCACGGGGCATTACCTCCAACCTCGTGGTTCTGGCGCCGCAGCCGTGCCCCCGTACGGGGCCGGACCTGACCGGTTAATGAACCGCCGAGCACGGTAACGTACAAGCAGGTGAGTTGTTCCGCTGGCGTGACGCAGTGGCGATCGGCCTCACCAGTCGCCGGAGGCGCTGCAACGTGAAGAGACTCTTTGTCTTTGATTTGGATGGCACCCTGGCCCCGAGCAAGTCGTCACTCGGTGACGACGTCGCCGGACTGTTGCGCGACTTGCTCGGGGTCATGAAGGTAGCCGTTATCTCGGGTGGTGGTTGGCCGCAGTTCGAGAAGCAGCTGCTCGCGCGACTGCCGGTCGAAAGCCGCCGGGAAAACCTCTTTCTCCTGCCGACCTGCGGCACCCAGTTCTACCGTTACGACGATGGCTGGACGAAGGTCTACTCAGAGGACCTTACCGAGGCCCAACGTCACGAGATCATCGCCGCCTTCCAACGGGCGCTCGACGAGTCGGGCGTGGTCGTCGAACGCGTCTGGGGAGAGGCCATCGAGGACCGTGGAAGCCAAATCACCCTGTCGGTGCTCGGCCAAGAAGCCCCCCTGAGCGTGAAGGAGCACTGGGATCCCGACTTCGTGAAACGACGACGGATCACCGCGATCCTTAAGCCCATGTTACCCGCGTTCGCCATCAACATGGGCGGAACGACGTCGATCGACGTCACGAAACCGGGCATCGACAAGGCCTACGGGATCGCGAAGCTCCGCGAACAGCTGGGTTTTTCATTGTCCGAGATGCTCTTCGCCGGTGACGCCATCTTCGACGGCGGTAACGACTATCCCGTGCAGGCCGCGGGTGTCGACTCGATCCTCGTGCGTGATCCGCACGAGACGGCCCGCGTGATCCAAGCCGTGATCGCGTGCCTCAGCGATTCTCACGACCAAATCGTGTCGCCGGGTCGACCATCGTGAGCCCGTTCCGTCTACGGCCGCTCGACCTCGTTATCGAACCAGTCCTCGACAATCCTTTAGAAGTAGAAGGCGTCCTCAATCCCGCCGCCGCCCGAGGTCCCGACGGCGAACTCTACCTATTTCCCCGCCTCGTGGGTGCGGGAAACTACTCGCGCATCGGTATCATGCGCGTACGCTTCGACGACGCCGGCGAACCACGCGGCGTCGAACGTCTGGGCGTCGCCCTCGAACCCGAGGCGCCCTACGAGCTGCGGCCTGACGGCGGCGGCTGCGAAGACCCTCGAGTTACCTACGTCGCTGCGCTCAAGCACTACGTCATGACCTATACCGCCTTCTCACCCGACGGTCCGCGCGTCGCGCTCGCGACGTCGAGCGATCTGCGGCACTGGCGTCGACTCGGGCTCGCGACGTTCACGCCGTACCTCGGCGTCGCCTTCGACGGTATCGATAACAAGGACGCGGTGACGTTTCCCGAAGCGGTGCCCAACCCCGATGGTCAGCGCGAATTCGCCATCCTGCACCGCCCGCTCTTTCCCGGCACCTTGCCGGAGGACACCCGGCCCAAGGGCCACGGCCGCGAGGTCGATCTGCATCGCGAGAGCATATGGATCTCGTATACCTCACTACCGCCAGAGGGCACGGACCCCCATCAGCTGCGCCACTTCACGTCGCATCACCGCCTCGCGGCACCCGTCTCGTCGTGGGAAACGCTCAAGATCGGCAGCGGCACGCCCCCGGTGTTGACGTCGCACGGGTGGCTGATCGTCTATCACGGCGTGAGCGACGTCCGGTCTCCGGACGGGAACGGACACCGGTTATCGTACGCCGCCGGGATCATGGTGCTAGACGCCGAGCACCCCGAGAAGATCCTCTACCGCTCACTCAAGCCGGTACTCTCCCCCGCGCCGTCGACGGATCGGCGAGGGACACCCGCGGACGTGGTATTCCCCACGGGCATCGATCAACGAACCGATATCGGCGAACCGGATCGCTACGACGTGTACTACGGCTTGAACGACTTTCGCATCGGCGTGGCGCGACTCGACGTCCCGCCGACGATGCCCTACCAAGGACAACGAGACCCCTCGTGAACGGCACGGAACGCTGGAGCGATCGTGACAGCCTCGCGGTCAATACGATTCGCGGACTGTGCATGGACATGGTGCAGCGAGCGAACTCGGGCCACCCGGGCACGCCAATGGACATCGCCCCGGTCGCCTACGCGCTGTGGCAGCGATTCCTTCGCTTTGATCCGGCCGATCCGATCTGGCCCAACCGGGATCGCTTCGTACTCTCCGAGGGTCACGCCTCGACGCTTCTCTGGTCGCTCTTGCACCTGAGCCGAACACGGGCCGTCGAACCCGACTACGAGATCCTGGGCGAGCAGGCCGTCACGCTCGACGATCTCCAAAACTTCCGCCAGCTCGGGTCGCACTGCCCCGGTCACCCCGAGTACCGCTGGACGAGCGGCGTCGAGGCGACGACCGGGCCGCTCGGCCAAGGCGTCGCCACCTCGGTCGGCATGGCGCTGGCCAGTCGATGGCTGGCCAGCCACTTCAATCGCGATGGCTTCACGATCTTCGACTACCGTGTCTACGCGCTGGCCGGTGATGGCTGCATGATGGAGGGCGTGGCGTCCGAGGCAGCGTCGTTCGCCGCGCATCAGCAGCTGTCCAACCTCTGCTGGATCTACGACGCCAATCGCGTCACCATCGAGGGCCACATCGACATCACCTTCACCGAGGACGTCGCCGCCCGGTTTCTCGCCTACGGCTGGAACGTGGTGACGGTAGCCGACGCCAACGACCTCGATCTCATCGCGCGAGCGTTCCACTCGTTCGAAGCAGAGCGAGAACGACCGACGCTGATCCTCGTGCACAGCCACATCGGCTACGGCTCGCCCGTCGAAGATACCCCGCGAGCGCACGGTGAGCCATTCGGGGTAGACGGGGTTCGAGCCACCAAGCGATTCTTCAAGCTGCCCGAGGACGTCGAGTTTTACCTGCCCGAGGACGTCTACGCGCGATTCGCCGAAGGGGTCGGCCAACGCGGCCGCGACGCGCGCGAGGCGTGGGAGACCTCCTTCGCCGCGTACCGAGACGAGCACCCCGCCCTGGCCGATCAGGTCGAACGGATGCAGCGCCGAGCGCTGCCCGACGACTGGGATACGACGATACCCACCTTCGCTCCCAGCGACAGTGGCCTGGCCACTCGCGAGTCGTCGGGTCGAGTCTTGAACGCCGTTGCCGAGTGCGTACCGTGGCTCATCGGCGGCGCCGCCGACCTCTCGCCGTCGACGCTGACCCGATTGCTCAGTGCCGACGCCGGTGACCTGCAGCCCGGCGAGCCAAGCGGCCGTAACGTGCACTTCGGCGTGCGCGAACACGCAGCCGCGGCGATCGCCAACGGCCTGGTCCTGAGCAAGCTTCGAGCCTTCTGGTCGGGTTTCTTCATCTTCTCGGACTACGCCAGACCAGCCATTCGCCTCTCGGCGCTGATGGAGATTCCGACCGTGCACGTCTTTACGCACGATTCGATCGGCGTGGGCGAAGACGGACCGACCCACCAGCCGGTCGAACAGCTCGCCTCGCTGCGCGCGATGCCCGGCCTCTTGGTCTTTCGCCCGGCCGACGCAAACGAAGTCGTCGAGGCGTGGCGCTGCATTGTGCCGCTTACGTCCGAGCCCGCGGTGCTGGTACTTTCGCGCCAGGCCGTGGCGACCCTCGACCGCTCGGCCATGGCCCCGGCATCTGGCCTGCGCTACGGCGGCTACGTGCTCGTCGACGCGCCCAACGGACGACCCGACGTCCTCTTGCTCGCCACCGGCTCCGAGGTCCACCTGGCCCTCGACGCCCGCGACGAGCTCGCCCGCGATGGCATCACGGCGCGAGTCGTCAGCCTGCCGTGCTGGGAGCTCTTTGACCGCCAGCCCCAGTCCTACCGCGACGCCGTGCTCGCGCCCGAGGTGATCGCCCGCGTGGCGGTAGAGCAGGCGTCGACGTTCGGCTGGCACCGCTACGTAGGCGATCACGGCGCGGTCGTCGGCATGCACACCTTTGGCGCGTCGGCGCCACTCAAGTCGCTGCAGACTAAATTCGGCTTTACCGCGTCTAGCGTCGCCGACGTGGCGCGCGCCACCTTGATCGCTACCCGGAGGGACCACCAACCATGAGTGCTACGGACGATCTGCGCGACCTTGGTCAGAGCCTCTGGCTCGACAACATCACCCGCGCCATGCTCGACGACGGTCTGATCGAGCGGTACATCGACACCCGGTCGGTCACCGGGCTCACGTCGAATCCGTCGATCTTCGATCGAGCGATCGCCACCGGCGACTACGACGGCGCCATCGACGAGGGCGCCCGTCGAGGCCTCGCCGCGGACGAGATCTTCTTCGAACTGGCCATCGAGGATCTGCGACGGGCGGCCGACCTCTTCGCCCCCGTACACCGACGCACCAACGGCGTCGACGGCTGGGTCTCGCTCGAGGTGTCGCCGCAGCTCGCCTACGACACCGCGCGAACCGTCGACGCCGCCCAGTCGATCCACGCCCGCGCGGACCGGGCGAACCTCTTCGTGAAGATTCCCGGAACGCCCCCGGGCCTCGCCGCCATCGAGGAGTGCATCGCCGCCGGAGTGGCGATCAACGTCACGCTGCTCTTTGACGCCGACCACTACCGTGGCGCGGCTGAGGCCTACCTTCGCGGCGTCGAGCGCCGCGTGGCGCAAGGCCTCGATCCCGCCGTCGGCTGCGTCGCCTCGATCTTCATCTCGCGCTGGGACACGGCGGTGGCCGACGCCGTGCCCGACGAACTTCGCAACCAGCTCGGCCTCGCGGTGGGCCGCGACACCTATCGGGCGTACCGCGACGTCCTGGACTCGGACCGATTCCAGCGCCTCGCGAACTACGGGGCTCGCGCTCAACGGCTGCTCTTCGCGAGCACGAAGACGAAGGACCCGTCGGCTCCCGACACGCTGTACGTGAGCGGGCTCGCGGCCCCGTTCACCATCAACACCATGCCCGACGACACCCTCAACGCCTTCTTCGATCACGGCGACGTCGAGACGTCACTCGATCGCACCGGTGGCGACAGCGCCGATCAGCTGGCGCGCTTCGACGCCGCCGGCGTCGACCGCCGAGCCCTGGCGGCCACGCTCCAGCGAGACGGCGCGGCGGCCTTCACGAGTTCGTGGACCGACCTGCTCGCCAAGATCGACGTCCGGCGCGCCCGCGTGGCACAACGCGCGTGACGACGCCGCTGACGCAGCGTTCCGCCTGGCGCGCGCTCGAGACCCACTGCGCGTCCATTGGTTCAGGCCACCTGCGCGACTTCTTCGCCGAGGATCCCGATCGCGGCACGCGGCTCGTCGCCGAGGCGGCCGGGCTCTACCTCGATTACTCCAAGAACCGCGTCACCACCGAGACGCTGGGACTGCTGTTCGACCTCGCCGAGGAGTCGCGACTCGCCGAGCGGCGTGACGAGATGTTCCGGGGTGACCGGATCAACCTCTCCGAGGGCCGCGCCGTGCTGCACGTCGCCCTGCGCGCGCCGCGCGGCACGACGATGTTCGTCGACGGCGTCGACGTAGTGAGCGAGGTACACGCGGTGCTCGACCGAATGGCCGACTTCGCCCAACGAGTCCGTTCGGGTCGGTGGCTCGGCCACACCGGTCGACCAATCAGGAACGTCGTGAACGTCGGTATCGGCGGCTCGGACCTCGGACCCGTGATGGCCTACGAGGCGCTTCGCCACTACAGCCAGCGAGACCTCACCGTGCGCTTCGTCTCCAACGTCGACGCGACGGACTTCGTCGAGGCAGTCCGCACGTTGGACGCGGCCGAGACGCTGTTCATCATCTCGTCCAAGACCTTCACCACGCTCGAGACGATGACCAACGCGCGATCGGCGCGCGACTGGCTCGTGGCCCAGCTCGGTGACGAGGCCGCGGTCGCCCGGCACTTCGTCGCCGTCTCGACCAACGCGTCGGCCGTCGCGGACTTCGGCATCGATCCCGCCAACGCGTTCGGGTTCTGGGACTGGGTCGGGGGTCGGTACTCGATGGACTCGGCTATCGGGCTCTCCACGATGCTCGCGATCGGTCCCGCGAACTTCGACGAGATGCTCGCTGGCTTCCACGAGATGGACGAGCACTTTCGCACCGCGCCGTTCGCCACGAACCTGCCGGTTCTCATGGGACTGCTCGCCGTCTGGAACCGCAACTTCCTCGGCTGCCCCACGGTGGGCGTCATGCCCTACGACCAGTATCTGAAGCGACTGCCCGCGTACCTCCAACAACTCACCATGGAGTCCAACGGCAAGCGCGTAACGCGCGACGGCGCCGACGTTGCCTACGCCACCGGTCCGATCTACTGGGGCGAGCCCGGCACCAACGGCCAGCACAGCTTCTACCAGTTGATTCACCAGGGCACGACCGTTATACCGGTCGACCTCATCGGCTTCGCGAACGGCCTCAATTCGCTCGGCGCGCACCACGACATTTTGACCTCGAACGTCTTCGCCCAGGCGCAGGCGCTCGCCTTTGGCAAGACCGAGGACGAAGTCCGCGCCGAGGGAACGCCGCCGCATCAGGTGGCGCACCGCGTGATGCCGGGCAACCGACCGACCAACGTGCTGCTCGCCGAGGTCTTGACCCCACGACTGCTCGGCTCGCTGATCGCGCTCTACGAGCACAGCGTCTTCACCCAGGGAGTCATCTGGGACATCGACTCGTTCGACCAGTGGGGAGTGGAGCTGGGCAAGGTCCTCGCGAACAAGATTCTTCCGGCGCTGACCTCGGCGTCGGTGCCGTCGCTCGCCTACGACTCATCAACCAACGCGCTCATCGAGCGCTATCGAGCTCTTCGACGAAACGAGGCCCCGTGACCACTACTCAACCAACGCAGCTAGGCATGGTGGGACTCGGCCGCATGGGCGCCAACCTCGTGCACCGGCTCGTGCGCGACGGGCACCAGTGCGTGGTCTACGACGTCAACGAGTCCGCGGTGGCGGCACTCGCCGGCGACGGCGTCGTCGGCGCCACCTCGCTCGCCGACCTCGTAGCCAAGCTCGAACGCCCCCGAGCCGTCTGGCTCATGCTGCCCGCGGCGATCACCCAATCCGCCCTCGACGAACTCGTTGGCCACCTGTCGGCCGACGACGTCGTGATCGACGGCGGCAACTCCTACTACCACGATGACATCACACGCGCGCGCGCGCTGGCTGCGAACGGCCTCCACTACGTCGACTGCGGCACGAGCGGCGGCGTCTGGGGGCTCGAGCGAGGCTACAGCTTGATGATCGGCGGCGACGCCGACGTAGTGGCCCGCCTCCAGCCGATCTTTGAGACCATCGCACCGGGCGCGGATGGCACCCCACCGACCCCGGGTCGCACGCGCAGCGACGGGACCGCCCCGCGGGGGTACCTGCACTGTGGCCCCAGCGGCGCCGGTCACTTCGTCAAGATGGTTCACAACGGCGTCGAGTACGGCATGATGGCCGCCATCGCCGAAGGCCTCAGCATCCTTAAGCACGCCAACGTCGGGCGCGAGTCGCTGCGCGCTGACGCCGAGACGTCACCGCTTCGCGACCCCGAGGACTACTCGTTCGATCTCGACGTCGCCGAAATAACGGAGGTCTGGCGCCACGGCTCGGTCGTGAGCTCGTGGCTGCTCGACCTCACGGCCGACGCCCTCGCGCGCTCACCGGAATTGGCCGACTTCGCCGGCCACGTCGCCGACTCGGGCGAGGGTCGATGGACCGTCGAAGCGGCAATCAACGAATCGGTTCCGGCTCCGGTCATCAGCGCCGCACTGTGGCAGCGCTACGACTCGCGCGGCCGTGGCGACTACGCGGCCAAGGTACTCTCCGCGATGCGCGCCGGTTTCGGTGGCCACGTCGAAAGCCACGACTAGTGCACCACGACGTCCGCCGGCTGACCAGCGTCGAGGACGTCGCGGCGGCCGCGGCCGAGGTCATTGCGACCGTCGCGCGCGCGGCCGTCGCCGACTACGGCGTCTGCGCCATCGCCCTCAGCGGCGGGCGTACGCCGCGGCCGATGTTCGCGGCGCTGCGCTCGTGCGACGTCCCGTGGCACGCGACCACGTTCTTCCAAGTCGACGAGCGCGTCGTGGCATCCACCGATTCCGCCCGCAACCTGCTCGCGCTGCGCGAGGACTTGGCCACGGTACCCGTGCGCTGGGTCACGATGCCGGTGAACGACCCCGACCTCGAGCGCGCCGCCGAGCGCTACGGCGCCCAGTTGCCCGAACGCTTCGACCTCGTGCACCTGGGCTTGGGCACGGACGGTCACACCGCGTCACTGGTACCCGGTGACGACGTGCTGAGCGTGCGGGACCGACTGGTTGGCCTGACCAAGCGCTATCAGGGGTACCGTCGGATGACCCTCACGTACCCCGCGCTCGCGCGCGCCGATCAGCTCCTGTGGATCGTCACCGGGCCCGACAAGGCGCACGCGCTCGCCCAACTCGTCGCCGGCGACCCGGCGATTCCGGCGAGCCACGTCGTCGCGCGACGATCGCTCATCATCGCCGACGCGGCGGCGACCGGCGAGACTGACACGACGCCCGTGGAGAAGCGTCAATGAACGAGGCCGTCACGGCGGTCGAGCGGCCCGACGATCACGTCATCGTGCTCTTCGGCGCGACGGGCGACCTCGCCAAGCGCAAGATCCTGCCCGGTCTGTTCCACCTGGCGGTCGCCGGGCTGCTGCCGACCAACTACCGCATCATCGGATCAACACCAGCGGCCTACGCAATGGGCACCGACGCCTTTCGCAGTTACGCCCGCGACGTCATACGCCAGTTCGGCACCAACGAACCGACCGGCGAGGTCTGGGACGCCTTCGTGCGCTCCCTCTCGTTCGCGCCCGCGGATCCCGGGGACACCGAAACGCTCCGGCGAGCAATCGACGAGGCCGAATCGAGCATCGGGGGCGAGGTCCGCCGCCTGATGCATCTTGCGGTACCGCCCGACGCCGTATCCGCCATGATTGAGATGCTCGGCTCCAGCGGACTCAATGAACGAACGCGCGTCATCTGTGAAAAGCCGTTCGGAACCGACCTCGACTCGGCTCGCCAGCTCAACAACGTCCTGCGGGCCAACTTTGACGAGGTCCAGATCTACCGCATCGATCATTTTCTGGGCAAGGAGTCCATCGACAACATCTTGGCGCTGCGTTTCGCCAACCGACTCTTCGAGCCGCTGTGGAACCGTGAACACATCGCCTTCGTGCAGATCGACGTGCCCGAGACCTTATCGATTGAGAATCGCGGCGCCTTCTACGAGGAGACCGGCGCCTTTCGCGACATGGTCGTGAGCCACCTCTTCCAAGTACTCGGCTTTATCGCGATGGAGCAGCCCATCAGCCTCGACGCGGGACCGTTGCGCGACGAAGTGCACAAGGTGTTCGAATCGCTCGCGCCGGTCGATCCGGCCAACGTGATCCGAGGTCAGTACGACGGCTACCTCGACGAAGCCGGCGTCGCCGCGCACTCAACGACCGAGACCTTCGTCGCGTTGCGAATGGCCGTCGAGAACACCCGCTGGAAGGGTGTTCCCTTCTTCCTTCGCACCGGGAAGTGCTTGGCGCAGAGCCGCCAGGTCATCACCATTGGTTTCCACGAGCCGGTGATGCGACTCTTCCCTACGGGCGGCCACGAGCCGAGCTGGCGCGGCAATCGGTTAGTCGTGGACTTCGCCGATCCGGGGTCGATACGGGCCCACTTCCTAGCCAAGGAGCCGGGACCCCGCATGAGCCTCGACTCGGCCGAGATGACCTTTCACTACCGCGACTCCTTCTGCGCGGCGAACAATCTCGAGGCCTACGAACACCTCATCCTCGAAGCGATGCTCGGTCACCGGTCGCTCTTCACGCGCTCCGACGGCATTGAACGGCTCTGGGAGGTGGCGACGCCTCTGCTCGTCGATCCTACGCCGGTCGTCCGCTACGCGAAGGGCACGTGGGGACCCGACGGCATCGACCGGCTCGTCGCGCCCTACGAGTGGTGCCTGCCCCAGTGACTCCGATACGGCTGCTGCTGTCGGACGTGGACGGCACGCTCGTTACCCCGGACAAGGTGCTCACTCCCGAGACGGTGCGAGCCATCGGGCGCCTTCGCGACGCGGGCATCCTCGTCGCCATTGCGAGCGCCAGACCGGCTGAGGGACTGACCATGTTCGTTGAGCCCCTGCGGCTCACCACGCCCCTCGCCGCGCTGAACGGCGGGCTGATCGTCGACACCGACCTACGTGTGCTGCAGCGCCACGACATCGCGGCGAACCTCGTCGCGCACGTGATCGAGACGCTGCGCACTCGTGGACTGTCCGTGTGGCTCTACCGCGCAACGGAGTGGTTCGTCCAAGACCTCAACGGCCCGCACGTCGCCCACGAGGCGCGAGGCTGCCGCGTCGCACCAACCCCGATCGCGAACTTTAACGACGTGACCGACGGCGTCATCAAGATCGTCGGCGTCGGCGACGAGCCCGACGTGATCCGCGACGCCGAAGCGGCCGTTCGTGGCGCCTTCGGACGGCGCATCATCGCGACGTCATCGCAGGCTTACTACCTTGACGTAACGAATCCACGGGCCACCAAGGGCGACGTGGTGCGCTACCTAGCCGACCGCTACGGTATCTCGCCTGACTCGATCGCGACCATTGGCGACATGCCCAATGACGTGTCGATGTTCGAGGCGTCGGGTCGCAGCATCGCCATGGGGAACGCCGATCGCCACGTCCAGCGAGCCGCTGACTTCGTCACTAGCGCCAACGACGACGAGGGCTTCGCCAACGCCGTGCGATCGTACGTTTTACCGGGGTAACGACGAGAGCTGCTGGCGGCGATCGTCGACCGTCGCGGTCGCCGGTGGCGCCACCCGAGAGTCCCGACTCGTCGGTAGCGCCATCACCGTCGTGACACCCATTGAACGCGCAGCCTAGACTCCTCTCGATTTCCAGTCATCGACAGGAGGGTGGATGGTTTCGTTGACCACGCGGCGTGGCCCCAGGCGTGAGGTGCCCTACCCGGTGCGTCGCGCGTGGGACATCGACGTTCACGGCGCGCTTGGCTGAGCCCGGCCGCCCGCGAACGGCGCCGTGGCGGCGCATCGTGGCGCGAAAGGACGGCCGGCAACGTCCCCTCGACACGGCCGCTGCGTCAACCAACGACACGCGCGAGGGACGGACGCCTGACGGCGAGGCGTCAGCGGGACCTTCGCCCGTTCTGGGTGGCATGCACCGAAGCTACGACGCCACCGCCGCGCCCCGCCAGCGGACGCGGCGCTACGTCAGCGTCGCGCACAAATTCGTCGCCGCGCTCACCGGCGCGACCATATGGCTCGGCATCTCAATATGGATCTCGCTGGCGTGGATCCACGAACTCGCCGCTCGTATCACCGTCGCGCCCGCGCTCGTCATCATAACCTTGCTCGCGTTTATTCCCGGCTTCGTCGTCGCATTCCTGGTCGTTGGTCTCATCGCCGATCGTCAGCCGACGCTGACGTCAGTGACGCCGACGGAACCCCTGACGGTATTGATTGCCGCTCGCAATGAAGAGCACGCCATCGGCGATACGGTGCGCTCCCTCGCGGATCAGGACTACGGCGGCCGACTCCGCATCCTACTGATCGACAACGGGTCAACGGACCAAACCTCCGACGCGGCGCGTACCGCGGCCCGCGACGTAGGACTGGCGCTCGACGTCATCGTGGAGCCGACGCCGGGCAAGAGTTTCGCGCTCAACCGCGGACTCGCCGAAACCACCGACGAACTGGTCATCACCCTCGATGCCGATACGCTGCTCCAGCGATCGGCGATACGCCTGCTCGTGGCCCGACTAGCGTCTTCTCCCCCCGACGTGCGCGCAGTCGCCGGTGCGGTACTCGTGCGCAACAGTCGCAGCACGTTGTGGAGCCGGCTGCAGACGTGGGATTACTTTCTCGGCATTGCGTCGGTGAAACGGATGCAGGGGCTCTTTCAAAACACGTTGGTGGCTCAGGGCGCGTTCAGCCTCTATCGAAGCGCCGCCGTTCGCGACGCCGGTGGCTGGCCCGACGCGATTGGTGAGGACATCGTCCTGACCTGGAAGATGATGAACAATGGCGCGCGCGTCTTCTTCGAGCCACTGGCGGTCGCCTTCACGAGTGCACCCGAGACCTTCTCTCTGCTGGCGAGGCAGCGTTCCCGGTGGGCGCGCGGCATGGTCGAGGGCCTGCGTACCGTGCCGCCGTGGCGACACCAACACGGGTACGCCAAGGTGCTCACGGGTTTCAACCTGATGATCCCGCTGCTCGACACGGCGTACGTCTTCGCGTGGCTTCCCGGACTGGTTCTCGCGGGATTCGGCAACTACTCGATTGTCGGTCCGATGACCTTCGCAGTGCTGCCCGTGACGCTCGTGGTGTACGGGGTGCTCTTTCGGTATCAGAACCAGCGAGTCTTCAAACCACTCGGCTTGCGCGTGCGGCGCAGTGTGGTGAGTCTCGTGCTCTTCGTGGTGATCTACCAACTCTTCATGTCGTCGTTTTCGATCCTCGGCTACGTTCAGGAGCTGACTCGACGCGCCCGGCGCTGGAAGTAGGCGGCGAGCGAGGCACGCCACGCTGTCTCACGCCAGTTGCACGAGCGACCGCCCCCAGACCCTTACAACGTTCGCGGAGCCGGTGGTGCCGCCGAGCGGATTCGCCGGGCCAGCGGCCTCTTAACCTGGTCAAGCACGAGTGTTACGGCGAGCACCACGCCAATGACCAGCGCGATCACCCCTGCGCCGACCGGGGCCATCAGGATTCCGCGATTCGCGATCGTCGCTACGACGATGACGTCAACCACGCTCGAGATGACCATCCAGCGACTGGGCCGCGCTCGCCAGATGCGTTGCTCATCGCGTACGAGGTAGACGGTCGCCTGTCCCGTTGCGACCAGCATCACGAAGACCAGCGTCTGGGTCGTCGCGAGACCGAACCCCGCAACGTCTCGGCCCACGTAGTACGTCGCGAAGGACAACAGCAGCCACGGCACCGCAATGCCCAGCGCCATGACCGAGAGCGACGCAACGCGCCAGCGGTCCGGTTGCGTTGAGAACCCCACGTGATCAGTCGCGATCGACATCGTCACGAAGTCGTTCGCGAACAACAACAGCAGCACGAGACGCGGCGTGGTGACGAACTGGCCGGTTAGCAGCAACCCGAGCGCCAGAAAGATCGAGACGTGGAAGGTCTTGACGATCTTGTTCAACGTGTAGGTCAGCATGCGCTGGTAGACCCGTCGCCCAGTCTCAACGGCACTCACCACGTTGGCCAATCCTTCGTTGGTCAGCACCGCACTGGCCGCGGCCTTGGCCACGTCGGTCGCACTCGCCACGGCGATCCCCACTTCGGCGCGCTTCAGGGCCGGCGCGTCGTTGACGCCGTCCCCGGTCATGCCTACGACGTGGCCGGCGAGTTGTGCTCGCTCCACCAACCTAAGCTTGTCCTCGGGCAACACACCGGCAACGACGTCGAAGTCGATGGGGTCGCCGGTGCCCGCGCGGAGCGCCGCCGCCGTGACTACGCGGTCGCCCAGGCCCACCTCGCGCGCAACGGCGAGCGCCGTCGCCTCGGTATCCCCCGTGACCATGATGACCGCGACGCCCAACTCGGCGAGCCGCTCAATCAGCGCGGCGGCGTCCGGACGCACGGGGTCGCCGAGCGCCACTAGCCCCACCACCGAAAGCGACGACGAATCGCCGAGGGCGACCGCGAGCACGCGGGCACCACTCGCGGCGAGACGCACGACGTCGGCGTCGAGCGTCGTGGGCGCGTCGCCGAGCGCCGCGAGCACCGACGGCGTACCCTTAGCGACTCGGCGCGTCGCGCCGTCGAGCACGACCAGGGCTTCGGACCGCTTCGTCGACGGATCGAAGGGCACGAACCCGCGCCGCACCAGTCGGTGGGATGCGTCGAACGACTCGAGCACCGCGAGATCAAGTGGATCCTGGGTCGCCTCATCGGACGCCGCCGCCGCCAGGACGAGCACGTCGGCGCGATCGTGGCCCCCGTAAGCGAGCACGTCGGCGACGCGTAGCCGGTTCTGGGTGATCGTTCCGGTCTTGTCCGTGCAGAGCAAGTCCATCGCGGCCGCCTCTTCGATCGCGGAGAGGCGCGTGACCAGTACGCCCTGGCGGGCCAGCTCGAGTGCCCCGAGCGACGTGGTGAGCGTGAAGGTCGCGGGCAACGCCACGGGGACCGTCGCCACGACCAGGATGAGCACGAACGGCACGAGGGCGTGCCAGGCGAGGTGGCGAACCAGTCCGTAGGCGAGTACGCCAACCACGAGCGCCCCGTCCATCGCGAGCAACGCCCACACGACGCGAAAAATGGTCGCTTCGAGATGGCTCACCGTCGTCGACTCGCTCGTCAACTGCGCGGTGCGCCCGTAAAGCGTTGCGGCGCCAGTGGCGGTCACCTCAGCGGTCGCCTCGCCACGGCGCACGATCGCCCCGGAATAGAGCGGACCACCCGCCGCCACCTCCACCTCGGCCGACTCTCCCGTGAGGACCGACTGATCAACCGCAATCGACCCGTTTCGCACCATCAGGTCAGCGGGCACGATGTCCCCGGCTCGCACGTGCACCACGTCGCCGACGACCAGCTCGGTGGCGTCGAGCAACCCCCACTTCCCGTCGCGCCGAGTGCGGGCGGTGATCGCGAGGCGGCGGCGAAGCGCGGCGAGCGCGTCGCGAGCGCGGCCCTCTTGGACGACGCCGAGCACCGCGTTGAATCCAATAAGCACGGCGATGATCACGGCTTCGGTACCGTGTCCAACCACCACCTCGAGCACGACCGCGGCCTCGAGCAGCAGCGGCACCGGACCAGTGACGGTGTGCAGCAGACGGCGAACCGCGTGCGTCGGTGGTTCGGGCAACGTATTTGGACCCGACGCCTCGAGACGGGCCAGCGCTTCGCTCGACGAGAGTCCTGGCGGGTCCTCGAGCGACGCGCCGTGCGTTGACGACGACGAGACGCTGGTCGTCGGGTCACTCATCACGGTGCCATCTTTCACCCGCTGGCGCCAGGTGACCAGTTGGCGCTGGTCGACCAACCGCGACGCGACGAGGCTGAGTGTTTGGATGACGTCAGGCGATATTTGCGCGCAATCCGCGGACCACGGGCCGACCGGCACCAATCCAGCCGCTGGTGCCACCCACCACGGATCGGGCGTCGTGGCCAATGCGCGCGAGGTGTGCCGCTGCGACGCGACTACGGTTCCCGCTTTGGCAGATCACGTAGATCGGCTGGCCGAGTGGCAAGCTGCTCGCGGCTGCGGGTACCGTCGCGAGCGGTACGAGATGCGCGCCGGGCACGTGGCCAGCTTCGTACTCGTGGGGCTCGCGAACGTCGAGCACGTGGGCGCCGTCGGCGTGCGCGGCGATGAAATTGCGGACGTCTATCTCACTGAACACAACAATCCTCCTGTGGAAGCGATGAGGTATATACCCCCCGGGGTATATTAGCACCATCCGCCGCGGCGCGGCCCGGCGCTGTTCACGGTCCGCACCGACGGCGTTGTTCTCGACGTCGGTGCTATCGTGCGATCGATTCACCACGGGAGCTCGGACGGACCGGGCTGAGAGGGTGGTTGGCCCACGGGCCGGTGCCGCCGACCGTCGAACTTGTCCGGATAATGCCGGCGTAAGGAGCACGATGTCCACCTCGTCAGATTCGTCGTCGTTCACCGTGGTATCGGGTGATTCCCACGCCGAGGTCGCCCGAACGCTCGTCGAACCCGTCCCCCAGGCGCTCGGCCTGGTCGACCAGTTCGGGCTGTGGGGAAACCTCGGGGTGAGTCTGCTCGGCTTCACCGGCGCCATCTTCGTCCTGCAACCGTTCGGCACGGGGACGCCCGAACTATCGCTACTCGCCGGCCTCACCGCGATCGCGGTCGGCACCGTACTCGGCACCCTCGCCATCGCCTGGTCCGGCGTCGCGGGCGCGCGCACCGGAGCCCCGGCGATGGTGCTCTTGCGCGGACTGTTCGGCAGTCGGCTCTCCTACGTTCCGACGATTATCAACATCATCCAACTCCTCGGGTGGGGCGTCTTCGAGCTCGTCACCATCGCCACCGCCGCGAGGGTCGTCGAGCCCGCGTTGCCGCAGTGGACGTACGTGCTGTTCGCGGGCGTGGCGACGGGCCTACTCACCCTGCGCCCGCTCGGCGCCATACGCATCCTGCGGCGCGTCGCCACGCCCGCGGTGCTCGTCGTGCTCGTCTACCTCTTCGTCGAACTCGTGGGTCACCGCCTACCCGTGGCCACCCGCGGCACCTGGTCGGGCTTCTGGGCGGCCACCGATACCGTCATCGCCGTCGCGGTCTCGTTCGCTCCCGTCGCCGCCGACTACACGCGCCACTCCCGAACGCCGCGTACCGCGTTCTGGGGGTCATTCGTCGGCTACGGCCTGACTCAGGTTCTCTGCTACGTCATCGGCCTCGTTGCGCTGGTGACGGTGGCCCGCTCGCCCTCGGACATCTACGGCGCGTTCGTCGCGGTGCCTTTTGGCGCGCTGTGCTTCGCCCTGCTCGCCACGCGCGAACTCGACCAGTCCTTCGCCGACGTGTATTCAACGGTTGTGTCGGTGCAGAATCTGCGACCTCTCTGGGACCGGCGCGTCCTCGCCCTGGTGGTCGCCGCGGTCTCGACGGGATTGGCCCTCGGGATCAACATCGCGGACTACGAGAACTTCCTCGTGCTGCTCGGCTCGGTCTTCGTCCCGCTCACCGCCGTCTTCCTGGTGGACTACTTTCTCGTCGCTCGAGGAACGTGGAACCTGTCCGTCCACGCGCCCACCCGATGGGCGACCGTCGTCGCGTGGTCGATCGGCTTCGTCGCGTACCAACTCATCAATCCCGGCTACATCGGCTGGTGGGTGTCGATGTGGGCGCACGTCGCGACAGCCCTACGCTTCCACGCGCAGGGCTGGATGTCGGCGTCCCTGACCTCGTTCGTCGTCGCGGCGATCGCCACGGGCGCTAGCGAAGCCATCGTCGCGACGGTGCGCCGGATTCGCCACGGTCGAGTGAGCAGCCCGCGATGACGGTTGCGCCACGCGGTGGCGGTGAACCCCGCGTCCAGGGCATGGCGGCCGACCTCGTGGACGGTGACTGGCCGGCGATCACCGAGCTCGAGGCTCGCGACGTGCTGGTCGACTTCGAGCTGGGGACCGCGCACCCAGCCGACGCCGAGATCGCGTGGCGCAGTCCACGCCCGATGTCGGCCGCCGCGATCGTTCGGCTAGGCGATCGCTCCGTCTTTTTGAAGCGACACCACGCGAGCGTGCGCGACGCCGACCGGCTCGCTCTCGAGCACCGATTCATCGGCCACCTCGCGGACCGGGGCCAGTCGGTTCCCGCCGTGCTCGCGACGCGCGACGCGGGGTCGGTGCTCGATCGCGGCCGGGTGCTCTACGAAGCGCACGACGTCGCGCGGGGGGTCGACCTCTACCGGTCGTCGCCGTCGTGGTTCCCCTATCGCGCCGCGTCACACGCCCGCGCGGCCGGGCGAACGCTCGCCGCGCTGCACCTGGCCGCGGCCGACTTCGACGCGCCCGCGTGGCCACTCGGCGTGCTGACGAACTCGGTCGAGATTGTCGCCTCGAACGATCCGCTGGCGGCGCTTCACGAGGTCGTCGTCCGCCGACCCGGGCTCGCCGCCGCGACGTCGCACTACGCGTTACTCGACGACGTCGAGCGACATCTGGTCGAACCGATTGCCGTCGCGTCGGCCCGGCTGCGCGGCCGCAAGTCCCAGTGGACCCACGGCGACTGGCACGCGTCGAATCTGACCTGGAGCAGCACGAGTGCCCGCGCGCACGTGCGCGACGTCTTCGATTTCGGCCTGGCCAACCGCACCTTCGCACTGCACGATCTGGCCGTCGCGATTGAGCGTGGCGTCGTTGACTGGCTCGACGTCGCGGGCGTGGGAGTGATCACCGTTGACAATGGTGCGCTCGACGCACTACTGGCCGGCTATGACGAGGTGGTCGCGCTGTCCGACGACGATCGAGCGACACTGGCCGCGATCGTGCCCGTCGCGCACGTCGAGTACGCGTTATCCGAAGTCGAGTACTTCGGCCACGTCGTCAACTCGCTGGTCAATCGGGACCGCGCCTACCACGGGTACCTGCTCGGACACGCTCGCTGGTTCGCGCAGACGGGGTCGTCGCTACTCGAGCGCGTGCGCGCGGGCCGGCGCTGACGCGAGCGAGAACGATCGCGACCGGTAGGGTGGCGTGATGCCGTTCTCGTGCACCAGTGCTCGCGTAGTGAGCGCCGCCGTGGTCGGATACCTCGGCGCGTCGCCGCTGGGCGCCGACGCCCAGTTCGCGGTCGCCGCGCTCGCCGTCGCGGCCGCCCTGGGATGGTCACGATGGCGTGGCCACGCGGCGACGTGTCCCACGGGGTCACCGCGACGGGAGCGACACAGCACGCGGCGCCCACCCCGAGCGCCGCAATCGAACCGAGAGGGTGTGTTATGACCGACGACCGCGAACCCGCCAAAGTGGCCTTCCTGATCATCAGCGACGACCAGGCCCGCGCGACGCCGGGCATCGTGATGGCCACGCGAATGAAGGTGAACCGCGGCGTCGACGTGCGGGTCCTCTTCTTTGGACCCGCCGTGCGACTGGCCGCGAGCGGGCTCATCGACGCACACCTCGCCGCGCTACGCGACGCCGGCATCGCCACCAAGGCCTGTCGCGCGAACGTGGAGCAGTACGACGTCACCGACGAGATCAGCGTGCGACCCCTGGAGCTTCTCGCTGCGGGTGCCGAAGTCGAAGCCTTCGCCCGCGAGGGCTACACCGTCGTCAGCTTCTAGCGCTAGCACCGCGCTAGTTCACTTCAGTAACTACGAAGTTGCGCATCGTGCAGTGACGTGACCATACTGACCGTATGGACGTCGAAGCCGTCGGGCGCCGAGAGCGCAAGCGTCTAGCGACGCACGAGGCACTGCGGGCGGCGGCCCTGCGCCTCAGTGCCGAACGGGGCATCCGCGAGGTGACGGTAGAGGAAATAGCGACGGCCGCGGACGTCTCGGTGCGTACCTTCTACGACCACTTCGCGACCAAGGAAGACGCCGTGGTCGGCTTTGACGAGTGGCGCGTCGACCGGCTGCGCGACGCCCTGCTCGCGCGACCCGCGACCGAGACGCCACTCGAGGCCCTGCGCGAGGTCCTCGGCGAGCTGCTCAAGGAGTCGCGGGGCGAGTGGCCCCTTCGGATGAAGGCCATCGCCAACGAACCCGCGCTGCTGTCGCGTCTGATCGCGTCGTTCACCGGCTACGAGCGCGCGATGATCGACGTCGTGGCCGAGCGCACGGGGCTCGACCGTGACCACGATCCGTACCCCGCCCTCGTCACCGCCGTCGCGACGGGAGCGCTGCGCGCCTCCATGGCGACGTGGCGCGCTAACGGATCGCACGGCGACGCCCGGATCAACTTCAACGAGGCCATCGCCGCGGTCGCGGCCGGACTCGCGCCGCCCGAGCGCACCAACGAGGGCGACGAGGCGTGCTGACCCGCCTCGTTCTTCGCCACCTGCGCCCCTATCGACGCCCGGTTGCGCTGCTCGTCGTGCTGCTGATGGCCCAGACGGTCGGCAACCTCTACCTACCGAACCTCAACGCCGACATCATCAACGGCGGTGTCGTGGCGGGCAACTTGCACTACATCCTTCGAACCGGCGTGTGGATGCTGCTGCTCACCCTCGCGGTCGGCGCCTTCGCGGTGGTGGCGGTGTTCTTCGCGTCGCGCGTGTCGATGGCCGCGGGCGCCGATATGCGCGGCGCCATCTTCACGCGCGTCCAGTCCTTCGCCGCGCGCGACGTGAACGCCTTCGGCACCGCGTCGCTGATCACGCGCAACACCAACGACGTCCAACAGATTCAGATCTTCTTGCAGATGGCCCTCACGGTCATGGTGATCGCCCCGATCATGTCGGTGGGCGGCATCATCATGGCGTTGCACGAGGGGGCTCGACTCTCGGTACTCCTCCTGGTCACGGTGCCGGTGATGGCGATCTTCATCGGTGCCGTCATGATCCGGGTGATCCCCCAGTTTCGCTCGATGCAGCTGAAGATCGACCGAATCAACCAGGTGCTGCGCGAGCAGATCACGGGCGTTCGCGTCATTCGCGCCTTCGTGCGCACTCGTTACGAAGCCGACCGCTTCGAGGTCGCCAACGCGAGCCTGACCACCACGGCCCTGCGGGTGAACCGGGTCTTCGCGCTGGCCATGCCCGCGATGATGACGATCCTGAATCTCTCGAGTGTGGCGGTGATCTGGTTCGGTGGTCGATTCGTCAGCGAGGGGTCCATGCCCATCGGCAACCTGACCGCCTTTCTCACCTACATCCTGCAGATCCTGCTCTCGGTGATGATGGCGGTCATGGTCGCCATCCTGGTGCCGCGCGCGGCCGCGAGCGCCGAGCGTATCGAGGCGGTCCTCGACACGACGCCCGCCGTGGCCGATCCGTCGACGCCCGTGACGCCGAGTGCGCCGAGCGGCCTCGTCCAGCTGCGCGATGTCGTCTTCGCCTATCCGGGCAGCGAGCGACCCGTGCTCGAGAACCTCACGGTTGACTTCGAACCCGGCGCCACCAGCGCGATCATCGGCGGCACGGGCAGCGGCAAGACGACGCTGGTGAACCTGATTCCGCGGTTCTTCGACGCGACCAGCGGCGCGGTCGTCGTGAACGGCGTCGACGTCCGCGACCAGGCCCTCGAACCGCTCTGGGCGGAGATCGGGCTCGTACCCCAGACCGCCTACTTGTTCAGCGGGACCGTCGAGAGCAATCTGCGCTTCGGACGTCCCGAGGCGACCGACGCCGAGCTCTGGCGCGCCCTCGAGGTGGCCCAAGCGCGAGACTTCGTCGCCACCATGCCCGGCGGACTCGACGCGCCGATCGACCAAGGGGGCACGAACGTCTCGGGCGGCCAGCGCCAACGGCTGGCCATCGCGCGCGCCCTGGTGAAGCGGCCGCGGATCTACCTCTTTGACGACTGCTTTTCCGCGCTCGACGCCGCCACCGACGCGCGCCTGCGCGCGGCGCTGATCGATGAGACTGCTGACGCCACCGTCGTCATCGTCGCCCAGCGCGTCAGCACGGTCATGCACGCCGATCGCATCGTCGTGCTCGACGATGGTCGAATCGTCGGGGTGGGCACCCACCACCACTTGCTCGCCGACTGCGAGCCCTACCGCGAAATCGTCATCTCCCAACTCGGCGCGGCGGCCGCGACGTGACGATGGGCCCCATGGGCGCGATGCGGGGCGCGCTCGCCCCGCCGCGGTCGAGCCAGGACGTGCGCCGTACGGCGCGCCGGCTCGTGCAGCTCCTGCGACCGGATCGCTGGCGGCTCTGGGGCGCCCTGGCGCTCGGCGTCACGTCGGTCGCCTTCATGGTGTCGGGCCCCCAGATTCTCGGCAACGCGACCAACGTCCTCTTCGACGGACTCGTCGCCAAGCGCCTGCCCGCCGGCACCACGCAACGCCAGGCGGAGCAGTTCCTGCGCGCCCACGGCCACCAGCAGCTCGCGTCGATGATCGCCGGCATGCACCTCACGCCGGGCGTCGGGGTGAACATCGATCAGATGGGCCGGGTGCTCGGCGCGGCCGCGCTCGTCTACCTCGTCGGCGCGACGTTCAGCTACCTCCAGGGCTACACCATGGCCGGCGTCACCCAGCGGGTCATGTCCCAGATGCGACGGGACGTCGAAACCAAGCTCAGTCGCCTGCCCCTGCGCTACTTCGACAGCCACCCGCACGGTGACGTCCTCAGCCGCGTGACCAACGACATCGACAACCTGACAACGACGATCCAGCAAGGGCTCAGCCAGCTGCTGACGTCCGCCCTCACGGTCATCGGCGTCCTCGCCATGATGCTGTGGATCTCGCCGCTGCTCGCCGTCGTCGCGGTCATCACCATTCCGCTCGCCTTCGTCGTGACGGTACTCATCGCCCGGCGCTCGCAAGTCCAGTTCGCGGCGCAGTGGAATCGGACCGGAACGCTCAACGGCCTGGTCGAAGAGACCCACAGCGGCCACGAGCTGGTGCAGGTGTTCGGGCGCCGCGACGCGACGGTGAGCGAGTTCACCCGCCAGAACCGCCGTCTCTACGAGTCGAGCTTTCGAGCGCAGTTCCTCTCGGGCATCGTGCAGCCGTCCGTGCAGTTCATCTCCAACCTCAACTACGTCGTCATCGCCGTCGTCGGCGGCTACCGCGTGGCCTCGGGCCTGCTCTCGCTCGGCGCGGTGACGGCCTTCATCCAGTACTCGCGCCAGTTCACCATGCCGATCACGCAGATCGCGGGCCAGATGAACATGCTGCAGTCGGGCCTCGCGTCGGCGGAGCGGGTCTTTGAGTTCCTCGACGCGCCCGACGAGCGTGCGGACCGCGCCGACTCCGACGCCCGCACCGGCGTCGACGGCACCGGCGGTGCCCGAGTGACCTTTGAGCACGTGACGTTTCGTTACGAGGCCGACGAGCCACTGATCGACGACGTGAACCTCGACGTCCTTCCGGGTCAGACCATCGCCATCGTCGGGCCGACGGGAGCGGGCAAGACTACCCTCGTGAACCTGCTGGTGCGGTTCTACGAGATCGACAGCGGCCACCTTCGCCTGAACGGCGTCGACTACCGCGATCTCACCCGAGACGAGGTGCGCCGATGCTTCGCGATGGTCCTGCAGGACACGTGGGTCTTCGCGGGCTCGATCCGTGACAACATTGCCTACGCCCGCCCCGAGGCGACTGACGACGAGGTGATCGCCGCGGCGATCGCGGCCCACGTGGATAACTTCGTGCGCACCCTGCCCGCCGGCTACGAAACTCAGCTCGACGAAGACGCCTCCAACCTGTCGTCGGGCCAGCGACAGCTGCTGACCATCGCCCGAGCGTTCCTCGCCGACCAGAGTGTCCTGATCCTCGACGAGGCGACGAGCAACGTGGACACGCGCACGGAAGTGCTGATCCAGGAGGCGATGGCCCGGCTGCGCCAGGGTCGAACCAGTTTCGTCATCGCCCACCGTCTCTCGACCATTCGCCACGCGGACACGATCCTCGTCATGGATCACGGGCGTATCGTCGAACAGGGCGATCACGAGGCGCTCATGGCGCGACGCGGCCTCTATTTTGATCTCTACAACAGCCAGTTCGCGGGGGCCGAGACCTGAACCAGTGGCGCGACGCGGTGGCTAACCTGTCTCTCGCGTGAGCATCCTCGTCGACCTCCAACGAGTGACCCTGCGCGGGGCCGACCGGGTCGTGCTCGACGACCTCTCCCTGACCGTATCGACGGGCGACCGGATCGGTGTGGTCGGCATCAACGGGACCGGTAAGACGGCCCTGTTGCGCATAGTCGCGGGAACGCTCGCCCCCGACGCGGGCGCGGTGCAGCGGGGGCGCGCGACGCGGGTCGCGCTGCTCGACCAGGACCCCGCGCTGGCCGAGGGGACGGTGCGCGACGCCGTCGGCGACGGGTGGCTCGCCGATGCGGCCCTCGACCGCTTAGGCGTCCTCGAACTCGTCGCGACGCCCACCTCGCAGCTCTCGGGGGGCCAGCGCAAGCGGGTCGCTCTCGCGAGAGTCTTCGCCGAACCCGCGGACCTGCTGATCCTGGACGAGCCGACTAACCACCTCGATCTCAACGCCATCGCGTGGCTCGAGCACGAGCTGGTGACCTTTCGCGGCGGCGTCGTGCTGGTCAGCCACGACCGGTTCCTCCTCGACCAAGTGACCACGCGCATGGTCGAGATCGACCGAGGCAGCACCTACCAGCACGCCGGCGGCTACGCGCGGCTGCTCGAGACTCAGGCCGAGCGAACGGCGCAGGCGGCGGCGGCCGAGCGGGTGCGGCGCAACCTCGCGCGCGGCGAGCTCGCGTGGCTGCGCCGCGGGGTCAAGGCGCGCTCGACCAAGCCCCAGGCCCGCATCGACGCCGCGAACCGTCTGCTCACCGAGGGACCGAGCGCACCGGCCCGCTCGGGTGCGCTCGAGCTGAGCCTGGCGGCGCCGCGGCTCGGGAACACGGTGATCCGGGCGCACCGGGCCAGCGTGGCCTACGACGGCCCGCTCGTCCTGCGCGACGTCGACGTGGAGCTCGGGCCGGGCGATCGCGTCGGCGTCGTGGGTCCCAACGGCTCGGGCAAGTCGAGCTTGCTCGACCTGCTCGCGCTGCGCCGCGAACCGTCACGGGGCACCGTCAAGCACGGTCCCACCGTCGTCACTGCCTACGTCGAGCAGCACGGCGGCGAGATTGACCCCGCCGCCACCGTCCAGGAGCTGGTGGCGGGCCCCCTCGGCGTGCCCGGCTCGCCGGCCGACGTCGCCCTGATGCGACGGTTCTGGTTCACCGGCGCGATACCCCTGACCCGGGCGGGCGACCTCTCGGGGGGCGAGCGCCGACGACTCCAGCTCTTGCTTGCGCTGGCGCAACGGCCGAACGTCTTGTTCCTTGACGAGCCGACCAACGACCTCGACCTCGAGACCATTCGACTGGTCGAGGACTTTCTCAGCCAGTGGAGCGGCACGCTGGTCGTCGCGTCCCACGACCGGGCCTTTCTCAGCCGCACGACTGATCGGCTACTCGAGGTGCACCGCGACGGAACCGTGCGCGACGTGCCCGGCGGCATCGACGCGTGGATCGCGCGCCACCTCGAACCAGTGGCCGAGGCGCCGTCCGCGATTCCGCGCGGGCGAGCCCTGCGCGACGCCGAAAAGGACATGACCCGGCTCGAACGCCGCAAGCAGCGCCTGAGCGCTGACTTGAGCGAGGTCACCGAGCCGGCCGAGCAGGCACGCCTCGGCCGCGAACTCGCGTCGGTGCTCGACGACCTCGCGCGGGCCGAGGCCGCGTGGTTAGCCTTCTTCGAGTAGGTACCCGAGGCCGAGAGAGTCGCGGTTATAGTTGATAACTTCTATCAGAATTATTTACTATAACGGACCGGGTGTCGCCGGGCCGACCAAGGAGAGTCATGAGCGAGTGGGGATTCGAGACCCGTCAGATTCACGCCGGCGCCGTGGCCGACCCGACGACCGGCGCGCGCGTCGTGCCGATCTACCAGACGGCGAGCTACGTCTTTCGCGATACCGACCACGCGGCGGCCCTGTTCGCACTGAGCGAGATGGGCAACATCTACACCCGCATCATGAACCCGACCCAGGCGGCCTTCGAAGAGCGCATGGCCTCGCTCGAGGGCGGCGTCGCCGCACTCGCCGTCGCGTCGGGCCAGGCCGCCGAGACCGTGACGCTGCTCAACCTCGCCGAAGGCGCCGGCCACCTCGTCGCGTCCGCGTCGCTCTACGGCGGCTCGTACAACCTGCTGCACCACACGCTGCCCAAGCTCGGCATCCAGACCACCTTCGTCGAGGACCCCGATGACCTCGACGCCTGGGCCGGCGCCGTGCGCGAGAACACGCGGGCCTTTTACGCCGAATCGCTCGGCAACCCCAAGGGCGACGTCCTCGACTTCGCCGGGGTGAGCGGCGTCGCCCACGAGCATCGCCTCCCGCTCGTCGTCGACAACACCCTCGCCACGCCCTACCTCGTTCGGCCACTCGAACACGGCGCCGATATCGTGCTGCACTCGGCGACCAAGTTCATCGGTGGACACGGTACGTCGATCGGCGGCGTGATCGTCGACGGCGGGACGTTTGACTACGAGGGGAGCGGGCGCTTCGCCGGCTTCACTGAACCCGACCCGAGCTACCACGGCCTCGTCTTCGCCGACCTGCCCGAGGCACTCTTCCCCGCTCGCTTTGCCCTGAAGGCGCGACTGCAGTACCTGCGCGATACCGGTCCCGCCGTCTCACCGTTCAATGCCTTCTTGCTGCTGCAGGGCCTCGAGACCTTGAGCCTGCGCATGGAACGCCACGTCGCCAACGCGACGGCGGTCGCCCGGTGGCTCGAGGCGCGCGACGACGTCGCCTGGGTGGCCTACAGCGGGCTCGACTCGAGCCCGTGGCGCGATCGCCAGCGGCACTATCTGCCGCGTGGCGGCGGCGCCATCGTCTCGTTCGGCATCGTCGGCGGCGCGCCGGCCGGACGGCGCTTCATCGAGGGGCTCGAGCTCTTCAGCCACCTGGCTAACGTCGGGGACGTGCGAAGCCTCGCCATCCACCCGGCCTCGACGACCCACGCCCAGTTGAGCGAGCCCGAACAGCGATCAGCTGGGGTCACCGCGGACCTGGTACGTCTCTCGATCGGCCTGGAGTCGATCGACGACATCCTCGCCGATCTGGACCTGGGCTTCGGGGCCGCCGCGCGCGCGTGACGGACTCGCCGTTCTGGCGACCAGGTGAGGACGCGGGTCGTCGTCGCTTCGCCCAGCTTGGCACCGTCGATCTCGAGGGCGGTGGGCAGCTGGCGAACGTCACGGTCGCCTACGAGACCTGGGGCGTGCTCGACGATCGTCACGCCAACGCGGTGCTCGTCCTGCACGCGCTGACGGGCGACTCACACGTCGCGGGACCCGCGCAGGCGGGCCACCCGACGCCGGGCTGGTGGCATAGCGTGGTCGGTGCGGGCTGCGCCATCGACACCGATCGCTACTTCGTGGTCTGTCCGAACGTCCTTGGCGGCTGCCAGGGCTCGACGGGGCCCTCGAGCCTCGCGACCGACGGACGGCCCTACGGCTCTCGGTTTCCGGTCGTCACCATCCGAGACCAGGTCGCGGTCGAAGCGGCTCTCGCCGCCCAGCTCGGCGTCGATCGCTGGGCGGCGGTCGTCGGTGGCTCGATGGGCGCGATGCGCGCCCTCGAATGGGTCGTCGGCTACCCCGAGCGCGTCGCGCGCGCCGTCGTCATCGCCGCCGGCGCAGCCGGCACCGCCGATCAGATCGCGCTCTGCTCGCTCCAGGTCCGCGTCATCCGTGCCGATCCCGACTTTCGCGGCGGGGACTACTACGAGCACGCGATTCCGCGCACCGGCCTCGCGATTGCGCGCGGGATCGGGCAGTTCAGCTACCGGACGTGGACCGAGTTCGAGGAACGCTTCGGGCGAGACCCCCAAGATGATCGGGCCGTGCTCGACGGGGGGCGCTACGCCATCGAGTCGTACCTGCGCTACCAAGGCGAGAAGCTGGCCAACCGCTTTGACCCCAACAGCTACGTCGTCTTGAGCGAGGCGATGAATCACCACGACGTGGGCCGCGGTCGCGGCGGGATCGTCGCCGCGCTGAAGCGCGTGCGCACGCCGGTCACCGTGGCCGGCGTCTCGTCGGATCGCCTCTACCCGCGAGAGCTGCAAGAAGAGCTCAGTCGCCTCATAGCGCGCGCCGGCCCGGTCAAGGTCATCGCGTCGCCCGCGGGCCACGACGGCTTTCTCATCGAGACCGACCAGGTCTCGCGAATCGTCGCCGAGGCGCTGGCCGCGCCGCTCTAGTTCGCGTCGTCAAAGGCGATCCGCCAGTCGCCCTCCGCTCGCACGGCCGTGGCGAAGCGATCGACCAGCGCGACGAAGCCGGCCGGATCGACCAGGTGCGCGAGGTGACCGACGCCGGGCCACTCGAGGAGACGGGCGCTGGGTAGGTGCAGCGCGAGCCACTCGTCGTAGCCATCGGGCAGCGCGCTGCCGTGCAGCGCGAGGTAGGCTCCGTGGACCGCCTCGGCCATCTCGGCGATCGCGCGGTCGAGTTGCGCCGCGTCGAGGTCGAGCAGGGGTGACCACATCGCGAGCACCGCTTCGTGGTTAACCCGACGATTCGTCGCCAACCGGTCCCACTCCTCGTCGCTCAGCACGCCGCGCATGGTGGTGAACATCGCCGCCATGGCGGCCTCGAGTTGGTCGTCGTCGCGCAACTGATCCTCGTAGGCGCGCAGCGTCGCTCGAAACGGTCCGAGGTCGAGGGGCTGGTCGATGTTGATCACGCCCGCGCAGGGGAACATTGCCGCGTAGGCCGTCGCCACGAGACCGCCGAGGGAGTGGCCGACGACGAGCGGACCATCCTCGAGGTGTTCGGCCACGAGCACGTCGTGCACGTCGCTCGCGAAGGTGATCGGGTCGTAGGGGCCGACGTCGGGCGACTCGCCGTGGCCGCGCAGGTCCACGGTGATCACGTCAAAAGACGCCTCGAGCGGCTGGAGGAGGGGATCCCACGAGCGCCTCGAATCGGTCAGTCCGTGGACGAGGACCAGCGGCGGGCCCGAGCCCTGGCGTTCGAAAGCGATCACCGCACCGGTCTAGCAGACGCTCAGGCGCGCACGCGGTCGAGGTGGTAGCGCAGCGCGATCGCCGCGGCGGCCCCTTCACCCACGGCCGACGCCAGCTGCTTGGTCGAACCGCGACGTACGTCGCCCGCGACGTAGACGCCCGGCATCGACGTGCGAAACTGCTCGTCACTGACGACGAAACCCTGGGCGTCGAGCTCGAGCGTATCGGCGAGAAAGGCGCTGTTGGGATCCAGGCCAATGAACACGAAGGCGCCCTCAGCGCGGTGCGTTCGGCGTTCGCCGGTCACTCGGTCCTCGAGGATCAGTGCGGCGAGCTTGCCGCCGGGCCCGGACTCGAACGCGCGGACCGCGGTCGAGGTCAGCACCGACATCGCGGCGTGGTCGGCGACCTTGTCCTGGAGCAGGCGGCTTGCGCGCGGCGCGTCGCCGTACTCGACGATCGTGACGTGCTTCGCGAACTGCGTGAGAAACAGCCCCTCTTCAAAGCCGCTGTTGCCCCCGCCGATCACGACGACTTCGTCGGCCCCGCGGTAGAAGGGCCCATCGCAGGTCGCACAGAAGTGAATGCCGGCCCCGATGAGATCGGCCTCACCGGTGGCGCCGGTGCGCCGGTAGAGCGATCCGGTGGCGAGCAGCACGCCGTGGGCTCGATAGACATCGCCGGTCGAGGTAGCGACACTGAGCCACGACTCGTCGTCGCGCGAGATCGCGCTCACCGCGACGGCCTGCAGGATTTCCACGCCGTAGCGCTCGGCCTGGCGACGCATCCGGTCAGCCAGCTCGTGGCCGGCCACGCCGTCAGGAAAGCCCGGGTAGTTGTCGAGGCGCTCGGTGACCCCGGCCTGGCCACCGACGGCCGACTTCTCCACGATCAGGGTGGAGAAGTTCTCGCGGGCCGCGTAGATGGCGGCGGTCAGTCCCGTCGGGCCGCCGCCCACGATCACGAGGTCGTAGGTTCGCTCCGCGGCCACCCGCGACAGGCCGAGGCGGTCGGCGAGCTCGTCGTTGCCCGGCTCGGCGAGGTGCGACCCGTCAGGAAAGATGATCGTGGGAATGATCCGGCTCCCGTGGTTCAGGGCCTCGACGCGCTCGGTGAATTCGGGGTGCTCTTCGAGATCGATCCAGTCGTAGGCAACCCGGTGCTCGCCGAGAAAGGCCTTCGCTCGCCGACAGTCCGGACACCAGCTGGCGCCGATGACGGTCAAGGGGGTCTGGGTGGTTGACATGTTCCTCGCCTTCGCGTGAGTTCGCTAAACTATACAGATCTGTCTAGTATACTGGAGCAGTGACGACGAGGGCACGCGACCGACTGCTCGAGGCGGCGACCGCGATGTTCTACCGCGACGGCATCAACGTCACTGGCATCGACCGCATCATCGCGCGCGCCGGCGTCGCCAAGGCGAGCCTCTACAACAACTTCGAGGGCAAAGACGAGTTGGTGGCGGCCTACTTGCGCTCGAGCCTTACTCGCTTCGACGAGCTGCTCGCGGCGCTCGGGGCCATTAATGACCCCGTCGAGCGCCTCGACGCCTTCTTCGCCAACCTCGAGGCGACGGCCGCCACGGCGACCTTCCGCGGCTGTCCCTTCAGCAACGCCGCGGTCGAGATCGCTCGCGACGCGCCGGCGCACGCCGAGATCGTGGCGTTCTATGAGCACCTGGGCTTGTTCTTCGCCAACGCGCTGGGCACGGCGGGCGACGACGAGGCGGTGCGCCAGCTCATCGTCTGCTACGACGGGGCGATGTCGGCGGCCAAGATTCTCGAGGATCCGGAAATCGTCGCGGCCGCGCGCCACCTCGCGGTGGCTCTCGCGCGCGCTAGGGCGTCTCGGCGTCAGTTGTCCGACGACGCGCCAGGAACGTAGGACCCATCGCCCTCGGCGCCGTCGCCGTGGTACACGACGATGGGCGGCCGCGCTGGCGACGCCGGCGTGGCCACGACCGGCGGGGCGAGCGTTGTCGTCGTGTGCGTGGTGTGCGCCGTGGTCGTCGCGGCGCCGTGCGACGCGAGCATTGCCACGCCCCCGGCCGCCACGAGCGTCAGCGCGCTCGTGGCCACCCACGTCAGTGCCGATCGGCTACGTCGCACGTCACCTCCAACCCGTTGTCCGCCTCTGTACTATCGGCGCTCTCTTACGTCGTCCTACGGCGACCCTGTGAAGAGTCGGAGAATTGCCCCGACGACGCCTCGGCTAGCCTGGGTGGCCCCATGGCACTCTCAATCGGCATCGTGGGCTTGCCCAACGTAGGCAAGTCGACGCTGTTCAACGCACTCACCCGCAACGACGTCCTCGCCGCCAACTACCCGTTCGCCACGATCGAGCCCAACGTCGGGGTCGTCGCGGTGCCCGACGACCGACTCACCCAGTTGGCGGCCCTCTACGCGTCCGAGCGCATCGTCCCCGCGAGCGTCACGTTCGTCGACATCGCCGGCATCGTGCGCGGCGCCTCAGTAGGCGAGGGGCTCGGCAACCAGTTCCTCGCGGCGATTCGCGAGTGCGACGCGATCTGCGAAGTCGTTCGCGCCTTTCACGACGACGACGTCGTCCACGTCGACGGCCGGGTCGACCCGGCGAGTGACGTCGCCACGATCGAAACTGAGCTCATCCTCGCCGACCTGCAGAGCGTCGATCGAACCATCGCGCGTCTGGAGCGCGAGGCCAAGCGCGGCGGACCGGCCGCCGCGCGTCTGGCCAAGGTTCAGCGAGCCCGCGATGCTCTCGACCAGGGCCGCGTGATCTCGAACGTCCCCGAACTCGACCGCGTGGCGCTCGCCGACCTGCACCTGCTCACCGACAAGCCCTTCATCTACGTCTTCAACGTCGACGAGGCCACCCTCGCCGACGACGCCCGCCGCGCCGAGCTGATCGCCTCGGTCGCCCCCGCGCCCGCCGTGGTGCTCTGCGCCAAGATCGAGGCCGAGCTGTCGGGGCTGAGCGACGAGGACGCGAACGAGCTGCTCGCCGCCTACGGCCAGCGCGAATCAGGACTAGCCCAGCTCTCACGGGTTGGCTTCGCCGCGCTCGGTCTGCAAACCTTTCTCACCGCCGGGCCGACCGAGACGCGAGCCTGGACGATCCGGCGCGGCGCCACGGCTCCCGAAGCGGCCGGCGTCATCCACAGCGACTTTCAGAAGCACTTCGTCAAGGCCGAGGTCGTCGCCTTCGACGACCTGGTGGGCGCTGGTTCGATCGCGGCGCTGCGCGCGGTGGGCAAGGCGCGCATCGAAGGTAAGGACTACGTCATGCGCGACGGCGACGTCGTCGAGTTCCGCGTCAACGCGTAGGTCCTGGTGCGGTAGCCACGCAACTTCAGCCTCGAGTGACCACTCGTCGCGGCGGATGACTACAGTGGTTGCGGGCGCCCACGACAGAGGTCGACGCCTGGAGACTGCAACCCAATCCAAGGAGCACCATGACCTCGCACGCCTTCGACTACAAAGTCGCCGATCTCTCCCTCGCCACCTTCGGGCGCGCCGAGATCTCCCTCGCCGAACACGAGATGCCCGGCCTAATGGCCATGCGCGCGGAGTACGCGGCGACCAAACCCCTCGCCGGCGCGCGCATCGCGGGCTCGCTGCACATGACGATTCAGACCGCCGTCTTGATCGAGACCCTGGTCGCCCTCGGGGCCGACGTTCGCTGGGTGAGTTGCAACATCTTTTCGACCCAGGACCACGCCGCGGCGGCGGTGGTGGTCGGACCGACCGGTACCCCAGCCGAGCCGGCCGGCGTGCCCGTCTTCGCCTGGAAGGGTGAGACGCTCGACGAGTACTGGTGGTGCACCGAGCAGCTCTTTCGCTGGCCCGGCCACGCCGGACCCACCACGATCCTCGACGACGGCGGCGACGCCACCCTCTTCGTGCACAAGGGCTACGAGTTCGAGCGCGCCGGCTTCGTACCCGCCCCCGAGGCGGCGGACAGCGTCGAGTACGGCGTGATCTTGCGCCAGCTCGACCGCATCGTGCGCGAAGGCGAACTGCGCTTTGCCCCGATGGTCAACGATCTCCTCGGGGTCTCCGAGGAGACGACCACGGGCGTGCACCGGCTCTACGAGATGGCGGCCCAGGGCAGCCTCCTCTTCCCCGCGATCAACGTCAACGACTCAGTCACCAAGTCCAAGTTCGACAACAAGTACGGCTGTCGCCACTCGCTCATCGACGGCATCAACCGCGCGACCGACGTCCTGATCGGTGGCAAGGTCGCCGTCGTGTGCGGCTACGGCGACGTCGGCAAGGGGTCGGCCGAGTCCCTGCGCGGCCAGGGGGCCCGCGTTATCGTCACCGAGATCGACCCGATCTGCGCCCTGCAGGCGGCGATGGACGGCTTCCAGGTCACGACCCTCGACGAGGTGCTGCCCATCGCCGACATCATCGTCACCGCCACGGGCAACCGCGACATCGTCTCGGTCGACCAGATGCAGCGCATGAAGCACCAGGCGATCCTCGGCAACATCGGTCACTTCGACAACGAGATCGACATGGCGGGCCTCGCGGCGTTGCCCGGCGTCACGCGCGAGACCATCAAGCCCCAAGTCGACAAGTGGACCTTCGCCAACGGCCGCTCGATCATCGTGCTCTCCGAGGGACGCCTGCTCAACCTCGGCAACGCGACCGGCCACCCGAGCTTCGTGATGAGCAACTCCTTCACCAACCAGGTCATGGCGCAGATCGAGCTGGTGACCAACCGCGACGCCTACGAGGTGGGCGTCTACACGCTGCCCAAGCATCTCGACGAGAAGGTCGCCCGGCTGCACCTCGACGCGCTCGGCGTGAAGCTCACGACGCTCACCAAGCGCCAGGCCGACTACCTCGGCGTCGCCGTCGAGGGTCCCTACAAGCCCGAGGGTTACCGCTACTAGTCTCGCCGACCCAGCACGTCGTCGAGGAACGCGACCGCGCGCGGGTAGGCGTCGAGGCGGTTATCCAGTCGAGCGAGGCCGTGACCCTCGTCGTCGTAAATGACGAGCTCGCAGCGCACGCTGCGAGCTCGCAGTTGGGCCGCCAAGTCCTCGGCTTCGCTGAGCGGCACGCGGGGGTCGTTGCGGCCGTGGATCATGAAGAGCGGGGCGCGCATCTCGTCGACGCGCCGCCGCGGCGACGCCGCGGCGAGAAAGTCCCGGTCGCGCTCGAGCGAGCCGTATTCGAGCTCGCGGTGGTGTCGCCGGTAGTCCGAGGTGTTCTCAAGAAAGGTCACCAGGTCCGAGATTCCGACGATGTCGACGCCCGCGGCCCAGCGGGCCGGCTGGAAGGCAAGCCCGGCGAGCACCATGTACCCGCCGTAGGAGCCGCCCAACAGCGCCGCGCGATGCGGGTCAAAGCCCGCGCCGGCGAGCCAGTCGTGGATCGACGCGAGATCGGCCACCGAGTCGAGGCGACGTACGGTGTCGTCGAGCGCGGCGTAGCGCTTGCCGTAACCCGTCGAACCGCGCACGTTGGGCACGACGACGCCGTAGCCCGACGCGACCAGCGCCTGCACGACGGGGTTGAACGAGCGCATCGCCTGAGCCTCAGGTCCGCCGTGGACGAGAACGACCACCGGCGCGTTCACCGCGCCCGCGGGTCGATAGACAAAGACGGGGATCCGCTCGCCGTCGAAGCTCTCGAGCGACGCCGTCTCCGCCTCGACAAGATCGTGCAATGCCTTGACGGACGACACGCTGGTCAGTCGACGACTCGAGCCGTCGGCCCCTCCCACCCAGATATCACCCGCCACGCGCGCACTCGACAGCGTGAAGTACAGCCGTGAGCCGTCCGGCGAGAACATCGGCGGCGTTCCGACGTAGTCGGCCACCACCCCGGCGCCCTCGAGCGCGACAGCTCGCCAGGTGTCGTTCGACGGCTCGACGAGGCTAAGCCGGTGCGCGCCGTTATCGTTCTCGACGACCGCGAGTCGACCGGCGGCCCACGCGACGGGCGTCGCGTCGCGGTCCTCGCCCGTTCGCGCGAGAGCCCGTGACTCACCCGTCGTGACGTCGTAGTGCACGATCGCCTGGAAGTCCCGCCCGACGTTCGACGAGACGAAGAAGGTCGTCGCGTCGACCCAGACCGGTGACCCGACCTCGGCCGCTTCGTCCGGGTGAGCGAGCACCACGCGAACCTCGTCGTTCACGAGATCGACCAGCAGCAAATCCACGTCGAGTGGACGCGAACCCGGTCGCGCGATCGACAGCCATCGACCGTCGGGCGAGAAACCCGACGCTACCTGGCACCAACCCCCACGCTGGTAGACGCAGCGCTCGACGCTCGTCGCCAGGTCACGGACCCAGAGATCGAAGTCAACGCCGTTACGACGGTTCGAGAGGTAGGCGACCAGGTTACCGTCGGGGCTGATCCCCGCCAGCTGGTGCGCGAATCGAGGATCCGCGGTGAGAGCGTCGAGCTGGTCTCGAGCGCGGGGACCCTCGGCGTGCGCGGCGTCGAGGTCGATCGCGTAGAGCTGGTGGCGCTCGTCGCCGCCCCGGTCGACCTCGATAATGGCTCGTCGCTGACCCGCCACGTAGCGGGCCCTCCCGACGGGCTCGTCGAGGTCGGTGAGCTGAACCAATTCACCGCCGACCAGCTCGTAGAGCTGCGCCGTGCCCGTTCGATTGCTGTGCGCAAGCACCACGTCGTCGCCGCCGACGACGCTCACGTCGGCGTGCCACGCCCACGGGGTTCGCAGGAGCTGGGTTAGTCGGTCGTAGCGTTCGGGGTTCGCGTCCATCGCGACAGCCTACCGAGCGGCCACCTCGTCCCTGGTCAACGGTAGCGAGCCAGTCGTTCGCGCAGAAACGCCACGAAGGTCGAGTTGTCCAGAGTAACCCCCACGCGCGTCGCGCTCGCGGCGTGTCCCCGTCGCCGATCGATGACCGTCGCGCCGCGGGTGTGTTGGCCCGCGGTCTCCACCGCGACGTGCGCGCCCTGCGTGGTGATCGCGTCGGGGGCGAGCAGTTCGTAGATCGCCATCGCGTCGTGCATGATGACGTCACGGTTGGCGTGCCAACGCTCGTGGTAGGCCGCGTAGGGCTCGAGGATCGCCGCGACGCGGCGGCCAACGTCGGTGCCCAGCGCGCGCAGGTAGTCGAGGTCGTCGTCGTTGAGCGTGGCCTGGTGCGTGAGGTCGAGCGGCATGAGCGTGATTGGCCACGGACCCGCGAAGACCCGCGCCGCCGCCTCGGGATCGGCCCAGATGTTGAACTCGGCCGCGGCCGTCACGTTGCCCGCGAACGAGGCCCCACCCATGATCACCAGGCGCTCGACGCGCGACTCAATCCCCGGATAGCGACTTTGCAGCACGGCGAGGTTGGTCAACGGGCCGATCGCGGCGATGGTGAGCGGCGCTTCGCCAATGAGGCGGGCCAGCAGGTCGACCGCGTGCTCCGCGCACTCGCGCGCCACGGGCTCGGGCCACTCGATGTCGCCGAGGCCGTCGAGCCCGTGCACGTCGCCAGCCTCGTCAAGGGGCGCGACGAGGGGAGCGGCGCAGCCGCGCGCGACGAGCACGTCGGGTCGCCCCGCGAGGTCGACCAGCCGGCGGGCGTTCAGCGTGGTCTTGTCGACGTCGACGTTGCCCGCCACCGTCGTGAGCGCCAACACCTCCAACTCGTCGCTCGCCAGCGCGAGCAGGATTGCGACGGCGTCGTCCACCCCCGGGTCGGTGTCAATTACGAGTCGAGTTCGAGCCACGAGTGGATCTCCTGATCGGACGGCAGCGCACCCTGCGCACCGGGGGCGAGCGTCGCCAGCGCCCCGGCGACGGCCGCGTAGGCGAGGGCCCGGTCGTCGCCGAGTGCGTAGCGTACTGCGTAAGCGGCACAGAAGACGTCACCCGCGCCGACCGTGTCGACCGCGCGCACGACCGGAGCCGACGCGTGCTCGACCTCGACGCCGTAGCGGTAGCGCGCCGCCCCGCGCGCGCCCAAGGTCACCACGCAGTGCTCGAGCGCCGCGAGGTCGAGGGAAGCGGCCTCCACCTCGTTGGCGATCACGACCGCACACCGCTCCAGCACGTCGGCGCAAAGCGGGCGGGCGGGCGCGACGTTCAGCACGAGTCGCTCGGTGCGCGCCGCGAGATCGGCAACGACGGCGTCGGGCACCTCGAGCTGTGCGAGCACGACGTCGAACGCATCGAGGGCCGCGGCTCGTGCGTCGAGGTCGAGATTGGCGCCGCCGGCGACGACGATCTGGTTCTCGCCGTGATCGTCGACGGTGATGAAGGCGGTACCCGTCGCGCGAGCTGAACGGGCCACCGGCGCGAGCTCGACGCCGCCTTGCGCGATGCGCTCGGCCAACCAGTTACCAGCCTCGTCGTCGCCCAGCGAGGTGATCAGGGTCGTGCGCGCGCCGAGACGAGCCGCTGCCGCGGCCTGGTTAGCCCCCTTGCCGCCCGGTCGGCGCGCCACCTCGCCGCCGAGCACGGTCTCGCCGGGCCGGGGCAGCCGCTCAACGCGAACGACGAGGTCGACGTTCGCGCTGCCCACGACCCCCACTCGCGGGCCCGAGCCCACCTACGGCAGGAACTTGTTCGTGTAGTAGGTAGACGGCGCCGGCACCGACGAGATCAAGTTGATGCTCTTGAGCGCCTTAGCGAGGGTCGTCCACTGGGCGTTGGACTGCGTGAAGTACTGGTGCTGCGCGTTCGTGAGGAACGGGACCGTCAGCTTCCAGCCGAGCAGGTTGTACGCGTTGGTGTACCCGCTCTTGGGGTAGGCGTGGTCGAAGTCCGCCGCTGCCTGCGCCGGGTTGGCCGCTGCCCAGACCGTGGCCTTCTTCACCGCGCTGAGAAAGGCCTTTACCGTCGCGCCGTGGGCGGCCGCGTAACTCTTGGTGACCGCGTAGACCCAGATCGGAATGTCGGGTGCGCCCACCTGGGTACCGAGCAACTGCACCTCGTGGCCCTTGACGCCTGATCCGACGAAGCCGGGAATCTCGTAATTGGTCGTGGACGTCGAGATGTCGACCTTGCCCGCGATGAGGTCGGTGAGGTCATTGCCCGTCGGGTCCGTGATGATCTTGACCTGGGAGGTCTTCAGCTTCGCGTAGCGCAGCACGAAGGGCAGCATCGACTCAGTCCAGGTGTCCCCGTAGGAGAAGATCCGCTTGCCCTTCAGGGCGGCGGTGAGGTTCCCCGGCGTGAGCTTGGTGCCGGGCTTGGCGAACAAGGCCCAGTTGTTGCGCATCGAGTAGTTGGCTACCGAGAGAACCGGCGCGCCGGCGTTCACCGCCACGCCCATGTCGGTCGTCGTGATGAAGCCGACGTTGGCCGCGCCCTGAGCGAGCAGCTTCGTCGTGGTTGACGTGTCGGGCGGGAAGATCACGTTCACGTTCAGCCCGGCCGCTTTAAAGTAGCCGCGATCTTGGGCGACCACGATCGGGGTCAACTCGAAATCGGGGCCGGGAAAGTCGTAGGCGAACGTGACCTTGGTCAACGACGCGGCCGACGACGCCGCTCCCCCGATCAGGGCCACCGACCCGAGGGCCATGACGCCCGAGACGGCCAACGCGACGTAGCGCACACTTCTCATGCTGCTCCCTTCAAGGACTGTGGACCAATACTACGTACTCGTCACGCGCCAATCTCGTCACGCGTCAATCTCGTCACGCACGCGGCGCCAGGAGCGGCGCGCCACCGTGCGCCGCTGCCAGGGCGTTGCGTACACCTCGGCCCCCACCACCAGCAAGAACCAGCTGATGCCGATGGCGGTCATCAGCATCGTCGTGCCGTAGACGGCGGCTGTATTCAGGTTCGAATTCGCGTGCTCCTGGTAGAGCGCGAGCGAACTGCCATCGGACGCGGCGAGCTCGCCGATGATGGCGCCGGTGACGGCGTAGGTCGCGCCAATCTTCAACCCGCTGAACAGTGGCGTCGCGGTCGCCGGGATCTCGATCTGCAGGAAGGTCCGCCAGCGCGGCGCGCCGTAGACGCGGGCGAGGTTGAGCAGGTCCTGGTCAACGTGGCTGAGCCCGTCGAGCACGTTCACCGTCACTGGAAAAAAGACGATCCACGCGACGATGACAACTTTCGGGGTGACCGAGAAGCCGAGTATCAGTACCAGCGGCGCCGCGAGGGCGATGATCGGCACGGCCTGGCTGAGCACGAGCACCGGGTAGACGAGACGCTGCAGGACGGGCACCTTCGCCATGATCACGCCGAGACTGAGACCGAGCGCGGCGCCGATGATGAAGCCGTAGACGGTCTCGCGTATGGTGCCGAGCACGAGGGGCCACAGCGTCGACCAGTTCTGCGTGACCGCGAGAATCGCCGCGCGCGGTCGCGGCGCAATGTAGGGCGCGACGTGAAAGACGACGACGATTCCCTGCCATACGGCGAGCAGCAGCACCATCGAGAGCAGGGGCACGCCGACGTTGCGAGCCACCTTGCGCGACACGCGTTCCGTCGCCCGTCGCGGACGCGATCGACCCAGGCCGAAGCCGCCGGCGCCGGCGACGCTCACGACGCGCCGCCGTGCAGCAGGTGCATGATGCGCCCCTTCATCTCGACGAAGGCCGGTTCGGTGAGTGTCTCCACCGTGCGCGGGCGCGCCAGCGTATTCGTGAAATCCGCGACGACCCGGCCCGGTCGCGGCGACATGACGAGCACCCGGTCCGACAGGAAGATCGACTCGTCGACGTCGTGGGTGATGAAGAGCACCGTGCGCTCAGTGTCCTTCCAGACCTGCAGCAGCCACTGCTGCATCTCGAGGCGCGTTTGGGCGTCCAACGCGCCGAAGGGCTCGTCGAGCAAGAGCAGGGACTGGTGGGTCACCAGCGTACGCATGAAGGCGACGCGCTGGCGCATGCCACCGGACAGGGCCGACGGATAGTGACGCAGAAACTCGCCGAGGCCGTAGGCCCGCGCCACGCGGCGCGCCTCGGCCCGGTCCGACCCGGTGACGCGGCCGGTCAGCCGCTTGGCCATGGTGATGTTGTCCTCAACGGTTCGCCAGGGCACGAGGAGGTCCTTTTGCAACATGTAGCCGACGTGGCCGGTCGCCCCGGTCACCGGCTGGTCGCGCAGTCGCACTTCGCCGCCGTCGGGCGCGAGCAGGCCGGCGATCACGTTGAACATCGTCGACTTGCCACAGCCCGACGGCCCGACGATGGCGACGAAGGAGCCGTCCTCGATCGAGAGCGTCGTCGGGGCGAGCGCCACCGTGTCGCCGAAGACTTTCGAGACGTCGCGCAACTCGAGCAGGGCCGGGCTCATCGCACCAATGTACCGTCGTCCGGCCCCGCGGCTCAGCGGTAACCAGCGAAGAGATCGGTGACCACGCCGCTCTGGCCGGTCGGGTTGGTCGCGCGGACGAACCATTCGGTGCCCATGGCGGCGCGAAACTCGTCGCGTCCCATGCGCATCCAGAAGGAGTCGGCGAGCTGGGACTCGTGCGCGCCGAGCGCGTCGAACTTCGCGTCGGCGACCCTCGACACGTCGATGGCCGCGGCAATCTCGTCGTCGGGCGTCCCGAGGTCGCGCTCCTCGGTCCCGTCGTCGACGTCGTCGACGAGCGTCTCGCCGCGAGCCAGCGCCTCTTCGCGTCGGCGACGATCCTCGTCCGCCCAGCGCGCACGATACTGCGCCATGACGCTGTTGGGGATCGCGTTGTAGTACAGCGTCGGCTCGTAGTCGAGACGCGACATCGCCGCCAGCGTGATGCGGTGAGCCTGGATGTGGTCGGGGTGGCCGTAGAAGCCAATCTCGTTGTAGGTGACGATCACCTGGGGTCGCTCGTCGGCGAGCACCGCGGCCAGCCGGTCGGCGGCCTCGTCGATCGCGGTCGACCAGAACGAGTTCGGGTCATCATTCTGGGGCCAGCCCATCATCCCCGAGTCGCGGTACCCCAGACGAACGAGGCGAGTGATCCCGAGGATCTCGACCGCCCGATCGAGCTCAACCTCGCGCAGTGCGGCCACGGCGTTCGGACCGTGATCGGACGAACCGGGCTTGACGCCACCGGGGGCGTCGCCGTACTCGCCGTTGGTGCAGGTGACGAGCACCGTGCGCACGCCCTGGTCCGCGAGGAGCCGAAAGACGCCACCGGTCGAACTCGCCTCGTCGTCGGGGTGGGCGTGCACCGCAAGAAACGTGAGGCTCACGACAAGCCCCCAAACAGATCCGTCGCGTCGCCCACCGTCTCCTCGCGAGACCACGCGCGCTGGTAGTACTCGGTGCCAAAGAGCGTCAAGAAGAGCGCGGGATCCATGGTCACCAGTTCGCCGTTGTCGATCTGGGTCGCGTGGGTGGCGATGGCGCGCTGCTTGCGCGCCGCGTAGGCGCGCACGTCCATCGTCGTCGCCACGAGCTCGTCGGCGACACCAATGCCCGCGTCGAGCACCCAGGCCGGCAAGAAGACCTCGAGCGCTCGGGCGTCGGGGACGAATTCGGCGAGAATCCCCTGGGGCACGACCACGTAGTACAGGCGCTCGACCGTGGAGGCGAGCGCGACCGCGGCCCGAGTCACCACGTTGGCCATCACGTGGTCGGGGTGGCCGTAGAAGCCGCTCTCGTCGTAGGTGACTACCACCGTCGCCTCCACCTCGTCCAAGAGCGCAGCGAGAGTCGCGCTGCAGCGAGCCACGTCGGCGCGCGCGAAGGCGTTGGCGTCGTCGTTCTGGGACCAGCCGGCCATGCCCGAATCGTGAAAGCCCAGCTGCACAACGCGCTCGTAGCCAACCAGGGCCGCGGCGCTGGCCAGCTCCGACGCGCGAACGGCGCGCGTCGCCGTGGTGTCGTGAGCGGGGTCGTCGCCGGCGCGACCCTCGGGATCAATACCGTATTGACCGTCGGTGCAGGTCACCAGGACGACGCGGTAACCCCGCTCGGCGTACCACGACGTGACGCCCCCGGTGAAGAGCGATTCGTCGTCGGGGTGGGCGTGCACGCACACCAGGGTCGGTCGGGATGTCACGCCCCGAGACTACTGGGGCGACTCGTCGACCCACGTCTGGCCGGCGCGGGTTCAGCGGTGGTGGTGCAGACCAAGCTCGATGGCCTTCACGAGCAGCATGGCCACGGCCACGACCAGGTAGCCGCGCAGCACGTACATGCCGACGAGCGTCCCCTTCGACCAGCGAGGTCGGTGGAGCAAGTTGATCGGCGGCATCCGCCAGGTGGCGCGCGGTCCGAGCGCGGGCGCGGGCGCGGTGCTCGGCCCACGTCGGCGCACGACCAGCACCACGCCAGCCACCGCGAAGAACGCCACGAAGATGATCCCCAAGACGACGGCGAGCTTGGCTACGTCAATCGAGGTGAACAGCGTCGTGATCATCAGGACGAGCGACATCATGAGCAGCACCCCGACGATGACGCTCGCCACCACGTTCAGCCACGCCCGGTTGACCCACGGGCCGAGCACCTCGCGGTCGTTGCAGAGCAGCAGCAAGAAGACGGTCGCGCTCGGCAGCAAGACGCCGGCCAAAGCCTGGACGCTGGTGGTGATCAGTCCGAGTGGCGCGCCGGGGATGACGACGATGCCCGCCGCCAGCACGACCATCGCGGTGAAGACGCCGTAGAAGAACTTGGCGTCGCGCCAGCTGCGGTGCAGCGAGTGCTTGGCTCCGAACATGTCGCCGAAGGCGTACGAGGTAGCCAGCGTCACCGAGGCCGCCCCGATGATTGAGGCGTTGAGCAGGATGATCGCGAAGATCGCCCCCGCGGCGCGTCCCACGTAGTGGCGAAGACCCGCGGCCACCGTCGCACCATTTTGAAAGTGGCCGGCGAGGGGGGTGGGGCCAAAGGCCGTAGCCACGACGACGATCAAGATGGCCGCCGCGAACACCGTGATGAACGAGCCGAGCACGGTGTCAGCGCGTTCGTAGTTGATCCAGCGCGGCGTGATGCGCTTGTCGACGATGTTGGACTGTTGGAAGAAGAGCTGCCACGGCGCGACCGTTGTGCCCACGATCGCCATGATCAAGAGCACGCTGGTCGAATTGAAGCCGCCGCGCACCCCCGGCGTGACAAATCCGTGCACGATCGGCCCGATCGAGGGGTGGCGCATGATGGCGAGCGGGATGACGAGAAAGTTCGCGAAGACGAAGACGAACATGAAACGTTCCCACCGACGAAAGCTGCCCGTCGCGGTCATGAGGATCAGGGCCACGGCCGCCACCGGCACTGAGACGTACTGGCTGACGCCGAGGTAGCCGAGCGAGAGACTGACCCCGATGAACTCGGTCGCGATCGTGAGGAAGTTCAAGATGAAGAGGTCGCCCACCGAGAAGGCGCCCCAGAAGCGACCGAAGCGCTCGTTGATGAGTCGCGCGTGGCCAACGCCGGTGACGGCCCCGAGGCGTACGACCATTTCCTGGTTCACGACGAGCACCGGGATCAGCAGCGGCAGCGTCCACAGCAGCGACAGGCCGAAGTTCTGCCCAGCCTGCGAGTAGGTTGACACCCCGCCGGCGTCATTGTCCCCGATCATCACGATGAGGCCCGGCCCCATGATCGCGAGCAGCGTCAGCAGCCGGGCCTTCATTGAGGAGCGCTTGCCCACGTCGTGTTGGCCAATGGTGCCAAAGGCCCCTCGGATGTCGCCGGTGTGCGCGCTGTCGAGCACCGCGGTGGCCTCGTTCGGGTTCGGGTTGCTCGTCGCCATCAGCGACCCCCCAACCCGCACGACGCCGCGCGGTCGCCCCGGCACGCGCCGGGCGGCGCGCCAGTGCGCGCGAGCCCGCGCCCGCCTCGCCTCTGGTGGTTTCCTTCGTACTGCACAGTTCGTCTCCAGTTCGTTCGTGGTGGTTGGGCACCGGCCACCCCCACCAGACCGGACCTAGCGAACTGCCAGTGTCGAATCGCGGCGCGGTGACCCTACGTGCTCAGATGCGGGGGTGGTACTGGGGGGTTTCAGAAAGACCCCCTTTGAACGAGACGCCGGTGAGTCACCGTCACTCCTCCACCGTCGACATGCCGAATTCGCGCCGCCACCCTTGGGGCAACAGCTCGTCTAAGAGATCATCGACCGTCACGACGCCGACCATGCGACCGTCGTCTTCGGACGCCACGGGCAGGACCGTCAAGTTGAAGTCGCTCATCGTGCGCGCGACCTGGTGCACGTCCCACTGCGGATGGGCGTGCGTGAGGTCGGTGCGCGCCACGCCGAGAGCGAGCTCGCCGCCGCGCGCGCGCACTAGCGAGGCAATCGACGTCACGCCAACCGGTCGGCCATCGTCGTCCAGGACGAAGACGGCGTGCAGGGACGCCACGGGTAGGCGCGACGCGCGAACGGCCTCGAGGGCCTGATCGACCGTCGCGGTGACCGGGACCGAGAGAAAGTCCGGACTCATCAGTCCTCCGGCCGTATCGGCGTTGTAGGTGAGCAAGTTGCGCACCTTGGCCTGCTGCTCGCTCGGCAGCAGCTCCAAGATGGGCGAACGACGCTCCTGGTCGATCTCGGTGATCAGGTCAGCCGCGCTGTCGGGTTCCATGCGAGCGAGGAGTCGCGCGGCGTCGGCGTCGCTGCGGTCCTCGAGAAACTCCAGCTGGTGGGTCGTGTCGAGCTCTTCGAAGACGTCGGCTTCGAGTTCGCGATCGAGCCCGACCGCCTCGATAATCTCCTCGCCCTCTTCGTGGCTCGCCTGCTCGACCAGGTCGGCGATCTGGGCCGGGTGCAGTTTGGCGAGCTTGCGGTACGGGATGCGCAGTCGCGCTGACGGTACGTGGCCCACGAACGGCTCGATGGAGGCGAAGTCGACGATGGCCTCGGTCTTCACGCGCTGGCCGAACGTCGGACCGAGCAGGCGACGAAGCAGCGACCGTCGACCCGGATCAACGCCCACGACCTCCCAGGTGCCGTCGATCTGGGCCAGCTCGATCTCGTTGGCACTGATCAACCGGCCGCGCACCAGGTTGATCAGGTGTCGAGCGAGCAGGTCCTCGGCGAGCAGCAGTTCACCGGGGCGCCGCTCAAACCGGCGCAGGTCGACGCGGCGGCCCTCGAAGGTGACCCGACCCTGATCGAGGCCGCCGATCTTGCGGATTGGCACGAAGAGGTCACGGCCTTCGATGCGGATGACTGCCCCCACGACCGGCGGGTGGGCGTCGTCGCCGAGCCGCGCGACCAGGTCCTGGACGCGGCCAATCCGGTCACCTTCGCGATCAAAGATCGGTCGGTGCAGGAACGTCGAGAGGTGAAAGATGTCGGTCACGGTGGCTACCACTGTGCCCCCAGGCTACCTGGTCTCGCGGCGCGGGTCCCGGGCGATTCAGTGAACTCTCGGTGTCAACGGCTTCGCCGCGCGAGCACGCTCGCGACGTAGTCCAGGTCGTCGTCGTCCACCCCGAGGTGGGTGACGAGGCGCACCCGCCGTGAGGCAAGCGTTCCCCCGAGAATGCCCGCGTCGGCGAGTTCGCCGACCAGCGCCCGCGCGTCGGGGTGGTCAAAGGCGACGATGTTCGTGCGACAGGTCGTCGGGTCAAGCGCGGACTCGGGAAAGGCGGCCGCCACCAGTTCGGCCAGGTAGCGGGCCCGACGATGGTCCTCGGCCAGGCGCTCGACCATCGTCTCGAGCGCCACGAGACCGGCGGCGGCGAGCACGCCCGCCTGGCGCATCGCGCCGCCGAGCCGCTTGCGCTCGACGCGCGCGCGGGCCATCAGGTCCGCCGGCCCAGCGAGCAGCGAGCCAACGGGGGCGGCGAGTCCTTTGGACAAGCACACCATCACCGTCGTGGCCGGCGCGGCGAAGTCCGCGGCCGGCGTCCGCGTCGCAACGACCGCGTTGAAGAGTCGCGCGCCGTCGAGGTGCATCGGTCGATCGATCGCGCGCGCGAGGGCCACGAGCTCGTCGACCGGCCACGGCGTGCCGCCCGAGGGCATGTGCGTATTCTCGACCGCGACGGCACCGACGTGGGGCCGGTGGTGAGTCTCGGACTCGATGATCTCGACGACTCGTCCAACGTCCAGACGGCCCGTCGAGTCGTCGACCAGCGCGAACTGGACCGCGGAGTTGCGAGCGCTCGCGCCCATCTCGAAATCGACCAGGTGCTGGTTCGCCCCGGCGACGATCACGTCCCCGGGACTGGTGAGCACGCGCACCGCCATCTGGTTCGCCATCACGCCCGAGGGAACAAAGACCGCGGCCTCCTTGGCGAGCAACGCCGCCGCGCGCGCTTCCAAGTCGTTGACGCTGGGATCCTCGCCGTAGCCGTCGTCGCCGACGAGCGCTTGGGCCATCGCGGCGCGCATCGACGGCGTTGGCTGGGTCACGGTGTCACTTCGCAGGTCGACGCGGCGGTACATGAACCGAGGCTATCGCCGGCTCGTAAGATGAGCCGATGGACCAACTCGACGCGTTCGTGGCTCGCCCGACCGTGCAAGACCTGCTCGGCGTCGAGGTCGTCGAGGCGAGCCCAGACCGCGTTGTTCTGCGCGTCGAGGTTGGACCCAAAGTTCACCAGCCCTACGGCATCTTGCACGGTGGCGTCTCGGCACTCTTGGCCGAAGGCGCCGCGTCGACCGGGGGCGCCCTGAGCGTCGCGCCGGACCACATTGTCGTGGGGACCGAGATCAACTGCTCGCACCTGCGCGCGATGAGCTCGGGGACCCTGAGCGCCACGGCCACCCCCATCCGCAAGGGCCGCAGCGTTCACGTCTGGGGCATCGAACTCACCGACGAGCGCGGACGACTGATTGCGGTCGCCCGGTGCACGCTCCAGGTCCTCCAGGCACCTGCGAGGGCCTAGGCGGGCCTAGACTGGTCGGGTACCGGCCAGCGAAAGGGCTGACAGATGGGCGTTCGATTCAGGGGCTGGGGCACGGCCGTGCCCGACCGGGTGGTCACCAACGACGAGCTCTCCCAGACCCTGGACACCTCGGATCAGTGGATCACCGAACGAACCGGTATTCGCGAACGGCGCATCGGCGGCTCGGCCAGGTCCCTCGGCGTCCTCGCCGGCGAGCGTGCCCTCGCGGCCTCTGGCTACGGGCCGAGCGACATCGACTTCCTCGTCCTCGCGACGACCACGCCCGACCGGCTCACCCCGGCGACGGCCCCGATGATCGCGGCCGACATGGGACTGACGTGCCCCGCGATGGACCTCAACGCCGCCTGCAGCGGCTTCGTCTACGCCGTGCGCACGGCGTACGGCCTCCTCGAGACCGGCAATCGGCGGGTCCTCGTCATCGGCGCCGAACACCTCTCGCGCTGGGTGGACTGGTCGGACCGCAACATGGCGGTGCTGCTCGCCGATGCGGCCGGTGCGACGGTGCTCGAGTACGACGCCGAGGGCAGCGACCTCATGTCGTTTCGCCTCGGGGCCGACGGGAACGCGGCCGACCTGTTGACCTGCGAGCACGGCGGCTACTTCCAGATGGACGGCAAGGAGATCTTTCGCCGCGCGGTTCGCGTCGTGGTCGAATCGGCCGAGTTCGCCATGGGCGACGCGGGCGTGACGGCCGACGACATCGCGCTGGTCGTGCCCCATCAGGCGAACATTCGCATCATCCAGGCCGCGACCCAGCGGCTCGGCATCGACATGGACCGCGCGATCGTGGTGCTCGACCGCTACGGCAACACCTCGAGCGCGTCGATTCCCCTCGCCATGGGCGACGCCATCGAGCACGGTCGGGTCAAGGCCGGCGAGTACGCGCTACTGACGGGATTCGGCGCCGGCATGACGTGGGCGAGCGCCGTGGTGCGCTGGTCGTGAGCGCCGCGTCGCTCGTCATCCTCGCGGCCGGGCGGGCCCGCCGATACGGGGGGCTCAAGCAGCTCGCCCCCATCGGTGTGCACGGTGAAGGAGTCATCGACTTGATCGCGTCGGACGCCGTAGCGGCGGGCTTCGAGCACCTCGTGCTGGTGGTAAATCCCGAAACCGGTCCCGCCATTCGGCGACACGTGGCGGCGACCTGGCCGCGGTCGTGGTCGGTCGACTTCGCCATCCAAGAGCAGCCACGAGGCACGGTGCCGGCGACCCTGGCCGCGCGAGCGCACCTCGACCAGTCGGCCCCCTTCGCCATCTCCAACGCCGACGACCTCTACGGCCGCGACGCCTTCGCGCTGCTCGGCGAGCACTTGGCGAACAAGTCCACCAACTGCCTGATCGGCTTTCGCCTCGACCACGCGCTCGTTGGTGATCTGCCGGTGTCGCGTGGCGTGTGCAACGTCGTCAATGGTCACCTCACCGACATTGTCGAACGTCGCCAGGTGCACGACTCGCCGGACGGCTTTGTCGCTGACGATGGCCTCTCGCCGGTCTTCCTCGATCCCGATACCACGGTCTCAATGAACCTGTGGGGCTTCCAGCCCGCGATCTGGCCCCTGCTGTCGCGCGCGATGGACGAGCACGACGTCAGCACCGGGGCCGAGGCGCTGCTGCCGGTGTTCGTCGGCTCGATCCTGCATCACTACCCGTTGCGCTTTGACGTGCTGCTCACGTCGTCGCGTTGCGTCGGGGTGACCCACGCGGACGATCTGGCGCTCGTGCAGATGGACGTGCGCTTGCAGGTGGAGCTGGGCGAGCGCCCCGAGTTCGCCTTCACCGACTGATCAGCGCCAGTCGCGCGACGGCGCCGCGTCAATCACTAGTGCCTCGACCGACTCGGCCGCTAGCGCGATCGTCCCCTGTCCGCGCTGGAGCGAACCGCGCACCACGAGCGCCGGCGACCGGCCGGCGACCGGCGACCAGCGAGCCCACGCACCCTTAGAGAAGATCACGTTCACGTGACCGGTCTCGTCTTCGAGGTTGAGGAACACGGCGCCCCTGGCCGTCTCGGGGTGCTGACGGTGGGTAACGACTCCGGCGACCGCCACGCGTCGCTGCTCGGCGCCGACCAGCGACGCCGCCGTTACGACGCCTCGCGCGTGCAGCGCCGGGCGGATCAACTCCATCGCCGTCGCCTCGGGGGTCAGTCCGAGCGACCAGAGGTCGTCGGCGACTCGCTCCAGTGGGGTGCTGAACGGCAACGTCGGGGCCACCAGACCGGTCACGACACCGGCGAGGCGGTCCGGGGTCGCCTGCGCCGCGGCCCCGGCCGTCCAGGTGAGCGCCCGACGCGACGGCCCGAATGCGTCGAGCGCGCCGGCCGCGGCGAGCACCTCGAGGTTCGACTGCGAGCATCCGGCGCGGCGAGCCAGGTCCACCGGGTCCGCGTACGGCGCCGCGGCGACGATGCGCGCGGCCAGTTCGTCGCCGACGCCGCGCAGCGCCCCCAGGCCGAGCCGCACCGCGGGTTCCTCGCGGGACCCCTCGAGCGTCGCACCGACCCCCGAGGCATTGACGTTCGGACGACGTATCTCGACCCCGTGGCGACGGGCGTCGGCCACCAGGCTCTGGGGTGACCAGAACCCGAGCGGCTGGGCGTTCAAGAGCGAGACGAGAAAGGCCGCCGGATAGTGGTACTTGATCCAGGCCGAGCAGTAGACGAGGTGAGCGAACGACACCGAGTGGGACTCGGGAAAACCGAAGTTGGCGAAGGCCGACAGGGCGTCGAAGAGCTGGTCGGCCGTCTCGCCAATGATGCCGTTCTCGGCCATGCCGGCGTAGAGCCGGCTCTTCAGTCTCAGCATGCGCAGCGCCGATCGCTTGGCGGCCATAGCCTGGCGCAGCTCGTCCGCCTCGGCCGGCGAGAAACCGGCTACGGCCACGGCCATCTCCATGAGCTGCTCTTGGAAGAGCGGCACGCCGAGGGTGCGCGCGAGGATCGGCTCGAGCCGCGGGTGGGGGTAGGTGACCGGCTCCTCGCCACGGCGACGACGGATGTAGGGGTTAACCGCCCGGCCCTGGATCGGGCCGGGACGAATGAGGGCGACCTCGATCACCAGGTCGTAGAAGCAGCGCGGGCGAACGCGCGGCAGGGTCGCCATCTGGGCGCGCGACTCGACCTGAAAGACGCCGACGGTATCGGCCTCGCAGAGCAAGTCGTAGACGGCCGCCTCCTGGGGCAGGGCTCCGAGATCGAGCCGCACGTCGTGGAAGGCCGCCACCGCGTCAACCGCCCGGTGCAGCGCCTCGAGCATGCCCAGCCCTAAGAGATCGAACTTCACCAGGCCGATCGCCGCGCAGTCGTCCTTGTCCCACTGCAGCACCGAGCGCTCAGCCGTACGGGCCCACTCGACCGGACAGACCTCGAGCACCGGTCGGTCACAGAGAACCATCCCGGCCGAGTGCAGTCCGAGGTGCCGTGGCCGATCGAGCAGCCCTTCGGCCATCGTGCTCATGAGCGCGGACGTCGCCGCGGGAACCGTGGTGCCCGTCGGGTCCGCGCACCACGCGTCCACGTCGGCCTCGCCGAGACCAAAGGCGCGCGCGACGTCGCGGCGAGCCGAGCGGCGCCGATAGGTGATCACGGCCGCGACCTGCGCGGCGTGACGGCGTCCGTAGCGCCGGTAGACGTACTGGATAACCTCTTCGCGGCGCCCCGACTCGATGTCGACGTCGATATCGGGCGGACCATCGCGCGCCGGTGAGAGAAAGCGCTCGAAGAAGAGGTTCAGCGAGACCGCGTCGGCGTTCGTGATGCCGAGCGCGTAGCAGACCGCCGAGTTCGCCGCCGAACCGCGACCCTGGCAGTAGATGTTCTCGGCTCGGCAGAACTGCGTGATATCCCAGACCGTTAAGAAGTACCCGGCGAAGCCGAGACCACCGATTACGTCGAGCTCGTGATCGATCTGGCGCCACGCCCCCGCCACCCGTTCGGCCCCGCGCTCACCGTAACGCGCGATCGCCCCTCGGGTGACTAACTCCTCGAGGTGCGCCTGCTCGCTCGATCCGTCGGGCGTGGGGAAGCGGGGCAGGTTCGGCGCGACGAGACGCAGGTCGAAGACTACCGATCGACCGAGCTCGCCGGCCCGCTCGACCACGCCGGGCCACCGCGCAAATCGGCGATGCTGCTCGGCGGCGCTGCGCAGATGGGCGAGGGGTGACACGGCGAGCCATCCCTCCATCTCGAGCAGCGATCGACGGGCCCGGGTCGCTGCCAGCACGTTGGCGCGCGCGAAGGCGTCGGGGGTGGCGTAGTGCACGTTGCCGGTCGCGACAACGTCGACACCGGCCTCTACGGCGAGCTGAGCGAGCACGTCGTTGCGCGCGACGTCGTCGGGCGCCCCGTGGTCCCAGATCTCGACCGCGAGGTTGTCGCGCCCCACGACCTCGATGAGGCGGGCTAGTTCGCGCCGCGCCGCGCGCGGACCCTCGGCGAGCAGCGCCCGGGTGAGGGGCCCCTTGCGACACCCGCTCAGCACGAGCCAGTCGCGCGCGCCGGCCAGATCGTCGAGCACGAAACGCGGCGCGCCCTTGTCCCCACGGGCGAGGTGGGCTTCGCCGAGGGTCGTAGCCAGGTGACGATACCCCGCGGGCGAACGGGCCAACACCACCACGTGATCGCCGACCGGGTCGGGTACTCCGACCCGGTCATCGCCGCCGTTGAGGGTGATCTCGGCGCCAAAGGCCGTCGCGAGCCCGAGGGCCCGCGCCGCCTCGGCGAAGCGCACCACCCCGTAGAGCCCGTGATGGTCGGTCAGCGCGAGTCCCGCCAGGCCCAGTCGGACCGCCTCGGCCACGAGCTCCTCGGGATCGCTCGCCCCGTCGAGGAAGCTGAACCCCGAGTGGGCGTGCAGCTCGACGTAGTCGTCCATCAGTCGTAGACCCCCACCAGCCACCACCGCCCCTTCTCGGCCACGACCAGCACCGCCTCGCCGGTATCGAGCAGCAGCTGCACGTGGGCCCGGCGACGCGGGGCAATCCACCACCGCTCCACACTCGGCCACGGGCCGGCGTGCCACACCACCGCACGCGCGACCCCCGACGAGAACCCCAGCGTGGACGGGCGGGTGTTCAGCGACCCTCGCGCATCGACTCGAACGATCACGCTCGCCTCGTCGCGCAACTCGACCGCCACCGGATGAGCGAGCACGGTAGCCGGCGACGGAGCCCGTAACTGGCCCGGCCACGGCGCACCGTCGGCCGGCGGCGGTGCCGGGGCTCCCCAGGGAACGAGCGTCGCGCGATCCTGGGGTGTTCGGCCACCGCGGACCCCCGCCACGACGACGGCGTCACTCCCGAGCCGACGACGCAGACGCAGAGCCGCCGCGTGGGCCCGCTCGTCGGCGGCGCCCCGTTGGCCGAAGAACCCCCGCTGCTCGTCGGGGCGATCGGCCTCGCGCAGCCGGCGCAGCCGACCAGCGAGGCGTGCGTCTCGCTGGCCCGGCAGTTCGTCGAGTTCACCGCGCGCGACCCGGTGCAACTGGCCCACTGACGCGCTGAAGCGCTCGGCGACGCGCGCCGCGGCGAGGTCGGCGAAATCTCCTACCGTGATCAATCCGAGCCGTCGGCCAGTCGTCGCGAGGTCGGCGCGGCCGAGAACGGCGAGGGGGCGAGAGCGACGGTACTCGTCGGTACCGTCGAGTGACAGCACGACCCCGTCGCGCGCCGCGAGCTCGACGCAGAAGAGACCGTCGGCGACTCCGATTGAGGGTTGGCGCCCGAGCACGTCGCGCACCGTGGCTTCGACCACCTCGAGCACCCGGTCCTCGCCGCCAAAGAACCGACTCGGGCCACGTGACGGGAACACGTAGAACCCGAGACTGACCAACTCGGTGAAGGGGCAGACCACGCTCAGCGCGTCGAGCAGCGCGAGCGAGTCGCGCAGCGTCGAGCCATCGAGCGCCTCGACGCGCAGCGATTCGATCCAGACCCCGACCAGTCGTTCCATTCACATCACCGCAGCCCGTCCCCGTCGGTTCGGCAGTTCGACCACGTACTCGCCCGTGCGCACGCCCGCTCGGCCCTCGATCCGCACGACTACCGTCCGCCCGTCGAGCCGCGACGACGTCGTCCAGCGAGACCGCGTGATGACGAAGGAGAGGTCGACCGGCAGTGGCCACGCGGCGGCCCGCTCACTCACGACAATCAACACCGCCCCGCGCTCGCGTACCCGGTCCATCAACGTGCGCGCACTGCTCACTGATGCGCGGGCCGGCGGACGCACCACCACCACGTCGACCCCATCAAGGAGATCCGCGACCGACTCGGCCCACGCCCCACGCGGGCGCGGCACGAAGAGCACCCGGCGCAGGTCGATCCCGAGGTCCGCCATCGCGACGACGCCGGGATCATCGACCCCCACGACTGCCACCCAGTGGCCCCGGGCACTTGCGCCGGTGAGCAGGCTGAGCGCGAGACTCAGCCCACCCATCCCGGGTGACGCCTGTACCGCGATGGTCGTGCCCCGGCGCAAGCCGCCAGCGGGCACCAGGTCGCGCCAGGGATCGTCGAGGGCGATTCGTCGATTCGTCGCGAGTGTGACCGGTCGCAGGGTGGCGACTAGATCACGGGGAATTGGGGGGCGCGGAGCCAGAAAAGCGAACATATGTTCGTAAGAGTAGCCAGTCCCGGTGACGGCCGCCAGTGGCCTATCGTCGTACCAGAAAGGAGCCCCGTGTGCGGACGTGTCACCCTCGTTAGCCCCCCCGGCCGGCTCGCGCGACTGCTCCAGGCGACCCTCGCGTCCGGCCTCGACGCCGAGGCGCGACCGAGTTGGAACGTCGGACCCCAGCAGCGACTCTTCGCGGTGAGCGAGCGCGACGGGGTCCGCGTTCTCGACGCCTACCGCTGGGGACTCCTGCCAAGTTGGGCGAAGGATACGACCATCGCGAACCGTCTCTTCAACGCTCGTGCGGAGACGGTGGCCGAAAAGCCATCCTTCCGAAGTGCCTTCGCCAAGCGACCCTGCGCAATCCCGATCGACGGCTTCTACGAGTGGGACCACCGCGAGGGTCGCCACCGCCAGCCTCACTACTTCACCCGCGTCGACGGCGAGCCAATCGTTCTGGCCGGTCTCTACGAGCAATGGGGATCCGTTGGCGAACCCGTCGCCACGTGCACCGTCATCACCACGTCGCCAGGTCCCGACATGGACGAGATTCACGACCGCATGCCCGCGGTGCTCGAACTCAGCGACGTCGAGACGTGGCTCGACGTCGCTGACCACGATCACGCCGAGCGGCTCTCACTGTTGCGACCCGCGCGACGCGGGACCCTGACCCACTACGGCGTCAGCCCAGCGGTCGGCTCGGTGCACCACAACGGACCATCGCTGATCGAGCCGGTCGAGTTACCACCGCTCGTCTAGAAAGCCGAAGACCCCGAGTGACCAGTGGGCAAGCCCGCCAGCCCCTCGGGGTCCCCGAAGGCACGCCTCGCGCTGACCCGTGTCGGACGGGCCACCGTGTGACGGCGGTGCTCACGGCATTCGTCGTGCGAACGACGGGCCGAACCCCGTCGCCCGGTGAGTGGCTCCGTCCCTCTTTCGAGGTCCCTCGCCCCTCCGTCGACTTCCCCTCGCGGTTCCGCCGAACGTCGACCGGTACTCCGTGAACTACACCGGTCACTGTGCCAGACCGGGGGGGACAGCGGAAGGGTTCTGAGTCCGTCGGGGTGAAATCGAGAACTTATACCCACGAAACTTCGCAGTTATCCACCGGGCCGTCTCATCACGACACCAGTTATCCACGACATAGGCGCACCTTCTGCACAGCCAGCGAGACCGGCGTGCGGGCCACGGGAAG
>DAIDLE010000005.1:0-225385 GCA_027449665.1 Acidimicrobiaceae bacterium | reverse complement strand
GGTTCTCCTGGTCGGCACTGAAGATCGTGCCGACGACCTGGACTTCGTTGCGGAAGCCCTTGGGGAACGAGGGGCGAAGCGGGCGGTCGATCAGTCGGCAGATCAGGATCGCCTGGTCCGACGGCTTGCCCTCACGGCGAAAGAACGCTCCGGGTATCTTGCCGGCGGCGTAGGCGCGTTCCTCAATGTCGACGGTGAGCGGAAAGAAATCCATCCCTTCGCGCACCGAGCGTGCAGCGGTTACCGTCGCCAGCAGCATCGTGTCACCGATGCGCGCCACCACCGCCCCGTCGGCGAGTTGTGCGAGGCGGCCGGCCTCGAAACTCAGTGTCTTGTCAGTGCCCGATAGCGGGCGGCTTACGCGAATCGCGTCAGTCATGGTTGCTCCTTAGCGGTAGGCAACACTCCGCCCGGATCCCAGTGGGCAACCGTCGACGGCGGCGACGATTCTCCACTGGCCTCCGAGATCTCGGATGTGTTGCGTACGCCGACGGCGTCGGCGTAGCGGCTAGCGACGAATACCGAGACGGCCGATCAGGGAGCGATAACGTTCGACGTTGTCGCGCTGCACATAGTCGAGCAGGCGGCGTCGCTGGCCGATGAGCTTCATGAGTCCACGACGGGTGTGGTGATCACCCTTGTGGACCTTCAAGTGCTCGGTCAAGTGCGAGATCCGGTCCGTCAGGATCGCGATTTGGACTTCGGGCGAGCCGGTGTCCGTGTCGTGAGCCTGAAAGTCCTTGATGATCTGCTGCTTCTCAGCCATAACGTCGTTTGCCTTATGAGTCGGGGGTCCCGCTGCGAGCCGCCCACTTGACGACCCACACGATCAGCGTCGCTGACCGAGTACTCAGCCTAGCAGCGTCCAGCCCGAGGGGCGTGACGTTATGAATATTTCACGGCTACGAGCCACGTCGCGACCCATCTGCTCGACCAGGTCCGCCACCGACGCGAAGGTCGCCTCGTCGCGAAGACGCTCAAGAAACGCGACGTCGATGGTGCGGCCATAGAGGTCGCCGTCGAAATCGAGAAGGTGAACCTCGACCAAACGGTCAGCGTCGTCGTAGAACTGGGGACGCCGGCCGACCGAGACCGCCCCCGCCCACCACCGGTGATCCGGGGTGCGCACGGCCGCCGCGTAGATCCCAGTTCCCGGGCACAGCTGCTCGGATTCAACCCGCAGGTTCGCGGTGGGGAACCCGAGGACTCGACCTCGAGCGTCCCCGGCTTCGACGGCGGCGCGCAAGGTGAAGGGCCGACCCAGGATCGTTCGCGCGCGTGCCACATCACCCGACACCACGGCGCCACGAATCGCCGTCGATGACCAGCGCGACCCGTCACCGGCCAGGGACAACGCGTGCACGCGGAAGTCGTCGAGCAGCCCCGCGCTCGTCAACGTCGCGATATCGCCACTTCGATCGTGGCCGTAACGAAAATCTTCGCCGACTACGACGTCGGCGGCGCGTAGGTCGTGAACCACGACGCGCTCGACGAACGAGGCAGCGGACTCGAGTGCCAGTAGCTCGTCGAAGTGCAACACGCGGACCAGTTCCACACCCAGTTGCTCGAAGTCCTCGAGCCGTTGGTCGAGCCGTTCAATGGCTGCCGGCGCGCGGTCCGGATGCAGGGTGCGCAGCGGATGAGGATAAAACGTCACCACCGCGAATCGCGAGCCGTACTGCGACAGCGACCGGGCACGCTCCAGAACCAGCTGATGGCCCCGGTGCAGACCGTCAAAGACACCGATCGCCAGGGCGCTGCGTCGTTCGTCGAGCTCCACGTAGTCGCCGTCGCGCCACACGATCATTTCGTCAACCTACCGGCGTGGCGCGTCAACATCCGACGCGACGACGACCGCCGGCTGCCAGCTGTCACCACGCCGCGATAGGACGGCCACGAGCTCGCCCCGCTCGTCGATCGCCGCCAACCAGTCGGCCTCCGTGGACTCGCACCGAACTCGTTGTCCGTGAAGGATCCGAAACCTATCGCGATCGCTAACGACGACGGTCGCCAGTCCGCTGACCATAGCCGTCGTCGCCATCAGCGGCGCTCGGCCCTCGGTGACGGTCGCCTCGAGATCATCGAGGCTGACCGCACTTGACACGTCGTGGGGTCCGATCGCCGTTCGGCGCAGGGCGCTGAGGTGACCCACGGTGCCAAGACGCCGCGCGAGATCGCTCGCCAGCACCCGGACGTAGGTCCCGGTGGAGCAGACGACCTCGAAGTCCCAGTGGTGCCGATCGGCGCCCGCGCGCACGGTGAATGACTCGACGACGACGTCGCGGGCCGGCCGGTCCACCTCGATGCCTCGGCGAGCCAGTTCGTGCAACCGACGCCCGTTGACCTTCACCGCCGACACCATCGGCGGCGTCTGGCGCTGGGGGCCGCACAGCGATGCCGCAGCCGCGAGCACCGTTGCGAGATCGACGTCGGGCACGGGCGCTCGCTCCACCTCGACGCCGTCGGCGTCGAGGGAATCAGTAGCGACGCCGAGCTCAACGGTTCCGCAATACCGTTTCGTCGCCGCTTGCACGAAGCGCAGCAGTCGAGTGGCTGGGCCAATCGCCACGATCAAGAGTCCCGTCGCCATCGGATCGAGCGTTCCGGCGTGGCCCACTCGTCGTTCGCCCATGATTCGTCGAACCGTAGCCACCACGTCGTGACTGGTTACGCCACCTGGCTTATCGAGCAGCAGCATTCCGCTAGTCGTCATCGTCACGGTGTCGACGCAGAATCTCCTCAACGGCCTCGCCGCGAGCGACGGCCGGATCAGCGCGAAACGACAACTTTGGCGTCCGCTTCAGACGAGTCTGGAGGTTCACGGCGCTCTGGAGCTGTCGACGATGTTCGTCGAGCGCCGCGCGGGCCGCGTCGCTCAGCGAATCGAAAAACACGACCGCCTGGCGCAGGTCGCCCGACGTGTCGACACCGGTGACGGTGAGCAGGCCCAGGTCTTCGTCGAAGTCCGAGAGGCGCACCAGCTCGTCGGAGATGATCTCGCGCAGGATCTGGTTCACCCGCGCCGTGCGCGGATACGCGTGGTGTCCGCTCGCGTTCGCCATCGCTACGCCGTGCGCGATATCTCGCGCTCGTCGTAGGTTTCGATCACGTCGCCCTCTTTCAGGTCCTGGTAGTCCGAGAGCCCGATGCCGCATTCGAAACCGGCCTGGACCTCGCGAGCGTCATCCTTGAAGCGACGCAGCGACGTGATCGTGCCCTTCCAAATGATCGTTCCCTCGCGCAAGAAGCGAACCCTGGAACCGCGCGTGATAACGCCTTCGCGAACGAAGCACCCCGCGATCGCCCCAACTTTCGGCACGCGGAAGATCTCGCGGACCTCCGCCTCGCCGGTGACGACCTCTTCGAAGACCGGCGACAGGAGGCCGAGCATCGCGGCCTCGATCTCTTCGATCAACTTATAGATGATCTCGTAGGTCCGTATCTCTACACCTTCGGATTCGGCTAGTTCGCGGCTTCGTCGATCGGGGCGAACGTTGAACCCAATGATCGTGGCGCTCGACGCTTTGGCCAACTGCACATCATTCTCGGTGATGCCGCCGACGCCGCGGTGGACGATGACCAACTTCACGTCGTCGCGCTCGAGCTTGCGCAGCGACTCCGTGCACGCCTCGAGCGAGCCCTGCACGTCGGCTTTCAGGACCACGTTGAGTGTCGCCGTCTCGCCGCGTTGAATCTGTTCGAACAGGTCTTCCAACCGTGCGCCGCTCGACGAGGCTACCGGCTGGTGGCCGACGAGCCGCACGCGCTGCGCGCGAGCCTCGGCCAGCGAACGAGCGTGGCCAAGGTCGTCCGCCACGCGCATCTCGTCTCCGGCCAGCGGCGGCTCGCTAAAGCCCAGGACCTGAACTGGCGTCGAGGGGCCGGCTGACTTGATCGAGCGTCCCTGGTCATTGATCAACGCCTTGACCTTGCCGTACGCGGCCCCGGCCACCACCGGATCACCGACTTCGAGCAAACCCTTTTGCACCATGACGGTCGCGACTGGTCCTCGACCAACCTCGAGATTGGCTTCGAGCACGGTGCCCACCGCCCGGCCGGTCGGCCGCGCGACTAGTTCGCTCACGTCAGCCACGAGCAAGACCTGTTCGAGCAACTCGTCGATACCGATGCCCTGGAGGGCGGAGATCTCGACGCAGATGGTATCGCCGCCCCACTTCTCCGGCACCAGTCCACGTTCGCTGATCTGCTGCAGGACTCGGTCTGGGTTCGCGTCGGCGCGATCGATCTTGTTTACCGCCACAATGATGGTCACACCCGCCGCTTTAGCGTGGTCGATCGCCTCGACGGTCTGGGGCATCACGCCATCATCGGCCGCCACGACAAGGATGACGATGTCGGTTACCTTGGCACCCCGCGCGCGCATCGCAGTAAACGCCTCGTGGCCCGGCGTGTCGAGAAACGCGATAGTGCGGCCGTGCCACGATACGGTGTAGGCGCCGATGTGCTGGGTGATCCCTCCCGCCTCGCCGGCCACGACGTTCGTCTTGCGAATTTGGTCCAGCAATTTGGTCTTGCCGTGGTCGACGTGACCCATGACCGTCACCACGGGTGGTCGCGGCGTGGCCGCAATCTCGTCGTCGAGATCGTCCTCGTCAAAGAACTTCGCGAGGAGTGCCGCCTCTTGCTGCTCCCCGGGATCGACCATGCGAACGGACGCGCCAACTTCGGCCGCGTACAGCTCGATCATGTCATCGGACAGACCCTGCACCGCCGTCACGATCTCACCCTGCAGAAAGAGAAAGCGAATGATGTCGGCCGCGCTGCGGTTCAGTTTGGGCCCCACGTCCTTGGCCGTGGAACCACGCTCAATAATGATCTCGCCGTCGGGAACCGGTGCGTTGCTCGGTTGCCACGTCGTCATCTGCGTGGGCTCGAGCTCTTCGATTGTGCGGCGACGCCGACGCGTGGCCTTACGCTGCGAGCCACGCGGTCCGCCCGATCCACGAGCTGGCGGGCGTCCCGGCGCCGGCGGAGAGCCCGCGCCGGGGCCGGTCCTCGTTCCAGCAAAACCCGCACCACCGGTACGTGGCGCGCCCGTTCGCAACGGACCGGACGGTCTGGACGTCGGTCGTGACCCGGGAGCGCCGGGACGGCTGGGCGCGCTGCCGACGGGACGACGAGCGCCCGGGGGTGGCGGGATTGGTCGACCCGAGGGACTGAGTGGTCGTCCAGGGGGCGGCGGTATCGGCCGACCACTCATCGACAGTGGCGGACGTCGCGGCTGCGTCGCGTCGCCGCCCTCTGCCCCAGAGGGCCGCTGCGTCGGGCGAATCGTGGTGGGCCCGTCGGGTGAGATCGTCCGCGTGGGTGCGGGCTTGGGAACGACCGCGCGGCTGCGCACGACGCGCGGGGCCTCCGGTACTTCAGTGTCAGGAGACGACGTCGGTGGCGTCGTCGGCGGGGTCGCCACCGGACGAACCAACGACTCAGCGACCTCGGTTGGCGTCGGTGCTGGGGCTTCGGCAACCGGGGCCGGGTCTAGCGTGACGTCGCCTTGTGACTTACCCGTCCGCGACGTCTTGCCCTTCGGCTCCTCGGGTTGGACCGCTCGGCGCAAGCCGTCCGCGTCGGCTCGGCGCCGAATTCGATCGGCCTGGGCGTCCTCGATCGACGCCGACGGGCTGGACGCGCCGATGCCCAACTTCTGAGCGAGCGCCAGCAACTCCTTGCTCGTCATCCCGAGCTCCTTGGAGAGCTCGTGTACCCTGATCTTCTTCAGCGCCAAAACGTTCCCTTACATCGAAGTGCGTGCGACGAGCGCACACCGTCTCTCATTCTTTCACAACCCGGGCCCCGTCGAGCCCGCCGCGTCGCGAACCAGCACAACCAGGTTGTCGACGTCCGCCGCCGTCAACGCCACCCGTAACGCTCGCGACAACGTCCTCGACTCCAGCCGAGCCACGCAACTGCCGTCGCGACACCACCACACCCCTCGGCCGACTCCTCGGCCCAGGTACCACGTACCGTCACGGCGTCGCCCGGCGCGCTGCATCGACGAGTCCTCCAGCCGCGCGCGGCAGACCACGCACATCCGTTGGGGGGCTATGCCTGATCCCCCATTGCGGGCGCCGACTCCTCGGTAACGACCACCTCGCCGTCCACGTTCTCCACGTGGACGGTCTCGTCGACAATAACGTCGTTCTCGGTCCACACCTCGTCGACCACCTCTTCTTCGATGCCCTCGTTCTCCGAACGGATGTCGATGCGCCAGCCAGTCAGTCGAGCCGCGAGGCGAGCGTTCTGGCCCTCTTTACCGATCGCCAGCGACAGCTGCTGGTCGTGCACAATAACCGTGGCGAGCCCCTCTTCGTCATTCAGCTGAACCTCGCGCACCCTCGCTGGCGCCAGGGCGGCCTGTATGAAGGCGACGGGGTCGTCAGTGTACGGCACGACGTCGATGCGCTCGGAGCGAAGCTCGTTCGTGATGTTGCGAACCCTCGATCCGCGGGCGCCCACGCAGGCGCCTACCGGGTCCACCATCGCGTCATTGGACGCCACCGCGATCTTGGAGCGGTGACCGGGCTCGCGAGCGATGGCCTTGATCTCGACGATGCCGTTGGCGATCTCGGGCACCTCGATCTCGAACAGTTTGGCGACCAGTGCCGGGTGCGTGCGACTCACAACGATCTGGGGACCCTTGTTGGTCTTGCGAACTTCGACGATGTACACCTTGATCCGCGCACCGTGCTCGTAGCGCTCAAAGGCGATTTGCTCGGCCTGGGGCAAGAGCGCTTCGACACGACCGAGGTCGAGCAGCGTGTAGCGGTTGTCGTTTTGCTGTACGGTTCCCGACACGATGTCGCCCTCGCGGTTGGCGAACTCCTCGTACATTTGTCGGCGTTGGATATCGCGGATCAACTGCATGAGAACCTGTTTGGCGGTCTGGGCGGCGATGCGGCCGAAATCCTCGGGGGTAGCATCCCATTCGCGAGTGACGTTGCCCTCAACGTCGAGTTCCAGACCCCACACCTTGATTTCGCCGGTCTCGGGGTTGATCTCAACCTCGGCGTCCTCGGCGGAGTCGGGTCGGCGCTTGTACGCGGCGAGTAGCGCGTTGGCCAGCGCGATGAGCAGCTCGCCCTCGTCGATGTTCTGATCGCGAGCGATCTGTCCCAACGCTTCTAGAAATTCAAAGTTGGCCATCACTTGCCTCTCTTGCTCGCCGTCGAAGCAGCCGTCCGCTTCGGGGCCGTCGCCTCTGGCCCCCAGTGAAAGACGGTTCGGCCACGCTCAATGGCGTCGAGTCGCACCGTGACCTCGCCGTGCTCGACGTCATCGATGGTCACCGACGTACTATCCGATCGCACGACACGACCCTCGAGTCGCCGGGTCGAGTCGCCGTCTCGGCGTTCGCGCAAGGTCACCACTTCACCAACCGCGCTCGCGAAGTGCTCGGGCGTGCGCAAACGCCGCTCTAATCCGGGACTCGAGACGTCCAGCGTGTAGTGTCCCGGGATCGGATCGTGCTCGTCCAACCACGCCGAGATTGCTCGGTTGGCGCGCGCCAGACTATCCACGTCCACCCCACCGTCGCGCCGAACAACGACGTTCAGGGATCCGGCCACGAGCTCGAGGTCGTAGAGTTCCATGTCCAGCGAGGCTAGGAGTGATCGCACGGGTGTCTCCAGATCCATGGTCATCTCCTCTCTGCGCCGCCGGGGACAACGAAAAAGCGCGGGCCCGAGGCCCGCGCTTAAACGAGTCCAAACGTCCTTGGCGGACTGTCACGTCAGTGTAGCAGTCTACGCCCTCCATCGGCAACGCGTAGCGTCGCGTCAGAACGGACCACTGGGCGCTCGAGGGCGTCAGTACGACTTGGCCACGATCGCGACCAGTTCCTCCTCGTCGGGACTCTCGGGCGTAGTGCCATCGCGACGTTGGAGACAGCGCACCGACACCGCCACCTGGTTCAACTGGTCCTCTCCCGACTCACCCAGGCGCTCCCACGCCAATCGGGCGAATCCCGTTTGGGCCGCGTCAATGGCGTCGGCGACCGTATCAACGTCGCACGTCGCGGTGTCGCGTCGCTCGGTGGCCGAGGCCAGGAGTCGCACCTGAACATCCTCGAGGAGCTGCCGTGCCGTCGCCGTGATCGCGTCGATCCCCACGGTCACCTTGGTACCGTCATCGCGGCGAACGATCGTCGCCACCCGGTTGGATAGGTCGCGGGGCCCGAGTTCAACGCGCAGGGGAACCCCCTTGATCTCCCAGTCGGTTACTCGACGTCCGAAGGAGCCACGGCCCCGATCGATCACCGCCTTCACGCCTGCTCGTTGCAGGGCTTCGTAGATCCCCGCGCAGGCGTCAAGCACGTCGTCGTCCTCACGCACGGCAATGACCACCACCTGCACCGGGGCCAGACGGGGCGGCACAACGAGACCACGATCGTCGCCGTGCGCCATGATGAGGCCGCCAACCAACCGGGTCGACGCTCCCCACGACGTGGTGTAGCAGACGTCCGATTGACCATCTTCGCCCTGAAAGACGATCCCGAAGGCGCGGGCGAAATTCTGTCCGAGCTCGTGGCTCGTCGACATCTGCAAGGCCTTGCCGTCACGCATCATGGCCTCGCAGGTCAAGGAGTTGATCGCGCCGGCGAAGCGTTCGCGCGGCGGCTTGATGCCGACGTATGCGGGCACCGCCATCACGTTGACGATGAAATCGTGGTACGTCTCAAGATGAATCCGCCGGGCGTACGCCGCGGCCTCGTCGTAGGACGCGTGGGCAGTGTGCCCCTCTTGCCACAAGAATTCTGACGAGCGAAGAAAGAGTCGGGGACGCAGTTCCCAGCGCACCACGTTCGCCCACTGGTTCAGCAGCAGCGGCAGATCACGATAGCTCTGGACCCACTTCGCCATGAACTCCCCGATCACCGTCTCTGAGGTCGGTCGCACGACTATTGGCTCGGCCAGATCCGCACCGCCCGCGTGCGTCACGACCGCCAATTCCGGACTAAAACCCTCGACGTGCTCGGCCTCGCGCGCGAAGTAGCTCTCGGGAATGAATAGGGGGAAGTACGCGTTCTGGGCCCCGGCTGCCTTGATACGCGTGTCCAACTCGCTCTGCATGCGCTCCCAGATCGCGTACCCGTAGGGTCGGATCACCATGGTCCCGCGTACGGGGCCGTTGTCGGCCATCTCGGCCTTAGCGACGACATCTTGGTACCAGCGAGGAAAGTCGTCGTCCTGCGAGGTGAGGGTGTTCGGTGAGGCCACGACGCTCCTTGGTAGGGGTGGCGAAATCCTAGCGAAGCCTCAGGGCCGGTCCGCGCGGCGAATTCGTTCGATGCGCTCGCTCACGTGGTTGGCGTCGACGCCGCGGTCGTCGAGCAGCAGCGCTCGGTCGGCGGCTGCTTCGGCTTCGGCCGAGGCGTCGCGAGCGGCGAGACGGGCGGCGACTCCCTGGGCCGCGATTTTCTGGGCCTCGTCGACGAGGGCGTTGACCATCTCATCCTCGGGCACCACCCGAACAATTTGGCCCTGGATGAACAGGTGCCCGCGATGCTTGCCCGCCGCGATACCGAGGTCGGCGTGGCGCGCTTCGCCCGGACCGTTCACCACGCAGCCCATCACGGCGACTTGGATCGGCAGGTCGAGAGCGCTAAGCGCTGCCTGGGCCTCGTTCGCGACGCGAATGACGTCGACTTCGGCCCGTCCGCAGCTGGGGCACGCGATCAGGTCGAGCCCCCGGCGCTCGCGTAGACCCAGCGCCTCGAGCAAGTGGCGACCGGCTCGGGCCTCTTCAACGGGTTCCGCGGTGAGCGAGTAGCGCAACGTGTCACCGATGCCTTCGGCGAGCAGCGTCGCGATCCCGGCCGTACCCTTGATTAGCCCGCCGGGCAGCGGGCCGGCCTCAGTGACGCCGAGGTGCAGGGGGTAGTCGAACGTCGCCGACGCGAGGCGGTACGCCGCGATCATGGTCGCCACCGACGAGGCCTTCACGGAAATCTTGACGTCGTGGAAATCCACTTCATCGAAGTACGCCAGTTCGAGTCGCGCCGACTCGACGAGCGCCTCGGGCGTTGCGCCACCGAAGCGCTCGTAGATCTCGGGGTGCAGACTGCCGGCGTTCACCCCAATGCGAATGGGCACGCCACGATCGCGAGCTTCGCTGGCCACGAGTTTGATCTCTTCAGGCTTGCGTAGGTTGCCCGGGTTGAGCCGCAGCCCGTGCACGCCTGCTTCCAGCGCGGCGAGCGCCATCTCCACGTGGAAGTGAATGTCGGCGATGATCGGTACCGGCGAACGCGGGACGATCTGGGCCAGACCCTCCGCGGCCGCGCGCTCGTTGCACGTGCACCGCACGATGTCAGCCCCAGCGCCAGCGAGCGCGTAGATCTGTTGGAGCGTGCCCTCGACGTCAGCGGTCTTGGTCGTGGTCATCGATTGGACCGAAATCGGCGCACCGCCCCCGACCTTGACAGTGCCAACCGTGATTTGGCGCGTGGAGCGACGTGGGGCAAGCGGGCTCGCGGTTACGTCCATAGACCCATTCTGCCTGCTTCGCGCGACAACGCGACGGCTACTGGAACGGATTGGCCACGGGGTGGACGATATCGAGGTATAGCGTGCTCGCGAACAGGACGAGCAACAGGGTCGCGAAGGCGTAGACGATCGGCGTCAACCGGTTAACGTCAGCGTGGTACGGGCGTCCTCGTCGGCTGCGCAACCGCTCGTACGTGGCCACCAGCACGTATCCCCCATCGAGCGGGAGCATCGGCACCATGTTCAAGAGTCCCACGAAGACGTTGACAATCATGAGAATCTCGAGCAGCACGCCGACGCCGAGTTGGGTGCTCTGGACGGCGACCCGTACAACCCCGACAATCGACTGAGGCCGATTGAGCTGCGCGGTGGGATTCGACGCCGCGGCCGAATTGGTCACCTGATGGAACAGGCTCGCGAACTCACCGGGCGAGAAGACGTGCACGATACCCTTGGCCGCTAGGCCAATGGTCTGGCCGACCTTGGCGAACGACGACGGAATCGCGCCGAACCACGACTCGTGGACGACCTGGTCCTGCAACGACACGCCCAAGTACCCCACGGGACTCGCTCCCGCGGCCAATTTCTGACCGCCAACTCGCAAGTCCCGTCCATCGACTGGTGTCGCGTACAACGTGAGGTCGCGTCCGTGGCGTTCCACCACGATTTTTAATCGACGCCCCGTGTGATCGTGCACCAGGTTCACGAGCACGGTGGCGTCGGTAATGGCGCGCCCGTCAATGGAAACGATGCGGTCACCGACGCGAAGTCCGGCTCGCTGCGCCGCGTTCTCTCGATAGCCATCCCAGTGCGTGAAGCTAGCAATCCCGATGTGACTAGCCGAGGGTAGTCCAACGAAGGTCAGTGACGCCCACGCCAAGGCGAGCGCCATCAGCATGTGCATAAGCGAACCCGCCGACGCAAAGAGCACCTTGCGCGGATACGACGCCGCCCGATACGTTCGACGTTCGAGCTCGGCGTCCAGCGGCTCGCCCCACGTCATGCCGGGCACCTTCACGTAGCCGCCCAGCGGCAACAGGCGCAACCCGTATCGCGTCTCGCCAACCGTGGTAGCCCACACGACCGGGCCAAAGCCTACGAAGAAGTCGGTCACGAGCAGACCCGCCCGCTTTGCCGTGATGAAGTGACCAAATTCGTGGCCAATCACCATGGCGATAATCGCAAAGATCACAACGGGCAACGCCCAGCCGCCCCAGATCGTCAACAGCGTGACGACGGCGGCGAGGCCGGCGACGAAACGCAGGACCGACCAACGCGATGCGCTCACGCGAGCTCCGCAATCGTCGAGCGAGCACGCCGGCGCGCCACTTCGTCGTGCGAAACCAGGTCGTTGAGCGTCTCCAGCGGCGCGCCATCAAAACCGTCCATCACCGTAGCCACAACGGGCACGATATCGGCCCATCGAATCTCGCCGTGCAGGCACGACGCCACCGCCACCTCATTGGCCGCCGAAAGCCACGCCGGTGCCGCGCCACCACGTCGCGCCGCCGCGTAGGCGAGTGGAATCGCCGCGAAGGCGTCGAGATCCGGCGGTTCAAAGCTCAACGAGAGGTCTGACGTAAAGTCGAGGGCGCCCCAGCCGTGGTCCAGGCGAACCGGCCGTCCGAGGCAGTACGCGATTGGCAGGCGCATGTCGGGTTGGGACATCTGGGCAATGACGGAGCCGTCGACGTACTCGACCATCGAGTGCACGATGGATTGAGGGTGCACCACCACTTCGATCCGCTCTGCTTCAATGCCAAAGAGTGCCGAGGCTTCGAGAACCTCGAGCCCCTTGTTCATCAACGTTGACGAATCAATGGTGATCTTTGGCCCCATCGACCAGGTGGGGTGGCGGAGCGCCTCGCGGATCGTCACCGTGGCCAAGCGTTCCTTGGACCAACCGCGAAAAGGTCCGCCCGACGCCGTGAGGAGCAGCCGTCGGACGTCGGGGTGGCCAGGCGTAGATGACGAATCGGCGAGGCATTGATAGATCGCGCAGTGCTCGGAATCAACCGGCAACACCTGTGCCCCGGGGGTCGCGCGCACTCGCTGCACCAGCGGTGCGGCAGCGATGAATGACTCCTTGTTGGCCAGCGCCAGTACGCGTCCCGCGCCTAGCGCGGCCATCGTCACCGGCAAGCCGGCAAACCCCACGACGGCGTTGACCACGACGTCGGCGTCGCTGGCGAGCTCGGCTAAGCCGTCAGCGCCGATGACAACCTCCACGTGGCTCCCGAGCAGCTCACGGGCGGCGACAAAGTCCTCGGGCCGTGCCACGCCGACGCGATGAACGCCGAACTCCGCCGCAATCTCGGCAAGCTCGGCGACCCGAGTCCCCGCAGCAATCGAGACGAGTTCGAAGGCGTCGGGCTCGCGACGAAGCACGTCGAGTGTTTGAAGCCCGATCGACCCCGTAGCGCCCAAGAGCGCCACCCTTCGACGCGCGGACACCGGACTAGCCCAACTTAAGGATGTGCACGAGATAAAACACGGTGGGCAGGACGAACAACAGGCCGTCGATCCGGTCCAGCAGGCCGCCGTGGCCGGGCAGCACGCGGCCCAGGTCTTTCACGCCCAACGTGCGCTTCACCATCGACTCGAACAGATCGCCCAGTGGCACGACGACCGAGAGCGCCACGGCGACCTCGAAGGCCGACTTCAGCGACCACGGACTGATCCGCGGCAACAGCAACACCGCGACGACCAGCGTGACCAGCGTGCCACCGATCAGGCCCTCGATCGTCTTGTTGGGTGACAACACGCGGTTGAGCGGACGGCGACCGAGCCAGCGACCGATGAAGAGCGCACCCGAATCGTTGGCGACGGTTAGCGCTACTGCGCCAAACAGGAACGCCAATCCGTGCCGATCGATCGAGTAGCGCGGCGCGATGAGCAGTAGCGCGTAGGAGCCGAGTACGCCGATCCACGAGTAGACGAAGAGCGTCGCACCGATGCCGTCGAGCGGGTCAATCGACTGGTGGGCGCTCAAGTACCACACGAAGCCGAGCACCACCGTGAGCACGGTGACCGCGCCAATTGCGGGCAGGCCCTTGTTGTACGCGCCGACACCCAGGGTCACGACCGCCACGATGCCGAGCACCGTGGCCGGATGCGCGCCAGCTCGTCGAAAGCCCGCGAACGCCTCGGCCGTCGCGAGACCGAGTGCTACGAGGGCGAGTATCGCGACCGCGACGGCTCCCGCCAGGAAGGTAACCGACACGAGCGCCGCGAGCAGCACCCCCGTCAGAGTCGCCAGGGAGACATTGCGCGACGTGCTCTGGCGAACGGCTCGCCCGGCCAGTGGTTGATGCGCGGCTGGACGCCGAGTCCTCGTGCGATGAACGGGTTCGGGCCGTGGCGACTCGTCAAGGATTTCGTCGTCGGCCGGTGCTTCCGGGGCAACGACAAACTCCCACGGTCGCGAGACGTCTTCGCGGACTTCGCCAGCCAAGAACGAGGCGTCGAACTGATCCTCGTGCGCCACCCAGTCCGCTTCGCCTTCGCGCCACGAGGGTGGCGGGACGGCTGACCAGGGATCGTCCAGATTCGCCGCGTCGCGCGCGACCACGATCGGCACCTGGCCGGTCGGCGCCTCCGTCCAGTGCGGAAGTAGCGACGGCTCTTCCACGGGCTCCGCGACGTCGGCCGCCCGCTCGACGCCCGTAAACGTTACGCGGGGGTCCGTCGAACTAACCGCCGGGATCTCACCCGTCGGCTCGTCGAAAAAGGACCCGTCGTCAGACCTCAAGGAGTTCCTGTTCCTTGTGCGCCAACAACTCGTCGATTTGGGCTACTTCGTCTTGCGTCATCTTGTCCAGCACCTTTTCGAGGCGGTCAATCTCGTCCTTGGACAGACCGTGATCCTTTTCGAGCGCTTCGAGCTCTTGGCGTGCGTGTCGTCGAACGCCTCGCACGGCCACTCTGCCGTCCTCGGCCTTGGCACGCACCAGCTTTACGAAGCCCTTGCGGCGCTCTTCGGTCAACGTGGGAAAGAGAAGGCGAATGACGTGTCCGTCGTTGGACGGGCTGAGTCCGAGGTCAGCGTTGGCGATCGCCTTTTCAATCGCCCCCATCGCCCCCTTGTCAAAGGGTGACACCACGAGCAAGCGCGGCTCGGGTACTGAGAAGTTCGCCAACGCCTTGAGCGGCGTCTCCGTACCGTAATAGTCGACGAGCACGTGCTCGATCAGTGCCGACGAGGCCCGTCCGGTTCGCACCGTGGCGAACTCGCTCTTGACGTGCTCGATCGCTCGAGCCATCTTGTCGCGGGTTTCCTCCATGACCAGGTCAACTAGTTCATCGGCCATCACTTCACCAGCGTACCGACGGCGTGTCCCGCGAGTGCGCGACTCAAATTTCCCGACGCCATCAAGTCAAACACGCGAATGGGCAGTTGATTGTCCTTACAGAACGTGATGGCGGTCATGTCCATGACGCGAAGATTCCGAGCGATGACCTCGTCAAAGGAGATCTCGTCGAAGCGAAGGGCGTTCGGATTCAGGTGCGGATCTTCGCTGTAGACGCCGTCAACGCCGCCGTGGGTTCCCTTGAGCACGACTTCGGCCTCTATTTCCGCCGCTCGCTGCGCCGCCGGGGTATCGGTCGTGAAGTAGGGATTGCCCATGCCGGCTGCGAAGATGACGACGCGACCCTTCTCCAGATGTCGAACGGCCCGGCGTCGAATGTACGGTTCAGCAACCTGGTCCATGCCGATCGCCGACATGACGCGGGTGGCGCGTCCGTGGCTCTCAATGGCGTCCTGCAGGGCCAACGCATTGATCACGGTGCCAAGCATGCCCATCAAGTCAGAGTTGGCGCGATTCATGCCGGCCATCGCCCCAGTAGCGCCGCGCCAGATGTTGCCTCCGCCCACCACCACGGCGAGTTCGAGCCCGCCCGCCTCCATCCCTCGCGCAATCTCACGAGCGAGAAAGTCTACGGTCGACGCATCAATCGTCTCATCGCTCGCCGCCGAGGCCAGGGCCTCGCCCGACAGCTTCAAGACGACTCGGCGCACGCTCAGCCTCCGACGACCACCTGCGCAAACGCCGTGACTGCGGCGCCGTGCAGATACTGCTCGATGGTCTGCTTCTCATCTTTCACGTACGCCTGTTCTAGCAGCACCCGCTCCTTGAACCAACCGTTCAGTCGGCCTTCGATGATCTTGGGCAGGGCGGCTTCCGGCTTACCTTCGTTGCGCGAAATCTCTTCCACGGTCGCCCGTTCGGCGTCAACTTCGCTGGTTGGCACGTCCTCGCGAGCCAAATATTGCGGCTTGGCGAACGCAATGTGCACAGCGATTTCGTGCGCTACCTCGTCGGAAGCGCCCCGAACGACGACCGCCACGGCGTTCACGCCGCGCCCCGCTTGCGCGTGCAGATAGGTCTCAACGACCTCGTCCTCCCGGGCCACCAGGCGTACCACGCGGCCGATCGAGATGTTCTCCTTCAGCGTCGTCAACAACGTTTCGAGGCGGGGGCGAAACTGTTCGGTCGCCGATTCGCCCTCGGCCGCGACGCGAGCCGCCATCTCGTCGGCGAGGGACACGAACTCATCAGATTTAGCGACGAAGTCCGTTTCACAGCGCAGCTCAACGATCGCCGCGGCGCGTCCGTCGCGAACGACAGCCACGGCACCCTCTCCGGCCACTCGCGCGGATCGTTTAGCGGCCGACGCGAGACCTTGCACGCGCAGCCATTGGGTCGCCGCGACCATGTCACCGTCATTGGCTTCGAGCGCGTGCTTCGCGTCCATCATGCCGACCCCGGTGAGTTGGCGCAGTGCTTGGACGTCTTTCGCGGTGATTGCCACCTTGGATTCTCCTTTTTCGTTGGTCGCGCCGGCCAACCTAGGCCAGCGTCGCGGATTCGTCCTCATCACTCGATTGAGACAACACGGCGTCGTCGGCCGCAACGTCCGCGGCCGGCTCGGACGTCGCCGCCGCGTCGTGCGACCGCACCTCGTCCGTCGCGTCAGCGGACTGGGACGCCGCCGTGTCCGATGCGTCGCCTGAATCGGGCGACGTCACTGATTCAGCCACCGGCCCTGGCGCCGCCGCGGCTGCCGCCTGGGCAGCTTCGGCCGCGGCCCGCATCGCGGCGCCACGGTTCTGGCGAACGAACCGACCCTCGGTGACGGCGTCGGCCATCAAGCGGCACAAGAGCGCACCGGCGCGAATGGCGTCGTCATTACCTGGAATCACGTAGTCGATGACGTCTGGGTCACAGTTAGTGTCGACCACGGCCACCACCGGCAGGCCGAGCTTGCGCGCCTCGGTGACCGCAATGTGTTCCTTCTTCGTATCGATGACGAATACCGCGTCGGGCACCTTGTCGAGATTGGCGATGCCGCTCAGGTTGCGGTCGAGTTTCTCGAGCTCGCGCGAGTGGCGCAGCGCCTCTCGCTTCGGCATGTTGTCAAAGTCGCCCGCGCGCTGCATGGTACGCAACTCGCTCATCCGTTTCACACGTCCCGCCACGGTTGCGAAGTTCGTCAACATGCCGCCCAGCCAGCGCTGATTCACGAATGGCATGCCGCAAGCCGTGGCGTAGTCCTCGATGGGACCCTGGGTCTGCTTTTTCGTGCCCACGAAGAGAATGGTTCCGCCACCGGCGACCAGATCGCGAACGTAGGCGTAACTCGACTCAATGCCGGCGAGCGTTTTTCGAAGGTCTATGAGGTAGATGCCGTTGCGCTCGCCGAGAATAAACCGACGCATCTTCGGGTTCCACCGCCGGGTCTGGTGCCCGAAGTGCACGCCCGAATCCAACAACTCCTGCAGAGTGACCAACGCCACGTTCGTATCCTTCCGTTCGGTTTCTGTCGCCGAGGAGTGCACCGCTAGCGGCGACCTCACGAAACCCCTCAGCCCACTTCGACGCCCACCCACGGTGGGAGGGCCTGTCTATCGTAGTCGAATCAGGCCCGCGGGTGAGTCCGACGGTGGACCTTCTGCAGCCGCGACTTGGAAACGTGCGTGTACAGCTGGGTGGTCGTGAGGCTCTCGTGGCCCAGCAACTCTTGCACTTCGCGAAGGTCGGCCCCGCCCTCGAGCAGGTGCGTGGCGAAGGTATGGCGCAGCGCGTGCGGGTAGACGTGCCCCGACTCGACGCGGCGATCCACGATCCGACGAACGTCGCGCGAGCCAAGCCGCCGGCCCCGGCGGTTCAAGAATACGGCGTCGGGCGGCGACTCGTCAGTCGCCACGTCGGGCCAGCCGTCGTCCAACCACACCCGCACCGCGTCGAAACCGCGATCGTGGAGGGGCACCAGACGTTCTTTTCGCCCCTTGCCCGTCACCCGCAGCAGCCGGCGCGACCAATCGAGACTCGAACGGTCCAGGCCGCAGAGCTCCGAGACCCGCAACCCCGATCCGTAGAGCACCTCGCACACGGCCCGGTCGAGCAGAGCCCACCGATCGTCGCCCCACTCAACGTCGAGCAGCGATTCCAGCTGCTCGCGCACGACCACCGTCGGCAGTCGAGACGACGGCCGCGGCGCCATCAGCCGACGCGCCGGATCGATCGCCACCTCCCCGCGCTCGTTCAGCCACTCGAAGTACGCGCGCAGCGCCGCTCGTCGCCGCCCGATGGACGCTCGGGCGTCGCCGCGGTCCGTCAGCGCCACGAGATACGCCCGCAAGTCGCGCGCGGTGACGTCGCGCGGCCCCCCGACGCCCCGCGCCGCGCACCACGACACGAATCGAGACACGTCTCCCCCGTAGGCTCGAATGGTCGCGGGCGACCGATCAGCCGCGCGGAGCATGGCGAGGAAGCCTTCCAGATTCCACGCCCCCGATGCGACGTCGTCGCCCACGTCTGACACGCCACTACGTTACCGATAGCCCGGATCCGCCGCGGGACGTGGGTAGTCTGGCCCTAACGCGAAGGAGTGCTGGTGCCCCGAATTCTGATCGTTGAGGACGACGACCACATCCGCACGGCGCTACGTCTCATGTTCGAAGGCGAAGGATTTACCGTCGACGACGCATCGTCGGGCGAAGTGGGCATCGCGCTTTACCAGCGCATGGCCTCGGATCTCGCCATCGTTGACGTGATGCTGCCGGGCATGACCGGGTTTCAGACCTGCCAGGCGCTTCGCGACGCGAGTGATCTGCCAATCGTTATCGTCTCGGCTCGTGACGACACCGCCGACGTGGTGCTCGGACTCGAGTCGGGAGCGGACGACTACGTGACCAAGCCGTTCGTGCCCGAGGAACTCCTCGCACGCGTGCGCGCTCATCTTCGCCGCCGCCCGGACAAGAACACCCACGCCTTCAAACTCGGTGGCCTCCAGGTCGTACCCGACGAGGGCGTCGTGCGCCACGATGACGGCACCGAACTGCACCTCACCTCCACGGAGTTTCGTCTCCTCATCGATCTCGCTGGCGCGAACGGACGGGTCCTGTCGCGCGAAGACTTGCTCGAGCGGGTCTGGGGCTACGACTACTTCGGGGACAGTCGCCTGGTGGACGTTCACATTCGTCGGTTGCGCACGAAAATTGAACCGGACCCGAGCAATCCGACCTACTTGGTTACCGTGCGCGGGGCTGGATACAAGCTGGTGCTCTAGTGCGTCGGCGCAGCCTTCGTCTGCGATTGCTCGTCACCTTCGGCCTCAGCACGCTCCTGCTGAGCTCCATCTTCGTTTCGGTCACCTTCATCGGCATCCAGCACGTTCTCGTTAACAACCAGCAACAGACCGATCTGCGCCAGGGCTACGTCAACGCCGCCCTCATCCGCTCCACGCTCTACACCTCCCCGCCCGATCTGGCGAATCAGCTCAACTCCATCGAGCAGGCCACCAACTCCAGCGTGCTGGTTCACACGCATCATCAGTGGCTTTCGCGCAGCAATGGGGCAGCGGTGGCTGACGTTACCCCGTCGATCATCGCCCTGGTGGATCGTGGCCACGTCGTCCAGCAGACCCTGGACGTCCGGGGCCGAGTCATCTTCGTCGTCGGCGTGCCCATACCAGCGGTCGAGACGCAGGTCTTCGAAGTGTTCGACCTCGGGGGCCTTGAGAACACGCTGCGCACATTGGTGAAGTTGCTCGGACTTGGCGCGCTGCTGACGTCCTTCATTGGACTGGCGGGCGGCCTGTGGGTCTCTCGCCGCGCGGTACGACCGATCGAGCGAGTTTCCGAGGCCGCCGTCGCCATCGCCGATGGCGACTTTACGACGCGCCTCTCGATAACCCGATCCGATAAGGAAGTCCAGCAACTCACGGAGTCGTTCAATTCCATGGTGAGTCGCCTCGTCGAGCGGCTCGAACGCGACGCTCGCTTTGCGAGCGACGTGAGTCACGAGCTACGTTCGCCACTGACCACCCTGGCCACCACGACGTCCGTTTTGCAGCAGCACCGTGACGAACTCTCCGAAGCCGGTCGCGAAAGCCTTGATTTGCTCGCGGCCGACCTGGCGATCTTTCAATCGCTGGTCGATGACCTGCTCGAGATCGCACGCAGCGACGCCGGCGCGGCTCCCCACGTTATCGAAACGGTACCCGCGATCGAGCTCATTCGCCAATCGGCCCGTAGCGCCGCCCAGCGCTACGGCTTGCCGATCCCCCGCGTGCTCGTCGACGACGATCTAGGCACCCCCTCGGTGAACGTCGATCGTCGCCGCTTCGAACGGGTCATGACCAATCTGGTGTCCAACGCCGAACGCTACGCTCACGGGGTTGTGGCGATCCGCCTCCAAATGATGGACGGCAAACTGTTCATCAACGTGGACGACGATGGCCCGGGCGTAGCCCCCGACGAACGCGACCAGATCTTCGAGCGCTTCTACCGAGGGCGCGTGGCCAACGACCGCGGTGTCGTTCATGGCACCGGGTTGGGCCTCGCACTCGTGCGCGATCACGTCGCGGCCTTCGGCGGCACGATCAGCGCAACGGAGAGCCCCGAAGGGGGCGCTCGGATCCAAATCAGCCTTCCCGTGTCCGAGGAATTCGCCCAGTGAAGGCTCGCGCCGTCGCCTTCGGTCTGGCCGCGTCGCTGACGCTGAGCGCCTGCACGCTGGTACCCACGTCGCAGCGCCCCTCCACGATCAGCCCCAAGGTGGTTCCACTTGGGCTGTTGGGCCAAACGATTCCCGGAACTAATAACGGCCGGGTGGTGTTCATTACGCAGCCGGTCTACATCGTTGACGCCACTGGGCACCTGGCACCCTCTAGTCGGATCGTGCCGTCACCACCGACGCTCTTCTCCGTGCTTCGAGAGCTCATACTCGGCCCGACCGACCTCGAGGTTGGCACCGGTTACACCAGCGCCATTCCGAGTGACCTCGTCGTGACCCAAGCGACCATCGTGCACGGCGTTGGACTCATTGAGGTGGCGCGCTCGTTGGCCACGATTCCCCGCCGCCAGCTCATCCTCGCGATTGGCCAGATCGTGATGACGGCGTACGACGTGGGCGCAACGAGAGGCATTCGCATCTCGGTGGCGGGTGCACCCGAACGCCTGCCCCGACCTGACGGTCCGCCGGCCACGCTCGTCACCGTGGCCGACTACCAGTCGCTGCTCAACGGGTAGGTGCTCGAAGCGCCGGCGCCGCGCTCCAGAGATGCTCGAGGTCGTAGTAGTCGCGCGAGGCGAGGTCAAAGACGTGAACGATCACGTCACCGTAATCGAGCGCAATCCACTGAGCCTGCGCGAGACCCTCGACGCGAAGCGGGTGCACGGTGGTCGTCACGGCGATGGCGCGCTCAATCTCGTCGGCGATCGCGCGCACCTGACGATCCGACGCGCCCGATGTCAGCACCAGCGCGTCAAACGAGTCGACCAGGCGACGCATGTCGAGCACCACGGGGTCCAAGGCCAGCTTCTCGTCCGCGCCGCGCAAGGCGGCGTCGACCAGGCGCTCTACGTACCCATCGAAGACGCCGCGGACCACCGCCGCGCTAGAGGCAAACTCGCTCAGTGGGCCACCCCGAGCACCACGAGAACGGCTACAAATGGCACGGTCACGCCAACGACGCCAGCGACCGCCCACCGTTGCTTCGCTCGACGAACATCGGCGCGACGACGCGGTGGCGCTACCGCGTAACGCGCCTCCCGCGAACTAGTCACATCGAAATTTCGAACCGCCATGACGGACAAACCTTACCCTCGAAAACCTTCGAACAGCGGAATAACCGCGTCGGGCACCAAATCGTGCAAACTTTCGTTGCTCCGGCGCCGGTCGCGTAGGTACGTACTTGAAAGATCGACCGGCTCCATCGCGATTTCGTAGGCGATCCAACCGGGCGCAACGGCCAGTGCACCCCCCGGCCGCGGCACGACGCCCACCCGCACCAGGGTCCGCAGCGTGCTGGCGTCGTGCCACTGATCGAGTTGTGCAGCCAAATCAGCGCCAATGATCAGGTCGACTTCGTCAGCCTCGCTCAGCAACTCTCGTACGGTGTCAATCGTGTACGAGGGTCCGCTACGGCGGATCTCGCGGTCCGACACGTCCACCAGCTCCAGGCCGCTGAACGCCGCCCTCGCCATCGCCAGGCGCAGCGGCGCGGGACGCACCGGACCACGCGCGCTCTTCTGATACGGGTCGCCCGCGACGGTCACTTCGATCTCGTTGAAGCGGTGGCTGCGCGCCGCTGCCCGCAGGGCGGCGACGTGACCGAAATGCGGCGGGTCGAAGGTCCCCCCAAAGAGACCGATGCGCCGGACTGTCACGGGGCCAGCCTACCGGGCACGCCGCCGTCCGCCCGGGCCGAGAACCTGCTGATTGCTCCGCCAGCGCGCGAAGCCCTACGCTGAAGTGATGTCATCCACGTCCAACGAGTGGTCGACCACCTCGTGGCGCTCGCACCAAGTCCGCCAAAACCCAGCGTGGCCCGACCTCGATCACCTCGAGCGAGTCGAACGCGAACTGGCCACCAAGCCGCCCCTGGTTTTCGCGGGCGAAGCCCGGCGCCTGCTGCAACACCTCGGCGACGTCGCCGGCGCGCGCGCGTTCTTGCTGCAGGCTGGCGACTGCGCCGAGTCATTCGACGAGGGCTCCGCCGACGCCATCCGTGACAAATTGAAGGTAATTCTGCAGATGGCGGTGGCCCTCACCTACGCGGCCGGAGTGCCGGTGATCAAGGTTGGCCGCATCGCGGGGCAATTCGCGAAGCCTCGATCCGACGACTTCGAGGAGCGAGACGGCGTTCGCCTCGAGGCGTTTCGCGGGCACATCGTCAATTCGGACGACTTCACGCCAGCGGGACGGCGACCCGACCCAGATCGACTCTTGGCCGCCTACCACCAGAGCGTGGCCACCCTCAACCTGCTGCGGGCCTTCACGACCGGTGGCTTCGCCGCCCTCTCGCGCGTGCACGCGTGGAATCAGGAGTTCGTGGCGAACTCGCTCGAGGGCAAGCGCTACTCGATGGTCGCGGACGAGATTGAGCGAGCCCTGCAGTTCATGCGGGCCTGCGGCATCGACCTCCACGACGATTCCGCCTTGCAAGGAGTGGAGTTCTACACCAGTCACGAAGCACTGATCCTCCCCTACGAACAGGCGCTCACACGACGGGATTCGCTCACCGGTGACTGGTACGACTGTTCGGCGCACATGCTGTGGATCGGCGACCGAACTCGCCAGCTCGACGGCGCCCACGTGGAGTTTCTCCGCGGCGTTTCGAATCCGTTGGGGCTTAAGGTCGGACCCTCCATGGACGTTGACGAACTTCGCCGTCTCGTCGAGGTTCTCAATCCGGCCAACGTGCCGGGGCGGCTCACCCTCATCTCGCGGATGGGCGTCGAGCGGATCAGGGAGAGCCTGCCGCCGTTGGTCGAAGCGCTTCGCGACGACGGCCGTAGCGTGGTGTGGGCGTGCGACCCCATGCACGGCAACACGTTCCGTGTCGTGGGCGGTCAAAAGACGCGCCACTTTGACGACGTGCTCGCTGAGACCTCCCAGTTCTTCGACGTCCACCAGACGCTCGGCACGTGGCCCGGTGGTCTGCACATTGAACTCACCGGGGACGACGTGACCGAATGCTTGGGTGGTGGCTCACGGCTCGACGAGGCTGACCTCGACCTCAACTACACGACCATCTGCGACCCGAGACTGAACGCCACCCAGAGCCTCGACCTCGCGTTCCACGTGTCGGAGTTCCTCCAGAACTACGCCTCGATCAACGGCGCGCGATCGTTGTAGCGCAAAAGCCGAAACGAGCCGTCGCGGTGCTCGACCTCGGTCAGGGACGCGTGCTCGGTTCGCAGTCCGAGCCGCCGGGCGGCGTCGAATTCGCTGACCACCTTGATCGCTTGTTCGATGACGCCCCCGTGCACGACGAGGAGCACACGCTCGCCCGGGTGCGTCGCGGCCAGGCGCGCGAACGTCGCGACGCAGCGCTCGTAGAAGTCGAGCCACGACTCGCCGCCGGGGGCGATCGGCTGGGCCGGGTCATGATCCCAGTCGGGCCCGCCGTAACGGGTGACCAGCTCCTCCCACGTCATACCGTCAGCGTCACCGGGATGCAGCTCGCACAGGTCACAGTCCTTGGTGACTACGAGCCCGGGCGCCAGTCCGCGCGCGAGCAGCGCGGCCGTTTCGATCGCCCGCGGCAAGATGGAGGTGTAGAGCGCGACGACGTCGTCGAGCTCGCGCGTCCGCTCGAGGCGGTCGGCGAGCGCCGCCACCTCGGCTCGCCCGCGACTCGTGAGCCCGCGGCAGCCCCGTGGCCCCCCCACGCGGCCTTCAACGTTGCACGTCGCCTCGCCGTGTCGCACGAAGACGAGGCGGGTGCCACTCGGCCGCTCGCCGAGTGTTCGAAAGCCCGACGGTGGCTCGATGGTCCACGCGCTCACCCCAAATCTCCAACGAAGGCTTCGAGTTGGCGCAGCGTGCGACACTCCACGACGCGATCGCAGTACGGCGCGTACTGGTCAATGATCGAGTCACCGCTGTTCCAGTAGCTGACCGGTTCGGGATTAAGCCAGTAGACGTGGCGCGCCCGGACGCCTAAGTCGGCGACGACCTCGGCGTGCGCCTGGTGGTAATTGTTGCGTCCGTCCCCCAGGATCAGCACCGTGGTGCGTCGATTGACGTCCCGAGCGAAACGTTCGTGAAAAGAAAGAAGCGCCCGGCCATAGTCCGAGTGGCCGTCGAACGCAACGACGTCCGCTTCCGCGTTGATCCGCGCCACCGCCAGCGCCGGATCGTCAACCCCGTCGAAGTACTCAGTAACTTCGTCGAGTCCGTCGACGAAGACGAAGCTGCGCACCTTGGAGAACTGCGAGCTGATCGCGTGCACGAGGTGAAGGGTGAACCGCGCGAACGAGGCGACCGATCCCGACACGTCGGCGATCACGACAATTTCCGGCTTCGCCGGCCGCGGGGGTTTGAAGCGAAGCTCCAACGGGACCCCGCCCGTTGAGAGGCTCCGGCGAACGGTATGGCGCAGGTCGACCGGACCCCGGCGACGGCGACGACGGCGTCGGGCCAGTCGCGTAGCCAGCTTGCGACTGAGGGGCCGAAGGGCGCGTTCGAGCTGCGCGAGCTCGTCGCGGTTGGCGTGCATCACGTCGACGTCCTCGGGCAGCGGCTTGCGGACTGACTTCGCGAGGGCCGCCGCGCCTCGGTCATCGACGAGTCGTTCGCGGATGGCGCGCTCAATTTCGCGCTTGAGCACGTCGATGCGTGCGCGAGCGTCGTCGCGGGCGAGTCGGCCCAACAACTCGTCACCGCCGGCACCGTGATCGTCGATCAGCCGCTCTTCGAGCTGGTCGAGTTGGAGGCTGCGCAGTGTGCGGTAGAGGTAGTACGTGCCCCCGACGGGCCGACCCGGCTCGAACCCGGCGTACCGACTCACCGCCGCCCGCGCGCCGCGCACGAGAGCCGACTGGTCGCCGTCACGAAGGGCGCGAAACAGGAGGTCGGCGAGCTGCTCGGCACTCAGCCCCGTGGCACCACCACCCTCGCCCGTTGACTGACCCGACGCGCTGGCCGCCGAATCGGCGGCGTCGGTGCTCGCCTCGCCCCCCGCGTCGGGTTGCTCAAAGCCGCGCGTGGCAAAAAAGACGTCGAAGGCCGTATAGAAGACGGGCAGGTGGTCGCCGTCTTTCACTAACGTCGCTGCGAGCGCGTCACGTACTTCCACGCGAACGCCCAGGTCGATGGCTTCTAGGGCCCGAACCGCGTCGAGGTGCTCGGTCATCGATACCGGCAAGCCGGCGGCACGCAGTTCGCCGACGAAGGCCGCGAGAACGCTAAGCAAGGCTGGTGGGACGAACGAGCAGCTCTTTAGTCGCTCGCTCGATGTCCGTTTGGTACTTGAGCAGCACGGGCAGGGTGTTCGCGAGATCCTCCGCCCCAATCTCCTCTCGGCCCAGGATGACCAGCGTGCGCGCCCAGTCGAGCGTCTCGGACACCGACGGCGACTTCTTCAGGTCGAGCGTCCGCAGGGATCGCACCACTTCGGCTATCTGCTCGGCCAGTGACGTCGCGATGCCGGGGACCCGCGCCAGGATGATGTCACGCTCTCGAGCGACGTCGGGGTAGCCGATGAAGAGATAGAGGCAACGCCGCTTCAGCGCCTCGGATAGTTCGCGCGTGTTGTTGGAAGTCAAAAACACCAGTGGGATCTGCTGCGCGCGAACGGTACCCAACTCAGGAATCGAGACCTGGTACTCCGAGAGAATCTCGAGCAACAGCGCCTCGGTCTCCAGTTCGACGCGATCGACCTCGTCGACGAGCAAGACGACCGGATCGGTCGCCGAAATCGCTTCGAGCAGCGGGCGCGTGAGCAGGAACTCGTCAGAGAAAATGTCCTCCTCGAGCTCGTCCCACGACTCGCTCGGCTCGCCCTCGGGGCGCCCGGCCTGAATTCGCAGCAACTGCTTTCGATAGTTCCACTCGTAGAGCGCCTTCGTCTCGTCGAGACCCTCGTAGCACTGGAGGCGCACCAGGCGAGCCTCGACCGCGTCGGCCACGGCCTGGGCGAGGGCGGTCTTGCCGGTGCCAGCGGGACCTTCGACGAGCACGGGCTTGGCCAATCGATCCGCGAGGAAGACCGTCGACGCGATGGCGTCATCGCATAGGTACTCGCGTTCGGCCAGTCGGCGGCGAACGTCGGCGGTCGACGAGAAGTTCACCGGCGGCAGGTCAACCAACCCGAGGCGTGTCGCCAGCTCCTGGCGTGGATCGAGTGAGCTCATCTGATCTGTCCCTCTCCACGCACCACCCATTTGAGGCACGTCAACTCACGAAGTCCCATCGGCCCACGCGCGTGTAGCTTCTGCGTCGAGATGCCAACCTCGCCGCCCAACCCGAGCTCGCCACCGTCGATGAACCTCGTCGACGCGTTGACGAGGACCGCGGCGGCGTCAACGCGACGCACCCACTCGTCAGCGTTGCGAACATTCGTGGTGAGAATCGCCTCACTGTGGCCGGTGCCGAAGCGCGCCACGTGGTCGATCGCCTCGTCGAGCGAATCAACCACCTTCAGCGCCAAGACGAGATCCAGGAACTCCCTCGCGAAATCGTCGTCGGTCGCGCGACGCGCCTCGGGCAAGACATCGCCTGCGCGCTCGTCTACGCGCAGCTCCACCGTGGCCAAGCGACGCGCGAGCAACGGCAGGAACCGCTCGGCAATCGCGTGGTGCACGAGCACGGTCTCGACAGCGTTGCAGACCCCTGGTCGCGAGGTCTTGGCGTTGTCGACGATGTCGAGCGCACTGTCGAGGTCGGCGGACTCGTCCACGAAGATATGGCAGTTACCGTCACCGTCGAGCACGTACGGCACGCGAGCGTGCTCGCGCATCGCGGCGATCAGGCTCGGTCCACCCCGCGGAATCAGGCAGTCCACAACACCCGTGAGTTGCATGAACTCGATCACCGTCTCGTGCGACTGGTCTTCGACGATGGCCACCGCGTCGGCCGGCAATCCAGCTCTCACCAGGGCCCGACGCCAGCAGTCGACGAGAAACCGGTTGCTCCGCCACGCCGACGCCGAGCCGCGCAGATACGCGGCGTTTCCGCTGCGAACACAGAGTCCGGCCACGTCGCTAGTGACGTTCGGGCGATTCTCGTAGACGACGCCGACGACGCCGAGTGGGACGCGCACCCGCTCCACGCGCAGACCGTTGGGCCGAACGTCACGATCAACGATCTCGGCGAGGGGATCGGGCGCCTCGGCTACGTCGCACAGGGTCTGGACCATCGCGTCGATCCGCGCGTCGCTCAACGTCAGTCGATCGAGCCCCGATCCGGCGTCACCGTAGTCCGCCACGTCGAGCGCATTCACCCTCAGCAACTCGTCGCGCCGGGTCGACAGATCCCGCGCCACGTCGAGCAAGACGTCCCGTCGGACCGCGTCGCTAGTCCGGGCGAGCTCGCGAGCCGCACGCCGCACGCCAGCGCCCTGGTGCTCGAGAGTTGACGAAGCCATCTACTAAGCGTAACGGAGACTACGGACGGCGCAGTAAAACGAGATCGTCACGGTGCACGACGACGTCGTCGCTCTCGGCGAACGCGTCGGCGCCAACGCGAACCAGACCCTTGGCCACCACGTCGTGGTCGGGGCCGACGATGTCTACGGCGTCACCTTCGGCGAAGTTACCTCGGTGTTCAACGACGCCGACTCGCAGCAGACTTCGACCGTGGTGCTCGAGCGCCTGCAACGCACCTTGATTGATCACGAGCGACCCCCGACTCGCGACCGCGAAGGCGATCCAGGCCTTGCGCGCGGAGAGCCGTTCGGCACGGGCTAGAAACGTGGTCCCGCCGCCGGACTCGAGCGCACGGCGAACTGGGTGATCGACCCTCGCCGGGGCGATCACGGTCGTGACCCCCGACCACGTAGCCATGCGCGCCGCCGCCAGCTTTGACGACATGCCGCCGCTACCCACCCCCGAGCGGCTCTCCCCAGCGAGCCCTTCGATCGACGGATCAATCGAGCGCACCTCGTCAATCAAGGTCGCCGAAGGATCGAGCCGCGGGTCAGCGGTGAGCAGACCTGCGGTGTCAGTCAAGAGCACTAGGTGGGTCGCCGCTATCAGATTCGCCACCAGCGCCGCCAGCCGATCATTGTCACCGAAGCGGATCTCCTCGTCGGCGACGGCGTCGTTCTCGTTGACGATCGCCACCACATTCAACTCGCGGAGCGCCTCGAGGGTTCCGCGCGCGTGCAAGTACTGTCCGCGATGCGAGAAGTCGAGCGGGGCGAGCAGCACCTGTCCGACGACGGCGCCCGCTTCGGTAAATGCGTTGCGCCACGCGTGCATGAGCAGTGGCTGACCGACCGCCGACACGGCTTGCAGGGTTACCGCGTCGTTCGGCCGGCGACGGCCGTTGCCGACATCGGCCCAACCCGCCGTGATCGCACCCGAGGTCACGACAACGACGGACCAACCATCCTCGCGAAGGGCCACCACGTCGGCCGCCACCTTGACGAGCGACTCGTAGTCGACCTTCCCGTCTACGGTCGTGACCGACGACGTTCCGATCTTGACGACGACGCTACGAGTCGTCATCGTCATCTAGTCGACCGTGGCGCGCGAGTCGCTCACGTCTCGTCGCCCGGTGGTGGCTTCCGCGATCCAGTCCGGCACCGACGGCGTCACGCCACCACTCAAAACTGAGCGGCCCGACCCGAACGACGTCGCCGTCGACCACACCCGCTCGCACGAGCAACCGATCTACGCCTATGGCCCGCAGCCGCTTCACGATCTCGGCGAGCGCCTCGTCGTCGGTCAAATCCTGGAATCGAACGGCCCGCGTCGCAGCACGGCCGAGTACCGTCCACGCGTGGGGTCCGTCACCCACGACGCGCAGGTCGTCGACGACCGGAGCGTGGACCACGACGTCGTGGGACGACTCCGCCGCGGCCTGACGTCGCGCCGCGCTCACTAGCTCCGCGAGACGATCTACCAATCCGGCTACGCCGTCGCCGGTGGCGGCCGATATCGAAACTGCGTCGGGAACGTTGAGCTCGTCACTCGCCACGTCGGACTTCGAGCCCACGAGCACCCGGGGACGCTCCAGTAGATCGGCTCGGTACTCGCCCAATTCGCCCAACAGAACCGCGAGTTGCTGGTGCGGCGAGAGTACCGCGTTGGGCGAGCGGTCGAGCAGTACGCAGAGCACCTTGGCGTACTCCACGTGGCGCAGAAAGTCGTGTCCCAGTCCGCGACCGTGAGCCGCACCCTCGATCAAGCCGGGTATGTCGGCCATCACAAACTCCGTCGCGTCGCCGGGTCGAGATGATCGCCGCCCAACTCGCACCACGCCGAGGTTCGGCACGAGCGTCGTAAAGGGGTAGTCGGCGATCTTCGGCCGCGCGGCCGACACCCGAGCGATGAGGGTCGACTTGCCAACGTTGGGAAAGCCAATGAGCGCAACGTCGGCGCGTAGCTTCAACTCAAGGTCATACCAGAACTCTTCGCCGAGTTCGCCCTGCTCGGCGAAGGCGGGCGCCCGCCGCCGATTCGACAGGAACCTCGCGTTGCCCGCGCCACCGAGTCCGCCTTCAGCGGCCCGCCAGCGGTCACCCGGGCCCGCGAGGTCGACGAGCACCGCACCGTCACGGTCGTGCACCACGGTACCAACCGGCACGGCAACGTCGAGATCCTGGCCTCGCGATCCGTGCTGGCGCTTGGACGTGCCGTGGGCGCCGTCCGTGGCTCGGCGAAAGGGGTGATCACGAAAGCCGAGCAGCGAAGCCTGATTCGGATCCGCGACCAGCCACACGTCACCGCCGCGACCGCCGTCGCCGCCGTCGGGACCGCCCTTGGCCACGTGGGCCTCGCGACGGAAACTCACGCAACCCGCACCACCGTCGCCGGCCTTGGCGTGCAGCTGAGCGGAATCGACGAACGCGGACACCCACTAATCCTACGAGCCCCCGACGCGGTCTAGCCGAGTAGGGCGGCGAGCGCCTCGTCGAAGACGCGCTGGTGCGTCGCGACGTCGGACTCGGTTGTCGCCGGACACATCAGCGCCATGTTGTGAAACGGCGTCAGCAGCACGCCACGGTTAACACCGTAGAGGTGCAGAAAGTCTTCGAGCTCTGGGTCGGCGCTCGCGGCCGACGTTCCGCCGTTCATCGGCGCGGGCCGAGCGAATCGGTACTCACAGCGCGCACCAAGTTGACTCACCGACCACGGGAGGTCACATTCGTCGATCGTCGCGCGCACGCCCTCGGCGAAGGTCGTGGCCAGACGCTCCATGGGCGCGAACGCCTCGTCGGTAAGGACTTCGCCGAGTACCGCGCGCATTGCGGCCAGGCTCAGCGGATTCCCGGCCAACGTCCCACCCACGCCGCCAACGTCGTTGAGGTCCGCCGGAGCGTCGCCCGTCGCCACCGCGGCCAGCACCCGGTCGGCCAACGCCGACGTCAAGCCGTACGCGCCACAGGGCACGCCGCCGCCGAGCGACTTACCGATCGTCACCGCGTCGGGGCGAAGGCCGAACCGCCGCGTTGCGCCGCCGGGGCCGGCCGAAAACGTGTGCGTCTCGTCCAGGATCAGCAAGGTGCCGGCCTGGTCGCACAGGGCACGAACGCCCTCGAAGAATCCTGGCTGCGCGAGGACGATACCGATATTGGTCATCGCGGGCTCACTCAACACCGCCGCCACGTCGCCGGCGGCGAGTTCGCGCTCCAGCGCCACGAGGTCATTGAACTCGACGACCCGAGTCGTGTTCACGGGATCCACGGCCGGTGCGACGTTCCCGGGACGCGAGACCGCGCGGCCCTCGTGATCGAGAATGACGAACGTCTCGTCCACCGTTCCGTGATACGAATACGAGAAGACCAGCACCTTGGGTCGTCGGGTCACGAGACGCGCCAGGCGCAGTAGCCACCGATTGGCGTCAGTGGCGGACAGCGCGAAGGACCACTGAGCCATGCCGAATCGGCGCGCTAACTCGGCCGCCACCCATTCGGCGTCCTCGGTAGGCAACATGGTGGTCACCCCACCGTCAACGGCGAGTCGCTGATGAACCGCTCGCACGAGGGCCTCGGGCGAGTGGCCCGCCATCGCACCGGTGTCCCCGAGGGCGAAGTCAACTAGTTCGTGGCCGTCCAAATCGGTGATCGTGGCCCCGTGGGCCCGCGCGAAGCCCAGCGGGAAGCCACCGGCCCACTTGCTCATCCAGGTCATCGGCACCCGGCCAAAGAGGTGCGACGCGTCGTTGTACAGACGCTGAGACCGCGGGTGCTCGCGTACGTACCGCTCAGCTTCTTCCGCTGCGAGGGCGCGTAAACGATCTCGGTCGATTCTCTGCATTGCCCCATCGTAGAGGGCCCCTGAGGGCGCCACGGGTAGCGCCGGGGACAGTAACACCGGCTTCACCAGGCATTTCTATTGCGCGCCCGAGGCCGTCACCGGGAAAACTTATGGAAAATCCCGTAATTTCAGGCATTCTTCGATAAAGATGGCTCCGGTTACTGGGAATCCCCAGTCCGATTTAGTGAAGAGTAAGGAGTCGACCGGTGAACAAGGCCGAGTTGGTAGATGCAATTGCTGCCGAGAGTGGCGCAGCCAAGAACACGGTAGCCGAGGTGCTGAAGGCCTTTGAGGACGTCGTCGTGCAGAACGTGTCGAAGGGCGAGAAGATCGTCCTCTCGGGTTTCGTCTCGTTTGAGCGAGTCCAGCGCAAAGCGCGTACGGCCCGCAACCCCCAGACCGGCGAGGCCATCCAGGTGAGCGCTTCCAAGGCGCCCAAGGTCTCGATCGGCTCAACCTTCAAGAAGGCCGTCAAGGGCTAGACGACCGACGCACCAACGAAAACACCCCCGGGCAATTGCCCGGGGGTGTTTTCGTTACGATCGCGCTAGCGATCTGTGCGTACGTCGACTAACTTGCGTCCCTTGCGAAATCCGAACTTGACGGTACCGTCGGCCAACGCGAAGAGGGTGTCGTCTTTGCCGATGCCGACGTTTCGACCAGGATGGAACTGAGTTCCGCGCTGGCGCATGATGATACTGCCCGGCGTCACCGCCGTGCCGTCAAATGCTTTGACACCGAGACGCTGCGCGTTCGAGTCGCGCCCGTTGCGGGTCGAACCACCACCCTTGGTCTTTGACATGTCGCTCCTTAGGCCTTGGTCGCGATGGACGTTATCTCGACCGTCGAGTACTTCTGGCGATGACCCCACCGCTTGCGCTGATTAGCTTTCGCCTTGTAGGTGAGGGCCCTGATCTTAGGGCCCTTCTCGTCCCCCACGATCCGTCCGGTCACCGTCGTGCCGCGCAGTGCCGGACCGGCGAGTACTTCGTCGCCATTGACCAGCATGACGGCTTCGAACTCAACCTCGGTTCCTACCGATTCGGGGCGCAGGTCAACGCGCACCACCTGTCCCTCAGTAACTCGTTCTTGGGAGGTTCCTACTCGGATGACGGCGTACATAGGGTTTCCATACTAGCCGATGCCGACCAGGCCTAGAGCCCCGTTGACAGCACGAACCCGCGCCCGTCGCAGACGGTGCAGATCGACGAGACCGACTCCAACAGGCCCTCGTTCACCCGTTTGCGCGTCATCTCGACCAGACCGAGCTCGGAGATATCGAACACCTGAGTGCGGGTCTTGTCGCGCGACAGCGCCTGACGAAGCGCTGACGCTACCGCGTCACGGTTCGCCTTGGACTCCATATCGATGAAGTCAATGACGATGATCCCGCCAATGTCACGAAGTCGCAGCTGGCGCGCCACTTCCTCTGCGGCCTCGAGATTATTGCGGAACACCGTTTCTTCGAGGTTCGTCTTACCGACGTTTTTACCGGTATTGACGTCAACGACGGTGAGCGCTTCGGTGCGCTCGATGATCAACGACCCGCCCGATGGCAGGAAGACCTTGCGATCGAGCGCCCGGTGCAGCTGTTCGTGCACGAAGTAGCGCTCGAACAGTGGCAGATCCTCACTGGATCGGTCGTAGTACTCGATTCGGTCAGCCAACTCGGGGTTAACCGCCAGAACGTACTCGCGCACCTTCTCAAAGAGGTCGCGATCGTCGATGAGCACACCTCGATAGTCATCATTCAGCTCTTCACGCAAGACGCGCACCGCGAGGTCGAGGTCCCGGTAGATCAGGCGCGGCTGATTCGACTTGGCGACTTCGGCTTCGATAGCGGCCCACTTCTCAGCCAATGATGCGACATCACGAGCGAGATCATCGGCCGAGACACCCTCCGCGGCCGTGCGGATGATCACGCCGTGTCGGTCGGGCTTGACGTCATCGATAATCTTGCGCAGCCGCCGGCGTTCGCCGTCGGGCAAGCGTTTGGAGATGCCAACCGTGGACGAGTTCGGCACGAGCACGGCAAATCGTCCCGGCAGGGAGACTTCTTGGGTCAAGCGCGCGCCCTTGGCGCCGATGGCATTCTTGGTCACCTGGCAGACGACGGTCTGGCCCGCCCTGATCATCTCCTCAATTCGTTTGCCATTGGACGCGGCACCCTCTACGTCGTCGTCGTCGAAGGTGACGTCGCCCCGGTAGAGCACGGCGTTCTTCGGGATGCCGATATCCACAAAGGCCAGCTCCATGCCGGGCAAGACGTTCTGAATCCGACCCACGTAGATGTTGCCGTCAATCTGGTTCGTCTCGTCGGCCGACTTGGCGACCGTGTACTCAACCATCGAACGCCCCTCCAGGGTCGCGATGTGGGTCGCCTCGCTCGTCGTGTGCACGCACATGAGATAACGACCCTGCGCTCGCGTGTGCCGCTCGCCACCGCGGCGGCGGCGTCCCCGGGCCCGTCCCGCGCTGGACTCACTGGCTTCAGGCGCGGACGCCTCGACGGGTGCGTCCGATCCGCGCACCGGCGCGGGCCGGTTCCCCGATGAGCCCTGTCCACCCTGTCCACCCCGTCCGCGACCGCCGCGGCGGCGGCGCGAACCGCCACCACTCGAACCACCATTGGCGGTCGCGCTCGGCGACGAGGCGCTCGCCGAACTGGATGGCGCGCCCGGACGAGTGTCGCCTATTTGGGGCGCTGGGCGAACATCACCGATTCGGGGACCGGTTGGGGATGTTACGGGATTGCTGTTCTCGTCGCTCACGACGGACACTCCTTGCGTTCTGGTTGGCCCGCTCGCGCCAGCGATCGGGACGTCGGGATCCGCGCGGGGTAGCCGCAGCGGTATCGGGGCTGAGGGAGCACGCGACGATGCCTATCGCCACGTACGCGAGGAGCGAAAGCCCAACCAACGCCACTGAACTGGATTGGATCACGTCGCCCTCAAAACTTGCTCGCGACCACTGGTTTTGTCGCGAACACTACGTCTTCACGCGTACCGTGCACCCTGCACAGTTGCGCCCCACGGCACCAGGCTACACCGTAGAACTGCGCGATCCGCTATCCCTTTGCCCCCGAGACGCTCGTCGTGGGGGTACCGGGTACGGTCGTGCTAGAAGTTGTCGTCGATCCCACACGGGCAATCGTCGACGTAGTCGTCGTCGGCAGCGTCAACTTCGGCTTCAACGAGAGCGGCCGAATGGGGTGAGCGACCAAATAGTTGAAGGCTTCTGCCACCACCGGCGCGGCGGCGTTGGCGCCGTAGCCACCTTCCCCGATGACGCACACCACGACGTACTTCGGGCGGTTGATCGGCCCGAAGCCCACGAACAGCGAGTTCGGCTCCATGCCCGGCGCGTTCGAAGCCGTACCGGTCTTACCGCCGAGTGGAAACTGGCTGAGCGAGAACGTGGCGATCTTGTGGAAGGGGTAATAGGCCGTCCCCCGCGGATTATTGATCGCGCCGTAGAAACCCTGCAGGATCGGCGCACGAACCGACGGTGGTAGGTCGACGTGACCCAACACCCGCGGTTGGTACCGATCGATCAACTTGCCCGTCGGACTCACGATGGCGGCAGCTACCTCGGGGGCGTAGCGTGTTCCGCCGTTGGCGAACGTGGCGTACGCGTCGGCGAGCGCCAGCGGCGTGATGGCCGTCGCTCCCTGTCCAAAGGCCATCTCGATATTGTCGCCGGTGTACCACGCGACGGTTGGGAACGCCTTCGGCGCCAGTGCGTGGAGTTGCTTGCGGACCTCAGGCGAATCGATCCGACCAACGACTTCGTTGGGCAAGTCAACGTTCGTGTACTGGTCAAGACCGTATTCGTGCCCAACTTTTTGAATTGGCGTCTGGCCGTACTGGCTCTGATGAATCCAAAAGAGGTAGCCGAGGTTGTAGAAGTAGTAGTCCGATGAGACCGTGATCGCGAGCGGCAGATTCACCAGTCCGTTGCCGAACGTTTCAGCGTCGTGGAACACGCAGCCGTGGCCACCCTGCAGGCAACCCGGCACAACGTAGACGCCCGTGTCATTCACCAAGGTGTTGGGCGAAAAGATGCCGGTTTGCATCATGGCGGTAGCGGTGACGAGCTTGAACGTGCTACCGGGGGTGTAGAGACCCTGAATGGCGTAGTTGTTGAACGCGCCGACTTTCATCAAACTGTCGAAGGTCGTCTGGGACAGGCCGTTGACGAAGGAGTTGAGGTTGTAGGACGGGTAGCTCGACATCGCGAGCACCGCTCCGGTATTGGGATCCAGGACAACTGCAGCACCGTTCACCGCCTGGGGATAGCGGTGCGACACGGGGTCGTAGGTCTTGCGATCGGTGAGCACCTGTTGGGCGAGATAGCCATCCAGAGCGTGCTGCAGCCCTTCATCAATGTTGAGGACCACCGTGTCGCCGCTCGTCGGTGGCGTGGTCTTCGCCACGCCGAGGATGTTGCCGAAGGCATTCACCTCGAGCGTCTGGGTGCCGTCGTGGCCCCGGAGGTACTGCTCGTAGAAGGCCTCAATGCCGGTCTTGCCGATCTGGGAGTCCGTTTGGTAGCCCTGATTGGGGTGGGCCGCGATCTCGGCCCCGGTGATCGGGCCCACGTAGCCCAGGACCTGGGAACCAACGGTGCCCCCGTTAGGGTACGACCGACGCGCGACGTTCAGGATCGTCACTCCGGGAAATTCACTCGGGTGGAGCTTGATGAACTGCACGATGTCGCTCGGCGCGTTCATCATGATCGGGGCCGGCTGGTAGGGGTTGTACTGCACGTTGTTGAGCGCCGCGTTGATCGACGTGACACTGACCCCAGTGAGCGCCGACAACGTGCCCTTGATCGCCGGGTCGAGGGCCGCTTCGGCTCGTGACAGCTGAATCTCCGTCGTCATCGTGTTGGTTACCAGCGGACGGCCGTATCGATCGAGGATCAACCCCCGCGCGGCGGGGATCGTGCTGACGCGAAGCGAGTTGGCGTCCACCGTGGCCACGGCCGTGCGGTAGTCGAGAATTTGCAGCGTGAAGAGCCGATAGATCAGCAACAGCAACAGCAGGATGAAGAACCCGCCGATGATGCGCCACCGACGCTCGGGACGCACCTCGATCTCGTCGGGTGACGCGACCAGATCTCGGATGCCCACGGTTCTGCGGGCGTTGATCGAGCGTCCCCGTCGCCGCAAGGGGTTGAGTGTCTCCCACGGTCGCCAGAGCCGAGAGAACAGCGACCCCGTCGGTCGTTCACGCCACGAGCGCTTCACCGCCTTCGCCCCTCGAGGCGCCCCAATCGCCGCGCGACGCGCGCGCACGGACGCGCGAGAATGAAGAACGCGACCGCGTTGACTTCCATGCTCGCGAGCACGCTGCCCCGCCACAGGCCGAAGTTGAGTTCGACGTAGCCCAGTATGACGTAGATCGCCGGCGCAAGCAGCCCGGCGAGCGCGGCCAGTGCCGGCGTCACCCACCACGCCGCCGAGTCGAGATCGCCTACACCCTCACGTCCAAGTCGCGACGCCACGTACGCCAGCGCCAGCGCGACTACGATCGTCAGCCCAAAGGGTGCCGCGCTGTGCGTATCGAAGAACAGTCCCGACAACACCGCGCTCCATATCGCGAGACCGGTCAACCCCGTCAGCCCGACGACGAAGGGCCAGAGCCACACGAGCATCACCACGACGCCGTCGATGCGTAACGTCGAGAGCACGGCGAGCTGAAAGCCAACCACGGCGAGCGTCACGAAGGCAACCGGCACCATCGATCGCGTCACGTAGAGGGCTCCCACAGCACGACGTCGACGTAGAACAGGTGGTGAAGATCGGCGGTCGGCACCACCGTCACGTTGTAGGTCGTCGAACCGGGCGTCAGCGCCACGCGCGACACGCGGGCAACGGGAAGTCCGGGCGGAAACAGACCGCCGGCAAGGCCATTGGTCGTTAAGACCGTACCCACCGGTAGAGCCGACGTGAGGTCTACCGCCGTCGAGGAGAGCCCGTTGTTGACGCCACCGCCGCTGATCACCATCGATTGATGGCCGTTGCCGTAGGTCACCCCAACCGAGGATGACACGTCGGTGATCATTCGCACGGTCGCACCGCGCGGCGTCGTTGAGATGACGGTGCCAACGAGTCCGCCGTTGGCGACCACCGGCATGCCGTCCAGTACGCCGCTGTCGCGTCCCTTGGAGATATCGAAGGTCGCCGCGAAGTTCGTCGGCGAAAAGCTCACGACCTGAGCGGCCACGGTGGTCAGTGAGCCGACGAAGGGAACGTGCAGTTCCGTGGTCAGCTGGGTCAGCTGGCGCTGCATGGCCCAGGACTCACTGACCTGCAGTTCGGCGCGGCCCAATTCGTAGCGCAATCGCTCATTCTGCGCGACGACGTCGCTGTAGTTGATGGCACCCGCAAAGAGGTGACCAATCGGACGCGCAACCGCGTCAATCGTCCAGCTGAACGGCGCCACGACGAGATTGGCGACGCTACGCAATCCCGAAACCACGCCGACGGTGAGGTAGAGCGCCGTGACCACGACGAGCGTACCCACCCCGAGCGTCCACGCCCGCCGCCTTGAACGGTCGCTGACCACGCGTTAACGAGACGGGCTGGACTTCAACATACGCGAGAAGGTCTCGAGCTCTTCGAGACACATCCCGCTGCCGAGGGCCACGCAGTTCAAAGGATCGTTCGCCACAATGATCGGCATGTTCGTCTCCACCTCCAGACGCTGCGCGATCCCGTTGAGGAGCGCTCCACCCCCCGTCAACACGATACCCTGTTCCATCAGGTCCGATGAGAGCTCGGGCGGGGTTCGATCCAGCGTCACCTTGACGGCGTCCACGATGGCCTGCACCGGTTCCTCCATGGCCTGGCGGATCTGCTCGGTCGTAATCACGACCGTCTTGGGCAGTCCGGTCACCAGGTCGCGACCACGGATCTCCGCTCGCAGCTCTTGCTCGAGGGGATACGCCGAGCCCAACTGAATCTTGATCTCTTCGGCGGTCCGCTCACCGAGCGCGAGTTGGAATTCCTTTTTCACGAAGGCCACCAGTGCCTCATCGAGCTCGTCACCACCGACGCGAATCGACTGGCTCGTCACGATGCCGCCGAGCGAGATGACCGCAACTTCGGTGGTGCCCCCACCGATGTCAACGACCATGTTGCCGCTGGGTTCGTGAATCGGCAGGCCCGCGCCGATCGCCGCCGCCATCGGTTCCTCGATGATGTAGGCCTTGCGAGCACCGGCGAATTCGGCAGCTTCCATAACCGCACGCTGTTCGACGCCGGTGATGCCCGACGGGACACAGATCACCATCCGCGGCTTCGCAAAGCGCCGCTGGTGCACGCGGTGGATGAAGTAGCGCAGCATCTTCTCGCAGATCTCGAAGTCGGCGATGACGCCGTCCTTCAAGGGTCGAATCGCCTGGATATTGCTCGGCGTTCGCCCGATCATCCGCTTCGCCTCGGCGCCCACGGCCAGCGGCTTGCCGTCCTTCACGTCAACGGCGACGACCGACGGCTCGTTGAGGATGATGCCGCGGCCGCGAACGTAGACCAACGTATTGGCCGTACCCAAGTCGACTGCCATATCGCGACCGAGCAACGAGAACCGACTATCAACCATAGAAACCCTTTAACGAGGTTGCAGGCGCCACCTCACACAACGTAAGGCTAGGGCAAGTCGGTCCACGCCGACCAGCCACACTTAGGAATCGAGGTTGGGAAAGAAAATATCGATCTCGCGACGAGCCGATTCGACCGAGTCTGAACCGTGAATGAGGTTTTCCGCCATAATCGTGGCGAGGTCGCCGCGAATGGTTCCCGGCGCCGCGTCGAGCGGATTCGTGGCGCCCATCAGCGAGCGAACCACGCGCCACGCGTCGTCGGGACCTTCCACCACCACCACCAAGACTGGCCCACGGGTGATGAAGTTGAGCAGCCCATCGTAGTAGGGCCGCCCTTCGTGCTCGGCGTAGTGTCGCATGGCGGTAGCTCGGTCCAGCGTTCGAAACGTAGCGGCGACGATACGCAGGCCCTTGCGCTCGAGGCGGCCGACGACTTCGCCGACCAGCCCTCGCTCGACCGCATCGGGTTTGACGATGACCAGAGTTCGATTCACGACGATGCAATCTAACAGTCTCAGTGAAGGTGCCGAGACGCGATTCGCAGTACTTCAGCGCGAACTTCGGCCACGACGTAGAGACTGCCGGTCACCACGATCAAGTCGTCGTCGGTCGAACGTTCGCGCGCGTGCGCCAGGGCCGCGCTACTCGTGCGATGCGCCAGGGCGACACCACCACGGCGACGCACGGCGGCGGCCACCACGTCAGCGTCAACTGCCCGAGGCGACCGAGGGGCGCAGCAGTGGAACTCGCTAAAGCCCGCGTCGACCAGTGGCGCCACCATATCGTCGACGTTGCGGCCGCTAAGCATCCCGACGACGCAGCGTCGATCGCCCTCGACGTGAAACGCACCGTCGAGCGTCGAGGCGAGCGCTCGAATCCCGGCCGGATTGTGCGCACCGTCGACCACCAGCATCGGGTGATGCGCCAGCACCTCCATTCGTCCGGGCATGCGAGCGCGACTCAGCGTGGCGCGCACGACCTCGTCACCCAATGCCCGGTCGAGGAACGCCTCCGCCGCGACGATGGCGGTGGCGGCGTTCATCCCCTGATGAATGCCGTGCAGTGACAGGGCGACGTCGGCGTAGTGCGCAAACGGCGTTCGTACCGTCACCAGCCGCCCCCCAACGGCGAGGTCGTTGCGCTCGAGGTCGAACACCTCGCCCAGGAACCAGGGCGTCGCACCCAGCTCCGCGACCCGCCGTCGCGCGATATCCACCACGATGGCGTTGGTCGTCGCGACGATCGCCACGGCAGCGGGCCGAAAGATACCGACCTTGTCACGTGCGATATGGGCGACAGTTGGGCCGAGAACTGCGGTGTGATCAAGATCGACGTTCGTCAGCACGGTCACGGCGCCGTCGATAACGTTGGTTGAGTCCCACGTGCCGCCGAGTCCTACCTCGATAACGGCAACGTCTACGCCCTCGTCGGAGAAGTGGAGGAAGGCCGCGACACTTAGTAGCTCGAATCGAGTCAGGACGATGTGCGACACCGCTTCAACATCCGCCAATCGTGCGAACAATGCCCGAAAGGTCTCATCGTCAATGGGCTCACCGTTCACGGCAATACGCTCGTTCACGGCGTGCAGGTCGGGGCTCGTGAACGTTCCCACACGCAAGCCCGTGGTGCGCAGCAGCGCGCTCGCCAGCGTCGTCGTTGTTCCCTTGCCGTTGGTCCCGGTCACGTGAATCGACGGGTAATCGCGGTGCGGCTCGGCGAGCAGCGTCAGCGTGTCGACGATTGGCTGCAGAGAAGGCGGTGACTGGCGGTTCGGCGACACCCGCTCGAAGTCAACGTGCGATTCCAGCCACGCCAACGCCGTGCCGTACGTCTCAAATCGCACGGCCTAACTCGCGCGACGAGTACGCGTCGTCTTTCGCAGTTCGTACGTCGGCGACACTCGATCTCGTACCGACTCACCAGTCACGACGCAACGTACGACGTCGCTGCGACCGGGCACGTCGAACATGGTCTCGAGCAGCACACTCTCCAAGATGGAACGAAGGCCCCGGGCTCCGGTGCCGCGCTGGAGGGCCAGGTCGGCGATCGCCGACAGGGCGTCAGGCTCGACAACCAATTCGACGCCGTCCGCCGCGAGAACTTGCTGAAACTGCCTAACCAATGAGTTCTTCGGCTCGGTGAGCACCTGGATGAGCATCGTCCGATCGAGTTGCTGCACGGCACCGATAACGGGTAGGCGGCCAATAAACTCGGGGATGAGTCCGAACTTCATCAGATCTTCGGGAAGCACGTGTCGGAAGAGTTCAATGTCCCCGGCACGCTTGGACTCCACGGGCGCATTGAACCCAATCGATTTCTTGCCGAGCCGCCGCTCAATGATTGACTCGAGTCCGGCGAAAGCTCCACCGCAGATGAACAAGATGTTGGACGTGTCGATGGTGATGAATTCCTGATGCGGATGCTTGCGACCGCCCTGGGGCGGAACGCTCGCGACCGTGCCCTCGAGAATCTTAAGGAGCGCCTGCTGGACGCCCTCGCCCGACACGTCGCGGGTGATCGAAGGATTCTCCGCCTTACGGGCAATCTTGTCGATCTCGTCGATGTAGATGATGCCGCGCTCGGCACGCTTCACGTCGAAGTCCGCAGCCGCCAGCAACTTGAGCAGGATGTTCTCGACGTCTTCTCCGACGTAGCCCGCCTCCGTGAGCGCCGTGGCGTCGGCGATAGCGAATGGTACGTTGAGCATTCGCGCCAGTGTCTGGGCCAGGAAGGTCTTGCCGCATCCGGTGGGTCCCAGCAACAACACGTTGGACTTGGCGACTTCGACGTCGTCGTCGTGCAGCGGTCCCGTCTGGATCCGCTTGTAGTGATTGTAGACAGCTACGGCCAGGATCTTCTTCGCTTCCACCTGGCCAACCACGAAGTCGTCTAAGAACGATGAGATCTCGCGTGGCGTCGGCAACGCGTCCAGAACAAATTCTGGGCGGTCACCAAACTCGTCGGCGATGATGTCGTTGCATAGGTCGATGCACTCGTCGCAGATGTACACGCTGGGCCCCGCGATGAGCTTCTTGACCTGCTTTTGACCTTTTGCGCAGAAACTGCACTTGATGAGGTCGCTGCCTTCGCCAAACTTTGCCACCGATATCCTCCGCCACGACCTGACCAAACCATCCTAGGAGTAAGCCACTCCTAAAGCGGGAACCTACGGTCGCGCGCTGATCACCTCGTCGATCAGGCCGTATTCGACGGCTTCGTCGGCCCCAATGATGAAATCCCGGTCGGTGTCCTTGGTGATTCGATCGACCGACTGGCCAGTGTCGTTGGCGAGCATCTGATTCAGCATGTCCTTCATCCGCAAAATCTCGCGCGCCTGAATCTCAATGTCCGACGCTTGACCACCCACGCCACCCCACGGCTGATGAAGCAGCACCCGGGCGTGCGGCAGCGCGTAGCGCTTCGTCTTGGCGCCGGCGCCCAGCAGCACCGCGGCGGCCGAAGCCGCTTGACCAAAGCAAAACGTGGATACGTCGGGCTTGATGTACTTCATGGTGTCGTAAATCGCGAGCAGACCCGTGATATCGCCGCCTGGAGAGTTGATGTAGAGATTGATGTCCTTCTCGGGATCCTCGGATTCCAGAAAGAGCATCTGAGCACAGATCAGATTCGCGACCGTATCGTCGATCGGCGTGCCGAGGAATATGATTCGTTCGCGGAGCAGCCGGCTGTAAAGATCGTAGGCGCGCTCGCCGCGATTCGACGACTCCACCACGGTAGGAACCAAGTAATTCTGGGCACGAAAGTGTTCAGTCACGGCTCCACCTTAGGCGTCCGCGTCGGCGGACTCGTCGTCGCGCAGTAGCGCACGGTCGATCTCCAAGCCCGCGGGATCGACGAACGTCACGTTCTCGATCAACCACCGAGAAGCCTTCATTTTCGCGACTTCAGCGACGAAGGCAATCGTGCGACCAGAGTCACTCAGGTTGGCGCGCAACTCGTCGGCCCCGACTCCCATCGCCGCGGCCGTACGCTGTATCTCGTCGGCAACCTCGGTCTCCGACGGTTCGAGTCCCTCGGCGCGCACCAGCGCCCGCAGTGCCAAATCAATCCGCACCGCGCGTGCGGCGTCGCTGCGCATCGACTCGAGCAAGGCGTCCGCCGACTGGTTCGTGATCTGCAGGAACGTTTCGAGATCGAGCTTCTGCTCAGCCAGCCGCTGCCCCAAATTGTGCAGCCGCTCGTTGGTCTCACTCGCCACCAACGACTCGGGTGCCACGTCCTCGGGCACCAGCTCGCCGAGTGCCACAAGTACTGCGTCGCGCTGCGCTAGTCGAGCTTCGACTACTTTGCGTCGACGCATCTGGTCCAGCAGTGCATCGCGCATCTCGTCGGCAGTCGACCACTCCGTGCTCTCAGCCACCCATTCATCGGTCAAGGCGGGCAGCACTCGCTCCTTCACCTGCTTCAGGCGCAACAGGTACGTCGCGTCGTCACCGCTTCGCCCCGGGCCGGTCACCGTCAGATTCTCGCCAGCGCGTAGTCCAATGATGAGTTCATCAACGCCCTTGACAATGGCGCCCGAGCCGACGGTGTACATGAAGTCGCTCATCTCGAAGGGATCGTCGGCGGCGACCTCGGTCACCGTCACGTCCATCGTCACCAGGTCACCGGTCACTATGGGGCGTTCCACGTCGTGCAACGTGGCGTCGGTCTCGCGGAATTGATCGATCTGTGCATCGACCTCGGCGTCGGTGACCTGGGGCGACGGCAACGTCACGCGCAGGTGGCGTTGCCCGCTGATCTCGACTTCGGGACGAACCTCGACCTCGGCCTCAAAGACCAACATACCCTGGTCTTCTCCCGCGGTCACGGTAACCGCCGGTTCGCTAATGGGGTCGATCGCGGCTTCGGTGACGGCTCGGGCGTAGAAGTCGGGTATCGACTCACGGATTGCTTCACCGCGCAGCACGTCGGCGCCGCCAATATGGGCGATCAGCACGCTCTTGGGCACCTTGCCTTTGCGAAATCCCTTGACGGAGACCTGTTTAGCGAGGGTCTTTGCCGTTCGGTCAATGGCATCGGACATTTCATCCTCGTCCACCTCGACGACGAGTTTGACGTGGTTGGTGTCTCCGGGAGAAGCGGTTGCGCGCATAGGAGACGCTAGCCTACCGCCTAGCGCTCGACGCTCAAATCATCACCCGCAGCGCCTGCGCAAAGGCTCTCGCCGCATCGTGATCACCTCGGACGTCGGTCGCCGAAGCCTCTAAGAACGCCTCCGCACTGATTCGGCCGGCCGCCCGGCGCCAAAACAGGGCGACGGGAGTACTCACGTCTAGCGCCGGTGGACTAGCCAGTGCGCCAACGGCACCGCAACGACCCTGATTCATTACCAGCATGATCGTTCGCCCCGACCGTCCGCTTAGGTTCACCTGCATCGAGAACCCATCGGGTGCGGCCATTCGCTTGCCAACGACGTACGGCAGCGCCGCTTCGAATCGATTCACGACTATTTCCTCCGCCGGTCCGTGATCGTCCGCGGGCTCGAGGAGTGCGTCTCGTATGTCCTGGAGGTGTATCCAACTGTCGAGCACCCGCGTCTCTTGGAAGTAGTGATAGGGCCGCTCGCCTTCCGGGCTCCAGCCCACGCGGTCCCAGTCGTCCTGGGATAGTGCGCGCAGTCGCGCCAGTGACGCCTGGGTCGCACGACGAAACGAATCGAGGACGTCGATGCCGGGTCGATCGCGATTGGCCTGGACGAAAGCCTCGTTGAGACGTCCGATGTCGTTCTGCACGTAGTCGGGGTACTCGCCGTCGAACTGGGGCGGCGTCGCGCCATTGAGCATCTGCTCGAAACCAAGCAGATGACTCAGCACGTCGCGCACGCTCCAACCGGGACACGGCGTAGCGGCGTCGTACGCGAACGGCGATTGGGGGCGCACGACGCCGTCGATGGTGTTCCAGGTCACGTCCAATGCGTCGACGATCCACTCGTAAGGCACGCGTCCTCCCCGCTCGGTCCTCGGTCACCTCGTACTTCACCATAGAACGCACGCAATCGCGCGAACCAGCGCCCCGTCGACACGAGAGGCCGCCACGAACACCCCCGGGCGCTGCAACCTTGACCCGTCGCCGACGGCGACGCGGTAACCCCGCAACACCGCGTAGTAGCCTGTCGCACGAAGGAGACGACGCCGCGGGGCGTAGCGCAGCTTGGTTAGCGCGCGTGCTTTGGGAGCACGAGGTCCCCGGTTCGAATCCGGGCGCCCCGACCACTTGAACCCGGCTATACGTCATCTAGATCCACGCTCACGTCGGTGCCGCTACGCCGGGTTCACCTAGCCCTTCGTCTGGCCCTGGCCACCGTAGCCTCGGCACCGTTGCCCGAGCCCGGTAGTGAACGCAGGCTACGTGGGCGCTGTGGTCGCCGAACCGACGAACGCCGTCTTCCTGTCGGGCGATCGCATGTCCCTGCTCGTGAGCCGAGATCATGCCAGACACTGGCAGCTCGCCAAGCCGACGATCGGCTCGACCGATAGCGCTACCCAGGCACCGATCTTCTTCAGTGCTTCGCGGACCATTATCCTCGAGCCGTTGCAACCGAGTGCACTTTAGTGAGTCCACTCATGCTGCACTCCTCACGGAGTTGTTCGGCCCGGCTAACGCCGGACTTCCCTTTCGCGTGTCATCGCCAGCCGCTGAGTGAGACTCAGTCTGATGCTCGGCTCCACGCTTCACCGGGGCTCCAACTGAGCCCAGGCTCGCCCAACGGGCGAGATTGATGGCTGCGTTGTCATCGCGCTGGTGTAAGGAAGAACATTCCTCACAGGTCCAGTGTTCCAACCAACCAATGGCTTGGACGTGACCACAGTCGTGGCACGTCCTGGACGAAGGATGGAACCGGTCGGCTTCGATCATCCGTGACCCATGCCAGGGGCACTTGTATCGAAGCTGACGACGGATCTCTTCCATTGCCGCGTCGAAGAGGCCACGCCGGCGCGAACGGGCACCGGGTAGACCTTTCTGTTGCAGCAGTGACGCCGCATTCAGTCCTTCGACCACGATCACGCCGTGGGTTTTGGCGAGGTCGGTGGTGAAGACGTGGATGGTGTGACGGCGCAGGTTTACCACCTCGGCGTGGAGGCGGGCGATCTTGGCGGCGGCCTCTTGATACTGGCGCGAGCCGCGCGTGCGACGAGCTCGTTGACGCTGGAGCCGGCGCAGTTCCTTAAGTCGGTGCTCGAGAGCCTTGGGGTTGGCGAGTTTGCCGATCACCTCGCTGGTGGTGGCGACGGTCGCCAGACGTCGAACTCCGACGTCGACGCCGACCACCGAAGCTGCACGCGTGACGTGGGCCTGCTGGGGGCGAGCGACCGAAACTCTGACGGCGGCGATAATGGGCTCTCCTTGTCGAGAGACCGTGACGCCGAGGATCTTGGCTCGATCCAGCGAAGTGAGCCGTTCGGGGCGTCGGGTGTTCTCGTGGGTGCGGATAGTGCCGAGGACCGGGATCGTGAGGTGACGCCGGTCAGCTTCGAGCCTCATTGGGCCGGTAGTGAAAGAGAAACGGTCGCGGTCCTTGCCACGCTTCTTGAACCGTGGGAAGCCGACCCGGCGGCCGGAAATCTTCCCCGAGCGTGACTTTTGCCAGCGCCAGTAGGCGTCGGTGGCTCCGCGCACGCCGTCGGCGAAGACCTCCTTGGAGACCTCTCGCCACCAGACCTCACCAGTCTCGTCATTCACGCAGACGGCGTTGTTGTGCGCGTTCCAGCTCTTACGCATCGAGTAGAACGAGGGCACGGGACCCGATTCACCGGTCTCGCGGTAGCGCTCGAGGTCGGTCTTTAGCTGATCGAGCGTCCAGTTAAAGGCCTTGCGGCGTGCGCCGAAGAATCGGCCGATTTGAGCTGCCTGTTCGGACGTTGGATCGAGCGCGAAGGTGAACGCCTGAATGATCTGGCCGTCGGGTGGACAGTACCTACGCGGCATCGTCGGACTCCTGAGCTGCCGCGAGGGCTTTCGCCGCTCGGTGGGTGGCGGCACGGCGACCATAGAGGCGAGCACAGACGGAGGTAAGCACCTCAGACATGTCACTAACGAGGTCGTCGTCGACTTCCGCGTCGTCGACCACAACCAGTCGTCGTCCGTTGGCGTGCAACGACGCAGCGACGTACTCGGAGCCGAACCTGGCAAAGCGATCACGATGTTCGACGACAATCGTCGTCACGGATGCGTCGCTAAGCAGGGCGAGGAATTTGCGTCGCTTTCCGTAGAGACCGGAGCCAACTTCGGTGACGACCCGGTCAATCGAGTGGCCGTTCGCTGTCGCCCACGTGGCGACCCGCGCGACTTGGCGATCGAGGTCTCGTCGCTGATCGGCTGATGAGACCCGCGCATAAATGACGGTCGACCCACTCTGGAATGCAGCGCTTTCGAGATCGCCGACCAGAATCAAGCGCCCGATCTGACGCGCGGGCACCGGCAGTGTCTTCACGGAACCACCGATACGCGGTCTGAGGATGGATCCCTTGCACATCTGCCCACTCACTCACGTTCATTACTACGTAGTTTCGCGGAGTGGTGTGATATCAGTTGGCAACCCTTCGCCAACTTCGGCAATCCCTCCACGCTGTGGAGTACGTCCGACGGCGGCATCCAGTGGACGCCACGGGTCCCCACCATCAACTGAACACCCGTCAATCCACGTGACACCCGACACTGACTGAGCACGGCGTCACTGCGCGGTCGCCCCACGGCACGCTGAGCGAAGGCGCGGTGGCCCACCGCGAGCCAACTGAGGAATTCTCCGATGAGGTGTCGGCACGGTCACGCCACGATGTCCGCCCTCGTCCCAGCGGACCGGTCCACGAATGATCGGCGTACGTGGTCTCGGTCACAGGAGGAAACCGACCGACATCACTGGACCAGTGCGCCGCCGGTCACGCGAGTGGGGTCCCCCGGTCCAAGATCAGCTTCTCTATTGCGGCGTACTGTTTCGCGAGCGCCCACCCGCCGAGCGTCGGGTGTTGGGCGACGCCGTGTTGGTAGACCGTCGCCGTCGGGCAACCACCCAATTGGAAGACGACAGCGGCGAACGCCGCGACGGCGGTCGATCGCGAAAAACGGATAACCACGGGCACCATCACGTCCATCGGGCAAATCTGGTTCGCGCCATAGTCGGACACCGGAATGGCGTTGATCAGTTGACGTACGCGTGCGATCACAACGCCACTGGTGATCTTCACCGTGCCGTAGCGCGTGCCCGTACCGAGCGGCATCGGGTTACTCCAATACAGTGCCGACGCACCGGTGCCAATGACGAGACGTGCGGGTTTCGCGCCACCGGCGAACGCCGTCGTCGAAGCACCGTTAACGACGAGCGCCAGTGACAGCGCCGTGGCGGCAACAATGCGGTGCTGCACTTTCATCCGACGTTCCTCCGACCACTCAAATGTCCGACCTGGCGGGGTCGTTGCGAGACGGCTGCTCACCAAGCCTTACGCCAGCAAAAACGAATTACGTAACGTCCTGTGCATCATTCGCACAAGTGGAGCCCCCAACCCCCCTTCGCCATACGTGCCCCCGGCAGGAGTCGAACCCGCAACCTGACGGGTAGAAACCGTCTGCTCTATCCAGTTGAGCTACGGAGGCGTGACCGAAGCGTACCGAAGTTTGCGTGGTTGTGGTGGCACGGGCACTCTGGACCCGCTGTGCCATACTGGTATCTCTTGGTGGGCGTAGCTCAGTTGGTTAGAGCGCCAGGTTGTGGTCCTGGAGGTCGCGGGTTCGACCCCCGTCGCTCACCCCACTGTTGCCGCGTCATCGATGTCGAGCGACCCGTGTAGATTCTCCCCGAGGGCCGGTTCCAACGCCCAAGGGGGAAACCATGACAATTACCCGTAGCTCGTTCTTCATCAACGGTTCGTGGGTCGCGGCGACGTCGGGTGAGCTACTCGAAGTGACCGATTCGGCGACGGGCGAACTGTACGCCACCGTTCCGGTCGGCACGGTCGCCGAAGCCAATGCCGCCGTCGAGGCCGCGTCCGCCGCCTTCACGTCGTGGTCCAATACCAGTCCGAAGGAGCGCTCGGAGTATCTCCAGCGAATCTCGGAGAAGTTGGCCGAGCGCAGCGACGACATTGCGCTAACCATCGCTCATGAGGTGGGTATGCCATTGATGTTGGCCAAGGGGATTCAGGTCGGTCTGCCCATCGCCACCTTCGCCGACAACGCTCGCCGAGCCTCGGAGTACGTCTGGGAAGAAGAAGTCGGCAACTCCACCCTCGTACGCGAGCCCGCCGGCGTCGTGGCAGCAATCACGCCGTGGAACTACCCGCTGCACCAGATCGCGAACAAGGTCGCGGCGGCCCTCGCCGCAGGCTGCACCGTCGTCCTCAAGCCCAGCGAGGTAGCGCCGGTGAACGCATTCCTGCTAGCCGACATCATTGACGAGGTCGGTTTGCCGGCCGGCGCCTTCAATTTGGTGACCGGCCTGGGTCCCGTCGTGGGAGAAGCGATCGTGGCTCACCCCAAGACCGACATGGTGACCTTCACGGGCTCAACGCGCGCCGGCAAGCGCGTGATGCAGATCGCCGCCGAGATGGTCAAACGGGTATCGCTCGAACTCGGTGGCAAGTCAGCGAACATCATCCTGGAAGGCGCCGACGTGCCCAAGGCCGTCGCCGACGGCGTATTCAAGTGCTACCTCAACTCAGGACAGACCTGCTCTGCGCTGACTCGAATGGTGGTGCCTCGTTCGCGACTGGCCGAGGTCGAAGAAGTGGCCGTCGCGACCGCGGCGGGTTTCGCGCCCGCTGATCCGGTATCTGGATCGAGTTTTCTTGGTCCGCTCGCCAGCTACGCGCAGCTCGAACGCGTGCGCAACTACATCAACACCGGGATCAACGAAGGCGCTCGACTCCTCTGCGGTGGGGTCACACCGCCCGACGGACTCGAGCGGGGCTACTACGTACAACCAACGATCTTCTCTGACGTCACGAACGATATGACGATCGCCCAAGAGGAGATCTTCGGGCCCGTCCTCTCGATCATTCCCTACGACACCGAGGAGGAAGCGATCGCGATCGCCAACGACTCGAGCTATGGACTCGCCGGCGGCGTCTGGGCCGCTACCGACGAGCAGGCGTTCGAAGTCGCTCGAAAGATTCGTACGGGTCAGGTCGAGATCAACGGTGGGGCCTTCAACGTGGTCGCGCCGTTCGGTGGTTACAAGCAGTCCGGTATCGGACGCGAACTTGGCCAGTACGGCTTCGAGGAGTTCCTCGAGGTGAAGTCAATCCAGCACCGCTAGCCCTCGTCGTGCACGCACCGGTATAGACTCTGGTCGCGCCGGTAGCTCAATTGGCAGAGCATTTGACTCTTAATCAACAGGTTCCGGGTTCAAGTCCCGGCCGGCGCACCGAGTGAGCTCCACGTTGCGCGTGCCAAGGCCGCCCTGCCTCTTCACTGGCTAAGCCCTCCAGGCGCCTTTGTCACCTCGTCATCGCCGCTAGTCAAGCGAAAACGCATCCGCTGATCAAAGTCGAGACGGTGTTCCCGGTGCCCCGTCGCCATTGACTTTCGGTATCGGGCCACGACTTTACCTCGCGGCGACTCGTGCCCGCGCTTTGGATCGCGCGAGCGTCGAACCCGTGCGTAATCTCTTTCGTAGGAGACACGAAGGAGCAGAAAATGGTCACGTCTCGGCCAACGGTGCTCGACGCAATTGGCGATACTCCCTTGGTCGAGATTGACGGTATTTTCGTGAAACTCGAGTACCTCAATCCGTCAGGTTCCATCAAAGCACGGATGGCTCGCTACATCATCGAGCGCGCTGAACGAGACGGTCTGCTTCACCCCAACGACGTCATCGTCGAAGCGTCGAGCGGCAACACCGGCAACGCGATGAGTATGGTTGCCGCGGTCAAGGGCTATCGCATGCTCGTCATCATGCCCGAAGGACTGAGCAGTGAACGCGCCGCGATCTCCACGGCCTTTGGCGCTGAGTTGCGCACCATCGGCACGTTCCACGTCAACGACGCGCTGCGCGAGGCGGAGAGACTCGGGGAACTTCCTGGTTATTTTGCGCCTCACCAGTTTTCAAACGAGTGGAATGTCGAGGAGAACCGTACCTGGCTCGGACCCGAAATCATCGCCCAACTGCCGACGGGCAGAACACCTGACGCCTTCGTCATGGGTGTCGGTACCGGCGGGACACTTATTGGCGTTGGTCAAGCATTCCGCGACGTAAATCCCGCAGCGCGGCTTATCGCGCTCGAGCCCAGTGAGTCGAGCACCATTGTGTGCGGCGACGTGGCGCTGCACCGTATTGAAGGTATCTCCGACGGTTTCGTGCCACCGATCTACCGACGTCACGCTGACCTGGTTGATCACGTGATCGCCGTGAGCAGCGACGAAGCGATCGCCGAGATGCGTCGACTGGCCCGCGAACTGGGCATTCTCGTTGGACCGAGCTCGGGTGCGAACCTCGTCGTGGCCCGTCGCGTACTGGCCGAACTGCCACCGAACGCGACGGTGGTCACGGTCTTTGCCGACGAGGGCGAGAAGTACCTGAGCGAGTACTTCTCGCGCGATGGCGGCGCTACAGCGGGGTGACGTACGCCGCGTCGATGCCACCGTCGACGAGGAACGTCGTCGACGTCACGAATGACGCGTCGTCACTCGCGAGGAACAGCACTGCGCTGGCGATCTCCTCGGGCTCCGCAAATCGCCCCATCGGAACGTGGACGAGTCGGCGAGCGGCACGTTCGGGGTCCTTGGCGAAGAGCTCTTGCAACAGCGGGGTGTTGACGGGGCCTGGGCAGAGAGCGTTGACGCGGATGCCCTGACGAGCGAACTGGACGCCGAGCTCACGACTCATCGCGAGCACGCCACCCTTGGACGCGGTGTACGAAACTTGCGACGTCGCCGAGCCCACCACGGCGACGAACGACGCGGTGTTGATGATCGAGCCCCCACCGCGTTCGAGCAACAAGGGGATTCCGTACTTGCAGCACAGGTACACCGACGTCAGATTCACGTCCTGGACGCGACGCCACGCGTCGAGATCCGTGGTCAGAATCGAGTCGTCGTCCGCCGGCGAGATTCCGGCGTTGTTAAAGAGCACGTCAACGCCTCCGTAGACGTCGACCACCGTGGCGTACATCGCCTGAACGCTCGCCTCGTCGGACACGTCCACGTGGACGTAGGTGCCACCGATCTCGTCGGCGAGTGCGTCACCCGCTTCGTCCGCGACGTCGGCGACCACGACGTTGGCGCCTTCGCTCGCGAAGCGCCGCGCGGTCGCTAGGCCGATACCGCTCGCCGCTCCCGTGATAATTGCGACCTTGTTGTCGAGTCGACCCATCATTCCTCCGTTGCTATGAATACGTTCTTCTCTTCACTGAACGAACGCAGGGCGTCGGGGCCCAGTTCTCGTCCGAGCCCCGACTGCTTGAATCCGCCGAAGGGCGTGGCGTAGCGAACCGACGAGTTCGAATTGATCGAGAGCGTCCCCGTCGCCACGCCCCTCGCCGTGCGTAGAGCCCGGCCGATATCGCGACTCCAGATCGATCCCGACAGTCCATAGGGACCATCGTTGGCGATGGTGATCGCCTCGGCCTCGTCGTCGAAGCGCACGACGGAGACGACGGGACCAAAGATCTCCTCGCAGTACGAGCGTTGCGAACGGTCGCTGCCGTCGAGCACCGTTGGCGGGTACCAATACCCCGGACCCCTGGGCGCCGTGCCGTGAAACGCCACCGTGGACTCGTCCACGTAGGCGCGCACGGTTTCACGCTGGGCAGCCGTGATGAGTGGCCCCATCTCACTGGTCTCGTCACTCGGATCGAGTACTTTCACTCGTTTGACGGCTGCCTCGAAGTGCTCCATGAAGCGGTCGTAACCCGACGACTGCACCAACAGTCGTGAACGGGCGCAGCAGTCTTGGCCGGCGTTGTCGAAAACTGCGTAGGGCGCCATCGCCGCTGCCTTCTCGAGATCGGCGTCGGCGAAGACGATGTTCGCGCTCTTGCCTCCCAATTCGAGTGTCAGGCGCTTGACCTGGGCCGCGCAACCCTCCATAATCCGCCGTCCGGCAACGTTCGAACCCGTGAAGCAGATCTTGCCGACGCGAGGATTCGTCACGAAGCGCTCACCGACGGTTGAACCCTCACCCGTTATCACTTGGAACACGCCTTCGGGAATCCCCGCCTCGAGTGCCAGTTCGCCAATTCGTCGTGCGGTCAGCGGCGTTAGCGATGCGGGCTTGAGCACCACTGCATTGCCCGCGGCGAGGGCTGGCGCGACGCCCCAGCCGAGGATCGGCATGGGAAAGTTCCACGGCACGATAATGCCGACGACGCCGATCGGCTCGTAGAACGTCATGTCCACGCCGCCGGCCACCGGAATCTGGCGACCCGAGTGGCGTTCGGGCGCGCCGGCGTAATAGTGAAGGACGTCGCGAACGTTGCTCGCCTCCCACCGCGCGTTGGCGATCGTGTGGCCAGCGTTCGAAACCTCGAGCTGCGCCAGTTCCTCCACGTGCGCATCGACAACGTCAGCGAATCGTCGCAGCAGCCGCGACCGATCGACGGGGCTCACCGCTCGCCAGTTCGCCGAGGCCACCGCTGCAATGTCGATGAACCGATCGGTCTCGGCAACGTCGAACATCGCCACGTCCGTAATCGCGAGTTCCGTGGTGGGGTTGATGATGGAGATTGTTGTACTCATAGCCTCTCGAATCCTCGGTATCGCTCCCAGTCCGTGACCGCGGCATCGAACGCGGCTACCTCGACTCGCGCAGCGTGGACGTAGTGGTCGACGACGTCGTCGCCGAAGGCTTCACGGGCCACCGTCGACGCATCGAAGAGCTCGAGTGCCTGGTGCAGTGAGGTAGGCACGCGCGGCGCGTCCGACGCGTAGGCGTTGCCGTCGAACGGTGGCGCGAGGGTCAGGGACTCGTCGACGCCGCGCAGACCGGCCGCGACGAGGGCGGCAATCGCGAGGTAGGGATTCACGTCGCCGCCAGGTACGCGGCACTCGACGCGAATGGACGATCCGTGGCCGACCACCCGAAACGCGCACGTCCGATTGTCGAGCCCCCACGCCAACGCCGTCGGCGCGAAGGACCCTTCGACGAAACGCTTGTAACTGTTCACGTTCGGCGCCAAGAAGAGTGCGAGTTCACGTGTGTAGGCGAGCTGTCCAGCGAGAAAGTGCTCGAAGACCGGCGAGAACCCGTACGGCCCGTCACCGGCGAATACCGGACGGCCGGACTGATCGCGCAACGACAGATGAATGTGGCACGAATTGCCCTCGCGCTCGTTGTATTTCGCCATGAAGGTGAGACTGTAGCCCTCTTGGGCCGCAATCTCCTTCGCGCCCAGTTTGAAGAGTCCGTGTTCGTCGCACTTGTCGACCAACTCGGCGTATCGAAACGCGATTTCGTGCTGACCAAAATTGCATTCACCCTTCACCGACTCCACGATCATGCCGGCACCCCTCATCGAGCGACGGATGCGACCAAGCAGCGGCTCGATGCGCGACGTGCCCTGAATGGAGTAGTCGACGTTGTACTGATTGGCGGGAGTCAGATCCCGGTAACCCGCGGTCCACGCCGACTCGTAGCTATCGCGAAAGACAATGAACTCCAGTTCGGTGCCCGTCATCCCAGTCCACCCGTGCTTGGCCAGCCGGTCGACTTGACCCTGAAGAATCTGACGTGGCGATACTGATACTGCGCGGCCGTCGACGGTCTGCACGTCGGCGAACACAATCACGGTTCGCTCGTGCCAGGGTACTCGCCGCACGGTCGAGAAATCGGGCCGAAAGGCGACGTCGCCGTAGCCCCGATCCCACGACGTGAGGGCGAATCCGTCCACCGTCCGCATCTCAACGTCCGACGCGAGCAGGTAACTACAACCTTCGGCCACGCCATCGATGAAGTTGTCAACGAAGAAGTCCGCGTCGATCCGCTTGCCCTGCAGCCGGCCCTGCATGTCAGTCACGGCTACGATGACCGTGTCCACGTCACCGCGCTCGATCATCGCTACGAGCTCGTCGCGTGAAACGCGTCCTGGCACCTCGACCGTCATGAGTCCTCCCGTTTGATCACCCGCGCTCGACTCGTTGCCTTCACGATACCGGAGCCGCGACCGTGCGCCAGGAGTCGTACCGTTCGGAGCCTTCCCGGCTCGTGGCTCGAGAACCAACAACGACACTGCGAGGCCAGAAATACGCCGCGAACGCCGCCGCGAGGACCGGGCGCGCAGTCCCGGTTCTCGCGGACCGCCGTCGCGAACGTCAGTTGCGAAACGGTGAGCGCGTACCTAGTATGGCGCCATCGTGGCGCCGGGGGGCGAAACAGGGGGGCGATGACGACCAGAGACCTGCACACCACCAGCAGTGACACCGAACAGTTGCACCGTCTCGGCTACGCCCAGGAACTCACGCGGTCGATGAGTCACTTCTCCAACTTCGCCATCTCCTTCACCATTATCTCGATCCTCTCGGGCTGCCTTACCCTGTACGGGTTCGGCCTCCAACACGGTGGACCGCCGACGATGCTCTGGGGCTGGCTGCTCGTCGGTACCCTCGTTCTCTTCGCCGGTCTGTCGATGGCGGAGATCTGTTCGGCGTATCCGACCGCCGGCGGCCTCTACTATTGGGCAGCCAAGTTGGCCCCCGGCAAGAGCGGACCTATCTGGTCCTGGTTCACCGGCTGGTTCAATCTGCTCGGTCAGGTCGCCGTTACCGCCGGTATCAGTTTCGGCGCCGCCTTCTCGGTCTCGGCGTTTCTCGCACTCGTTACGAATCAGGCGTACTGGCTATCACGCGGTCACACGATTGCGATATTGGCCGTGATCCTCTTGGCTCAGGGCCTGCTCAATACCTTCGGTATTCGACTCGTGGCGCTGCTCAACAACGTGTCGGTGTGGTGGCACCTCGTCGGCGTCGCGGTCATCGTCGCCATCCTCTACGGCGCGCCGTCGTCCCATAGCCACCAGGGCGTGTCGTTCCTCTTCGGCTCGAGCGGCTGGCACGCCTTCTCGGGACTGTCGGGTTACTCGATACCCTTCTACGTCTTTTTGATCGGTTTACTGAATGCGCAGTACACGTTCACGGGCTACGACGCCTCGGCGCACGTCACCGAAGAGACGCTCAACGCCAGCGCCGGTGGCCCGCGCGGGATCGTCCATTCGATCTGGATCTCCTTGATCGCGGGATTCGTCTTGCTGCTCGGGGTGTCGATGGCGATACCCCACCACTACCCCGTCACCATCGGCGGAGTCGCGTTTCCCAACTACGCCTCGATCGCGTCAGCGACCGTTCCCTGGGCGACGATTTTTCAATACGCCGCCGGACGCGTTCTCGCCGAACTGCTCATCCTCGTGGTGATCGGCGCCCAGTTCTTCTGCGGGATGTCGTCGGTGACCGCCAATTCGCGAATGATCTTCGCCTTCAGTCGCGACGGCGCCGTGCCCTTCTCCACCTTCTGGCACCACGTCTCGCCCCGCAGTCACGTCCCCGTCCACTCGGCGTGGTTTGGCGCCGTCGGCGCGTTCATCCTGTCAGTACCGTACTTGTGGAGCCCAGTAGCGTACGGCGCCGTCACGTCGATCGCCGTCATCGGCCTCTACGTCGCCTACCTCATCCCAGTCTTTCTGCGGCGAATCAACGGCTCAGCCTTCACCCCGGGTCCGTGGCGGCTCGGCAAGTGGGGGCCGTTCTTCGGGTGGGTGGCCATCGTGTGGGTGGTTTTCATTTGCATCATGTTCATGCTCCCCCAGTTCTCGCCCGTGACCTTGAGTTCCTTCAACTACACCCCCGTCGCGGTCGTGGTCGTTCTCGGCTTCGCTGGCATCTGGTACGCCGTCTCGGCCCGTCGTTGGTTCGTCGGACCGAAGGTTCAGGGCACGCCAGATGAGTTAGCCGCCATCGAACGTGAGTTGAGCCTGTAGCGAGCGCTCGATACAGTCAGCTGGTGCATGAATCGACCAGTGACGTGTCCGTGGCGCTCGCGTGGGCCCGAATACGGCTCGGAGAAGCCAATCCCGTTGAGTTCTTTATGAACCCCCGCCACTTCGGCGGCGCGACGCGCGACGGCGGCGCCATCTGGTTCACGGTCGATGCGGCCGCTCAGTTCGGTATCGTCGTGGGCCCCCGCGCAACGCCACTGTCGACGTGGACCGCGTGTCTCGTGATGGGCGCGACGTTGGAGTCGCACCAGACGTCGCTCGAGCGGCGCGGCCAGTGGGACTTTTATACCCGCCAGTGCACCCCGGAGACCGAGGACGTCGCGATCGATCTCAACGACGACGAGGTCGGAGCGTTGCTCGCCGAGCACGCACCGCAGTCCTCGACGTGGCCGGGCGATGCGAACGTGGTCGCTTGGTACGGTCTGCGCGACGAACACCGCCTCGTGGCGGTGGCCGCCCTCACGAAGTGGCAGTCCGGGCACCACGTGGTGTCGTCGGTGGCGACCGCGACCGACTATCGCGGACGCGGACTCGCCCGACGACTGATGGTCGGCGTCGTTGGCGCGGCCCACGCGCGCGGCGTCGAGTGGTTAGGGCTTGGCGTCGCACGATCGAACGACGTCGCCCAACGCGTGTACCGCGACGTGGGCTTCGTCGAGCGCGCCCGATTCACTCGCTACGGTCAGCCCGAGAACTAGCCCTGCGGCCGCAACACCGCTCGCAGCGCGTCGAGCGTTGCGGGGTTGTCAATCGTCGAAGGAACGGGCATATCCACGCCGTCGGCGATCGCACGCATCGACTTACGCAGCACTTTGCCCGAGCGAGTCTTCGGCAAGGCACCCACGATGTCCACTTGGCGCAAACTGGCGACGGCGCCTAGTTGATCACGCACCTTCTGCACGAGTTCCGCCGCGATTTCGTCGTGGTCCCGATCGACGCCGTTCTTCAGAACCGCGAGGCCCCTCGGAACTTGACCCTTCAGCGTGTCGGCGACGCCGATCACGGCGCATTCCGCAACGTCAGGGTGCGACGCGATGATCTCTTCAATCTCACCCGTCGACAACCGGTGCCCGGCCACGTTGATCACGTCGTCGACTCGCCCCATCACGAAGAGGTAGCCGTCTTGGTCGTAGTGCCCACCGTCACCGGTCAGGTAGTAACCAGGCGTATGGCTGAGGTACGTATCGGCGAACTTCTGGTCATCGCCCCACACACCTACCATGCATCCCGGCGGCAGCGGCAGCTTGATCAAGATGAGCCCCTCAACATCGGGTCCCACTCGCTCACCCGACTCTGAGAAGATCTCGACGTTGAAGCCCGGCACCGGGACCGTGGGCGACCCCGGCTTGACCGGCATTGCCTCGAGCCCCATCAAGTTGGCCGCGACGGGCCATCCGGTTTCGGTCTGCCACCAGTGGTCGACGACCGGCACCCCCAGGCGATCACTGGCCCACGTATACGTTTCGGGATCGAGGCGCTCGCCCGCCAAGAACAGGTACTTGAACGTCGAGAGGTCGTAGTGCGTGATCAACTCGCCCTGGGGATCTTCGCGCTTCACCGCGCGGAAACCCGTCGGCGCGGTGAACAACGTCTTCACGCCCCACTCGGCGATCACTCGCCAGTACGCCCCCGCGTCCGGAGTGCCCACGGGCTTGCCTTCGTACAACAAAGTCGTTGCCCCGGCGAGCAGCGGTGCGTAGACAATGTACGAGTGCCCCACAACCCAGCCGACGTCAGAGGCCGCCCAGAACACCTCGCCCACGGACGTGTCGTAGATGTTCGGCATCGACCAGGTCAGCGCTACGGCGTGACCGCCGTTGTCGCGCACCACCCCCTTGGGCCGACCCGTCGTGCCCGACGTGTACAGCACGTACAGCGGATCGGTCGCGGCCAGCGGTACGCACGCAGCCGGCGACGCCGCGGCCATCAGCTCGTCCCAGTCGTGGTCCCGGCCAAGCTGCATCGCCGCCACGGCTTCGGGCCGCTGCACGATGATGCACCCGTCGGGACGGTGCGTCGCCTCGGCTAGCGCTGCGTCGAGCAGTGGCTTGTACTCGATGACGCGATTCACCTCGATGCCGCAGGACGCCGACACCACGAACTTGGGAGCAGCGTCGTCGATGCGCATCGCCAACTCGTGAGCGGCGAAACCTCCGAATACCACGGAGTGGACCGCGCCGATGCGCGCACAGGCGAGCATGGCCATCAGTGCTTGTGGAATCATCGGCATATAGATCACGACGCGATCACCCTTGCGAACACCCAGTGACGCCAGCACACCGGCGAAGCGCGACACTTCGTCGAGCAGCTCGTCGTAGCTGTAGACCCGCTTCGCACCCGTCACCGGACTGTCGTAGATCAGGGCGCGTTGTTGGCCCCGGCCGGCTTCCACGTGACGATCCAGCGCGTTGTAGCACGTGTTCATCACCCCATCGCTGAACCAGCGGTAGAGGGGCGCCTTGGATTCGTCGAGCACGACGGTGGGTTCGCGATACCACGAGACTCCGGTGGCCGCCTCACCCCAGAACTCGTTCGGACTTCCGATACTGCGCTCCCACGCATCGCGGTACTGGCCCATGGCACCCCCCGTAATTGTTCACTTCGCCTATGGAGTATCTAGTTGATACGGCGATACGAATGCCACTCGCGCGCTAGGGACCAAAGTCCACAGTGCCGCTCGCCCGTAGTTCCCTGATGGGGACGGTGGCGCCGCGCGGGTCGGATCAGCCGGCGACCACGCTGGTGTAGGGGATCGTATTGGACTGCTTGGGAATCGTCACCGTGAACGACTTGCCCCAACGCGAAAACGTCGTGACGCCTCCACCGCCTTTGCCCGAGACGACTTCGCTCATGGGCAGCGCCTTGTGACCACTCGAAATGGTGAGAACGCTCGTTGTCTTGGCGGTCGAACTCGTGGCGGCCTTGGTCCACGACAGCACGAAGTTGCCGTGGCGATCGCGACCGAGCGACACGCCCTTCGTCGTCGGCAAGAACGACGCGAAGGCGACGACGGTGAGGTTCGACTGGAAGCTGGCGTACGGCGATGTGCCGGCCTTCATGACGATCACTTTGGTGCCCACCTTCTTCTGCTGGGCCGCGGTGAGCCCAATCAAGTTCTCGAGTCCCGACGCGTTACCGCTCAGGTAGGCGTACTTCGGCGTCACCACAATCGAGATCGCCGCGGGACCCGACGTGAAGTACTCCTGACCACTGGAGACCCCAAGATCCGCCCGAACGTGATTCTTCGTGGTCCCACTCGTGGACGAGACCACAATGTGCACACTCGTCTCAGAGACAACGGCGCGCTTGGCCGCCTTCAGCACACTGGACACGGACGGCTTGGTCGAGCCCATGGCCGCGGAACTAGCCAACGGGAGAAGACCAACCGCAATCGCGGCGAGGACAGTACAACGACGAGTGCGAACTGGCATCCTCGCAGCCTACGGTATCGAGTGGCCCACCGGTACCCCGACGCTTTGACGCCGGCCACTGCCCTATACGACGTCAGCGATGGCGAACAGCAGCAGCTGCAGCATCTCGATCTCGCCACGCACCCCCGCGTCGGCCGCGCCAACTCGTTCGTGGTTGACCAGACCGTGCGAATAGGCGGTAGCGCGCAGTGCGACCTGCAGCGTGCTGAGCCACGCCCAGGCCTCACCGTCGTTCAAGAACGGTTCATCGACGGTCATCAGGGCCAACTCCGCGTTCGACGACACGTCGTGCTGGCGGGCCAAGGTGAGCAGTGGGTCGTCTTGATCACGACTGGGGTCGATGGGGCCGTTCAGCGTGGCGTGCCACTCGTCGTTCACGTCGTTCTCGGCCGCCACCACGCGCCGCACCGCATCACGCACGACCGTGCGACCCGCGTCGTTGAGACGCACTTCGATGCGACCGTCACGGCGTCGGATGAAGATCCTCGGCGCCACTACGCCGCCTCCTCCACCGTGCACTGCAAGCCGGCTACCTGAACTTTGACGCAGTAGCCCTCCGCGCGCTCGCGTTCGCCCGACCACACGACGGCGCGTCCCTCGTGGTGCACGGTCAACATCAAGTGCGTTGACTTGTTGTTGGAGTAACCGAAGATTTTTTTAAAGATGACCACGACAACACTCATCGGCGTGACCGGGTCATCCCAGACCACGACGTTCCACGGTCGCTTGGTTTCGGTCGTCGTGCGGGTCGTCACGACCTCTTCGACCTCGACGTCGGCGCCCGTCGCGAGACGGCGGGATAGTTTGACCATGTTCCAGTGTCCCAGAATCGGCACGGGAATGAAAGCATGGGTCATACACTGAACCGTCGGGGGGTCATTGGAGGAGTGCCACGTCGTGCCCACAATCACCACCGTGCTGGCCCAGCAACTTCGATCGCGCGCCAATCGAAAGATCCGCGACGCCGTCGGTCTTACCAGCGAGCCACCGGCGGCCTGCAACGATCCCGAGCAGGCCTATCAGCCAATTGATGGCGTAGCTCGCCTGGTGCACGGTGACCTACCGTCGATGTTGATTGGCGGCATCGGCGCGCTCTTCTTCGAGATGCTGCACCCCTATTCGATGGCCGGTGTGGCTCAACATTCGAGGTACCGCGAGGACACGCTCGGGCGCGTCTTGCAAACTGCGAATTTCATCGGGGCGACCACGTACGGATCGCGGGCGTCGGCCCTCGCCGCGATTGAGCGAGTTAAGGCCATCCACGTCGCCGTCAACGGGATCGCCGACGACGGCGTGGCGTACCGAGCCAGCGATCCACACTTGCTGTCGTGGGTCCACGACGCCGGAACCAAGGTCTTTCTGGAGTCCTACCGACAGTTCGGCCCGTGTCGCCTCACCGATGAGCAGGCGGACCGCTACGTTCTCGAAATGACTGCCGTTGCTCGCGACCTGGGAGTCACCGCACCGCCGAAGACGCGACGCGAACTCGACGCCCAGTTAGCCAACTTTCGCCCCGAGTTACGCCTAAGCGCCGACGGCGTTGAGGCACGCGACTTTCTCATCGCGGGTGTCGGCGGCGGCGTCCTCCAGCGTCTGGTGTATCGACTGCTGGTCCAAAGCGCCTTCTCACTCCTACCGGGTTGGGCGCTGGAGCTACTCGGCGTAGCCCACCGCCCACGCTGGCGGCGATGGGTCGTGCAGCCGACGGCTCGGCTGCTCAACGCGGCGCTGCGTCAGGCCGTCCCGCCAACGAGACCGGCTACTGCATCAGCGTGAGTCCACCGTCGACCACGAGCACGTGGCCGGTGACGTAGGTGTTGTCCACGAGCGACTCAATCGCCGTGGCGACGTCGTTGGGCGTGGCACTTCGGCGCATCGGAGCGAGGTCGCGGACGCGCTGGCGCACGGTGTCCCAGTCCGCCGTCCAGGCGGTGTCCACCAGACCGGGGGCCACCGCGTTCACTCGCACATCGGGACCCACCACCTTCGCGAGCAGCGCCGTGACGTGATTCAGTGCGGCCTTGGACGCCGCGTACGGTATCGAGGAACCGGTCTGGCGGATGCCGGCGATCGAACTGACGTTGACTATCGTGCCCCGGCTAGCGCGCAGTGCGTCCATCGCCGCCACCGACATCGCCCACGTCCCAAAGACGTTTACCTCGAAGATCTCTCGCCACACCGCTAACGTCGCCGCGTTCAGATCACGATGCGCGATAACGGACGTCGTGCCGGCGTTGTTGATCAGCACGTCCAGGCGACCCCACCGATCGAGAACCGCGGCCATAATTCGCTCGGGCCCGTCGGGGTCCGCTATCGAGGCCCTGACGTAGCCGGCATCCGGCGTCGTGGCCGCTAGTCGCTCGCCGGCGTCGACGCTGCGCGACGAGTTGAACATGACGGCGTCGCCGCGTGCCGCGAATCGAAGGGCGGTTGCCTCGCCGATACCGCTCGTCGAACCGGTAACCAGTACGACCCGGTTGCTCATGACGTACGCCGCAGACGCCACGACGCCGCCCAGTGCTGTCCCGGCTGCAAGACAACCAGATCCTTGCCACTGCGCAGCGCGTCGGGCGGACAGGTCATGGGCTCGACCGCCACCGCGGTGCGCCGTCGGCCGTGCCCGAGACGATCGCCGGTGTAGATCTGCACGTAGGGAAAGTTACGATCCATGCTCAACTCGACTCGACCTCCGTCGCGGTCCGTCACTGACGCGGTGGCCATTCCGAAGTCGTCGCGCGTCAGTTCGGTGAACGTGACGTCCAGCTCGTGCCCGTTCACCGACTTGGCGGACGTGAAGTCGAGCGCACCTCCGACCACCGGCAAGATCTCTCCGATGGGCAGCTGGCGCTCGTCGACCGCGACGTGCGCGCGCGCGGGAATCTGGAGCGTGGCGCCCTCGATCGTGGGCGTGGTCACTGCGAGGTAGGGATGAAATCCGAGGCCGAACGGCACCGGGACCTCGTCACGGTTGGTCACCGTGGTCGTCACGGTCAAGCCCATCGAACCCAGGTGGTACGCGACTTCCACCTGGGACGCAAACGGAAACGCGGGAGACGGGTGCAGCAGCATGGACAGGACACAGCGATTTTGATTCACGGACTCAACGCGAAAGGGCCGCCACCGAACGAGACCGTGCATAGCGACGGCGCCTTCGGCGACGGGTTCGCCCACGCGATCTGAGAACTTCCACGGTTCGGCGCCCAGGCGGTTCGGCCACGGGTAGAGCACCTGTCCGTGCGCGCCCCACGGGACTTCATCGGCCGCGTAGCCCTCAATGACCGCGACGCCGCGTTGCACGTAGGTGCGCAGTGTCGCGCCGACCTCGGTGACCACCACACGTTGGTCGCCGTGCGCAATTGCGATCTGTTCACCGGACGGCAGCATCGGCCGGCCCCTCTCTCGTCACTGGTACGTAACTTACGACAGTTAGGGTACGACGTATGCGAATTCTGATCACCAACGACGACGGCATCGGTGCGCCAGGCATTGCCGTTCTCGCTCGTTCCATCGCTCGCTGGATCGAGGACTGTCCCGACGACGAGGTCCGAGAGGCCGTCGTCGTTGCTCCCTACACCAACCACTCAGGCATGTCCGCGGCGGTGGGCGACGTCTTCGACCACCCAACGGTGGCCTATCGACGCCATACGATTGCCGGCGCCGAGGCCATTCCGACCTTCGCGCTCGACGCCCCGCCAGCGCTTTGCGCGCTGCTCGGGTCCCTCGGCAGCTTCGGCGTCGAACCCGACCTCGTGCTCTCGGGCATCAATGCCGGGGCCAACGTGGGGCGAAGTGTTCTGCACTCAGGCACGATTGGCGCGATACTCACAGCCGCGCAAGTTGGGTTGTCCGGTCTCGCGATTTCGGTCCAATGGGGCGAGGTCGTCCACTACGAGACCGCCGCCGCCGTCGCCACGCAAGTTATCCACGAACTGCTACGGGCGCCCTCTCGAACGCTCTTGAACCTCAACGTTCCCAATCTGCCGGCCCACGAGCTGCGCGGCGTGCGGCGCGGCCACATATCCACCGCCGGCATCGTGAAGGCCGCCGGTCCGCGGGCGGGCGGCGAGCCCCTCGGCGACGAGGGCGAACTGCCACTGAGACTCGGCGCCGCGTCGCCCGAACTGGGCGACGTCAGCGACGAGTCCGCCGATGACGATGGCGCGCTCTTGGCGGCCGGCTTCGCGTCGCTCACCCCCTTGCGCGGCCCCCACGAGGACACCGACGCCGCTCTCGACCTCACCATCGAGACGGCCCTCGGCCTAATCGGACGCCACCTCGATCAGCTCCGCTAGCGCTTCAGTCATCGTCGCGTGCGAGTCGGCCCTGTTTCAGGCGACTTCGAGCCCGCTTCGACTCGACTCGCTTGATGCGCGACGACGCGGTCGGGCGGGTCGGGCGGCGTTCGGGCCGTGGCGCGAGCGCCTCGCGCAGCCGAGCGGTTAATTGGGCAATCGCGGCCTCTCGATTCTGGTACTGGGAACGAAAGCGGCTAGCCGACGAACGCACGATCGGACCCAACGCATCGATAAGTCGCTGTCGATCGGTCTCGGATAGCGACGCGACGTCCTCGAGTCGAACGGAGGCGACGACGCGGGTCTTGGCGCGGTTAGCGTGCTGGCCGCCCGGACCACCGGGCGTCTCCACCCGCAGGCGCACCGCCTCGCGCGACACATAGACTCCCTGACCAATCACCAGTGCGTCGGCGTCGTTCGACTGGTTCACGATCGGGTCGGGAACCGGACCATCGCCAGCTGACTGGACGTCGCCACCAGCTCATCGCGCTCGTCGAAGAGCTCACAGCGTTGATCGACGAGGCCACCGGCAATCACCAGGCATCGCTGGCGTCCGCGCAGCCACTCCCCGCGCGGCACCTGACGAACGTACGTCGTCAGTTGCAACGTCGGAACCCACCCCGTTGATCCGAGCGGGAAAGTCGCCGGCGGCAACGCGTCGCACGCAAACAGCAGACTCAACGGGTCCCACTCGAGCGAGCCATCCGCCAGTCGCAACCACGCGCGAACCTCGCCAACGTCGCGCGTCTGACCAATCGTCCACCCGGCAAACGCGGGGTCCATGCGCAGATCGAGCACTCGCGAGATGTTGGCAGAACCATCACCGGTCGAACGCCGACACTCGTCGAGCGGCGCTAGCGATGGCGGCGTCTCACCAACGTACCGTGGTGGCTCGTCACGCAGGGTCCCCCCGGTCACCAGGGACTCGGCAGCGACGACGCCGCCTTGGACCAGCGTCACGTGGACGAACGACACACTCCGACCAACTCGTTGAACCCGCGTCTCGAGCTCGGCCGGTCCCACCGCCGGTGATCCCGCGTAATTCGTCGTAACCGCCGTGGCGTGCAGATGCGTCGACCCGCGCTCGCTGGCCGCGGCAACCGCCGCGTTCGCCATGACGCACTGGAGATACCCGCCATTGGGCCGCTCCATCGCGGTGTAGAACGCTGACAGCTCGACGCCGAATCGGCCGTCACCCAGGGGTTCGACCACGGCCGCGTCTCGCAACAAGAGTGCGCAGGATTCGCCGTCCACCACGCCAACCCTAACGGGCCAGCGCGGGACCTCCGTAAGATTGGCGTGAGAAAGAGGAAGCATGCCTACTGTCCCCCACGTCATCAACGGTGAGCGTCGCGTCGAGACCGGTGTAACGCCACTCTTCGATCCGGCGACCGGCACGGTCACTGGTCACGTTCCCGTGCCCGACAGCGCCCTGGTCGATGAAGCCGTCGCTGCGGCCCGCGTCGCCTGGGAGGGCTGGCGACACTCCACGTTGTCGCAACGGACCAACATCCTCTTCGCCTTTCGCCAGCTGTTAGTGGAGCACACCGACGAGCTAGCGGCGATCATCACGTCCGAGCACGGCAAGACGATCGCTGACGCCAAGGGTGAGGTGGCTCGGGGCCTGGAGAACGTCGAGTACGCCTGCGGACTGACCGAACACCTGAAGGGTCAGTTCACGAGCCAAGTGGCTGACGGAGTCGACGTCCACTCGGTGCGCGAGCCAGTGGGCGTCGTGGCCGCCATCACGCCGTTCAACTTCCCAATCATGGTGCCGCTCTGGATGACTGCGAACGCCCTCGCCACGGGCAACGCCGTCGTGTTGAAGCCATCGGAGCGCGACCCGTCAGTCTCGGTCGCACTCGCCGGACTGCTTCACGACGCCGGACTACCCGACGGCGTCTTCAACGTGCTCCACGGCGACGCGACGACGGTCAATCGACTGCTCGAGCATCCGGGAATTGACGCTGTTAGCTTCGTCGGCTCGACGCCCGTCGCTCGCCACGTGTACCTGACGGGAACGACCCACAATAAGCGGGTCCAAGCGCTCGGCGGTGCCAAGAACCACATGGTGGTGCTCGGGGACGCCGACCTCGATATCGCGGCCGACGCGGCCATCAATGCCGGCTTCGGTTCGGCCGGCGAGCGGTGCATGGCCATCAGCGTGGTCGTGGCCGTGGGCACTGTTGCCGATCCACTGATCGAGAAGATCACGCAGCGCCTCGACCGGCTCACCGTCGGACCCGGCGCCGATCCGAACAGTGACTTCGGGCCCGTCATCAGCGCGGCCCACCGCGATCGGATCATCTCGTACGTCAGTTCGGCGCCAGCGGACGGCGTTACCGTCGTGCGTGACGGTACGTCGCTGCGGATTGGCGACGGCTTCTTCGTGGGGCCGAGCCTGCTCGACGGCGTGAGGCCGGGGATCAGCGCCTACGACGACGAAATCTTTGGCCCGGTCCTCGGCGTGGCGCGGGTCGCGAGTTTTGACGATGCCGTCGCCCTCGTCAACGCGAATCCCTACGGGAACGGAACGGCGATCTTCACTCGAGACGGTAACGCGGCTCGCCAGTACGCGCGTCGCGTCAACGTCGGCATGATCGGGATCAACGTTCCCATCCCGGTTCCCATCGCGTCGTACTCGTTCGGCGGATGGAAGAATTCGCTGTTTGGCCACGCGCACATCTACGGCCCCGAGGGCTTCGCGTTCTACACCCGAGCCAAGGTCATCACGACCCGCTGGCCTCAGCCGTCAGAGACTCAGATCGACCTCGGCTTTCCCACCACTCGTTAGCCGTGAGTGCCGCCGCCGCCGCCGGTCGCTGGATCGGCGTCGGGCTACGCGAGAGTGCGGCCATGGTCTGGATGACCTTTTGGCCGCTGGTGCTCGGGTTCACGCTGTCCGGAGCGGTGCAGAGCTTCCTGCCCCGTGATGGTCTTCGCACCCAACTTGGTCGAACCACGCCGAGCACTGTCGCCAAGGCGTCACTGCTCGGCGTGATCTCCTCGTCGTGCAGCTACGCCGCGAGCGCGATGTCGAGGGCCTTGTTCGCTCGCGGCGCATCGTGGACCAACTCGATCGTGTTCATGGTGGCCTCTACGAACTTGGTGATCGAGCTGGGTATCGTTTTGTACTTGTTGCTCGGGTGGCAATTCCTGAGCGCACAACTCGTCGGCGGGATCATCATGATCGCCGGCCTCGCCGCGTTGTCTGGACTCGTCTTTCGCCCGCGAACGCAGGCGACGCTCTACGACCACGTCATTGAGGAGGCGCCGCCACCGTCGCACGCCGGTGCGTCGACGTGGCGCGAGCGGATCGCGTCTCGCCGCTACTACCGACTGGCGGCGCGGTACACCATCGGCGACTTCACGATGCTGCGCAAGGAATTGCTGGCCGGGTTCCTGATCGCGGGCTTTTTGAGCGTGCACGTTCCCACGTCGTGGTGGTCACACGTATTCCTGACCGGTCACGGATCGCTCACCGTCGTGGAGAACGCGACGATTGCCCCCCTGATCGCGGTGATCTCGTTCGTGTGTTCGGTGGGCAATATTCCGCTGGCCGCCGCCCTGTGGGTGCACGGCGTCGCCTTCGGGGGTGTCATCGCGTTCATCTTCGCGGACCTCGTGACGCTGCCGCTGCTGCTCATCTATCGCCGCTTCTACGGTGGCCCGATGGCGCTACGACTCTTCGGCTTGCTGTGGTTCGTCATGTCGAGCGGCGGACTGCTCGTCGACATCCTCTTCCACGCCACGGGTCTGATCCCTGCGTCGAGACACACCCCCGCCATGAGCGGTCGCTTCCCGCTTGGGGGAACCCTCGTGGCCAATGTTGTCGCCGTCGCAGTACTCATCGCACTCGGGCTGCTCGCCCGGCGCACCGGTGACGCGGGTGAGGGCGCTCGCGACCCGATCTGCGGGATGAACGTCGACGTGACGGCGCCGGTTGCGGTCCGCCAGCGTTCGGGGCAGACTTACTACTTCTGTTCATTGCGATGCGCTGAGCGGTTCGACCGCGGAGAGGAGTCCACGTCCATGAACGAAGACCCGAACGGGGACGCGGTCGACCCGATCTGTGAGATGCGCGTTAACTCGGCCGACGCGTTGAGCGTGGTCGGGGCTGACGGCGCGACGCACTACTTCTGTGGCGAGGGGTGTCGACGGGCCTACCTCGCGCTCGAGGCTGCTCAGACGTCGTCGCCCATGCGCGGCGACGAGCGCGGGGACGCGATCGACCCGATCTGTGAGATGCGGGTGAACTCGGCCGTCGCACTGAGCGCCGTCGGGGCTGACGGCGCGACGCACTACTTCTGTGGCGAGGGGTGTCGACGGGCCTACCTCGCGCTTCACGGCACGCCTTCGTGACGCGGCGGCCGCGCGAGCGAACCAGCGTGCGCAGTTACGGCGTCTTGGTGGACGAGGGCCGCGTCGTTCTCGTACGCTCGAGCAATCCCCGCCACGCGCCCCCGCTCTGGTGGCTTCCCGGAGGCGGTGTCGATTTTGGCGAATCACCCGACGAGACGGTGGTGCGGGAATTCGCGGAGGAAACGGGGCTGCTCGTCGCCAACCCGACGCTTCTGGGCGTGACCAGCGACGTGCGCCGGCGCGACAACGGCGAACGAATTCACGCGGTGAGAATCCTCTACGCCGTACAGCGCCTGGGCGGGCTCCTGCGAGACGAGGTGGACGGCACGACGGACCGGGCTCGATGGTTCAAGCGCGACGAACTCACTGGACTGAACCTCGCCGACTACGCCCAACGAGCGCTCGAGCACGTTCAACTGAAATAGCGGCTCGGCATGTCGCGCTTCATCAACTTGCCGGCGGGGTTGCGCGGCAGCGGGTCGGTCGTGAAGGCCACGCGGGTGGGCACCTTGAACGGGGCCAGGCGTGCGGCGAGATGCGTACGAAGTTCATCGACCGTCATTGACGCCCCGTCCTTCAGCCGAACTACGCACGCCACCTCCTCGCCGAGTCGCTCATTGGGCAGGCCGACGACGGCCGCCTCGTAGACCGCCGGCGACTCGTAGATGGCCGACTCGACCTCGGCCGAGTACACGTTTTCGCCGGCGCGCAAGATCATGTCCTTCAAGCGGTCCTCAATGTAGAGGAATCCGTCGGCGTCAACGCGACCAAGGTCGCCGGTGCGCAGCCATCCGTCGACGATGGTGGCCGCCGTCGCGTCGGGTCGACGCCAGTAGCCACTGATCAGCGTCGGCCCCTTCAACCAGATCTCGCCTCGTTCGCCGACGGGCACCTCGCGACCGTCGAGGTCACGAATCGACACGTCCATCACGATCGTGCGCGAGCGCCCGGTCGAGTTGGGGTGGCTCACGTAGTCGTCGCCGTAGTTACCCGGTCCGTAGGCGTTGGTTTCGGTCATGCCGTAGCCGAGCGAGGGCCGTCCCCTACTGAAGCTTCGTTCCACCCGACTCACCAGGGTCGGCGGCGCGGGGGCGCCTCCCCCACCGACGAGCGTAAGCGAACTGGTGTCGTACTCGTCGAAATGGGGGTTCTCCATGAGATCCCAGGCCTGAGTCGGTACCCCGACGAAGCTCGTCACGCGGTGTCGCTCGATGAGTTGGAGCGCGCGTTCGGGTTCCCACCGATGCATCATGATCAACTTGAAGTGCCACGCGACGCACGACATCATGACGGGGACGCAACCCGTGACGTGAAACAACGGCACGATGAGAATGAAGCACGGTGCCTGACCTGACCCGGTCCCGGCATCACGGCGCAGATCAATGATGGCCGAGTTGGACGCAAAGGCCATAATGGACTGGCTAACCGCGCGGTGGGTCGAGACCGCGCCTTTGGGCCGACCGGTGGTGCCCGAGGTGTAGAGGATCGTCGCGTCCAGTTCGGGTTGCAGGGGTACGTCGGGCATCGCTGCCCCGCGCACGACGACGTCGTTCCACCGCTCGACGCCCGGCCCAAGGGGCTCGAGCTCGTCGAGGCGCACGCCGATGATCGCGACGCCGGCGCGCTGGCACGGTCCGGACGCCCTAGCCACGCGCTCCGAGTCCGCGACGAGTACCGAGAGTTGCGCGTCATTGATGGCGTACTCGAGCTCGTCCTCGGTCCACCACGCGTTAAGCGACACCGAGATCGCCCCGATCGAGACGACGGCGCCAAAAGCGATGACCCATTCGGGGAGGTTGCGCATGGCGATGCCCACGCGATCGCCTACGGTCACGCCGTAGCGTGAGACCAGAGTATTCGCTACGGCGTCTATCTCGCTCTTCACGCGGTCGAACGACCACTCCTCATCTTCGTAGACGATGAACGAACGTTCGTCGCCGCGCAGTCGATCGAAGTAGTCGCGCAGCGTGGCCGGCGCGTTCTTGAACATCCGATAGTCGATACCGTCGACGGCCTGAACGATAACCTCGAACGGCTGGCCCTGCGCCGAGACCGCGGCAATCGCGTCGGCCATGCTGAGTCCCACGAACACCTCCACCAGGAATTCCACAATCCTACGCACGTCGACGACGCCGATCGAGAGTAGAACTGATGCGTGCGACGAGATAGACGCGACGCGCTGGTGCCGTCATGCGCGTAGGCGTGCGCGTGCAGCCGGGGGCGAGCCAACCATCGGTGGGCGGCGAGCACGACGGCGCACTGATCGTTCGGGTCCGAGCACGAGCGATCAACGGTGCCGCGACCGCCGAGGCCCTTGGCGCGATCGCGTCGGCGTTCAGGGTTCGACCGTCGGCGGTCCGCTTGGTCCGTGGGGTCCGATCACGCGACAAGCTCATCGAGGTGGCGGGCGACGAGGTCGAACTCGCGAGCCGACTGGGACAGCTTCACCACGCCAGTCGCGACACTCACTAGTTTGAGAGTCGAAGGGAGAAGTCGTGCTGGCCGCCAACTATCCGCTACGAGACATCGTCTTCACAACGACGTACGTCGCCCTCGTCACGTGCTGGTTGATGCTCGTGTTCCACGTCATGGTGGACACGCTGCGCAGCGCCGACTTGCGCGGTTACGCGAAGGCGTCGTGGATCATCGCCATTATCTTGCTACCGCTGGTCGGAACACTCGCCTACCTGGTCATTCGGGGCAGTTCCATGCACCAGCGAGATAATCGCGCCGTCGAACAGCGCGCCATCGAGGAGTACATTCGAACGATCGCTGCGACCAAAGAGTGACTACGCCAGCGCCGCCGTGGCGGTTTTTCGCGATAGCCGCTCCACGTTGGCACTGAGTTTGGCCACGACCGACGCGAGATCGAGGCGAGCACGTTCGGCGTCGGGCGTCAACTGCTCCAAGTGGCCGACGTCCCAGAGGCTCAGCACGGGGTCGAGCACGTCGCGCACGAACTGCGTTATCCCGTAGATACCCTCCTTCGCAATGCGCACGGCGTGACGGGTAAAGCCGGGAATGCCGGTGCCCGGCATCGCGAACGCCGCTACTTGCTTGGCGGCGGCCACCATCATCGTGGAGGGGTCAATAACGAAAGCCGCAAGCGTGAGGTCTCGGTAGAACAGGTAGTGTTTCGTCTCATCACCGGCGACCAGCCCGAGCAGGTTGCGCCCAACTTTGTCGTCCTTGGGCAGGTGCGCCGCCGTATTGCGGTGGGCAATCTGCGTAGCGCGCTCCTGCAGGGAGACGTAGCAGATGAGATCCGCGAAGGTCTCGGGAATCGGAACCTGAGCCCGAAACATCTGGACTCGCCGACCATCTTCAAGTAGCACCGGGTCGATGCACCGACTGATGTGGACCCAATCACGCATCACCATCGCGTGTCGATTCTCTTCCATAGTCCACTGGTGATTCCAGTCGGCAATTGGATGGGTGCTCGGCGACAGCCGCGTCAACGAATGCGTGTAGTACGGCAGATTATCTTCGGTCAGCAGATTGACGTAGATGGAACTGCGCACACCGTCGGGTATCGGGTAGTCCTCGGGAGTCCAGGGCCGTTCGCTGAAGCGAGTGCCGGACCCCCAGTCAATCTGCTCGTGGGGATACCAGAGTCGCGGCGCCTCGAGGTGTCGATTGAACAGCCGCTCAACGTCCGGGGCGAGCTCCGCGAGTAGGTCAGTCGACCTCGTCGGCAGGCGTGTAACCATGGCTCCCCTTCAGTGGCCACGAACGTGGGGCCAATGCACCAATCGTACAGCCCGACGTCGCGGCACAGACTCGTTTTTCCACGGTCACGCGACAGACCGGTAGTAGCCTGGTCAACTCGTGAATATCACCAACGCGCTCGTGCCCGCGAACTTGCGTGAGGCGATGACCCGCCCAATGCGGGTGTTTTTTACCTGCACGTTTCTCAACGCGCTCGGCACCGGACTCACCTACTCGTTCTTCGTCATCTACCTGCACAACGTTCGCCACTTCACGCCTCAGTTCGCCACCTTGCTCCTGGCGACCTCGGCCGTCGCGAGCCTCGCCACCGGTCCACTCTGGGGAACCCTCGTCGACCGACTTGGTCCCCTGCGCGTGGCGCTCTTCGGTTACGCCACGTCAGCCGGGGCATTGACGTTCTGGGCGTTCGTCACCACTCGCACGTCGGCCATCGTCGTTGCCGTCGCCCTGTCGGTGTTCGGTGGCGCCGGGTGGGGTCCCAACGCCACCCTGCTGTCGCGGCTCGCCGGACACGAATTTCGCCAGCACGCCTTTGGCCTCAACTTCATGCTGTTGAATCTCGGTATCGGCTTTGGCAGCCTGGTGTCCGCCTCCATTGTCAACCTTCACCACCCCGTCACCTTCAGTGTGCTCTACCTCCTCGACGCCTCTACGGCGATTCCCGCGGGCGTACTCTTCTTCACCTTGCGGGCTTACGGCGGACCGGTGCGAGAGCACCTGGACGATCCCGTGCGCCGCGCGCAAGGCTGGCGAACCGTGCTGAAGGATCGACGTCTCGTCCAGTATGTCATCGCCGCGATCGTCCTGCTGATCGGCGGCTACGGATCTCAAGAGGCCGGTTACAGCCTCTTCGTCGTGAACAACCTTCACTTGTCCGTGCACGCGCTCGGCGTCATCTTCTTCTTGAACACCACGACCATCGTGCTCGCCCAGCGCTGGACGCTCAATCGCATCGCCGGGCGCAGTCGAACGCGCGTTCTCGCCGCCGTTGGCCTGCTGTGGTTCATCTTCTGGGTCACCTTGGCCATCGCCCTGGCGATGCCACTCGTACTCGCGTTCATCTCGCTGGGCGTCTCGATGATCATCTTCGCGATCGCCGAGACGATGCTGCAGCCCGTCGGGGCCGCACTGGTGAATGAGATCGCGCCCGAGCACCTGCGCGGGCGCTACAACGCGGCGGCGGGCATCGCGTGGGGTCTGTCCGGGTCACTCGCTCCGCTGGTCACGGCCGTCTACTTCGGTCACGGCTTGGGAAATTGGTGGCCGCTATCGGTCGGGATGATCGCCCTCGTGGGCTCGACCATGATGCTCAATCTGCGACGCTCCCTCTCAGCGAGCGAAGACGGGCGTCCGCCGGCTGGCGAACAAAACCGCTGACGAGCACTTCGAGCAACCAGATCCTCCGCCGTCGCCGTACGCGCGGCCGGCCACGCCACCACACCTTCGCCCGCGGTGCGAGGTGCGTTTGACGAGCTCGGCGGTTCGAATCCCCTTATTCTGGCGTGAGGCCGCGCACGAAGTGACGTCGCGCCTCGTCGCTGAGGGCCGATGGCGCGTAGACGCTGAATCGGTCAACGACGTCGCCGACGCGGTTCACAATCGCGCGAGCGGCATCGGTGGGCATCCCGACCACCGCCACCGCCTCGAGCACGTCATCACCGATCAGGTCCCCCATGGCCGACCAGTCCCCTCGACGCGCGAGCGCGGCGAGCTCGGGTTGCTGCGCTGACCACCCATGAAGAGCCAGCACTGGTCGGTACGCCGGCGTTGACGCGTAGAAGGCGATCTGCTGGCGCACCGCCCCAACCGCGGTTTCGACCGCGTCGCCGTCGTCACCGGTTGCCACGAGCCCACTCCACGAGACCTGCACGTCGGTTCTGGAACGGCCCGACTTGGCCAGGCCACGTTCCAGGGCCGGCACGGTCACCTCGCGCAGGTAGCGCTCGGTGGTGAAGGGATGGACCAGCAGGCCGTCGGCCACCTCACCGGCCACTTCGGTCATGAGCTCACCCACGGCGGCGAGAAAGATCTTGGGCGGTCCGAAGTCGTGGGGCGCCGGGCTGAAGAAAGGCGTCATGAGCGTGTGGCGATAGAACTCACCGCGAAAGTTGAGCGCGGCGCCTTCATTCCACGAAGACCAAATCGCTCGCAGCGCCACGATGTACTCACGCATCCGCGGCGCCGGGTGCGACCATGGCATGGAGTAGCGCTTCTCGATATGGGGCTTGATCTGGCTGCCCAGTCCGAGCAGGAGTCGTCCCGCCGAGAGCACCTGGAGATCGTTCGCGAGGGTCGCCGTGATCAGCGGGCTGCGCCCAAACGCGACGACGATACCGGTGCCGAGTTCGATCGCGGCGGTGGCGCGCGCGGCCCCCGCGAGGATCACGAACGGGTCGTGACCGACTTCGGCCGCCCACAGCCCGGCGTAGCCCGCCGACTCAGCAACGCTGGCGGCGCCGTAGTTGCCACCGGGATCGAAGGCAATGTCGGTATCGACGAGCACGCTCTGACGTTACTGGGGCACCGTCGACGGCGGTGTCACACGCGATACGCCCCCAGCGCGCACTGGTGGAGACGCTGGGCACCCGCCTCAGTGACGAGGAGGCACTCGCCGGTTTGGACCCCCGCGCGATAGTCGAGGGTAACCACGTTCGGCTGAACGACGATCAACATTCCCGCGCGCAACACCATGTCGGGTACCGGTTCGTTCGGCCGACTTCGTGAACCGAGAATCGGCGCCAAGTAGCCGCCGCCGTAGCCGTGGACGAGGTCGTCGAGCGTCGTAAAACCCGCCTCTTCGATAACGCCAGCGGCGTCGACCAAGTCCGCGACGTGCGCACCGGGCCTCAGTCGCGCGCGAATGCGCAAAAAGGCCTCGTCGGCAACGTCGTGAAGCTCTCGAAAGAGTGGTGACAGATCGGCCCCCACGCTGTAGGTGCGAAGTACCTGAGCGCCGTAGTCAAAGAAGTTCGCCGTGATCTCGGTTGAGAGAACATCACCTTCACGCACGAGTCGCGTTGACGGTATCTGTCGAGGCGTGCAGTACTGAGGGGCGTCCATGCCATTGAGTGCGAAATAGTGGATCGCGTTCACCGCCCCGAAGGGAAGATACGCCGACTCGACGATGCCGGCGAGATCGCGCTCGCTCAGTCCCGGCGCCAGAGCATCGGCGAGCGCCTCGATGGCCCGATCCGCGAGTCGGGCGCCCAGCGTGAACCAACGGAGCTCCTCGTCAGACTTGATGAGGCGAAGGTTGAGATAGTCCGCGTTGAGGTCGACGACCGGTCCGACGGCCGACTCCAATCGTCGTGCGGCGCCAAACGGCAGGGGGCCCACGACCCCCACCCGACCGCGTCCGGCACCGCGTCGGCGTAGCTCCGCGACGGTGGCGTCGATCGTTGCGGCACCGCCCCAGGTCACGGTCGCGTCGGGCACCAGTTCGATAGCGAGGGGAACGTGGTTGAAGTACTGGACGAACAGAGAATCGCGCTCCCCGGGTGTCATCACGAGGTGCGCTTCGTTGGTCACCGGCCACTGTGACAGCCACGCCACGGCTCCACCGCGACCCCCGATGCCGTACGCCACTACGTGATCGACGTCACGCCCCTCAACGAGCTCGAACCAGCGAGTGCGCCGACGCGCCATTTCGCCACTCGAGAAGCGCGGGTAGGGCATGGCGAGCAACGCGGCGAGGTCTTCGTCGACCTCAAGCGGGCGCGCGGACGCGCGGATGCCGGTGTGGTCAGCGTTCACGAGCCGAAGTTCCAGCCGGTGCCGGCGTCGAAGCGGCGAAGGACGCTCTTCGCAATGACAATCCGGTGCACTTCGTCCGGCCCGTCGGCCAGCCGCAAAATCCGGGCAGTCTGATACATCTGTGCGAGGGGCAGGTCGTTGCTCACGCCCGCGCCGCCCCAGACTTGAATGGCGCGGTCCACCACGCGATGGAAGGCGGCGGGCACGAACACCTTGATCGCCGATATCGCCGTTCGCACGTCGGGGTCACCGGCGGCTACCTTCTGCGCTGCGTTGATCGTCATCAGTCGGGCCGATTGCAGGTCTAAGTAGCTGTCCGCGATGAAGCCTTGGATGAACTGTTGATCGCGTAAGAGGCCGCCGCGAACTTCGCGCACGCGGGCGCGCTCGACCATAAGGTCAAAGGCACGCCACATCTGGCCAATCGCGTTCATGCAGTGGTAGACGCGACCGGCGCCGAGTCGCTCCTGGGCCGCCTCGTGGCCCTGGCCCACGCGTCCCAGGGTGTTCGCGATGGGGACGCGTACGTTCTCGTAGCGGATCTCGCAGTGGTCGGACGTCTCACGCCCGAAGACACCGATCCCCCTCACAATGTTGACGCCCGCGGTGTCGCTCGGCACGATGATCTGGGTCATCTGGCCAGCGGGACCGTACTCACCGGTGGGATCAGTCGCGCGGCACATCACGATGAAGAAATTCGCGTTGACGCCGTTCGAGGTAAACCACTTGTGGCCATTGATCACCCACTGGTCGCCGTCGCGCACGGCTTCGGTGCGGATTGACCGAGGGTCGCTACCAGCGTGTTCGGGCTCAGTCATCGAGAATCCGGACTCCATCTCGCCCGCAACGAGCGGCGCGAGCCACTTGCGCTTCTGCTCCTCGGTACCGTACCGGGCGAGAATCGTGGCGTTGCCCGAATTGGGAGCGGCGATGCCGAAGAGTGCCGAGGCGCCAACGGCGTAGGCCAGGATCTCGTACATGTAGGCAAGCGACAGGAAATCCAGTCCCGCGCCGCCGTAGTCGCGCGGGAGATGGGGCGCCCACAGGCCGGCTTCGACGACCTTCGCCTTCACGAACTCTCGCAACTCGAGACTGCGGCGCTTCGCGCGCCACCGTTCGTCATCGGAACGTTCCTCACGGCGTCGAGATCGCCAGAGCGCGTCCTCGTTGGGTAGTATCACCTCGTTGACCAGTCGGGCGGTGCGTTCGCGCACGTCATTCACGGCGGGATCGAGTCCCGCGATTGCGGTCACGTTGATGGCCACGGTTGCCTCCCGGTAACGCTCCGACTCGATTATGGTCCGCGCTAGTTGCTGGACGCGACTCGACCATCTCGGACGACCGGCGCGCCAGCCGGTACCGTCGTGACGAGAGGGACGACATGACGAGCGAATCCAGCGCGCGCGACGACTTCGCGCGCGAACACCGTGCGTTGGGCATCTCCATGGCCTACGGCATGGTGCTGGCCACGGTGGGCATCGCCATCGGCGTGGTCACCGGATCCCAGATCATCCTCTTCGACGGCTTCTACACGTTCCTTGGCATCGGTCTGTCCTGGATGGCGATGCGCGTCTCGCGACTGGTGGCGAGTGGGCCGACCTCGAGGTACCCGTTCGGTCGCGAAGCGCTGGTGCCCCTCATCATTGGCGTCGAGGCCGTAGCCCTGCTCGCCACGTGCGCGTACGCTTCGTTCAACGCCGTGCTGTCTATTCTGCACGGCGGGGACACGCTGACGTCGAACTGGGGTGTCGGCTACGCCATCGTGTCACTGATCGTGCCCACCGCCGTCTGGTGGTGGCTACGCCGAATGGCCAGCGACTCTGAGCTCGTACGCGCCGAAGCCACCCAGTGGCTGACCGGCGGCGCGCTCGGTTCGGGCATGATCGTCGCCTACGCTCTCGCGCACGCGCTCACCGGCACGACCTGGACCTCGGCCACCCACTACCTCGACCCATCCCTGGTCATTGCGGCGTGTCTCGTGTTCGTGGCGCCCCCGCTCAAGATGATCCGCACGACGTTCATCGAGCTCGTAGAGGGCAGTCCCGATATCGACCTGCGCGGGCCCGCCAACGAAGCGGTGAGTGCGGTATCCCAGAACTTCGGTTTACGCGAGCGGAATCTGCGAATGACCAAGATCGGGCGAAAGTTCTACGTGGAGCTCGAATTCACGGTTCCACCCACCTGGACCGTTGAGCAGTCGGATCTCGTGCGCGACGCGCTCGCTGCACGCCTCGACGCGCTGCCCCACGATCTATGGCTCACCGTCGAGTTCAGCGCGAATCCCTCGACGTGGTCGTAGTCACGTCGCGCCGTTGCCGGCGCAACACGCCAAGCCCAATGAGGGCCGCGCCAAAGCAGGACCACGCACCAACTCCTAGCCCCACGCGCGCGCCAAAATGGGTAGTGATCAGCCCGACGAGCGGTCCGCCGATGGGGGTCGAGCCCATGAAGGCCACGGCCCACAACGCCATCACGCGGCCGCGCATCGCGGGATCACTCGCCAGCTGCAACGTCGAGTTGCCCATCGCAAGGAACGAGACGCTCGCGAAGCCAACCAGCGCCAGCGCGACGAACTCCAGCCCAATCATGGGTGCGACCGTCGCGAACGTCAAGAACAGGCCGAACAACGTGCTCGCGGCGACCATCGAGCGCGTCCCCGTACGTCCGCGCGCGGCTGACACGAGACCGCCGATAACGGCGCCGAGGCCCATGGCCGTGACGAGCCCGCCGTACACGCGCGACCCCCCGTGAAAGACGCTGTCGGCCACGACGGGCAGCGTGACCTGAAACTCGTACGCGAGCGTGCCGACCAATGCCATCATGATGAGCGGTATCAGCAGTCCCGGCGTTCGAGCCACGTAGCGCAGTCCCTCGCGAAGTTGACCGCTTTCTCGACGCGTCGGCGCACTGGGTGACAGCGCGGCGCGGTCCATGGCCATCAGCGATCCGACCACCGCCACGAAGCTCACGGCGTTCAGCGCGAAGCACCACCCCTCGCCGACTGCGGCAATCAACAGTCCGGCCACCGCCGGTCCAATCGCGCGGGCCGCGTTGTTCATCGTGGAGTTAAGACTCACCGCGTTGCTCAGGTCCTCGGGACCAACCATTTCCAGGATGAAGGCTTGACGCGAGGGATTCTCGAAGCTGTTGTTCAGCCCCAGGACCACGGCGAGGATGCAGACCTCGAGGTAGGTGACGTCATGAGCCAGGGTGAACGCCGCGAGCACCGCGGCCTGCACACCCATCAAGGATTGCAACAGGATCATGAAACGACGTTTATCCACTCGGTCCGCGACTACGCCGCCGTACGGCCCGAGGAGCAGAACCGGCAAGGTCTGCAGCGCCACCACGAACCCGATGTCGGTTGCCGAATGAGTAAGGACCAGTACCAGCCATGACTGAGCGGTGGACTGCATCCACGTGCCGACCAGCGACGTGGTCTGTCCAACGAAGTACTTCCGATAGTTCGGATTGGAGAGCGATGAGAAGGTGCGCGACGCCGTCGCTCGGACACTCACCGCTTCGCCGTCCGCACTGCCTCGACGAGGTTCTCCAGCACGGGCACGGCTTCTCGAAGCCGACGCACGTCACGTTCGCTCAACTGACGCACCGCGCGCTCGAGCGCCGCGGTGCGCGCCACGCGCAGTTCGTCGCAGAGACGGCGACCTACCCGGGTGGCGGCGACGTGGACGACGCGGCCGTCGTGCTCGTCGATAATCCGGTCGACCAGCCCCGAGCGTTGCAGGTGACTCAGGATGCGCGACAGCATGGTCAGGTTCATGCCCTCGGCGTCGGCGAGTTCTGATACGCGCATCGGACCGCGTCGAGCCACCGTTCCCAGCACCTCGCGCTGGCTCGGCGAAAGCACGCCGGCGGGCTGTGTAGCGCGCAACGACCGACTGAGCTGACCGATCGCCGCTCGGAGCCGATCGACCACGTCGTCCTCGAGTACCACCCGGTTTGACACGCGGCCATCGTAGTTCGTTTGCCTGCTGGCAAGCAACTAGTCGCAAATAGTGTCCTAGCCACACCGTCGACCCCACGCGTTACTGGCGAGTACGAGCCATCAACCCAGTTACTTGGTCTCGCCACCCGGTCGCGCGACGTCATGTTTGGTACCGCGCCAACCGTCGGCGGCGAACGATCGTTGCAGCCAACCCGTACAATTCGAGATTGACGTTCATGACAGACTGAGTGGTACCGTCAAACTCGCGCGAGTGCGACGATGAGAGAACGGCTGATGACGAACCAAATGCACGCACCTCGCACGCCGCCGGGACGGGCCGTACCTAAGAAGTCGCGCGCCAAACCGACCAAGCCGACGCCCGACGAGGTTGCGCGACTCGTCGGCTTCTACCGCCAGATGCTCCTCATCCGGCGATTTGAGGAACGGACGGCTCGCAGCTATACCCAAGCGTTAATCGGCGGGTACTGCCACCTCAACCTCGGTGAAGAGGCAGCGGTCGTCGGCCTGCTGTCCGCACTGTCGCCCACGGACTATCTCTTTACCAACTACCGTGAGCACGGTTACGCGATTACTCGAGGCATCGATCCAAACCGCGTCATGGCCGAACTGTACGGACGCACCGATGGGGTCTCCAAGGGGTGGGGCGGCTCGATGCACATGTTCGACCGCGGGCACCGACTACTCGGCGGCTACGGCATCGTCGGGGGTCAACTCCCTCTGGCCACCGGCGCCGCGCTGGCCATCGACTACCGTGGCGGCGACGAGATTGTCATGTGCACGATGGGTGACGGAACGACCAACATCGGCGCGTTTCACGAATCCCTGAACCTCGCCGCCTTGTGGAAGCTCCCCATCGTCTACGTGATCATCAACAATCGCCTCGGCATGGGCACCTCCGTAGAGCGATCGTCGGCCGAACCCGAACTCTTTCGCCGGGCGGTCGCCTTTCGCATGGAGTCGTCGCGCGTTGACGGACTCGATCCCGTCGCAGTGGCCGATGCCAGTGCCCGAGCGGTAGCGACCGCGCGCGCGGGGCGCCCCTACCTACTCGAGGTCGTATCCGAGCGGCTGCGCGGACACTCGGTCGTCGACCCGGCCAAGTACCGAAGCGAATCCGACGTAGCTGAGCTGCGCGAGCACGATCCGGTCGTCACTTTCGGCGCCCGACTCGTTCGCGATCGCGTCCTCGACGCCGACGCGATCGCGGCCATCGAACTCGAGGTGACCGCTCGGGTCGACGAGGCAGCGACCTTCGCCGAATCGAGTCCCTCGCCCGACGTAGCCACGCTCTTCGCCTACAACTACGCGACACCCGTCGCGAATGACTCTCGACGACTGCCCGGTGAGCCCCTGTACGAGCCCGCACCACTCCCCGATCCCGGAGAAGTCCAGTGACCACGATGACCTATCGCCAAGCGCTGCACGACACACTGCGCGCCGAGATGATACGCGACGACAACGTCTTCTTGATGGGCGAGGAGATCGGCGTCTTCGAAGGCTCGTACAAGATAACGGCCGGCCTGCTGGCCGAGTTCGGAGAGAAGCGGGTTCGTGACACGCCGATCGCCGAAGAGGGCTTCACGGGCGCCGCCATCGGCGCGGCGATGCTCGGGCTGCGGCCCGTCGTCGAGATCATGACGATCAATTTCTCGCTACTCGCCCTTGACCAGATCGTGAATCACGCGGCCAAGATCTACGGCATGTTCGGCGGTCAGACCAGCGTGCCACTGGTCATCCGCACCCCCGGCGGCGGCGGGCAACAACTCGGGGCGACCCACTCGCAGAACATCGAGCTCTACTACGCCTTCGTTCCCGGACTGAAAGTCGTGGCCCCGAGCACACCGGCGGACGCCAAGGCCCTCTTGCTCGCCGCGATTCGCGATGACGACCCGGTCTTGTTCCTCGAGAACTTGTCGCTCTACAACACCAAGGGCGACGTTCCCGACGACGACGCGCCGGGCGAACTCGGCCGTGCCGCGGTCACGCGCCGCGGTCGCGATCTCACCCTCATCGGCTACTCGCGAATGGCCCACGTCGCCGCACAGGTCGCCGAGCAGTTGGCGGCGTCGGAGGGACTCGACATCGAGGTCATCGACCTGCGAAGCCTGCGACCCCTGGATCGGCCAACCATTATCGAGTCGGTTAAGAAGACGCACGCCGCCGTGGTGGTAGAAGACGACTGGCTCACCTACGGCATTGGCGCCGAAGTGGCCGCAACGATAGCCGACGGCGCCTTTGACTATCTTGACGCACCGGTACGCCGCGTAGCGATGGCCGAAGTGCCGCTGCCGTATTCGAAGCCCCTCGAGAGCGCGGCGCTGCCGTCGGTGGACGACGTCGTCAACGCCGTGCACCAGACACTCGACGCCGTCGGACGCCGACACCAAAAGGTCGGCCATGATTGAAATCACGATGCCCCGTTTGTCCGACACGATGGAAGAGGGGTCAATCGCGACGTGGCGCAAGCATCCCGGTGACCACGTCGAACCGGGCGACATCCTGGTCGACATCGAAACTGACAAGGCGACGATGGAGTACGAGGCTTACGAGGCGGGAACCTTGACCGAGTTACTGGTCGCCGAAGGCGACGTCGTCACTATTGGGACCCCCATCGCTCGGCTGGATACCGGCCACTCGACCGCGCGAGCCGCGGCTAGCGGGCTCACGGTTACCCCTCAAGCTCCCCCCTCGGCCGCCTCGCTCGCCGTCGACACGCCAACGAATGTCACCGGCGCCGGCCCGTCGCTCCCCGCGTTGCCGCGCGACGAGGGGGAACGACAGTTCGCGTCGCCACTGGTGCGCCGGCTCGCGCGCGAGCACCACCTTGACTTAGGTGGCGTTCGGGGCACGGGACCCGGTGGTCGGATCATTCGGCGAGACCTCGCCACGCTGCTCGAGCTCTCGCACGAGGACGATGCCGCGGCGCCCTCCGCCGTGACACCGCCGATCGCCGATGAGCGCCGCGGCTCGATCGAGGTAGCGATGAGCAGCACCCGTCGGGTGATTGCGCGCCGACTCGGCGACAGTGCGCGCACCATTCCCCATTTTTACCTGACCGCCGTCGCCGACGCGGACGCGTTAGTCACCATGCGAACCGAGCTCAACAGGCAGCTCACCGCCGTCGGGAAGGCCAAGGTGAGCGTGAACGACCTCCTCGTACGGGCTTGTGCGCTCGCGCTGGTCGAGCACCCGACGGTAAACGCGTCGTACGTTGACGACGCGAGCACGTTCATGTACGTACACCAGCGCGTGAACATTGGCGTAGCGGTCGCGTCGCCACACGGACTCGTCGTACCGGTGATCAACGACGCCGACCAAAAGTCGGTGAGCCAATTGGGCGCCGAAGCTCGAGAGCTGGCGGCCCTAGCGGGCGAGAAGAAGCTCAGCCTCGATCAGATGTCGGGCGGTACATTCACTATCAGCAACTTGGGAATGTTTGGTGTCGAGCAGTTCACCGCCATCATCAACCCGCCCGAAGCAGCCATCCTCGCAGTCGGTACCACGAATCTCGAGCCTCGCGTAATCGATGGTGTCGTGGTGCCCCGTTACACGATGCGCTACACCTTGTCGTCGGACCACCGCATCATCGACGGCGCCCTCGCCGCCAATTTTCTCGCCACCGTTACCGCGTACGTCGAGAACCCCTGGTCGCTGGTCGCCTAGCGACCGACGCTGGTGCCGCCCACCTCAGCGAGTTGTGGGCTGCAGCAGCACGCGTACACCCCCTGTCGTCCTGAGACCGGTAACGCTCACGAGAGTCGTCGACCGGTACGGCACGAAGCCCCGCGGCACGGCGCACGTGGCTATTTCGTAGCGACCGGCAATGAGTCCCACTACGACGAAGGAGCCACTGGCCGATGACGTGGCCGGGTAGATCGGAACGCCGCGGGAACCGCCGCGACGTCGCGCGATCAGACAGACGTGCGCGACCGGGTGTCGCGTCACGGCGTCGACGACCACACCACTGAGGCGACCCAGTGGGGTGCCCGCCAGGTTCGCCCCCACCGCGATACCCACGCGCACCGTCGCGGTGGCGGGACGCAGAAAGTCATAGTTTCCTTGTTCGCCGCCGCTGATGGTGTACGGTCCCGGCGCGAGATTAGAGATCGTGTAGTGACCCGCAGTGTTCGAAAACGTCGGCAGCAGCAGGTTGCTCGCCAGCGGCTCACCCTGGGCGCTCGCGGTGACCTCGATGCCCGCCAGTGGTTGGGCCGTCGCTGCGTCGGTGACGATCCCGCTGATCGCGCCGCCCAGGGGCAGCGATAACGCCAGACCGGGTGTCGGAACCGTTGACTTCACCGTGACCGCTGCAGTCTGGTTCGCGTACGGCGACGAGGCGCGCAGACACGTGGTGACCACGTAGGACCCAGTCGCCACATTGGTCAACTGGAAAACGCCGTTCGCGTCCGTGGTTGTGGGCGCGGTACCGGTGTAGCCGACCGAGTCACCAAACAATTCAACGCAGGCTCCCGGTATGGGACCGGTATTGGTAGCCGAATCAACCGTTCCCGAAATGGAATACCCCGCTGGTAAGGCAATCGACTTCACGTGAACCGGCGGCCCGGCCGTGACGTCGACCACGCCCGGCGACCGCTCATTCGCTAACGACGTGGTCGTCAGGCACGTCACCACGGCGTATCGTCCGGACGCCAGGTTACTGATCGTGTACTGACCGTTTGACGCGGTATTTGCCGTGGTCACGACGGTATTTCCCTGCACAGCGGCGACGCACGCATCGGCGACCGGCGCACCAGTGGCTGCGTTGACGACGACGCCGGCAATCGCGCCCGAGCCGCCTAATCCGCCATCAGCAACGCCGGGCATACCGAGCCACGCCGTAGCTACCACCGCTAGCGATACGGCCATACTTTGCGCCACGCGCACAACCTGAACCCTGAGCACTCCCGCCTCCCGTGGCAGTGTAAGTCGATCCATTCGCACGCGCAAGGAACGTGGGCTGCCCGAGTCGACGAGGGGCGTGACCTCGTAGACGACGCGACGCCTCTCACCTCCTCGGGCGGCAACGGCACCGTGGAGGCGCGCTCTCGTCAACTAGGCGCAGGCAGTGTGACGGGCCACCGAGCACGTCGCCTCACAGTCAGTTGCTTCGACACGCAGCACCGTCGCCACCGCGGCGTCAATCACCATGTGTCGTCATCCACCTCCCGGCTCCGCCGGACTCGAGTATCGCCTGAAGCCCCCTCGAGGCCTTCTCGAAACCGTTGTTTCGTCTGTCAGGGGCAGTCCTTCGGATTCTTGAGGCACGTAAACGACTATTGACCAGGAGTTCTAGTGTCATAACTGAGATTACATCAATGGTGACTGCTCCTATTATCGTTAGCGACTATCCCTCCTGGTCAAGTTCGCTTGGTAGACGAGCGGTTCCAGCGTGCGAGGGCGAGCGCTGACCTTGATCGGTAGAATGAAACGAGCAGCCAAGCCTGCCCCGTTGTCGCCCACTTCGTAGTGGATACCTAGCGACCCACCAGCAACCGAACCCCTCAGTGGGGACCGCGCGTGCCCACTGAGCATTTGATCGTCTCCAGCGTCACCGCACGATCTCGCGATTCGAGTGAAGGAGTAAGCCATGCGACGGATCCCCATAGCCCTCTTGGTGCCACTGCTCAACGTGCTAACACCGTTCGCACCCATAGCGGTCGCAGCGGCCAACCCCTCCAGCGCAGCGATCAGTTCGAGCGCTAACAGCGTGACGCACCGCGCGGCCCGCGTCAACGTCGTACGTCGCGAGCGCATTCGACACCAAGCCGAATTGCGACATCACCGACAGGCGGTTCGTGCCGCCATTCACCACGTGCTAGCCATCGGCGCACAACGCCAGCACCTCACCCTGAACCAACTGCGAGCGATGTGGCAACGCGTGGCCATCTGCGAAGTGGCGGGCAACTGGTCGATGACGGGTCCCGTCTATTCGGGCATCGGATTTCGTAATTCGTCGTGGACGCAGTACGGTGGCACGCAGTTTGCGCCCGTCGCTGGTCGCGCCACGCGCGACCAGCAGATCCTCGTCGCCATGAGAATCACCGGCGGCCGCGTGCCCGATCAGTACGGCTGCACGCCGGGCGGTTGGTAACGCGGTCCTACCCGCGACCAATCGCGACGTCCACCACCCCACCAAAAGACACCTGGGCGAGACCTCGCTCGCGGCCGCATTGTGCACGCGGCGCGCGACGTCCAGGTGACGAACCTGTTCACCAGGCCTAAGGCGTTTCGCCGTCCGGCGTGGGCGAGGGGTCCGGCGACGACGGCAAAGCGCCGATTGGCGTACGACGGCCCACCGTAGGATGGAACGCGTTACTTCATTGAGGACGTTGACTATGGTGAGCACGACCACCGGCCCCCCGCCGGTCATTACGGGGGGATTCGCGGGGGCGCTCACCCGGGCGGTGACCGAGCGACTCGATCCCGCGACTATGCGCGTCGGATACCGCCGCCTCCACGTGAAGGCCCTCGTGATCGCCGCGTGGTACCTCGCCAGCATCGCCGGCGTCGTGCTCGCGTCAGGTTGGCTCGAAGGGCTGGCCGCTGCCGCGTCGCTCTCGCTCGCCTTCGCGGCCGTTGGCTTCAACATTCAGCACGACGCCAACCACAACGCCTTCTTCGCCTCGGCTACCAAGCGCCTCTCGCGATCGAACCGCATCGTCGGCTGGAGCATGTTCGTCATCGGGGCTGACGCGAATCGGTGGCTCTATCGTCACAACACCTTGCACCACGGCTCACCCAACGTGGTGGGCACTGACTCCGACATCAACCTCGGCCCCCTGGCCCGACTGGCGCCGTTCCAACGCCGCTACTTCTGGCACCGTTACCAGCACTTCTACCTGTGGCCCCTGTACTGCTTCACGGTTCTCGAAATCATGTTCAATGACCTCGCCACCCTGGTGGGTGCGTCGCGCCACGCGCGCCTCTCGCGATCGCGCCTCTCCGACACCACTGTCGCCGTGCTCACGAAACTCGCCTTCGTAGCCCTGATGGTGGGACTGCCGCTACTCACCCACCCGTTCTGGATCGTCGCCGCGGGTGCCATCGGGACGATGTTCGCCGTCGGCTTCTTGCTGGGCGTCGTCTTCCAGTCAGCCCACGTCGTCGAAGGCGCCGAGTTCGCCGTGGCCGGTGCTCGGCCTCCCTACCAGTGGCACGAATGGCAAGTGCGCTCGAGCCTCGACTTCTCACACGGGTCGGGCCCCCTCAGTCGACTCTTTCGGTGGTACGCCGGCGGCCTCGACCACCAGACTGAACACCATCTCTTTCCCCGTTTGCCTCACACCGTGTACCCGCTGATCGCTCCCGTGGTGAGCGGCGTCTGCGCGGACTACGACATCCCCCGCCACGTCCAACCGTCGTTCCACGCAGCGGTCGCTTCGCATTTTCGCCACTTGCGGGCCATGGGACGGCCGCTCGGCGCGTCGAACGTCGAACGCGCGTAGCGACTCGCGACGACACCTCGGCGTTAGTTCGGCCGCAGTCGTGGTCATCGCCAGTTCGCCTCCACCACGGGTGGCGCGTCGCGCCAACGGACTCGTCGCGCGTGAGCCGACTCGTGGTTCCGCACGCCGAACAACCTCCCAAACCGGCTGATCGATGAGGGCGACCAACGCGACCATCGACGTCCCGGTTCAATAAGGCAGCTTCGTAAGTCACGGGAGTATCTGCACCGAGAGTTTGAGCAGCATTGGCTTACGGACTTTGCCACCACGTGTCGAGTGACATCCAAGATTCTGTCCACGTGGCATCAGCCGTGAACTGACACAAAGTGTCACCGGGAACCGACCTTTAGAGCCAGCAGCCGGTCGATCGACTCCTCGCCAGCCGGAGAAGAGCGCCTGGGCTAGAGAACGCGGCGTCCAGCAGTGCGAGAGGTGGCCCAGCCCCCAAACGCAACACCGATCCGGCGGTGAACCTTGTCGTTACACGAACTGATGCAGCGCCCTTCGGAGAGGACGGACGGTCGACCGCACCACGGGCAGTGGCGGCTCGCCCCGCCGTGACGACACAATCCGTCGTCACCATCGCCGGCGAGATCCGGCGGATGGATCGATACGGTGCCGAGTCCACCCGTGCCGGCGTTTCAGGTCCCCGGTGCAGTCGGGACGGTGAAACCGACCCCGGTGATCGTGTAAGCGGGCAGGGTGACCGAGCGGCCGAGGACACCAGTAGTGCGGGTCAGCCCCGAAACGGTCGTGGTAGGCGCAGCACTGACGGACACCGTGGAAGCCCCAAGCGATAGACCGGTCCCAGTGCCGACAGACAGGTTCACGGACTGGTCGGTCAGGTTCATCAGCACCGTTCGGGTGCCGCGTGGACCGTTGAAGGACACTCCGATCACCCCAGTAGCCCCGTCGGGCAAGCTAGGCGCCCCGGTAAAGCGCAGTGGCGTGACCCTGGAAGCCTGCGCGGAGGCGTTGGTCAGGAACATCAGGGCTGTTCCGGCCACCGTCGACCGCGGAACCGGACCTGAGCTGAAGGCACCCGTGGCGAGATCGGGAGAGAACAGATCCCAATAGTCGTTGAGCTGCACCCGAGGTGATTGATCGAACAGGGCCGTCAACTCGGCGACGTAGAGCCCGTGGAGCCAGGTGGTGCCCCGAGCCGGGTCACCGCCCAAACAGCCCTGCCGGTCCAGGTTGAACTCGGTGAACCAGATCCGGTAGCGGCTAGGAATGGCCGCCATGACCGGCTGCGTGGATCGCCAATTGGTTTGGGCAGCGGCAAGAACCTGTGCCGCACTGGGGTCGTTGACGATCGGACCGGAGTAGTCGTGCAGCGTAACGGCGTTGATCTCCGCGCCGGCGACCGAGAGCAGCGTGTGGTTCCAGGATCTCTCGCGTGCCGTGTCCTGTGGAAGCGACCCGACCGCGGCGATCTCGGCGTTGGGAAACGCAGCCCGAATCGCGGGCGCCCACTTCGCCACAGTCCGGGCGTAAGAGCTTGCGGTCGGGAACGCCTTCAGGTAAGTGCTGAAGTTCAGGTAGAACTCGTTGCCCAGCTCCACGTAGCGCACCGGGATCCCCAGACTCTGGGCGGTGTGCAGCATCTGCAACTGGACCGGCAACGTGGAACTGAGCAGATTGAGGTCGAACACCGGGGTGTCGCCGGTCTCGCGGACGATACCGAGCAGGGTTCGCAGGGTGAAGCCGTAGTTCTGGACCCGCCCCGGCTTGATTTTGCCGGTGCCGGTGGTGATTGCCGGTTGGTTGACCGACCCGTTCTGCCAGTCCCAGTAGTTCGAGATCGCTCCTCCCGGGTAACGGATCGTCCCACCCCGAAGGTCCCACAACGCGGCGATTACCCCGGGTGCGGCAAAATTCTGACCGACCCCGAAGTAATCCAAGTTCGAGCCGTTCACCGGGGCGGTCACTGTCAACGGGGATCCCGCCCGGACCGCGACCGCGTGTCCACCGCCGTACGACGCGTGTGCCGCCCCAGTATCACTCGACCCCGCGAGGAGAAGGACCGACGCGGCACCCACCACGAGACACGCGTTGCCGAACACGACTCTGATCGCTCGCCACCTGTTCGAAGTGACCGTTCGAAGAACCTCAGCCTTCGGTGAACCCATGTATCAAAGTCTCTCCCACCCCGCTACGCAACGCAGTTCAAGTGCCACGCAATTTTTGGTGACCAAGTAACTGATTTAATCGCCGGCCTACCCATCGCAACGATGCGAATCCCCGAACTCCTGGTCCTCCGTGTGTCACTAACCGGGACTACGCCAGTTAAGCCGATACCCCAAATCAATCGCCTTCTGAGTCAACGGGCCTGTCCGAGCCGCCTCGTCGAAGTGGCTCGTCGGGATCGAGCACACGTTGTGCTCGCGTCCGACACCGTCCGGGATCTCAACGCAGTCCCGGGGCGAACGGGCCGCGTTCAACGTCACGCCAAACGGCGGTCTCTCGAAGGAGGGGGCCGTTGTCGATGTCGCTTCGTGCAACACCTGGTGTCACTTGAGGCAAGTTCACATCAGCTGCATCCGCTCGTGGCACCACAACTTGAGCACACGAAACAGGAACCCGCCTGCTGCATCACGTTGCCACACTGGTAGCACATCGGAGCATCACGCATCTCGGGACGCCGAATCAGGGCCGGACCCGCTGGCGCACTGGTGCGTGCCAGCGTCTCCGCAGCGTCGATCAAGGAGGGCTGACTGCTCAATCCAATCGTCGGCGTCGCCTGTTCGGCAACCTCGGGCAACGTCGGCTGCAGGCGCTCGCTCGTTGAAAGGACTCCCAGCTCCTCGCGCTCGCTGGCGTCGAGATAGTCCAGCGCCAGGCGCCGGAAGATGTAGTCCACTAGTGACGTCGCGATACGAAGGTCGGCGTCGTCGGTCATGCCCGACGGCTCGAACTTCATGTTGACGTACTTGCGAACGTACGTGGCCAGTGGAACGCCGTGTTGCAGGCCGAGGCTGATGGAGATCGAGAACGCGTCCATGATCCCGGCCAGGGTCGACCCTTGCTTGGAGACCTTGATGAAGACCTCCCCGGGTCGACCATCTTCGTACTCGCCAACGGTGACGTAGCCCTCGCAGTCAGCTACACGGAAAGCGAACGTTGTCGAAACGCGCCGACGAGGCAGTCGCTCGCGGACCGCGCCCACCACCACGTGCGAGGTCTCACTGCGAGCCGACTCGAGGGCCGACTCCAACTTGGTGATTCGCGCGTAGAGCTCGGCCGTGGCGGCGTCCTGGGCGACCACCTCGGGTGACACCGCTTCCGCCTTCTTCGTGGAGGATAACGGCTGGCCAACCTTGCAGTTATCGCGGTAGATGGCAACGGCCTTCACGCCGAGGCGCCACGCCGTCATGTGCAGGTTCTCCACCTCTTCGACGGTGGCGTCTTCGGGCATGTTGACCGTCTTGGAGATCGCTCCCGAAATGAAGGGCTGCACGGCGCCCATCATCTTGACGTGACCGAGGTAGTGAATAGTGTTGTCCCCCATCGAACAGGCGAAGACCGGTAGGTGCTCGGACCGTAGGCCCGGCGCCCCGACAATGGTCTTGTTCTCGTCGATGTACTCAATGATGGCGGCGGCGCTCGCGGCGTCGTAGCCGAGCACCGAAAGCGCCCGGGGCACCGTCTGATTCACGATCGACATATTGCCACCGCCAACCAGCTTCTTCGACTTCACCAAGGCGAGGTCGGGCTCGATACCGGTCGTGTCACAGTCCATCAGCAGGCCGATCGTACCCGTCGGTGCCAGCACCGACGCTTGGGCGTTACGCAGACCGTAACGTTCACCGAGTTCAACGGCTTCGTCCCACGTCGCGCGCGCCGCGTCGAGCAAGGCCCGAGGGGCCAGCGTTGCGTCGATGAGTAGGGACGCGTCGCGGTGCATGCGCAGCACGTCGAGCATCGGCTCGGCGTTCTCGGCGTATCCGTCGTGCGGTCCGAGACGACCCGCGGTGCGAGCGCTCGTCACGTAGGCGTGACCCGTCATCAGGGCCGTGATCGCGGCGGCCCACGCACGACCGGCGTCGGAGTCGTACGCGAGGCCCGACGCCATCAGGAGTGCTCCCAGATTCGCGTAACCGATGCCCAGCTGGCGAAACTTGCGGGAGTTCTCGCCGATTTTTTCCGTCGGGTAGTCCGCGGCACCAACGATGATCTCCTGCGCCGTGAAGAGGACCTCGATCGAGGCCTTGAAGGCGTCGACGTCGAAGCTCCCGTCGTCGAGCAGGTACTTCATCAGGTTGAGACTGGCCAAGTTGCACGCGGAGTTATCGACGTGCATGTACTCCGAGCACGGATTCGAACCATTGATCCTCGACGTCCTGGGCGAGGTGTGCCACCGGTTGATCGTCGTGTCGAACTGGAGACCGGGATCGGCGCACTCCCACGCGGCTTGGGCGATCTCGCGCCAGAGCTGGCGCGCCTTCACCGTCGAGATCACCGACCCGTCGCCGCGCGCCGTCAAGTGCCAGTCGCGGTCATCGAGCACGGCCTGCATGAAGTCATCGGACACGCGCACCGAGTTGTTGGCGTTCTGATACTGGATGGACGTTATGTCCTTGCCGTCGAGGTCCATATCGAAGCCGGCGTCTCGCAGTACGCGCGCCTTCTGCTCTTCGCGCGCCTTGCACCAGATGAACTCGTCGATGTCGGGGTGATCGACGTCGAGAATGACCATCTTCGCGGCGCGTCGCGTCTTACCACCCGACTTGATCGTGCCCGCCGAGGCATCGGCCCCGCGCATGAACGAGACCGGACCGCTCGCGGTGCCGCCACCCTCCAGCGGTTCAGCGCTGGAGCGAATTCTCGAGAGATTGACTCCGGCGCCGGAACCACCCTTGAAGATGATTCCCTCTTCGGTGTACCAGTTCAGGATTGAACGCATCGAGTCCTCGACCGCCAAGATGAAGCAGGCGCTGCCCTGTTGGGGAACGCCCTTCACACCGATGTTGAACCACACCGGCGAGTTGAACGCGGCCTTTTGCGTGATGAGCAGGTGCTTTAATTCGTCGCGAAACGTCGCGGCCTCTTCGTCGTCGATGAAGTAGTCGCCGGCGACACCCCAATCGGTGATCGTATCGACAATACGGTCCACGACCTGCTTGAGGCTCGTTTCTCGCTCGGGCGTGCCGACGGTGCCGCGAAAGTACTTCTGCGCGAGAATGTTGGTGGCGTTGAGCGACCACGACGCCGGCACCTCGACGTCCAGCTGCTCGAAGGCGACCGAGCCATCGCGGAAGTTGGTGATGCGCGCGTCACGACGATCCCAGACCACGTCGTCGTAGGGGTGGCGATCGTCGGCGGTGAAGAACCGTCGAAGTCCAATGCCGAGCCGTTGCGGAGCGATAGCCATGTCTCTTACCCTCTTCTTGTACGTTTCCGACACCTGGCGCCTCGACGTCGTCCGAAACCGAGGTCGACAACGACCTCACCACCAACCACAATATGTTGTGGTTGGTATCCGGCTCAACGCAAGATGCTGTGTTATTACAGCACTGTAATTACATCGCGTCAACTCCTTTTTCTCACAAATCCCAACGGCCGTGCAAACACTGGGCTTTGGCGCCTCAACGGCTCGACGCGGTCGTCGCCCTGGCTAGCGTGGCCCTCGTGGATGTCGTCTTGGCCCTCGACGCTGGCACCTCGAGTATTCGTACCGTGGCGTTTTCGCACGACGGCGACGACGTGGCCAGCGCTCAACGCGACCTCACCTCGCACTTTCCCCAACCCGGCCGCGTCGAGCAGGACGGCGACGAGATCGCGGACCTCGCCGTGGCGACCCTGCGCGACGTGGCCACGCAGCTACGCAACCGCGGCGATCGCGCGGTGGCCCTCGGCATCACGAATCAGCGCGAGACGACGATCGCCTTTGACCGCGACAACGGCCACCTCGCCCACCGCGCTCTCGTCTGGCAGGACCGTCGCACGGTCGCGCGCTGCGACGAGCTCCGAGACCTGGGCCACGAGCCACTCGTTCGTCGAACGACGGGGCTGATCGTGGACCCGTACTTCTCGGCCACCAAAATGGCGTGGCTCCTCGAGGGCGGCCACCTCGATGACGCGACCATTCCCGCCCTGACCACGGTCGACGGCTGGTTGCTCTGGTGGCTGTCGGGAAACGCCAACGGTGGTGTGTTCGCCACCGAGCCATCCAACGCCTCGCGGACCCTGCTCATGGACCTCGCCTCGCTCGACTGGTCGCCGGCGATGACTGCGCTCTTCGGGGTCGACCGAGCCCTTCTTCCGACGATCCGTTCGTCGACGACGTCGTTCGCCACGGTCAGTGCCTCGGTCGTGCCGGAACTCGCGGGCCTGCCCATTACGGCGATCCTCGGCGACCAGCAGGCCGCGTTGTTCGGCCAGGCCGGCTTTGAAGCGGGCATCGTGAAGGCGACGTACGGCACCGGTGCCTTCGTCATGGCGAACGTCGGCGGCGAGATCCCCGAGCCGGTCGACGGCCTGCTCACGACGGTAGCGTGGGACCTCGGCGCGTACGGTTCGACCGCGTACGCCCTCGAGGGCTCCGCCTTCGTCGCCGGCGCCGCGATCCAGTGGCTGCGCGATGAGTTGGGCTTCATCGATGCCGCGAGCGAACTCGAGCCGCTCGCGCGCGAGGTGCCCGACGCGGGCGGCGTGATGGTGATACCCGCCTTCACCGGACTCGGCTCACCGTTCTGGCAGCCCGACGCACGCGGCGCGATAGTGGGACTGAATCAGTCGACTCGGCGCCCCCACGTGGCGCGGGCGCTCGTCGAAGCCCTGGCCTACCAGGTACGCGCCATGACTGACGCCTTCGTCGAGTCGGGGGTGAGCCTGCGTGAGCTGCGCGCCGATGGGGGTGCCGCGCAGATGGACCTGCTGCTCGAAACTCAGGCGACCGCTAGCGCCACGACGGTGGTGCGCAGTGCGTCCCTCGAAGCCACGGCGCGCGGCGCCGCCACCCTCGCGGGATTGGCCGCCGGTTTTTGGCGCTCGCTCGACGAGCTGAGCGAGCGCTGGCGTGCGGAGCGCTTCTTTGCCCCGATGAACCGTGACGGGCTCGACGAGTCGTACCGGTCGTGGCGGCGCGCCATTGACCGCGGCGTGTAGCGAGCCGCGGGGTCGCCGGTGCAGCCCCGGCCCACGTGACGACTACCATCGACGACGTCGAGGGGGCGCGATGACCGAGTATCTGACTTCACGGATCCGCGAGGGCCTCGCCTTCGGCGAAAGTCCGCGCTGGCACGACCAACGACTCTGGTATAGCGACTTTTACCGCCACGGCGTGTTCAGCACGGATGCGTTGGCCCGCGACGAACGGCTCGAATTCGAAGTAGCCGGACAGCCGTCGGGCCTCGGCTGGTTGCCCGACGGCAGTCAACTCTGCGTATCGATGATCGATCACCGCGTGCTACGAGTTGGTGCCACGACTACGACGCACGCCGACATCAGCGAGCACTGCGGCTTTTGGGCCAACGACCTCGTCGTCGCCGCGACGGGCGTTGCCTACGTAGGGAACTTCGGCTTCGACTTGGACGCGTTTTTGGCCGACGTGGGCGTCGAAGGACTACTCGCCACACCACCACCGACCACCAACCTGGTCGTGCTCGGACCTGACGGCGCGGTGCGCCAGGTGGTGGCCGACCTCGCGTTCCCCAACGGCGCCGTCGTAACGGCCGACGGCACGACGCTGATCGTCGCCGAGACCCTGGCCTCGCGACTCAGCGCCTTTACGATCGCCGACGACGGCACCCTGCACGACCGTCGAGTGTGGGCACCACTCCAGTTCGCCGCGCCCGACGGCATCTGCCTCGACGCGCAGGGCCTCGTGTGGTACGCCAACGCCATTACCAATCAGTGCGTTCGCGTAGCCGAGGGCGGTGAAATCGCCGACGTCGCCACGACGACGCAGACGGCGTTCGCCTGCTCCCTCGGCGGCACCACGGGGTCAACCCTGTACGTAATGACCGCGCCGACGAGTGATCGGTTTAGGGCAGCGGACACCCGGCTAGGCGCTATCGAGTCGGTCGAGGTTGCGGTGCCCGCGTTGAGCGAGCGCTAGGCGCGAAGTTCGGGTAGCGCCCGGCGCAACGAGCGTATGGCCTGGTGCGTGCGAGCCTCGTTCTCGATCAGCGCGAATCGGACGTGCCCGTCGCCACCACCGCCGAAGCCCACGCCGGGGCTCGTGGCGACGTCGGCCCGTTCGATCAACTCGGTCGAGAACGCGAGTGAACCCCGCTCGCGAAACGGCTCGGGAATCGGCGCCCAGACGAACATGGAGCCTCGCGGCGCGACGACGGGCCAGCCGATCCGGTTGAGTCCGTCCACCAGTGCGTCACGACGGGCCTGGTAGATAGTGCGCAACTGGTTCGGGTAGTCCTTGGCCTCGTTCATGGCGACGATCGCCGCAATTTGCACGGGCTGAAAGGTTCCGTAGTCGAGGTAGCTCTTCAGCTTGGTGAGCGCCGCCACCACCGCCGCGTTGCCGACGAGGAATCCTACGCGCCACCCCGCCATCGAGAACGACTTGGTCAAGGTGTAGAGCTCCACGCAGCACTCTTTTGCGCGCGGGACCTGCAGGATCGACGGCGGCCGGAAACCATCGAAGCCCAAGTCGGCGTACGCGAAGTCGTGACACACGATGAGCTCGTGCTCAAGGGCGAAGTCCACGAGTCTCGTCATGAAGTCGAGGTCGACGCAGGCGCTCGTCGGGTTGTGCGGAAACGAGGCAATGACGACTCGGGGCTTGATGACGGCCGCGTCCCACGCATCGTGCATCGCGTCAAAGAAATCGTCGCCCGGGTCGCGGTCGCTCGAAGCCGGGTCGACGATCGGCACGGGGATGACCGTCGCTCCGGCGAAGCCGGGGCCCGCGAGGTGGATCGGGTAGCTCGGCGTCGGCACGAGAGCGCTGTCGCCCGGGCCGAGCAGCACCCACATCAGGTGGGTGAGACCCTCTTTGGCGCCGATGGTGGTCAGCACTTCAGTCTCGGGATCGAGCTCAACGCCGAAGAGCTCGCGGTACCGCGTCGCCATCGCCGCGCGAAGGTTGGGTATGCCGCGGCTCGCGCTGTAGCGGTGATTCTTGGGATTGTGAACTGCCTCGGCCAGCTTCTCGACCGCGACGTCAGGACTGGGCAGGTCGGGGTTGCCAAAGCCAAAGTCAACGACGTCGCGTCCGGCGGCCCGGGCCGCTGCCTTGAGCGAGTTGATCTGGGCAAAGACGTACGGGGGCAACCCAGTGATTCGACGGAATTCCATTGGTGAACAATACGTTTTCAGTTCGCCGATCGCCAACCGGCTACGACGTCGACGTCGACCTCGGCACCCAACACCGCCCACGTGGCTCCCGCACCAGCGAGGTCATCGAGCAGACGCGCCGTCTCCTCGCGCGCCGGTGGGGGTCCCGCCCACGAGACGGGACCGTCCAGGGCGGCGGCCCGCAACGCGGCGACCGGCGCATTCCAGAGATTCACCGTCGCGCCGACCTCGCGGGCCAGGGCGTTCGTCGCCGGCGCCCCCGCGCCGATCCACACCGAGATCGTCGGCGCGAGGGCGCGAGCCGTCTCGCCGAGCAGCCGTCGACGCGAGGGCGCGTCCAAGTCGGGGATGCCGTACGCGGCGTTCTCGGGTGCGGACAGTCGGTCCCCCGTGCCCAGGGCCGCCACCACGTGACCGGGTGAGAGGGCGTCCAGGGTGCGAAAGGTCGCCACGAGGTGGTCAGTACTCACGAGGCCGACGCGGGCGACGAGCGGACCGACGTGAAGTAGTGGATGTCGCGCCACGATGGCGGCTAGCACTGGGAAGGGCGCTAGCGCCGGACGAGGGGGCGAACCCATGGGCCAGAGGTGGTCGTACGCGAAGACGCCGTCGAGGCCCGATTCCGACGCTCGCGCCGCGGCCCGGAAGGCGCGCCTCGGATTCCCGTCGAAGGTTGGTAGCAGTACGCCGATCTTCACGGCGCACGCTCGAAGGCGACCAGGGCGGCGCCCACCGCGCCAGACAATGAGCCAAAGGCTGACTGCGCGATCGTCACCGTCGCTCGGGCACCGTAGCCTTCAGCGAGATCGGCCAAATGCGTGCGGGCACTGGGCAAGACGAGACCGGCAACCTCCGAGAGGCCACCGCCCACGACGAAACACCCGGCGTCGAGGATGGCGATCAAGTTGGCCAGGCCGAGCGCGAGCCACCAGCCCACCCGATCGACGACCGCAAGAGCTTCGCCGAGTCCGTCGGCGGCCGCGGCCGTGACGTCCTCGCCCGTCACGCGCTCAGGATCACCGACTCGCGTGACCAACGCGGGTAGGCGTCCGTCCAGCGCGGCTTCTCGACTCAGCCGCTGCAGACCGCTGCCCGAGGCGTAGCGCTCCCAACAGCCCCGAGCGCCGCAGGGGCACCGCACGCCACGGGCCTCGACGACCATGTGTCCGATCTCGCCGGCGAACCCATTGCGGCCCCGCACGAGCCGCCCGTCGGCGACCACGCCGCCGCCGATCCCGGTCCCGAGGGTCACCATTACGAAGTCGTCGACGCCTCGACCAGCACCCCACGCGTGCTCGGCGATAGCGGCGCAATTGACGTCGTTCTCGGCCACGATCGACGCACGCCCGAGCGCGTCACCGAGCAGGACCCCGAGGTCAGATCCCGACGCACTTGGTAGATTGGGGGCAAAGGCCAGGTAGCCGTCGCGACGTACCAAGCCCGGCAGACCAAGGCCAATCGGTACGGTACGAGAATCGAGTCCGTGGCGCCGACTGAGCTCGAGAACCTGATCGGCAACGACCTCGGCCGCTCGAGCTCCGGGATCGGAGTCGCGTCCGTGCGGCGTGCCGCTGCGCAGCTGGTCGACGACGGTCCCGTCGTCGCGCAGGACCACGGCCAGCGCCTTCGTGCCGCCGACGTCGACGCCGATCGCGCAATCGGTCATCCGAGAGACTCCGCGCGCGAGCGCAGTTCGCGCAAGGCGTCGATCTGAATTCGCTGTGCGGCCCGGGTCTTGACGAACGCGGGGATCGGAACTGCTAAGTCAACCTCCAGGTCGTAGGTCACCCGCGTACCCTCGTCGATCGGCTCGAAGCGGTACTGGCCAACGAGCTCGGCGGTGATGTCGCCGGCGACTTGGACCCAGCTCAACTCGTCGGGCGCTCGCCCGTAGTCGTAGCGAAGCGTGTACGTCGTTGACCGTCCGAAGGCCGCCGCGCGAAACACCACTTCCAGCGGTCGGCCGTCGGCGTCGCGCTCGAGGACCTCGACGTGCTTGACCTCGCTCACCCAGTCGGCGTAGCGCTCGACGTCCACGACGACGTGGTAAACCCGCAACGGCGACGCCTGCACCACTATCGTCTGCGTCGCGCGCTGCCTCACCAGACCTCCACCGGTCCACCTTACGCCAGGCGTTCGACCCGACCAAAGCCGTCGTACGGTGCCAACTCACGCGAGAGCGACGCGGCGAGGACGTCCCAGGCGTAGGAGCGAGTGGCCACCTCGCGGGCCCGCGCGCCCATCGCCGCGCGACGTGGCTCGTCGGCTAACAAGGTCATCATGGCGCGAGCGAGTTCGTCGGGACGCTTCGGCGAGTCGACGACGAGTCCCGTCTCACCATGAAGAACCGCCTCGTGACTGCCACCGGAACGGCCGGCCACCTGCGCGAGGCCCGACGCGGCCGCCTCGAGAAAGACGATGCCGAATCCCTCCTGTTCGAGACCGAGCCAGCGTCGTCGACAGTCCATGACGAAGAGGTCGCTCGCGCCGAGCCAGGTTCCGAGGTCATCGTCCGACACCCGGCCGAGGAAGCGTACCGGCGCGCGGCGCTTGGCCGCCAGGCGCTCGAGGCGCGCCCGGTCTCGCCCCTCACCGCCGATCATCACGTGCAGACCCGGCCACGTCGTGCGCAATCGGGCCGACGCCTCAACGAGCGTATCCATTCCCTTGCGCGGCACGAGGCGCGAATACGAGAGCACTACCAGATCATCAGCCTCGAAGCCGAGCGACCGGCGCGCGGCCCCGCGACGCTCGGGTGCGAGCGGGGCGAAGCGGACCGGGTCGACACCGGGGGGTATGACGACGAAGGGCGGCGCGTACTCGGCCGCGTTTCGCCAGGCCTCGGACCTGGGGTAGCCCCCGGCGCTGATGGCCACCACGGCGTGGCGTAGTACGCGGCGCAGCGACGAGGCGACGAGCGGCAGACGCCCGGGAATCGCCACCTCCGCACCGTGCACGACAACGCCGTACGGCCGTGACAAGTAGGGGCCGAGCAGTCCGAGTGGCCAGGCGGGATCAAGGAGCACCAGGTCTGGCTGATGTCGCGCAATGGCGCTCTCGATAGCCGCCAGGGCACTCGGAGACGGCAAGAACAACGTTGGCGCCGCCACGCGTTCGATGACCACGTCGCTCGCTTGATCGAACGCTGCCGCATCGGGGTGCGACGACGCCGTCACGACAACGGCTCGCCCGGGCTCGAGTCGACGCCAGAGTTCGTGGAGGTAGACCTGGATGCCACCCGTCTTCGGCGGATAGTCGTTGGTCACCAGGAGGTGGCGGGCCATCCGCCCACGCTAGCCAACCTCGGATTGCTTAACGCTGCGCAGTGCTCGGTTGGTAGCGCAAACGGGGTATCAATTGCTCGGCGCGCAGCAGGCCGACGATCGCCATGTCCTCGTCGGTCATCGTGAGCTCCTCAGGTGCGTCGCCTAAGACAAAACTCACCAGGCAGTCGACGCAGTCCGGCGTCCCCCGTCGCACGCAGTCCTGACAGCTGATTGAAAACTCTACGCGGCTGTTCATCATGTTGTCCTCCATCACGCCACTCTGACGCAACGGTGTGACATCGTCAGGACACGTGACTCGCGATCTCGGACATCACCTGCGACACTGAAAAGGCGGCGCCTTCGGCAATCAGTCGTCTCGTGCGGGCGCTCAGTAGCGCGTAGGACGGCGCGGCAATCAACCGCTGCGCCTCGATCCACGCTGGTGCGATCAGCACCGCACGAGCGTCGCGCCACTCGCCCCGGTCGTCGGCGACCTCACTCACGAGCACCAGCTCGAGCCCGGCCAGCTCGTGGTCCGCTGCGTGCAGGAACTCCCGGCATCCGAGGCAGCCCGGTTTCACGACGACGAGCAGCGTCATGCGCGTAAGGGGGATTTCGATGCTCGACCCGTCAGCGTCGCGACCGACAATCGACGACGGCACGGCTCGTTCAACGGTCCCACCGAATGATCGTGGACCGGCCACGACTAGGACGCCACGTCGTCCATGGTCTCGACGCCGCGTCCGTGCCCACACCACCGACAGGTAACGGACTCCACCGCGGTGGCGATAACTTCGGGCTCCTCAATGCTCAGCTCGCCGCCGACGGTGAAGTGGTAGAACGAGCGAACTGACGTGGTCTCCACGACGTCAAATCGAGTCAGGTTGCCGCACGCGGTGCAGCGATAACGAGTAGGCACGCATCCACGGTACTGGCTGATGCGCGCGAGCGTCACGTCGAGCGGTAGCCACGCCCGGCGTCGGTGGCCGCCCAGGGCGCGGACTCGACGACCTCGTCGTAGCCCCACGACGAAGTGGCCAAACGTGAGCGTTCACCCTCGATCAGGCGCACCAGTGCCGCCGGGTGGCGAACCCTCCCCACGACCCAGGGTCCCGCGATCGTTTCCACGATCACCTCACCGCGCGCCGTCATGCGATCGCCGATACCCCTCGTCGTGCGCGTCGCGACCACGTCGCGAAGGTCCATACTGGTACGAGCGTGGCGGAACACTCCCCCTTCCACCACGACGCGCCGTGACGTGACGTGAATCTTGTGCGTCCGCCACCGCCACGCGCGGGTCAGTGCAACGGTGGCGACCGGACCCACGACCACGACTCCAATAATCACTTGGTGGTGCGCCACCAGGCGAGTCGAGTCCGCCGCGTAGCGTACGGTCACGGCGAGCGCGAGCGCGAGCAGCGTGGGTCGCACCACGCCGCGCGATACGGGCGTGACCGATACCACCCGCTCCTCGCCTCCTTGCACCACGAACTGTCGCCGCACGACACCAGCGTACGGGTTCGGTGTGACGTCACGCAGCGTTTTGGCTTGGCGGCGGAGCCCGTTCCACCGTCGCCAGCGAACCGCTTGTCCTCAGTCCATCGCGGCCCCGCCCACCAGTTCCTGCTGGCACGTCGCGGCCCCGAGCGAGCGGCCGGGCGCACCACGTTGCGGCGACTCGCCGTTCGAGGAGCCGACCTAGCGGTTTTGAAGCTGACGGGCGGTTGACACGAAGTAGTCGCGCAGCGATACGTACTGCTCGTCGCTGAGATCCTGACGCACCGTATCCAGGGCGCCCTGCATCGCCTCGAGCCAACCCTCTCGTGCCGCGCGATCTATCGTGAACGGCGCGTGTCGTAGTCGTAGTCGAGGGTGTCCGCGCTCCATCGAGTACGTCGGTGGTCCACCCCAGTACTGTTCCAGGAACAGCGTCAGGTGCGTCTTGGACGCCGCCAGATCGTCTGGGTACATCGCGCGCAGTTGGGGATTGCGGACCACCCCATCGTAAAAGGCGTCGACCAGTCGGACGAAAAACCCTTCGCCTCCAACCTGGTCGTAGAGCGACGTCCCCACGCAGTCAGGCTAGATGCATCGGCGTAGACTGGGACGACCCTTCGGGGCGCGCGGGTGTAGCTCAATGGTAGAGCTCCAGCCTTCCAAGCTGGCTATGCGGGTTCGATCCCCGTCGCCCGCTCCACGGTGCGTGAGCCGTTGCCGCTCTGCCCGTCGCCGCCGCGGCGACGTCCCTACCCGTCAACCGGCTGGGCCGCGCGTCGTGTCGGCCGACCCGCGCGGGGTGCGAGCACGACGGACACGTTCGAGGTTGGCGCCGACGGCCACGGGAAGGATGACGAGCGGGACCGAGACGAGGCTCATCGGCGGCGGCGCGACGAGCCCCCCCGTGGTGCAGTGCGTGACGAGTGGCCGGGCGGGCGCAGTCAAACTGGCGCAGTGACGCGCGTCGAGAGCGACACGATGAGTCCCGTCACGCTGATTACCACCCTGCCAGGGATAACGAGCGTCGCCGTGAACGTACCTCGAGCCGTACACGTACCACTCGGCCACAGCCGCGTCACGCCGACGGACCAGCCGACGTCGCCGAGAGTGCCACGGCCACGACGAGCCGTGGAACCCTCGGCCTCGTAGGGTTGGAAATATCATCACATTCACTACCGGTGTCGCCCGTACGAGGGTCCGCCTCCGAGCACGCGCGACGTCAGCACTGCAGTCGCGCAAGACTCATGACGTGTCGAGAGACTCGCTCGCCGCCGCGGGCGAGGTATCGGACCTGGCTCCACATCAACTGCGAGCCATGCGTGGTGAGAGGACCCGCGAGTCCCGCTGCGGCCACGGGTTGCTCGAATACGGCGCGCACGCGACACCACTTCGTTGCCCGCGGGGCGAGTCGAAAGAGCTCTTGGCGCTGGCCGGACGGCGACGCGACGAGGGAGAAGAGTGATCCGTCTGACGCGAGCGCCAGCGAGTTGCCCGACGGTATCGAGTCCGGGCCGTAGTTGGCGTACCGATTGGTCGGTAGCGCGACATACGACCACGTCCGCCCGACGTCAGTCGATCGCCGCATCGCGTACTGCGACGACGGGTCGAGCAGCACGAGCTCGGTAGGCGAGACCACGACGAGTTGCTGGGTGGAACAGCTGTTGACTGACGTGACCCAGGACGAGAACCTCCAACGCACCGTCGCCGAGACGCTCGGCGACCCGATGAGCAGAGCCTGCGGGTCGCTATTCATCGCGCAGTTGCCCCACTGAAAGGGACCGAACCTGACGCACGGCCCACTGACGGGGCAGCCCAGCGTGCCCGATGTCCACGTTCGTCCGCCGTCGGCGGTCGTCTCGTCGAGCACGACGCCGTGCTCGGTCCCCAGTGGCGAGCCTCCACGACTCGCGCCGATCGGGGCGTTGAAGAGCGCCTCGACGCTTCGCGCTCCGGTGACGAAGCCACCAAAGTCGGCGAGCGAGACGCCCGGCGGGGTCGGCACCACACGCCACGTTCGCCCAGCGTTGGTTGAGTAAAGCGGCGCCAGGAAGAGGGGGGGAATTATCGGCCCCTCGCCAGCGGTGAAACCTGCGTAGACGGACGCTGCGTAACGCGGATCGAGCTGGGCCTCGTCACACTGTGGACTCGACGTGACCGGGCCGGGGATACTCAGCACCGTGCCGTGCAGCGCGGCGCGGACCGTCGAGATCGGTACGACGCGAGTGAGCCTCGCGTCCGTGACGACGACGCGCGACGGTTCGCACCACGCGACGTGACCAGGGCTCGACGCGGGGTTGATGATTGACGGCCCCGAGAACGTCGACGATCGCACGTGCACCCGACCCAGGCTCGCCCAGGTGGCCCCGGGCGAAACGTGGAGCACGCGCGGCGCGAGGACCACGTTGAAGCCACCAACTTTCTCACTGCGCACGAACGACATCGACGGCACTGATCGGCGCAGCGTCGCGTTCGTGACCGACAAGGCGTAGCCGAACGGTTGACCGACTTCGAGAGACAGTGGCGCCCACCCCGTCACGTGAACCTCGGCACCGACCGGCGCCGAGCGCGGGTTCAGCGAGAGCGATTCGCACGGTTGTGCACCGAGGCATCGCGCCTCCGCCGGCGCTCGCAACGTGACGGCGGTGCGCCCTTCGGCGGGACCGAGCGCGCAGCCCGACTGCTGCAGCAAACACGCAACACCAACTTGATAGCGTCCCGACGTCAACGGGTGCACCGACACCGCGCGGCCGTTCGTCACCAACCACGCGGTCGCCGGTATCACGAGGTTCATCCGAAACGTCGTGGTCGACAGCCAACGCACCGCCAGCCCCTGCTCTTGTAGACCGCCACGACACCCGCCCCAGCACAATGTCGCGTAGGTCGCGGCCGCCCGCTGTCGACTCGTCGGTGCGCCGCGAAGGTGCCCAACGACCGTGACGCGTTCGCCGGGAACGACGGTACGCGTACGGATCCGCAGGGCGACCGCCGGCGGGGCCGATATCGCGACGCTCGTGGTTGGCTCCATCGCGGAGGCGCGAGGTGCGCTCAGGTACGTCTGGAGCGCCACGACGTCGGTAGAGCCGCGGTAGGCCGGGACGCGAAAACATCCCGCGAAATCGCCGTTGGGTTGCTGGCGAACGTAGTCGCCATTCGCGGCACACACCGAACCCGGCGGCAGATACGCCGTCGCGAGCGGCGCAACCTGGGTCGAGCGCGCGGACGATGGTATTCCAGTCGTTGAGCATCCCGCGAGGACGAGCGCCGCACTGAGAAACAGTCCGCTTGCGCGCAGCCACGGATGGGTTCGTCGCATGCTCTATGGTGACACGTACGTCGAGCGACCGACGGGCAGAACCAGCCAAAGCCGGGGGTGGCCACCGGTCGGCCCTCGCGCAACACCGTCACGACTGGCCAGCGCAGCCGCCACGTCACCGGCGGTGCCCGTCGCCGTATGGGCGAACGTCGCCTCGTCGATCAGGCGACGTTCGTCGTCGAACCCGGCGGTCGTCGCCGTTCAGTGCCGCCGATGTCGGTCGGCTTGGTCGTCGCCACGACGCGCGCGGGTATACCGACCACGACGCTGTGCGGGGCGACGTCCTTGGTTACGACTGCCTGAGCACCTACAGAACTGTCGTCACCGACCGTCACGGGACCCAATATGACCGACCCCGCCCCGAGCAGCACTCGGTTGCCGATGGTCGGGTGACGCTTGCCGCGACTCATCGACACGCCACCGAGGGTGACGCCGTGGAACATGATGACGTCATCGCCAATTTCGGCGGTCTCACCTATGACCACGCCGATCGCGTGGTCAATGAAGAGTCGGTGCCCAATAGTGGCGGCGGGATGGATGTCAACCGCGGTGAGCACGCGTACCGCGGCGCTGAGGATCCTCGCCGCTAAGTAGTACCCGCGCTCCCACAGCGCGTGAGCCACCCGATGTCCCCATATCGCGTGCAAGCCGGGATAGGTCAAGACGACGTCGGCGGCGCTGCGGGCGGCGGGATCGTGCTCGATCACCGCTCGCAAGTCATCGCGCAGCTCGTCGCGCAGTTGGGACCACATCGTCAGTCCCCTAGCCCTTCGAAGAGCGCCGTAGAGAGATATCGCTCGCCAAAGGATGGCACAATGACCACCAAGGTACGACCGACCATCTCAGGACGTGCTGCGACGGCGAGGGCCGCTGACACGGCGGCGCCGGACGAAATGCCGACCAGGAGACCCTCTCGCGTCGCCATTGCCCGAGCCGTTGCGAAGGCGTCCGCGTTTTCCACGGTGATCACTTCGTCAACAACCGCGGGATCGTAGTTGGCTGGGACGAATCCGGCGCCGATCCCCTGGAGGGGGTGGGGCCCCTTCTCACCGCCGGACAGCACCGGCGACGCCGCCGGCTCAACGGCAACGATGCGCACGGACGACTTTTTAGCCTTGAGGCCGGCGCCGATCCCCGCGATCGTGCCCCCGGTCCCTACACCGGCGACCACGACGTCGACGGCGCCATCGGTGTCGGTCCAGATCTCCTCGGCCGTCGTCGACCGGTGGATGGCGGGATTAGCGGGATTCTCGAACTGCTGAGGCATGAAGTACCCGTGGGTAGTGGCGAGCTCCGCCGCCGCGGCAATGGCGCCCCCCATGCCGAGTGGACCCGGCGTCAGCACGAGCTGGGCACCGTAGCCTCGAAGGAGCATCCGTCGCTCGACGCTCATCGTCTCGGGCATCGTCAGGACGCAGTGGTATCCCCGTGCCGCCGCCACCATCGCCAGGGCGATCCCGGTATTGCCACTGGTCGGTTCAACGATCGTGTCGCCAACGTGCAGGACTCCGGCCGCCTCAGCGGCATCAATCATGGCCACGCCTGCACGATCCTTCACACTGCCACTCGGATTGAAGTACTCGAGTTTGGCGAGCACCGTCGCCGCGTCAGGTCCCACCACGTGGTTCAGGCGCACGAGGGGCGTCCGACCAATCAACTCGGTGATGTCGTTGGCGATTCGCACGAGCACCCACTTTCTCGCGGCGACCACCGCGGTCGAAATATGACCAGTATGGTCTGGATTGGATCCTAGCGTCCGATTTTCCCGAACGTCACGGTCGATTTGCCCACTGGCGAGGCGGTACGGTGACGGTGACGGCGCTGGTGAACATCGAAAGGGGGGACGTGAGATCCTGGAGACCCGCGGGGCTCGCGCGGCGCTTCGCGCGCGTATCGGCGCTCGCGATCGGCGCCATCGCGGTGAGCCTGCCAGCCACGGCCCAGGCGGGCGGCGCGCCCGCGTTTACGTCCATCGCCGCGGCGGCGAATACTGGCGGAGCGGCCATGCTCACGGCCGTTAGTTGCCCGGGCGCGGGCCAGTGCGCCGCGGGCGGGTTCTTCACCGACGCCTCTCGCCGTCACCAGGCCTTCGTCGTTAGCGAGTCGCTCGGCCAATGGGGAAAGACTCAGGAAGTCGCGACCCTCTACAACGCCGGTGGCGACGCCTCGGTGAACGCCATCAATTGCTCAGCAGTAAACAGTTGCGTTGCCGTCGGGTTCTACACGGACGCCAGCCGTCACCATCAGGCCTTCATCGTGGAAGAGACGGACGGCATCTGGGGCTCAACGCAGGAAGTGGCGGCGCTGCTTAACGCCGGTGGTGACGCCGTCGCGACGTCAGTGAGCTGCGCCGCGCCGGGCAGCTGCGTCGTCGGAGGTCGCTACGTGGACGCGAACGGAGCGCAGCGAGCGTTCATTGCCGAAGAGACTGGCGGCCACTGGAACGACGCGATCGAGGTGGCCCGGGCGCTGAACCTCGGCGGCGACGCCGTAGTCACGTCCATCAGTTGCGCCGCCGTTGGCTCGTGCGCAGTCGTGGGTCAATACGCGCCACGTGCGCACGCGAGCCAGGCTTTCGTCGTGGAGGAAACGACCGGCGTTTGGAACAAGCCGTTAGAAATCGCGGGTTCACTGAACGCCGGTCTCGACGGCACGCTGAGTGCCGTTACCTGTCCGTCGGCTGCCAACTGCGTCGCTGGCGGCTCGTACGTTGCGGCGACGCCCGGCTCGCGGCCCTACGTCGTGGTTGAAACCAACGGGAACTGGGGTACGCCGATCACGCTCGGCCAGACGTTTCTCGCCACCAGCGCCATCGTCACCTCCGTCAGTTGCGCCGACGCGGGCGACTGTGCTGCTGGCGGCGAGTACACGACGCACGCGGGCGCGACCGTAGCGTTCGTCGCGAACGAAACATCGGGCACGTGGGGACACGGTCAAGCTATTGCCCAAAGCACCCGTTCACCGTCGGGCGCCTATTCGCCGGTGACCCAGGCGAGCGTGCAGGCCATCAGTTGCCCCGCGGCCGGTCAGTGCGAAGTCGGCGGGCAAGTCCAGCTCACCGCCACCAACGCGCAGGCGTACGTCGCCGTGGAACGGCAAGGAACGTGGGGCGTGGCGCAAACGGTCGCTCAGGTCCAGAACGTTGGCCGCGACGCGCTCGTGCTCGCACTCAGCTGCGCGGGCGCGGGCGACTGCGTCGCCGGGGGGCGCTACACGAACCGCCTCAACCACTATGAGGCGTTCGTGGCTGCCGGTTTCAGTTTCCTGCCGTCGCAGCTTTTCGTGTCGGCACTGCACGGAACGGTGCCGCCCACGGGCGTTGCGAAGCTGGTGCTCGTCGGAGGTGGCTTCACGTCACGGCCGTCGATCCGCAGCGGCGAGTCTGGCGTAACGATCGCGATGGTCTCGGTCACGCCGACGCGCCTCGTGATCACCCTTCGCGCAACCAAGAACGTGCCCGGCCGACACGTCTTGACGATCGTCGAGGCTGGTCAGGTACCGGTGCGAATCACGTACCAGCAACGGTGATCACACGAAACCCTGCACGCGACGGGGGCGATAGGGCGACTCGAGCGCGGCGAGCTCCTCGTCGTCCAACGTCAGCGCCAGCGCCGCGACGGCGTCGCCGAGGTGTTCGGCACGCGTTGCGCCAATGATCGGGCTCGCCACGACCGGGTTGTGCAACACCCAGGCCAGGGCGACCTGGGCCGGGGCGACGCCCCGGTGTGCCGCCACCTCCAGCACGGCGTCGACGATCGGCCGGTCCTCGTCGTCGTAGAGACTCTGAGCAAACTGATCGTGTTCGGAGCGATTGGTCGTCGCACCCCACGCTCGAGTGAGTCGACCGCGCGCCAGCGGGCTCCACGGAATCGATGACACGCCCTGGTCGTCGAGCAGCGGCATCATCTCGCGCTCTTCTTCTCGGTAGAGCAGGTTGTAGTAATTCTGCATACTGACGAACCGCGTCCAACCGTTGAGATCCGCGACGTACAGTGCTTGGGCAAACTGCCAGGCGTGCATCGACGACGCGCCAACGTAACGCGCCTTACCGGCTTTGACGACGTCGTGGAGCGCTTCGAGGGTCTCCTCAATCGGCGTTTCGTAGTCCCAGCGGTGTATCTGGTACAAGTCGACGTAGTCCGTGCCGAGACGACGCAAGCTGTTGTCGATCTCGCGCATGATGGCTTTGCGCGACAGGCCCTGGCCGTTCACGTCGTCGTGCATGCGTCCGTGCACTTTGGTCGCGATCACGACCTCGTCACGAGGAACCATTGACAACAGCACCGAGCCGGTTATCTCCTCGCTACTGCCGGCCGAGTACACGTTCGCAGTATCAAAGAAATTGATGCCCGCGTCGAGCGCTTGTCGAAAGAACGGCACCGCCTCATCGCGCGGGAGTGACCACGGCTGGTTGCCGCGCGCCGGCTCGCCGTAGCTCATCAGGCCGAGGCAGAGGCGCGATACTTTGAGTCCGGTTGGTCCAAGGTTTACGTAGTCCATACGCGCACCCTACCGTCACCGCTCAGGGCACGGCCTTGCCGTGCTGGTCACCCGGCAAGCGGTGACGAAACCGAACGAGCAGGCGGTATCCCGGCTCGAGGAGACTCGAAACGGGGGCGACCATCATCACGCGACCGAGGTAGCGCCACGGCGGTCGAGACGCGGCGAGAGCCCGCGCCACGGCGCGTGCGCCGCGATACCGGCGCGCGCCATCGATCCACCACACGCTCTGGGCCAACTCGTCGTCCGACAGTAAGTCCGAGGATTCTCGGTACACCGCCGACGAAATCGGCGTCACGTCGAGCCATCGGCGCTCGCCCCAGCGCACGCACCGCCGACAGAACCCGCAGTCACCGTCGTAGACCAGTATCGCCATTGTCCTCGTGCGCAATGTAGCCGACGGTTATGGTGAGCCAGTCATGAAACGGCGCCCAGCCCTCGCCACGCTCTTCACGCACCGAGAGCCAGCCCTCCTCGTGGCCGGCCAAACGGTGTCGAGCTTCGGCGACGGCGTGGCGAACGTCGCACTCACGCTCCTCGTGTTGGAGACGACCCATTCGGTTTCCAATCTGGCGTGGTTCACCGCCGCCCGCATGACGCCCTTCGTCGTCTTTCTCCTGGTTGGCGGCGCCATCGTCGATCGGCACTCACGACGCTCGCTGCTCTTGATCTCCGACCTCTCGCGCGCGGCGCTTACGGGAGGACTCGTCGCGCTCTTGGCCACGGGAACACTGCACTTTGGCGAACTGATGGTGTTCGCGTTCTTGTTCGGAACGTTCGACGCCATCTTTACGCCGGCGATGAATGCGCTGACGCCCGAAATCGTTCCCGAAACGCTGCTCGGCGCCATGAATGCCGTGCGTCCACTGTCGACCAACGTCGTCGGCGGCATGATCGGGCCCGCCGTCGGTGGCTTGATTGCGGCCACCAGCACGACCGCCGCGATGTCCGTCGACGCGGCGACATTCGTGGTCAGTGCCACGGCCCTGCTACTCATGAGACCGACCTCAACCCCGATTCGCGCCGCCGAGAGCACTATGGGCCACGAGATCAAAGCCGGTCTCGCCTACGTCCGACGCACGACGTGGATCTGGACGACGCTGCTCGCCGTAGCGCTCGCCAACGCCCTCGTCTTCACGCCAATGAGCGTCTTGATCCCGTTCTTCCTGCGTCACCACCTGCACGCCACCAAAGCCACGATTGGATACTTCTTCGCCACGTTCGGTCTCGCCGGAGGTGTCGGCGCCCTCGTCTCGGGCAGCGTGCCCACGCCGAAGCGCCGCATACGCGCGATGTGGATCGCCTGGACTACGTGCAACCTCGTCATGCTCGTCTTCGCGGTCGTGACGCACACGTGGGAGGTCTTCATTATCCCGGCCGTGACCTCGCCGGGCATCCTGTACGGCAACGTCATCTGGGAATCGATGCTGCAAAGCGTCGTGCCGCGCGAACTGCTCGGACGGGTGTCGTCGGTTGACTGGTTCGTTTCACTCGGTCTGGCACCCGTTGGACTGATCGTGGCCGGTTCGATCAGTGCCGTCGTCGGCGTACGCGCCTACTTCGTCGTCACCGCGACCATCGCGGCCGTGCCGGGCCTGTTCATCATGGCCTCGCGTCGCATCAACGCAATCGACGCGGGGCGTTGAGCGCCAACTGCGGCGCGTCGAACAGGGACGGTCCGCGCAGTCGCGCGCCCCGCCGCGCGCCAATGGGAAAAATGAGTTCGGGTCGAAACGAACGTCGCGTCAATTCGCCTGGCCGGCCGCCGCGCACGTCGATCCACTCGTCACCGGTTTCGCCGTTGCGCACGTAGGCCACGAATACCCACTGGCGACGCAACGCGCTCGCAACATTCACGACGACGGGGTCCCCCGGGGCCAGGCCCGCCCACCGGTCGAGCCGCACGGTCGCACCACGGGAATCCTCGATGCGCTGCACCACCCGTTTCTAGCCCACCGGACCGAGCTCGACCGACCGCATCGGGTTTCTTGTCGCGATGAAGGCCCGATCGGCGCGGAACTGTCACCCCCTCGGCCTACGGTAGTCCCATGAGTTTCGACCGACCCCTGCCGAACGCGCTCTCGCCCTCTCGGCTTCAGGATTTTCGCGCGTGCCCGCGCCGATTCCAGTACGCGTCGATCGAGCGCGTCCCCCAACCCGCCACCTACGCCGCGACCAAGGGCCGGCTGGCGCACGCCGTCTTTGAACGGCTGTACCGGCTGGAACCCGGCGAACGGACGGCCGACGCTGCTCGAGGGTTGCTCCAAGCCGCCGAAGACGACGTGCTCAGCGAGTCGGTCCATAAGGATCTTGACCTCGACGGCAACCTCGAGACGCTCGCGCGACTGCGCCACGAGACCTCGGACATTCTTGACGTCTATTTCACGATGGAAGATCCGCGCGCCGTCAATCACGAGGGTGTGGAGTTGCGCGTCCACGCCGACCTCGACGGCGTGCCCATGCTCGGCATCCTCGACCGACTTGACCGTGAGAGCGACGGGACACTGGCCATCATCGACTACAAGACCGGCGCGTTGCCCAACCGTCGCTTCGACTCCCAGACGTTCGCCAACACCGAGCTCTACGCCGCGCTGTGCGAGACGGGCCTCGGCGAACGTCCCTCGACGATTCGCCTGCTGTACGTCGCGGGGGGCCAGACCATCGAACGCACCGTCACCGAGGTCGTGATCCGGGCTAGAGCGAACGCGGCCGGTGACGCCTGGCGAACTATCCAGCGCTATTACGACGACGGCGAGTTTCCGGCGACGCCGTCGATGAACACGTGCCGCTTTTGTGCCTATACGGAGCGGTGTCGCCGCAGCGGCGTGGCGGTACCCACCCGACCGGTTTCGCCAGGCACTCCGTAGGCTGTCGACGTGGAATCCTTCGAAATCTCGTTCGACTATCGCTGCCCGTTCGCGAAGAACATTCACCTGCACGTGATCACCGCGTTACGGGCCGGGGCCGACTTCGACGTGACGTTCGTGCCTTGGACGCTCAGCCAAGGCCATCGCGCCGACGGCGGACCCGACGTGTGGGATGACCCGTCCTACGACCGCGACCTCATCGCGCTGGCCGCCGGCGTCTCGGTGCGCGACCAGCAACCCGAGCACTTTCTCGACGCGCACGAAGCGCTCTTTCGGGCTCGCCACGAACGGGCCGTACGGCTGTCAACGTTTAACGAGATCGCCTCGGTGCTCGAACCCGTGGGCGTCGACCTGGCCAAAGTACGTGGTGACCTCAGCGAACGCCGGCCGCACCGGGTGATCAAAGAGAGCTACGAGCGCTTCGCCACGGTCGAGGCCTTTGGCGTCCCGACCTTCGTCGTCGGGACTGACGCGACCTTCGTCCGCTATATGGAGCCGCCGACCGACGACGCCCGCGCCTCAATCCGGCTCATCGAGTCGCTTCTCGCGCTGATGTCACAACAGCCCGAACTGAACGAGTTCAAACACACTCGACTCCCGGCCTGAACTACTGCAGAACGCGAAAAATCAACTCAATCGCCGCGAGCAAGCCGAGCGACGCCGCCGGGGCGAGCGCGGCGAGGGCGTCGCCGACGCGACGGTGCGCGACGACCGCCGACGCGGTCAGCGCCACCAGACCGGCGGCGGCCACTTCGTTCACGATCGCCAACACTGAGGAACCACTCGCCTTCAGTCCGACCATCACCGCTATCGCCGCGACCATCTCCACGATTCCCACTCGCTGGTACAGCCGCTTGGTCACGCCGAGGTGGCCCGCCGCCTGACTCGTCACGGGGTTGAACAGCACCTTCTGGAACCCGGTGGTTAAAAACGCGAGGAACAACACGATTGAGATAACGCTGGCGACCGCGGCCATAACACTCCTTTGACCGACCGACTCTAGTGGCCCGTGGTCGTCCCGTTGTTCTCGCGGTCGTAGTCCAGCACGGCCGCGAGAGCCGCCTCGCGCTCGGCCGGCGTGCCGGAGGCGACGGCCGAGAACTCGCTGACGCCGACGTCGGCGAGGCCGCGGAGCTGGTCGACGACGACGTCGCGCGTGCCGATGATCGCCACGTCGGCGGGCGCGCTCGCGCCTTCGCGCTCGAGCATCGCCGCGTAGCTCGGCAGCGTCGCGTAGATCGCGAACGTCTCGTTCACTCGCGCTCGGGCGCCCTCGACGTCGTCGGTGACCACCACCGGCAGGGAGCAGACCACGCGAGGAGCGGGTCGCCCCGCGGTCGCCGCGGCGGCGTTGATCGTCGGCACGATGTGCTCGGCGATCGTGCGAGGTCCAGTCATCCAGAGCACCGTTCCGTCGGCTAGCGCACCGGCCAGTTCGAGCATCTTCGGTCCGAGGGCCGCGACGACCAGAGCGGGGGCGACGGCGTCCTTGGGACCAACCGCCCCCATCGTCGTCGCACTCACGAAATCGCCGCGGACGCTCACCGGCTCACCGCGTAGCATCGGCGCCAAGGCGCTCAAGTAGTCACGCATGTACGAGACCGGCCGTTCGAAGGGTATGCCCCAGAGTCCTTCGACCACGACCTGGTGCGAGAGGCCAACGCCGAGTGTCAGCCGCCCGCCGATCGCGTCTTGCACGGTGCGGGCCTGAGCCGCGAGCATCGACGGATGGCGCGGCTGTACGGGCACGACCGCCGTACCAAGGTCTACGTCGGGATAGGCCCGACCAACCAGGGCCAGTACCGTCAGCGTGTCCGGACCAAAGATTTGCGACGACCACATGGCGCGAAAGCCAAGGTCGCGCAGACGACCGACCCGTTCCAGCGTGTCCCCGATGGACCCGTCAACGTCTAACCCCACCGCGATTCGCACGACTACCCCCTTGTCGACCGCTAGCGTCGAGCGCGTGTCGAACGCCACTCAACCTAGCGTGACTCGGGTGGGGGTCGTGGGTGGCGGCCAGCTGGCGCGTCTCATGGGCGAGGTCGCTCACGAGGTGGGCGTCGAGTTGATTGTGCTCGCCGCGCGCGATGACGACGCCGCGACCGCGACCGCGGACCGCGTGATCGTCGGCGACGGTCGCGACGCGGCGGCTCTCGACGAGCTGGCCCGATCGGTCGACGTGGTGACGTTCGATCACGAGTTGGTCGACCTAGAGGTAGTGGCGAGCCTCGAGCGCCGCGGCGTGCGCGTGCGGCCTGGCGCCACCGCGCTGCGATACGCCGTCGACAAGGCCCATCAGCGACGTCACTTCGCCGCCGCCCATCTGCCGGTGCCTCGTTTCGTCGTCGTAACGTCGGGCGCCGACCCTGCGCTGGCGGAGCTGCTTCGCACATTACCCAACGGCGCGGTCGTCAAAGTCGCTCGAGGCGGCTACGACGGCCGCGGCGTCATCTTCGTCGACGATCCCGCCGACGTGCCCGCGATCGTCGACGAGCTCGGCGTGCGGGTAGTCGTAGAAGAGCGCGTAGCGCTGCGTGGCGAGGTCGCACAGCTCCTGGTTCGCGCCGCCGACGGGTCGAGTCTGAACTACCCGCCCGTTTCCACCGTGCAAGCCGATGGCATGTGCGTCGAGGTGCGCTTTCCCGCGGACCTCTCCAACGACGCGGCCCTCGACGGCACCTCGATCGCGTTTCGAATCGGCGAGCTCATCGGGGCCGTTGGCATCCTCGCCGTGGAGCTGTTCGTCACCGACGATGGCCTGATAATTAACGAGGTCGCCCTGCGTCCGCACAACACCGGTCACTGGACGATCGAGGGCACCGACACGAGCCAGTTCGCGAATCACCTGCGCGCCGTCACGGGCCAACAACTCGGCCCGGTGCAACCTCGCGCCGCGAACGTCGTGATGGTGAACGTCGTTGGAGCGCAGCGTCCGGGCGACCCCGACGCAGCTCGAGGCGTCCCGAACGTGTACGTGCACGAGTACGGCAAGGCCTGGCGGCCGGGTAGAAAGGTCGGCCACGTCACCGCCGTCGGTGACGACGCGAACGCCACGCGGGTGGCAGCATGGCAGGGGGCGCTGGCGTACGGCACGCGCACCAGGGAGGTACCGTGAGCGCGATCGTGGGTGTGGTGATGGGAAGTTCCTCGGACTACGAGGTGATGGCCGGCGCGATGGCGGTGCTGAGCGGGTTCGGCGTCGAGCACGAAGTCCGGGTTGTGTCGGCCCACCGGACGCCCGACGACATGCTGGCCTACGGGCGCGACGCGCGCTCGCGCGGCCTGCGCGTCCTGATCGCCGGCGCCGGAGGGGCCGCTCACCTGCCCGGCATGCTGGCGTCGACGACGTCGCTGCCGGTGATCGGCGTGCCCGTGGCGCTGGCCCGGCTGGATGGGCTCGACTCGTTGCTCAGCATCGTCCAAATGCCCCGTGGCGTGCCCGTCGCCACCGTCGCGGTGAACGGGGCCGCGAACGCCGCCCTACTCGCCGTGCGGGTGCTCGCCACCGGTGACGACCGCCTGGCCGCGGCGCTCGACGAGCACCGCCGCGAGCTCGCCGACGAGGCCCGCGCCCAGGACGCTGGATTAGGCGTCAACGGGGATTTTTAGGGTACGAGCGGCCCGCCGGGTACCGAGGCCCCTATTCTGGGCAGATGGACAAGGAGAACTCATGGGTGTAGGGAAACGACTGGCGACAATCTTCCAGGCCAAGTCCAACGCGGCGCTCAACAAGCTCGAGGACCCGCGTCAAACGCTCGACCTCTCGTACGAGCAGCAGCTCGAGAACCTGACCAAGGTTCGCCGCGCCGTCGCTGACGTCGCGACCGCGCGCAAGCGGATCGAGATCCAGGCCGAGCAGCTGAAGAGCCAGGGTGACAAACTCGCCGAACAGGCCAAGGCCGCGCTCACCCAGAACAACGAATCGCTCGCCCGCGAGGCCCTCAGCCGCCGCGAGGCCATCGCGGGGCAGCTGAAGGACCTCGACACCCAACACGCGACGATAGTCGAGCAAGAGGACAAGCTGACCGAGACGGCACAACGCCTGCAGACCGAGGTCGAGGCGTTTCGCACCAAGAAGGAGACCATCAAGGCGACCTACACCGCGGCCGAGGCGTCAGCGCACGTCTCGGAGGCGGTGAGCGGCATCTCGGCCTCGATGGGCGACGCCGGCGCGGCTCTGCAGCGAGCCCAGGACAAAGTCGCCGAAATGCAGGCCCGCAGTGGGGCCCTTGATGAGTTGCTCGCCTCGGGTGCCCTAACGGACCTCACCAGTAATCGGGACGACATCCAGGCTCAGCTCGACCAGGCGAGCGCGACGTCGTCGGTCGACGCCCAGCTGGCGGCGCTGAAGGCCCAGATGAGCGACGCGGGCAGCCTGGCGGCCGGCGACGGCGAGGCGCAATGAGCGCCAGCAAGATTGAGTCGGATCGCGGGCTCAACTGGCGGATGTTCATCACCGGGTTCGCCCTGGTGTTGCTGTACGCCATCATCATCACCGTCCTGGTTCGCCTGGGCGTGTCGACCCTGCTGATCGTCGTGATCGCGCTCGGCGCGCTCGTAGCCCAGTACTACTTCTCGGACAAGATCGCGATGTTCTCGATGCACGCGCACGAGGTCACGCCGGCCCAGGAGCCGCACCTCCACGAGATCGTCGACCGACTGTGCCTGCTAGCCAATATGCCCAAGCCGCGCGTGGGCGTAGCGGAGATGGACATGCCTAACGCCTTCGCGACGGGTCGCAACCCGAGTCACGCCGTCATCTGTGCCACGCGGGGCCTGATGCGCCGGTTGAGCGACGAGGAGCTCGAGGCGGTGCTCGCCCACGAGCTGAGCCACGTCGCCCACCGAGACGTGGCGGTGATGACGATCGCGTCCGGGGTAGGCATGCTCGCCGGCCTGATTAGCCGGATCGCCATGTGGGGCGCCATGTTCTCCGGCGGCGGGCGAAGCCGCGATGGTGAGAACCTCGTGTTGCTCGAGATGATCACGTGGCTGGTGTCGCTCGTCGTCTACGTGATCGCGTACCTGCTGACAATGGCGCTGTCGCGGTATCGAGAATTGGCCGCCGACCGTTCGGGCGCGATCTTGATCGGCAAGCCGAGCGTGCTCGCGAGCGCCCTCGTGCACATCACGGGTGACATCGGGCGCATTCCGCGCACTGACCTGCGCCAGGCGGAGGGCATGAACGCCTTCTTTTTCGCCCCGGCGCTGGCCGGTGGAACTGCCGCGTCGCTCTTCTCCACGCACCCCTCGCTCGAGAAGCGGCTCGACCAGTTGAACAAGCTCGAACGGCAGCTCAACGGCTAGTGGGACTTCGCGACACGCTCTTTGGGCGCACGAAGCAGGTGGCCCCAAAGCTGGACAGCCTGTTCGCGCTGCCGACGGCGGCGCTGACCCTGGAGAGCGAGCTGGACCTGGTCACCTCGGGTCAGGCTGGTCTCTGTTTCAAATCGGGCAGTGGTGAGTCGTCACTCGCGTCCGACGACGACGTGAAGCAACTGCTCAACTTCGACGAGGCGGCGGCCGACGTCACCTTCACCACGGATCGCTTCGGTTTTCGATGGATCGTCATCCACGATCAGGACATCGCCACGCTAGTCACCCGAATCCACGGCGCCAACGCCACGCTCGTCGACAACGGGCTCGGGCCGCGACTGCTGTGCGCCGTCTTCGGCTTCGTCCCCAAGAGTCCGCCGGGCGACGGCTCCGTTCGACTGGTCTACCTGCTCAAGCAAGGAACCTTCTACCCCTTCGCGCCCACCGGCGCGCAGCAGCGCGACAACGAATTGGAACTCCGCGTCCGTTCGTTTCTCGACAAGGACCTCCCCATCGAACGAGACCTGTCTCGCTGGATGGCCTTATGGGAGGTTCCCGTCGCCTGAGTCAGAATCGCGTGGCGTTCACGATCGCCGCGTCAACGGCTTCGGCGTACGCCAGATCGAGCGTCGTCACGCCACCGCGGTCGTGGGTCCACAGCTCCCAGCGCACGTCACGGTAGGTCAGCGTGATCACGGGGTGGTGGTCGAGGCGCTCGGCCAGCGTCACCTGGTCGAGCACGAACTGCGCGGCGTCGCGATGACTCGCGAAGCGCTGCTCACGCACGAGATGACCGTTACGCAGCGACCACTGGGGATTCGCGTCCAGCCACGCGGCCACCGTCGCCGGCGCGAGCAGATCGGGCCGCGTCACGGGTGGGTCATGGACTCCGGCACGACCGCCGCGTCGAACTGCTCGCCCGTCACGAAGCCCAGCGCGACCGCGGCGTCACGCAACGTCGTACGCTCCCGGTGAGCCTTCTTGGCGACCTGGGCGGCCTTGTCGTAGCCGATGAGCGGGTTGAGCGCCGTCACGAGCATCAGGCTGTTACGCAGGTGGTGGTCGATCTGTTCGTAGTCGGGCTCGAGGCCCTCGACGCAGAACTCTCGGAAGCGGTCACACGCGTCGGTGAGCAGGTCTATCGAGTTGCAGACGTTGTGGATGATCACGGGCTTGGCCACGTTGAGCTCCAAATTTCCGCGCGAGTCAGCCATCGCGACCGCGGCGTCGTTGCCGAAGACCTGGACCGCGACCATGATCATCGCCTCGGACTGCGTCGGGTTGACCTTGCCGGGCATGATGGAACTGCCCGGCTCGTTCTCGGGCAGTCGCAGTTCGCCGAGGCCCGAACGGGGTCCCGAGCCGAGCCACCGTAGGTCGTCCGCGATCTTGATCAGACTGGCCGCCAGCGTTTTGATCGCGCCGTGAGCGAAGACCAGGGCGTCGTGGGCGGCGAGGGCCGCGAACTTGTTCGGCGCCGTCACGAAGGGCTGTCCGGTGAGTGAGGCTATTTGCGCCGCCACACGCACCCCGAACTCGGGGTGCGTGTTGAGTCCGGTGCCGACGGCGGTACCGCCCGCCGCGAGCTCGTAGAGCCCCGCGAGCACTGCGTCGAGCCGGGCGAGGTCGGCGTCGAGTTGGGCGACGTAGCCCGAAAACTCCTGGCCGAGGGTGAGCGGGACCGCGTCCATCAGGTGAGTCCGACCGATTTTGGTGACGCCCGCGTAGGCCACCGCCTTGGCGTCGAGCGCGTCGCGCAGCCTCGCCACCGACGGCGCGAGCCGCCCGGTGATCTCCATCACCGCCGCGATGTGCATCGCCGTTGGAAAGGTGTCGTTCGAAGACTGGGACATGTTGACGTGATCGTTCGGGTGAACGGGGTCCTTCGATCCCCGCTCGCCACCCGCCAGTTCAATGGCGCGGTTCGAGATCACCTCGTTCACGTTCATGTTGGTCTGGGTGCCCGATCCGGTTTGCCAGATGCGCAGCGGGAATTCCGCGCTCAGGCTGCCGTCGATCACCTCGCCGGCCGCCCGCTCAATCAGGTCCGCTCGCTCGGCGTCGAGTTTGCCGAGGTCCCGGTTGACGCGCGCCGACGCCAACTTAAGGATGCCGAACGCCCGAATGACCGCGGGCGGCATCGTCTCGTGGCCAATGGCGAAGTGGTGCAGGCTGCGCTCAGTCTGCGCACCCCAGTAGTGCTCGGCGGGCACCTCGATGGTGCCCATGGTGTCGGATTCGACGCGCACGTTGGTCATGGTTCCTCTCCTACTTGTTTGGGGACTTCGTCGCCGCGCCACGGCGATAGAGCGCCACCCCCCGTTCGACAACCTCGCGAGCGGCCGCGACGTCGACCGCTCGAGGGCCGTCGCCGTCCCCCGGAACCTCGAGCAGCAGCGGCAGCTCACGAATCTTCGGGTGCCCCACCAACGCCGCGAGTCCGGCCGAACCGATCTCACCATCGTCGATATTGGCGTGACGATCGCGGTTCGAGCCAAAGGCGGTCTTCGAATCGTTCAGGTGCAGGCAGCGCAGCCGACCCAAGCCGACGCGGCGGTCGACCTCGGCGACGAAACGTCGAGCCGTGGTCGGCGTCGCGACGTCAACGCCACTGGCGAACAGGTGCTGGGTATCGACGCAGACGCCGACGCGTTCGTCACTCCCGGTCGCCTCCACCAGCCGCTCGATCTCCTCGAGACTGCGCCCGACGGTGCCCCCAGCGCCGGCGGCGTTCTCGATCACGATCGGACAGCGGTCGTCATCGGCCCCGGCCGCGTCGAGGGCCTTCGCGAACGCCCCCGCGATCTGGCCCACGACGTCGTCCAGTCCGGCGCCCTTGTGGCTGCCTACGTGCAGGATCACGCCCGAGGCCCCCATGGCTCGACCGACTCGCAAGTTGTGGGCGAGCGCGTCCACGGAGCGCTCGTAGAGGGCCTGGTCGCCGGTGGCGAGGTTGATCAGATACGTCGCGTGACAGAAGGTGTCCGTGATGCTCGGGTGGTCGCGTTGCGCCTCGCGATAGGCGTCGAGCACCGCTGGTGCGTACTGACTCGGCTTCCACATCCGCGGGCTCTGGACGAAGACTTGGATCGACGTCGCACCGATGGCGACGCCCGCTTCGAGTGACGGTATCAACGTCCCGCCGCCGCGTACGTGCGCGCCGATGTTCATTACAGTGAATCTACTCGGGTCGCCACGACCCCAGACAAGGAGACGAACCATGGCCGATACCTTCACTGACGCCGCGCGCGCCATCTTCGCCAAGCGGGCGCTCGCCCACGTCGCCAGTCTCGAGCCCGACGGCTCGCCGAACGTGACCCCGGTCTGGGTCGAACTCGACGGTGACGAGGTGGTCATCAACACGGCTCTCGGCCGCGCGAAGGCCCGCAACCTCGCGGCTGACCCGCGGGTCGCGGTGTCCATCGCGGACCCCGATGATCCCTACGTCATCGTCGCCCTGCGCGGCACGGTCGTGACCTTCACGACCGACGGCGCCGATGAGGTCATCAACCGTTTGGCCAAAAAGTATCGTGACGTCGACGAGTACCCCTTTCGCAGTGAGGGCGAGATCCGCGTTACGGTGCGCATTCGTCCCGACCGCATATCGGTCCAGCCCCAGTAGTCAGTCCCGATAGCGCGTCAGCGGACCGTGCGCCGACGACGCGCGTAGCACCCGCGTACCGTCCGATACGTGCTCGCCCACTACGTGCCACACGGTGATCGGACGGGGCGGGGCCGGCCGGTTGTACGCGCCGCGCACCTCGGCGACCGCGTTGACCACCGTCACCTCGTCGTCGCTCAACATGGCCCGCACCACGGCCGCGTGCAGGTCGGCGTGGTCACCCGCGATCACGACATCGTCGAAGTCGACGAGCCAGCTGAGCGTCGCGACGTCGCGCGCCGCCATCGACGCCGGATACCCCGAACCAACCCGCAACCACGGTCCGAGCGGTCCCAGGTGCGGCTCGCGCGCCGCCAGGGCCACGACGACGTCGCCGTCGAGCAGCGAGGCGACCGTCGGTCCGCGGTCCGAGCGGTCCCAGCTCGCGACCACGTCGAGGGTGGCGAGTAGGTGGTTCAACTCCATGTCAGGGCTGCAGATCCTCTTTGGGGAGCCGCTCAACGTTGACGTCGCGGAACGTCAGCACGCGCACGGACGGCACGAAGCGCGCCGCTCGATACATGTCCCAGACCCACGCGTCGGTCAGGGTCACTTCGAGCATGGTCGGCGTGGTGGAGCGAACGTCGACGGCGACGTCGTTCGCGAGGTAGAAACGGCGGTCGGTCTCGACCGCGTAGTGGAACATTCCGACGACGGCCTTGTACTCCTGGACGAGCGCCAGTTCGAGGGTCGACTCGTAGTCGTCGAGCTCTTCGTCGCCCATGTGGGCCTTACGCGCGCTCGGTTACGCGCCGTTCCTTGATCTTGGCGGCCCGTCCGCGCAGATCACGGAGGTAGTACAACTTGGCCCGACGAACGTCGCCGTACGTCTCGACTTCGATCTTGGCGATCGTCGGCGCGTGCACCGGGAACGTGCGTTCCACGCCGACGCCAAAGCTGATCTTGCGCACCGTGAAGGTCTCGTGCAAACCCGACCCCTGGCGACGTATGACCACGCCCTGAAAGATCTGAATGCGCTGACGGGTGCCTTCGACGACCCGCACGTGCACCTTGAGCGTGTCGCCGGCCCGGAAGTCGGGAATGTCGTCACGCAACGAGTCACGGTCAATGAGTTCAGTCGGATTCATCAGCGTCCCCTTCGGGTCTCGGGCTGTAGAAGTCTAGCCGACCTGGTGGTCCTCTTCCAACAGACCAAACTCGGCCATGACCGCCCGGTCCGACGCTGACAACCCGCCCCGGGCCGCGATCAGGTCGGGACGTCGTGCGACGGTTTTCGCCAGCGACTGGGCGTAACGCCACCGTCCCACGAGCGCGTGGTCGCCCGAGCGAAGCACCGCCGGCACCGACCGTCCCCGAAACGTCGCTGGCTTGGTGTAGTGCGGGTACTCGAGCAGTCCCGTGGTGAACGATTCGTCGACGCTCGACTCGTCATTGCCAAGGGCGCCCGGCAGCAGTCGAACGACGGCCTCGATGACGCACAACGCCGCCAATTCGCCACCGGCGAGCACGAAGTCGCCGATGGAGAGTTCATCGTCAGCCACCAGATCGAGTGCACGCTGATCGAAGCCCTCGTAGCGACCGCACAGCAGCGAGAACCCCGACGTCGCAGCGAGCTCGCGCGCGACGGCGTTCGTGAACGGACGACCCGAGGGAGTGAGTGCGATCAGCGGACGGGCGAGATCTGGCACCGACGCCACCGTGCGCACAATCGGCTCGGCACGCAATACCATCCCGGCCCCACCACCGTAGGGCGTGTCGTCCACCGTGCGGTGCACGTCGTCGGTCTGATTGCGCAGATCGAAGAGCCGCAACCGCCAGCAGTCGCGTTGCGCGGCGCGTCCGAGAATCGACGTGGCGGCGTAGCCCGATAGTGCGTCGGGAAAGAGCGTGAGGACGTCGATGTTCATGGTCACTCGAAGAGCCCCTCGGGAACGTCGACGTCGACTCGTACGTTGGCGTCGACCGCGGTGACAAAGGTCAGGGGCACCAGCGCGCCGCTGTCGAGCACCAGCAAGTCGCTCGCCGGATTCGCTTCGACTCCCACGACGACACCGCGGTGGTCGCCACCGGCGTCGTAGACCGCCGCGCCGAAAAGATCGTCAATCCAGATTACGTCGGCGTCAGCGTCGCTTCGCTCGAGCCGCGGCGCTGACAGCACCGTACCGCGCCACGACTCGGCGTCCTCTCGCCGCTCGATCCCGTCGAACGTGACCAGAAATCGGTCTTGGTGGCGAGCGGCGTGCCCCACGGTAAGGGGACCGCGATCGGTGAACAGCACCGCGCCGGGGGCGAGCCGCTCCAGACGGTCGGTCCACAGATCAACGATTACCTGGCCCCGAAGACCGTGCGCCCTAATGATCCGTCCGACCTCGAGCGTGCGCTCGGCGCACACGTCAGTCGACGATGTCCACCGACGTCGTGACGCCGTCACGCGCACCGGCCGCGCTCACCAGCGCCCGAATGGCCTGCGCGGTTCGGCCACGTCGACCAATAATGCGCCCCATGTCGTCCGCGCCAACGCTCAGCGAGAGCACAACTTTGTCGTGGCGTTGCGATACTTCAATCGAGACCGCGCCTGGGTCGTCGGCCAGCGACGAGGCCAGGTAGTGCAACACGGCCGTCGCGGTCACTGCCCGATCCGCGGGGCGACCACCATCGGTCGGCTCGAGCTCGGCGAAACCGTCCCCGTCGATGGTGTTGATGTCGCCGGCGACGTAGTCGTCGTGTCGGTCGCTCACTGGGCCGCCTTGGATGCCTCGAATGCCTCCAAAGCGCCGCTCGCGCGAAGCAGCTTCGCCACGCGCTCGGTGGGCTGGGCGCCGTGTCGCAGCCAGTGAACGGCTTTGTCGTTATCGATGGTGATAACGGTCTCGGCGTTAGTCTCTGACAGACCGCGCGGCTGGTAGGTCCCGACAATCTCGAGGTAGGCACCCGAACGAGCCCGACGACTGTCGGTCGCAACGACGCGGTAGGTCGGCTGCTTCTTCTTGCCCATCCGCACCAAACGTAATTTCACTGCCACGACGAAGATCCTCCAGACCTGTCCCGACCGGGACCGGGTGATATACCCGAGCGCACCAGTTTAGCGCTGTTTGGGCGGGGTGACTCGACCACCCTTTTTCTTCTTGCCCTTGGGCGCGGACGCCGCCGCGCGCATGCCCGCCCCCAGCGATTCGAATCCGGCCGGTAGCGAGTCCGTCCCGTGGCGAGCGGCGAGCGCGGCGAGCTTGCCCATCTGGGGCGGCACCGTCGCGTTCGCGCCACCCATCTGACGCATCATCTTGCGCATCTCGCCAAACTGCTTGAGCAACTGGTTCACCGCGTTGACGGTGGTCCCCGATCCCTTGGCGATCCGTGCGCGTCGCGAGCCATCGATGATCGCCGGCTCTCGTCGCTCGCGAACCGTCATGGATCGGATGATCGCCTCAACCTTATTCAACTCGCGGTCATCCACGTTCGAGGCGGCCGCGCGCATCTCCTTGGTAACACCGGGCATGAGCCGCATCAACCCGCCGAGAGAACCCATCTTTCGAACCTGATTGAGCTGGGCGAGAAAGTCGTCCAGGGTGAAACTGCCGTCCATGAGACGTCCCGCCGAGGCCGCCACCACGTCGGCGTCCATCGTCCGTTCGGCCCGCTCGATCAGTGACAGCGCGTCGCCCATGCCCAAGATGCGCGACGCCATGCGATCGGGGTGGAAGAGGTCGAAGTCGCCCAACTTCTCGCCGGTCGACGCGAACACGACCGGACAGCCCACGACGCCGCGCGCCGAGAGCACCGCGCCACCTCGAGCGTCGTAGTCGAGCTTGCTCACGATGACGCCCGACAACGCCAGCGTTTCGTGGAACGACCGTGCGGTCAACACCGCGTCTTGTCCAGTAGCGGCGTCAATCACCAAGAAGGTGTAGTGCGGTGACGTGGCGTCGCTGATCGCGCGCACCTCGTCCATGAGCGCTCGGTCAACGGCCAGTCGCCCCGCGGTGTCGACGATCACGACGTCTCGACCAATTCGCGCAGCCTCGGCGACACCTCGTCGAGCCACGTCCACCGGCGTCGACGCGTCGCTGAAGACGCCGACGCCAATCTGCTCGCCCAGTACGCGAAGCTGCTCGACCGCCGCGGGCCGCTGCAGGTCGGCCGCGACGAGGTACGGCTGGCGGCCCTGCTGCTTGAACCACGCCGCGAGCTTCGCCGCGGCCGTAGTTTTGCCGGCGCCCTGCAGTCCCGCCAGCACGATCACCGTTGGCGGGCGTGACGCGTAGGTCACCTTGAGCGCGGAACCCCCGAGCACGTCGACGAGCTGCTCGTGAACGGCCTTGATCACCTGCTGGCCCGGCGTCAGGCTCTGGTTGAGCGCCTGACCGGCCAATCGAGTGCGTAACGCGTCCAAAAACGCCCGCACCACCGTGAGCTCCACGTCAGCCTCGAGCAAGGCGCTTCGCACGTCGACGAGAGCCGCGTCGAGGTCGGCATCGCTCAGACGCCCCCGCGAGCGCAGCGACGCGCTCAGGCGCTCGAAACGATCCGCGAGTGCGTCGAACATGGTCTGCAGGTTACCGTCAGACCCGAATGAGCGAATCGACGAACTCGTCGGGGTTAAAGGGAAGCAGGTCGGCAATCCCCTCGCCCACGCCCACGAACTTCACCGGAATCGCGAGCTCGCGCTCGATCGCGATCACGATTCCCCCTCGCGCGGTCCCGTCCAGTTTCGTGAGCACGATACCCGACACCGCCGCCGCCGCTAAGAACTCTCGGGCCTGAGACAGCGCATTCTGGCCGGTGGTGGCGTCGAGCACCATGAACGTCTCAACCACCTGACCGGGGCCGCGGTCAGCGACGCGTCGCACCTTGGCCAGCTCCTCGAGCAGGTTCGTGTTATTCGCACGCCGCCCGGCGGTGTCGGCGAGCACGAGATCGGCACCGCGCGCCGCGGCGCGCCCGATGGCGTCGTGAATCACCGAGCCCGGGTCGGCACCTTCGCCAGCGCGCACCACGTCCGCCCCCGATCGCTCGGCCCACTGGCCCAACTGTTCGGCGGCCGCCGCGCGAAACGTGTCGCCGGCAGCCAACACGACCGAGCGACCGGCGGCGACCTCTCGATGCGCCAGCTTGCCAATGGTCGTGGTCTTGCCCACGCCGTTCACCCCGACGAAGAGCCACACCGCCACGCTCCCGGGTTCGGCGTGATCAGTCACGCTGCGCTCGTCTACCAGACACGCGCGCAGCGCTCGACGCAGTGCCGTGGCGACCCCCTGGGGCGCCCCGTCGCGGCGCAGCCCCTCGAGAATCAGCGACGTCGTCGCCACGCCCACGTCGCTGCGGAGCAGGACCTCTTCGACGACCTCGAGTTCCCCAGCGCTTAGTGCGCCCGAGGTCGTCATCGACCTCACCCGTTCAAAGACGCCGCGCGATGCGCCCAGACGCGCTCCGAGCGACGGCGCCTCGTCGAGGGACGGACGTTCGACGGCCCCGGTGACGAGGACGTCGGGCAGCGGCGCTCGAGTCGCCGTTGCCGCGAGCGCCGCGTTTCGTGCCCGGCGACGAGCGATCACGACGACCGTCCCGACGATCAGCACGACGACCGCGACGATGACCAGGACCGCGATCACGACGCCGCCTCGCGACGCACGCGCTGGCTGACCACTTTCGAGGAAGCTCCCGGCACCATCGTCACGCCGTAGAGTGCGTCCGCGGCTTCCATGGTGCGCTTCTGGTGAGTAACGATCAAGAGCTGAGCCTCATCGCGGAATTCGTCGACGAGGCTCAAGAATCGCTGCAGGTTCACGTCATCGAGCGCCGCCTCAACCTCGTCCATCATGTAGAAGGGAGACGGCCGCGAGCGAAAGACGGCGAAGAGGAACGCCAGCGCCGCCATCGAGCGCTCGCCCCCCGAAAGCAGGGAGATGCGACGGACGTTACGACCCATCGGACGGACCTCTATCTCCACGCCGGTGTTGAGAGGGTCGTCAGGGTCAGTCAGCAGGAGCCGCCCCTGTCCGCCGGGAAACAGCATCCCGATGAGGTTCGCGAAGTGCTCGTTCACGTCGGCTATCGCCGACGTGAACGTCGACATGATCTCATCGTCGAGGGCTCGCAGCACCTCTTGAAGCTCTCGGCGAGCGCCGCGAACGTCAGCCACCTGGACGTCTAGCTCCTGGTAGCGCTCCTCGAGCGCGGTCAGCTCGTCAAGGGCGAGCGGGTTGATCGGACCGAGTGACGACATGCGGGCTTCGAGCTCCGCCACCCGCTGTTCGAGGTCGACGTCGCCGCGAGGGTCCGCGTCGAACACCGACACCTCCTGAGGCTCGACGCCGAGTTCGCGGCGAATCGTTTCGTGCAGCGTTGAGCGCTTCACCACTACTTCGGCCTGCTCGACCTCGAGGCGACGCCGGTTGTCGAGCAGCACGGTGAGCCGGTCGTCAGTCTCGTGACGAGCACGTCGAATCTCCTCGAGGCGCTCGCCACTCGCCCGTGACGCCTCTACTTGTTCGCGATACGTCGAGTCCAGCGCCTCGTGGGCGAGCGCCACGTCGTTCGAGGCGCGCGTCACCAGTGCGGCTAATCGGGCGAGCGCGGCGAGGTCGAATTCGAGCCGCTCGCGTCTCGACGCCGCCCGCTGGCGCTCGTCCACGTGGCCCGCAAGACGTCGCTCAATCTCGTCTCGCCGCGTTGTCATCAACCGACGTCGCTCACCGAGCTCGGCGTCGTGACGCGCCAGTGCCTCGGCCGCGACGTCCAACGCGCGCCGCTCCCGATCAAGCTCATCGAGGGCTCGCTGCGCGGCGGCCCGTCGAGCCGCCATCTCGTCACGGGACCGCTCGAGTTCGCTCAATCGCGACCGTTCGACGAGCAACTCACCGTCGAGGCGTGTCCACTCGTCGTCGAGTGACGCCGCCTCGCTCTCCAGTGCGTCGATGCGCAACTCGTACTCGCGAACGCGTTCACGCCCCCGTTCGGCGTCCTTCGCGAGTCGGGCCGCTTCGGCCTCGGTGGTGCTCACTCGCGCCACGGCCTCAGCGAGCGCCTGACGCGCGGCGTCGAGGGCCTGACTGGCGCGTTCGAAACTCGCTCGACGTGGTTCGACCGATATCGCGGCCTGCGCCGCGGCGTCAAGTGCCGCGTCGACCGCGGCTCGAGTGACGACCGCGCGTCCCGACGCGACGCGCCAACCCGAGGCGGCGAATCGATCACCGTCACGAGTCACGACGACGAGGTCGGGGTGGGCGACGGCGATCTCGATCGCCGCGTCCCAACTGTTCGCGAGAAAGGCCCGCGCAAAGAGGGCGTCGAGCACGCGCTCCACGTGGGCGGGCGCGTCGCGGCGCGCGCGGACGAGGTCGCGCACCGCAAGGCAGCCCTCGGGCCTCGGCACGACGTCCACCCGTGCGTCGCCGACGGCGAGCACCATCCCCGGTCCGCCCGCCTCGCGCAGCACCTGGAGCGCGGCGCGAGCCGACCCGCGACCGTCAACAACCATCGCGCCCACCGACGCGCCAGCGGCCGACTCGATGGCTCGCTCGGCGCCCGCCTCCACGTCGATCAACTCGAGAAACGGGCCGAGCACGCCATCGAGCTCGCTCAACAGCTCGCGCCCTCCCGCCCCCGAAAACTCGTCGAGCGCTCGCGCGAGCGCCTCTGCGCGGGCCTGGGTCCGCGCAGCCGCGTCGGCGTATTCGCGCAGCTCATCGTCGGCGTCGCGACGGGCCGACTCGGCCGCCTCGACGAGGGCTCGCGCGTCAGCGAGAGTGCGGCGAGCCTCGGCGACCGGTGCGTCGTCGGCCAGCGAGGCGAGCGTCTCCGCCAGTTCTCGACGAACGTTCGCGGCCGCGAGTTCGGCCTCGACGCGACGCTCGTGGGCCCGAGCGCGACGCTCGTGCACCGCCGCGATCGTACGCTCGAGCAGGTCGACGCCCTCGCGCGCGGCACGCCGGACCGCTTCATCAGCCTCGTCGGTACCGCCGACGGCCTCGTGATCGATAGTCGCGGCGCGCTCGGCGATCTGCGCTCGCTGGGCGAGCAGCGCCTCGCGTCGGGGGCGCAACGATTGCTCGTCACGATCGAGTTCGGCTAGTTCGAGGTCCAGGCGCGACGCGTCGGCCTCGAGCGTAGCGATGACGTTCTCATCGGCCGACGCGTCCAGGGCGACGCGCAGCGCTCGCTCGCGTTCGTTGATGACCGACGCCGTGCCGCGGGCGCGCTCGGCCAGCGCCAACAGTCCACCGAGCGTCGACGCCAGCGCCTCCTCGCGGCGGCTGGTCATTTCGGTCGCCGCGCTGGCCGCCTGCGCATCAAGCGTGATGAGCTCGCGGCGCAGTCGCTCCTCCTCGACGCCGGTGCGAGCGAGATCGCTCTCAATCACGTGGTGGCGCGCGTCGTAGGCCGCCAGGCGCTGGGCGTACCACGCCGAGCGCGCCGAACGCAGCTCGCGATCAACCTCGGCGTAGTTGCGAGCCGACGCCGCCTGACGTTCGAGGGGGCGCATCTGACGACGCACCTCGCGCACCAGGTCGCCCAGACGCTCCAGGTTCTCCTGGGTTTGGGCCAGACGGCGCTCGGCGCGCTCCTTGCGGCGTCGGTGCTTCAAGATCCCGGCAGCCTCTTCAATGACCGCTCGCCGATTCTCGGAGTTGGCGCTCAGGATCGAGTCGAGCTGGCCCTGACCGATGATCATGTGCTGCTGGCGCCCGACCCCGGAGTCCGCGAGCAGCTCTTGGACATCCAGCAACCGACAGACGGTGCGGTTGATGGCGTACTCGGAGTCACCGTTGCGAAACAGCGTCCGCGAGATCGTAACTTCAGCGCCGTCAATTGCCAGACGTCCCGACGCGTTGTCGAGGGTCAATGACACCTCCGCGCGTCCCAGTGCTGGACGATTCGTCGTGCCAGCGAAAATGACGTCGTCCATCTTCGCGCTGCGCAGCGCTCGCGTGCTCTGCGCACCCAGTACCCACGTGACCGCGTCGACGACGTTGGACTTACCCGAGCCGTTCGGACCAACCACCGCGGTCACGCCGGGCTCGAATTCGAGCACGGTGGTGTCGGCGAAGGACTTGAAGCCCTTCATGGTCAGTCGCTTCAGAAACACGGGTAGACGCTACCAACCTTCTCGGCCACGGCCCGGACCTACGCCTGACAGTTGGGACAGAAGAACGTCGACCGGCCCCGCACGACGACTCGTTCGATTGGTCGGCGACATTGGAAGCAGGGCAGGCCCTCGCGATTGTAAACCTGGTGATACTCCTGGTACGTCCCCGGCTTGCCGTCGGGGTCGACGAACTGCTCATCGGCGAGGGTCGAGCCGCCGTACTTGATCGCGTCGGTCAGCACCTCGGTGATGCACCGATGCAGCCGACGAATTTCGATCGTCGACAGTGAATCCGCGGCGCGGTCGTAGCGAAGTCCGGCGGCGAACAGGATCTCGTCGGCGTAGATGTTGCCCACGCCGGCGATTATCTCCTGGTCAGTGAGGACCGCCTTCAGCGCCGTGGTACGACTGCGCATGATCGCCGCGAAACGGTCCCACCCGATTTGATCCTCCAGCGGATCCAGGCCGAGGTGGGCCAACTCGGGAACTCGGCGTCGGATCGACATGGCGTCGCCGCCAATCGCGAGGCGAGCGAATTTGGAGACTTCGATCACCTCGCCCTCCTCGGGCGGGGTGGAGACGAAAAGTTCGCCAAACGTGCGCGGATCGACGTAGCGCAGTTCCCCGGCGGGGCTGAGCGTGAAGACGACGTGGGTGTGCTTCACCTTGGGATCCTTGGGTCCCTTGGCCCGGCGCAACTGGCCCGACATGCCCAGGTGGATCACCAGGTGTCGGCCATCGTCGAGTGCGAAGACCAGGTATTTACCGAGCCGCTCGGCGGACTTCACCGTGCGGCCCTCGATCAGCGCGCGAAAGTCCTTGGCCGACTTGTGACGCCTGACGACCCGCCCGTTGGTGACCGCGGCTGCCTTGATCTTCTTCCCTACGAGATCACGAGCCAGGGACGCTCGAACGGTCTCCACCTCGGGCAGTTCAGGCATCGAGACGTTCCTCCCACGCCGCGCGCGCGGCCTCGGACTCGGCACTCTTTTTGGATCGACCGCGCCCGACGCCGTGAACGACGCCACCCAGGGTCACGACGGCCTCGAATACCGTCGCGTGAGCGGGTCCCGAGGCGTGTAACTCGTAGTTCGGCACACCAAGTCCCACGCTCTCGGCCCATTGACGAAGTCTGGTCTTCGGGTCGACCTCGTCGGGGTGGCGCGCCGCGCGAGCCACGTCATCGCCGAGCACCTCACGCACGAAGTTACGGGCCTGGTCGAAACCACGTTCGAGGTAGATCGCCGCGACAACGGCCTCGAAGGCGTCGGCCAGCATCGAAGGCCGTTCCAGCCCTCGCGACTTGAGTTCGCCGCGGCCAACCCGCAGAAACGACGCCAGCCCGAGTTTGGCCGCCGCATCGGCGAGTGCGTCCTCGTTGACCACCCTCGAACGCACCAGCGAACCCGATCCCTCGTCCAGCGCCGGGTACCCGGTAACGATGAGATCGGCGATGGCGAGGTCCACAACGGCGTCACCGAGAAACTCGAGGCGCTCGTTGGACGCGCAGTCGTGCTCGGCGGCGTAACTCGAATGCGTCACGGCCACGAGTAGCGCAGGGCTGTCGGCCCGTAGTCCGAGCCGCTGCGCTAGCGCGTCCAGCGACCGGGACACGGGGCCAGATCCCTTACGACACTTGCAACTTCGAGGACACGTAGTCGACGGCGTCGCGAACCGACGTGAGGCCCTCGAGGTCCGCGTCGTCAATGTGAAAGCCAGCCACGGCACTCGCCAGCCGCTCCTCAAGAGCCTCGACCAATTCGATCAGGGCGAGTGAGTCAGCGCCGAGTTCGCCGAACGTGGCGTCCAAGGTTATGTCGCTGGGGGGCCGCTCCAAGATCTCGGCCAGCTCACGCTGGACGAGATCGACAATCCCTGCGCGGTCCAGTGATGGCGGTGCTCCGTCCCCCGTCATGACCTCTCCTTTGCCTCGCCGCCCAGACTACCGAGCCCGGCGCCACCTACGCGAGATACTCACCCGCTATCAGGCCTAATAGCGCTTCGTAGCCGGTCCACCACGTTCGCGCGATCCATTTCCGCCGCGACGCGCACGGCGTTCATCACCGCCGTCGCGTTGGACGAGCCGTGACTGATCACGCAGATGCCATCGAGACCCAGGAGCAGTGCGCCCCCCTGGTTCTCGGGCGTGAGCGAGTCGACCGTGGGCATGAGATGCGCAAAGAGCGTCGTGCCGGCCGATCGAGTGTCGTCATTGGTGTCGACCGCAGCCAGCACCGTTGCGAAGACGAAGCGCAACGCCCCCTCGAGCGTCTTCAGGGCCACGTTGCCGGTGAAGCCGTCGGTGACGATGACGTCGACGGGCGACGGGATCAGGTCACGTCCCTCGACGTTGCCAACGAATCGCAGGTTCGACTGGGCGAGTCGCTCGTGGGTCTCCTTGACCAGCGGCGTGCCCTTGGTGGCCTCTTCGCCGATCGACAGCAACCCCACCGTCGGCCGGTCAACCCCGTAGTGGGCGCCGGCGAAGGTTGCGCCCATCGTCGCGAACTGCACCAACATCTCGGCGGAGCATTCGGCGTTCGCCCCCGCGTCCACCAGCATCGTCGGGTGCGTACCAGGGTTGGGCACCGGTATCGCGATGCAGGGGCGAATGACGCCGGGCAGGCGCCCCATGCGCAGCAGCGCCGCGGCCATTGCCGCACCAGTGTTGCCGGCCGAGACCATGGCGCTGGCGCGTCCGTCGCGCACCAGTTCCGCCGCCCGCACCAGCGACGAGTCCTTCTTGCTGCGAACGCTCGCGGCGGGATCGTCGTCCATGGCGATCACCTGGCTGCAGGGAACAACGTCCAGACCCATCGGATCGCCGATGAGGTCCGGCACGCCAACGAGGGTAACGGCAATGCCTAGTTCGTCGGCCGCGCGGCGAGCCCCGGCCACAATCTGCGCCGGGGCAAAATCACCGCCCATCGCGTCGATGGCGACGGGCAGCGCCAACTCAGTTGACCTCGACGGCGACGCGACCCTTGTACCACCCACAGTTCGGACAGACCACGTGGGGCAGCTTCGCCGTCGCGCACTGGGGGCACACGCTGCGAGCGGGACGCTCTAGGCGCCAGTTCGCCGCCCGGCGGCTCCGGGTACGGGCCTTACTGGTCTTGCGCTTTGGGACTGCCATCGATCTTCTCTTTCAATTCGAGCTGCCGAGCCGTCACTCGGGGTTCGGTTCGTCGGATTCCTCCACGAATCGAAGTCCGTCAAGTGTAGCCCAGCGCGGGTCCACGGGCGCTCGACAGTCGCACGTCGACTCGTTTCGATCGATTCCGCAGTAGGGACACAGACCCTGGCAATCTTCGCGACACAGCGGTGCAAGGGGCAATTCGAGGAAAATTGCGTCGTGGACGAGCGGCGCCAGGTCAACTTCGTCAGGAGCGTAGACGTAGGCGAGGTCGTCGCCGGGGCCCCGGTGCAAGACGAAACGCTCGTCGACGTCGGCGGTCGCGACGCCGACAACGACCGTCGAACACCGTCGACAGACCCCGCGCCACGGGGCACTGATGGTGCCGCGGGCGCGCAGGCCGCCCGAAAAGCTCTCGAGACGTAGAGCGACCCTGACCAGGGTGTCAGGCTCAACGTCGGTCTCGGCCGGGCCGCGGGCGCCAAACTCACGGGGCTCATCGAAGGGCGCCTCCAACGCCACCTCGAGCGTCGAGGGGCTGTCGCGCACGAGTTGGGTGATCGAGACCAGGTAGGGCGACGCCACGGAACTAGTAGGCGTCCTGATCAAAGAAGGACGAGTCGGCGGGCGGCTCGTCGCGCGTCGCGTGCGCATCGGGTTCGAGGAAGTCGTTCTCACTCGGCCGGCCCTCGAGGAGCGACGTCGGCAGCCCCTGGGCGCTCAGTCGCTCGCGACCCGAGCGAGCGGTCTTCAAGAGGCGCTCGAGCACGATCTCGAAGTTGCCTAATTTGCCGTCTATGAAATCCTCAGACTGATTGATCATCTGGCGCGCCTGGGTTTGGGCTTCGGCGATGATCTGGTCGGCCTTCAGCCGCGACTGGCGAACGATCTCGGTCTTATCGACCAGCCGGGCCGCTTCCGCACGCACCTGGTCCATCAACTGCTGAGCCTTGTGAACTTCGGCCGCCATCAACTCCTCACGATCGCGAAGCGCCCAGCGAGCCTCGCGAATCTCGTCGGGTAAATCGTGCAGGGCCTGCTCAAGTAGCCCTAGGACTTCGTCGCGCGGTATCAGTGCTGAATTGGATAACGGCATCTGCTTAGCCGCTCCCACCAGGTCGATAAGGTCTCGCAAACTCGCCTCAATATCACGGCGCGCGTGGCGACCGGAGTCATCGCGGAACTCCTCGGAATCGTCGTAGCCGTCAAAGGACGTCATTGGGATCTCCCATCTTGGCGCGCAAACGGGTGGCCACCGCCGCCGGCACGAAGGCGTCGACGTTGCCGCCGTAGCGCGCTACCTCGCGCAACAGCCGCGACGCGATAAAGGAGTGATGCGAGCTGGTAGGGATGAACAGCGTCTCGACTCCCGACAGCGACCGGTTCATCTGGGCCATCTGCAGCTCGCTCTCGAAGTCCGAGACCGCACGAAGCCCCTTCACGATGGCCGTCGCCTGTACGTCGCGGGCCACGTTGACTAGCAACGTCGCAATGGAAACGATGCGCACCGACTTGATGTGCGCGCAACTCTCCGCAATCATCTCGCGGCGCTCGTCGAGGTCGAACAGCGGCTCGGACTTTTGGGGGTTGCGGATTGCCGCGACCACGATCTCGTCGAAAATGAAGGCGGCGCGCTCGACGATCTCCAGGTGACCATTGTGGAACGGGTCGAACGAGCCCGGAATGAGTCCGACCGTCACGCGGCCTCGTCCTCGACTCGTTCCAGCATGGTTACGAGCGTAGTGCCGTAGCGCTTCGTTTTGGTGACTGACCAGCCCTCGGGCGCCTCCGCGTACCGGTCGTTTTCAATGACCGCACGGCGAGCCACCAGGCCCCTCAAGAGTGATTCAACATCGAAGGGACCGTACGGCGGGTCGGCGACGACCAGGTCGATGGCCGTCGGCGGCAGCCACCCCGGCAGCGCGGCGCGAACGAAGTGCGCTCGACCCGATAGATTGAGCGGCTCCAAGTTGGCGCGCGCGGCGTTCAAACACGCGACGTCGACGTCGACGAAATAGACCTCCTCGGCGCCGCGAGACATCGCCTCAATGCCCATCGCGCCGGACCCGCAGAAGAGGTCGGCCACGACCAGGCCCGCCAAGCCGCCGCGACTCTCCAACATCGAAAAGATCGCCTCGCGGGCGTAGTCCGTGGTCGGCCGCACCGTCGAGGGCAACTTGGCCCTAAGCGGCCGACCCCGCGCCACGCCACCGATTACCCGCACGCCCTCAGGCTACGTGCTGTCACGACTTGAACAGGTAGGCGGCTTCCTCGTCCCCCACGAAGAGGCGCAATTCGTCGATCAGCTCCGCGTGGTCGCGCCAGTCACGCTCAACGAGCCGGGCGGCGACCTCGTGCGCCGCATCCAATAGCGCCGCGTCGCGGGTAAGTGACGCGAGCCTCAGGTCGCTTCGGCCACGCTGGCGCGCGCCGAGAATGGTTCCTTCGCCGCGCAGGGCCAAGTCGATCTCCGCGAGCGCGAAGCCGTCGCTGGAGGCGACGAGCGCCTCCAAGCGGCGCCGGCCGTCCTCGGACGGCGGCGTGCCGAGGACGTAGCAGTGACTGACTAGGTTCGAGCGGCCAACGCGACCACGCAGCTGGTGAAGCTGGGCCAGTCCGAATCGCCACGCGTCCTCGATGACGATCACCGTCGCGTCCGCGACGTCGACGCCAACCTCAATCACGACGGTGGCGACGAGCACGTCGAGGCGACCGATACGGAATTCGTGCATCACTGACTCTTTGGCCGCGCTCGACATTTGGCCGTGCACCAGGCCAACGCGCAGGCCGGCGAGCTCCCCCGCCGCCAAGCGGGCGTGCTCGTCGACCGCCCCCTTGGCCGCCACCCGCTCGGACTCCTCGACGAGGGGGCAGATGACGTACGCGCGATGACCGAGGGCGACCTCGTCGCGCACGCGCCGCCAACAATCGGCCACGTCGGACGCCGTTTGAGCCCACGAGGTGGTGACCGGAACGCGCCCCGGCGGCAGCTCATCGAGCACCGAGTGTTCGAGATCGCCGAACAGCACCATCGCCGCGGTTCGCGGTATCGGCGTCGCCGTCATGACCAGCAGATCTGGTTCGGCGCCGCGGGTCCCTTCGGTGCCCTTCGCGCGCAACATCGCACGCTGCTCGACTCCGAAGCGATGCTGCTCGTCGACTACCACCAGGCCGAGCTCGCGAAACGCGACGTCGCCGCTCAGCAGCGCGTGCGTGCCCACGACCACGTCCGCGTCACCGCTCGCGACCTGCTCGAGCGCCGCTCGCCGCTCGCCGGCGCGCAGCCGACCGCTCAACAGCTGGATGCGCAGCGGCCGCCATCCTCCCAGAACCCCCGGATCCGCTACGCGAAGCTCGGCGAGATCAGCCCGAATCGAGGCTAGGTGCTGTTCGGCCAAGACCTCGGTTGGCGCCATCAGCGCCACCTGGCGGTGGTGCTCGACGGCAATCATCATGGCCGCGAGCGCCACCATGGTCTTGCCGCTGCCTACGTCGCCCTGCAGGAGCCGGTGCATGGGCACCGGCGATCCCATGTCAGCCACGATGTCTCCGAGGACACGGCGCTGCGCACCGGTCAACTGAAACCGATGCCCGGCGATGAATTGACGAAGCAGCGAGCCGCCCACCTCGCCGGGGCGCGCCTCGAGGTCTTCGACGTCGGCGAGCTGGGCGAGACCCGACGACTCGCGTTCGACGCGTCGGCGGCGCAGCGCGAGAAGAAGCTGCAGTCGAACTAGTTCGTCGAACGCCAGTCGACGCCGAGCGCGCTCAGCGTCGTCGAGCGTCTCGGGTCGATGGATACCCCAGTAGGCCTCGGTCCGCTTCGCCAGGTCGTACTCGGCGAGAATCCAATCCGGTAGCGGGTCGAGGAGCGGTCCGGCGCGGCGTAGTGACTCCTCGACGAAGCCGCCGAGCTCCCAGCTGGTGAGGCCAGACTTACCCGAGACCGGATAGATCGGCACGATGCGTCCCACCCGGCGCGCGTCGCGTTCGTCGCCGCTCGCGCCGACGACAACGTCGACGACGGGGTTGGTCATCTGTCGTTGACCGCGATAGTCGACAACACGGCCGTAGAGCAGCACTTGGGCGCCCACCGCCAACTGGCGTTCGCGCCACGCCTGATTGAAGAAGACGACGCCGAGTGCGACGTCGCCGTCTTCAATCGTAATATCCACCAAGGAGCGACCCTGTCGCGTGCGACGCGCTCGGGTCGCCGTCACCGTTCCGTACACCGCGGCCTGATCGCCGATCGCAAGCTCCGAGACGTCGACCCGGCGAGTTCGATCAACGTAGCGCCGGGGGTACTGCCCCAACAGGTCGAGAATCGACTCGATGTCGCTCTCGCGCAGGGCCGCGGTTCGGCGCGGTCCCACGTGACGCAACTGATCGACGCTCACCTCGCCGAGCTGGCGCAGCCGACGCGGCGCCAGCTCGCTCACTCGACGCCGAAGAGGTAGGGATACAGCGGCTGGTCTCCGTGGTGGACCTCCACGCCCACCGAGGGGAAGAGCTCGGCCACGAACGACGTAATCTGGCGAGTCGTAGCGGGGTCTGAACCCTCGCCCTCGATGATGGTGAGCAGTTCGTGGTCTGATTCGATCAGCGACTCGAGCAGACCGTTGCAGGCGGTGCCGAGCGAATCGGCGACCGACACGACGCCGTGACTATCCAGACCGATCCAGTCCCCTCGCTTCACCGGACCGGCGTCAGTGATGGTGTCGCGCACGGCTCGAGTCACCTCACCGGCCACCACGTGGCGAGCGGCGTCGGACATGGCCGTCGCGTTGAGCGCGGCGGTCGCGTTCGGATCGTACGCGAGCAGAGCGGCGAATCCCTCGACGACTGACGCGGTCGGTACCACCGTTACGGTCCGGCTCACCAGGGCGTCAACCTGACGGGCCACGGGCACGATGTTCGCGTTGTTCGGTAAGAGCACGACGTCGTTCGAACCCGTCGCCTCGACGGCGGCGACCAAGTCAGCGGTCGACGGATTCATCGACTGGCCACCGGGAACGAGCACGCGGACGCCCAGCGACCGGAAGATCCGACCGACGCCGTCGCCCGCGACGACCGCGACGACGGACGTCGGCGGTGGCGGTTCATCCGACTCAATGGCCTCGGTAGCGGCGTCACGTACCCAGCGTTCCTCCAACACCTGGCCCGCGAGGTCGGTCACGCGAATTTCACGGGGTCGTCCCGCGTCGAGGGCGGCTTCGATGGCGGCGCCGATGTCGTCGGTGTGGATGTGGCAGTTGTAGAGACCATCGCCGCCGACAATGACGATCGAGTCACCGATACCGGACCACACGTCGCGAAAGGCGTGCATCTTCTCGTCGTCGTCCGCGTCGAGCAGGTACATGACTTCGTAGCGCGGGGACGCGGCGGCGGCCTGGTCGCTGACGGGTCCGGCCGCGTGGACCTCGATGGACTCGACGTCGGGCGCAATCGGCAACGGATCATTGCTCACGACGTGGCAGAGGGCGTCGAAGAGCAGCACGAGCCCCGAGCCGCCGGAATCAACGACTCCCGCGAGACGCAACACCGGCAGTTGATCCGGCGTGTGGGCGAGTGCTTCGCGGGCCCGGTCACGAGCACTGCGCACCAAGTTGGTCAGTGACGCCGTTGCCGCGTTCGCCCCCTGCGCCGCGGCGCGCGCCACGGAGAGAATCGTCCCTTCGACCGGCCGCACGACTGCCTGGCGCGCCAGCACGTCAGCGTGGCTCAACGACTCAGCGAGCAACGCGGGCGTGATCAGCGCCACCGACCGGAACTTTTCTACTAAGCCGCGCAGCAGTTGGGACAGGATCACCCCCGAGTTCCCACGAGCGCCCATCAGCGAGCCGCGCGCAATGGCCGTGCAGACCTCATCCATGGTGGCTTCGTCGTCGAGCGGGGCGAAGGCGGCAACGACCGACTCCACCGTTAGGGTCATATTCGTTCCGGTGTCGCCGTCGGGCACCGGAAACACGTTCAACCGATTGATGACGTCCTTGTGAGACCGGAGCAACCCCGCGAAGGTCGTTATCGCGGCCCGCAGGTCCGCCGCCGACAACTTGGTACGCGAGGTCATCGCTAGCGATGCTACAATGGCTCCTCGGTTTGCACTCGCGGCCACTCGTGTCGCGACCGCGTAAGGAGAAAGTTCACGATGGCGTCCGTCTGCGAGATTTGCGGCAAGAAGCCGTCCTTTGGCATGAACGTTTCCCACTCGCACCGGCGCACCAAGCGACGCTGGAATCCGAACATCCAGCGCGTGCGCGCGCTCGTCGCCGGTTCACCGACTCGGCTCAACGTGTGCACCGGCTGCCTGCGCGCCGGCAAAGTGGTCAAGCCGACGCGCCGGGCGACCAACGCCTAGTCACCAGCGGTGTTGCCAGCCGCGACGTTCGAGAGGCTGATTCGCGAGTAGGCGCACCGAAACGTCCGACGTGACGTGACCGATCGTTATTGGCTCGCCTAACCCTCGATCGGCAAATCGGCGGCGCAATCGAGTTGCGTTGTCGGTCGCGATAAGGAGTTCGTAGTCCTCACCACCGCCGAGCGCCTCGTCCTCGGTCGCGCCGCTCGCGACCGGCACCTCGTCCAGGACGAAGCCAACGCCGCTCGCGTCGGCCAGCCGATGCAGATCGAGGGCGAGGCCGTCGCTCACGTCTATCATCGCGTGGACACCGGCGCCGCGCGCGGCCAGGCCCTCAGCCAGCCGGGGTGACGGGCGGCGATGCGCGGTGACCAGGGGATCGTCCAGGCTCGCACCGGCGCGGCGACGGCGCAGGCCCGCCGCGGCACGTCCGAGGGGGCCAGTGACCAGCAACTCGTCGCCGGCCCGCGCGCCACGACGCAACACGGCGCCGCGCCCAGGACACTCGCCGAGCACCGTAACCGCGACCGCGATTTGCGACGCGACGCTGAGGTCGCCACCAACGATTGGACAGGCCGTCGCGTCGGCGCCGGCGGCGATCCCGTGATGGAGTTCGACGAGATCGCTACCCGGTGGCGCCATCACCGCCACAACGGCCGCACGGGGACGCGCGCCCATGGCGGCCAGATCCGACACCGCCGACGCGACCGCCTTGTAGCCCAAGTCTTCGAGCGAGAAGAGGTCGGCGTCAAGGTGGACGCCCCAGACGGCCGAATCGGTGCTGATCAGCAGCTCTCCCACGAACGGTCCGAGAACGGCCGCGTCGTCGCCTACGTGGACCTCCCCGTCAGGGATTGTTCGCTTGCCGACGATCGCGGCGATACGCTCCAAGATGTCGTCTTCGCGTCGGACGGGTCCCGTGGGTGGGGCGGGTGGGTCGTTCGTCGCATTCACGGCGTCTGGACCATGACGTTGTCGAGGGACAACACGAAGATCACGGAGGGCTTCACGTGTCTCACCCCACCACTAACCAGCGGCTCATCGACTGGGTTGACGAGGTTGCCGCGCTCACGACACCCGATCGTATCCACTGGTGCGACGGATCAGCGCGCGAGTACGACGAGCTGTGTCAGACCCTCGTCGACAACGGCACGTTCACCAAACTCGCCGACGCCAAGCGGCCCAACAGCTACTACGCGGCGTCGGATCCCGGCGACGTCGCACGCGTCGAGGACCGTACCTTCATCTGTTCGCGTCTCGAAAGTGACGCGGGACCGACCAACAACTGGCGAGACCCCGACGAGATGCGCGCCACGCTCAACCAGCTGTTCGCTGGATCCATGAAGGGGCGCACGATGTACGTGGTTCCCTTCTCCATGGGCCCGCTCGGGTCGCGCATTGCCCACATCGGCGTCGAGATCACCGATTCACCCTACGTGGTGGTCTCGATGCGCATCATGACCCGCATGGGCGCGGGCGCGCTCGAGGTGCTCGGCGACGAGGGTACCTTCGTGCCGTGCCTGCACTCGGTGGGCATGCCGCTCGCCGACGGTCAGGCCGACGTCCCGTGGCCGTGCGACGCGCAGAACAAGTACATCGTCCAGTTCCCTGAGACCCACGAAATCATCTCGTACGGATCCGGGTACGGCGGCAACGCCTTGCTGGGTAAGAAGTGCTTCGCACTGCGCATCGCCTCAGTCATGGCCCGTGACGATGGGTGGCTGGCCGAACACATGCTCATCTTGAAGTTGACGAACCCGGCCGGCGAGACGCGCTACGTCACGGGGGCCTTTCCGAGCGCCTGCGGCAAGACCAACCTGGCGATGCTCGTCCCGACCCTGCCCGGTTGGAAAGTCGAGACGATTGGCGACGACATCTGCTGGATGAAGCCCGGCCCCGACGGTCGGCTCTACGCGATCAATCCCGAAGCTGGCTTCTTTGGGGTGGCTCCGGGAACGAACTTCGAGACCAATCCGAACGCGATGTACTCGGTCGAGGCGAACACCATCTTCACCAACACCGCCCTCACCAACGACGGCGACGTCTGGTGGGAGGGGATGGGCGAGCCACCAGACGGTCTGACCGATTGGCGTGGGCAGGCGTGGAGCCCGTCACTCGGCACACCGGCGGCCCACCCGAACTCCCGGTTCACGGCCCCCGCCGCACAGGATCCGGCGATTGCGCCAGAGTGGGAAGACCCCGCGGGCGTACCCATTGACGCGGTGCTCTTCGGCGGTCGTCGTGCGAGTGTCGTGCCGCTCGTCTTCCAGTCGCGCGGGTGGCAACACGGTGTCTTCCTCGGATCGATCATGGCGTCAGAGACCACCGCGGCCGCGACGGGCGCCGTTGGCAACCTTCGCCGTGATCCCTTCGCCATGTTGCCGTTCTGTGGCTACAACATGGCCGACTATTTCGGCCATTGGCTCGGCTTCGCCGATCGCTTCAACGAAGCCACGTTGCCCAAGATCTTCTACGTGAACTGGTTTCGCAAGGCCGACGACGGCCGTTGGCTGTGGCCCGGCTACGGAGAAAACAGCCGGGTGCTCGAGTGGATCTTTGAGCGTACGGCGGGGCGTGGCGAGGCGGTGGAGACCCCGATCGGCTTTGTGCCCGCACCCCACGCGTTGAACGTCCAAGGACTCGAGGTGTCTAATGACGACCTCGACGAGTTGCTGCGCGTCGACGTCGACGAGTGGCGCGACGAAATCCCGCGCATTCGTGCGCACTTCGCTCAGTTCGGCGACCGCCTTCCCGCCGCCCTCGCCCGTCAGGTCGACGACCTGGAGCGGCGACTCGGCTGACCTACTCGGCGGTCTCGGCGTCGGCCACTATCAACCGCGGGCCGGACGGCCAGTCGAAGTACCGCCACGTCCAGTTGATCATCACGCGCAAGCGGTTGCGGAACCCCACGAGGTAGAACAGGTGTAGGCCAAGCCAGGCGAGCCAGCCGAGCGTTCCGCGGATGACGCCGCCCCTCGGTAGTTTGGCGACCGCGGCGCGTCGTCCGATGGTCGCCATAATCCCCTTGTTGCGGTACATGAAGGGCTCGAGCGGCTCGCCGCGGACCACGTGAAGAATCTGGGCCGCGCAGTGGCGACCCGACTGGATCGCTACCGGCGCCAGTTGCGGGCAGACCTCGTCATCCGAGAGCGGTACCGCCGCCGCGTCACCAACTGCCCACACGTTCGAGCACTCCCGGCAGCGAAGATCGCGTCCCACTGTCGCGCGCCCCCCCGGACCGGCCACGACCGACAGCTCGTGCGTGAGGGTCCCCATGGCGGTCACGCCCGCCGCCCACACCACCGCGGCGGTCTCGACGCGTTCGCCGTCGGCGAAGCGAATGAAGCCTTCGTCGACCTCGACCACCGAACGGCCAAACTGGACCTCGACCCCGAGTGATCGCAGCTCCTGGGCGGCGTAGCGACTGGCCGACTCGGGAAACGCGGTCAAGAGCCGGTCCGCTAGATCCACGAGAATCACCCGCACCTTTGACGGCTCCAGCCGCAAGCCGTCGCGGCGAAGCGAGATGCTGATCAACTCCGACAGCGCCCCCGCCGTCTCGACGCCCGTCGGTCCCCCACCGACGACGACGAAGGTGAGCGCCACGGACTCCTGGTCGGCCCGTGCGTCGGCGTCCTCGAGAGCGAGCAGGAGTTTGTTGCGCAAACGGCGAGCGTCGGCGAGCGAATAGAGCGGCATCGCGTACTGGGCAGCGCCAGGTATGGAAAAAAACGCCGCCGTGGCTCCGGTCGCGACAACCAGGTGGTCGTAGGTCAGCCGCGAGCCATCGTCGAGCTCAACGGCGTTGGTGGCGTGATCCACCCGTCGAACCCGACCGTGGCGGAACCCGACGTTCGTAGCGTGACCAAAGATGGTGCGGATCGGGTAGGCGACGTCCGCGGGCTCGAGTCCGGCCGTCGCCACCTGATAGAGCAGTGGCAGAAACGTATGGAAGTTGTGTTGATCGACGATCGTGACGCGCACTTCAGTATTGGCGAGACCCCTGGCGACGGCGACGCCGGCGAATCCACCGCCGACGATCACGACGTGCGGTCGTTGCGCTAGCGCCACCTGACTGCGCGCCACTGGTCGTTGCCCCATGACCTAGTACAGCACAGCGGACACCTCAGCGGGTGCTACGACGACCAAGTACGTAGACGACGGCGCCGACGGCGCCGAGCAGGGCCAAGAACCGGTCCCCGACGACAAACGATAACGAGATGCCGACCGGGATAACCGCCCCAATCACCCAAGCCAACTGCTGGCGCACCGCGAAACGAGCGAAGGTCCGACCCTGGGCGCCTGGGGGCACGTGACGCTGCGTAATCGCGTCGAAGCTCGGTTGCGCGATAGCGGCGCACAGGCCCAACCACCCCGCGAACGTCGCCTGTACGGCGAGATCCGGGAACTCACTGGCCAGCGCAGCGCCCAACGCCGTCGCGAGGAGCGACCACGTGAGCATCGTCGGCTCACGCACGGCGTTACGCACCCGCGTCACCAGGCCGAGGCCCACGAGCGCGCCAACGCCACTCAGCACGAGCGCCAGGGCGAACCAGCCCAAGCCGGCGTGGGCCCGCCGCAGTCCGAAGGCGAGCAGGAACGTCGCGAATCCGACGGTGAAGCGCACGACGGACGCGGCACCCAGCCCCCAGGCCACCGCCGCGTCGCCCAGCGGGTTAAGGGCGTGCCAGTCACGTTCCGCCTGGGTCATCTGGACGAACTCGTCGCGCACGATCTTGGCCGGTCGCTGTAAACGCGTGCTCGCAATGGTCGCACCGATGTAGACAACCGACGCCGTCACGAGCACCGACGGCGCACCGAGCCCCTTCAGCAGTCCGGCCGCGATCGTGCCGGCTAACAGTCCGGCGACGGTACCGAGGAGAGTCAGCTGAGCGTTGAAGCCAGCAAAGCCGGACGTCTCACCGGCGTCACCACGCGGCCAGCCGGCGTTGCCCACTTTCGAGCTGTGCTCGCTGAACTGATCCGTTCGCGCCATTTCGGGAACCAGCGTTCCGCGGGTGACCACGTACAGCTTGGAGGAGATGAGCACGAGGAAGGCCTCGGGATAGAGCCACAGGGAGCCGAGGTGTTGGCTCATCGTCCAGCACAGCAGCGCTCGAGCACCCGCCGAGAGGGCGACCAGCACGCGACGGCCGTTCGGCGACCGGTCGATCAGGGGACCCAAGAGGGGCGATACGACCGCAAAGGGGGCGATCGTGATCAGCAGGTACGCGAGCACCCTGCCCTTGGCTTCGGTCGGCGAGACTGAGAAGAAGAGCGAGCCGGCGAGCGACACCGTCACGAAGGTGTCCCCAGCCATCATGGCGACGTGGACCAGTGCCAGGCGACCGAACGCGGTCGACTGGTCAAAGAGGTCCTGGGTAGACGCCCACGCCAACGAGCCGAGTCCGCGACGACGCACGACTACGTAGCGTAGGTGATGTCCCCCGACAACTCGGGTCCACTCAGTTAGAGAAGCAGGCGCCTCGGTAGATGGTGCTCGGCAGCATGGCCCGATGGCAGTACGTCGCTCGCGACGCCGCGAACCACGCCGCGCGCGCCGTGTCGTAACGCATCAGCTCGGTCACGCCGATCTGGTTCGGCCCGATCGCCAGGGTGGCCCAGAGATAGGCCCACGGCCCGTCACAGCCAAACGCCTCAACCGGGTGCGAGCTCGCAAGGTGAGTCAGGTTCGCACTCAGCGCCGTCGCGCTGCAGTCCGCGGCCAGTGGCGCATCCGTCACGCTCGCCGTGGCGTGGCCAACCGACCAGGCGAGTCCGACTACGACCGCCGCCACCGCCGCCAACCGACCAACGAGCACCCTTTCAGTTTGACACGATGTTCAGCCGCCGAGTGTCTCGGCGCGGTTCACGAGGGACATGAACAAGGTAGCGATCGTGTAATCCCAATCCCCCTGTTCGATGGGTGAGTCGGTGACGTCGTCAAGGATGCGCCCAAAGACGATCGCCTGCAGCAGTACCGCGAGCGAACCCGCCGATACATCCTTGCGCAGGAATCCTCGGTCTTGACCGACCGTGATGACGAGGCTCAACTCCGCCGTCAGGCGCGACTCCGTCGCACCAATGAGTCGCGCGAGTCCCGGTCTCGTCAACGCCGCCGCCACGATTCGAGTCCGCATCGCACGTCCGCGCTGGCGATCAGGTCCGGCCGAGAGCATGGCGATCAAGGGCCGAACCCGCTCGAGAAACTCCTCCATATCCAAGGACTCACGACTGGCCAGGGCCAGGTCATCGATGTCGCGCTGCACGAGTTCGCTGAACATCTGGTCGTACGCGGCATCGATCACGTTTTCCCGCGAACCGAAGTGGTGGTACACCGAGCCGTAGTTCACGCCGGTGGCCTCACAGATGTCGGGGATCCGAATCACCGACTCATCGACGACCCACAACCGGTGGGCCACCTCGTCAACTACCGCCCGCATTACCGGAATCGAGCGGCTCTGCTTTGCCATACGAGGATTCTATGCGTGGAGTCGTCAAATCGAAAACTTTTTTTGAAACAAACCAGCGAGACCACTCGCTCGCGTCACGCAACCGTGCTCATCGGTCTCTCGATCCTCGAAGCCCACGAGTCCACGGCGTTAGGACAGAACGCGACGACGAAAGTTGCGTAGCCCGAGCCCGAGGAATAACGCGGCAAAGCCGATCATCACCGGGTAGACGACGTAGAGATGCATATGCGGGGCGTTCGTGAAGGCGGCTCGCATGCCTTCGTTGACGTAGATGAGTGGATTAACGAGCACCAGGGTCTGGAGCCAGTGGAAGGAGCCGTACTCAACCGGCGCCAAACGAGTCCACGGGTAGTAGGTCCCCCCGAGAAAGGTGATTGGAAGAATCACGAAGCCAAACATCAATCCGATGTTGCGCGCCTCGAACGACGTCCCGAGCACCAGGCCGAGTCCGGCCATCATGACGCACGCGAGAGGCACGAGAGTCATGATCTCCAGCCAATGCAGCGAGATGTTCGCCTCGACGCCGGCGGCGTGCACTACCGAGGCGATGGGAAAAACAATCAACGCGGCGATCAGACCCTGCACGGCACCCGACAGCACTTTGGAGATTGCGACGAGCCAGATCGGACACGGGGCCTGGACCCGGTCCTCGATCTCGCGAGTGAAGCCAAACTCCTGCGCCAAGGTGAGCGCAATGGACTGAACGCCTTGGAACATGATCGAAATTCCGACGACGCCGGGTACGAGGATGGTCGCGAAGCCCGAGGAGCCAGCTGAACTGCCGCCGATGGCCTGGCCGATCTTGGGGAAGACGAAAAGAAAGACGAAACATAGCAGGAACGGCTGAATCAAGGTACGCAACACGAACTCACGGAACGTCTTACGCAAGACCACCAGGTCGCGAAGGATGAGGCCCCCGAGCGCCGAACGGCTAGCGGCCATCGCCGAACGGGTGGGAGCGATTTCGATCGTGCTCGCAGTCATATCTCGCGCAACTCCTTACCAGTGAGGTTGATGAAGACGGTTTCCAAGCTTGGCTCGGCGACCGCAAGATCCACGATGTCAACCTTCGCCCTCTCGGCGATGGCGACGACTTGGGGAATGAGGCGCTCGGCCCCCTGCACTTGCACGGTGACCGAGTGGTCACTGACCCGCGAGTTCACAAAACCGGGCAGCGACGCCACGAGGGCCTTGGCGAGCGCGTCGCCCCCGCCGGCGACTTTCATGGTGACCACGGTGTCGGCACCGGTGCTGCGCTTCAAGTTCAGTGGCGTGTCGAGCGCGAGGACGTGTCCGTGATCCATGATCGCCACTCGGTCGCAGAGCTGGTCGGCCTCTTCCATGTAGTGCGTCGTCAGCACCACGGTCTGGCCCTCGCGGTTCAACGCATGGAGCATCTCCCACAGTGCCAATCGGCTCTGCGGGTCGAGTCCGGCCGTTGGCTCGTCGAGGAAAAGTACCGCAGGACGGTGGAAAATCGCCCTCGCGACCATGAGTCGCTGAGCCATCCCGCCCGAGAGGGCGAAGACCGAGGCCTTCGACCAGCGACTCAGCGAGAAGCTCTCGAGCAGTTCGTCAGCGCGCCCGCGCGAGGTCTTCGCGTCCATGCCGAAGAGGCGCCCGTGGAAGTAGAGGTTCTCCCAGACGCTGAGTTGGCGGTCCAAGGTGTTCTGCTGAGAGACGATGCCCGAAACCTGCTTCACGAGAGCGGGATGCTGGCGCACGTCGATACCGGCGACGAACGCGGACCCCGAGGTGGGAATGACGCGCGTAGTCAAGATGCCCGCGGTGGTTGTCTTCCCAGCGCCGTTCGGACCGAGGAGTCCGAAGATCTCACCTTGATAGACCTCGAGGTTGAGACAGTCCACCGCGGCGACGTCCATTCCCGGATACTTCTTCACCAGTTGTTCCGTGCGGATAACCGCGTTGTCAAGAGGCGCCATCTGTCTCCCGTCAGTGCAAGGCCCTTATGAACTCTACGGTTGCCTCGCGCTAGACGGGGCCAAATCACGCGCCCCGGAACCGTTTCGTGACCAAAGCCTCTGGCGCGGGTGAACCCCGTGTGCGAGGGTGCGGTGTCGACGTCGTGCCAAACGCGACTCACCGTCCGCGCGACGGCGCAAGGAGGCGACCGATGGCTGAGTTGCTGGTGTTCACCTTTGACAGCCTTGACGGGGCACGCGAGGCGCTAGGCGCCGCACGGGCCCACGAAGTCCTGCACTACGCGTGGATCGACGACGTCGCGTTGGTCGAGAAGCACGGGAGCGGACTCGTCACCGTGCACTCGCCACACGGCTCGCCGGCCCGCGGTGCCCTCTGGGGTGGGCTGGTGGGCATGCTCCTTTTCTGGTGGTTCCCGCCCGCTTGGTTTCTCGGCGGATGGCTCGGCGGCGTCGGGGGCGGGGCGATCATTGGCGAGGCCATGAAGCGCTCGGGCCTTGATCAACAGCTCGTGCACGAAGTCCAGGTGGCGCTAGCGCCCGGAACATCAGCGCTGCTCCTTATCGGCGAGCGTTTCGACGCTGACGAGATGGAGCGAGCCATCGCCGAAAGCCACCCCTGGCGCGTCATCCGCCACACGCTCTCCGACGAGACGATGGCGAAGCTCACGAACGAGCTCGGCGCCCACGGCGATAGCTAAAGCCCCCGTGCACCGGCGGACGCTGACGTCATCGTGCACGCCCCCCGGTGCGACGACCACGCGCTCGAGGCATTGGTGACCGAGCGATGCCGCTAACTCGACGCGGTCTCAGCCCGCCACCTCGCGCGCGCGCGCGAGGAATGCACCGAGGCGAGCCAGGCCCTCGGCGAGCTCCTCGCGCGATGAAGCGTACGAGAGCCGGACGTGCGTGTCGGCGCTTGCGCGGCCGAAGTCACGGCCTGGGGTGAGCGAGACTCGTGCTTCTTCGAGGGCACGCTCGCAGAACGTCCAGGAGTCGAGCCCCGTGCCGGACACGTCGACGTAGACGTAGAAAGCACCGTCAGGCTCGACGGTCACCGGAAGACCTAGTCGCTCGAGACCCTCGAGTATCAGCGCCCGGCGAGCTACCAGCTCCCGACGGCGCTCTTCGCAGATGGCGATGGACTCGGGGAGAAGAGCCGCTCGTGCGGCAATCTGGGCCGGCGCCGATGCGCAGAGAAAGTAGTTCATGGCCAACCGCTCTATCACGCCCACCATATGCTCGGGCACGACGGCCCAGCCGAGTCGCCAGCCCGTCATCGCGAAGTACTTCGAGAAGCTGTTAACGACGATCGCGTCGTCGTCCAGCTGGAGAGCACTGGGCGCGGGGGTGCCGTCAGTCGCCGGGTCGGAAAGATAGAGGTAGATCTCATCGACGATGCGCCACGCCCTTCGTTCGCGCGAGTGAGCAAGGATGGCCGTCAACTCGCCCACCGGGATCGTGGTACCCGTCGGGTTCGACGGCGTAGCCAGCATGACAGCCGCGGTGTTCGTAGACCACCTCGCGGCGACACCGGCGACGTCAAGCTGGAAACGTGTCGCGGCTGAGGTCGCCACGGCCGCGGTCCGACCGCCGAAGGTCTCGACCAACTGGCGGTTACAGGGGTACGAGGGGTCAGCCATGATCACCTCGTCCCCGGGCTCGATCGTGGCGGCGAGCACCAGCAGCAGCGCCGCCGACGCGCCCGAGGTGACCACGATGCGCCCGGGGTCGATCTCGAGTCCGTGGCGAGCGCGATAGAAGTTGGCGAGGTCGGCGCGCAAGTCGGGTGAGCCTAGGGATGGCGTGTAGCCGAGCGGGCGCCCGTCCATCGCGTCGCGCATCGCGTCGCGCACGAGGGGCGGCGCGCCGAAGTCGGGCTCGCCGAGGCTCAGGGTAACGACGCGCGTCCCCGCCGCGCTCAGCTCGGCCGCGCGACGCGCAAAGTCCATCGCGTAGAAGGGTTCCACTCTTTCAGCGCGCTCGGAAAGCCTCACGCCACCACCTCCCTATCGTCGCGCTCGTCCGTGGCTTTCGCGGGCGAATGGGGCCGACGGTACACCCCTTCCTGGAAAACAGATAGGCCTTCGTCAGGCTACGTAGGGCCGGTGGGGATCGAACCCACGACCGAGGGATTATGAGTCCCCTGCTCTAACCACTGAGCTACGGCCCTTCGCGGAAGGCGGATTCAACCAACCCACCAGGTACCAACCTATCGGCCAAAGATCCGGCCAATAGACAACCGTGAACCGGCGTACGGATTCCGCGGCGGCTGGACGTTTCGCGGTAGTCACGCCCAGGGCGCACCCGAAGCCAGTGGCGACTGTGCGAATGCGGCGAGATCGCGCGCTGCGTCGCGCGTAATCTCCGGACACGCGACGATCGCGAGTTCCGTGGCGTGCATCGTACCCAAGATCTGACGTCCGCGCGCCGTCACCCCGGCGCGCCACAGCAATCGAAGGAATGCGATCCCCTCGTCTCGAAGGGGATCGCATTCGTTCACACTGATGACGGTCGGTGGCAGTCCAGCGACGTCATCCACGGTGGCAAAGCCGGGCCAAGCGAGCGGATCACCCGCATCGAACGCTTCCACGCCGTAGCCTACGGCGCCGGCGTTACCGTAGAGATTCAAGAAGATTCCGTTGTTCTCCACGGACGATGGATAGCGGGGATCTGGCCAGTGTCCGGCGATATAGGGGCACAGTGCGTAAATGCCGCTGATGGCCGACAACGCACCTCGACGTTTTAGCGCCATGCCCGACGCGAGAGCGAGGTTGCCTCCACCACTTTCACCAGCGACAACGATACGTAGAGGATCGATGCCGAAGCGGTCCGCGTTGGCCCGCAGCCAGAAGAGGCCCGAGACACAGTCGTTGAGTCCGGCGGGGTAGGGAGCGACGTCCTTAACGGCACCGGGACTGATGGAATTTCGAAACTCGACGAGGATGACGGCGACGCCGTGGGCGGCAACGATGCGACCCCACGCCCGATAGTTGCCGAAGTAACTCGACAGGTTGGCCATCCCACCTCCGTGGATGTAGTACACCGCGGGTACGACGATGTCGGTGTCGGGACGTATGACCTGAAGGCGAATGAGATTGCCATCGGGCTGGGATTCCACGGCAACGTCATCGAATTGCAGACCGGCTGACGGCGCCACCTCCTCAGTGTCACAGGCGTCAAGGATCTCCTTGAAGAGTCGTTCGCGTTCCAAACCAGCCGGGGACATCGCCTCACGGATAAGCTGCTCGCGGTCGCGCACCTCGCTCGCCTCGGGAGCGGGCATCGCCGTGAGAAGTTGGCGAAGGCGAGGGTCCAGCCGTTCATCGGCACTAACGTCGTACGCCACGCTTTCCCCCATCACTAAGTCTCACTTCCGCGAACGTAGCCCACGGCGACGCAGTCGAGCAGCGTTTTGGCCAAACCGACTAGTGCGGTCACCGACGACCAGCCACGAGTTCACTCGTCACGAGCTCCCAGAGCAGGACTCGAACCTGCAACCTAGCGATTAACAGTCGCTTGCTCTGCCAATTGAGCTATCTGGGACCGCACCCGGAGGCATCGCCACCCTAGCACTGAGGCGCGCGATCACTGGAGGTCGAGCCAGGTCTGCAGTCGTGGCGCGTCGGGACTCTCGCGCACCGCACGACGACTCCGTTCGAGGCGCTTGGCGATTGCCTGGCGAGAGATCCCGCGCCGTAGTGCGAGTTCTTCCAGTGAAGTCGTTCGAAACGTGACTTGCCAGAAATCGTCGAAGTCTTCGCCACACGCTCGCTTCAGCGCTTCGATCACCCACGACGGTGCCTCGGTCACGATGGACTGCTCACGAACGTCCGCCGTATCGGGCAGCGACGCTGGGCGGTAACGCCGGGTGGCGACGTCGCGGCTCATCTGCACGATTTCGTCGGCTCGAGCAAGCGAGACGCCAAGGTAGCTAGCGATATCACGTCGCGATGGCCGACGTGGTGCAAGCTGTCGTTCCCAGCGCTGTAACCGAACGACGAGCCGCATCTCGCCGTCGGTGAGACCCGCCTGTTGGCGAACAGCCTGGTTCACCAGTTTGGTAATCCAGTAGTTGGCGTACGTGGCGAATCGCACGCCACGAGCCGGATCGAAACGACGCAACGCATTGACCAATCCCTCGACTCCGGCCGCCTCAAGTTCCTCGTTGCCGAATCGATACCCTCGCTCGACAACCCTCGCTCGAACCAAGCCGCAGGTCGCGCTGAGTAACGCCGACTCGGCCTCTTGGCCAGCGTGGCGAAGACGGCGCAGTCGGCGCCGCTGGGTCGGATCGTTGGTCTGACTCAACGCGACCTCGGCTTCGCGCCCGCGCACAATCACCGGATACAGCCGTCGCTCGTCCTCAATGCCGAGCGGTTCGGTCATCGACAGACCACCGACGGTCCGACGGGCGCCCGTCACGGCCGCTGAGCCACTAATCGACCGGTGAGCCATTCGCGTAACGTCGCCTCGGCCATCGCCGCGCGATCGGTGTCGAGCAGCAGTAGTCGCTCCTTCACGTCGCGAATCACCGTCGCGGCAACGTCTGGTGAGACGTGGCCGTCGCGCATCTCGCGCTCGACCTGGCGCAGCGCGTGCTCGGCCGCGTGGCGAATCAGTTGCGCGGCCACGGCGTCCACCGATGCATCAGTGGGCAACGCCCCGGGGTCGTCCACCACCAACTCGCCGAGCACTTGCGCGGCGTCGTCGGACCCCTCGGATTCAAGTCGGGTGATAGCGGTCGTCACCAGCTCATCACGCACGAGAGCCACGAAGGCCGCGCGCTGCACCTCATTAGCGAAATACGCCTCGGCAAAGCGAGTTCGAAGGGTGGCGAAGTGGACGCAGAGGCGAAGGGCTTCCAGACCGGGCCGCGGTAGCGGCACGGGTGTCGTCCGAACTGGCGACACCGTAACGCGAGGCCGTTCGCCCCGCGCGCTTTCGACTACCCGGGCACGCAGCGATGTCGGGTCCAGCCCCAGACGATCGGCCACCTGCATGATGTACTGGTCGCGAACCAACTCGCTCGGGTGCTCCGCTAAGACGGCACTGGCGAGTTCACCGGCTCGGGCTCGACCTTCGGGCGTGGCGAGGTTGGCCGCGTCCAACACGCGCTCGAGCCGGAACTGCAAAAAGGGCACGGCCGTGACGATGGCACGCGTTAGCGCATCGGGGTCACGTTGGGACAGTTCCGCCGGGTCGCTGCCCCGGGGCAGTTGGGCGACCGCCACGTCGACGTCGTGCTGACGCTCCCACTGGTAGACCGACGCCGCGGCGCTTTGACCGGCCAGGTCCGCGTCGTAGGCCAACACGATACGCTTGGCGAAGTTCTTCATCGTACGAAAGTGCTCCTCGCCTAACGCGGTGCCGCAGGTCGCCACGGCCCTGGCGAGACCGGCGCCGAAGAAGGCGATCACGTCCGTGTAGCCCTCGCACACGATGATCTCGCCGGTGCGGATGACCTCGTCTTTCGCCCAATTCAGGCCGTAGAGCGTGCGACGCTTCGAGTAGATCGGCGTCTCGGGGCTGTTCTTGTACTTGGCTTCGGGACTGCCGTCGCGTCGCGTCGCACCGGGCAGCACGCGGCCGCCGACCGCGATCGCCTTGCCCGACGGATCAAAGATGGGAAATATGATCCGTCCGCGCAGGGCGTCTTGTCGACGGCCTCGTTGGTTCACGAAGCCGAGTCCCGTCCCCGCGAGGGTTCGCTCGTCGAGTTTCAGCGCCGACACCAACGCATCCCACTCATCAGGCGCCCAACCGAGGCGAAATCGACGAGCCACGTCGCCCCCGATGCCGCGGCTTCGCAGGTACTCGCGGGCCGCGCGAGCGTCGGGTGACTCCAGTAGACGTTGGTGGTACCACGACACGGCCTGCTCCATCGCGCTCAAGTACCGCTTTCGTTCCTTGTGCTCTCTCGAGGCGTTGGCGTCCTCGTGCAATTCGATGCCGGCTCGGTCGGCCAACAGGCGCACCGCGTCCACGAAATCCAAGTGCATGGTCTCGCGCACCCACGCAATCGGATCGCCCGCCGCTCGACAGCCAAAGCAGTAGTAGCGACCTTCTTCAGCATTCACCGAAAACGACGGCGTCTTCTCGGCGTGAAAGGGACAGAGCCCCGTCCATCGTCGCCCCACCCTCTTCAGGGCCACCTGCTCGGTGATGAGCGCCACGATGTCGGTCGCTGACCGGACCGCCGCGATGTCGCCCTCGGAGATGGCCATGGCTAGACGGTACCGCTTCAGCCCTCGAACCTCGTCCGCCAGCCGCACCCCTAGACTGCCAGCCGTGTCCGAATTCGCCGTCGATGCGCGCAACCTCGTTCGAACCTTCAAGAAGGGGGCCGTGCGCGCGCTTGACGGCGTCAGCTTGCGGGTGCCTCGAGGGGAGGTGTTCGGCCTCTTGGGCCCCAACGGATCGGGTAAGACCACGATGGTTCGTATCCTCTCCACGATCCTCGCGCCTGATTCCGGCTCGGCGCACGTCAACGGCTTTGACGTCGTGCGCGAGCCCGACGCCGTTCGGCGCAGCATCGGGCTGGCTGGTCAGTACGCCACCGTCGACGAAAATCTCACGGGTTACGAGAATCTCCGGATGATTGGACGACTCAACCACCTAGACCGTTCCACCGTACGGTCGCGGGCCAACGCACTCCTTGACCAGTTCGGCCTCACCGACGCGGCCGCGCGCAACGTGAAGACCTACTCGGGGGGCATGCGTCGGCGGCTTGACCTCGCCGCCGCGCTCGTCGCCAATCCTCCCCTGCTCTTCCTCGATGAGCCGACGACCGGTCTCGATCCCCAGAGTCGCCAAGACCTGTGGGCCATCATTGAGCAGCTCGTTGAGGGTGGCACGACGGTCCTACTTACGACGCAGTACCTCGAAGAGGCCGATCGACTAGCTACACAGCTCGTCGTCCTCGATCACGGTCGCATCATCGCTGAGGGAACCTCACGGGAGCTAAAGAATCGTCTCGGCACTACCGTGCTGTCCCTGACGTTCGAGTCGGTCGGCGACGCGTTGCGCGGGCTTGAACTCGTCAATGGCCTCGGCGCGCAGCCGGCGATCGTGGAGGGGCTCGTGGTGGAGTTCACGGTCGACGGCGGACCAGCAAAGGCGGCCGAAGCGCTTCGCCGCCTGGACGCCGCCGGGGTCGCGCTCGCCGGACTCGTACTGCGCGAGCCGAGCCTCGACGACGTTTTCCTCAACTTGACGGGTCACCGGACCGAGGACCGCGCCGACGGCGAGCGCGGTGCTCCTCTCGCCAGTACGTTGCCGCGATGACCATCGACGCCGCACCCCACCAAGTACCCAAGAGCTCGCTGCGATGGGTGGTGAGCGACCTGATGACCATCGCGCGGCGCAACCTGCTCACCCTCGTGCGCATACCGATTTCGCTAGTCTTCGCGGTAATTCAGCCCGTGATGTTCGTCTTGTTGTTCCGTTACGTGTTCGGCGGCGCTATCCCGGTTCCCAATGGTCAGTACGTGAACTACCTCATTCCCGGTATTCTCGTGCAGACGACCATTTTCGGCGCGGTGGGCACGGCGATCGGGCTCGCTGAGGATTTGCAGCGTGGCCTCATTGAGCGGTTTCGAGCGCTGCCCATGGCCCGCATGGCGGTATTGGGTGGTCGCACGATCGCCGATCTACTGCGCAATGTGCTCGTGCTGGTCGTTATCACCGTCGTAGGCGTAGCGGTCGGGTTCCGCCCCGGCGGCGGAATCAGTCCGTACATTGGCGCCAGCTTGCTGATGCTGTTTTTCGCCTTCGCCCTCTCGTGGGGCTTCGCCTACGTTGGGCTCGCAGCACCGAACTCCGAGACGGCACAGGCCATGACGTTTCCGATCATCTTTCCCATGACTTTCGCCTCGTCGATTTTTGTGCCGGTGTCGACGATGCCGAGCTGGCTACAGGCCTTCGCCCGAAATCAACCGGTCTCCCAGGCCGCTGACGCGGTGCGTGGCTTGATGCTCGGCGAGCCGACGGGCAGCGCCGTCTGGCTGACCCTCGCGTGGGGACTCGGAGCGCTGCTCATTCTCGCGCCGCTCGCCACCAATCGATACCGTCGAGCGGCGTAGCTCAGCCCATGCCCCTGCTCGACGTCAGCGAGCTCCAAGCGATCCTCGTTGAGGCGTTTCCCGGCAACGTGGTACCGCACGTGGAGGAGGTTACCGACGACCACGTCATCGTGAGCCAGACCATTGACGTCCAGCACGGCCGGCCGGGTGGTACCCTGTCCGGGCCCACAATGATGATGCTCGCCGACACGGGAGCGTGGCTGGCGATCATGTCCCGCATCGGCCCCGTACTGCTGGCGGTCACGACCAGTCTGCACATCGACTTTCTGCGCAAGCCCGCTCTCGTTGACGTCATGGCTCGCGCCCGGGTGCTCAAGCTGGGGCGCCGGCTCGCCGTCGCCGAGGTTGAACTCTTCTCACGCGGCCACGCCGAGCTCGTCGCCAAGGCCCAAGTAACGTACTCGCTCCCCTCGACGAACAGCCCCGCGTAGGCGTGCCACGCCGCGTACTGCGAGGCGTTCGGTGAAACCAGGTCGACAACCATCGTCGGGACTCGTGGCACTGATGTCAGTCGCCACGGGTGTCATGGTCGCGAATCTCTACTACCTCCAAGCCCTGCTGCACTCGGTGCGCAGCGACTTTCACGTCTCCACTGTGAGCGCGGCGCTGCTCATGACCCTCGTCCAAGCGGGGTACGCCGTGGGCCTCGCGCTAGTCCTCCCGCTCGGCGACCTGATCGCGCGACGAACGCTGCTCGGCGCCGTGTTTGTCGCCGCCGCGGTCACGATGGCCGTGGCGTCGGTCATCACGTCATTCGATTGGTTCGCCGCGATCACACTCGTGATTGGACTGACCTCGGTTGGCGCGCAGACGATCGTGCCCTTCGCCGCCGACTTAGCCGCGCCGGCCGAGCGAGGCCGGGTAATCGCGCGCGTCATGAGCGGACTGCTCATCGGCATCTTGCTGTCGCGAACTGCAGCCGGTGTCGTCGCCCAGGCCGTAGGCTGGCGAGCCGTCTACTGGATCGCGGCGATCGCCCTGGGCGTGACCGGCGTCGTTCTGTACCGATTCCTACCCGCCGAGCCACCGCGCGTCCACGTGCGCTACGGCTTGCTGGTCGCCGGAGGAGTACACCTAGTGCGTCGCGAGCCACTCCTACGTCGGCGCGCGATGTACGGCGGCGGCGCGTTCGCGGCGTTCAGTGTCTTGTGGACCACGCTCTCGTTCCACCTCGCGGGACCACCGTTCCATTACGCGAACGGCGTCATCGGGCTCTTCGGGCTCTTCGGTGTGGCGGGAGTGGTGGCCGCCAACGTGGGTGGACACGTTGCCGACCGCCGACCCGCCCGCTACTCGACCGCGGTGGCGTCGGGCCTCATCGCGTTGGCCTTTCTCATCGTCGCCCTGGGCCGCGACTCGCTGTGGTGGATGGCGCTCGGCCTCATCGTCCTCGACGCGGGCGTGCAGGGCCTGCACGTCACCAACCAATCAGTCATCTACGCGTTGGTTACCGACTCGCGCAGCCGTATCAATAGCGCCTACATGGTGAGCTGTTTTGTCGGGGCGTCACTAGGCAGCTACGGCTCGGGACAGCTCTACGCCACGTACGGATGGGTGGGCGACTGCTGGCTGGGGGGGCTGCTCGGTGCCGCCTTACTCGCGGCCGTGTTGGTCGAGTGGCTCGGCAGTGCCCACCCCGTCGAGCGACGCGCGACACCCCAACTCGAACCGTGACCACCGTCGATTAATCGGGCGACGTACAGTATCGAGGTACGCGTCCCCGTCGACTGCGCGGGGGTGGGGGGGATAGTGCTCGTTCGGAAGATCTCGCTGCTCGCCGTTGCGGTGACTCTCGGGTTGCTCACGTCCGCCGACGCCGCGACGTCGTGGCGCGTCGCGAGAGCGCCGAGCGTGGCCGGACAGACCTACGGCGCCCTTGACTGCGTCAACGCCAGTCGCTGCTGGGTGACGCTCGCCGCTCACGGGCACCCCGGCGTCGCCGCTTCCGTTGACGGTGGCCTCACGTGGCGCACCGAATCGCTGCCAGCGCCTCCGGGAATTTCGGTGCTCTCGAGCCTTTCGTGCTCGAGCGAGACGAACTGCGTCGCCGTCGGCGAGTCGGGAAATCCCGAAACGGGTTCCGTCGGCTTCATTGTCGACACGCACAACGGTGGCGCCACCTGGCGGCGTGCGCAGCCACCGACGCCCTTCGCGACGCCGACGCGTGGCGTGCAACTGTTTAGCGTGTCGTGTTCGGCCGGCGAGCACTGCGTCGCCCTCGGCACGGGCCGCCTGCCGCCGGTGACCTCGGGTCCCACCAGTTGCGGTCCGGGCTGCACGATGGTTCCACCACCCACCAATCCCAACGCGACGGGACTCGTTGCCGCGTCATCCGTGAACGGTGGCGCCACCTGGACGGCGTCGGTTGTGTCCGAGCCAACCCTGTGGCAACCCAATGCCCTCACGTGCGAGGCCAACTCGTGTCACGCCGTTGGCTTCGATTTCAGCCACTGTCTCAACAATCCCCACCCGTGCGGAGCCACGGGGGCGGCGCTCACCCTCGGGCCAGGTTCGACCGAGTGGTCGAGTGACCCCATGCCGCCAGGATTCTTTCAAATCTTTGGCGTATCGTGCGTGACGTTCGCCACCTGCGTCGCCGTCGGCTCCAGCGCGGACAGCACGCTAGGCCACGGCGTCGTGGCGCGCACGACCGACGGCGGGCGTCAGTGGGTGATGCTGACGCCGCCCCCGACTATCGCGCTGCTCTCCGTCTCGTGCGCATCCGCCCTGCACTGCGTCGCGGCCGGCGCAGCCGGATCGGCCAGCCGCCTCTACGGCACGATCCTCGCGACGTCCGACGGCGGACGAACGTGGGCGAGCGAAGCGCTACCGGCTGGGATCGGTCAAATCGACGACGTCAGCTGTGCCGGCGGGCACTGCGTCGCGACGGCGGCCGTGGGCTTCGCGTCGAGTATGCGAGGACTGATCGTGGTCAACTAGTCGGCCGTTCGCGAACGCGCCTCCGAAGTCGATGGACCGTGTAGCCGATCTACGCCGGGCTCATCCGTTGACGCAGCACGTCGACGAGGTCGGCGATCGCGACGCGAACCTGGCCGGTCGTGTCTCGATCGCGAACGGTGACCGCTCGGTCCTCTACGCTCGCGAAATCCACCGTCACGCAGTAGGGTGTGCCCACCTCGTCTTGGCGGCGGTAACGGCGACCGATTGACTGGGTGACGTCGAAGTCACACATGAACCACGGCCGCAGCGCCGCCAGAATCTCGCGCGAGACACCTTCGAGTTCCGGCTTCTTCGACAGTGGGAGCACGGCCACCTGGTAGGGCGACAGCCGCCAGTCGAGTCGCAGCACCGTACGCCGCTCACCCTCGACTTCGTCCTCTTCGTAGGCGGCGAGCAGGAACGCCATCATGGCCCTCGTAGCCCCGGCCGCTGGCTCGATGACATACGGCGTGTAGCGCACGCCGGCCTGCGCATCGAAATACTCGAGCGCAGTTCCCGAGGCGTTGGCGTGTTGCGTGAGGTCGTAGTCGCCGCGGTTGGCCACTCCCTCGAGCTCGTCCCAGCCCCAGGGATAGCGAAACTCGATGTCGGTCGTACCGCGCGAGTAGTGCGAGAGATCCTCTTTGGCGTGCTCGTGCAAACGCAACCGGTCCACGGGAATCCCGAGGTCGACGTACCACTGGTACCGGTTCTGGATCCAGTACCGGTACCAGGTCTCGGCTTCGTCCGGCGCAACGAAGTACTCCATCTCCATTTGCTCGAACTCGCGCGTTCGAAAGACGAAGTTCTGCGGCGTGATCTCGTTACGAAATGACTTGCCGACTTGAGCGATACCGAAGGGGGGGCGTCGCCGGCTCGTGGTGAGTACGTTCAGGAAGTTGGTGAACATGCCCTGGGCCGTCTCTGGGCGAAGGTAGGCGGTAGCCCCCTCGCCCTCGACGGGACCCGCCTGCGTCTTGAACATCAGGTTGAAGGCCCGAGCCTCGGTGAAGATCGTGCCGCCACAGTTGGGGCAAACGCCGTCTATCTTGTCTTCTCGCCAGCGCTCGTGACACTGTCGACAGTCGACCAGCGGATCCGTGAACGTCGCGAGGTGGCCCGACGCCGCCCACACCGCGGGTGGCCCGAGGATCGCCGCGTCGAGACCCACCACGTCGTCTCGCAGCTGCACCATCGATCGCCACCACGCCTGCTTGACGTTGCGCAGCATGTTGACCCCGAGGGGACCGTAGTCGTACGTCGAACGGAATCCCCCGTAGATCTCCGCCGACGGAAAGATGAATCCTCGCCGCTTCGCGAGATTGATCACCTTCTCAAGCAGATCGGGGTCCGGTTCGGCGGTCATCGATCCAGGTTACCGGACGCCCGCGAACCGTTGAGGCGGACGATCACCTGGTTGGCCAACAACCGTCCCGCCGGCGCGAGGGTCACCACTCCGTCACGCACGGTCACGAGGTGCCTAATTTCCTCGAGCGACGCAAACGCCTCCACGGGAACGCCGCGAGTCGTGCGCAACGCCAGCGACGCGCCTTCGAATTGCCTCGTCGACTCGTCGAGGTACTCCTCGCCGCCCGTCGGCCGACGGCCCTCTCGAATAAGCGCGATGTAGCGGTCCGGCGTGCGTACGTTCCACCATCGATGACCCGCGCGGTGCGAGTGCGCCGCCGATCCGACGCCCAGGTAGTCGCCCTGATCCCAGTAAAGGTGGTTGTGGCGACAGTCGTGGCCCGGCTTAGCCCAGTTCGAAATCTCCTCCCATAGGTAGCCCGCAGCCTCCAGCGTGGACCCTACGAGGTCGTAGGCGTCAGCCGTCGCGTCCTCGTCGGGGTGACGAGCCGGGTCGCGTCCGAGGGGCGTCGCCGGTTCCGGCGTCAACGCGTAGCAGCTCAGGTGAGGCGGCGGCGTCGCGAGTCCGACGAGATCGTCCAGAGTCGCCGCAACGTCCTCGAGCGTTTCGGCGCGCGAGCCGATAATCAAATCCATGTTCCAGGTGGCGAAGCCCGCCGCGGTGACCGCCGCGGCGACCTCGTGATGCGCCCCCACGCCGTGTCGTCGGCCAAGATCGGCGAGCACCGCGGGCCGCGTCGACTGAATGCCAAACGACATCCGATTCACGCCCCCGTGGCGATAGGCAACGAGCCGTTCGAGCGAGGCATCTTCGGGGTTGCATTCCACCGTGACCTCAGCGCCATCCACGCGTTTGATGGCCCCGAGAATGCGCAGGAGCTGGTCGGGGGCCAGCCGCGACGGCGTGCCGCCGCCGAAGTACACCGAGGTCGCGGGCGGGGTTTCCTCGGCGTGCCAGGACAGCTCCGTGCACACCGCGTCGACGTAGTCATCCATCAGTTCGTCGCGATCGGCGTACGTGGCAAACGCGCAGTAGTCGCAGCGATGCGCACAAAAGGGCACGTGTACGTAGACGCCGAAGTCGCTCACGTCGGCGTACGCGCGAGCTCTCTGTATCGCGCGAGCGCTTCCGCGCGTTCGTGCGCCAGATCGATCATGGGCGCAGGATACCCGCTGGCGGTCGCGGTCTCCGACGCGAGGTCCGCCGGCGCCGCGACGTCGGCGAGCTCACTCACGTAACGTCGCACGTAGTCGCCGTGCGGGTCAAAACGTTCGGCCTGACGAATCGGGTTGAAGATTCGATAGAAGGGCGCGGGGTCGGTGCCGGTGCCGGCTACCCACTGCCACCCGTGCTGATTGGACGCGACGTCGCCGTCGACGAGCCGCCACAGGAACCACGCCGCCCCCCAGCGCCAATCGAGGTGGAGGTGCTTCACCAGGAACGACGCCGTCACCATCCGAACCCGGTTGTGCATCCAGCCCTCGGCGAGCAGCTGACGCATGCCGGCGTCGACCAGGGGGAATCCCGTCTCGCCCCGAGCCCACGTTCGAAAACGTTCTTCGGCACTCGTACCGCGGTCAACTCGCAGGCCGGCCAGAAACGGTCGGTACGCACGCCACGCGGACTCGGGATGGTGCGCGAGAACGTCCGCGTAGAACTCGCGCCAGCACAGCTCGTCGCGCCACGTGCGCGCTCCGGAAGTCGGTCCGTCGAGTCGCGCGAGCACCGTGCGGGGGTGCACGGCACCGACGTGCAGCAAGGCACTGAGCCGACTCGTCACGTCCAGGTCGGGCCGATCCCGCTCGACGTCGTAGCGCCCAACGAATGGCTCGAAGCGCGCGATCGCCTGAGCGACCGCCCCCTCTCCCGCCTCGGGCAGGTTGGGCGAAGGTCCATCGGGTAGATCCCCGAAGTACCGGGGACGCCGGCGCGCGGCTTCGGTGACGACGGCGTCGGCCGTGACCCCGTCGAGCGAGATCCAGTTCACGTCGCCTACCGTCACCGGCGGATCGCCCAACCTCGCCGACCACGCCCGACGGAACGCGCCGTAGACGCGGTAGGGCTGGCCGGACGCGGCCAACGTCGTCCCCGGATCCGCGAGATAGGGAGATCCCAGCGCACGCCAGGTACGCCCCGCTGCCGCGAGCGCCGTGGCCACGCGATGGTCACGTTGACGCCCCCGAGGCGTGAAATCGCCCGTCGCGTACACCGTCGCCGCACCGGTTTCACGGGCGACGCTGGAAACGACGTCGGCGGGATCGCCCACTCGAACCACGAGTCGGCCCCCCATGGACGCGTTGAGCGACTCGAGCGTGGCCACGAGGTAGTGGGCTCGAGTCGGCCCGACCCCACCGACGATCGAAGGGTCCACGACGAAGAGCCCGACCACGTCGTCGCGAGCCGCCGCGGCGAGGGCGACGTGGTCAGTGATCCGAAGATCCCGGCGAAACCAGAGTACGCAGGCCAACGACGCTCCTCGTAAGGGGTGTTCAGGGACGCTAGCGGCTGAGTCCGCCCGACGGTGCGACGCGCGACGCGCGGAGTCGACGCCCGAAGTGCTGTTCGATCGCCCCGTGCGCGAGTGCGGACACTTCGCCGGCGCCCGGCGGATCAGACTCGCGAAGCACCGAGGCGAGGTCCCCGCCGGCGATGCGACGAAGCAGGATGAGTCCCTCGGTGGAGAGGGCGTGTCCCGATCGGCACTGCGAGCAGAGCACCCCACCCACGCCCGCGTCAAAGGCCACGAGCGGCGAGTCACGTCCGCACGCGGCGCAAGCGTCGAGCACCGGGGCCGATCCGTCGAGAGCGAGCAGGCGCATGAAGAACGATGCCGGAATCAGCGCTGGGTGAAACGACTCGTCATTCAGTGTCGCGAGCACGCGCCGGATGAGGTGGTAGATGTTCGCGTCCGCGACGTCGTCGGCGGGAATCGCGTCGACAGCCTCGACCACGGCGAAACCGGCGACGAGCCGCTCGTAGTCACCGCGCAACGTGAGGTAGCGATCCCGGTGCACCACGTGACGAACGATGTATCGCCCCCCACGGCCCTCGACCGCATCAATCCCGACGTGAGCCAACGGCTCGAGCGCCCCACCGAGGCGACTGGTTGGCTTGCGGGCTGCTTTGGCGAGCACGCGCACCTTGCCGTGGTCGCGGGTCCACAGCACCGCCAACCGGTCCGCCTCGCCGGAACGAAACGTCCGCAGCACGATGGCGTCGTCGGCGAGTTCGTTCACGACTCGTGGTCCTCGTCGGAGTCCTCGGGGAACTTGGGCCGGTGCGGGGTCACGCCGATGTAGCGCTCGAGCGCCACGCCCGCCCAGATCAAGAAGATCAGGACAGCCGGAATGACGAGCGGCGCGATAAGGCTGGTCACGCCGTTGAGCGCGAGCACCCACAACAACGCGTAAGCCACTACGCCGGCGATGGCGACGACGCGACCCAGCGTCACTCGTCGACTCCGCCGAAACGGCGCTCTCGCCGCTGGTACTCCTCGATCGCGGCGTAGAGATCCTCGCGGCGAAAGTCGGGCCAGAGCACGTCAGTGAAGACCAGCTCCGAGTACGCCATCTCCCAGAGCAGAAAATTCGACGTTCGAAACTCGCCCGACGTTCGTATCACCACGTCCGGGTCGGGCAGCTCCGGGTGGTAGAGGCGCGACCGAATCGTCTTCTCACTGACCGCGCGCGACGACACGCCATCGGCCACCAGTCGCGCGACGGCATCGACGATCTCGGCACGCCCGCCGTAGTTGAACGCGATATTGAGCGTCATCGCTCTATTGGCGCTCGTGAGCGTGCTCGCCTCGTCCATGCGCCGCAGTACCTGCTTAGGCACCCGCCAGTCGCGCCGGCCCGAGAACAGTATGCGCACGCCCACCTCGTGCAGCTCGTGCTGGCGCCGCTCGAGGAGGCTCTTGTTGAAATTCATGAGGTAGCGAACCTCGTCGACCGGACGACGCCAGTTCTCGGTCGAAAAGGCGTACACCGTCAGCGTGCCTACGCCGGCGGCGAGTGCCCCGTACGTAGTGTCGAGCAGGGCACCCTCGCCCGCGGCGTGGCCCGCCGTGCGAGCCAAACCCCGCCGCGCGGCCCACCGACCATTGCCGTCCATCACGACCGCAACGTGGCGCGGCATCCGGCTACGGTCCAACCCTGCAGGCAGGTCGACGTGACGGGGATCGGGCACCCCCAAAACCTAGTTCGTCCTTCGCGAATAGCCGGGGCCACCTATGGTCGTACGGTGCGATCTTTTGATCCCGACGACGAGCAGCCCTACGTCGAACCCGACTCGGAAACGGGCGTCGACCTCGGCGCTGATCTCGGCGACGTTGACGTCGATCGAGCGCTCGCCGTACTCGACGCGATCACCGCGTCACTGCCCGGGGGTGGTGAGGAGCGTCTCGGACAACGCACCATGGTGCGCCTCGTCGCTGACGCGATTAGTCGACGACGCCACCTCATCGTTGAGGCGGGAACCGGCGTGGGCAAGTCGCTCGCGTACCTCATTCCCGCCGCACTCTCGGGCCGTCGCGTCGTGGTCGCGACGGCTACGAAAAACCTCCAAGACCAGCTCGCCTCGAAGGACGCGCCGGCCGTGGCGACGGCGCTGACGGACGTGCGCGTCGCAATACTGAAGGGTCGATCAAACTACTTCTGTCGAAATCGCGCCCACGATATGGGCGCCGCGCAACTGCGCTTTGACGACGACACCGAGGTGCCCGCCGGCGTCGCCAACCAGATCCGCCGCGTGGTGCGCTGGTCCAACGAGACCACGACCGGCGACCTGGACGAACTATCCTTCGACCTCGACGCGCGCACTCGTCGAGCGGTGACGGTCACCGCGCAGGAGTGCCTCGGTCGGGCCCAGTGTCCCCAGGGTGGCGCCTGCTTCGCCGAGCTCGCCCGTGACCGTGCTGCGGCGAGCTCGATCATCATTACCAACACCCACTTCTACGCGTCGCACCTCGCGTCAGGCTCGACGCTGTTGCCCACCCACGACGTCGTGGTGTTCGACGAAGCCCACGAGGTGCTGGACATATTCAGCGAACTGCTCGGCACGTCGCTCGCGCCGGGTCGACTGCGGGCCACGGCCGCCGCGGTTCGTCCGCTGCTCCAGCCCGCCGATCGTGAGCGAACCGGTGAATTGGCCTCACTCGCCGATCGGCTGAGCGAGGCGCTGCAACGCCAGCTGGACGACGGGCGAACGACCGGCGCTGACGACGCGACGCGGTCCATCCTCGACCGAACGGCCGACGTCCTAACTATCCTCGTCGGCTCGCTGCGCGCGCTAACGAGCGTCGACGCGGCGCACGAGGCTCGCCGCAAGCGCGCGCTCGGGCCGGCGATCCACCTCGCCGGCGACCTCCAGCGGCTTCGCGCCGTCGGCCCCGACGAACTGCTGTACGTGACCAAGCGCGACCGCGAGGTTCGACTCGAGCTGGCGCTCATCGACGTTGGCGCCCGACTCGGCTCGCTCTTGTGGTCCGAGGTAACGGGGATTCTCACCAGCGCGACCATCCCCGACTCCTTAGGGCCGTCGCTCGGACTGGCGGACGTGCGCGTTGAGCGCGTGTCGAGCCCCTTTGACTACGCCAACCACGCACTGCTCTACGTGCCCTCGACCTTCCCGCACCGCAACCACGACGACGCCGAAGCGCGCATCGCCGACGAGCTCGCGGACCTGATCGAAGCCGCCGGCGGACGAACCCTGGCACTGTTCACGAATCGCTCCGTCATGGACCGAATCGCCGCGGTGGTGGCCTCTCGCGTCACCACGCCCGTCCTCGTCCAGGGAACCCTCTCGCGCCAGCGAATCATTGCCGAGTTCCGAGAGCACGCCGAGGCGAGCCTCTTCGCGGTGACGAGCTTCTGGCAGGGCATCGACGTACCGGGCCACTCGCTGAGCCTCGTGACGATCGACCGACTTCCCTTCGCCGTGCCAACGGACCCGCTCGCCGTAGCGCGGCGTCAGCGTACCGAACGGCCCTTCGTCGACGTCGACCTCCCGCGCGCGGCCATGCTGCTCGCACAGGGAGTTGGGCGTCTCATCCGCGCCGCAGACGATCGTGGCGTCGTGGCCGTTCTGGACACGCGTCTCGCCGAGGCGCCCTATCGGAGCCAGCTATTCCAACGACTGCCCCCCATGCGGCGAACGCGCGACCGAGCAACGGTAATCGAGTTCCTGCGCCACCTGCGTGACGAGCAACCGGCAGCCCCCTAGACCGTCCAATTGACTAGTATTTCACTAGTAATACTTCGTTAAAGGATGGACCGTGCACCTCGACCTCGTGTTGATCGCCGCGGGCGCGGTCGTCGGGATGCTGGTGGGCCTCACCGGAACCGGTGGCGGGGCGCTCATGACGCCCATGTTGGTCCTGGCCTTCGGCGTAGCGCCGGCGACGGCCATCGCGTCGGACCTCGTGGCGACCGTCTTGATGCGACCCGTCGGTGCGCTGGTGCACTGGCGACGCCACAAAGTGGACGGGCGAGTCGTCGCGCTGCTCTGCTCGGGTTCCCTGCCCGCAGCAATCGTGGGAACCTACGTCATGCACCGGCTCGGCACCGGATCCGCGACCGTCGTACCCCAGCGCCTGCTCGGCGGCGCCCTCGTCATCGGCGCCAGTGCCATGGCCATCCGTCAGGTATTCGCGCGCGCCACTCCTCGCGTGAGCGACTGTCGCGGTGCCGCCGCAGCCACGATCGTCACCGGGGTGCTCGGCGGCTTTCTCGTCGGTCTCACGTCCGTGGGCGCCGGCTCGATCATGATGATGGCGCTCGCGCTGCTGTACCCCTCGATGTCGAGTGATCGGCTGGTCGGCACCGATCTCGCCCAGTCAGTTCCCCTCGCGTTGGGCGCGTCCGTGGGGGCTCTCATCTTTGGGCACGTCTCGCTGAGCGTCACCGTCGCCGTCGCGACGGGCGCCGTTCCCGCGACCTACCTGGGGGCGCTCATCTCGTCGAAACGGGCCAGCGACGCCGTACGCCCCCTGATCGCGGGGATCGTGCTGCTAAGTGGTCTCCACTACCTTGGCGTGGCGACGCCGAGTCTGGCCGTCGCCACGATCCCCCTGTTCGCCCTGCTCGCCGTGAGCTTCTGGCCCCGACGCGCCGTCGCGCGCGATGATCGCCACGACGCGGCGTGCACGCCATCCGACGCACGGACGCGTGCCCGGCTACCGTCGCCCACCGGCCGTGGCACGGACACCGCCGCTACGAGTTCAGTAGCCGAACCGGTCGAGGGCGTCGTCTCGCCGCTGCCACCCCGGTTCAACCGCGACGCGTAACTCCAGATAGAGACCCTCGGGGAGTTGCCGGCGCGCCGCGATGCCAACGTCCTTCAGCAACTGGCCACCGTGTCCGATCACCATGCCCTTTTGGCTTTCGCGCTCCACCAGTATCTCAACAATGACGTGCGGCCACTCGAATTCGGTGACGCGGCAGTGGATGGAGTGCGGCAGTTCTTGGCGGGTCTTGCGCACCAGCTGCTCGCGAACGAGCTCCGCGATCCACTCGGTCTCGGGAACGTCAGACACCTCGGCGGCGTCAAAGAGCAAGGGCGATTCGGGCATCAGCCGCGCGACGAACGCGCCCAGGGCGTCGACTCCCGCGCCCGTCTTGGCCGACACCGCGAAGTATTCGACTCTCGAGGTCACCGGCTCGCCGCCGCGCTCGCGACCAACCTCCTCGACCGCGAGCGTCGCGGCCATCAGCTGCGCGGCGATCGTCTCGCGCGCCGCCCGGTCAGTCTTGTTAACCACGACGATCGGCTGGGGACCACGTACCTGCGACGCGTCGAGCAGGGTTGCCAAGACGGCGCGATCCCCCGGTCCGATCACGCTCCCCGCTTCGATCAGGGCGATGACCACGTCGACGTCGTCGGCGGCGTGGTGGGCCGCGTCGTTCAATCGATTCCCGAGCGTCGTTCGTGCTCGGTGCAGGCCGGGCGTGTCTACGAAAATCACCTGGACGTCGTCGCGCGTCACCACGCCGCGCACGGCGCGGCGCGTCGTGTTGGGCGACGACGCGGTGATCGTGACTTTCGCACCCACCAGCTGGTTCACCAAGGTGGACTTGCCCACGTTGGGCCGACCAAGAATAGTGGCGAAGCCGGCCCGGCTCATTCGCTCACCAGCGGATCGACCCGGACCTCTTCGATCCGCCGACCCTCCATACGCACGACGGTGAGCCGGTAGTGGTCGGTCTCGAAACACTCGCCCTCGTCGGGCACGCCGCCTGCGAGGTCGAGCACGAGCCCACCCACGGTGTCCCAGCCATCTTTGGGCAGCTCGAGGTCGAAGTCCAGGTTGGCGTCGTCAATGTTCATGCGGCCACTCAGCGTGATACCGAGGTCGATCGACTGACCGGTGGCCTGCACCGCGCGTGGATCGGATTCGTCGGCAATCTCACCCACCAGCTCTTCGAGCACGTCCTCCAGGGTCACGAGCCCGGCCGTGCCGCCGTACTCGTCGACCACGACGAAGAGGTGAACCTGCGCACGGCGAATCTCGGTCAGTAGCGACGCCACCCGCTTGGTTTCGGGCACGAAGCGCGCTTCGCCCATGTGTTCGGCTACGGTCGCGTCACCGTGCCCGTTCGCGACGAGCGCCGCCAAGTGCCGAAGGTTGACGATGCCGACCACGTCATCAACGCCGTCGCCGAGCACCGGCAATCGCGAGCGACCCGACTCAATGGCGACGTCCAGTGCCTCGCGCACGGTTGCGGTTGCCGCGACGTCAACCATGTCGGGGCGCGGAACCATGACCTCGCGCACGATGGTGTCGCCGAATTCAATCACGGAGTGTATGAAGGCTCGTTCCTCCGAGGCGATCGCCGCGTCCTCGTGTGCGACGTCGGCCATCGCCAGGACCTCGGACTCGGTCACCCTCGGTGCGGACGACGGCGCACCGAACAGGCGCATCACGCCGTTGGCGATTGCTAGTAGGACCGTCGAGATCCACCGGATGGGCCAGAACCGAAGCAGCCGTCCGACGGCTGGCGCGGTGAAGAGTGCGACCGAGTCGGGATGCTGGACCGCGAAGTTCTTCGGGATCGCCTCGAAGATCACGAAGATGACGACGACTTCGCCCACGGTGGCCACGAAGACCCCGGCCGCCCCGAAGAGGTGACCGGCGAGCACGCCGACCATCGTTGCCGACACGAGTTGGCAGATCAGCACGAGCAGCAGCAGCGGGTTAAGAAACTGCTCAGGGGCGTCCGCCAGGGAGACCAGGGCCTTGGCGCCGCGCCGGCCCTGGTCGCGAAGGGACCGCGCCCGAGATTTGTTCATCCGAACGAGCGACGTCTCGGCGAGCGCGAAGAAGCCCGACAGCACCAGCAGCACGAGCACACTGAGCGAGAGTGCGGTGTCGCCAACCGACCACGTGGCCGCGATCACGGTTCGACGGGTCGATGGTATCGAGCGAGGAGCTCTCGCTCGCGCGATTCCATTCGTTCGGCCTCGTCGTCCGCCTCGTGGTCCCACCCCAGTAGGTGCAGAACGCCGTGCACCACGAGCAGGGCCACTTCGTCATCGAGCGACCAGCCGTGGTCGGGCGCGTTGCGCGCGGCCACCGCCGGGCAGATGACGACGTCGCCAATCAACTGGGGGATCTCGTCGAGGGGCGCGTCCCCCGGTCCGCTGCCCCCCGCGTCAGGTACGCGGCCACGCGGTTCGGGCTCGTCGTCGATGGGAAAGCTCAACACGTCGGTCGGCCCCGTCTTGCCCATGAACTGCTGATTGAGCGCCGCGATCGTGGCCTCGTCGGTAAAGATGAGCGACAGCTCGGCGAGCCCGCGCACGCCCTCGTCGAGTAGCGCCGCGTTAGCGAGAGCGACCCACCGCTCCAGCTCGATCGCGACCTCGTGCTGCTCGTCGGCGGCGTAGATGTCAACGCTCACGAGGTCCGCCGATCGTACGCGGCGACTATGGCCGCGACTATTTTGTGGCGCACCACATCCTTGGCCCCGAGGTGGACGAACGTGATGCCGTCGACGTCACCCAGAATCGACTCGAGGTGCGTCAGCCCACTCGTGCGGCCGTTAAGGTCCACCTGGGTCACGTCGCCAGTGACGACCGCTTTCGCGTTGAAGCCGATACGCGTGAGAAACATCTTCATCTGCTCCGGCGTCGTGTTCTGGGCCTCGTCGAGAATGATGAACGAGTCGTTGAGGGTGCGCCCGCGCATGAAGGCGAGCGGGGCGACCTCGATCGTGCCGTTGGCGATCAAGCGCTGGGCACCCTCGGGACCGACCATGTCGTAGAGGGCATCGTAGAGCGGCCGCAAGTAGGGGTCAACCTTGGCCATGAGGTCCCCGGGTAGGAAGCCCAGTCGTTCGCCCGCCTCGACGGCCGGCCGAGTGAGCACGATTCGCTGCACCTGGCGGCGATGGAGCGCCTGGAGGGCGGCCGCGACGGCGAGATAGCTCTTGCCTGTTCCGGCCGGACCGATGCCGAAGGTGATCGTTGAAGCGTCTATCGCGTCGGTGTAGCGCTTTTGGCCCGCGGTCGACGGCCGAACTGGCTTGCCCCGAGCCGCGCGCACCACCTCGTGTCCGAGTACTTCGCTCGGGCGCAAGTCGGCGTCAACCATATCGATGGTGCGCTCGATCTTGGTCGAGTCGAGCGCCTGACCACTCTCGAGCACCAGCACGAGCTCGTCGAAAAGCCGCAGTATCTTTGACGCGTCCGGACCCGAGACGCTGATCTCATTGCCGCGAACGGCAATCTTCGATGACGGGAACGAGCGCTCCACGACGCGCAGGTGCTCGTCGCGCGGCCCGAGTAGACCCGCTAGCAGGTTCGTGTTGCGTACGAATGTCGTCACCGTCATCGCCTCGCCGGCCGATTCGTCAACGGTCATCCGGGCGGCCACTCCAATCGACGTCCCCCGAGAACGTGGACGTGCAGGTGCGCCACCGTCATTTGCGCGTCGCGTCCCACATTGATGACGAGCCGGTAGCCACTCTCGCGTACGCCCTCGAGCTCCACGACGCGCTGAGCCAGCATGACTAGATCATCCACGACCCCGCCGTGGGCCGACGCCACCTCATCGGCGCTCGTGATGTGTTGCTTCGGGATCACCAGCACGTGAACGGGAGCCTGAGGGGCAATGTCGTAGAACGCGTACGCGCTAGCGGACTCGGCGACCGCCGTCGACGGTATCTCCTTGGAGACGATCTTGCAGAACAGGCAGTCAGTCATGGCTGCTCTCATCATTACGCATCGCGCCAGACTGGTGCGCGAATCTCTCACCGGGGGCGTGAAACGCCATCAAGGTCGCCGCCGCCACGGCCGCCGTTTCGCTGCGCAGCACCGTCGGGCCGAGCGAGAGTCGATGGCGACCGGTCCCCCACTCCCCCGGCTCCCAGCCGCCCTCGGGGCCGATGGCGACGCTCGCGACACCGGACCACGAACCGTCGCCGTCAAAGTCGCACACCGCGACACCCGGGGGCAGCTGGCTCGGCGTCAGCGGATCGCCAATGCTCGGGTAGTGCGTTCGCCGCGCCTGCGCGCTCGCCTCGTCGGCCAGCCGTTGCCATCGCGCGAGCAGCCTGGTACGCGTCTCGCCGCGAACCTTGACTACGACGCGGCGACTCAGTAGTGGCACGATGGTCGTGACGCCCAGCTCGCTCGCCTTGATCACCGCCCACTCGCTTCGATCACCCTTCAGCGGCGCGAGGTACAGCGTGCGCTCGGCGGGAGCCGGCTCGATCCACACGTCGGTCAGTCGGCGCAGTCCCGCGGGCTCGACGGCCGCCACGGCCCACGTCCCGCGGCCGTCGGTCACCACGACCTCTTCGTCCGCCGCAGCGCGCAACACGGTGCGCAGGTGGTGTTCGTCGGCGCGGCTCAGCTCCGGTCGGCGCGGATCGTCGACTCGAAACTGTCCGAGCGCGGCCACGCGACGGAGGAACGTGGGGTCGCTCACCGTCTCGCGCGCCGTCGAAAAAGACCGCTCGGTGCCGGGGTCACGCTCTCGCCTCGGTGTTCAGCCAACTCGCGCAGCAGCGACGCCGAGGTCTCGTCGAGCTCGGTCGGCACGTCGACGACGACGTGGACGAAGAGATCACCACGGCCGCGTCCGTGCAGGTGCGTCACCCCCTCGTGGCGCAGGCGCTGCACCGTGCCATTCGCCGTTCCCGGCGCAACCTCGATCACCGTCGTCTCGCGCAGCGTCGGGACCTCGATCGTGGCACCGAGGGCCGCCTGGGTGAAGGCAACGTGAACCTCGTGATGCAGGTCATCGCCGACTCGTTCGAATCGCTGGTCGGGCGTGACGCGCAGGTGTACGAAGAGCCGACCGTTCGCGCCGCCGCGCGGTCCCGCGGGGCCCCGACCCGCCAATCGCATCGTCGAGCCGTCCTCCACGCCGGCGGGTATCTGAATCGTTAGCGTCGTCGTACGTTGGGTACGCCCATCGCCGCGGCAGTCGGGGCACGGCGTCCCAATACGCGTACCGTAGCCAGCGCAGCGCGAACAGGCCGCAGCGGTCACCATCTGCCCCAGTATCGAGTTGCGAACTCGTCGAATCTCGCCCGTCCCGTTGCACTCCTCGCAGGTGACCGGCGAGGTACCCGGGGCGCTACCGCTTCCTTGGCAGGTTGCGCACTGCTGAGGCAGCGTGACCGCAATCTCCTTGGTCGCGCCGAAGGCCGCTTCATCCAACGTGATCTCGACGGCGACCTCGGCGTCGGGGCCCGGCTGGGGTCCGCGGCGAGTTGGCGCGTGGCCCATCCCGCCAAAGAACATGTCGAAGATGTCTTGTACCGAGCCCGCGCCGAAGGGACCGGGACCCCCACCGCCTACGTCGGCGCCGAAGCGGTCGTAGTTCGCGCGCCGCTCGGGATCAGACAGGATTTCGTAGGCCTGCGACACGTCCTTGAACCGGGCCTCCGCCTCGGGATCGTCGGGGTTCGCGTCGGGATGGTGCTGGCGGGCCAGACGACGATAGGCCCGCTTTAGTTCCTCGGCCGACGCGGATCGATCGACGCCCAGGATCTCGTACAGGTCCGTACTAGGCACGCTCATCACCGCCGAAATGACGCGCGAGGTGGGCCGACACGGCGCGGGCGGCCGCCATCGCCTCGCCGTACTTCATCCTCGTGGGGCCGAGCAAGCCAACCGCGCCCGCGGGTTGTCCATCGACGGTTACCGGCGCCACGATCACCGCACACGACGACAGGGGTTCGTAGCCGTGCTCGGACCCAATCGCCACCGACAGGCCCTGATCGAGGATGTCTTGGACCAGCGACACCACGAGCAGCTCTTGTTCCAGGATCGACAAGACCTTTCGCACGGTCTCCACGCCGTCGAACGCCTCGGCAACCTTTGAGGACCCGCCAATGAAGACTTGCTCGCCGTCGATCGTGGGCTGTTGGGCGTGCAGGGTCGCCACCGCGTCGCGGACGAGCGAGGCAACGTGGTCGTTGCGTGACGGCACCTGAACCCGCGCACCGAGCGTCGTGCCGATCAAGAGCGCGTGCAGCTGACGCGACGCCTCCGCGACCTCCACGTGGCTGGCGTCGAAGTTCGTCATCACGCTGTGCTTGACGACCGAACCGTCGGCGAAGACCGTTACCAGCAGTTGGTGGCGGGCCTCGAGATTCACCAACTGCGTTGAGAGGATGGGACTCATGGCGTGACCCGCGCCCACGACCACCGAGGTGTAGCTCGTCAACTGGCTGAGCAGCGTCGAGGTCTGGGCGAGTACGTCTTCGACTTCGCCGCGCACGTTCTCGAAAAAGTCCTTGATCTGCTGTTGCTGGGTCGCCCCGACGACGCCGGCCTGGAGGTGGTCCACGAAGTAGCGGTAACCCTTGTCGGTCGGAATGCGCCCGGCCGACGTGTGCGGCTGGGCTAGGTAGCCTTCACGCTCGAGCGTCACCATCTCGGAACGCACGGTGGCCGAGGAGACCGCAAGGTCGCTCGTCGACGCGACTGACGACGAGCCCACCGGCTGGGCGGTGTCGATATGTTCGCGCACCACGGCCTGGAGAATCGTCGCCTTGCGCGCGTCGAGGTCCGCCACGGGGGCGGCCTTCTTCAACGAACGTCGAGCCATATCTCCTCCTTGCTAGCACTCAATTCTACCGAGTGCTAACGACCGACGGTCGGCTGGCTAGTCCTCTAGCTTGAGAGCGGCGACGAACGCCTCTTGAGGAACTTCGACGCGTCCGAGGTTCTTCATCCGCTTCTTGCCTTCCTTCTGCTTCTCGAGCAGCTTGCGCTTGCGCGTAATGTCGCCGCCGTAGCACTTGGCGAGGACGTCCTTGCGGCGGGCCTTCACCGTCTCGCGCGCGATCACGCGACCCCCCACTGCCGCTTGGATGGGTACGTCAAACATCTGTCGTGGAATCAGCTCGCGCAGGCGCTCCGCCATCCGGCGCCCGTAGTAGTCGGCGTTGGACTTGTGCACGATGGTGGAAAACGCGTCAACGGCCTCGTGATTAATTAGCAGGTCGACGCGCACCAGCGACGACGTCACGTAGCCGCTCGGCTCGTAGTCCAAACTCGCGTAGCCCTTGGTTCGACTCTTCAACGCGTCAAAGAAGTCAATGACCACCTCGGCGAGCGGTATCGAGTAGCGCAGCTCAACGCGTTCGGCTGAGAGGTACTCCATCTTTTGCATCTCGGCTCGGCGAGACTGACAGAGGTCCATGACGGTGCCCAGGTACTCCGACGGGGTGAGGATGGAAATGTCGAGCATCGGTTCATCGATGTGATCGAGTCGGCTCGCGTCGGGCAGGTCGGTGGGGTTGTCGATGTCGACCTCGGTGCCGTCGGTGAGGAACGCGCGATAGACCACCGACGGAGCGGTCGCGATGAGCGAGAGGTTGAACTCGCGCTCGAGACGCTCACGAACGATCTCCATGTGCAGCAGCCCAAGAAAGCCGCACCGGAAACCAAATCCGAGCGCGTGGCTCGACTCGGGTTCAAAGGTGATCGACGCGTCGTTGAGCTTGAGCTTGTCAAGCGAGTCACGAAGGTCGGGCAGGTCATCGCCGTCAATCGGGTAGATGCCGCAAAAGACCATCGGCTTGGGGTCACGGTACCCGTCGAGCGCGACGAGCGCCGGACGGGCCGCCTCGGTAACGGTCTCACCGGATCGCGCTTCGCCAACGTCCTTGACGCCAGCCACGAGGTAGCCGACTTCGCCGGGCCCAAGTTGAGCGACCGGCACCATATCGGGAGTACGGATGCCGATTTCTTCAATCTCGTGGTTCGAGCTGGCCTGCATCATGCGGACTTTGACGTGGTCGCGCAGCGTCCCCTCGACGACTCGAATCGAACTGATAACGCCTCGGTACTGGTCGTAGTACGAATCAAAGACGAGCGCGCGCAGCGGCGCTGACGGATCGCCCTGGGGCGCCGGGACGCGGTCGATGACTGCGCGCAGCAGTTCGGCGACCCCCGCTCCCGTCTTGGCCGAGATTGAGAGGATCTCGTCGCGACGCAGGCCGAGCACCCGTTCCAACTCATCCTTGCACCGGTCGGGATCGGCGGCGGGCAGATCGATCTTGTTCAGCACCGCGATGATTTCCAGATTGTGCTCGATGGCCTGGTAGCAATTCGCGAGCGTCTGGGCCTGGATGCCCTGGCTGGCGTCGACCAGGAGGATCGCGCCTTCGCACGCCGCCAACGACCGCGACACCTCGTACCCGAAATCGACGTGACCTGGCGTGTCGATCAACTGCAGCACGTACCGTTCGTAAAAAACACGTACGTTCTGGGCCTTGATGGTGATGCCTCGTTCGCGCTCGATGTCCATCGAGTCGAGGTACTGGGCTCGCATCAAACGAGGGTCTACCGCCCCCGTTATCTCCAAGATTCGGTCCGACAAGGTCGACTTCCCGTGGTCCACGTGAGAAATGATTGAGAAGTTCCGGATTCGCGCGGAATCAACGGGTTCGGTCGAAGGGCTCACGGTGCTGCAAGGCTACCCGCCGTTGCAGCACGACGAGCGTGGTCGGCCTCGATTCTGCTAGCCTTGTTCAGCCCGCCGGACCAACGGCACCGCTATCGAACGAGGTTGTTTTCGTGGCCAACATCAAGAGCCAGATCAAGCGCAACAAGCAGAACGAGGCTGCGCGCGAGCGCAACAAGGCCGTCAAGTCCGAGTTGCGCACCCGAGTAAAGTCCGCGGTCGCGGCCGTAGGCACCGAGGACGAGGCCGCCGCGCTGCGCACGGCCATGAAGCGCATCGACATGGCGGCAGCCAAGGGCGTCATCCACAAGAACCAAGCCGCGAACAAGAAGAGCGGACTCATGCGGCGCTTGAACGTGCTGCGCGCTGACGCTAACTAGCGTCGTGCGCTAGCGCTCAGGCGCGCCAGTCGCGCGACGAGCACCTCGATGACCGTGAGGTCCGTAGCGTCCACGTCGGAGCCATCGTCGCGGCGCCCGTAGTCGGCGCCACCCTTCAAGTCAAGGTCGGCGCGGGTTACCAGGTGCACGGCCTCGGCGACCCGTTCGGCACCCAAGCGCTGCGCGGCACCGAGCGCCTTGCCCGCGGGAAAACGGTTGATGCCCAAGAGCGCCGCCGCCTCGTCGGCGTTGCGTGCGGCCGCTCCCTCCAGACGGGCCAGTCGCAGGTAGTACCGCTGCAGGATGTTGACGACTTGCAGACCCGCCCGCCCGCGCGAATCGAGCATTCGCCGAGCCACGCCGATGGCTCGAGCGGCGTCCCCGGCGTCGAGCGCGTCGGTGAGGTCCCACTCAGGCACGTCCCCGGCGTCACCGAGGTAGGGTTCGAGCTGCTGGTACGTCAGCGGGGCCGTCCCGTAGATGGCTCGTAGCGTTCGCGCGAGCGCGTCGACGCGAGCGACCTCATCGCCGATTCGCTCGACGATCCGCTTGGCGAGCGCCGCGTCCACGCCGACGCCGTATTCGACGAACTTGGCCGCCGCGAACTCGACGCGGTCGACCGACCTGGTCCCGACGTTCACGTCGATCACCTCGTCGGCCGACTTGACGAACTTGTTCGACTTGGCACCCACGACGGCGAGGATCAGGACGGTGGACGAGCTGGGATTGGCCATCCACGCGATGACCGGGGCCGCCTCATCCGCCGTCAAGTGCTGGGCATCGCGAACCACGACGACGCGCCGCTCGACGAGCATGGCTGGCGTGTAGAGGGCGTCGAGGAGCCGACCGACGAGCGACTCGCCCGCCGTGGCGTCGCGCGCCGTGAAATCCTCGAGCGCGGCCGCCGCGTCAAGCCCACCCAACTCGGCGGCGACGACGCCGCGCACGGCATCGTAGACCATCGTGGCGTCGGAACCAACGACGCAGAGCGATGAGCGGGTCACCCCTCCTCCAACACTCGAGCCAGGGCGTCGCGCACGCGCACACTGCCCGCCACGTCGTGGACTCGGACGATCCGGCACCCGGCGCTGATGCCGACGGCTGCGGCCGCCAATGACGCGTTGCGACGGTCGTTAACCGAGAGATTCAGCAGATCCCCGAGAAACGTCTTGTTCGACGCCGAGAGCAGCAACGGGGAATCGAGCTCGGCGAGTTGGGCGGAGTCCCGTAGGAGTTGGAGCGAATGCGCTGCCGTTTTGCCCAGATCCAGGCCGGCATCGAGCACGATCCGGCGGCGATCGATCCCTGCGGCGATGGCCCAACTACGCCGTTCTACGAGATAATCGCGAACGGTTTCGGTGACGTTGACGTAATGGGGCGCCGGATCAGCGACGCGGGGTCGTAGGCGAATGTGGGTCGCGACCACGGTCGCGCCGAACTTGGCCGCGGCGGGCAGGTACTCGGGATCAGCGAAACCACTGATGTCGTTGCCGACGACCGCCCCCTCGTCGAAGCAAGCAGCCGCCACCGAGGCGCGCCACGTGTCAACACTGATGGGAATATCAAAACGGCGACGCAGCTCGGCGACCACCGGCACCACCCGGTCCAGTTCCCGCGCCTCGCTCACCTCGTCACCCGGACCCGCCTTCACGCCCCCCACGTCGAGGAGGTCGGCCCCTTCAGCGACGAGGCGGTCGGCGCGCTCGAGCAACGAGTCGAGCGCCAACGTCGCGGCCGGCGCGTAGAACGAGTCGGGTGTGCGATTGAGTACGCCCATCACCAGCGCGCGGGCCGTGAGGTCGTAGGTACGCGAGCCCAACGCGACTTCTATGGTCCGCGCGGGCTGGAACCGACGCACTATTAGTACAGTCGGCTGGCCAGGCGGCGGCGGAACGTGACGTAGCGGGGATCGTCCGGCCCGAGCGCATCGAGAAACACGAGCAGGCTCTCACGCGCCTGCGCACTGCTAGCCGACTGCTCGAGGAGGTGTTCGAGCGTAAGATCGACGTCGCCGTCCAATCGAACGCCGTCTCGCCCGAGTCGTACCCGGGCGAGTATCGTCTTCACCGCCACCGAGGACGCCAGCGGAGCCAGGACGGCTTCGGCCTCGTCGAAACGGCTCTGCGAATTGAGCAACGCACCCAACGCGGCGGCCGCCTCGACGTTGACGGGGTCCAGCTCCAGTGCCTGACGCAACGACGCCTCGTCGCCAGCGGCAATGAGCCGATCAAGGGGTGACGCGCCAGGAACGAGCTTGGCGACCCATTCACGAACGGCGTGCTCGGGGAGCGCCCCAACGAATGAGTCCACGACCTCGCCGCTCTTGAACGCGAAGACCGAGGGAATCGACTGCACCGAGAATGCCTGAGCCACGCGGGGATTCGCGTCGACGTCGACCTTAACGAGGTCAACCAGACCGTTGGTCTCGCCGATGACCTTCTCAAGGATCGGCGTCAACATCCGGCACGGACCGCACCACGCCGCCCACAGGTCGACGACCACCGGCACCGTCTTGGAGCGCTCCAGCACCGCGGTGCTAAACGTGGCGTCAGTTACGTCGGTCACGTTCCCACTCTACCGGGACCCCATTTCGCCGTCGGCCGGTGTCCTAGCGCTGGAGCTTGGCCACGAACTTTCGCACGGCTCGCTCGCTGCGCGCCCCCACGAACGAGTCGACCACCTGACCATCGCGAAAGGCGAAGACCGACGGAATCGACTGAACGCCAAAGGCCTGGGCGGTCCGGGGATTCTTGTCGACGTCGACCGCGATCAGTTCGACGGCGCCGTGGCTGGCGGCGACGACCTTCTCCAAAACGGGCGTCAACGTGCGGCACGGGCCACACCACGCCGCCCACAGGTCGACCACCACGGGAAGTTCCGAGGACCGCTCCAGCACCTTGGTTCGAAACGTGGCGTCGGTCGCGTCGTTCACGCCGCCAGTCTACCGACGACGCGAATCTGAACCACCGCGAAGCACTGTTATCCTCACCGGCTATGGAGACGATTGCCGGCATCGAGGTAGAACCGGTGACGGCGTGGCTCGTTCGTCACGTCGATCTCGTGGCGCCACTTCACTTCGAACTCATCGCGGGTGGCCGATCCAACCTCACGTACCGCGTGACCGACGCAACGGGACGATCCGTCGCACTTCGTCGACCGCCGGTGAGCCACGTCCTGCCAACGGCGCACGACATGGTTCGCGAGCACACCGTCATCGCGGCGTTGGCACCGCTCGGCGTGCCCGTCGCCCACCCGCTCGGCCTGTGCACAGACGAATCGACTACCGACCGCCCGTTCTACGTCATGGAGTTTGTCGACGGTGCGATCTTGCGTAACCGCGACCAAGCCGAGCTCGCCTTCGACGAGTCGGTGCGCGCCACTATTGGTGATCACCTCGCGCAGACCCTGGCGCGCCTGCACGACGTCGACGTGGATCGAGCCGGACTCGCCGACCTCGCTCGACACGACGGCTACATCGAACGACAACTGCGCCGATGGCGTACACAGTACGAGCAAACCCGCGTCGACGGTGTCGACGACCACGGGGCGATTGAAGCGATTGGCGAGCGCCTCGCGCGCAACATCCCTCGTCAGCAGCGAACGTCCGTGGTTCACGGCGACTATCGACTTGACAACACGGTCCTGGACGAGAAGGGCGACGTGTTGGCGATTCTGGACTGGGAGATCTGCACGTTGGGCGATCCGCTGGCCGACCTCGGCATTCTGCTCGTCTACTGGGCCGAGCCGCACGACGAGACGGTAGCGCTGTTGGGCGCTGCGCCCACGTCGGCGCCGGGCTTCGCCTCGCGCGCCGACGTGCTCGAGTCCTACGCCCGCCACTCGAACCTCGACCTCAGCGACGTCACGTACTACCAAGCCTTCGGCTACTGGAAGCTGGCCTGCATCTTGCAAGGCGTGTACGCCCGCTACCAGGCGGGCGCTACCGCCGGAGACCAGGGCAGCGTGCTCGACTTTCCGACGCATATCACTACATTGGCAACCCTGGCCGGCCGCACCCTGGAGACGTGATGGACGACGAAATCTACGACCGCATCATTTACCTCGCGGACCCCCCGCTCAACGAGCCGGTGTTGGTAATCGGACTCGAGGGTTGGATTGACGCCGGACTCGGCGCCGCGACCGCCATGTCAACGCTCCTGTCGACCATCCAGACCGACGTGTTGGCCACCTTGGATACCGAGTACTTCATCGATCAACGCGCCCGTCGACCGGTCGCGAGAATCGTCGACGGGGTAACAACTGAGCTGACCTGGCCCGAGATCCAGCTGCGCTACGGCCGCGACGGTGACGGGGCCGACGTACTCTTCCTCGTCGGACCGGAGCCGGACTTCCACTGGAGCGATTTTGTCGACGTGGTAGCCGACGCCGCTGGGCGCTTCGACGTCCGCCTGACCGTGGGACTCGGCGCCTTCCCCGCGCCCACGCCCCACACGAGGCCGATTCGCGTCATCGGGACGGCCCCGGCCCAGAGCGCACACCTGCTGACCGTGGTCGGGACGATGGGTGGCGAAATCGAAGTACCCGCTGGAATTTCGGCCGCGCTCGAGCTCGGATTCGCCGACGTCGACATGGACGTCGTGACCCTGTGGGCTCGCGTGCCTCACTACGTCGCGTCGATGGCGTACCCACAGGCTGCGGCGGCGCTCATCGACGGCGTCGCGCGAGTCAGCGGACTCACGTTAGACGCTGGCGATCTGCGTCGGTCAGCCGACGAAACCCGTCAACGGGTTGATGACTTGATAACGAACAACCCTGATCACCGCACGATGGTGAAGCAACTCGAAGAGGCCATCGACGCGGACGAAGCGCCCGCTGAAGACCTCCCGAGCGCCGAGGAACTCGCTGCCGAACTCGAGCGATTCCTACGCGGCGAGGCCGACTAGTCGACTGAGGAATCGACCACGCCCGTCTCCACGGCGAGCCCAAGACCCAACGCGAAACCTTCGAGAAAAATGGACGCATCGCGCTGGCGCGGATGACGATTGGCAATCTCGTGAAAGGCCGCCGAGTGGTCGATCTCGTGGAGGTGGGCCAGCTCGTGCACGAGCACGGCGTCAATCACCCACTCGGGACACTGACGCAAGCGACTCGACACCCTGATCTCGCGCGTCGCGGGCGAGCACGACGCCCATCGCGCCCGCTGATTGGAGACCCAGCGAACCAATGACGGCGCCACGCCGTCGGCGTAGAGAGCCGATAGGGACCGACATCGCTCTTCGAGCGCGGCATCACCGGCGGCATTTTGGGGACGGTGACGCACGACGCGTTCGACCAATGCGTCGACGAAGGCGTCGCGCTCGCGGCCCCGTAGTCGCGCCGGGATCTGCACGATTACGCGGCTCCCCGACCAGTGGGCAGCTCCGGTCTTGGTTCGTCGAGGGGATGCGTGAATCTCAACCTCGGGACGATCGAAGCGAGGCGGTTGCACGACGACGGTCGCTCGCGACGCGGACGTGGCCACCATCACACCATGACGTTGACCAGCCGTGGTGCGCGCACCACTACCCGGGTCGGCTCGCTATCGCCGATCCACGAGCGGACGGTCGGGTCCGCGAGCGCGAGGGCACGTGCTTCAGAATCGTCAACCGTCGGCGACACCTCGATGCGAGCGCGTACTTTGCCATTGACTTGAACCACCATCACGACCAACTGTTCAGCCGTGAGAATGGGATCGGCTACCGGCCATGCCTGAGCGTGCACCGAGGGTTCCAGCGGGTGACGCATCGCCCAGAGCTCGGCCGTGACGTGGGGCGCCATCGGTGCGAGCAGCAACAGTAACGTATCGACTGCTTCGTTACAAACAGCATCATCGACTCCGCTTTCGCGGGCCCACTTGGCAGTGGCGTTCAAGAGTTCCATCAGCGCGGCGACTGCAGTATTGAAGCTCCACCGGTCGATATCGAACGTGACCCGGTCGATCGTGTGGTGAACTATCCGTCGCAGGGGCAGGTCAAGGCTCGGATCAAACGAGCGCTTCGCGAACGTCGAGTCAGTGGACAGGCGGTAGACGCGATCCAGGAACCGGGCGCACCCGTCGATCACGTCCTCCGTCTGGTCGGTCCAGTCAACGTCGTCGGCCGGTGGACCGACGAACAGGTGAAACACCCGCAGCGCGTCTGCGCCAACGCGATCGAAGTAACGCTCGGGCGATATTAGGTTGCCTTTGGACTTAGACATCTTCGACCCGTTGAGACGAATCATGCCTTGGGTAAACAGCCTCGCGAACGGCTCACGATCAACCCCCGGCGCCAGTCCGATGTCCACCAGCGCCTTCACGTAGAACCGCGCGTAGAGCAGATGGAGGATCGCGTGCTCGACGCCGCCGATGTACTGGTCAACGGGCATCCACCTGGCGGCCTGTTCGGGATCGAACGGTCGACCCGGGGTGAACGGATCGGTGTAACGCAAGAAGTACCACGACGAGTCCGTAAACGTGTCCATCGTGTCGGTCTCTCGTCGGGCCGGACCGCCGCATCGCGGGCAACTGGTGTCTCGGAACTCGGCGTGGGTCGCCAGTGGCGACTGACCAGACTGGTCCATCGTGACGTCGTCGGGGGCAAGCACCGGCAGCGCCTCGACGGGAACCGCCACGATGCCGCAGTGATCGCAGTAGACGACGGGGATTGGGCAGCCCCAGAACCGCTGACGCGAAACCAGCCAGTCGCGCAGGCGATAGTTGACCTTCGCCACTCCTCGAGCGTGGGTGACGAGGAACGCGCTGGCCTCAACCTTCGCGTCGGCGACGTTCAATCCGTCCAAGAAGCCCGAATTGATGTGCCGTCCGTCGCCGGCGTACGCGCCGTCGCCGAAGCCGGGCGGACGCTCCACGGTCGCCACCACCGGCAACCCGTACGCGCGCGCAAAGGCGTAGTCTCGTTCGTCTTCGCCCGGCACCGCCATGATCGCGCCAGTGCCGTAGTTGCCCAGCACGTAGTCCGCGACGTAGACGGGAACGGGCTGACCCGTGAAGGGGTTCACCACGTAGCTACCAGTGAATGCGCCGCGCTTGCTGAGACCGGGTCCGCAATCTGGAGTGGACGTCCGTTCGATTTCGGTCGCCGTGGTCGCACGTTCAACGAGCTCCGCCACGTCAGATCGGTGGGCGTCGGTGGTCAGTTCATCGAGCATCGCGTGTTCCGGCGCCACGACGGCGTAGGTGATGCCGTAGCCGGTGTCTGGACGAGTGGTGAAGACTCGTATCGCCCGACTGGCGTCGTGCGCGAACACGAGGTCGAATTCCACACCTTCGCTGCGACCGATCCAATTACGCTGCATCGTCTTGACGCGCTCGGGCCACGCCAAAGCGTCGAGGTCATTGAGCAGTTGCTCGGCGTAGTCGGTGATCTTGAAGAACCACTGCTCCAGGTTTCGCCGTTGCACGACGTCACCCGATCGCTCGCACGTGCCGTCGCTGAGCACTTGCTCGTTGGCGAGCACCGTCGCACACCCCGGGCACCAGTTGACCGGCGCTTCGGCTCGGTACGCCAAACCGGCGTTGAGAAAGGCGAGAAAGATGAGTTGGGAGTACTTGATGTACTCCGGATCATGGCTGACCACCAGTCGCCGCCAGTCGTAGACCGCACCGAGTCGCTCGACGGAGCGGCGAAGCTCGGCCATACGGGCCTCGGTGAAGATGCGTGGATGGCTGCCCGCTTTGATGGCGGCGTTCTCCGCCGGCAGGCCAAAAGAATCGAAGCCGAACGGCGAAAGTACTGCCTTGCCCCTCATCGTCTGGTAGCGAACGATGAGATCACCAAAGGTGTAGTTGCGTACGTGGCCCTGGTGCGCCGCGCCCGACGGATACGGGTACATGCACAGGGCGTAGTAGCGTTCGCGCGGATCGTCGTTGTCGACGTCGTACGTGCCCTCGCGTAGCCATCGTTCCTGCCATTTCCTCTCAACGGCTTGAACATCGAACGGGCGAGCCATTCCGACATTCTAGGGAGCACCGGACGTAGTCTCGTAGCGAAAGCCGAGGTAAATAACGCCATGTCGTCACCCACGTACGTTCTCGTTCACGGCGCCTGGCACGGCGCCTGGGTCTGGAACGCACTGACTCAGGAGTTCAATCAGCGTGGCATCGAGTGGGTAACCGTGGACCTACCGAGTTCGCACGACGACGTCAGGGGATCGGCCGACCTGCAGCGCGACGCCGACGCGGTGGTGTCGCGCACTCCGGCCGGTGCGGTGACCCTGGTTGGCCACAGCTACGGCGGTGCGGTCATCACCGAGGCGGCCGCTCGACTCACCAACGTCTCCTCGATGGTCTACGTGGCCGCAATCATTCCGTCGATCGGCCAAAGCGCCACCGACGTTTCGCGTCTAGTTAGCGCCCGCACGGATCTCGACGACGCCATGAGTGTCGATGGCGCGTGGCTACGTCTGGACCCCGAGCGAGCCATTAACGCCCTCTACGGCGAATGCCCGACCGACGTCGCGACAAGCGCCGTCAAGCAGCTCCGGCGGCAGACCATCGCCAGCTTGCGGGCCAAACGAATGTCACCGGACCGACTCGTCGCTCGCCGGTACATTCGCTGCACTCGCGATCGGGCCATTTCTCTCGAACTTCAGACACTCATGGCCGAAACATGCGATTCGGTTCTCGACATGGCGAGCGATCATTCACCGTTCTTGTCTCACCCGGTCGAGTGTGCCGACGCCATCGTGGGTTCTCGCGAGTTGGCGAACTGATAACATCGTGTGGCATTTGGGGGTATAGCTCAGTTGGTAGAGCGCTTGACTGGCAGTCAAGAGGTCAGGGGTTCGAATCCCCTTACCTCCACCATTAGTGCGTTACTCAAACCCTGCACCTGATGAGGTGTTGGGGAGTTGGTGGATGGAAGCCCGTTGGCATCAGTGCCTGCGGGCTTCTTCGGTTTCCGGGCTTGAGGCGGACCCAGGCTTGCCGTCCGAAGCTCGTCGCCGAGCAGGACGTCGAACGGCTCCCTTAACTGGGTCTCGATCTCGACGTCGGCCAGGGTCTCGTTGATCTGCACCACGAAGATCTTCTCGAAGAACGCCTGATTGAGCATCCGCTTGATGTGTTCCGGAGCCTGCTTGTAAGCGGTACCACAGTCTCCTGCGAGGTCGAGCGCCTTGGTGAGGTTCGCCTCGATCGTCTCGAATTCCGTCACGGTGGCCAGCAGCCGTGTCTCGATGTCTCGTAGCGATCGACTGATTCGCTCCTGTTCGCGGCCCAGCAGATCGACCGGTATGGCTCCGGCGTAATGAGCCTCCATGAGCTTCTCTCGTTGGCGCTCCAGTTTGTCCTTCTCGCGCTTGAGGTCGGCCCGCGTTCCTTCCATCCGCGACTGGGCCACGCGGAACTCATCTCGCACGAGCTCCTCGATGTCAGCACGGAGCGAGGGGTCAAGTTGGATTCGCCGGTAGTGCTCCTCGATCTTCCTCTCTACCTCGTAGATGAGGACCGAGCGCTGCGTACAGGTTGTGCGCTTCGCGTGTCGCCCAGTGCAGTAGAAGTACGGGTAGACGACACCAGACTTTGATTTCGAGTTCTGGACCATCAAACGCTCGCCGCACTTGCCGCAATAGACGGTGCTCTTAAGGAAGTGCGGATGCTTGCGGGTCCGCTCGCCGTTGAGGTGGGTGGAGAGAACATCCTGCACCCGCTGCCATGTGACCTCGTCCACGAGCGGCTCGTGCCGTCCCGGGTAGTGGACTCCCTGGTACTTGGTCAGTCCCTTGTAGTAGGGGTTGATCAGGATCTTGTTCAAGTGACCTTCAGTAACGGGCTTGGACGGGAGTCTCGGTGACGGTGCCGTCGTGAGTCCTCGCCCGGCGAGGTGTTCCGCCAGCGACACGACGGTCCAGTCCCCAGTGGCGTAGAGCGCGAAGGCCTCTCGAACCAGTGGCGCTCGCTCGGCGTCCACGATGACAGTGCGCATCTCACGTCCCTCCGCGTCGACTGTTCGGTGGTTGCGGTAGCCGAGGGGAACTCGGCCCACCGTGCCACCAGCACGAACCTTCTGCGACATGCCCTTGGCGACCTCGGCCGCGAGATTGCGGGAGTAGAACTCAGCGATGCTCGACATGATGCCGTGAAGGAGGATCCCCGAGGGGGTCTGATCAATGGACTCGGTCGTGGAGACCAGGCGGACATTTGAGGCCTCAAGGGCTTTCATAATCTCGACGTCGTCGGCCCGATTACGAGCCAAACGGTCGACCTTATGAACGATGACGAAGTCGACGTCGTGGTCTTCGAGGTACTCGAGCATGCGCTGGAGCTCGGGACGATTCGCCGAGCGAGCGGAAGCACCCCGGTCCACGAACTCCTTGACGATCATCGCGCCCATGGTCGAGGCCTTGCGGCGATTGGCGTCTCGCTGTGCCGGGATCGAAAAGCCCTCATCGTCGCCCCCGCCTCGTCGGGCCTGGTCTCGGGTTGACACACGCAGGTAGCTCACCGCTACCTTGGGGGTGAGTGCGCTGGTAAATGCGTCCAGGGGGTTCGCGACCGGACTTTCTACGGGTGGGCTCATGGCAACGTCTCCTTCAGTTACGTTGCTGTCATTAACGCTCTGATTGGCGGAATTGTCCAGTCTGACCAGTGAAGTCGGCCCTACGTCGCCGGGGTTTTTGGGCTTGCGAGCGATCACGTCGTATCCCCACGGCGCCGATGGAACTCGACTGCGCCCACTTCCACCAGTTCCTCGAGCGCGTCCGGCGTGACGACCGTGAACAGTCGCTGGTCGATAGACCCATCAGCCAGGAGCCGCTGGACCAGTTGGCCCCGACGACGCTCGTTGGGCACCGTCCACACCACGGCTGGAAAGAGACCAAGGCGGTCCTGTTCGCGCCCAGTCGCCAGATACTCCTGATACTGGAGACACTTCCTGATTACCCGACTGGGCGGTTCGGTCGAGCGATCGACTTCGATGAACCAGTGATCTTCGAAACCAGACGACACCGTAACGACTGCGATGTCGGGCTTTAGGGTGATCGTCTCACCGCTCGGGCCCAGGTAGTTCCTCCAGCAATCAGGCTCCGGCTCGGTCTTGGAGAGCGCGATTCGACCTGAAGAAGCAACCTCTTGGAGTGTAAGGACGACCTCGGCGATCGCAAGAGTGTGGTCGAGGAATGAGGTGCCCGGCTCGTGCATCCGCATTCGGGCCGGACGAGCCTGACCGAGATGCGAGGCCAGTGCACGGTCCCCCCGTTCGGTGAGCTGCCAGACGAAGCCACCGGACCCCGCCCGGACTCCACCGATATGTCGCTCGAGGTTGGCAAGCAGGCCTAGTTCACGAAGGCGCACGAGCGCTAGGTTGGCACTTCGAGGGATTGGACCTTGTCGGGATGCCCGCGCGAAGAACTGCCGTGAGATCTGGCGTGTCGTGAGGAACCGGAAGCCCCGTACGGAACTCAGGATGAGCCAATCGCGGTCGCTGAGTCGTTCTTCAAAGTCGAAGGTGCGATCCCGATTCACGATGAGCCTCCGGGATGATTGATCAGAGCGGACGGTGCTTCCAGCAGACGGGAAGTCAGCTGAGTCTCGTCCCGGCTCGACGCGTTGTCCGCGACACGTGGCTGAAACCTGGTCCGTTTACTCGTCATGACCTGAAAGGCGATCTGAAAGGATTTCATGACAAGTCTCCTCTAAGCGGACGCCGACCGATCGGCGCATCATCTTTGTGCTCCTGGCCATGGGGCTGCGCGTGGTGCCTCACGATCGCCTCTTCGACGTCAGCGGCGTCCTGGCCGTACAGGGTGGCTGAGCGGGCCCGTAGGCCCACCGGGTCGCGCACGGGGGCCTCTGGGGCCAGCGTTCGAGCTGAGAACCAGCCCGTGGCAACACCGTCCTGCATCAGGTTGGCGTAGACGGCGAAGCGAGGAAGGTAGATGAAGTCTTGCGCTTCAAGCTCGGGGGCCTGCTTCGCGAGATCAGCCGCGTCCTCGGCGTTGAGACCGAAGATGACCTTGTTGCGCGCGTTGGTGTCAATCGCGGAACGAAGCCCAGGCGGCAGTTGACGGCGGTACTGGTGGGCAACGGTGAAGCCGACACCGAGGCTACGGGCTTGGCTGAAGGCGTCCTCCAGATCCGTCGGAAGGGCCAGGTAGTCCTGCACCTCGTCGATGAAGACGTTGACAATCCGACGTCTCTCGGGCGGCAGTCCGGCCCGGGCGAGCACCAGGGGCCAGAGCTGGCCGACGATCAGCGATCCAAGTAGCCGTGCCCCTTCGGACCCAATGAGTCCTCGATTTAGCGATACCAGCACGATGCGGCGCTTCGTGAAGAGGTCCATCAAGTCGAAGCTGGGTTCAGCCTGGCCGAGCACGGCGCGCAGGTGAGGCCGCAGGAGAAACTGACGCAGTCGGGTCAGCGTGGGTGCGATGACCTGGGCCTTCATCTGGGGGCTCATCGCCTCGTAACTCGCCCAGAAGCTACCCAGACCCACGCGGTCGGTGAGCCTCTTGGTAAGTGACTTACGAAACCGCTCGTCAGTGAGCAGCGTCGGCAGCATGGTGAGCGTGGTTCCGGAGTGCTGCGCCAATGTGAGAAGGGCGCTCATGATCACGTCCTCAGTGCGAGGACCCCAGGAGTCAACGCTTAACTGTTTGAAGACCGCCAGCACCGAGTCGGCGGTTAACGACATGTGGCGATTGCCACTCTTCAGTGGGTTGATACCCACCGGTCGGGAATCGGTCGGATCGATGATGACAACATCGTCGGCTCTTTCATCGGGTATTCGCGCCAGGACGTCGTTCACGAGGTCACTCTTGGGATCAATCACCAGAACGCCTCGTCCGGCCCGAATGGCGTCGAGGATCATGGCCAACATGGCCGTTGACTTTCCCGAAGCCGTGGGCCCGAGAAGCCAGGTGTGTTGGAGCGAGTCACGTGCCGCGATACCAACTTGCACATCGACTCCAGGAGCGGTCGTCTCGGCGAAGGGTCGATTGGTTGCAAGCACGTCGGTTGATGGCGCCAACTGTCGTGGATGGAGTGGGGGTTGACCGGGCATGGGCCACTGGCCAGATTTGTCGAGGGGCCAACCCAGAACTTCGATGAGTTCCTTAGAGGACAGGTGAAGCGGCCAGCGCCAGGGCACGGATGCCCACGTCAGGCGAAGGGTGGGTTCGCCCCGCAGAGCGATGCGAACGCCCGATGACTGGGCGACCCGTAGTCCGCCGAGCACCGCGGTGAGTAGAAGGTGAATCCGGGCTGGTGAAGCGGCCGATGCCCCGACGCGAACGGTGGCCCGTCCGCCGTGGATACCCACACGCTCCTTGAGCCTTGCACGCACGTCGGCGTCCGCAATTCGAGTGCCGCCTGTCACGAGATCAAACCAACGCTGGGTGGGGTCGGGAACTTCGCGCGGCACGAAGGCCGGCGAGCGGCGAGCGCCGATCACGACCTGGAGAACGATGAGATCCTCCTTCTCCTTAGCTGTCGCGAGCCCTGCCAGAACAGCTCGACTCACGGCGGTGACGCGGTCGACGTTCAGCGCCAAGGAGGGATGAGAGATCTGGAGTCGGGTACTCGTGGCGATGAGTGGGCGCTCGACGCCTTCGAGGTCCCTGATCCGAGTGCCAGGAACGATCTCCTTCACGAGATCCCGTAGTGCGGCCGCAGAGTGGTTTTGTGATCCAAGGAGATAGCTCAACCGTCCAGAGGCGGCGTGTGCTTCGAGGGTCACAGGGCCAAGGTGGCGATCCGCCAGGACTCGCTCGAGAAACTCCCAGGCCACGGCAGGGTCGAAGGGCTGGGGCCACCACACCTGCTGCCACGCCCACCGGGGATTCTTACGCCGACCCATCTTGGGCCTCCGTGGACTTTGGTTTCGCGTCCGCCAGTTGAGCGTGATGAAGAGTGAGGGCCACGAGAGCTCCGCCGAGTTTGCGCAGATCGGGCTTTCGCCGAGGGACCACAATGACGCGGAAGTCGTCGGCGGTCACCGGTCGCCCACGACTTCGACCAGTTCGTCGCCTACTCACGGAGTTCTCCTCGGAGAGTGGTAATTGTTACCAGCGATTTCGTCGCCGCCAACTGAGGATCGCTGAGACGGCCACGGCGATCACGGTGATAACGCCCACCGTCACGACTAGATCGACCCAGATTCGACGGATCATGTCGACCGCGAGAGTGAGGAGCACGACGATCCCACACAGGACGAGAGCTCCACGCCATGCGCGTTCGAGTAGAGAGTTCGTCGAGTTGTTCGGCATTACGCATCACGACTCCTCGGCTGGCGAGCCGCTCTTGGTGACTTGAGGTGTGGAACGGGGAATCCCGGAATCTCGATGTCGGAGTCGATCTCATTGCCCCAGGCGTCCCACCCGGGCTGGCGACGACGGGCGAACAGCTCGAGGCGGGGACCCTCTCCCGAAACCCGCTCGATGACCGCGTACTGCTCCTCGGGCTTGTGCGAATGATCCTGTAGTGGGGCGAACATCCAGGTCGGTTGGCTCTTGAATTTGACCGGGGCCTTGCCTCGCGTGCCGAGAATCAGGTGCTCGGTGGCGTTGCGCAGGTACACACCCAGCGTGATGCGTGGCTTGATCCAGGTGAGCGGTGAGCGGGGCGTGAAACCCCAGGACTCCATGACGTCGTAGCCGTCACGCAGCGTGGCATTGGTCACCCAAAGCCACAGGTGAGCGTTGTCACTCGCGAGGGCCGCGACCGGCAGCTCCCTGATGCGCTCTAAGGACATCAGAGAGTAGTGGCGCTCCGCGCCGTAGGCACCCTTCTGCTGGACGTCCCACGGTGGATCCGCCAGGATCACCGAGTACTTCTTCTCGGTCGTTGATTGCGTCGATGATGTGTTGTTCGAATTCATAAATATTCTCCTTTCGTTGAGGTGAGCGGATCACACGCCGTTCTGTCTTTAGTTATCCGCCGATCGAGGTCGAATTTGAAGGGGATCAACTGTGATATTTGTTACCGACGCGAACCCCAGTACCGAGGTTTCGGCCAGTGACCACGAGCGGTTCGTCATGCTTCATTCCGACACCGTGAGACGGCGTTGTAAGAATTGCGACGATTACGGCAGATCGTCGTTACGAAGGTGCCGTCGAGCGAGGTCGCGCATGGCTCCGAGGGTTTGGGTCGTTAGGTACTCCAGCCGGGATTCGGCGTCCAACCTGTCGGCCAGATCGTGAAGTCGACCAATGTCCCCCCGCCAGGCCAGCACCAAGAAGATGCCGAAGCCGGCAACCAGAAGGGCCAGCAGGGCGATGATGAGAACGAAGATCACCATCAGCGGTTCCTCCTCAGCTCACGTCGCAGGTCCGACATCAGCTCGGAGCAGCCCAGCAAGTGATCGTCGGCGAGGAAGTTGAGCCGCGCCGATGCCTCGGGGGCAAGTTGCTCAAGTTCGCGCTGAACTCGAGCGACACGAACCACCTGCTGCATCGCTGTGCCCGTCGCCATCGTGAGGTTGTCCACCTTGGCCAGGGTCACGTCGGTCGATGCGTCTACTTCGGCGATCCGCACGTCGGCTCGCGCCCTGGTCCGTGCCATGGCACGAATGCTCTGGCGGGCCTCCCTCGCGAGGGCCGGTGGTGCGCTGTAGGGAATCACGTCGCTCATGACGTCACCGCCTGCATCTTGTTACTCTCCATTGGTCATCTCCTTCTCTTCCTGTACGGATCTGTTCGGTGGTGGCGGGTGGGTGATCCGTGGCTGCGGGTCACCCACCGTCTTTGCTGCGGAGCTTTCGACGACTTCATCTCGGGCTCGACTTCGAGATTAAGTACGTTGGCTGCGTTGGGCTAGGGCCAACCCGTAAGTTGGATGAAAGTTGGAAAGGAGGAACCTTGAACGCCTCACCCACTTCGTTCGGTATCGAGTGGGACGAGAGTGAACTGCTTCTTCGAGATCTGCAGCTGCTCCTCAAGCGTGAGGGGTTCGTTCCACCGCGCGTGGCCAAGGCGACGACGCTTCGTCAGATCCTTGGTGGAGACACCGAGACGTTTGAAACCATTCGCGAGCGGTTCGTCTCGGCAGTTGAATCATTGCGTGACCCGTTCGCGCAAATGCTGCTAGACGTTTTCGCCTTAGCGGATGAAGCGTCGAATCTCTCGGGGCTCCCTGCGCGTTACGAGTACTACGGCTCAAAGGTGGGCCTCAAAATCGACGCCGTGAGAAGACAAGTATCTGGTGGACTCGAGCTGCTGAGGAATCAGTTGACGACGGGCTGGTATCCCAAGTCACCACTGCCGTTCCGCATTCCAGAATCGCACAACGGCGTCGTCAACGAAATTGTCCTCGTCCAAACCGTCGTGCGCAACGCCAAGTGGCAGGAAACTCGCGAGCACTACCGCTTCGTTGCGGCTTTCGATGAGGCTGACTACCTGGCGATCAGTACAGACCAGGGTGGATTGGTCGAGACGACCGGCGAGTTCGCTGTCAGTCGCCGTTCGCTCGGTGACCACTTCGAGGACCGATTTTCGTACAGAGAGCCGATGCGACGCGGCAACGCCTATGACCTACGATTCCGACGACTTCCGGAACCTGACGTGGCCGATCCCTACCAGTTAGTCGGCGAGTGGAGAGCCTTCCATGAACCGACACGGATCGCTATTTTCGAGGTGGCGTTCCTAGAACGCCAACCGTCACGCGTGTGGAAGTTCTCGGGCCTCACGCACCTGCAAGCCCCCGGCAAACCATCGAACGATCAACTTCTTGCGTTGGCTGCGAACTTAACGACCAGAGCGCGCTTCGCTGATCTCTACGGTGGTCTGTTCAGTGGCATCGCGTGGGAGTGGGAGTGACGAGTGACATCATCACAATGCGAGCGACCGGTCGCCCATCGAGGCAGAATCGAGACCTGTTGTGATTTTGTATTTGACCAGGTATAATGATGTTCAGAAGCACCGAGTTGCAACTCCGGTTCAGCGCAATTGACAAGACCCCCGCTGATTTCAGCGGAGTTGAATTGAAGCAAGGCCCAACTCGTCTTACATCTCCTCGGTACCTTTGAAGTATCAACCTCGAATTAATCATTGGAAAGGAGAGACGACGTGGCACGGACAGCATCCAAGAAGCAACAAGCGAAGACACTCGAACAGCGCCTCTGGGATGCCGCTGACGCACTGCGAGGCAATCAGGAGCCCAGTGAGTACAAGCATGTGGTGCTCGGGCTCGTCTTCCTCAAATACATTTCTGACCGCTTCGAGGAGCGACACCTCGCGATCGAATCTGCCCTCTCCAATCCCGATTCACCTGACTACATTCCAAACCCTGAGCGCCGGGCCCGTTTCCTCGAAGACCGAGACGAATACACCAGCCACAACGTCTTCTGGGTACCCGCGAGCGCTCGCTGGCAGTCAATCCAAGATCGAGCGAAACTTCCGAGCATTGGCCAAGACATCGATAACGCCATGGACCTCATCGAAAAAGAGAACCCTCTCGTGAGAGGTGTTCTACCTCGGAACTATGGACGAGAGGGGCTCGACAAGGGTCGCCTAGGTCAATTGGTTGACCTTATTGGATCCATAGGTTTCACCGAGTCCGACGACCATGGATCTGACGACGTGCTCGGTCGTGTCTACGAATACTTCCTGGGTCAGTTCGCGGGCAAGGAAACTGGAAAGGACGCCGGGGCGTTCTACACACCCCGATCAGTGGTTAAGACTCTCGTTGAGATGCTCGAGCCTTACCACGGACGGGTTTTCGATCCTGCATGTGGCTCGGGCGGGATGTTCGTGCAATCCGCAGAATTTGTCAAAGCTCACGGCGGCAAGCGCTCGGACATATCGGTATTCGGACAAGAGTTCACCGACACGACCTGGAAACTCGCCAAGATGAACCTCGCGCTGCGAGGCATCGAAGCTGATCTAGGTGATCACTCCGACGACTCCTTCACACATGACCTTCACCAGGACCTTCGCGCGGACTTCGTCATCGCGAATCCGCCCTTCAATGTCAGTAATTGGTGGAGTCCGAAGTTAGCAGATGATCCGAGATGGAAGTACGGCGTTCCACACGAGGGGAATGCCAACTTCGCCTGGGTTCAGCACTTCATTTATCACCTGAGTCCGAAGGGGACGGCCGGTTTTGTCTTGGCCAATGGGTCGCTCAGTTCAAGGACCAGTGGTGAAGGTGAAATTCGGCGCAAACTCGTTGAAGAAGACCTCGTCGACTGCATTGTCGCCATGCCCGACCGGCTCTTCTTCAACACTGGTATACCTGTGAGTCTTTGGTTCGTGTCGAAAGACCGACACGGCAATGGCCACCGTAGACGCATAGGGGAGGTTCTATTCATCGATGCCCGGAAACTCGGAACGATGGAGTCACGGCGTCTGCGAGTACTGACAGACGCGGATATTGCGAGGATTGCAGGTACGTATCACTCATGGCGCAACCATGAAGGCGACTATGAAGATATTTCTGGCTTTGCGAAAGCCGCGCAACTTGACGAGATAGTCAAGCATGACTTTGTACTTACTCCTGGGCGGTATGTGGGTACCGAAGCTGCAGAAGTTGACGACGAGCCGGTTGACCAGAAGATACAGCGACTCAAGAAGGAGTTGTTCGCTGAGTTCGATCACGGTAGGGAACTCGAAAACGAGGTCCGAAGCCGCTTGGAGGCACTTGGAGAATGAGTACCTGGACTCGTCGTCGATTAGATGAGTTGTGTCGCGTCACTCGCGGTGCCTCACCGAGACCCATTATTGAGTGGATTGCGCCTGAGGGTGTTCCCTGGATCAAAATCAGTGATGCAAGCGCGGCTAATTCTCGTACCATCACCCAGACTGCGGAGTTCATCAAACCAGAAGGAGCGCGGCACAGCGTCCGCGTCGTGCCTGGTGACTTGATTGTTTCAAATAGCGCTACGCCTGGAATACCAAAATTCGTTGGCATGAATGCCTGCATCCACGATGGGTGGTTGTTGCTTCGCGATTTCCACGGAGTCATTCCGGAGTTTCTGTACTACCGGGTAGTCCTTGATCGCGTGGCGTTGATTCAACAGGGGAATGGCTCCGTGTTCACTAATCTGAAAACTGACATTCTCAAGTCTCACGTTATTGATGTGCCGCCGATAGCGGAGCAGCGGGAAATAGCCGCGATGCTTGGCGCGCTTGATGACAAGATTGAGTCGAATCAGCGCCGACTCCAACTGCTCGACGACATTTTTCAGGCAACATGGAGCAAAGTGTCGAGCGAGACTACAACTTTTCGCCGTCTTGGCGATGTCGTGTCAACGCAATACGGACTCACTGCAAGTGCTTCAGCAGATGCTGAAGGTTCGCGATTTCTTCGTGTCACGGACATCAACAAGACCAATTGGGTGTCTTGGTCGTCGGTTCCGTCAGCCAAAATCACTGAAACTGATCGGAGGAAATATCGGCTCGAAAAGGGCGATCTGTTAGTTGCGAGGATGGCTGATCCTGGTGAGTCAGCAATCTACGATGATGAGTCAGTTGATGCCGTATTTGCATCCTATTTAGTCAGACTTAGGACAGCATCATATGCTGAGTCGCTTTATCTCTATGGTTTCTTAAAATCGAACATCTATCGGGACTACGCCGCGGGTGCGACGACAGGGTCAGTACAAAAGAACATGAACGCCAGGGTCATTGTCAACGTTGATGTACCTTGGCCAGATAACTCCAGGATCGAGTTGTTCGCTGATTCCACTGCACCTATTCGCGCGGCGATTAACCAACTCGTGCATGAGTGCGATGACCTGCGAAATCTGCGCGACACACTGTTACCGGAAGTCCTCTCTGGCCGCATCCAAGTCCGGGGAGCGAACGAAGTCGCTCGTGAGGTCGTCGTATGACGATGTTTAACGAGTCAACCGTCGAAGACGCCGCGCTCGAGTACCTTCGTGAACTTGGCTATTCGACTTCGGTCGGACCAGAGATAGCTCCTGATGGCGAACGTCCGGAGCGAGGGTCGTACAACTCGGTCTATCTTCTCGATCGACTTCGCAAATCAATTACTCGACTCAACCCTGCTGCATCCAGCGATTCGGTGGAAGAAGCGATCAAGCGCCTCGGGCGAGCTGAGTCGCAGAGTCTGGTTGCCGAGAATATGCGTGTTCATGGGTTACTCCGTGATGGCGTGCCTGTGGAGCGCCGCGACGCCTCGGGCCAAATCCGAACCGAGCCGATTCAGCTCGTCGATTTTGAGCATCCCGAGAACAACGACTGGCTAGCTGTCAATCAGTTCACGGTTGATGAAGGGCGCAATCGTCGACCTGACATCGTTGTATTCCTGAATGGAATACCCATCGCGCTCTTCGAGCTCAAGAACCTCGCTGACGAGAAGGCGACTCTGCGACATGCCTTCAATCAGATCCAGACTTATCGCAAGGACATCCCATCAGTCTTCACGCCCAACGTCGTCACCGTGATCAGTGACGGCACGAGTGCGGCGATGAGTAGCTTCTCGGGCCAATTCGAGCACTACGCCCCATGGAAAACGGTAGACGGCCGCGAGGTGATCACCAATCGGCCTGCTCTCGAGGTCCTGACAAAGGGCGTCTTCGATCAACACCGCTTCCTCGACCTACTGCAGAACTTTGTCGTCTTCAGTGACGAGGGCAACAACGGATTGATCAAGCGAGTCGCCAAGTATCACCAGTACTGGGCCGTCAACGCAGCCGTCGAGTCAACGATTGCCGCATCGGGACCGCAAGGCGATCGACGAGGTGGAGTTGTCTGGCACACCCAAGGATCAGGCAAGAGCTTCGAAATGGTCTTCTACGCCGCGAAGCTCATGCGCGATGCTCGGATGAACAATCCAACTCTTGTCTTCATCACTGACCGCAACGATCTTGATGATCAACTCTTTACCGAGGTCTTCGCTCCTGCAACAATCTTGCCCGAAACTCCAGTAAGGGCGGAATCTCGTGGTGACCTCAGGAGTCTCTTGAAGCGGGGGTCCGGGGGCATCATCTTCACCACGCTGCAAAAATTCGCGCCCGAGTCGGGTGGTGATACCAACCCAGTCTTGACCGAGCGCAGAAACGTGGTTGTGGTCGCTGATGAGGCTCACCGGTCTCAGTACGGCTTCGCTGAGACTCTGACATCAGAGGGCACTCTTCGTTCTGGCCTGGCCAAGCACCTTCGTGATGCGCTGCCCAGCGCTACTTACTTAGGGTTCACAGGCACTCCAATTGAATCGGGAGATCGGTCCACTCGAGCGGTGTTTGGTGACTACATCGATGTTTACGATCTGACACGCGCCGTCGAAGATGGAGCAACCGTCAGGATCTTCTACGAATCTCGTCTGGCCAAAGTGAGTCTGGATGAGACCGCCCATGAGCTAATCGACCAGTTAGTTGATGCTGCCACTGCAGAGGTTGATGAAACAGAAGCTCGCCGGTCCAAGTCGAAGTGGTCTCGCGTCGAAGCGATCGTCGGAGCCAGCGAACGCCTTGACATCATCGCTGCTGACATCGTTGATCATTGGGAGAAACGAAGGACGGAGCTCTTCGGTAAGGCGATGATCGTCACGATGAGTCGGCGAATTGCGGTTGAGCTTTACGAGAAGATTGTGTCGCTTCGTCCTGATTGGCACAGTGACGACCCTAAGGCAGGTCGAATTAAGGTGGTCATGACCGGTTCTGCCGATGACCCTCAGTCGTTCCAGAAGCACCTCTACGATAAGAAGACTCGAAGTGAATTGAAGAATAGGGCGAAAGATCCAGATGACCCTCTCGAGATCGTAATCGTTCGTGACATGTGGCTGACGGGCTTCGACTCACCCTCGCTTCACACTATGTACGTTGACAAGCCCATGCAGGGTGCCGGTCTGATGCAAGCGATCGCCCGAGTCAACCGCACGTTCCGCGACAAGCCCGGTGGACTGATTGTTGACTACATCGGAATCGCCACCAACCTTCGGCAGGCCCTTGCTGACTACTCGCCATCTGATCGCGATCAGGCAGGCGTGCCCATCGAAGAAGTCGTTGCGGCAATGCTCGAGAAACACGACATCGTGAGTGGAATGCTCCACGGATGCGTATTTGATTCATCACCGACTCTTTCCGCGCCTGATCGACTGGCGCAACACGCTCTCGTTCTCGACTTCGTCATGGCAGACCCTGATCGCATGGCCCGCTTCTTGGATCAGGTGCTGGCGCTCGCCAAAGCGTTCGCTCTTTGTGGTGCACGTGACGAGGCAACGGCGATCCGCAGCGACGTTCGGATGTTCGCTGATGTGCGGGCGGCGATTATCAAGATCCAGAATCCGGACTCTGGTCGTGCAGGCAGCGGAGCTGTTGAGATCGATACCGCCATCGGACAGCTTGTCAACGAAGCAGTGGGTGCGGACGAAGTTGTCGACATTTACAAACTCGCGGGCATTGAGAAACCTGATCTCTCCATCCTTAGTGATGAATTCCTTGACTCGCTTTCTACGAAGGATCGGCCGAATCTTCAGGCAGGACTCCTCCAGCGACTTATCAACGACCAGATCCGCACGATTAGGCGTACGAACATCGTCCAGGCCCGAAAGTTTTCCGAGCAGCTCGACGAGGCCATCAATCGCTATACGAACCGTGCACTGACAACGGCTGAGATCATCTCTGAACTTGTAAAACTTGCGAAGGAGATCCGGGAGCAGGACTTTCGTCATCAGAGTCTTGGGCTCTCAGTCTCAGAGGCCGCCTTTTACGACGCCATTGTTCAGAACGAAGCAGCGGTTCTCACGATGGGCGACGACATTCTCAAGAAAATCGCGGTAGAGCTGGTTGGGCAGATCCAAAAGAGTCTCACTATCGACTGGAATTACAAGGAATCGGTGAAGGCAGAGATGCGTGCCAAGGTACGAAGGTTGCTTGCCAAGTACGACTACCCGCCAGATCTTGAAGAACGGGCCGTCGAATTAGTTTTGCAGCAAGCAGAGTTGTTCACTCGGGAAGAAGGTGACTCGTGACGAGGCTTTACCATTCTGGTTCCGAGTGGAGAAAGTGGGATTTGCACGTTCATATCCCGGGCACGGCATTGTCAGACGGCTTCGAGAAGAAAGACGGCAAACTCGACTGGGATCGGGCTGCCGAGATCATCGAGAACTCAGACGTTCAGGTTCTTGGCATCACCGACTACTTCTCAGCGAAAAACACGATTGACTTCATCAAGTACTACAGAACGAAGTATCCCAATTCAGAAAAGCTGCTCTTAGTGAATATCGAACTTCGACTAAATGAGAGCGTAAACTCCTCCAGGGACTTGGTCCATTTCCACGTCATCTTTCGAGACTCCGTGGCCGAAGACAAGATTAATGAGTTTCTGCAGAGATTACCTACACAGATAACGGATACCTCACGAAGACAGAAGTCGTGCGCCGAATTGAGTGAGAGCGACAACATTACAGCGACGGTGACTCGGGTTGATATCAAAAACGCATTTCGAAATACATTCGGTTCCGAGGCTGAGGAGACTGACCACCTAATCTTCCTCGCCCCTTCAAACAACGATGGAATGAGAACTCAACAGGGGCATCGCCGCAAGGCAAACCTTACCGACGAAATCGACAAAGATGTTCACGCAGTGTTCGGAAAAGACCCCAGCAATACTGAGCACTTCCTAAAGATGGATCGATACGAAGACAAGACTCAGACTTCGAAGCCAAAACCCGTATTCGGTGGCTGCGATGCTCATAGCTTCACAGACTTAGAAAGCTGGCTCGGCAGAGCTATCGAGGGTGACAACCGGCAAGTAATCACATGGGTCAAAGCAGACCCCACATTCGAGGGCCTACAACAGACACTCGTCGAACCTAGTAATAGAGTGTCGATTTCTGAGCTTCAACCAGACGCCAAGGATCAGTACAAAGTCATCAAGCGCGTTAGGTTTTCAGGGAGTACCGATTTTCCTGATGAAGTTGTATTTAACCCCAACCTGAATGCCATTATCGGAAGTCGTTCATCCGGTAAGTCCGCACTTCTGGCGCATATTTCTCACGCCATTGATCCGGACTACACAGTGCAGCAGCAGATGGTCGCCGGAGGAAACAAGACCCAGGAGAAGGATATCGGCCCTGCATCAGGTCTGTCTTGGCGAGATGTTGAAGGGACCACTTGTTCTATTGAATGGGCGGACGGTAGCACGGATGGCGGGCGAGCGATTTACATCCCTCAGAACTGGCTCTACCAGATTAGTGACAACCCGAAGGAGGTCACAGACAAGATACAGCCTGTCTTGGAAACTCGTTATCCGATCTACTTTCGTGAGCATGAGCGTCAACTTGGTGTTGTTAGAACGGCGAATACTGCCATAAGTCGAGCGGTTGAGCAATGGTTCAAGATCGCAGACTCCTTGCGGGAGATTGGAACTGAAATTAAGAATCTCGGTAGTAAGAAGTCTGTCACCGAGGCCCGTGACAACATTGGAGCGGAGATCGCTGAACTCCGAGCGGCCAACTCACTTAGCGAAGCCGACCTCGAGAAGTACCAGGAAGTCACACACGACATCGAATCGAACACCACTCGTCTCGCTGATATCGAGATCGAAGCCGAGAGGCTTTCTGGCTACGTACTATCCGATAACAAGAATGCGTTCTCTATTGTCCCGAACATCGTCACAGTTCAAACGTATCTGACGCCCGACGTCGAAGACGTTCCAGAGAAGCTGAAAGAGGTGCTGAATACGTTGATTGCAGGGTCCGAGGCGAACCTTGTTAGTCAAGTTGAAGCGGCAATTGTCATTTACCGTAATGCATTGTCAGTCGAAGATGGCACCCTCAAGAGTGCGAATAGGACGCTCCAGGAGGACAATCGGGATCTGATAGAAAAGCACAGAGCGAACGCGACTTTGAATGAACTAGTAAAAAGGCAGAAGGATCAGCAAGCAGCGCTTGAGAAGATTGAAAAACTGGAGCGAAGGCAAACAGAACTTCGGAGCGATCAAGTAAAACAGGCGATAGAGGTCTCAACTCAGATCGCTTCTCGCGCCAAAGCGCTCGAGGACCTTCAGACCTCATTCTCTTCAGAGGTGCGTTCGCTTGATCAACTGACGTTTGATATCGCGGTTGGCTTCGATGTCGAGACCATTCGTTTCCTCTCTCAGTCGTTCAAGAAGAACGAGACCGGTGCGTACCTCAAGACGCAGGATGACGAACAACTAGTAGACGTAGAGAAGGCTCAGGGAGATCCTCAAGTCTTCATGGAGCAGCTCTATTCGAAGAAGCAGAAGTTGAATCAGGGAAACACTCCAGTCGATACAGCAAAGCGCATTCTTGAGGCGACAGCGGAGATTCGCTTTACTGCTGAACTTGAATCGGATTCCATTGGGGGCTTTGAGCGTTCAACGATGACTCCAGGTAAGCGTGCGCTTTTCGCGCTGACCTTGATTCTTGGCGAGAGCGAGGATCAATGGACTCTCCTGATTGATCAGCCCGAAGATGACCTTGACAGCAGGTCAATCTACGGGGAGATCGTAACCTACTTGGTTGCCCAAAAGAAGCAACGCCAAATCATTCTCGTGACTCACAACGCCAACCTTGTCGTAGGCGCAGACGCTGAGGAAATAGTGGTGGCCAACAGGCACGGTGACGACCGGAAGAACAGAAACAATCTTACCTTCGACTATCTCACGGGTTCGTTGGAACACAGTTCACCTAAGAGAGCGGCGGCCTTCGACTTGGATCAAATGGGTATTCGTGAACACGCGGTCGAGATTCTTGATGGAGGAGAAGAAGCATTCCAAAAGCGTCGAGATAAATACAAGCTGTAGTGGCCTCGCCCCATGCGGCGATGACCGATTGAAAGGAGGGGAACATGCATGAGATCAAATGCCCGCACTGCGGGAAGACATTCAACATCGATGAAGCGGGGTACGCAGAGATCCTCAATCAGGTTCGTGATGAGGCGTTTGACAAGGCGCTCCACGAGCGACTCGAGCTCGCTGATCAGGAGAAGCAGGCTGCCGTTGAACTGGCCGAGACGAAGATTGCCAGCGAGATGGAGAAGAAGTCTGCCAAGAAGGATAGCGAGATCGAGCGCCTCAAGGCAGAGCTCAAGGCAAATTCCGAACTCATCGCGGCCAGGGTTTCCGGTGAGCTGAAAGACGAGGTGGCTAAGAGGGATACCGAGATCGCTCGCCTCCAGGAAGAGCTCAGGTCTGCCGACGTGGCCAAACAACTTGCTCTAAAGGAAGCCCTCGGAACTGTAGAGAAAGAGCGAGACGACCTGAAGCGCGATGTGGAGAGCAAGGAATCGGAGAAGAAGCTGCTTCAAGCGTCACTCAAAGAGAAGTACGAGACACAGATCAGGGATCGCGACGACACCATCGAGCGCCTCAAGGATATGAAAGCGAAGCTCTCGACCAAGATGGTGGGTGAGACCTTGGAGCAGCACTGCGAGATCGAGTTCAACAAGATCCGAGCCACGGCCTTCCCTCGTGCCTACTTCGAGAAGGACAACGACGCCAGGGGTGGTAGCAAGGGCGACTACATCTTCAGGGATGTCGACGAGTCTGACAATGAGTTCGTCTCGGTGATGTTCGAGATGAAGAATGAATCAGACACAACCGCCACCAAGAAAAAGAACGAGGACTTCTTCAAGGAGCTGGATAAGGACCGAACGGAGAAGGGATGTGAGTACGCCGTACTCGTCTCTCTGCTAGAGCCAGACAACGAGCTCTACAACTCGGGGATTGTCGATGTCTCGCACCGCTACCCCAAAATGTACGTCATTCGCCCTCAATTCTTCATCCCGATGATCACACTGCTTCGCAATGCCGCGCAGAATACTCTGCAATACAAGTCGGAACTTGCGCGGGTTCGCGAACAGAACATCGACATCACGAACTTCGAAGCAGAGCTCGACGAATTCAGAAGTGGATTCGCGCGGAACTACGACCTAGCTTCGAGGAAGTTCAAGACGGCGATCGAGGAGATTGACAAGACGATTGACCATCTGCAGAAGACAAAAGAGGCACTTCTCGGTTCAGAGAACAACCTGCGACTCGCAAACAACAAAGCTGATGATTTGACTATCAAGAAGTTGACTAGGGGAAATCCAACCATGGCTGCCAAGTTTGAAGAACTCAAGGCAGAGGACTCCGACGGCCACAGAGGGAATGACTAGTCGATGCCCTCGGTTGATTCGCAGATCCAGAACGCCGATCTCGTGATTACTCGGGCTATCGGGAACTACGACAGGGACAGAGCATTCCTCTCACAGGTCGTCCTTGCTCAACTTCGGAATCTTGTCGAAGGACTTGCAGTTCGACTACACAGCAACAGTGGTGCAACCGAGTTTGACTACGACGCCATCAAGGATGCCCTCGCATACGTCCGCTCCTCGGGTCAACTCGGTCAGCTTCGGCGATTTCATGATCTCCTCAAGATCAGCGCTTCCCACTACACGCTCGACGGGGATACATCTGAACGGCTGATGTTGAAGTACCTCGAGAGTCTGCTACGACTTCGCAGGCTGGCAAAGGACCGATGTCAGTTGGAGATCCTCGCCAACCTTGAAGACTTTCCATATGACCTTGACCGATCGCTGAAGGAGTACCACGAAAAGATCGCAGCTCGCGTTGATGATCACGACCTGAGATCGTCATCAAGCGAAAAGCCGGCCCGATACTACATTCAAAGTTCTCGACCGTTCTTTGTGGGAGGTCGAATCTACTACGAGGTCACCTTCTCTCTGCCCAATGACCGGATAAACAAGACGGACAGGATCATTGCCTTCACTGACATTGACATAACTACCAACTACGCTGCCAAGCTGACTCTGAGCAGCGACGTCATCGAAGTACTAGGACAGTCAATGCCGATCTTGATCATTCGTGAGTGGGAGATCTCTATAAGGCCGTGCGAGTTCGAGAATTTTTCAAGACTTGTAGGACCGATGATTAAGGCGGAGTCAGGAAGCAGCGAATACCGCAACCTGATGAAGTATCTCACTACCACGACGTCAAGTCTCCTCGATCTGATTGATCTAACGGATGACCAGTACGAGCGGGTCAGGAAAGTTGTGCTGCAGAGGGCACAGAGGTCGCGTCTCTTCGGTGTGCTGGATGATGCGCGCCGCGTTGTGCGAACGCGGTCCGCTGGCCACAACGTCCTTCGATATCTGATGCTGCAGATGAACAACAGGATCATCAAACAGCAGTTTGATCCAGAGGGATGTCACCTACTCTCAGACCTCCGAGTCTCATACGGATGCATTCCTTTCGACACGATGCCATTCTGCACCTCACTCCTTGATCACAACCCTCGGTTCTCGGACCTGGCAGAGAGTTTGGACATCACTGATCGAACCCACGAACTTCTTGCGCGTCGGGTAAAAGACAACACGGAGAACCGAGGTATCCTCTACACACCCGTCGCCGAGTTGCAGGATCTAGGTGACGTGGCAGTGTTGGTCGACACACACAACGGCATGCTCTACTCAAAGCACCGTCCGAGCAGGGACCTGGTTCTTGACAAGGGCTATGTGTTCATTCGTGAGTATGAGGACGTTACCGTCCGAATTATCGAAGAGTTGCAGAAGTCTTCCGGCTCCGGCGTGGCTGGATATGCGGCGGCCGTCGAATCGTGGCTCAGCCTTACCTCCCTTTCTATCGACGATCCCCTCAAGAGAGATGCACTCAAGCAATTGTTCGCACAGTCGCGAGTTGCAGTTATCTATGGTGCAGCTGGTACGGGTAAGTCAACGATGGTCAATTACATCGCGAACTACTTCAACGAGAAGCAGAAGCTATTTCTTGCGCAGACCCATCCGGCGCTGGACAACCTCAGGCGTCGTGTAGTCACACAGAATGCCACGTTCCGCACTGTCGCTAGTCAACGACGAACTAGCGAGGCGACGCACTACGACGTGCTGTTCATAGATGAGTGCAGCACAGTGAGTAACGCAGAATTGCGTGACGTTCTTGAGTGCACCTCGTTTGACCTTCTTGTCTTAATTGGTGATGTCTTTCAGATTGAATCAATACGGTTCGGCAATTGGTTTGCAATTGTCAACTCCTTCATCCCCCCGACGTCCGTGTTCGAACTGACCACGCCGTTCAGAACCAAGAACAAGGCCCTTCTAGAACTATGGTCAAAAGTGCGGAGCATCGACAGCGATATTGCCGAAGCCCTTGCGTCACATGGCTATTCGTCGGTTCTTGATGGTTCTCTGTTCCATGCGCAAGAAGATGATGAGGTAATCCTCTGCCTCAACTATGATGGCCTTTACGGCATCAACAATATCAATCGATTTCTGCAAGCGAGCAATCGCGGACGATCGGTGACTTGGGGCGTAGCAACCTACAAGGTGGGTGACCCAGTCTTGTTCGGAGATTCTGACCGTTTCAAGCCGCTTATCCACAACAACCTCAAAGGACGAATAGTCGACGTTGTCACTTCGGTGGGGAAGGTGACGTTCGATGTCGAACTGGATCGCCCCGTGACGGAGTTTGACACTTGGAATATCAGAGACCTCGATTGGGTAGAAGATTCGACTGTGAGGTTTGATGTTTTTGCTTCAGGTGACGGTGATGAGGACGACGAACAGCACAACGCATCAGTTCCGTTTCAAGTCGCTTACGCCGTGTCCATTCACAAGGCGCAAGGACTCGAATACGATTCTGTGAAAGTGGTGATCACGGATGCCAACGAGGAAGATGTGACGCACAGCATCTTCTACACGGCAATTACGCGTGCACGAGGCAAACTCAAGATCTTCTGGACGCCTGAAACTCAGCAGGCGATCCTGAAGTCCTTGGCTCGCAATGGTAGCCCTAGGGATGTTGCTCTTCTGAAGGCGCGCAGGGGCCTGTCCTCCATTGTGAAGTAGCAACCTGGAAGAGTCGCTCCGCCACGACCCGAGTATCGATTTCCGCGCCACCTATGACGTTCTCCACGAGTTAGATTCCCTGGTCGGCCTCTGGGACATCGAATGCTCGAGGAAGTCCATCCCAATCGTCCGATGTCTGGCACGGTGGTCGAGAACCGCTTGCGTGCGAACAGGTGTTCGTATAGACTAGGCGAAACTCGAAGTAGTCAAGGTAGGCCGAAAGGGTGGTGCGAAATGGCAGGTCAAAGAAAGACGGGGAAAGCTGCCGGTGAAGCCGCTTCGCGGGTTCTCCGTAGTGGACGTGCGTCGAAAGATGCTCAGTCCGCCGCAGGAAGTGCCTTGTCCCAGCGCGCGCCCAAGACAACCAAGCGTAAGAAGTAGAGGAGCAGAACTGATGCCTTCACTCAACATGCAAGGACCACATGACCTTAACGAGTTGACAATTGCGGCCAAGGTGACGTCTGGGAAGGTCGGGAACTACGCACTCGGTTACATGGGTTCGGGTGCAAAGTCGAACACATTCATGGTCAACTACGTCGGTCGATCTGACAGCGACCTTGCCAAACGACTCAACGATCACGTCGACAAGCAGCCGAAGTTCATGTACAGCTACGCACCCTCTGTGGACGATGCCTTCAAGGAGGAGTGCCGCAACTATCACGACTTCGGGCCACCTGGCAACGACGTGCATCCTGCCACACCGTCAGGATCAAGCGTCAAGTGCCCCTACTGTTCTTGAATCACACTGTCAAGTGCCCTCTCGCACGTTCTGAAGGTAAGTGACTAGCTTCTCCTAGTTCCTCATTCTTTCGTGGGCGTCGCGAATAGGGGTGCCTCGCCCTCGCAGTGCAGTTCCGATAGTTCCTGGACTGAAACCACACCGTAGGCCCACGGCCTTCATCGACAGTCCCGATTGGTACAACCGCACCATCATGTCGACTTCCAGGGCTGTGGGCGACTGAAGTCGCATGTGGACGCCACCTTCACGCAACATCGTGGAGATTGTGGAGCGATGACATCCGTAGAGTGCGGCGAGTTCGTACACAGTGGCACCTTCCTCGTAGCGCATTGCGACTTCGGCTCTCCGGATCTTCGTGAGACGAGTCTGCGACTGACGTAGGTGATGTTCAGTCCCTTTGAGACCGGCGTCACGTTGACCGACGGCGACGGATCGGTCATAATCAGAAAAGGATTTGCGCTGGTTGCGGGCCAGATTGGAACCCGGATCCGCCCATTTTTCAAGCGTGAACCATTTTTCTGTGTCACACGTGGAAAGTGCCACTCCGAGACGGATGGGCTCTGTGTAGTAGCTCTGTGAAAAAGCTCTAATCACCTATGGCTCGATGCGCTTGATACTTTTGACGCGGTCAATCGAACGATCGAATGATGCAACCGTCATGACGCCCGTCGATTCGGCGGACGCGATGAGGTACGCCTCGGCAAAATCAAGACGGTCGTCTTCGTAGATCTCAACGGCCCGAAGCAGGAGGGGTGCGTCGACGACGCTGACCGATTCCATCACGAGGAGCGCCCGCATCGCCTCGCCAATCTCTGCTCGCCCAACCTCGTAGAAAGACTCAAGAACGTAGATTGTCTCGGCGACGATGAGATCGGCAACCAGAAGGTCTGATTCTTTTCGGAGATAGGCCGTCGCCCGAGCCGCAATCTTTGGAGGGTCACCGATCAGATGACGGACGAAGACGTTCGTGTCGACAAAGGCGCTCACGAATACTTGGCCGCTCTGCTCGCGCGTGTGCTCTTGATCACGTGGTCCCAGGCCACGTTCTTCTTTGAGGCGGGGATGTGAAGTTTGCCCGCCAGTTCAAGAAAATCCGGTGTGCGAGCAACAACTGCGCGGCTGCCCTCGATTCGAAAGATGATGGCGTCTCCGTCACTCAGGCCCAAAGCGTCACGAACGACTTTGGGGACTGTCACTTGACCCTTCGACGTCACTCTCGCTGCCACGTCCATTTGGTACTCCTTACTAAACTATGAAAGTAAGGATAGCAACACCGAGACGCCTTGACGGCGACCGCGCTCGCCTGAACTCGACCCTAGAACCTCCGCTTAGTTCGAGCCAGGTTCGCAAGCGTCGCGGCTACTTCCTAATCCCGGCCAATCTCCCTGTTGGCTGGATTGACATGAAGGTTTGGTTCTTATTGTGTCCCTCAAGGTCCACTCTGGAACAGCTTGAGAACCGAGGGTCTGACGACACGGGCCGCTCGTACATTCTGACGATGAAGTTCGCGGTCGCAGTCACCCACGAAGCGCCTTGGTATGTCGCCAGGTGCCTTGACGTCGACGTAGTCAGTCAAGGTGAGACTGTTGATGAGGCTGTCGCGAATCTCGAAGAAGCGTTGGGCTTGTACTTCGAAGGGGAGGATCTTTCCGACTCAATAGAGCGACCGGTCATCACCACTGTCTTGATTCCTGCGTGAGCCCCGCGCTACCCGTTGTTTCCGGTCAAGGGACCGTCACCGCGCGCGGGAAGATTGGCTTTGCAGAGATCGGGCAGCGAGGCAGTCATGTGAAACTCCGCGATCAAGGGGGCAGAACTGTGATTGTCCCGATTCACCGGGAACTTGCCCGGGGGACGCTTGCGGCAATTCTTCGACAGTCTGACGTTACTGTGAGCGAATTCATCGACTTGCTGTAAACGGCATCTACTTTTCAAGGAAGCTCGACTTTCGTGTGAGTGCAGCGACCGAACGGTTCTTGTTGTGTGACTCAAGGTCCACTCCGAAGTTGGCGAAGAACCGAGCCTGCTGTAACGGTGCGTTCACGCATTCACTCGCCAGGTGTGCCGGCAACGTTACTTACGAATCACCTTCGTTCGTTGCGAAGTGCCATTCGATGTCATCGTAGTCATGCACGTTGCCCACCCGATTGAGCCGACCGAGTTCTTCGCATCGTGTGATCAGAACGTGGCTTCTTGTATCGATGGCCAGCGAATGGCACTTCGGCCATCCCAGGACTCGTCTTATTCGAGGCGGAGCCGACGGGCAATTACTTCAACGTCTAGTCGCGAGCTGGCGACGTCGTAGACCAACTGGAATGCTTCGTCATCGGTGAGCTGCGGGGCGAGGCCGTTGAGATCGCAGAATACGACCGTGCTCAGCCACGCGAGTCGCTTATTGCCATCTACGAGGGCGTGGTTCTTGACCATCGAATGCAGGAGCGCAGCTGCCTTGAGACTGATGGTTTCGTAGGCGTCCTCGCCAAAGGCACTGGACCGGGGGCGGTTGATCGCTGAGTCCAACAGTCCAACATCACGAACCGGACCGATTCCAAGGATTCGAATCATCCCGATGATGTCCTCGAGGTCGAGGTATTCGACTTTGCTCATGCAGAGCCAAGTCGCTCCAGGACATCGTTCCAGCGCGTCACCATACGATGCGTTGATTCGTCGACCCGCGCTACGTGGCCGGACCGCTCGAGTCGGTCGAGCACCGCGCGACGGATGACTTCTTGACGTGAGACGCCTTCAAATTCGGAGAGGGAGGCGAGCGCCTCCTCGAGAATGGCGTCGGTTCTAAGGGTGAATGCCATACAACAATGATACCACTGTGGTATCAACAGGCAACTCTCGGTACGTGGTCCTCGTAGGCCCAGCTTGTGGAGCTCGAGATTAGGCACCAAATACTCTCGTCGAACACACCAATGCCGTCGAACCAATCGCCCCACAGAGATTCAAAGTCGCCTGGCGGAAATCACAAAGAGTCGTGTGGCCAGCTCTTATTGCGTCTCCCAAGGTCCACAAAATTTTATCGCGCGAACCTTCGAGGATGGCTACCTTACGGGCCTAGCGTACAAAGACAAACCCAATGCCTGGGCGGCGACAGCTTGCCGGTGATCAAGGGTCAGAATTACTACGTTGTCATCATGTGAGTCAGCTAAGAGTTGCGCCGAGGCGAGGTGCTGAGCATCGAGCGTGCGAATGGAGACCTGAAGAACGAACTGTTGGGTCCTGCTGAACGAATCGGGCGTAATAGAGACGACTCCGATTGGGCCATCATCGGCAGTGTGTTCTCTATACATCACGAGGCACGCCGCCATTTCACGTTCGCCTATGCGACCCTCGGACTTCACTCGCTCCAGTAAACTTGCGAACTCAACGTCTGCCAACACACTGATGACCACCGGATCAGGTCCATCAAAGATGACATCGCTGATCCAACGCCCGTCGGCCTCATCTCCTAGGTGGGCACTCCCAACGGCGCTGGTATCCGCAAAGATGATCATCCTTCATCACGATCGTCGCTCACGGCATCGCTCGCGTAACCAGCGGACGTTTGGATTTCAGTTCCCGGTCTCGTTCCCCGATGTCGAGACGTACCAGTCAGACTTTTGCGTGACATTAGACGGCCGTTAGAGATCGCCGCCACCTTCCATTCGTGGCGCGGAGTGCTCGGTCCCACCCGGACTCCTCCATGGCGAAATAGAACACACCCTGTTACGTGACGAGCAGAGAAGTCCAACCACTGCGAGGAGGGAATCCACTCGACTACCTACCGTGCATCGAACACGCTCTCGCCGGCGATGCCTATCGGCTCAGCGACATTCAGTAACGACTCGGTGTCTCACCTGAGCGAGGTCAAGGTCGTCGAATCCCAGCTAGTCCCTTGCAGAAATTCGGGGCACCCAGATTGGCTGACTCGACCTCAGTACTCCACGCGCAGAACCGAGGCATCTAGGACGGATCCGTCTTTTGCGCTGCGGGTGTAGACCATCAACGTACCGAATCGGTGACTGGGTGCAGCGAAGTGTAGAGCCGCCGAAAACGCACCCATCACACCATTGGAACCGCCCATGGTCGTGCCTGAGGCCAGCGGGGCCTCCGTGTCGTCCTGAAAGAGGGAGTAGTTGACGACCCCCTCAAATGCCGTTGACTCACCCTTCACGGTGAGCGGAGACGCGACGCGTTCCAGTGCGCGCGGGTTGGCGATTGATATTGTTGCGCACGCTGATCCCAGAACCCACCACGTGCCGTCCGACGTGAGTTGTCGGACGAACACGGTCGTCACCGGACCATGGGTGACCGCGATGAGTGGCACCTCACCAGAGCGCGCATCACCCTGCTGAAAGGCGCTGGGCGACGGAGACGTCATGCCTAACACCGAAGTCGCGAAGTCGAGCGCGGCCGCAGTCGGAGTAGTGAAGCGCAGAGAGCTCGACGCGGGTGGCCAGACTGCCGTCCACGACGGATCGGTCGGCGATAGCGTCGTCTCGACGGGCGTGCTGGTCGTGGTGGAAATGGTTCTCTGCCCTCGTAGCTCATAGCCCATCGAGAACGCGACCGCCACGGCCACGACCAGCACGACGACAGTCGGCAACCGACGAAAGCCCACGTTCCCACCGTACGCCACACCGCCAGGTCGGTCCACTCGGGTGACGGTACGGTGAGAACTAGCGTCAGCAACGTGGCCGAGTGTCTCGCGGTAGACGTGTCGAGGGCGGGGTAGCCGGTGAGTCACCTGACGGGATACCTGTATGCCTCGGCCATCGGCGTGCTGGTCGGGTTGGAACGTCAACGCAGTCACCATGGACTCGCCGGCCGGGTCTACGGCGTGCGCACGTTTGCGCTCATTGCTCTCGTTGGATCACTCGCCACCGCCGCCGGCGACGTCGTTGCTGGTGTTGCCTTGGCGGGAGTCATCGCCCTACTCGTCCTGGCGTACCGACGCACGAGCGAGACCGATCCGGGTACCACCACCGAGGTGGCCGCCGTGGCGACGTTCTTGCTCGGTGGGCTGTGCTATCGCGACTCGACGCTGGCGGCCGCGTTGGGCATTGGCGTTGTTGCCTTGCTCATGAATAAAGCCCGGTTGCACCACTTCGTGAGCGACGAGCTCAGCGACGTCGAAGTTGAAGACGCCGTTAAATTTCTTATCGGTGCGTTCGTCATCTTGCCGCTACTGCCCCGACGTGGCGTCGGACCGTACGCCATCCTCAATCCGTCGAGAATCTGGCTGCTCGTCGTCGTATTGACCGGCATCTCCTGGGTTGGCTACATCGCCGTACGCGCTCTCGGACCTCGACGTGGCCTCCTGGCGGCCGGATTCGCCAGCGGCTTCGTGTCGGCCACCGCGGCGACCGCTTCAATGGCGCGCTTGGCCCACGTGCCGTCTCGGTTCCAATCGGCGGTCGCCGGCGCACGGATCGCGAGCGCCGCCACGTACCTCGAACTTGTCATCATCGTGGCCGTCGCTAGTCCAACGCTCTCGGTGCGCCTCGCCCTGCCGGCGCTCGGGGGAACCATTTCACTGGGTCTAGTCTCCTATCTCGGCGTTCGATCCGAAACCACCGATGACGCGCCGCTCACGGACGTGACGAAACGGCGCGTGGTCACACTGACGCCCGCGATTGTCCTCGCCGTCATCCTTACCGGCGCGCTTCTACTGGCTCGCTGGGGCGCATCAGACTTCGGCTCTCGCGGAGCGGTGGCGGCCGTAGCGCTCGCCGGACTCGCCGACGCCCACGGTGGTTCGTTAACCGCGGCGACACTTTTGGCGAAGGGGACACTCGACTTGCGCGGCGCACTGGTCGCCGTTGGCGCAGCGTTGACCGCAAATACGCTCGTCAAATGCGCCATCGCCTTCGTCGCCGGTGGTCGTCAGTTCGGCCGCGGCGTTTCCGTCGGCGTTCTGGAATCGCACGCCATCTTTCTGGCGGGACTCGCCGCGGTATTCGCCTTATCGTGACAACGTCGTGCCGACTTCACATCGGCGTCTCGGCACGACGATCGCCCGAATCATGAGCAGGTTGTCCTGGCCAGCCAGCGCCGTGAGCAGTTCCCTTCGGCACGAGTGCTCCTCGCTACGACACGAACGCTGATCGAACTGAGCCACCTCGCGGCGAACGAGGTCGGTAGCGAAACAGCTACTTCTCGCCAAAGAACCCTTTCCGCGCCCACTGGCGAGCGACCGCGAGCAAGGTCCCGTGCGCGGTCAACGTTGCCCGATCGATCGAGCTAGTTCGCCCAATCGCTCGAGATCCGAAGGCGAACCCAACGCCGTTAACCGGTCGCCGGTTATCATGACCACGTCCCCGGTGGGTTGAATCAGTTCGCGTTTTCGCTCAATGATCGTGATGAGCACGCCTCGCGGCAATCCGGCGTCGCGCAGGGATTGTCCATCCAGAGCCGAACCCGCAGCAACCTCGACGATGAGCGTCTCGCCCGCTCCCCCGACTTCGGCGGCTTGTCGCAACTTCGCTTGCAGCGCACGTCGGTACCCCCGCACGATGTCCGAAATCGAAACGGTGCCGACCACGCGTCGTTGGTCGTCGATGACCGCCGCCCAGGTTTGCGGCGTCACCGTCAGAATCTCGAGCACGACATTCACGCGAGTTGACTCGTACACGGGTGCGAAACTGTCGTCAATACAGTCAACTGCGTGAGTCGTCTCGCCCGACGGTCGGTCGCGCCCCAACGTGTCGAGCGTCGCGACGCCAAGATACATTGCGACGCTATCGATGACTGGTGCGGCGGTGACGTGCGCGGCGAGCAGTTGGTCGATGGCGTCCGACGTAGAGGCGGAGCCTTCGAGAACACAGCGAACGGGTGCCATCGCTTGGGAGACCGGTACGACCGTTAGGAGGGGCAAGCCCGCGAGGATTCGGTGAGCCGGGGACTCCGCGCGGCTCTTAAGTTGACTGCGGTAGATGGTGTCGTCTCCGCGACGTACGATGAGTGTCGCGATGCCGACGGCCACCATTGCGGGGACGATCATCGAGAGTGATCCCGTCATTTCGGCGACCATCAGCATCACGGCGAGCGGTGCTCGCGAGATGCTACCGAAGCACGCCATCATTCCCACAATCACGTACGGCGCTGGATCGTGGCCAAGACTGCCGTTGAGTGGCGCCAGGATTCGCCAGACGCTGGCGCCGACAAACGCCCCAATTACCATGCCCGGGCCAAAGATTCCGCCCGAGCCGCCCGAGCCAATCGAGAGACCGGTGGCCACGATGCGCGCGAACGGCAGTATCAGCACGATCCAGAGTGGAATGCGGAGCAACTGCGTGCCGAGCCCCTGCTGAATCCACCCGTAACCGGTCCCGAGGACCTCGGGGATCACTAGCGCGATACCGCCAACCACCAATCCGCCGATGGCTGGGCGCAGCCACCGGGGCACCGCCAGACGCTTGAATAGCGACACCATCGAATAAAAGCCCTTGGCGTAGAGCAAGCCGATGAGACCCCCGAGAATGCCGATGACGGCGAACCAGATCAGCTGGAAGGCGTTCGATAAGTGATAGTTGCGCGCGTAGCCAAAGAGCGGACCGAAGCCCTCCACCGACCCCCACACCGCATACCCGACGATCGACGCGATGAACGCAGGCAACAGTGCCTCTACTTCAAAATCGTCGCGGTACATGATCTCGGTGGCGAGCACCGCGCCGCCGAGCGGTGCTCCGAAAATGGAGCCGATGCCGGAGCCGATGCCGCTCGACACCGCAATTCGTGCGTCCGATGGACTCAAGTCCAAGAGTCGCGCGAGCAGTGAGCCGAAACCGGCACTGATCTGACCCGTTGGTCCCTCGCGTCCGCCCGAGCCACCCGAGCCAATGGTGAGCGCCGAGGCCACAATCTTCACGACCACCGTGCGGAATCGGATGCCCCGAGGATTGTGGTGCACCGCGGCGATTGCCGCGTCGGTGCCGTGGCCCTCGGCGTCGGGAGCAATGGTGAAAACGAGAATCGCTCCCGCCAGTGCGCCCGCGCAGGCGACGACCGGAATCGCCCACGGTCGAGTGAAGCCAGCGCTGGCGACGCGGTACCCCTCGCCGATCGGAGACGGCTCGGTGTAACCCGCGAGAACGTGAAGAAAGAACCAGCTGGCGAACTGGAGCGTCTGGTAAAAGACGATCGCGCCGAGACCGGCGATTACGCCGATCAATGCGCCAAGCAGCAGCCACTTGCGCCCGTAGCTGGCGGTGCCGATCCAGACGGAGGCGCGCGACTGGACATCACCGAAGGCGGTGCGCCGATGCGGACTGGCTCCCGACAATTTCGACGGCATCAAATCTCCCATCCCGTCGGCCAGTCGCCTTCGGGCACCTCGCCCGCCGCTGCGGCGAAACTTCGCAAGACTCGAACGAACGTTTCTTGATCGTCGGGGCTGATTCCGGTAACGATCCGCGAGATCTCGCGGCGGCGAGTGAGCGTCACCGCGTCCACAATCGCACGACCAGCCGCACTGAGCGAAATGCGCACGTTGCGACGATCATCACGACGCGTACGCCGCAGAATCAGTCTTTTGCGTACCAAGCGATCACACATTCGCGATGCGGTGGCGGGTGTGACGCCGACGGCTTGCGCGAGGTCCGAGAGTCGCTGCGGGCCTCGTGACGCCAGGATGACGAGGGTTCGATACTGCGTCATCGTGACTTCGTCGCCCACGTCTGAAAGGGAGCGAACCGCCACGGCCACGAGTGCTCGACTCGCCGAAATGATGGCGTCAACGAATGACTCCGTCGTTCGGCGGCTACCTTCAATTATTTGCATACACTAATTATTACATCTACCAACCACTAGCCTGAGCCACGTCACCCGACTCACGAGTTCACGAGGAGTCCAGGATCTAACGGCGAACAAACGCCGGTGAACGTTTGGTTCACGACCGGGGATTCTCTGCACTCGTTCGGGCCGGTAACGCAAGGATGTAGCGCTACGACGTTGCCTCTTCCGCGTTGCGCGACTACGCCGACTGACATGAACAGCGAGTCCGGTTACGTCGATGGCGTAAGCGGCGCCGATCGCACGCGTTTCGCCGGCCCAAGACTGCATAGTCACGGCCGGACAGCGCATCGGTCACCGTGACTTGACGGGAAGTTCGCCACGGCGGCCACGGTCAGTCTTGGGATGTGGTGGGTCCTGCGATTTTTACCACTCACACGTTCCGGCGAGCGTGGGTACCTACGGACGGTCACCGACGCTGCTTCGACACCAGGCTTCGATACTTTGGACGTGGCTTGCGATCAGGTTTCACCGCCCCCCAGAACACCTCAGCACCACCACGAGGCTGGTCCACCGTGGTGGATTATCGATGTCGTCGCCCCAACTTCAGCGGTCCCTTCGTCACTTCGCTATCGAGACGTGTCGGCGGCGAATGATCAACGTGAGTCTCTAGGGTCTACGTCGGTCTTTTGCCCGGGCCGCGAGTTCGAGACGCCGCGATCGCTGGTCAGCGCCCTTCACATACCTCGTCGCGACGTTTAGCCGGGTTGGTTCGTGACTCGCTGGTAGGCCCTAACGTGGTCTCCGGCGACGAATCCGGCTCCCGTGGCTGACCCCGGCGAGAAGTCCGGTCGGGCTGGCCAGATTTTCGGCCGCGTAGGATCCGTAATGACACGACACTGCACGGCTGGCTGCGAAGGTGTAACAACGCCTACGGCCAGCGCACTGACGTTCGGTTTGCAACTATGCCTCGGCCGTAGGAAGCTCGGAGACCTCGGCGCTCTCAGCGCTGTGCTCCTCCCCCTCTTTCTCCAACGGATGAAAGTGGAAATAGGTCAGGGCGCTGGCGGACAACACTGCGAAGACGACAAACGCCACAATGATGGGCACCAGTCCAACGTGGTGCAGTTCACTGTTACTCCCGCTTCCCGGAGTGAGTAGAACGGCGACAAAGCCGATCACGCCAGCCCCGCTAATGGCGAGCCAGATCGTCTGGTTCCACTTGGCGACGTGACGACCGGGAAGGAACGGGAGGGGGAACATGCCAAAGGCCAGGCTCGCGAAGCCCGCTAAGAACACGACGTTGAGCGCCGGGTCAAGGATAAGCACGAACGGCGATGGTGATGCGGACGTTGCCGCGTGGAAAACAGGAATGGTGAGGAAGAAGGCCGCCGAGCTCACGATTAAAACACAGAGCGAGCCGAGCGCGTGGAGCCTGCCGCGATCTTCATCGTTATGTTCGGGAACCACCAAGAAGGTCGCAATGAGTCCGTAGCAGTAACCCGGTGATAGTCCCACCGCTCGTGACGCCGCAACGCAGGCGATAGCGATCACCAATCCACCCAACAGCACTTGAAGGTGCACGTCGCGATGGCCCCGAAGCGCGGAGATCACCGTGGGAACTTGACCGACGACTGAGACGACGCCAATACCGATGCACTGGCCCAGGAAGAGCCAGAGCCCCGTCCGATCGAAGCCAAACCCCGGATCAAGAAACGAATTGATCAGTCCACCGAACGCCGCGAACGCCAAGAAGACGCCGGCACCCCCAAGGAGACGGCGAGTCATCGAGTGGGTGCCTCCGCGCGATGCGAAGAGTCGCGGGAACTTCTGCCGAAGTGGTTTGCTGAAGCGTTCGCGATTCTCCTCGTACGTTCGGTCCAGCCACTCGCTCGGGAAGCCGGCCCCAATGATTCGACTGAGAAGAAGCATCAAAATACCAATGGCTCCGGCCCCGGGGAGGCTCCGGCCCAGTTGTCCGAGTGTCGGCATCGCCACGCTGAACTCAGAGAGGTGGTTCAGCGTTGGCACTACGGTGAGGCTCACGCTCAACAGCGCCGCACCGGTCGCGGAGCAACCGAGCGAAATGACGTGGCGACCCGGTTTTGCGTTGCCGGGTATGACGAGATGCGCGTCGTCGAGCAGCTGTCCGGTGGGCGTGACCTGCGCGATCAAGTTATGGTCGAACCTGATGTATACGGGCCGACAGGTGCCCCGAAACACCGAGTCTCGTAAATTGACCGACATGCCTGGAGATCCCGACGACGGAGTCACCTGGAGCAGTGCCGCCACTTGGAAGGTGCGCGCGGTCCGAGCGCGACCATTGCCGTTGTTGCTCACGGTCTGTCCGGTGTAGGTCGTAGCGAGCGACGTCCCGCCGGCGCTGGTGACGGTCACGGTTGCCTGATACGAACCGGCCTTGGCGTACACGTGCGTAATGATGGGCGTACGGGTCACCGCCTTCGTTCCGTCGCCAAAATTCCACGAGTATCGAATGATTTTGCCGTCGGGCGACGTCGACTTCGAAGCATTCAAGATCGTCTTGCGACCCGCGGCCGCGGCGATGATGCTCAGTCGGGCGGTTGGTGCCTGGTCGGATTCGATGGCGATTCCGAATGATGCTGCACCGACCTCGATGGGGGTCTCGGCCGATACCGGCGAGGTGGCCAAGTTGATTGGGGTAACCGTCGTTCCCGCGTCGGCCGTGTACGCGATCAAGCCGTTGGTGCTGATCGCAATGCCGTCGGGCTGGCTGATTGAGCCCGTGGGAATTGACGCCTCAACAGTTGGCGGACTAGTCCCCAGGTTCAACGGCGTAATCGAATTGTTCGCGTTCGCGGTGTACGCCGCCTTGCCATCCGGCGTCACGGCAATACCCAGTGGTTCTGCACCGATCGCCACCGAGGTTTCGACCCGCGCTGGATGAGCTCGCAGGTCAATGGGCGTTACTTGCGTACCGTTGGCCACGTACGCCGTATACGAGTCCGAGCTAATGGCGATGGCCTGCGGGCGCCCCGCGACTGGCAGCGTGGTAACCGAACGTGAACCCGTCGCAATGAGGCTGACCGAACTGCCTTCCGAATTTGAAACTAGAACGAAGTTGCCATTGGGGCTTGCGGCAACGCTCCACGGTCCTGCGCCAACCCCGATTGACTGCTCCGCCGTCGGCGGCGTCGTACGAAGGTTGAGCGGCGTTACGGTGTTCGAATCGAAGTTCGTGACGTAAGCGACGTCGCCGTTGGGGGTGATCGCGACGGCCGCTGGCGCATTGCCCACGCGGATGGGAGCACCGACGGTCGGCGGTGTCGTTGCCAGGTCGACGGGCGACACCGTGTCGCTCAGTGAGTTGGTGACGTACGCCCAGTGGCCATCGGGCGTAATCGCAATGCCCAGCGGACCCCGGAACCGGTAAGTAGTTCCCCGGATTACCGTCACGCGATGCGTGGTCGGATTAATCGCGCTGACCGTGTTGGCGTTGAGATTCGTGACGAAGATCGTGCCGGCTGGTACCGGATTGGAGGCCGCGCTGGCTCGGCCGCCACTCACCAACAACCAGAGTGGCGCGACCGCCACGAAGACGATGATCGAAACAAGCCAAGCGCGCGAAGACACTGATCCTCGGTCCGCATCCAGGTCCCTCATGTCCCGGCGTCCCAGCACCTGAAATTAACGAGCCCGCAGCGTGGCCACGACTCGCCGATTGAGCGCCCGGCTCTTCACCGTTGCGTTGAGGCTGACCAATTGAATTGATAGGCCCTGAACAACACTCACCTGAACGCCACGCACGCGCAGTGCGGCGAAGTCAGCTGCCAATTGCACTTTGACTGCCTCAGCGCGACTTTGGATCAACACCGCGTCAAGCGCGGGCGTAAAAACATTGTCGGTATAGCCGGCGAGCGTGACCGAGTGATACCGCAGACGCTTGATTAGTTCCGCCAGCCTCCACACTTGCGCCCTGAGTGATTTGGACAAGCTCCACGAACCCTGCGCAAACGGCCGAATCACGATGGTGCGAATGCTTGGTGCAGGCCTCGGGGCGGGAGGAACCACTTTCTTGTGCGTTGGCTTGGGCTTGGGCTTGGGCTTGTTCGGCGGTTTAGGCGGTGATACCGGTATCACGATTGGCGGCGGCGGTGATACCGGCGTGATTACCGGTGGCGGCGTCACTGGCGGCACCACCACCGGTGGTGGTGTTGACGGGATGGTCACGGTGATCGGTGGCGAAATTACGTTGAGAGTGAAGTTCACAGGAGTCGCTGCACTGAATGTTCCGTTGGCCGTTGCACCAACCTCAATAACGCAGCGTCCAATCGCCAAATTCGTAATCGTTCCGGCCGCATTCACTGCGCATGATGAACTCGACGTAACGTACGTGAGCGTGCCGCCACCGCTCGGCGTGGCGTGAATTTGATAGGTCGACACCGACCCAAACACGACCGTATCAGGATTCGAGTTGGTTATCGTGATCGTCTGGTTGATCAGTGACGAGCTCACCGTCTGACTGACCTGGGGCGCGGGGGCGTAGGTGGCGTTGCCGGCCTGGTTGGCGTCGATCACGCAGGTGCCGGCCGGCGCCGAGAGGGTGACGAGCCCGGTGGTCGAGTTCACGGTGCAGCCCGAGCTCGAGGACGCGTCGACGGAGAAGGTCACCGGATTGCCCGAGCCGCCGCCGTTCGCGGTCACCGTGTAGGACGAGCCGACCGAGGGGGACGACGGTGGAGTGTTGGTGAAGGTGATCGTCTGGTTGATCAGTGGTGCCACCGTCACGGTCAGCGTGCTCGTCTGTCCATTGCCATTGCCGTCACCGACACCTTGCCCGTTGTCCTTGTCGGACTGATCTGACGCCGTGACGACGCACGAGCCAGCGCTCGAATACGTGAGCACCCCCGTGCTCGAGTTCAGTGAACAGTTGGCGGTGCCAACCGTGGTCACACTCGTAGTGATTACGGCGGATGCGTTGGCGGTGTCGCTTACTACCACCTGGTACGTCGGCGTCGATGCGTTGAACGGGACAGACACGGTATAGACACCATCGCTGCCAACGGCGCCGTCGGCGAAGACCAACGTATTTGTGGCCGCGGCGGCCGGACTCGCGATGGCGGCGGCGAAGAACGATGATGCACCTACGAGTGCGACAAAAAGCCTGCTAGCGCGTCGTGAACAGGTGCTTCGGCGTACAAGCCCTGGGCGACTCACGACAGCCCTCGTTCGGGCTCAGCGACTTTTGCTAAAGGTCCTACCATGCTCACCCGATCACGTCTGCAACGCTGCACGAACAAAAAACAACGACGCCGGTCGTACGTACCAACGACAACCCAACTCCCTGGTGAAGATAGCCAAATTTGACTCGTTCCAGAGCCGCCGGAATCGTGAAAACCAGGAGTTCTCTCAGGATTCAGTCAGTCGCTCTATCCCGCCTCGCGCCAGCATCGATGCGGGCCGATCATTTCTTCCCCTAGCCCGGCCTGAAAACACGTCTCACGCTTGGACCGCGGCACACCAGGGCTGCGCTCGGCGCCAACGGCTTCCACGACCCTCACGGCGCGACGGCTTTTGCACGGGCGCTCAACGAAGTGCACTCTCAGCATCTCCGTAGCCGATCGCTCACCGTCGGCGTGGCGCACCGTCGTGGCTACAGTCCTCAACGTTGCACGCATCACCGCTGACGATTCACGCCGACGCCTCATCACGACAACGTCGACGCGATGTCGCAGTCGACTTGGTTGGCGACACTTGGCTGCGCACAGCCCAACCCGTCATCGCCCGATCGCACCACGCTATCGGCGAGACGTCCAGCATCGACTGACGAAGACTTCTACTTCTAACACGGCGCGCGATCACTGAGAGCCTGGCACCGCCGGACGGGGACCCGTCAACGGTACGCAGAAACGACGATGGGCTGACGGTTCATTTGCCGTACGCTTGGGGAGTGCATTTCCTCCACTCGCCTGAACACGATGGCGCTGGATCGTCGAGACCGGCAGCAAGCGCTGGCTCGGTCACCCTTGCCACCAATCGACGGGGCTACGTGCGTGACGCCCAGCTCCAGCGCGAATTTGACCAGGCCGCCGAGACGCTGCGCAACCTCGACAGCTGGCCCAATCCAGCTCGAGGTGGGCAGCGAGAGTTGCGAGCCGACCTTGCTCTTGAGGGCGGCGGCGTCAAGGGCATCGCTCACGTCGGCGCGGTCATGGTGCTCGATGAAGCTGGTTATCGGTTCCACCGGGTCGCCGGAACGAGTGCCGGGGCGATCACGGCAAGCGTGATCGCAGGGATTGTCCAATCGGGTGCCGATATGTCGGCCCTGCGAACGGCGCTGCGGTCTATCGATTTTCGGCGATTCATGCCCGAGGGAAAACTCCACGAGATGATCCACCGAGACACTAGCCATTTCGCGAAACTCGTCGCTGACGCGGCGATCCTCACGAGTCGCGAGGGGCTCTACTCGAGTGAGTATCTAGAGGAATGGCTGCGACCAATTCTGCACGATCAACTTGGCATCCGAACGTTCGCGGACTTGCGGCTACCCGACGCCGCACAGAACTCGGCCGCGCCGAGCGAGCGGTACCGACTCGTTGTGTACACGTCCGACCTGACGAGGTCGCGGCTGACTCGCCTGCCGTGGGACTACCCGTCGTACGGCGTCGACCCGGACGACCAAGACCCCGTCGCGGCGGTTCGGGCATCGATGTCGGTCCCGTTTTACTTCGAGCCATTCCGTTTCCAGGCGCTCGAAACGACGCTGGAGGTGCCGGGGCCTAATGGCGCCTCGTCCACCGTTCGTCTGCCCGCCGGTCCCCACACGTGGGTCGACGGCGCACTGTTGGCCAAGTTTCCTATTCACACGTTCGACGTATTCGACGGCGGAGCACCGCAGTGGCCGACCATCGGCATCAAACTTTCCCAGCTACGCCCCGATGCTGTGGCGAGCACCGTGCGCGAATCGGCGCTGGCCATCGCCGTTCGCTGCCTAAAGACGATGATGAACGAATGGGACGCGAACGCCCCTCACGAGTCCACGGCGATGCGAACGATTTTCGTCGACAACCACGGAACCGGCACGATGGACTTTGATCTCACCGAAGAGGATCAGGACCGGTTGTTCTTAAATGGCGTGGAGGCGGCCACGCATTTCGTCATCAACGCCGCCCGAATCGGCGGCGTACCGCGCCGTTGACGCCACGTCGTGTTCGCAACGACGGTCGAGGAACGGTCGGCGCTCGCGCGTCGACTGCGTGCTCGACGAGTGGCGCCACGCTCGTAACCAAGCCACTTCATCCGCTCCGAGCTCGTCTCGACGTCGCCGATGGCTTCGCCAGCAACGACCGGCGGCGAACGGCTGAGGCGACGGCCGACTCGCGAACAGCCCTTATTCGGTGTAGCGGGTTTGTCTTCGGCGTCCGCATCGTCATCGGACCCACGTCGCCACTCACTGAGTCCTGCTCGATTCCAGCGACGGTCGAACGAAGCAACCTCGGCCGTGGATGAAATCAGATCACCGGCGACAGTCCGCCGTCGAGCGCCACACCGACACCCGTCACGTAACTGGCCCGATCCGAGAGCAGGAACGCGGCGAGATCGGCAAACTCACTCGGTCGCCCCACCCGACCCAGCGGCACCTCGTTATCTTGGGCCAGTCTGTCGTAGAACTCCTCGAGCGGCGTCCCCGTAGCGCGAGCTCGCCGAACCCACTGCCCCGACTGCACGAGACCGATCAGAATCGCGTTGACGCGCACGCCGCGCGGACCTACTTCACTCGCAAGTGCCTTGGTCAGCACGAGACCAGCGGCTCGAGAGGCCGCCGTCGGCGTCGAGAGCGCTCCTGGCGCACGAGCCGAGACCGCCAGAACGTTCACGATGGCACCTCGGGACGCTTCGAGATCGTCCAGTATCAGCCGCGAGAATCCGAGCGCGCTAATCACCTTGAGTTCGTAGTCCGCGCGCCAGTCGTCGTCCGTCGAAGCCGCTATCGCCGACGACGCGGAGCGCCCGGCGTTGTTGACCAGCCCATCGATGCGCCCGAAGCGGCTGCGCGCGGCCGTCGCGAATGCCGCGAGATCGCCGGCGCTCGTGACGTCAGCCTGCACGCAGAGGGCCTCGCCGCCGAGGACCGATTGGGCTCGCTCGAGTCGGCTGAGGTCGCGGCCGCAGACCGCCACCGAAGCCCCTTCGTTGCCTAACCGCTGAGCGAGCGCCAGTCCGAGTCCGTCAGTGCCACCGGTGATGAGTACGACGCGTCCAGACAGGTCTAGATCCATGCCCTCAGTGTAGGGAGCGGTGCTACTGCGCCCGCGGCTCGACGGCCGTATCGTCGAGCGACGTCTGGGATGGTTCGGGCAACAGTGCGGTCGTGGCCAACCCGACCAACGCCGCGCCACCGGCGACCGCGAGCATGCCCCGCAGTCCGATGGACGCTTGCAGACGGGGAATGACGAAGACACCCACGAACGCGCCTAACTTGCCGATTCCGGCGGCGAGGCCGTGACCCGTCGTACGCATCTCGACGGGATAGACCTGGCGGTTTCAACCGGTGAGCGCAACGCCCTAGTGAGTCATCCTTGACGGATCGACTTTTGGGAGGCGCGGTGGGTGTTCATCTCACGAAACAGC
>DAIDLE010000004.1:0-247643 GCA_027449665.1 Acidimicrobiaceae bacterium | reverse complement strand
GACGCCAAGAAGACGGTGATCTGGTACTCCATTGAAGACCTCGGACTCGTGGTGCGTCGACATCGCATTGACGACACCGTCGCCAAGGGCCTCGCGCCGATCTTGCGAGCTGACGTCATCGTGATTGATGACATTGGACTGCTCCCCATCTCCGAAGACGCCGCCGAGGGTCTTTATCGCGTCATCGACGGCGCCTACGAACGTCGCTCCGTCGCCATCAGCTCGAATCTTCACCCCTCGGGATTTGATGAACTGATGCCCCCGAGTTTGGCCACGGCACTCGTCGATCGATTGTTACACCACGCCCACGTCGTGCAGACGTCGGGCGAATCGATCCGACTACAAGACGCCACCAGCGGCAAGGGGGTGAAGCCCCTCGGCAGATGACTCACAACATTGCCACGTGGGGAATTTGGTGGCCATATCCGGGGAGATCGATGACCGTGTCCGGGGAACTTTCTTGGCCGCCTATGGGGAATTTCAAATGGCCGTTGACAACTGTCAACGGTCACTGAGTTCTCCCCAACCACGGCCATGAAGACTCCCCGGTGGCGGCCACGAGAATTCCCCAGTAGCGGCCATCAGTCCTCCCCGGTCGTTTAGCCCAGCGGCATCACCCCCTTGCCCGACGTGGCCTGCTTGAGCCGCACACTTTCGCCGGTGGTCTCGCACAGGTGAGCGTGGTGCAACAGGCGATCGACGGTCGCGGTGGCGAGGGTCTTCGGCATCAGCTCGTCGAAGCCCGAGGGGTGCAGGTTCGATGACACCGCGACCGAACGCTTCTCGTAGGCGGCGTCGACCAGCCGGTAGAGGCCTTCAGCGGCGTCACTCGAGACCGGCAGGAGCCCGATGTCGTCAACCACGACGAGGTCCGAACGTAAGATGCGCCCGACCGCCTTGGCCACGCTGTCGTCGACCCGGTGACGACGCACGAGTGCGCCCAGGTCTTCGAGGCTGAACCACGCCACCTTCATCGAGGCCTCCACCGCGGCGTGACCGAGGGCCTCGAGGAAGAAGGTCTTGCCCGTTCCCGATGGTCCACAGACCACCAGGTTCTCGCGACGTCGCACCCACTCCAGGGTGCGCAGCGAGTTCTGGGTCGGTGGAGGGATCGACGAGGACGCCTGCTCCCAGGCCTCGAAGGTCTTGCCCGTCGGGAAGGCGGCGGCCTTGCGCCGTGTCGACAGCGCCGAGCGCTCTCGCCCGGCGAGTTCTTCGTTCAACAGTGCCCGCAGCACCTCCGATGGTTCCCAGCGCTGGGCCCGAGCAGTGGCGATCACCTCGGGGGCGATGCGCCGGATGTGCGGCAGTCGCAGTCGACGCAGCAGGGTCTCGAGGTCGTTCTCGAGTGGTGGGGGTTCGGGCGTTCTCACTCGTGCCCCGCATTCGCCGGCGTGTCGAGCAGACGCATCGACCACGACAACAGCACGGAGGCGAGCTCAGTGCGATCCATGGCGGCGCGGGCCAAGAACTCGTCACCGTTACTCAGCGCGTCGGCACAGAACTCCAGGATCTCGGCCAGTTCGACGGCCTCCTCGGCCGCGAGGGGGCTCATCGGCCGAACCCGTTCCACGCGGCGGTGCCGGATTGGAGTGAGTGGTCCTCGCCCGCGCGGCGCAGGTCGGCGCTCGGGCCGGCGACCCGATGGGCCAGAATCGAGACGAGGTCGTCCTCTGCGAAGCGCGCGAGCATCGCTGATTCGCTGAGGGCCCGCTCGACCGCCGCCCGGCCGTGCAACGCCGCCAGGCTGACCGCGTTGGCCATCTTCGCGCGCACCCGCACGACGCCCGCGGCCCCGGCCTCGGTGAGCCAGAGGGCCGCCCCGTCGCCAATGGCGAGGAAGTCCCGTTCGGCCTGGTTCCTCGCCTTCGGCGTGCGGTGCAGCGGACCCTCGGGGGACGGTCCGAAGTGCTCGTCGTTGTAGCGGGGGTTGCCCGGCGTCGAGCGCTCGTGGCGCGCCACCTCCGCGGGCCCCTCGGCGTTCACCGCCGTGATGACCACCTCGTCACCGACCACGCGCACCCAGACGACCTCGCCGCGCAGCGCGCTGGGCACCGAGTAGTGGCACGACTCGTAGCTCACGACCGGCGTGTTCATCCCGACCCGGCGAGTGACCCCGAAGCAGGCGGTGAAGGGCCGCTCGGGTAGTCGGTGCAGCGTCGCCTGCTCGTCGGCCAGCATCTCGTCCGGGATCCGCCTCGTGGTGGCGTGCACCCGACCGTTCACCGCAGCACAGAAGGCGTCACACGACGAGACGAGATCGGCGAAGCTGGCGTAGGCCGGCAACAGGTTGGCCTCGGTCGGCACCAGGTCGGCCTCGGCCACGCGCACCGTCGACTCGGCGCCACCCTTGGACTGGGGGTCTCGGATCACGCAGGTCGCGACGGTGAGTCCGTAGTGCTGTCCGAGCTGGACGATGAGTGGGTGTCGCATCGCGATGCGCGCCACGTGGTCGGTGCTCACGGTGCGCTCGTTGTCGGTGAGTGCGTAGGTGGGCACGCCACCAAAGCGCCGCAGCGTCTGGTCGACGCAGGCGATGAGCGTGGGCAGGGTCTTGTCGGTCACCGGGATCACCACCCGAAAGCGCGACCAGGCCAACCAGGCGCAGAACAGCCAGGTCTTGGTCACACCCACGAGTGGTCCGTCGGCCCAGTCGAACTGGAACCACATCCCCGGCTCGGGCACCCAGGGCCGGAACACCCGGCGTCGGCCCGCGCTATAAGACTTCTTCGCGGCCGCGACCGCTCGGCGAGTGGTTCGCTCCGAGCCCTGGTAGCCGAGCGCGACGAGCTTGTCGTGACAGACGTCGGCGCGAACCTTGCCGCTCGACTGGTCGACCCATTCGTCGATTTTGTCGCGGAAGGGCTCGGTGAGCCGGTCTCTCGGAGTCGCATCCACGTTCAGTTCGCCGCGGTCGCGGCGAGCCACCCACTGGGCGACGGTGTGGTGATCACAGCCCGCGAGCTCGGCGGCGTCGCGGTAGGACCGGGTCAAGTCGAATGCTTCCAGTATTTCCATGATTTCCTCGGCAGACTTCATAGGTGGTTCCCTCCTCGGGGTTGGTGGTCTTGTCACCAACCAGCCTCCGAGGAGGAGCCACGTCACCGGTGGATACACCGGCGCGGTGGACGGTTATCTCTGGGGAGAACTCGTGACCGCCGCCGGGAAAAACTCGTGTCCGTCAGCGGGGAGAAATCTGTCCGCCGCTGGGGAGTTTCTCATGTCCGCTGACAGTGACGCTGCGAAACGAGACGCCGACGCTCGACTACCCATTCAGTCGGCGCACGGCTGCTGGTGCGCGGCTAGCGCGACGCGATGGAGGTGGCCGCTGAGCCACTAACTTGCACTGTGAACGCGACGTCTAACGTCGAACGTCTAACTGTCGCAGTCGCTCGGCCACCATGTCCGTCAGCAACTTCGCGTCGATTCGCCAGTCCGACGGAACGACAACCGTCTTCTTGTTGACCCGAAGCGACCCCAACCGGGGAGCTACGTGTTCGAGAATGCGGTCGCCCCAGGGCGCTAAGAGAAGGTGATCGGCGGCGGCGGCGATGCCAAAGACGTAGTCGGTTCCCCGTCGCAGCATCGGCTTATTCCACGCGATGACGGCGTCGAGCGTGGGAAAGCGCCGCTCAATGGTGGCCAGGATGTTGCGTGCGGTCTTCGCCTGCACGGGGGTCAGCGATGCGAAGTATGCCTCGGGGTCGGCGAAGCGCCGTGTGCTCGTCGAGCCCCGCGCGTACATGACGAGCGTGTTGGCGTGGGCGCGGGTAAAGCCGTGTTCCTCCTGCAAGTACGCCATTTGCGCGGCGTAGTTGGTGTCGCCAAGTTCGCGCAGCTGCCCCAACCAGAATGCGACCGGCTGCAGATAACGCCGTTCGATCAGCGGGAACTGGGCGGTGCGGTCGCCCGACGCAGTGGACATGCCACAATCCTATCGACGGAGTTGAACGAGATACCGCAATGAGCGTGCGAAGTGAGTTGGACCGGCACGCGCTCGCGGGTGGGCGACCGCGTTGCCAGCCGGGTCGACGTAGGAGGGCCGCACGATCAACCGCGGCGCCCCCGGCGTGTGGAGACGACGTCGCGCCAGGCGCCGTAGTCGGTGGCGCGGTTCGCGACGACGGCAACTCGGGCGATGGGGCGAGACCGGGCACGTCGGCGATCTAGAGTCGACTGGTGGTGAGAGCGATGATTAACGGGTGGTCGTGAACCCGGGGCGGACCTGGTTCGTGCGCCGCCGGATTGGTTTCGGCGTGCGGCCCGTCTCGTGGCAAGGCTGGACCATCAGCCTCGTTTCGATCGGTATCGTTCTCGTTGCGTTGTTCCGCGATGGACACACCACCTCGGGAAGAGTCGCGATCATCGTCGTTGTCGTCGTGTATCTTGCCGTTGGTTACGCGACCGGCGGGCGCCGTAAGCCAGGTTCGGCGACCGACACGCCGGTGGCCGTTGACGAAGCGACCGCGAACGCCGTGCGCGAGCCACGGTCGCGAGTCGAGCCGGACGTCTTGGCGAGTGTCCCTCGGTCGGTCCGTCTCGCCAACTCCGCGGCCTCCCATGACGCGGCGAGTGCCATTGAGGTCTCGGCGTTGACCAAACGCTTCGGCGAGCGAACGGCCTTTCGAGATGTGTCATTCAGCGTGGCGCGCGGTGAGGTGTTCGGATTCCTCGGGCCTAACGGCGCCGGCAAGACGACGACCGTTCGCACTCTCAGCACTTTGATCCAACCCACCGCGGGACGGGCACGAATCGCGGGCCTCACCCTCGAGCCGGCTAACGGCGAGTCCATTCGTCAAAAGATCTCAGTCATGACTGAGTCACCGGGGCTGTACGCGAAATTGAGCGTGAAGGAGAATCTAGAGTTCTTTGTGGGGCTGTACCGATTGCCCAACGGCACCAAGCGGATCGGCGACGCGCTCGAGGCAGTCAACCTGAGCGCCCGTGCGAGTGATCCCTGCGCCAGCCTCTCCAAGGGTCTGCGCCAGCGCGTGGGACTGGCGCGGGCTCTCCTCAATGATCCTGAGATCATCTTTCTCGACGAGCCGACGTCGGGACTTGATCCGGTCGCCACGCGCGAAGTCAGCGATCTCATCAGCAGTCTTCGCAGTCGCGGCGTGACCATATTTCTAACGACCCACCGTCTCGAGGAGGCCGAACGTCTGTGCGACCGCGTCGCCATTTTGAACACCACCCTGCGAGTAGTGGGCCGCACGGAGGACTTACGACAACAGTTATTCGCCCGTTCGCTCGAGGTAGTCACGCGCGTACCATTGTCTCAGCCCGAAGACGTGTTCGCGAGAGTTCCCGCTATATCGTCGTGGCGAGTGAGCGACGCCACTCGCTACGTGTTGCAAATCCCGAACCCAGCGGATGCTGCCCCGGACGTTGCTCGTGCGCTGGTCGCGGCGAACGCCGACATTGTGTCGCTGGTCGAATCGCACCACTCACTCGAAGACGTCTATCTCCAACTGATCGACCAGGACGTGGAGGCATCGGCGTGACCCGAGTCGACGCCACCCGCGTTCGCGCCGTTGTCCTGAAAGAGTTTCGTCAGTACCGTCGTAACAAGTTCATTCTCTACACGATGGTGGTCATGCCCGTCGTCTTTCTCTTCGTGCCGATCAGCACGATCCTCAGCCTTTCGGCGTCGCTGCCCGAGTCGGCGGTGCGCGGCGCAGTGGGCTCGGTCTTCCTCTTGATGCTGATCATTCCTATCGTGGTTCCGGCGTCCATCGCCGCGTATTCGGTGATTGGCGAGCGCGACCAGGGAACGCTCGAACCGGTGCTGACTACGCCCATTTCGCGCGAAGAGTTCGTGCTCGGCAAGGCGCTAGCCTCCCTGCTGCCCGGCACGGTGCTGTCCTACCTGGTGTTCATCGTGGTGATGGGTGTTCTACGTACCGCCGGTCACCCTAACGTGGTGCACGCCCTGTGGCAGATCCCATGGTTCGTCGCCGAAATCCTGTTCGCCCCACTGCTCGCCGCGTGGTCGACTTGGGTGGGCACGGCGATCTCAGTTCGATCGAGCGACGTTCGCGTGGCCCAGCAACTCGGCACGCTCGCCAGCCTGCCGGCCCTTGGCATCACGTCGCTGATGACGTTCCAAGTCCTGCGTCCAACGGTCGTCGTAGCGCTCGTGGTCGCGGCAGTACTCGTCGCCATTGACGTCGGCGCGTGGCGGGTCGTCTCGTACCTGTTCGATCGCGAACGTCTGGTCACGGGGGCCGCGGCGAGCGGGTCCACGCCGTAGGTCGTTTATCACGCGGCTGTCGAAAACTCGGTCAGTGGGGGCGGGCCGAGGGCCATCACGGGGCTGCGGCGCCGCCATTCGCGTCCGCTCGCTTGGGTAGACATCTTGTCGGTTGAAGAGCGTTGCCGTGCAGCGTTGGAAGGTGACTCGTCCGGGACTAGAGGTAACGGTGCATGACGTGAAGGCCCACGAGACCGGCGTCGGGGTGATCGAAGGCTTGCGGTACGGTCGCGAGAATCCGAAAGCCGAGCCGTTGCCAGAGGTGCACGGCCGCCGTATTGGTCTCGACCACGGCGTTGAACTGCATGGCGCGATACCCGCGCGAGCGAGCAAGGTCGATGACGTGTCGCCCTAGCGCGGCGCCGGCGCCCTGACCGGCGTGCGCGGGATCAACCATGAAGCTGGCGGTTGCGACGTGAGATCCTCGACCGGGCCGTACCGGGCCAACTTTGGCCGTGCCGATCACGACGCCGTCGTCAAGCGCGACGAGCACCTCCCAGGGCGACTCATCGAACCACCAGCGCCTCGCCGCGTCACTCGTCAGATCATCGGGTAGAGCGTAGGTCTTACCGTCAGCAGCGATGACGCGGAGAAAGGCGTAGATGGCGGGCCAGTCGTCGTGGGCGGCGGCACGAATCTCCACGACGGCGAGCGTACCGCCGATGGGCGGTGCCGTGCGGCGGCTACGCGACCGGTGCGCACGCCACTACGCGCCCTACTGAACGGTGACGAGCGTACCGATCGGTGTCTGGGGCCAGAGCGTCTTGGCTTCGGCGAAGGGCATTTCCACGCAGCCGAGGCTCTGAGGCCATCCGTAGGATGCGCGAATGAAACCGTGCAGGGCGTCGCCGCCGTAGAAGTACGAGATCCACGGTATCCCGGGATCGCTGTAGTGCGTGCCGTTCGGATTGGTTCCGGCCATCGTCTGGGTCAAGTAGCGCAGGTAGACCGGGTGCGTTCCGAGCTCAGTCGGCGATGCGGAAATGCCGGTGTTTACAAGCGTGGTGAACGTGACGTGACCGTTCTGGTAGAGCGAGAGGTGCTGGGGCAGGTTTTCGTTGACCAGGACCACGTTGTAGCTCGTTGGGTTGTACTGGTGCACGAGAACCGCGCGTACCAACGCGAGCCACGTCGTCGTGTCCATTTGTCCGGTCGTCGGTAGACCGTGCACGTCTTGGAACCGCATGATCGCGCCGGTCAGAATGACGTTGCTCGTTCCCACGCTCCACTGTGATTTGAACGTGGCAGGCAGGGCCGGAAATCGCCACGCGTAGTGGCCACGACGCAACGTCAACTGCACGGGAATCGCCGGCGCCTTGCCGGTCGGTCGGCGAGCCGCGGGCGGTCTCGTCGTCGTCGTGGTCGTGGTGCCGAACGGCAACACCGTCGTCGTGGTCGTCGATGTGGTAGTGGTCGTGGTGGTAGCGACGGGCTTGGGTCGTCGAACGAACGGCACGAAGGTGACGGGCAAAAAGTGCAACTGCGCGAGCAGTTGGTCCGACAGCGAGATGGAATACGGTACGGCCGGGAGTTGACCCGCGGCCGCGGTGTGCGACCTCGCGCCCGAAGCGCCCGCCGCGCTACCCACGAGCAGCGATCCGAGCGCCATCGACCCCGCTACGACCGGTACCATCGTGCGACGAATCGGGAAGTTCACGGGACAAGATTACTGGTCGGCCCGAGAATGTCGACGTCACACTCGGTGATGCGACGTTGACGGAACTGTGTTTTTCATGTCAATTGGGTTACGGTGTCGCTGTCCCGTAAACGTCCGAGCACACAGTACAGTGATGCGGTGAGCGGCTCATCGAAACGACGTGGCCACCTGACTGTCAACGTAGGTCTGGCTTCCCTCGTCGTGACTTCGTTGTTCCTGGTAGACCCGGCCTTCGCTGGCGCCAGGCGACCCTACGCGTCAACGACCACTACGACGGTGCCAACCACTACGACGGTGCCAACCACTACGACGGTGCCAACCACTACGACGGTGCCAACCACTACCACGACGATCCCGATTCCGACTGCTTTGGCGTGGCCCGCACAGGAGAGTGCCGCGGTAGCGATTCCGGCGCTCCACGTTGTTGCCGCGTCGCCGAGTCAGCCAGTCGTTCCGATCGCCAGTATCACGAAGTTGATGACCACCTGGGTGATACTGCACCACTTCCCGCTTCGCTACGGTCAGCGCGGACCATGCCACGTCGTGAGCGCCGCCGATATGGCCGGCTATCGCTACGACGTCGAAACGGACCAGTCAAACGTCCGGCTGGTCCAGGGCATGACGTTGTGCGAAGGCACGCTGCTGCGCGGCCTGCTGGTGCACTCCGCCGGCGACTACGCCCACCTGCTGGTCGAGTTGACGGGCTGGAGCAACGCGACGTTCATCGCCGTGATGAACCGCGACGCTCACGTGCTCGGCTTGCGTCACACGCACTACGTCGAGGTCACCGGGATTGAAAGCGGTGACGTATCGACGGCGAGTGACCAGGTAACGCTTGCGGTTGATCTCATGAACGCTGAGCCCATCGTTCGCGACATTGTGGCCCTGCCCGCCGTAGATCTGCCAGGTGCCGGTGTGGTCACGTCGTACACGCCCTTCGTCGGCGAAGGCGGCGTCATCGGCGTGAAGTCAGGCTTCACCGATGCAGCCGGTGGGTGCGACATCATGGCAATCAACTTCGTGGTGGGCGACGCGACCGTGACGGCGTACGCGGTGGTGCTCGGCGATCACGGTGCGGACCCGATCGTCGGTTCTGGCGTGCAGGCGCTCGCGCTGGCGAGGTCGCTGCGCCCCTACCTGCGCTGGCGGTCCACGGCTGGCGCGTCGGCGGTGGTCTGGTCGGGATCCTCGCGTGACGTGCGGCTCATTTCATACGCGCCGGTCGCGGGGTAGCGGGCCGGCCCCACTGGCCGCGCCAGGCGTTGGTCAGTCAGTGAGGGTGTTGGACGACTCGCCGGTGCGCGACGCTAGACAGCAGTGTTTGTACTTGCGGCCACTGCCGCACGGGCAAGGATCATTGCGTCGCGCTCGACGAAAAGCCTCGTCGCGCGTGGCCTCAGCCGCGGCGAGTTCGCTCATGATCAAGGACGGCCGTTGACGTTTCGACACGAGCACGCCCATCCGTTCGAGTTGGGGTCGCGCGTGCTCGAAGAACCGCCGATAACCCCCACAGAGATAGTTGAGTCCTGGTTCGCCTGTTGCTGATGACGCGAAGCGGTCCTTGGGACAGCCCCCGCGACAAAAGACGAGAACGGAGCAGTTCCGGCACTGGTTGGGTAACGTATCGCGCTTATCGGCGCCGAATCGGACCTGACGCGGAGAGTTGGCGAGATCACCGAGATGGTCTTCGCGTAGTGAGCCGAGTCGGTGCGACACGTCGACGAAGTGATCGCACGAGTACACGCTGCCGTCGTGCTCAATCGCGAGCACCTGGCCGCACGTCTCTGCCGAGACGCACAAGGTGCCGCGACCATCGGTGGTGACGAAGAGCCCTTCGAGAAAGCCTTGGACGACGAGCCGGTTGACGTCGTGGCGAACCCACTCATCAAAGATCGCGCACAGGAACGAACCGAACTCGTCGGGGGTCACTGACTCGGCGGTGACGGCGCCGTCGTCATCGCGCGCAACGACGGGAATGAACTGAATCCACGAGATGCCGAGGTCACGAAGATATCGGTACACCGCCAAGGGTTCTTTCGCGGTCGCCGCGTTGATGGTGCAGAGAACGTCGGGCTCGATACCGTGAGCGCGCAATCGAGTTAGGGCCGATAATGCGCGAGCGTGCGTAGCGCGTCCGTGGCGATCGCGACGTAGGCGATCGTGGGTGATGGAGGTTCCGTCAATGCTCAGGCCCACGGCGACGTGATTGTCGGCGATGAATGACGCCCATCGATCGTCGAGGAGGGTGCCGTTGGTCTGAAAGCTGTTGAGGCAGGTCCACCCCGTTGGCAGGTACTCGCGCTGCAGCTCGAAGGCGTCTTCGTAGAACGCTCGTCCGGCGAGCAGGGGCTCACCCCCGTGCCACACGAAATGGACCGGCGAGGTGCCCGCGCCCGCAATGGCGCCGGTGACGTACGCGCGGAGCACCTCGTCGCTCATCCGAAACCGCTCGTTTCGCGGAAAGAGGCTCGTCGTGTCGAGGTAGTAGCAGTAGTCGCACTTGAGGTTGCACACCGGACCGACCGGCTTGGCAATGCTCACCGACGTGCTTACTGGCGCCGCTGGATTGACGAGTCTCGCCACCCGCACAGTCTGACACGACTTGGTTCACCCGTCGGGGGCGCGTTCGCCGGGTAGGGTCATGGGCAAGCAGCGACGAAGGAGGTCTACGCCTTGACCACTGGTGACGCTCAGCCCCGGCCACCGTTGACGCACGCGACGCACATTGCGTCGTGGCTCTTGGACATGGACGGCGTGCTCGTTCGCGAGGAGCACCCGATCGACGGTGCGACGTTGTTTCTGGATCGACTCCGAGAACGAGGCACGCCGTTCCTGGTCCTGACCAACAACTCCATGTACACGCGCCGCGATCTGAGCGCGCGGCTGCGCTGGAATGGACTCGACGTTCCCGAAGACCACATCTGGACGTCGGCGCTGGCTACCGCGGTGTTCCTCAATGCGCAGCGACCCGGTGGCACGGCCTTCGTGATCGGGGAGGTTGGCCTCACGACGGCGCTGCACGACATTGGCTACACCCAATCGGAGAACGATCCGGACTACGTCGTCGTTGGAGAAACGCGCAGTTACAGTTTCGATCGAATCACGCGGGCGGTGAGACTCGTTGGCGAAGGAGCGCGGTTCATCGCCACCAATCCCGATCCCACGGGCCCGAGTCTGGACGGACCGTTGCCGGCGACCGGCGCGGTGTGCGCGCTGATCAGCAAAGCAACCGGCCACCAGCCGTACTTCATCGGCAAACCCAATCCGCTCATGATCCGCTCCGCGTTGCGAGAACTAAAAGCCCACTCCGAGACGACAGCGATGGTCGGCGACCGCATGGACACCGACGTCGTCGCGGGGCTGGAGGCTGGTCTGCATACGGTGTTGGTGCTCTCGGGGGTCTCGGATGAGGCGTCGGCGAACCGATACCCCTATAAGCCGTCCCGGGTGGTCGAGTCGGTCGCCGTTCTCGCCGAGGAGCTGGCACTGGCGACGTGACTCGATGCGGCACCGTTGAGTGACACGGCGTTGGCCACGCTGATGGTGGGCGTCTCGAATGCTGGCGGAAGCTTTGTTCGCGTTGGCGTTGGCGTTGGCGCGTGGTCGTGGGTGAGCAGATGTCGGGCCGGCGACACCGTGGCGGCGAGCGTCACCACGACATTTCGTAGGTGCACGTGGGTGTTACGTAAGATGCAGCGAACAAAGGAGTCGCGGTGGAAGTGCCGCCGATTTTTGATCTGAACGGCCGGACCGCAATCGTGACCGGTGCGGGCAGTGAGACGGGCATTGGCTTTGCGAGTGCGCGGCTTCTCGTGGCGTTAGGAGCCCGGGTCGTCATCTCGTCGACCAGCGATCGAATTATGGATCGCGCGGGCGAATTGGGATTGGCCAACGCCGTGGGACTGCGCGGTGATCTGAATGACGCATCGACCAGCGAGGCGTTAGTAGCGACGGCGATGGACCGATTCGGCTCGGTGGATATTCTCGTCCACAGCGCGGGTATGGTCTCCGTGAGCGACCCGGTGATGGTGAACGGCTCGATCGATTCAATGGACTACGGCCACTGGCGATCGGGCATCGAGCGCAATCTCGACACGGCTTACCAGATCGCTCACGTGGTCGTGCCGGTTCTGGCGACGCGCGGGTGGGGGCGCGTCGTCATGGTGACGAGCGTCACGGGCCCGTTTATGGCGATGCGCCGCGAGCCCGTCTACGCCGCGGCAAAGGCGGCGCTCGTGGGTCTAACCCGCGCCCTGGCCATTGACACCGCCGATCGCAACGTGACGGTCAACGCCGTCGCACCAGGGTGGATCGCGACGGGCTCGCAGACCGCTCACGAAGCGGTGCAGGGTCGCGCATCGCCGGTCGGCCGGAGCGCACGACCCGAAGAGGTGGCATCGGCCGTGGCCTGGCTCGTAACTCCGGGCGCGTCGTACGTCACGGGCCAGTGCGTCGTGGTCGACGGTGGTAATTCCATTGCCGAGGAACGGGCGTAACCGTACGCGCGGGGCGTCGTGAATCCGAGTTGTCAAGTTCGCTAAAGGCCAAGGCTGCCCCGAGCCCCGCGTTCAAAGACGCGGTAGGGCAGGAGACGCTTGGCCAGCGAACCGACTCGTTCGCTCGCTTTACCGGCGGTGAGTCGCCGAGGTGGGCGTCGAGTTTCGAGAACACGCAGGATGGTTGCGGCGATGGCGGCGGGGTCAGCTCCTCCTGCCTCGTCACGCCCCATTGACGTGAGCGCGCGGTCGCTCGCGTCGACGTAGGGATGGCGTTCTGGCGTCGCAACGTATTGGCGGCGTGCCGTGAATTCAGTGCGAACGTTGCCCGGCTCAACGACAGTCACGTCGACAGCGTACGGCGCGACTTCGTATGCCAGTGCTTCGGCGTAACCCTCGAGGGCAAATTTGGAGGCGCTGTAGTACGCCTGGAAGGGGAGTCCAATCAGACCCGCAATAGATCCGATGATGACGATTCGTCCGCCGTGGCGACGCAGGTGGGGGAGCGCTTCAAGGACCACCCGGCTAACCCCGAAAAAGTTGGTTTCCAGCTGCGCGTGCGCGTCAACCATGGTGGTGTACTCAACGGGTCCGGCGACACCGTATCCTGCGGCGGTAACGATGGCGTCTAGGTGACCGAACTGATCAATGACGTGGCGGACGCCTGAGGAGACGGACTGATCGCTCGTGACGTCCATCACCAGCGACGTCCAATTCACCCCTGTCGTTTCGCGTCGGCTCGCTCCCACCACTTGCCAATTGCGTCGTTCGAGTAGGTCAGCGCAGGCTCGCCCGATACCGGCCGAGGCACCCGTGACTAGAACCACCGAACGCTCCACGTTGACACTCTGATCCATGGGCGCGCGCGACGCAACTCGGGGCCCAAGGCGCCGTACGTTATCGTTGCCCCATGGCGGCGTCACAGGCGAGGGCGAGGCTGGTGTTGTGACCAAGCTGATGACCCGTACGCCGGAGCTGTTAGTGGGTTTCGATACCGAGACCACGGGCCTGGATGTGAGGGCTGAACGCGCCATCTCGTACGGGTTCTCTGTTTATAGGTATGGCCAACACGTTTCCACTGAGCAGTTTTACGTCGTCCCTGATCGCGAGATCAGCGAAGGAGCGCGTCGAATCCACGGGTTGACGCGCGAATCCATTGAGGCGAAGCGAGGCGTCGCAGACGTTCTTGGCGTTGCTGCTGGCGCCCGCCGTGCCGTTAATCAGCTGCAGAGCTTTCACGCCGCCGGCGCTTACATCGTTGGTGCCAACGTGGCGCGTTTCGATTTGGCCATGTTGCATTGGACGCTCGATTCACTTCAAGATGGGAACGAACCACGGGTGGATGTTGTACCACTGCGTGTCATCGACGTGATCGAGCACGATTTACTGATGGAACCGAGCCGCACCATTCGCCCGCGACGCTCGCTGACCAACCTATGTCGTTACTACGGCGTTGCCGTTGGTGGTCACGATGCCGCCGCGGACGCCCGCGCCGCCGTCGAGGTTCTGTTGGAACAAGTCGTACGCAACAACGCGGGACAGCGAGAGCTGTGGGCTCCGCCTCGGTGAACCTGGTGCGGCCCACTACACGCGTAACGGAATGGCGGCGACGAAGTGGTAGGGTTACTCGCCTAGGGCCGTTGGCGCAGTCTGGTAGCGCACTTGCATGACACGCAAGGGGTCACAGGTTCAAGTCCTGTACGGCCCACCACCCAGTTGTACCTCGCCGGGGCGCGAACGCCGTAAGTTCCCGCGTTTTGCACTCTCATCGCCTACGCATCTGCCTATGCAGCGGCTGGGTTTCTGTGCAGATTGCGGGGGGTTTCTGTGCAGGTGGGGTCGAAAGGTTCCACTTCGGACCCCTGGTTGCGCTCTTCAGACCCTGGAGATACCCCTACGGATCTGGCGGCCCTCGGACACCGTTCCTCGCATCGTCCGCATCGGTTCTGCTATGGCGAGATGGCTCGTGCCACGCCGTGCGCAGCCCCCGCACAGTGTCAGATCGCCTGCCGCAGGTCGAGAAATTGTCCGAATGTGGGCACCGAGACCCCACTGCACCGCAAGAGGGGTGTGCTCCGGGTCGCCAATGCGCGCACTGGTGTCGGCGACGTACCAGTGATCCATGGTTCAGGAGGTTCACAATGGCCACGATGGATTCAGGTGTAGCGCAGGCATCCTCAGTGATTCACCAGGAGGTGAACCTCCGGCAAGCCGCACAGCTCAGCGGGCGGTCGATTGACACGTTGCGCCGCCGGCTGTGGGCCAACAAGATTCCCGGCGCACACCGCGACGGCGAGAGTCAGGAGTCCCCGTGGGTCATACCGGTGGCGGGCCTCGTGGAGGCGGGCCTGGTGACGGCCGCCGACCTCCTGGAATTCGACCATCGCGTTGACCAGAAGTACGTGCAGCTCGAAGAACGCGTTGCCGAACTGTCAGCCGAGCTCGCTCACGCGCGATTGCGTCTCGAGACGACCGAGCGCCTGCTGGCCCAGGCCAACGGCGAGGTCGAGCACCACCGCCGCGTCACCGAGCGGTTACTACCTGCCGCCCTCGTTCCCAGCTCGAGGGGGATGTCGTAATGGCACGCCCCCTCTCCGCCGTACCACGACAGCGGGGGAAGCGGTGGACGGCGAGCGTGCCCGCCGCGACCGGTTCGGTGAAGCGCGTCTACGCGTCGTTTGACACGAAGGCCGCCGCGTCCGCGTGGCTGCGCGCGGCCCACGCCGCCCTCGAGGCCGGTCAGTCGATACCGAGCTCCGACCTGTTCGCGTCAGCCGCACCGCGTCGGGCGAAGGCACCGGTGGCGTCGGACTTCGCCTCGGTGGCGTGGGCGTGGTTCGCTCAGACGTACGAGACTGGAGATGCGGCACCGGAACGAGTTGAAGACGTCAGGCGGGCCCTACGACTGCACATCATTCCCTTCTTTGCGGGTCGAACTTCGACCGTCGAGGAACTCGACCAAGACGACGTCCTCGCCTACACCTCGTTCATGGCCGGAGAACGAGAGGGAGATACGCAGACGACGTCACCCATCCTGCCAGTGCGGGACTACACCCTCGCCGAGATTGCCCAGCTTTCGGGTTGGTCAGAGTCTTCGGTGCACAGAGCCTTCGCTATGGGTCGATTTCCCAATGCTCGTGTCGCGCTGGAGAAGTCGCGCCGACGAGTACTGGTGCCCACTTCGGACGTCATCGCCGCGGGATTCGCCGCATCGAAGGACGAAGCCGTTCCCTACGGGTACTCGCGCACCTTCGTTCGTGAGCACCTCAACATTCTTCGGCGCATCCTCGATTACGCCATGGCCCGCAAGCTGGCGTCGTCCAACGCGGCGCTAGGAGTTCGTTCGCGTCGACCACGGTCTGGCACGAAGTCGCGCATTCCCAGGACCGAACGGCCGGCCGAGGCCCTACTGTTGGGCCAAGTACGTGAGCTCGCGGCTGAGATGCCGCTCGAGGGCCAAGTGGTGGTGTGGCTCCAGCGCCTCGCCGGACTTCGTGTCGGGGAGTCCTTTGGAATCTTCCTCGACGACCTGAGCGAGGTCGAGGGACGGATGATTCTCCAGGTGGTACGTCAGGGCGGCAAGAAGTTCCGCCGACGCGACACCGACGGCAGGGTTATCGAGATGGACTACACCGAAGAGCTCAAGACACCTGCCGCACGTCGCGCCATTCCGATTTCGCGTCACCTCGCCGACTTCTTGGAGGTCTTCATCGAGGCAGCTCACGGTTCGGAGCCACTCGACCTGCACGTGCCGCTTCTCACTGGTCTTCGCCCCTATAGCCAGCAGACGTATCGCAAGCATCTCGCGCGCGCCGTAACGTCTGCGAATCTCGGTATCGCGGATTTGGGATTCCACGTCACGTCCCACGTGTTTCGCAAGTCCCTCTCGTCGCAGATGGGTTACTCACCGGACCTCTCGCTCATTGCCCGCTCCAAGTACCTGGGCCACGAGATACCCAACACCGAGGGTTCGGCGCCGGTGACGAACCAGGTGTACTCGCTCTCCATGCCGCGAATCAATGAACTGCTCAGCATTGCGGACGCCATCGACGAGGCCGTGGAGGTGGAACTCGGCACAATCGTGGTGCCGGCGCCATCATCGCGGTTGCTGGATTCACAGACGCTCCGCGCCGATGGGAGACGCGCGAGAGCCGCAGACGTCCTCGACGCGCACGGGTATCTGGCGGCGGATGCGCTGGATGGTACAGAAGTTGTCACACGCGAGGAGGCGGCAGAGCTGCTGGGTGTCTCGCTCGGGGCCGTTCGAAAACTTCTGAGTAGCGGGAAGCTGAACGCCGTGTATCGAGCTGCTCAGCGTGGAGCACCATGCCGCATGGTGACACTGGCGTCAGTGGAAGCGCGTCTCTCCCGCGAGCAGGCTCTCTGGACACGTCGCGCGGTCATGAAAGCCCTCGGCGTTACTGAACGTGGATTAGAGACTCTTGTTCGCCACCTAGGCATTGAGCCGGTGCGACTTGAAGGTGACAGTCGTCAGCGCTTTAGCGACTCGATGGTTGATGCCCTCCGAGCGCACATGAGTCAAGTGAGCGCCTTGCGAGGACGCGCACTGTCCGTTGACCAGGTCGCAGAACAGCTAGGCGTGCGCTCGAGCAGTGTGCGCCGTCTTCTCGAGAACGGTCATCTGAGTCTTGACATCGCGGCCACGGAACAGGTTGGGTTGAAACTGGTCAGTCGTGCTTCGTTGGAAGATTTTCTGTCTCGCCGCGAACGCTCACGGCGCCGGGCCCGCCTGCCAGGGCCGCGGGGGACGATTCCCCTCCTCGAGGCCCAACGACGACTGGGCCTCACTCGACAAGAGACTCTCGCCCTAGCTGGCAAAGGATTGGTCATCCACCGGTTGGCCGATTACAGCTTTCACGTCGACGAAGTGGGGCTTGACGAACTGGCCGGGGGCTAGGGCCGGTTAAAGTGCGCACGTCACTAGGCAGTGTCCATCAACTTTCGAGTCCCTCTTCCGTCTTGACGGTCCGCTCCCAAAGGCCGACGCGCTCGGGCGCGTCCTCGCCGGTGCCAGCTCCGAGGTAGTCGAGGCTGGCACGCTCGAACAAGCGGAACTGCCAGATCGCCTCGTCCATCTGCTCGGGGTTGAACACCCCCACGGCGGACAGTCGGTGGAAGTCGTCGAGGGTGAGACCTGTGACGCGCTCGAAGAGCTGGGTGTCGAGCGACTCGATCACGTCAACCAGAGACTCCTCGCGGAAGTCCGTCAGGTACATGAACACCGGGATGGTCTGGACGAACTTCAAGAGCTTGGCCCGGAGCGTCTTGACCTGCTCTCGCTTGGCCTTACGCGCGGCAGTCACTTCCGGATCCTCGGGATCTCCCTCGAACGCCTTGGGCTTCTTGCCGGCCTTGATCTTCTTGGACTGCGCGATGATCTTGGTCGCGTCCTCGCGCAGGTTGCGGAAGTCCTCCATCTGCGACAGCCGGTCCATGAGATCGCTGTCGGCGAGGAGCTTGGTCAGCACTGCCTCGGAGAGGTCGATGAGTCGCGGGCTTCCCCAGCGCTTGGCGAGCATCGCTGCGCCAGCTCCGGCCGTGCCCCAGTTCATGACCTCGTTGACGTCGACAGGGTCCATACGGCCACCATCGAAGGTGAAGATGGGCAAGAACTCGATGAGCTCGCTGATTACATCGGCCGGCGCGGTCTTGGTGGCCGAGCGCGCGAGCTTGGTGCCGTACTGGTAGATCAACGTGAGGGCACGGTTGGGGTCGAAGTCGAAGACGAAGCACTTCTCCTTCTTGATCGTGCGGGTGCCATCGGCCTCCTTCACCGTCCAGGGGGACTGAACGCGGAAGGCCGCCTGGAAGTAGGCCTCGGGCGACTTCAACGAACGCAGCACCAAGATCGCACCCCACTGGGGGACCGTCACACCGGTCATGAGTTGGCCCACGGAGAGCGTGATCGTCTGCTTGCCCAGCTTGGCGGCCTTGGCCAGCATCTTGTCGACCGGCGGCTTGGCGGCGGCACCGACCTTGGTTCCGCCGGCGGCCACGTGGACCAAGAAGTCCTTGAAGAAGGGGTGTGCTTCGAGCGAGGCCTTCATCGCGTGCGCGGAGGCGACGCTTGGCATGAACCAGACGGTGTGCTCGGTCGCCTCGGTGAAGCGACCATCGCTGAACGGGAAGGGTGGCTTGAAGTTGTTGAGTAACTTCTCGGTGGCCGACTGCGTGAGCCTGCCTCGCAGCATGTTCAAGAACTCGGTGACACGCTGGGGGTCCTCGAAGTGGTACTCGGACCCCTCCTTCTTGGCGGCGAAGAAGCCCGAGAGATCGAAGAGGCCATCAGGGCGTTGCTCGATCTCGACCGATGCCATCTCCGAGAGGGCATAGGTGAACATCTCCATGGCCGGCAACTCGCGGTAGGGGTTGCGAGCCGTATCCTTGCTCGGGTCTTCGTCCCAGGCCTTCTTGGCGCCCTGCTCGTCTGGGTAGGACCAGTTGAAGATGGCGTCTTCGTTGAACTCACCGTCGGCGATCGCGCGGAAGGGAGTTCCCGAGAGGTAGAGGTAGTTGCGGCTCGACAGGCGCAGGTCTTTGGCGTCTAGGTCCTCTGCGAGGCCCGACTCAGGCGTGGCTGCGAGGAGGCGAGGATTTCCGTCGTCGACGAGGTCGGTGAGCTCGTCGGCTCGCTCGAGCTCTTCGTTGGCTTCCTGCGTCTCGGCCCGCTGAGCAGCAGAATCGGTCTTCGTAGCCGCCGCCGGGCTGGTCACTTCCTTCGCAGCTCCTTGCCAGGCGCCGAAGTGGTACTCGTCGAGGACGATGCAGTCCCAGTCGATGAGGTGGATGACTTCGTTATGCTCCTTGATCTCGCCGTCCGTCGTGGTCTGCAAGAGGTCCTGGAAGGAGGCGAACCAAACGAGCGGCGCGTCGATGTCGGGGTCGCAGGGGTTGTCGCGATCAACGTAGACCCAGTCAGCGAAGTCAACGTGGCTTCGCAGGTCATCTTGCCAGGAGTTGCGAACAGCTGGCTTGTAGGTCAGGACCAGGACGCGACGCCACCCCATGCGATTGGCCAGCTGGTAGGTAGTGAACGTCTTGCCAAAGCGCATCTTGGCGTTCCACAAGAAGCGAGGAGGGCGAACGTCACCGACGTGCTCTGCGAAGTAGCGCGCGGTGATGTCGATGGCGTGCTGCTGCTCGGGGCGGGGCTTGTAGTCACTCGTGCGGGCCGGGTCGTAGGTCAGCCCAGAGCGAACGGCAGCGATCGCTGCCCGCACTTCGTCGAGCGTTGCCTCAACGACTTCACTCGACCGCTGGACGCCAGCTCCGTCGAGGACTCGGTGAACGTCGTGGTCCTCGAAGCTCGAACCGTCAGCGCGAACTGCCGGCTCGTCGAGCAAGATGGTGATGCCGTCCCCGTCTGGGTAGATGGTCCCCGTCTGTTCTTTGATGCGAACTCGCGGATCCTCGCGGCCGGTCCAGCCCACCTTCAAGCGGCCGTGCCCTTCGATGGTCGATGAACCAACGGTGCGCGACCAGTCCGTGTCGTAGCCCGGCGCGGTGTAGACGTAGATACGGCCCGGCGCGCGCTTGCTCATTCCTCAGCCTCGTCCCCAGATTCGGCAGCTTCGACAGCGTCGCGATCGGTGCCCGGTGCCCGGTACTTCGAGCCCCCGGGCAGGTGCGAGGAAGGGGTCGGCGAGTCGAGAGAAAGGATCACATCGCGCGGGTGGATGGTTGCTTCGATGTACTCGCGCTCGGCCTTCGTGAGCTTGAAGTACTCGTAGAGCGCCTCGTCAGTCCACGCCTGCTTCATGTCGAGTTGAGGCACGAAGGCGAAGACGTCCGGCCGCACATCTTGGGTGACCTTACGCTGAAGAACTAAGAACCTCACCAGCTTCGTGCCCAGGAAGTTGGCGTAGTTCTTCGCCTCTGTCTTGGTGTCAAACAGCCCAGCAACCAAGTACGTGAAGGTGCAGGCGGACCCTGGGGCGAGGGCAATGGGCTCTCCCAGCACATAGGAAACCTCCCTGCCGTGACCGTCACCAGCCTTGGGCAAGATGACCTTCCACTTCTTGACCCACGCAGCGTTCTTCTCAATCTGATCCGCACGGATGTAGCCGATGTGACTGCCGAAGATGAGTGGTATGGAGCCCTCGAACTCTGTGGCGGATGCTCCGGCGAAGTTGGTGGTCAAGGACGGGCCGAATCCTCCGACTGAGTTCACCCACTCTGCAACTGACTTCCCCTTGGCAACCTTCTTGATGATCGACATCGCCTTGTTGTCACGCACCAGCACGCCCTTGCCGAGTCGCAGGTCGCGCTCGGTCGTCGAGGTGATGACGCCATCGATCCGTGTCGAGAACTCGCAGTCGCCGTCGTGATCGCGGTCCCACAAGAAGTAGTTGACCCCACCCTTGATCTCGACACCGGGGAAGCAGTCGAAGAGCTTGGGGTTGTCGACGATTTTCTGCAAGTGTCGATCGGCGATCATCCTCTCGCGGAACGCGTCGAGGCCCATGCCTCCCGTGAACCACCTCGACGGGATGATCATCGCGACGTACTTCGGTTGGAGTTCGATGGCCCTCTCTACGAAGTAGTGGTAGAGCGGCGTCGCCTGGGCACTCGTCGTGCCGGTCTGCACCTGGTAGGGCGGGTTGCCCACGATCACGTCGAACTTCATGTCTTTCATCTCCTCAGTCGGATACGCCCCGTGAATGAAGGCGTAGGCGTAGTTCTCTCGGGTCTCCCCGCGTTCCAGGCGCACAGGCGCACCACAGATGCGGCAAGGACCTGACGCCTTGCCTTCGCGATTAGTCGGGTAGTCGTGCTCGGCCTGCAAGAAGGGCAGGTTACCGTCGGCGGTGTCGAAGTGGACTGCCGAGAAGTCGCTCGACGCATCACGAGAGACGTAGACCGACCGGCGCGTCATCTCGCCGTGCACCAAGGTGATGCCAACACCGAACAGCATGTTCTTCAAGATGTGCTCGGAGCGCTTCTGGGGGTCCGGCTCCCACTCGGCGAGTCCCTCCATCAAGCGGCGCGCGACCTCGCGGAGGATCGAGCCGGACTTCGTGGCCGGGTCCAGCCACCGGTAGTCAGGGTTGCTCCACACGTCGGCGGGCAGCAAGTCAAGTAGTGCGCGTGCAAGCACCGGCGGGGTCGGGATGGCGTCCGACGACAGGGCTGCGATCACGTCCAAGATGTCGGGGATGTGGTGAGCGCGCGTGGACCCAATGCCCACCTTTGTCGTCTTTGCGTCAGCGGTCTTAGTCATCGTTTTGCCTTCGGTGCGCGCTTGGTAGGCGCGCCTTTCATTGGTTCAGCCACCAGTTCTGAGTAGTGAACTGGCACCGCGTCTTGTACACGCTCTTGCCAGAAAAGGTTACGCGCATCTTGTGGAACAAGCGCGCAACTCCATACTCGTTGGAAGCGCCCACCGGGGAAGGGCCTCCACTCGCACAGCTCGATCTGATCAGCATCGTTGAGTGAGTCGCCGAGCACGATGTTGTCGCCGATGATCATGGCCGCTGCGTTCAAGAAGCCGGTAGTGGGCTCGACTGTGTTGGCATCGCTCTGGTAGTAGCTCAACAGCACGTGTGCCACGCGTGCCCGAGCTTCGGTGACGTTCTCCATCGAAATGTCGACTCCGTAGATGGAGGCGATGGCCCGCAAGAGGCGGTGCTCGTAGTGCTCTTGGGAGACACAGTCGGTCTTAGTCACTAACCGCAGCTTGCGGCGCAGGATCTCGACCAAGAAGTTGCCTGAGCCACAGGTCGGTTCAAGGAAGGTGATGTCAAGGCCAGTGAAGGCGTCGGGCACCAAGTCGAGCATGGCGTCAACTTCGCGCTGGTGAGTGAACACCTCGGCAAGCTCACGCACACGCTCTCGCGAACGAACCTGGCCGAACTGCTCTTCGAGTGGCGCCAAGATAGCGGAGTCATCGAGGTCTATCGGCCTGTCGCTCTCATGCCATCGTGTTTCGCCACCCTCTTGGGCAACCCACCCCCCGTCGGGGTCCTGGTCGCTGTTGGCTTTCCAGGTGGCGTCCCACCACTTCGGCTTAGACACTCGTTCCCCCCTTCGTACTGGCGTCCCTCCGAGTCTCCCACTCGGCACGCGGCTGATCGTTCTCTTGGCCATGGAGCCAGTGTCGGCACGAACCTCACTTGGTTCGCCTAGGTGAGAACTACCCACGTGAGCGCCTTCTCGAAGAGCGAACGGTAACCACCGGCACCCGCATTGTTCCGGTTGCCAGGGCATTGCGGTCGCTTGCAGGGAGTCGACCCGGGTATCGGGTGTGGGCCGGTCGCACGTTCACCGCCCTGTCCATGTCGCGCGGCGGGCGCATGGGAGAGGTGCGCTGCTATTCGAGGCGGGCGCGTCGCTTGCGGTGTCGGGTGGCGATCGTCGCGGTCAAGAGCCCGGGACCCGCCTGCGCCCAACGACGGCTCGATGGGCCGAAAAGGCCCCGCGCCTCGGCGGGAAGCCGGAAGTCGGACCATCCGATCGCCATCAGTAGGTAGCACGCTGCCATGGTGTCCAAGAGGAGGGCGGAGACGTGTTCCAGCGCTTCGGGAGCCCAGATTGGACCAGTACTCTGCCACAGATCCACGTTGGTGCTGCCGGAGCGCGCATGTGCGAAGTCACTCAGGTCCTTATAGAGACGACCCAGTACGCCGGTTTTGTAGTTGTAGAGGTCGGGCCGACGTTGGCGGGAGTTGATGACGCGGAGACTGCTGGAGAACTTGGGCTCTGTCGTACCAGCACGCCAGAGGTCGAAGCCGCTTCGGTTCTCGCTCACCCCCAGGGCGGCGGCTGTGGACATCACTTCGAGGGCGGTGCGTAGGCAGGCAGCGGCTTGTCGATACCACCCGTGCATCGAGCAGAAGATTGCTGCCTGGAACTCGTCACTCGCGTCGTAGGACGCACCCGCGACGTAGATCGATAGACCCTCTTCCTCTGGCATCGCGAAGATCCAGGCGTTTCCCTGTTGGTGGAACATTTCGACGAGGGTCCCCTGGTAATCAGTGGTTCGCAAGAGCACGTCTGTCGGCAGATCGATCAGCCCTCGCCAGAGTTCCTCCGCCACCGGATCCGTTGGCGGTGGGCTGGGCCCGTCAGAGTGGGCGAAGAGATGATCAGCCAAGTAGGCGCGCTGCGTGCGGAAGTCACCATCGGGCAGTGGCCGGAAACGTTCGTCGCTGTGGTCCATGGAGTTCTACTACCACGCCGCAGCACCTAGAGTAGGCCACACTCAGCCCAGAGCGGAGTGTGTGAGTCGGTGAAGGTGTTCGCGCATTGCGCTGACGACGCGTGCGTTAGCTCTTTCGACGTGAGCCCAGCAACGTGCGAGGCCATCTCCCCCAAAGCAGGCGGGATCTGTGCGCGCTGCCTTGTACTGCTCAACAACGGATACCCAGTGCTGGTAGGAGCCGGCAACGTCGTCGCTCATGCCGAGCAGAGCGAGGTGACGCCACACCTCTTCATAGGTGGCTCTGGCGCGATTCTCAGCTTCACGCTTGACAGGGTCATCATCGCCGGCCCTATGCCGGCGGATCAGTTCGGCAGGGTTGGGACGCACGAGCACCTGGTATGCGTCCATAGCCTCCGAAAGCGAGGCGTAGTGAGGTTCCAAGTTTGTGGCGCGGGAACTTCTATGCGTCCGGGCTGACCAGTACGTCGAGAGAACGGCCGCGAGGATCGCCACCGCAACTCCAAACCATGCCGCCAGCAACGGGCTCATCGTCAGCGAATACCGATCTGACTGGTCACTTCCAGAACAGTCCGATTACTAGGGTTCCCGCCACTAGCTTCGAAGCATCAAAGGGTTGGCTCCCATCTACCACCCGTCTGCGTGGCCGAGAGGGCCCTACCCCGCTGAGATGCATCGATCCAGGAGAGCAGCTACCAGAGGTAGTCGGCCGGCGAGAGCGAGTCGCCGACGAGCGGAGCGTAAAGATGGCGGCCGACTTCGGCGTGGAGATCTACGGGAATCACGGTGCGCAGCAAGTCGAGCACGCCGCGGGCGTCGCGGGAGGCGTCGTCATTCACCCAGAGGAATCCACGCCGAATGACGAGACGGTTCGAGGATGTACGAACTGAGACCCCGACCCAAGGCCTTCGTGACGTGCTTGGCACAAAGGGAGCGGCGAGCGCCATCTCATTCAGCAGCGTGGATTGCACAGCGGTGAGCTCCACGCGAGCAGAGACGAAGTTTGCGGTGGACCTCAGGCTGACGTACTCGGCGTCGGGTGGGGGGAAGGCGTCATTCGGCGTGACGAGCCACGCTCGGTCAGCGGTGACAAACCCACCAATATCCGAGGAAGTCGGGGTACTCATCGCGGTCTGCGGATCTGGGATCAAGAATTCGCGCGCCCGACGCATCCACGTCCAGAGCCGCTTTGTCACCAGGCTTGTGCGACCAGCGGCCACTTCTATCGAGTCGGTAGAGGTGATAGTCGGTCGGGGGAACACGCAACGGCACGGTGTCCGGCCCGAAGGCGACCGCAACCAGGTGACCTTCTCCCCGGCACCACAATCGCCGCACTGGGCTCCACAAGCTCCAACGTGGAACTTGTCGAAGACCCAACTTCCGGAGTCCTCGACGTATGTCTGCGGCGGTGTCAGCGGGCCGGATTCGAAGAGCAGGTGGATCGGTGAACTGGTTTGGCAGACGATTGATGGCGTAGTCGAGGCAGTTGCCCGAGAAGCAGGTGAAGGTTCCCGGATCGTGCCACTCGGAGGAAGGATCGAACTCTGGCGCCCAGCGAGTCACGTGGTCGGCCCACTTCATGGTCCAAAGGTAGTTTCATCAAGGCAACTCCGAACCACTGCCCACCCATCTTGCGGTGCCAGCAGCTAGTGGCGCCGGAGCCTGTCGACCCCGTCGAAGACGCCGTCCCCCGCCGCGAGCTCAGGATCCCACGCCATGGCGGTGGCGACACTCCAGCGAGCGCCATACAACGTGACGATCCAATTCGCGTTGCGTGGTGCTGCAGGGTCGGGCATACTCAGTAACGTGACACCTCGTGCAACGGTATTTCCATGGTCTGGCGCCCCGAAATGTGGCCATTTCTCGACAGGTTTCGGGGCAATGCCAACAAGTTTGGAATTGAGCACCGAGGGATATATCCGCCGTTTGAGGTCAGCCACCAGCGAGATTGATTCGTGCGTCGTAGCTCGCGCCCTTGTGCAACTGGTGCCACTTCCAGGACGTCTGCCCGGCCTGGAACCCCGAGATCGAAGGCGTGGTGGCCGGCTACGAGGCTCCCGAGGCTGGGGTTTCGCGGCAGGTTTCGCGCCAGCGCGCGGAGAACGAACTAGTCGCGGGGCACGCGCTTCACTTCTAGCTTGGTCTCCCACCAGCACAATTGCACTTGCGCGGCGTGCAAAGGGTCATCCCGTCACGTTCTCTACGGCCCACCACGAAAGACCAGTAGTACCAAGGGTTTTCGAATCGTGAGCGCGTTTCATTTCCGCCCGCAACCGTTGTGTCAACTATTCCGTCAGCAATTGATCGGAGAGGCATGACCAGGCGAGGCAACAACGAGGGCTCCATCTACCAACGCTCCTCCGACGGGTGCTGGATGGGTGCCGCGACGGTCGGGCTCGACCCCGCCGGCCGACCGATTCGAAAGTCCGTGAGCGCCAAGACGCGTGCCGAGGTCGTGCGCAAGCTCAAGGCCCTCTCGCGCCAGATCGACGATGGGCTCATCACCGCGCAGAAGGCACCGACGCTCGAGTTCCTCTTCGAGCGCTGGTTCGTCGACGTGATGGCGCGAGAGGTTGTGCGCTCCACGATCGACAACTACCGCTCGATCGTGAAGTTCCACATCCTGCCGACTCTTGGACGTAAGAGTGTCGACGAGCTCACGGTCGCCGAGGTCGACCGACTGCTGGCCGCAAAGATGGACTCCGGCCTCTCACCCTCGACGGTGCACCGGATCCGGGCGGTGCTGTCGCAGTGCCTCGACCAAGGGATCCGTTGGGGTGTCGCACAGCGCAACGTGGCGCGCCTTTCGCGTTCGCCCAAGTTGATCCGCCCCGAAGGGCGCACGCTCTCGCCCGAGCCAGCGAGGGGACTCCTGGCGTCGCTGAGGGCCATCGCAACGAGGCGCTCTACACCCTGATGCTCTCGACGGGCATGCGTCGCGGAGAGGCGCTGGGACTGAAGTGGGAGGACGTGGACCTCGAGAGGGGAGTGGTTCGCATTCGGCGCTCTCTCAAGCGCGAGGGCGGGCGCATCGTGACGGCCGACACGAAAACCTTGATGAGCCGACGCGCGGTCAATCTTCCCGAACCGGTCGTCGAGCTTCTCGCGCGCCACCACGACCAGCAGGAGAAGGATCGAGTGGACCTGGGGGGCGGCGTGGGTGGAGACGGGCTTCGTCTTCACGTCCTCGATCGGCACGCCGATCGATCCGCGCAACCTGTATAGCGACTTTCAGAAGGTGTGCGAGAACGCGGGGCTGTCGCACTGGCATCCGCACGAGCTGCGCCACTGTGCGGCGTCGTTGATGCTGGCGAACGGCGAGAAGCTGCAGGTAGTCAGCCAGGTCCTCGGACACTCCTCGATCCGCATGACGGCCGAGGTCTACGGTCACATCCTCGATTCCGACCGTGAGCAGGCGACGAGGCCTATGACGGTGGTCCTCTGGGATCACTAGGAGCTGATCTCCTCGACGAAGCGCTCGAGGCCTGCACGGACCACCAGGCGACAACTGAAATCGAGTCCGACGCGCTGGCCAGTCCGCGACGGTGTCTGCCCATCATGGGAACTGCGCTCGAGACGTCAAGACGATGGTGTTCACATCGAAACTACCAAGTGTTCGTCAGCGTTGCCCCGGCTGGACATCGCCCCGTTACTGGCCCGGTTGCTCGTCCCTGAGTTAGTGAGTTTTCAAAACTCGTTGCAATTCAACTGGACAATGTCGGATCGTGATTGCTCTTGGTGAAGGATCAGGCCCCGGATACGATTTCCGTGTCCTACGGTGTCGAAGAGCAGAGCGTCGCGGCGTGAATCCACGCACACCCGCCGATACGTGCACGAGTTGCCAATGAGGCGATGGATTGCTTCACGTGCGGTGCGTCAGCAGCAGGTAGAACGAAACGAATACCAGAACGATTCCAATATTGGCAATCAGGCGGCCCACAAAGTAGTGCCGAAAGAAAACGACGTCGACGCCAACGATGACGACCACCATCGCTAGAACGTATGTCACCGCACCGAACGTTGAACTCACGGTTTCACGCTACTCTTCGAATCGCGGCGTGAGGCGCTACTGGTTGACAACGATGACGGTGGATTCGGCAGTAGCTTCGGTGGCAGAGACACTAGGCGGCAACGTACGCGTTCACGATTCGGTAGGTGGTCGTCGTAGCGAACGGAGTGTAAGCGTGACGGGTTCACGACCGTGGTGACCTGGAGCGTCTTGATCAGTGCGCTCGTGTTGATCGCGGCTGTCTTGTTCTGGTCCGATCGCTACGGGGGGCGAAATCGATTTCGCGGCACGTCTCTTCGGCGTTCGCCGCGATCCCATACGACTCGCACGGGAACGCCGAAGGTTGGCTTCGCCACCCGCGCCGAAGCCGAAGCTCGTGCCCGGCAAATGGCCCGGCGAAACGGCGTCGCGATGGCGGTCTACCAGTGCGATTCGTGCACGAAGTGGCACGTGGGGCACGGACGGTGATCGGCGAACACGTCGACAGTGGTGCCGCGACGCTCGCGCAACGCACATCCGTCACCCGCAAAGTGAGACGTGAGCGAAGTGTAAAGCTGACCTCGTCGCCATCGCCGCAGCGGTCGCCTAAGAACTGCGAACTCGTTGAGCCAGTGGAACCGAAAGCGCGCAGAGATCGAGATTGAACGTCAACTTGCGCCAGCGTTGAGAATGGACGCCGGCGCTACCACGGAGGTGACGCGGCAACCAGATGACGGCCGTGAACTCACCAACGGCCGCTCGAACGATCCGCGACCGTGGGCGGTGCCGTGGCGAACCGGGTGGCTCCGGCGCGTTCTAACGTGGGTCTTCTTAATACCTCATAAGAAATTGGCCAAACGGGGCATCGGGTGACGAAGTGTTCACTAGTCTCGCTTCACTAACACGCGAGTGCTAGTTGACCGGAGGATTCGTGAGCTCGCCGACTCTATACACCCGAGACGTAGCGGTGAGTTCGCGACTTCGCGTCAACGACTCGCGTGCACTTGCCAGAGGACCCAGCGCCCTTGCGTTCTATAGCGTCCTGGTGCTAGTCGGACTTGGCATGGGTCTGGTGTTGGGGTTACCGCTCGTCGACGGGACGCTCAGTGAGATCCATCTCCGGGGTGGATTTACGATGTTTCTTGGATCAACGACCGGACTCGCCGGTACCTACCTCGCTCTCATCATGGTGGTGCTGGCCAGTCGGACGCCGGCGTTGGAGCGAATGCTCGGTCAAGACGGGGTGATGCACTGGCATCGGCGGCTCGCTCCGTGGCCCATTATCTTGATCTCGGCTCACGCCGTACTCCTGACGTTTGCGTACGCCGAATCCGCCAAACAGGGCGTGTGGTCAGAGGTCGGCGTGCTACTTCGCACGTTCCCAAATATGGTGACGGCCACCGCGGCGCTCGGGATCATGGTACTCATCGGCATCATCTCTATTCGACAGATTCGCACTCGAATCCCTCGAGAGCGCTGGTGGCTGTTGCACCTGCTCCTCTACGCGGCGTTGATTCTCGCATTCGCGCACGAAGTCGTGTTGGGTCCATCGTTCGTTCGTCATCCACTGGCGCAAGTGAGTTGGACCGTGGCCTGGTTGATCGCCGCGGCACTCGTTCTCACCTTTCGTGTGGGCGTACCCGTGTACCGATCGCTTCGACACCGGCTACGAGTCGTAGAGGTGACCCCGGTAGGTTCGGGGGTCGTCTCGATCACGCTCGAGGGCCGTGATCTCGAACGGTTAGCCATTGCCGGTGGACAGTTTTTCGAGTGGCGATTCTTGACCAAGGGCATGTGGTGGCAAGCCCACCCCTTCACGGTCTCGGGACTTCCCAAGCCGCCGTACTTACGCCTCACCGTGCAGGGCGTCGGCGACTTCTCGCGGGCTCTCGCGAGCGTGAAAGTGGGTACCGCCGTCGCTGTCGAAGGACCATACGGTGCGTTCACGGTGCACGCGCAACGTCGACGCAGCGTCGTGCTGATCGCGGGTGGCGTCGGGGTGACCGCGCTACGCGCACTACTCGAGGACCTGCCAGCCAAGTCACGTCCGGTAGTCGTGCTTCGCGCGTCGAGTGACGAGGAGCTTTTCTTGGCCGACGAAGTTGAAGAACTCGTACGCCAGCGTAAGGGCGTGTGCCATCGCGTGATCGGCAGTCGCCACGACGTTCCGATGGACACCATTGCGCGCCTCGTACCGGATCTGGCCAAGCGGGACGTGTACGTCAGCGGATCGGCGGACTTCGTCCACGACGCGATCGCCATGGCGCACCGGGCAGGCGTGGCGCCCGAAGCGCTACACCACGAAGCGTACGTGATTTAGAGCGAGGATCAATATGAAACGACTGTTCACGCTGCTCGGCGCAACGGCCGCGGGTTTTACCAGTGTGGTCGCGCTGCACGGTGCGTCGGCCTCGTCGGGGCCGCACCTGATTAGCGGTCCGTCTACCACGCCCACCACGCCAACTACTACGGTTACGACGCCCACGTCGAACGGTGCGACGACGACCACGCTGCCCGCGGGGAATGGGGGCGTGAGCGCCAGCGCCGTCGGGGCAACGGAGAACTACGGTTACGGCACGATGTCGGTCAAGGTGACCGTCGCCAACAACCAGATCGTGGGCCTGTCGGTCGCGTCCCTTCATACGCTGGACTCGTATTCGCAGCAGTTGGAGAGTTACGTGGTTCCCGTGTTGAAGACGGAGGTACTTAAGGCCCAAGGCATTCGGATCAACGCGCTCACGGGTGCGACGTACACGAGCGAGGCGTACGCGTACTCGATTCAGAGCGCGCTCGACAAGCTGCACTTCAAGTGATCACTCGGGCCGAACCGGTGATGGGTACGGTGGTCTCATTCCTGGTTGACCCCGGCGGGTTGGGCGAGGATTACGTCGAGGCGCTCATCGACGAGGCGTGCGACGAGTTACGCCGTATCGATGAGCGCTTCAGCCCGTGGCGAGCCGAGAGCGAGCTGTCGCGGTTACGCGTCGGCGCGCTTGACGAAGTGTCGGAACTCATGCGCGAAGTGACTGATCTCTGCGAAGCGGCTCGCGAAATGTCTGGGGGGTACTTTGATCCGTGGGCGATGCCCGGCGGCTTTGATCCGACGGGACTCGTCAAGGGATGGGCAGGCGAACGAGCTCTCTCGATCCTGGAGGACGGGGGAGTGAGCGCTGCACTCGTGAACGCGGGTGGCGACGTTTGCGTGTTGCCCAGTCACGCGTATGACGTCGGCGTGCAACACCCGAGTGAACCGGACGCGCTTTGTGCCGTCGTGCGCGTGACGTCGTGCGTCGCAACGTCCGGGGTCTACGCGCGTGGGGAGCATCTAATCAATCCCCAGGGCGGTGCGGTTGCCGCCGTGTCGGCGACGGTGGTGGGCGGCCGTCTCGCGTACGCTGATGCACTCGCAACGGCACTGGCGGTTGGCGGTAAGGAAGTCCTGCATCGATTGGACCTGATGCCGACCATGGAAGGGTTCTTTATCACGAGTGAGGGTGCGCTGTTCAAGACTGCCGGCATGACGCTCGAGCCGACCACTTCGGCGTGACGAGACGTGGGAACGTGAGCGAGCGATACACCTGATTGGCGTGAACGCGCCACGACCTTTCGCGGTCGCGGAGGCGTCGCGAATGATTTTGCCCGTCGCCGGACGGACCGGCGGCAAGAACCTGTGCGCCGAGTCCCGGGGACCGTCGGGATTCGCAGGGTCGGCCGCACGCGGTGAATCTGTTCGCCCAAAGCGATCTCGTCCACGGGTGCGCGACTGCTACGCGGCGCGCGTAGGGCGACAAGGCGAGGTACCGGCCCCGTCTGGTGGGACGCCTGGTTCGAGTTGGGCGATCAAGACGATTGTTGCTCGTTTGGGCAAGACGCCTCGACCATTCAGAGGGGTGATGTTGTTCGATCTACTACTTGAAAGCGCAAGCCCTCCAAACGTCTTTCTTCGAGCCGAGCCAGCGACGCGTCCGATGCCGAAGTCCTCCGCGGCGTAGGCCGCGCTCGGCGCGGTCGCGCAGAGTTCGGTGGTCATCGCCCACAGCGCGTTCGTACGTTCGGGGTTGGGGCGAGGCCTCTCGTGATCGGGCCGTCGATCCGCTGACCCCATGCGATGCCGGCGTTGCTACTGAGCGACCGGTGCCTCGACACAGCGGCGAACTCCCCAGGCCCTCATGAGCAGCGAACGACGTGCGCGTCGCGGGTCGTACTGATTATGCGCGTAGGAACGCGCACCATTGCCGTTGTCCTGCTGATCGTCATTATCTACCTACTCGTGCGTGGACGCTCTATCGAGTTCGCCGGACTGGCGACGCGCTGGTGGTGCGGTCGCCCACGACCACGGGAGCGACCTCGCGCACGTAGTCAACTCGTTGACTCGAGCGCGGTGATGACCTACGGCGTCGAATCCCCGTGCTCGCACAGACGCTGGGGCGTCGCCGTGGGTCGCCGTCGGTCGGGCTCAGGACAACCAACGGACCATCACTCGTTCGAAGTGCCTTCGCGGTCGATCTCTTCGACCAGTTGAGCGTAACCAGCGGCGCTGAGCATGCGGCGTAGGTCCACAACCTGCTGCAGGTCGATATCTTTGTGTTTTGGGCGTTCGAGAAACTGTACGTCGGAGCCAATGACGACGCGGTACTTGCCGTCGCGATGCTCCTCTATCGAGCCAACCGCACCAATGAGTGACTCCACATCGCGCCATTCGATGTTGTGGCTCGCGGGATGCTGAAAGATGCGAAGCAGGGTATCGCGGTGGTGATTGTTCAACTTCACGGGTTCCGACGAGGTTGCCATACATGACCTCCCACACCCACCGTAGTCGCAGTGCCATCAACGCTGTCGTTGTCGTGGCGTGAGCGGACGACTTCGGGGTGGCTCACGCTTCGATTGGTGACGCGATTACGTGACGACCGTAATCTCGTCGGCCAGATCGATGCGGATTGACGATCGCAGCGCCGTCTTCAAGGCCCAGCTCGACGTACTCAAAAAACCGAGCAGCACGATAGCCGCGCCACAGACGGCGAGCAGCCACCAGTCAGTGCGCGTCGCGGATGCGAAGTGTCGCAGCAGTTGCGCCGGATTGAGTTCGGTGGCAACGGCCGACCCCACGATCCCCACGCCGAGGGTCTGGCCGATCTGTCGGCTCGTCGACGCGACGGCGGAGGCAACGCCGGCTTGACTGGCGGGCATCCCCGACACCGCAGTATTGGTGATCGGCGCGTTAACCAGGCCAAACCCGATACCGAAAATCACGTAGGCGACGAACAGTCGGTCAAACGACGTGGTCGGCGTCAGCGACGTGAGCATCCAGCTGGCGTACCCCATGGCGACGCCCGCCAAGACCAGCGACGGCCGGGTACCGAACCGACCAACGAGGCGGCCCGAGAGCGACGAGAAAATGGCCATGGCGGCCGCCATGGGGAGCGTGTCGAGACCGGCGCGCAGGGCCGTGAGTCCACGGACGTCCTGCAGGTACAGGGTATTGAGGAAGAGGAAGCCGCCGAAGGCAAGAAACGAGGCGATGGCGATCAGCGTCGCGGCGGAGAAAGGAACGCTGCGAAAGAAGTGGATCTCGATGAGCGCATCGTGCCGGCGCAGCTCGTAGGGGACGAGGATGATCAAGGCAACGGCGGCCACCGCGAAAAGCCCGAGGATGGTCGTTGATCCCCAGTGGCGACTCGGTCCTTCGATGATGGCGTAGGTGGTGCTCGCCAGCACGACGGTCACGATCAGCTGGCCCACGGGGTCCAGGCGCCGTGGGCGTGGTGCGCGAGACTCGGGGACGTACCAGCGGGTCAGGCCGATTGCCGTGAGGCCGATGGGGATGTTCACCCAGAAGATCGAGCGCCAGCCGACGCCCTGGACGAGTAGCCCGCCGAGAATTGGGCCCATGGCCAAGCCGATGCCCGTGATCGCTCCCCAGATGCCAATCGCTTGAGCACGTTCACGCTGATCGTCAAAGGTATTACGGATGATTGACATGGCAACGGGATTGAGCATCGACCCGCCGACCGCTTGGAGCATGCGAAAGAACACCAGCCACGCCAGGCTCGGCGCGAGACTGCAGGCGAGCGAGCCGAGCACGAAGAGGCTCAGCCCCGCGATGAAGACGCGGCGTCGGCCCACGCGGTCGGCCGTTGAGCCCGCGAGCATGAACAAACTGGCCAGGACGAGCGTATAGCCGTCGACGATCCACTTCAGGCCGGGCAAGGTCGTGTGGAAATCGTGCCCAATGGACGGAAGCGCCACGTTGACGATCGTGTTGTCGATAAAGACAATGAACAAACTCATGCAGCAGATGGCCAAGATCCCGAGGCGGCGCCGTCGTGAGAGCGAGGTCATTGTCGGTCCCAGTCGTAGCGCATGGACGCGGTCAACGGTGCGCGCGAGCAGCGACGTTGACCGACGACGGGTCGCGCGACATAAGGAGCGGCACACGTGACGTCACGGCGCGACTGCCCGGGTCGACCCGTCACCGCGAACTCACCAACGCACCAAAGACGCAGCGTTCATCACTAGAGTCTGTGGTGTCGCCGTGTCGATAGTGCGCGACGAGTGCTCTGGTCTGGTGAAATCTTCTCAATGGACAGCCTTCGCCGCTCGGGATTCGCGCTCAATCTCACTGCTAGGGCGGAGCCCCCGCGGTCCCGTTGGACCACGGGGCCGCGTTGCTACGGCAGTCGAAAGCCGATGCGCACGACCTTGGCGTCGGCCTTCTTGGCGTTGGCGACGCTGATCGTGCAACTGTGCAGGTTGGCTCGCGTCGTACCGCAAAAGCCGGTGCCAATCTTGCCGCTGACCACGCGATACCGAGTCGGCGGCAGTACGCCGTTGGGCCGAATGGTCACCGCCTTCAAGGTGTGCAGATCGCAGCGCGCGGGGGACGTGGCGCCCACGAGGCACTCGACAATGTAGACGTGGTCGCGCGCGGTGAATCCACGGCCGGAGACGGTAACGAACTGGCCGTTGCGCAAGTTGGCCGAAGGTCGGACGAAAAGCGTCCGCGGCACCGGCCGTGGCTTGGGAATCGCGAAAGCGATGGGAGCGCCCGCAGCGTCACCGCCGGTCGCGGTGGCGACGGTGACGGCGCAGCCGTGCGCGTTGGCGGCGGTTGTGCCGCAGGTACCCGTGCCGATCGTGCCGGTTGCAACGGTGAACGTCGTCGACGGCAGCGTGCCGTCGCTGTTAACGGTGATCGGTGTCGCTGCGCCGGTATTGCAACCAGCCGCCCCGGTCGCGGTCACGAGGCATTCGACGGCGTAGACCGTCTCACCGGCCGTGAAACCTGAACCCGCGATCGTTACGCTTTGGCCATTTTTCAGGCCCATTGCGGGAGTGACGGTGATCGACGGCGCGGTCGGCGCGGCTACGGCGAAGGTGATGGGCGCACCGCCAGCGTCTTTGCCGCTGGCGTTGGCCACGGCGACGATGCAGCCACTCGCGTCCGCGGTGGTGGTGCCGCAGGTACCCGTCCCCACGTTCCCCGTCGCGACTTTGAAATTCGTGGACGGCAGGGTGCCGTCACTGTTGACCGTGATGGGCGTCAACGTGGCGACGTCGCAACCTGCTTGGCTGGTCGAGCCCACCAGGCACTCGAGGGCGTAGACCGAATCGCCCGGGGTGAATCCAGCGCCCGTGATGGCCACGGTCTGTCCATTGGCGAGGCCGGTCGACGGGGTGACGGTCACGGTGGGCCCCGACGGAGTGGTGGATGGCGCGGCGAAGGTGATGGGTGCATCGGCAACGAGTGTCCCGCTGAGCGTGCCGATTGCGATGGCGCAACTGAGGTCCGTGCTCGACGTGCCGCAGGTGCCGTTGCCAATGGGTCCGGTTTGAACGTAGAAGTTCGTGGCCGAGATCGTGCCGTCGCTGTTGACCGTGATGGGGGTGATGGCGTTGGTGTCACAGCCCGCGACCGTGGTCGCCGTTCCAATGCACTCGACGGCCGCCAACCCTTGACCGGTCGGGAAGCCCGTCCCCGTGATGACGACTTCCTGGTTGGACGTCAATCCGGTATTTGGCGTCACCGTCATCGTTGGCGCCCCCGACGCCCCGGCGGCGACCGCGCTGACCCCGACGCCACCTACCACCAGGGCCAGACCCGCCAAACTCGAAAGAAATCGTCTCATGGTCAACTACCTCCTGATGGGGATTGTAACGCTCGCGTAAGTGCGGCGCTCGTCGACGGCCGTTTCTCGCGCGGTCGGTCGCTCCGTTGGGAACCGAACGTCGGTGGAAGGACGAGAACGGCTCGGTAGATGGCGCGACGAGCTCCCTGTTTCGATCCCGGTAGGGTGCCGTGCTGGGGGATTGACGAGCCGAAAGGTGTGATAGTGATACTGGACCTCTTTCGCCTGGACGGACAGGTGGCCATCGTCACGGGCGCCGGACGAGGCATAGGCGCGGCGAGTGCGCTCGCCCTCGCGCAGTGCGGAGCCGACGTCGTAATCGCGTCGCGAACCTCGGCTGACCTCGATCTCGTGGCGCAGCGCGTCGAGGTAACGGGACGACGCGCGGTGAGCGTGGTCGGTGACCTGATGGACCTCGACGTGGTGCGATCACTGGTCGACGTCGCCGTTCGCGAATTCGGTCGTGTGGATGTCGTCGTCAACAACGTGGGGGGAGCCATTCCGCTGCCGTTGCTCGACACCCCGGCGGCATACCTGGAAGAAGCGTTCCACTTCAACGTGACGACCACTCACGCGTTGGTCGTCGCAGCAGTTCCCGTGATGCTCGAGTACGGCGGCGGATCGATCGTGAACATCGCCTCCGTGATGGGCCGGGTGACGGGCCGGGGCTACGCCGCCTACGGGTCGGTGAAGGCGGCGATGCTCCATTACACTCGACTGGCCGCGAAGGACCTCGCGCCGCGCATACGGGTGAACGCCATTGCCGCGGGTTCCACCGCGACATCGGCACTCGAGATCGTGACCGGGACGCCCGAACTCAAGCTGATGATGGAAGACCTGACGCCACTGCACCGAATAGCTGAACCCGAGGAGATCGCCGCCGGCGTCGTCTACCTCGCTTCGCGAGCGGGAGCCTTCATGACGGGCAAAGTCCTCGAAATTGATGGCGGCACCGATGCGCCGACGCTTGACTTCCAGTTGCCAGACCTGTAGGGACGACGTCGGTCGTACCGTACGGCCCTGGCGGTAGCCTGGTGATGACGAATGGGGAGGACGTGAACGACCCTATGAAGTACGTGATCGTAGAGCGGCGCGACGACGTCACAACCATTTGGCTCAACCACCCAGAGCGGATGAACGTGCTGTCGCGGCGCATGATGGAAGAGCTCACCGCCGCCTGCACTGACGTGGCGGCCAGTGACGCTACGGGAGTCATCCTCGCGGCTAAGGGCAAGATCTTCAGCGCCGGACACGATTTTGCCGAAATGGCTGGCGACGATCTGACGGGGTCCCGGGCGCTTTTCGCAACGTGCACCACGATGATGAACGCCTTTCAGGCGATGCCCCAACCGGTTATCGCCCGCGTGCACGGGCTCGCCACGGGCGCCGGTTGTCAGTTGGTCGCGACGGTCGATCTCGCTGTCGCGGCAGAGGAGGCATCCTTCGCGACGCCGGGTGGTAAAGGTGGTTTGTTCTGCACTACGCCGCTCGTCGCCGTGGGACGCCTGATTGGACGCCGTCGCGCACTCGAGATGGGGATGAGCGGCGACGCGATCGACGCCGCGACCGCGGCGGCGTGGGGTCTCGTCAATCAGGTAGTTCCCGCGGCCGCGCTGGACGAGGCAACCGACGCACTAGTCCGGCGCGTTACGCGAGGAAGCATCGAGTCGAAGGCCATTGGTAAAGAGGCCTTCTACGCACAGATCGACCTCGACCAACCAAAGGCGTACGCGCTCGCGCGTGAGGTGATGGCCGCGGCCGCGCTCACTGAGGACGCGCAAGAGGGAATCACTGCCTTCATCGAGAAGCGCGCGCCTCGGTGGCGGGGTCGAGACGAAACGGTGGCGAGGTAGCGTGCCAACGTCGCGCTAGCCAGTAACCGTTCGCACTGTCCGTTGAGGTCGCGGCCAGCCGTCAGGTGAGGCGTTGTGCGAGCGTCGTGATCCACGCCAGACGGTCGAGGACCAGCAGCACGCCGAGAGCGGCGAGGACGACGGCACTGGCGATGGTCACGCCGGCGCCGTGACGCTTCAACCACGCCAGCGGCTTCGTTACGCGGTCCAAGAACACCGCGGCGACGATGAACGGCACCCCGAGACCGAAGGAGTAGACCACGAGCAGTACGGCGGCGGACGTGAGGTGTCCCTGTTGGGTGGAGAGCGCGAGTACCGACGCGAGGATCGGTCCCACGCACGGCGTCCATCCGAAGGCGAAGGCGGCGCCGGCGACCGGTGCGGCGAACGGACCGAGTTTGGCCAACTGAGGGTGCGGTCGCCACTCGCGATAGAGCGACGGTGCTCGAAGTACCACCGTTCCCACGAGAAAAATTGCCATGAGCACGATGACGACGCCCGACAGTCGTGTCAACGTACCCTGCTCGCGAATCACGGCCCGACCGATCGTGCTCGCAGACAGTCCCAGGATGACGAACACCGAGCCAAAGCCGATTACGAACAGCATCGTGTCTCGCGTGAGGGCCCCGGGCCGGCGACCGGGGGGAGCGTTCGACGCGGGTGACGGGTGCGAGACCCCCAGTCCACCGATGATCGCGAGATACGCCGGTACGAGCGGCAACACGCACGGGGAGGCGAACGACGCAACCCCGCCCACGAACGCCGCAACGAGACTGACGTTGGACGCGCCCATCCTTTAGGCGGGTACCGCAACGCCGTAGAGACGATGGAGCTGCGCCGCGAGGGTCGACGCGTCGTAACCGCTCACGTGCGTCGTGATGAGGTGACCCGTCGCGTCGTAGAAGGCCGTCATGGGTAGCGAGCCGCTGCCGCCGAGGCTCTGGTAGAGACCGTCGTCCTGGGCGCCGCCAACGTCGCTCACGACGGCGGTGGCGTCGGCGGCGAGATGGTACGCGCGAGCGAATGCCGCACCATTGCCCGTTTCGAGCGCGTTGACCTCGATGACGTTGACCCGTCCACGTAGGGCCACGGCGTCACGGGCGAAGACGGGGAGTTCGGCGGCGCAGACCTGGCACCACGACGCGAAGAAGTTGACGACCGTGGGTCGTCCTCGTAGCGACGCGAGTGACACCGTGGCTCGACCGTCGATGGTGGGCAAGGACCAGTTGGTCGGCGAGGTGCGATACCCGGCCGATGATGAATGGCCACCAATGGCCAGCGTGATGCTGAGGGCCAATACGGCTGCGCTCGCGCTCGCGAAGACGGTGATTCGGATGCGATGACGACGGCGCACGCGCCGACGTGTACCGGGCCGCGGCCTCGCCGCGTCAGCGGTAGGCGGTCGCATCGTGCGCGCGACGTTGTACTGGGTCGGACGGCTCTTGGCCATGGACACACCTCTGGTCGTCGACTCCGGGTTGGAGTCTTCGGCCATAGTATCGTAATACCCCTGGGGGTATCTAGATCTAGCGGCATCGTGCGACGCACGTGGTGGTGGTCGTCGAAACGCCGATGGCGATCGTCAGAACCGATGCACAGTAGTCGTGGTGGCCGGGACGCTTCGCGTCATGATGACGACGCCGATGGCGACAACGACGAAGGCGGTGGCGGCCACGGCGATCGCACCCGATGACCTCGTTAGTTGTTCGCGATAGACGGCAAGCCCGAGCAGTATCGAGGCGAGGGGATCGACGATGACAATGATCGGTTGAGAGACTTTGAGCGGTCCGACGTGGAGGGCCGCTTGCTCGGTGACCAGACCGAGCACGCCGCAAACGACGAGGGCGTCGAGTGGCCAACTCGTGAGCAGCGAGCCGAGTGAGCGAGTTGACAGTACGTCGGTGGCGGATTTGATGAACGTCGCCTCGAGCGCCCACAGCAGCGCCGTAGCAACGGCGTAACCACCCGCTCGACGTGACGCCGATCCGAAGCGCGCGATGACGATGGCGATCACGACCAACGTGGCGATGACTGCGGTGGGCGCCGACCAGCGCGAAGCCGGTGGCGACCACGTCGGACCGTGGGGCGTCGCGACGACGAGAAAGATCGCGAGCGCGACGGTGGTAGCCGCCGCCGAACCCCAGGCCACTGCTTGCAGGTGTTGACCCAGCCAGAGACGTCGCAGCACCAGCGCGACGACGAGCTCACTGACGAGCAACGGCTGCACGAGGGCGAGTGGCCCAAAGTGCAGGGCCAGTGCCTGGAAGACGAGTGACGCGACGGCTCCCAACCAACCGAACAGCCACAGGGGGTGATGAAACAGGTAGCGAACGAGCGTCCAACCTCGGCGCGGCGAGTCGCGACCCGTGCTCGCGATGTGTTGGGTCGTGATCATGATGCCGTTCGCGAGCGCGGTGAGTAAACCAAAGACGACGGCGAGCCCGACTGCCACGATCAACGTCGTCGTTCGTTGGGCTCAATCGGTGGCGCCGGTGTCGGTAGCACGGACTCAAGTTACCGCGCCGGTACTGGCACCGCCGGGTGCTGGTAACGAGTTGTTGACGTGACTTTCGACCCTACGCGGTGGTGGCGGTGGCGTCGCTAGTGTCCGGCTATCGGGGAGGTTGGGGTGTCGCGAACGGGTCTTTCGGCACCACGCTACGACGGTGCCCATGATCCGGGACGGGGCTCACGTCGTGTGGTGCTGCTCGTGTTGAGCCTCAGCGTTCTGGTCATCAATCTGGACGGAACAATCCTGAACGTGGCGCTGCCGAGCATTGTGCGAGATTTGCACGCCACCTCGAGTCAACTGCAGTGGATTGTCGACGCGTACGTGATCGTGCTGGCGGGTCTGCTGCTGACTGCTGGTTCGTTAGGCGACCACGTGGGACGCAAGCGAGTATTTCTTGCGGGTCTAGGTGTCTTCGCCGTCGGTTCGGCGCTCTCGGCCTTCGCGGGTTCGACGTCGGGCCTCGTCGCCGCACGGGCCTTCATGGGCGTCGGCGGTGCGGCCGTGATGCCGTCGACGCTATCGATCTTGACTAACGTCTTTACCGCCCCCCGCGACCGGGCCCGAGCCATCGGCATCTGGTCGGGTACCAATGGCCTCGGACTGGCTCTCGGGCCACTCGTGGGCGGTTGGCTGCTCGCTCATTTCTGGTGGGGTTCGGTCTTCTTGATCAACGTTCCCATCGCGCTGGTGGCGGCCCTCATCGCCTTCGTGGTCGTGCCGGACTCAAGGAATTCCGACGCCGCCGCACCAGATTTCGTTGGCGCGATTGCGTCACTCGTGGGTGTGGCACTGCTGTTGTGGGGAATCATTGAGGCTCCAGGCAGGGGTTGGCTTTCGGCGTCGATTGTCGTGGCGATCGCGGGCTCAGTCGTGGTGGTCAGCGGACTCGTGTGGTGGGAGCGGCGCAGCACGCACCCGCTGGTCGAGCTGTCATTCTTCCACTCGCGGCGCTTCTCGGTGGCCATGGGCGGCCTCGGTCTGGCCGTCTTCGCTCTCGCGGGCACCATGTTTCTATTGACCCAGTACCTACAGTTCTCACTTGGCTACAGCGCCTTCGCGACCGGACTGCGCATAACGCCCATCGCCATCGTGTTGATCGTGGTGGCCGCGTTCTCGACTACGCTCACGCGCTACGTGGGCACCAAAGTGGTGGTGTTCGCCGCCATGGTCCTCATAGCGCTGGGACTGCAACTGCTCTCTGCCGTGACGGTACCAACGACCTACCTGGATGCGCTGCCGGCTTTTTTCTTGCTCGGCATCGGTTCAGGTTTGGCCATCGCGCCTTGCACTGATTCCGTGATGGGATCGGTGCCCGTTGAACTGGCTGGTGTTGGCTCGGCGACCAATTCGACAGCGCTGCAGATCGGGAGCGCACTCGGCGTGGCGGTGCTGGGCAGTTTGCTGAACACCCGCTACCAGAGCCGTATCGATCTCGCACTGGTTGGTCACGCCGTTCCCAGTCAGGCGGCGGCGGTAATTCGTTCGTCCCTGGGTGGTGCCCTGGTGGTTGCGCAGCGAGCCGGTGGTGCGGCGGGCGCTCAACTCGCCGCTGCGGCGCGTCAATCCTTTGTCGCGGGACTCGACTTCGCGGTTGACGTCGCAGCGGCGATCGTCGGTTTCGCCGCCTTGGTGGTCGCCGCGCTCTTGCCGTCGCGCGCGTCGCGGCGCGAGCAGGGAGTGCCGCAGCCGAAACTGGTAGGGGCTGAGCGGCAACGGGGCTAGTCCACTGGCGAGACCAGGGACCGGATAACTCGAATGATCTCGTCGTCGCTGGCGCCGGGCCCGAACACCGCCGCGACGCCGGCTGCCTTGAGATCGTCGACGTCGTTGCCGGGAACGATGCCACCGACAACGACGGGGATGTGCGAGTCGCGTTTACGAAGTGCCTGCACGACGAGCGGGGCGAGAGTCAAGTGGGCGCCGGACAACATTGACAGTCCGACGACGTCGACATCCTCTTGAACTGCGGCCGCGGCGACGGACTCCGGGGTCTGAAAAAGCCCGGTGTAGACGACTTCCATGCCGGCGTCGCGAAGGATCCGCGCGACGACTTTGATGCCGCGATCGTGACCGTCCAAACCAACCTTGGCGACCAGCACTCGCTCACTCACAAGACGGGTACCTCCACGTACCGGCCAAACACCTCGACGAGGGAGTTCATCATTTCGCCGATCGTGACGTCGGCGCGGGCAGCGTCTATCAGGGCCGGCATCAGGTTGACGGTAGCGTCGGCCGCGTCGAGGGCCAGCCGCTCGCGTGCCCGACGCACCGCGTCGTCGTTGCGACGTTGACGAACGGCGGCCAGTCGTGCGATCTGCTTGCGCTCATCTTCGTTCGTGACCCGAAGAAGTTCGAGGTCAGCGTCGTCGTTGCCTTCGGTGAAGGCGTTCACGCCGACCACGATTCGATCGCCGCGATTAAAGGACCGCTCCAACTGGTACGCCGATTCGGCGATGTGTCGCTGGAACCAGTTCTGTTCGATGCCGGCGATGCAGCCTTCTAGCATCGAGCCGCCGCCCATCTCCATCAGCTCGGCGAACAGGGACTCCGCTTGGCGCTCCATCTCGTCCGTGAGCGCTTCAACGTACCACGATCCCCCGAGTGGGTCGGCAACGTTAGCGACGTTGGTTTCGTGCGCGATGATCTGCTGCGTGCGCAGCGCGAGACGCGCCGCCTTCTCCGAGGGTAGTGCGAGCGCCTCGTCCATCGAGTTCGTGTGGAGCGATTGCGTTCCACCCAAAACGCCGGCCAGGGCTTCGATGGCCGTGCGCGCGAGGTTATTCTCCGGTTGCTGGGCGGTGAGCGACACGCCCGCCGTCTGGGTGTGAAACCGTAGTTGCCAACTGCGCTCGTCGCGGGCGTGGTAGTGGTGGCGTAGCCACGTGGCCCAAATGCGCCGGGCGGCTCGATACTTCGCGATTTCTTCAAAGAAGTCGATGTGGGCGTTGAAAAAGAAGGACAGCCGCGGCGCGACGTCGTCAACCTCGAGTCCCGCTTCGCGAGCCAGTTCGAGGTAGGCGAAGCCGTTGGCGATCGTGAACGCCAACTCCTCGGCCGCGGTCGAGCCCGCTTCTCGAATGTGGTAGCCGGACACCGAGATTGAGTTCCACTTCGGCATCTCAGCCGCCGTGAAGACGATGGTGTCACGAACGAGCCGCATCGATTGGCGCGGTGGGAAGACGAATTCCTTCTGAGCCTGGTACTCCTTCAGAATGTCGTTCTGGAGCGTGCCACCGAGTCGCTCGCGCGCGACGCCTCGCTCTTCGGCCTGTGCGACAAAGAGCGCGAGCATGATGGCGGCCGGGGAGTTGATCGTCATGGACGTGGTGATCGAGGCGAGGTCGATGTCGCGAAACAGGTCGCGCACATCATCGATCGAGTCGATCGCGACCCCGCACCGGCCGACCTCGCCGAGCGACATCGGGTCATCGGAGTCGAGGCCGAGCAGCGTTGGCATGTCGAAGGCCGTCGACAGTCCCGTTCCGCCCGCCGCGATGATCTCTCGGAATCGCTGGTTGGTGTCCAGTGCGGTACCGAAGCCGGCGAACATGCGCATCGTCCAGAGGCGACTGCGGTACATCGAGGCGTGGATGCCTCTGGTGTAGGGGTAGGCGCCCGGGAATTCGGCCTCCGGGGGGCCGTACACCGGGTCGACCTCAATACCGGACATGGTCGTGAAACTCGCACGTCGCAGCGTGGCCGCATCGTAGTCACGACGCCAGCGGTCGTAAGCGCGCTCCAGATCCACGGGTTTCCCTTCAGCAGTCAGGCGTAACCCAATGTTACGTCGCGTCGGCGTTGATCAGGTCAGCGCGGATCGGCGATCTCCAACGCCAGCAGTGGGGCCGATGCCTTGTTCACGGATTCTCGGTACTCGGCGGTGGGGTTGCTGTGGGCGACGATGCCGCCGCCCGCGCTGACGGTCGCCACGCCGCTACGTAGGTACAGCGTGCGTATCGTGATCGCGAAGTCGGCGTTGCCACTGAGTGCGAAGTAGCCTACGGCGCCGCCGTAGGCGCCTCGCCGCACCGGTTCGAGTTCGTCGATGATCTCCATGGCTCGCACCTTGGGAGCGCCGGTCAACGTCCCGGCTGGGAAGAGGGCGTCCAGCGCGTTGAACGCGTCGAGCCCGTCGCGGAGTCGACCGCTCACCTGGGAGACGAGGTGCATGAGATGCGAGAAGCGTTCCACGTGGGCCAGTCGCTCGACTCGCACCGACCCCTCCTGGGCGACGCGACCGATGTCGTTACGCCCGAGGTCGACCAGCATGACGTGTTCCGCCAGCTCCTTTTCGTCGTGCAGGATCTCGGACTCGAGGCGCGCGTCGTCGTCGTCCGTTGCGCCTCGCGGACGAGTTCCGGCAATCGGCCGCGTGCTGATGACACCATCAGTGACGCGCACCAACATCTCGGGTGACGCTCCGACGATATGGGCGTCCCCGGTGCTGAGCAGGTACATATAGGGCGATGGGTTGAGCGCTCGTAGGACGCGGTAGAGGGTTAGGGGATCCACGGTGGTGGGTCGCGTGAACTGTTGACTGATGACCACTTGGAAGACGTCGCCCTTCACGATGTGCTCCTGGGCGTGTCGCACCGCCGTTTCGTACTCGCCGCGAGTGAAGTTCGAGAGGCGTTCGACGATCGGTGCGATCTCGATTCGCTGTCGTTCGTTGGGCGCTGTGGCGACCAGGCGTTCGACGGTGACGTCGCGATCAGGTCCGGGCTTGAGCAGCGTGTCGACGAGATCGTCGAGGCGGCTGCGGGCCAGTGCGTAGACCGCGTCGGGCTCGTCGCCCGGCTCGACCACCGCATTCACGACCACCGTCGTCGTGTAGCGAAGGTGGTCGACGATCAGTACCGCGGACGCGAAGGAGAAGTCGGCGTCGGGCCACTGCGGCTCATCGGTTCGGGGTAGCCGTTCGAGGCGGCGCACGTAGTCGTAGGCGACGTAGCCAACCGCGCCACCGAAGAAGTCGGGCAAGTCGGGTGGCCGAAATGTCCGGTAGGCGCCAAGGATCGCGCGAACCGTGGCCAGGGGGCCCTGCTCAGTTGCGCTCGCGCGTAGGCCAGTCACCGTCGTCTCACCGTTGACGACGGACACGCGCCAGCGCCGATCAACGCCGATGAACGAGTAGCGCCCAGTCGTCTCGCCCAGGGCTGCGCTCTCGAGCAAGTAGACCGCACGGTCGCCGCCGAATCGCTGGTAGAGCGAGACGGGTGTGTCGCGGTCGAGTTGCAGCGTGAGCGAGATCGGGACCACGGTGTACCCGTCATCGAGGAGACCGCGGAATGTCGTGAGGTCGATGGTCGTCACGTCGAGCGCCTCACGGCACCGTAGGATAGCCCCATGTCGGGGCCCTCGATACTGATCGTCGACAACTACGACTCGTTTGTGTACAACCTTTATCAGTATCTCGCTGAGCTTGGTGCCGCAGTTCGGGTGGTGCGAAACGACGAGGTGGGTGACGCCGATCTCAGCAACGATGTCGACGGCGTGCTCATTTCGCCGGGGCCGGGCCACCCGCGCGACGCTGGTCGCTGTCGAGTGGTCATCGAACAGTGCGCGTTGGTGGCCCGTCCGGTGCTGGGCGTCTGTCTGGGGCACCAGGCTCTCGGTGACGCCTACGGCGCGGCCGTGGTGCCGGCGCCGACGTTGGTCCACGGGCAGGCGAGCCTGATTAGTCACGATGGACGCGGCGTCTTTGCGGGAATGCCGCAGCCATTTGCCGCGGGGCGATATCACTCCTTGGTGGTCGACGAAGCTACGTTGTCGTCCCAGTTCGAGGTGACCGCTCGAACTGGCGACGTCGTAATGGGGATCCGTCACCGAAGCCTTCCACTGGAGGGAGTGCAATTCCACCCTGAGTCGGTGCTTACCCAGGACGGCTACGGTCTGCTCGCCAACTGGCTGGAGCTCTGTGGCTCGTCAACGGCTCGTGAGCGAGCACACGCTCTCAACACTCGCAGTGGCGACGTGCGCCGCTCCCTGCCCGCGCTGGCGCGCGCCACGTAGTGCGTTACGAGCGTCGCCACGCAAACCCGTAACGTCGCCAAGGACGCGGCTCGTGGTCAGTAGGATGCCGGGAGCGGGTTACGACCCCCGAGGAGGCGTATGGCGAATACGGTCAAGATCGATGCACTGATTGACGCACTGCTCGACGAGAACCCGCCGGCGACGACCGAACCGGTGACCTTCTTGCGGGCGCAGTTCGATCGTGGTTTAGCCTGGGCCCACTTTCCCGTTGACGAGGGCGGACTTGGGGCAACACCGGCCGATCAGTTGCACGTGCTCCAGCGTCTCGCCCGCGCCGGCGCGCCGTCAGCGGCGGCGCGCAACCCCATCGGATACGGCATGGTCGCACCGACCCTGGCGGTGCACGGGACGAGCGCGCAAAAGCAGCGCTACCTGCGGCCACTGTTCACCGGCGAGGAGGTGTGGTGTCAGCTGTTTTCGGAGCCGGGCGCCGGCAGCGACGTCGCCGCGCTGGCCACGCGGGCCGAGCGAGATGGCGACGAGTGGCTGGTCAATGGTCAGAAGGTGTGGACGACGCTCGCCCACGTGGCGGCGTTCGGCCTACTCATTGCTCGAACTGACCCTGACGTCGTGAAGCACCGGGGCATCACCGCGTTTCTGGTGGACATGCGAGCGCCCGGCGTGCTCGTGCGACCGCTCTACCAGATCACCGGCGAGGCCGAATTCAACGAGTGCTACTTTAGTGACGTCCGGATTGCCGATGGTCAACGACTCGGCGGCGTCGGCGACGGCTGGGGCGTCTCGATTACGACGCTCATGAATGAGCGGGTTTCCATCGGCGGAAGCGTGCCGCCGCGCGACTCGGGACTGATCGGGAGCGCGTTATCGATCTGGCGCGAGCGCTGGTCGTCGCGTGTCGACGGGCACGCGCTCGCGATGCGTAGTCAGCTACTCGAAGCCTGGGTGCGCAACGAAGTAGCGCGCCTTAGCAACTGGCGCGCCAGTGATCTGCGCCGCGCCGGAACACCGGGCCCCGAAGGTTCGGCGGCCAAACTAGTCTTCGCCGAGGAGAATCAGCGCACGAGCGAACTCTGCGTCGACCTGCTCGGCGCCGACGGCATGCTCTACGCGTCGAACTATCCTCTCGTACGCCCGACCGAGTCGGCGTTCAGCGGCGCCGAACCGCGACGGGCGTTCTTGCGCATGCGCGCCAACTCCATTGAAGGTGGCACCAGCGAAGTGTTGCGCAACGTCATCGGTGAACGGGTGCTGGGCCTGCCGGGTGAACCGCGGGTTGACAAGGACGTCCCCTGGAAGGACGTGGCGCGCAGTTAGTGGCGCGCCACGAGATGGTCGGTAAAGAAGCGATACGTTCGCGCGGTGGCGTCGTGCGCGGCGGCTTCGTTGTAGACGGCCGGACGACCATCACAGTTAAAGCCGTGCTGGGCGTCGGGGTAGCGCACGATCTGGGCGTCAACCGGTAGGTCCGCGGTTGCCTCGCGGAGGGCCTCTACCTGCGACACGGGTATGCCCTGGTCGAGGTCACCGTAGAGGCCGAGCCAGGGGCAGCCCAGGTGAGGCGCCAACTCCAGCAGCGACGGAAGCCCAAATCGCCCCGTTTCGACGCCGCCGCCGTAGAAACTGGCTGCCGCACCGGCCACGCTGAGGGTCGCCGCGAAGAAGGCGACCGAACCGCCCATGCAGTAACCGACGACGCCCGTGGCGCTACTCGGGAATCCAGATTCGTGGAGGTAGCCCGACGCGGCCATGAGATCGTCGGTTAAGCCGTCTCGGGAAAGCGTGCCCAACGCGGCCATCGCGTCAGGCATTGAGTCGTAGGGAATCTCGGGTGATCCCGCGCGATGAAAGAGCTCGGGCATTACCGCGAGGAACCCGTGGTCGGCGAACCGTGCGGCCACCGAGCGAATATGGTCGTTGACGCCAAAGGCCTCTTGGAGCACGATCACCGCTCGCGACGAGGTTGGGTCGCCCACGACTTGAATCGGTGTTCCGTTTTGGAGTACGTGTCGTTCGGTCATGTGAAGTCAGGTCCCTTCGTTCGCGTGCGTTTGAGTTCGTAAAATCCGGGAGTGCCAGCCACGGCCATTACCCCATCGAAGAGGCGCCCGGCGTCGTCCCCCTTGGGCGCCGGCGTCACGACCGGTCCGAAGAATGCGACGTCGCCGACGTGGATGACCGGTGTGCCGACGTCGTCGCCCACGGGCTCCATGCCCCGCCGGTGGCTCTCGCGCAGCCGGTCGTCGTAGGTCGAGTCGTTGGCCGCTTCAGCGAGTTCGTGCGGCAGTCCTACCTCGCGCAAGGCGTCAGCGATGACTTGCGCTTCGTCGTGCACGCCCTCGACGTGGCGGCGGCGCCCCATCGCCGAGTAGAGCGGCTCGACGACGTCACCCCCGAAACGTTCTTCGGCGGCGATCAATACTCGAACCGGAGCCCACGCCCGAGCGAGGAACTCTACGTACGTGACGGGAAGATCGCGCCCCTCGTTCAGCACCGAGAGGCTCATGACGTGAAACTGGAGATCGAGTTCGCGTACCCGCGCCGCTTCGAGCAGCCAGCGCGACGTAATCCACGCCCACGGACACGCGGGGTCGACCCAGAGGTCAACGCGCTGGCTCATGGGGTTCCTCCGTGCGGTGCGTAAATGCCTCCAAAAGCGTAGCGACGGCATTGGTCACTCGCAGCGCGGTGGGTAGGTGAAGCATTTCGTCGATGCCGTGGGCGTTGGAGTCGGGTCCTAGGGTGCCGGTGGCCACGAACTGAACGCCGGGGTATCGCCGGCCGAGGGATGCGAGGAACGGGATCGAACCGCCTTCGCCCGTGAATCCTACCGGGGCGCCAAATTGCTCCCTCGACGTGCGATCAAGGGCTGCGGACAGCCACGGCGCAAGCGGGGGTGCGACCCAGCCCTGTGCGGTGTTGGTAGCGCGTAACGACACGTGGGCACCCGATGGTGGGTTGGTGACGAGAACCTCGTCCAACGCCGCAAACGCGACGTCAGGATCGACTGGCGGGGGAAGACGCATCGACAGCACGGCGGACGTGTAGGGACGCAGCACGTTGCCCGCTATCGCCGGGGCTGGTGCTCCACCGAGCCCGATCACGGACAACGCTGGGTACCAGGTCGTGCGCAGGATCCGCTCGGCCGGTGTGTCGCCCATCAGTTGCACGCCGTCGAGGATCGGCATCTCGTCAGCTACGACGTCGCCAAACTCCTCGGCGATAGCCTGCGCAGCGCCGCGAACCTCAGGTGGGATGCTGGCGTGCAGTGGCGCGAGGCGCACGTCCCCGCTCGTGGCATCCTCGATGCGTTCGAGGAGCTCGCGCAGCACGCGAAAGGACGATGGTACGGCACCGCTCGCACTGCCACTGTGGAGTCCCCGTTCGAGAACACTCACCGTGAGTTCAGCATTGACGAGTCCGCGCAGGGAGGTGGTGACCCAAAGCCGGTCGTAACTGAGAGCGCCCGAGTCAAGGCAGATCAGCAGTTGCACGTCGCCGAGCTCGTCCACGAGGTAGTCGAGGTAGGCCTCCAAGTCTTCGCTGCCGCTCTCCTCGCTGGCTTCGATCACGATAACGATGCGGGGATGCGCGACGTCCGCTTCGACCAGCGACGCGACCGCTAAGGCGGCGCTGAACGTCGAGTAGCCGTCGTCGGCGATGCCGCGCGCGTACACGCAGTCGCCTCGTCGAACGGGACGAAACGGGTCTAGTCCGTCGGACCAGTCGCCGAGGGGCGGCTGCTTGTCTAGGTGTCCGTAGATAACGACGGTTCCCTCGCTTGGAGCCGTCGCCTCGATCGTCGCGGTCAACAGCGGCGTGCGACCGTCGAGGCGATGTACGTGAACCGTCGCCGACGGCACGGTTTCCGACGTCCAACTGGCCAGGAGGTCAGCGGCACGGTTCAGATGGCCGCTCTCTTCCCAGGTTTCGTCAAAGGATGGCGACAGACAGGGGATGGTGGCGTACTCGAGCAGCGTCGGGAGCGCGCGGCGTTCAAAATCATCGAGGTTCAGTAAGTGCACCCTGCCGAGGCTACTGGTCCTCGGTCGATCCGTCGACGAGCGCCCAGCAGTAGTGGGCGACGGCCGACCGGAATCCCGTGAAGGGCGTACCGGCCTCGCGCAGGCCGCGTTCGCTGATGAGCTCGTCAAGTTCGTGCAAGCGGCTCCACCCACTACGCACGCCGAAGTCGCCGGTCGGCCACACGTCGGCGCGCGCGAGGGTGAACATGAGGTACATCTGCGCGGTCCAGGGTCCGATGCCACGAACGGCGGTCAGTTCGGTGATGACGGCTGCGTCGTCCATGCGGCCGTGGCGCTCGAGTCGAATACGACCGTCGGTGACGTGGCGCGCGAGGTCGATCATAGCCTGCGCTTTGGTGCGCGAGAGCCCCGCGCCGCGCAAGAGGTCAACGTCGGTGGCGAGCAGTGACTCCGGACTCGGACGACCCCCGAGGGTCTCGAGTACTCGACGATGAATGGTGGTGGCCGCGCTCGTGGCTAGCAACTGGAACGAGATCGACCGAATGAGGGTGGCGAAACGATCGTCGACCGGAACCCGACGCACACGAGGAGGCGGGCCGAGCGTGCGCACGAGCGGCCGAAAGACTGGATCGCGCTGCACGATCAGTCGGGCGACCGTCTGACAATCGAGGTTTGGACGCATCAGTGCGGAATGTAGACGCCGTCTGGTGCGCTAGCAGTACGAACTACCTCGAGCAGGAGTGCGTGAACGGCGCGCACTGGCGCCGCGGGGAAACCGAATCGTCGACTGACGAGGCTGACGCGTCGGCGAGCGATGTCGTTGATGTGGATCGCCACGAAGCTGGCGCGAAGGTGCTTGGACAGCATGGTCGCGGGCAGGATCGACGGACCGTAGCCGTCGAAGGTCAGTGACGCGATAGTTCGGAGCCCATCGAGCTCGACGAGCGGCCGGAGGCTTACACCCTGGGCGGCGGCGGCGTCGTCGATTTCCCGGCGTAAGGGCGTACCGACGAGGGGCAGAAGCAATTCGTACTTCGCCAGAGTGGTGAAGTTCACCGATCGTCGCTTCGCTAAGGGGTGATCGCGCGCGACGATCAAGACGAGATCTTCGCTGAACAGATCGTGGTCCAGTAGTTCTGGCGCGAAAATCGGCCAGGCGAGGACGGCGAGGTCGAGTTGGCCGTTGACAACGCGCGGCTCGAGGGCGGAATTCGTGCCCTCGCTGATCCGAAGGGCGATGTGTGCGAACGACGAACGTTGCGCTTCGAGCACGAGCGGAACAATCCAACGGCCTGCGGTACCAATCATGCCGAGATTCACGTCGCCGCGAATGTCGGACTTGAGTTCGGAGACGTCGGCCGCAACGGCGTTCATTTCGAGCAGAATGCGCCGAGCGCGATGCAACACGATGGTTCCGGACTCCGTGAGCGAGCCCGTGGCGCGGTCAACTAGTTCGGTTCCTAGTTCTGTTTCGAGTCGGGCGATTCGATTCGAAATGTTGGACTGAACGGTGCCAAGCGCGTCGGCGGCACTCGAAAACGTACCGTGGTCGGCGATGCCCACCAGCGCCTCAAGTTGGCGTATTTCCATGTATCGATTATAGAGATAGTAGGTATCGGCTATATCGTGTTGATGAATACATCCCGATGCGGCATACTGGTTTCAGCCTGCTTACAACGAATCCCCCCTCGAAGTAGGCGAGGTTTTGCAAAAGGACCAACCACCCCCCCGGTTGGTCCTTTTGCCTTTTCTGGGTTGTTAGCGTGAGGTGATGACGAGTCGGCGCGGTGCGCGAACGTGGTTGGCGATCACCGGTGTTCGAGTCGGGAACTGGCTGTCACGCCGTGCGGGTCGCGGGGCCGGCACGGTGGTTGGGGGCTCGATCGGGTTGGCGATCGACCACGACCTTCTCGCCAAGCTCGCTGTGGGCCGGACGGTCGCCGTCGTCAGCGGCACCAATGGGAAGACGACGACGACTGCGCTGATCGTCGCCGGATGGGGTGGTCAGGTGGCCACCAATCAAACTGGCTCGAACATGCCGGCAGGTCACGTGGCCGCACTGGTGCGCAGTGGCGAACCGCGCGTGGTGCTCGAGTGCGATGAAGCATGGCTGGGCACCGTCGTCACTGCCCTTCGACCAGTGGTGACTGTGCTGTTGAACCTGTCGAGAGACCAGCTCGACCGTTCCAGCGAGGTTCGCCAACTGGCTGAGCGTTGGCGCAAGGCACTGGAAGGTGCGCCGCCAACGTCGACGGTCGTTGCGAATGCACGCGACCCGCTCGTGGTGCACGCGGCGTCGGGAGTGGCGAACGTCGTGTGGTGCGCAGTGCCATCGACGTGGATCGCGGACACGCAGTCGTGTCCGCGCTGCACCGCGCCGATACGACACGACGCCGAGGCGTGGTGGTGCGAATGCGGATTTCGCCAACCCGTGGCCTCGTCATACCTCACCGGTTCTGACGTTGTCGTCAACGGCGAAGCGCTACCGCTCGCACTTTCGTTGCCGGGATCGTTCAACCGGGGTAACGCCTTGCTCGCACTGAGTGCTCTCCGCGCGCTCGGCGTAGCGCCACGAGACGCGGCGGCTCGCCTGGCCACGGTGCGCGACGTAGCCGGTCGCTACGCCATTCGGCGAGTTGGCGACCAGGTAGTGCGTTTACTGCTGGCGAAGAATCCGGCGGGGTTCGCGGCCACCCTCGCCGACGTGGTCGGCGACGCACCGCTGTGGATCGCGATCAACGCGAACGTTGCCGACGGTCAGGATCCATCGTGGCTCTACGACGTACCCTTTGAGGTACTGCGTGGCCGGACCGTCTGGTGTCTCGGTACGAGGCGGCTGGATTTGGCCGCGCGCCTGTGGTATGCCCACGTCGACGCCGCGGTCGTCGACGAAGGACTGCCGCCGACGCACGACGGCGTAGTCGACGTGATCGCGAACTACACCGCCTTCAGCGACCTGCTCAAGGTGGCCGAGCCGTGTTGACCATTGCGCAGGTGTACCCCGAGTTGCTCGGCACGTACGGCGATGGGGGCAATGGGCTCGTCTTGGTCGAACGAGCCCGTCGACGAGATATAGAGGCTCGCTTGATAACGTCGACGTTGAATGAACCGCTCGACGACGCCGACGTCTACGTGCTCGGCGGAGGCGAAGATGGTCCCCAGCGCCTTGCGGTCTCACTGCTGCACGCGGAATCGCTTCGCTCGCGCGTTGACAATGGCGCAGCGGTGTTCGCCGTTTGCGCCGGACTGCAAATTTTGGGTGCGTCCTTTAGTGTCGAGGGCGACGACGAATTTTCTGGTTTGGGAATCGTTGACGCGACCACTCGCCGCGGTACTCGACGGGCGGTCGGTGATCTCCTGACGATGGTGGGCGACACGATGATGGTCGGCTTCGAGAATCACGGCGGCTTGACAACACTCGCGGACGCCGTGGCACCACTTGGAACAGTACGACGCGGCCACGGCAACGGCGACGGCCGCGACGGCTTCAAGGTTGGCCGAGTCTGGGCCACGTACGCCCACGGACCCGTGCTCGCGCTCAACCCGTGGCTGGCGGATCAGGTGTTGTGTCAACTGCTCGGTTGGAAGAATGTGGATCCGTTGAATTCAGTGGCCGATCAGCTGTACGAAGAGCGCTGCCGTGTGCTCACTCGTTGATTGATCCGGCCGCGCCAAAGTCCCGGTTCGAGCTTACCTCGCGACCGAGGGTAATGACGGCGTCCTCGATGCGGGCACCGAACCGTCGGATGGACTCGCCGTCCTCGCACCGGATGCCTACCCCGAAGGCAACGATCACGTGATGGCGACTCCGGCTGGGCCCGTTGACGAAGTGGGGGGCCTTGGCGTACTTGGGTCCGCGCAAGTACCCCGCATCGTGGACGTATGTCGGCACGACGACCGCGCCGGCGCGTTCGGCGAGGTACGCGGCCCCGCCCTTAAAGTGTTGAATACGGCCGTCGGGCGTCCGCCCGCCTTCGGGGTAAATGAGTAGATTCCAGCGATCCTCGACGAGCACCAGCGCATCGTGGGCGCTGCGTCGATTCACGCGTTGGCGGTCAATGGGAATGGCGTTGAACACCAGGACCGTTCGAAATGCCGTGCGCCGATCCATGAAGAAGCTATCCATGGCCGCGGCGACCACGGTCCGTCGTCGAACTCGCGCCGGAAGCGCGCTGAGGATCAGGGGAGTGTCGAGATTACTGGCATGGTTTGACGTGAAGATGAACGGTCCCGAACCTGTTAGGTGATCAAGTCCGCGAACTTCGAGCGAGGACATGTACCGCATGTATGGCCCGAGGAACAGTCGGTGAACGAGATCGCGCACGACACGCGTGCTGTAGCGGCGTCCCCACGCAGTTGGATAGTCGAGTCCTAGTTCGGTCATCATTTAGTGGCGACGCGAACGCTGCTTCGGGGTGTAGCGCTTGGATGGCGCCGGTGGAGTCCGCGTTGCCGTCTCCGACGAAGCCACGTTTGTTCTCCCACGTGCCTTCGCCGCCTTGCGTTCTTGGGCGAGTGCGCGAGCTCGCTTCGACGAGCCCGAGAACGTGGCGTCACCATATTTTTGGAGGCGAAAGGCGCGAACGATCAGCCAACCGCCGATCAGAAGAAACGGCAACCCAGCGGTTCCCAGCGCCAGACCCAACAGCAGCGCGCTGGCGGCAACACCGGCTCGCTTACGACGAAATGAGAAAAATGCGACGGCCGCGCCGAGCAGCAGAATTTCGAGAAACTGCGGAAGCCAGTCTGACGGGTGGGTTAGGCGCGTGTTTTGGCAAACGCCGTGGACCAGATGGTACGTAGCCGGGCAGGTCTTGGCGGCTGTCAATTTGGCCGTGCTGGTGACGATCGAATTTTTGAACAGATGTGGCGCAATGATCGCGGCGAGCGCCAGCGCGACGACGCCGCCGATATAGCCGATCTTCTGTTCCAGATTGTCGAGCCCGAGGATCACGCTACGCGGCACCGCCGATGGCCGTCGTGAGCGTTTCGAATTTTTCGAGGGCACTAACTCGGGGTCAGACACAGGAGCAGGTTACAGCGTTGGCGAAACGTGAGTCGTGTACCAGGTGTCGAGGCACTAGCATGAGTGACCCCGGGGCGCTTAGCTCAGTTGGTTAGAGCGCAGCCTTCACACGGCTGAGGTCACAGGTTCGAGTCCTGTAGCGCCCACTCCTGTAGCGCCCACTCTGGAACAGCTTGAGAACCGAGGGTCTGACGACACGGGCCGCTCGTACATTCTGACGATGAAGTTCGCGGTCGCAGTCACCCACGAAGCGCCTCGGTATGTCGCCAGGTGCCTTGAGGTCGACGTAGTCAGTCAAGGTGAGACTGTTGATGAGGCTGTCGCGAATCTCGAAGAAGCGTTGGGCTTGTACTTCGAAGGGGAGGATCTTTCCGACTCAATAGAGCCACCGATCATCACCACTGTCTTGATTCCTGCGTGAGCCCCGCGCTACCCGTTGTTTCCGGTCAAGGGACCGTCACCGCGCGCGGGAAGATCCCTATCCGTCAGCCCCGCGTGAGACACCCGCTGATAATTTCCACTTCATAGGGGCGAGACAAGTGACACCACAGACCAATGACTGCCATCAACTCCGCCCCGGCGGCTTCGCGTGACCACGATGGTGACGTGCAGGACAACAACGACCCCGCGGCTCGGCCAACGAGACGAACACTCAGCACCGAAGAGAAGTTGGCCCTTCTCGCCGCCTATGACGCGTGCGACCCCGGCAAGAAAGGCGAGTTCGCCCGTCGCGAGGGGATCTACTCCAGCCAGTTGACCGAGTGGCGCCGCGCCCGTGACGCCGGCACGCTGGCGCCGCGTGACTCGGTCGCGTCGCGTCGTGATCGACGCGAGTTCGACAAACTCGAATAGAAGAACAAGCGGTTAGAGGCCGAGCTCGGGCGAACCAGACTGGCGCTCGACATCGTGGGAAAAGCGCACGCGCTCTTGGAGAAGCTCTTCCAGAGCGCGGACAACGAGTAGTGGTGGATGAACTCATTGGCGTCTTCCATGAGGAGCTGGCTCCACTCGTGGGCGTGAAGAAGGCCTGCGCGCTGCTCGGGCGGGTGCGCTCGAGCTACTGCCGCAAGAAGAAGCCGGTGGTGGCCGAGGAACCACGCCCCGACCGACACCGCCCAACGCACTGAGCGACGCCGAACGCGCGCAGGTCCTGGCGCTGCTCTGTGAAGAGAGCCACGTCGACTCCTCGGTCGCCCAGGTCTACGCCGAGACCCTCGACGAAGGAACCTATTTGTGCAGCCAGTCCACGATGCTGCGCATCCTGCGCGCGAACACGGCCACGACGGATCGTCGGGTCAGCGGTCCCACCCGGCCACGAAGCGACCGGAGCTGATCGCCACCAAGCCCAATGAGATCTGGTCGTGGGACATCACCAAACTGCACGGTCCGACCCGGGGCCTCTTCTACGACCTCTACGTCGTGCTGGACATCTTTAGTCGCTACGTGCCGAACTGGCTGGTGGCGGTCCACGAAGACGCCGAGCTGGCCAAGGAGTTCTTGGAGGACGCGATTCTCACCCAGGGCGTGACGCGTGACCAGTTGACGATCCACGCCGATCGCGGTGGATCCATGCGTTCCAAGCCAGTGAGTCAGTTGATGGTGGACCTGGGCGTCACGAGAAGTCACAGCCGCCCTCACGTGTCCAACGACAACCCGTTCAGTGAGGCAGCCTTCAAGACCGTGACGTACTGCCCGACGTTCCCCGAACGCTTCGGTTGCCTCGAAGATGCCCACGCGTTCTGCGACGAGTTCTTCAATCACTACAACCACGTGCATCGTCACTCGGGTATTGGACTGCACACTCCCGCGTCAGTGCACTACGGCACCCACCTCGAGATTCGAGAGCAGCGCCAAGCCACCTTGAACGCGGCCTTCGAGTTGCACCCGATTCGCTTTCGGCGCATCGCGCCGCAGGCGCCTACCATCCCCGAAATCGTGTGGATCAATCCACCCGTCAAGGAGGTGCCCGCTAACATCTAGAACAACCGGGTGTCTCATTCGACCTGACGGGTTCCGTTGCCTCGACGGGGCTCGCCGTGTGGTGTCGGTGGATCGCGGCTGCGTCACGCGGTGTCGGATCCGCGTCGTCACCCGCCGAGGGTCGCTCGCGGACCTCAGCGTAAGAGTTGCCGGCGCTTCGAAGCCCCGCGCCGGTGGCCGAGCTCCCAAGCGGAGTGGCAAACAACGGGTTGCACCTCACGGCGTCGCCACGGGAACTGCCTCAACGTCGCTTCGTCTCAACGTTGCGCCGCAGCCCGGACAAGCGACTCGGACTTCGACGGCAGGCAGGCACCCGCGATGTCGAAGCTGGAAAAGAGGTCCCCGCTCCTGGAGGTGACGATCCCCCCAGAGCTTCAGAGCGACAACGATCGGAACGAGTTCCTCGCCGCGGGGGGTGAGGACGTACTCATGACGCTCTGGCCTGACCTGATAGGGAACCTTCTTCAGGATCCCCGCATCTACGAGTCTGCCGAGCCGGTCAGCGAGGACGTTAGAAGCCACCCCCAGCTCTTTTTCGAACTGACGGTATCGTCGTAGACCGTACGTCGCACACCGAAGAACAGCGAGGGCCCAATAGTCCCCGATCACGGCCAAGGTTGCGAGCACGGAGCATCCATCAGCCGCGAATCGTGCATCAACTTGGGAACCTGTCGAGACTGTCGAGGTATGGGTTCCCTGGTGCCGCACACCGCAAGCATAGTCACTTGCAAGTAGCAAGCGACTATGCTTGACTGAGCCTCTGTCGGAGAGGAGGGCAGTGATGACCGAGTTCGTGGCGGACGCAATGAAGGGTCTCACTCGCCAAGAGCGAGTTGGCTTCAGGTTGTCCCGGCAGTTTCCGAGAGCGACGGGCCGGGCGAACCGCGTCGTGTACTAACTGACGAACGGGCGGCTCGGCAACTCGAACCGTGGTATCCCGATCGGCTTGCTCACAATGAGGGGACGCAAGACCGACAAAGACCGATCGGTAACCCTCATGTACCTGGACGACGGATCCCGCTACCTCGTCGTGGCATCCAACTCCGGCTTTGACCACCCGCCTTCGTGGTATCTGAACCTTCTGGCTAACCCTGCGGCTACGTTCCGTACGCGTCGAGGCGCCGACAGTGTGATCGCTCGAGATTTGCTAGGGGACGAGCGGGCAGACGTCTGGCCGCGCCTCGTGAAACTGAACCCTCTTTGGGCGGCGTTCCAGTCGTGCACGAGTCGTGAGAACGTGATCGTTGCACTCGAGCACAACAAGTAGGTGACATCCCGACGGCCGTCCAACACGGTGTCGTCCTCGATGGTCTAGATTTTCGCCCTGCTGCAGCCGTCACCAGGACTAGTCGTCGCGCCGAGCACCGATCGGACACCGTCCGGCCAAGGGATGCTTCCGGCACGGCCATCCACCTGCTTCCGAAACAGGTAGGCATGACCGGTGCGGGGTCCGCACTCGTGGTTGTGGCCTGAGGGGAGGCGTGGCAGGCTGACCTGTTTGTCAACGTGTGACCAGCGGGCAAGCTAATCGGGCTCATCGGATTTCAGCGGGGTCTGGTCATCTGATCCCGTCCGTGCTCGCGACTGTTGCCCGCCGGGAATCGACCCAATTAGGGCACCTTCGCCCGAAGTCGTGAATGTCGCTGGGCTCAGCTGTCGGGCGTGACCGCATCCAATCGGCGCAGAACCTCTGGCGTGTTCACGCCGAGAGCGCCCAGCAGCACCGCCGCAGGATCTGGTGGTTGGAGAGCGAGGATCTGGGCCAACACCTCGGAGCCAGTGACCTGGAACTTCCGATGACCCTTGGGCTTGTACGCTTCCTCCAGCACCTTCTTTGCCGCGGGCGTCATGCGTAAGCGATCCCTTTTAGCGACGTCTCTGATCCTAGGCTTCGTGGGCACGGCGTGCATCGGCAGTGCGGGAACGTCGGCGCCGGACCCCATTCCCAGGGCGCCCAGAGCTTCGCCATCGAGCGACTCAAGAGCCTCGCGAGCTTGTTGCAGGTTGACTCCCAGCACGGCTTCGATCGAGGGATCTTCGAACAAGGCGAGCAAAATGTGGTCGGTGCCGGTTCGCCGATCACCTCGGCGGCGAGCCTCCTCGCTGGCCTGCAGATAGATGGCCCAGGCGTGAAGCGTCTCTGGCGTAACGGGCTCGGTGGTCATGATGACTCCTTGTTGTATTTGGTGTGCACGGATTGCCGCGTGACGCCCAAGGCGTCTCCGATCTGCTGCCACGACCAGCCCTTTTCCCGGGCCGACGCGACGTGGTGCGCTTCGACTCTCTCAGCCAGGCGATGGAGCGCCAACGAGGCGCGAAGCCCAATTGCCGGATCATCCGACGAGAGATTCACGCTGAAGTTCTCGATGTCCATGCCTGTCAGTTTAGGTTGACACTATCGTTGTGTCAACCTAAACTGACACAACAGATCGCCATACCGGAGTGCCCCAGATGGCCGGATCAACGAGCACATTCTGGTCCAGCTACCATCGAGAGCTAACTTTCGCAAGCGGCTCACCCCGCTGAAATCCGAAGTGCCGCTAATCGGGGCACCACTGAAGGTGGATTTTCCGGCCGAGTATTCGAGCGCTCGAACGCGCCATCCCCCATGGCGAAGAAAGCTTCGGACAAGTCTTGATTCGAGTGCTCCGGTCAAGGGCAATCGACAGCCACGGCCAGCGCCTCGCACACCTGATGCATTCGTGCGCCCGAGAGGCGTCCGATCCGCTCGATGAGAAGAGCGGTGGGAACTGACTCCACCGAGTCCATGTTGACTACGCACGCCTTCGGGACAGGATCGTCACCGGGCTCTAGCGCCACCTCAGAGGGAAGTCCGCGCACGCGCGTGGTGCACGGCGCCACAATCGCTCGGCGACGCCGTTCCAGCGCGGCCGATCGGGACAACACGACGACCGGTCGTCGGGGGACTGCCGGTAGCTCGCACCACCACACCTCGCCGCGCTCCGTCATGTGTGACTCGCGTCAGCTGCCTCGTGCCAGGTGGACAGGTCGCCCCACTCATCGCCCTCGCAAAGCGGTTGCTCATCGTAGGCTCGGTACATCGCATCGATCTCGGCCGCTCGGTGCTCCAACAAGAGGGCGCGCAGCGAGATGTCGAGAAGCTTCGAATCCGGCACGTTCTCGATCCTCCGCGCTGCCGTCAATAGCTCCTTGTCAACGGTCGTACTAACTCTGATTCGACTCATGCCATAAATGTAGCACGTGAATGCCACAAGGTGGCGATGCGCTCTCCGTGGACCGGAGGGTTTCGAACAATGTCCCGTTACCTCCACCATGAATCGGAGCTGCGGCAGAACTGCAGCCGAGTCTGAAAACATTGGTCGCTGGCATAATTCGTCGTCGTGGTTCACAGCCGCAGTCACTGGCGAAACGCCTTGGTGTTGACGTGGTCAGCCAAGGAGACGCCGTGGATGACGCGCTCGTGAATCGTGAAGCAGCATTCGGTGTGCACTTTGAGGGGAAGAATTTCCAGGACTCGCTTACGTCCCCGCACATCACCGCAGTCACCTCCCGTGTGGGTCCCGCACCTCCGAAGGTTTCGGTGCACGAGATTCCTGCACCGAGTAACTGGCCCTACGGGATCGGGCAACTGCGGTACGGTCGTCGTAGGTCCCATCGAGTCGATGTTCGTCGCCGTTCGTCGACTTGAGTGCGTCGAGCTCGCTTTCGTGCCGTGACGGTGCGCGAGCGACGAGAAAATCGAAAGCAGCGATTTGACACACACTGGATCGACTAGTGTGCCTGCAGCGATCGAATCGAAAAGGTCGGTTCGACGCAGCGAGAATTGAGTATTCGTGGCACAAGGTACAGTTAAGTTTTTCAATGCCGAAAAGGGATTTGGCTTCATTTCGCGTGAGCAAGGTGACGACGTTTTCGTGCATTTTTCCAACATCCAAGGCGACGGCTACAAGAGTCTCGAAGAGGGTCAGCGCGTCGAATTCGATGCCGCACCCGGTAAAAAGGGTGAGGAAGCGCAGAACGTCCGCGTTATTTGAGGTTGGCGCGGCGTTGCGAATCTGACGCTCGCGGTACGGCCTGACGCCCGTCGTTGGCTGATCAACTAGTTAATTGAACTCGTGCTCGCCGACCTTCGGCGGGTATGGTTGGCGTGCTCGATTCCTAGGCCGCGTTAGCGCACTGGCGGCGAGGGTGAGTCGACGGGTCGAATGGGGGCGCGGTCAATCGGATCGGTGATACGCGCACTTGCTCGTCGCTGTGCGAACAGTCGAACACGAGATGCGTTGCGGTCATTGCGGTGTCCGTGCGTTTTGGGTTCTAGGGGAAGGCTCGCCAGTATGGGAGTTCCCGGATTGAGACGCCACCGCTCCCGGGTCGAGTCCAGTCCGTAAGTGTTTGATGACGTCAATGGCGCGGTAGTGCGCGCGCCCGTCGGCGAGCGAACGGATCTCGTTGAGACAATCGCCGCTCGTAATGATCGGCGGCTCGACGTCGCCGTTTGCGCGAATTTGCCCTAGTCCGCACGCAGCCATCAAGCCGTTGCAAAGGCAGGTTGCGTCAACGGTGCGGCTTTCGTCTCCACCTTTTCGCACGTACGCTTCAACGGGCTCGGCTGCGCAGCGGTACCCGATCGTGCCGTCTGACGCCAGGAATGCTTCGCGAAGGTAGCCAAGGTCGCACCGTCGCGTGCGTTGCGCGTACACCGAAGGGTCCCCAATCGATCCCGCGACCGATACCACCTTGAATGGGTAGCCCGTCGACGATGCGCGAACGGAGGTTCGCACGTCAACCGGTCCCTTCGTCACGGCCGCGAGTACCCGTTGGCGCAGGGCGGGGTCCATGCCAGATTCGTCACAGTAGGCGAAGAGCGTTCCAACTTGCACACCGGTCGCACCGACGTTCAACGCTGCGCGAACGTGGGCGGGCGACGTGATGCCGCCAGCGATCCAAAATGGGCGACCGAGTGCGGCGAGCGACGCATAGTTCACCTCGTCACGAGGGCCGTAAATCGGCGCCTCGTCCTCATCAAGCTCCAAGGGACCGCGGGGCGGGGCGTTATGGCCCCCGGCAACGGGACGTTCCACCACGAAGCCATCGACTGGACCGTCACTTCGTTTAAGTAACGCCGACGCCAAAACATTCGAAGAAATAATGCCCAAAAATCGGGGGCGGGTTAGGCGCGGCGCCCCGTCGAGGTACGTCGTTGGATCAAAGTGTACGACCGGCGCTTCTTTCGGCGTCGCATTGGTCATCTCGAGTGGAGTACACACGTTGAGGCCCTGGCGAAGACGTTCGAGTATTCCGGGTATATGAGTCGGAACACCCGCACCCATGAGCACGAAGTCGACGCCCGCGATCATGGCGCCACACAGGAGCGCCACGGTGGGCAGCTGGACCTTAGTCAAGAGGTTGATCCCCACGAGGCCGGCGTGTCCCGATTTGGCCATTGCCACCTCGGCAAAGGCCGCTAGCACGAGGAGGTCGACCGATCGTTGCGTGGACTCGTGCGTCAGCATGGTCGGTGAGCGATAGGCGCCGGTCGCGCGACGACGTGCCGTGTTGAACTGACGAAGTACGTCGTCGACGATCGCAGGCACCGGAAACCGTGCGAGGACGGCGTGCAGACGCTCGTCCATCCCGTATTTCTGAAGTCGGCGAACAAAGACGGCGTCGATCGCCGTTCCCGACACCACGCCCAACTGACCGGCTCGCGCGACTACGCGAGCAAGCCGCCAATCAGATATCGAGATGCCCATGCCGCCTTGAATGAGCCACGGCCATCGTGCGTTGGAATCGAGGGCGGCCTCATTCATCTGGACACGTCCTTGCCGCGAGACGACCGTCTCAATTTGGCCTCTGCCCAGTGTAAACGTGGCAGTCCGTGTCGATGAGTCGCAAACGAACGACGCCAAGCGCGGCTTCGGACCCGTACAGGCCCTTCGAGCCTGGTGGATAGGTGTATTGATCGTCGGCGGCGTGACTACCATGGGAACAACAAGACGTGCGCTGTTGGACGACATACGCGTTGTTCGGTGGTTGCCTCGGCTCTCGTCTCTCGTAAGGGAGGGCGCATGCGTGGCGCAAAATGGTGGCGATGGCTGTCGGGCGCGGCGTTGGTGGTCGCGGTGGGCGCTGGTGCGGGGGCTGTGTCGGGTGCGACCAAGGGACCGCACATCGTCGTTGTGCCGTCCACCGCACTGCACAAGGGTCAGATGGTGACGGTTCGCGGTGCCGGTTTTAAACCCAAGGACACCGTGTTCATCGTGCAGTGCATGGCCAGCGCGAAGGGTCAGGGTCAGTGCGACACTAACAATCCAATCGCGGTGACCATCACCGCCAGGGGTTTGTTGCCGGCGACCAAGGTACGGGTAGTGACGGGCAAGATCGGTACGGGTAAAGGATCAGGATTCTGCGGCACGACCGTGAAGAATCTGAAGGACTGCGCGATAAGTGTCGGCAACATTTCGGGTCGTGATACGGCGTCTGCCATCATTACCTTTGCTCGTCCAAAGTGACGCGATGACGGAGGCGTCATGATTAGCGGCGAGGTGGCGAGAAGGCGACGCGAACGCAGGTCGCGAGGTGTTGGCGTGGACGTGCTGATCGCGGTGATTCGCGCCACGGTGGAAGGGATCTAGGAGAGGTCAATGTCGTGGTCAAGTGAGGGGTCGGCGGTGGTACGCACACCCGCGATGGTGGTCGACTCGCCGACCGGCTTCTGGTCTCACTTGAGCTTCGTTGCGTTGATGTCGGTTCTCTTTTTGACCTTCCTCGACAATACGGTCGTCAGCCCCGTGTTGACGAACGTGCAGGCCGAACTGCACGCTGGCGTCCCCCAACTCCAGTGGGTCGTCGGCGCGTACGCGCTGGCGTTCGCGAGCCTGATGCTCGTGAGCGGCTCACTCGGCGACCTCGTGGGTCGTAAACCCGTGATGTTGGTTGGCGTCGCAATTTTCTGCGCGGGATCGGTCGTGAGCGCTTTGGCCAAGGATCCCAATGCCCTCATCATCGGGCGCGTCATTATGGGCGTCGGCGCCGCGGGATCGGAACCGGGAACGCTGTCGATGATCCGCCACATCTATCCGGAACGTCAGCGACGTGCTCGGGCACTCGGCGCGTGGGCGGCCGTCTCGGGATTGGCGTTGGCGTCGGGTCCGGTTATCGGTGGCGTTCTCGTCGGAATCTGGTCGTGGCGGGCACTGTTCTGGTTCAACGTCCTCTTTGGGAGTGCCGCGTTTATCATCGCGCTCGTGTCATTGCCCGACGGCGAGCCGGAAGTGCGATCAAGGCTCGACGTTGGTGGTTTCGTACTGAGTGCCACGGCGTTAGCCACGGCGACGTTCGCGACTATCGCCGGCGAGTCGGTGGGCTACGGCGCGACTTCGATCATCACCCTGTACGTCATCAGCGTGGTGTCGCTGGCCGGGTTCGTGGTCGTCGAATCGAAGTCGAGCCACCCCATGATCAATCTTCGATACTTTGGACGTCGGATTTTCATGGGCGCCAACTTCGTCGCGTTCACCAGCTATTTCTCAATTTTCTCGATTTTCTTCTTCGTGGCGCTCTATCTGGAGGTCGTCGTCGGCGTCGGCGCGTACCAGTTGGCGCTGGACTTCCTGCCCCTGTTAGCTGGCATGGTGATCGCGTCGCTCTTCAGCGGGCGGTGGGTCGCTCGTGCCGGTTCACGCACCCCGATGATCGTGGGCAGCCTGCTGGCGGCACTCGGCGTGTTCTTGACCAATCTCGTGATCGACGTCCACGTAGGCGTTGGTTCGTTGGGGTGGACAATGGGCCTGGCCGGTATTGGATTTGGCATCGTGGTGGTGCCAGTGACGTCGGATGCGCTGCTCTCGCTGCCCGCAGCGCACTCGGGCATGGCGGCATCCACGGTGAATACCAGTCGAGAGCTGGGCGCCGTAGCGGGCGTCGCGATCCTGGGCTCGATCGTCAATGGCCAGCTGACGGTGCACTTGACCCAGCGCCTCACTCAGATTGGCGTGCCCGCGTCGTACCGCACGGAGATTATTTCGGCCCTGACGACCGGCTCCATCGGTGCGAAGGCCAAGCAGTATCAAGGTGGCGGCAAGGCAATCCAGGCGATCATTAACAAGGTCGTGAACGCCGCATACGGTGCATTCACGACCGGTCTGCACATCGCCCTGCTCATCGCGAGTGCGCTCATGATTTTGTCGGCGATCTTCGCGGCGGTAGGCGGCACGGGCGCACGGGCTGAACGAGACGCCCTCGAGCACGACTCGATGGCGTAACACCGCCATCCACTAGGCTGCGCGTGCTAATGCGCCTCAGTCATCGCATACCTCGAGTGCCGTGGCGTGCGTCGACGCCGTGGGCGTTGCGCCCTCGGATGGTGGCGCCGTTGATCGTCGGGCTCGTGCTATTCGGATTCGGCGAAGGATTGCTGGTGGTGTCACGCTGGGGAGCGACACCCTGGACCGTCTTCGCACAGGGCGTCGCTCGACAGCTGCACCTTCCCTTAGGTTGGGCAACGTTGGCTGTCAGTGCCTGTGTGCTGGTGGCGTGGTGGCCGCTTCACGAGCGCCCCGGTTTTGGCACGCTGGCCAATGTCGTAGTCATCGCACTCGTGCTCGATCTCACCGCCACTTCGATCACGTCGCCGTTGGCCCCTTTCGTGCGGGCCGTGTTTGTGATTGGCGCCATTGCGTCAATCGGCGTCGGCAGTGCGCTGTATCTCACTACGGGGCTCGGGCCGGGTCCGCGCGACGGACTCATGACAAGTCTGCACCGACGGCTCGGCGTGAGTGTCGTCTACGTCCGCGCGGTCCTCGAACTCACGATATTGACGGTTGGTTGGCTCCTCGGCGGCACCGTTGGCGTGGGCACGGCCGTGTTCGCATCAACCATCGGGTTCAGTATCGGCGCGAGCCTGCGGGCGCTGGAGTGGCTGGTGGCGCGGGTGAGTCGATGATCGGCGCGACCCAGTTCGTCACATTTGTAGTGGCCTCGATGGTAATTATCATTGTTCCTGGTCCAAGCGTATTATTTACCTTGGCCCGCGGGGTGGCGTGGGGTCGTGCGGTCGCGGTACTGACGGTACTGGGCAACTCACTGGGCACGCTCGTGCTCTCGGTCGTCGTGGCGATGGGTCTCGGCCCGCTCCTCGCGCGCTCGAGCGCCTTCTCCATCGTGTTGCAACTCCTCGGAGGGGGATACCTGGTATGGCTCGGCGTCGATGCCCTTCGCCACCGTCACGAACACGCGGCGGCCATGACGAATCGCGAGGAACGACGACCGACGCGTCGGCGTGTGGTGCGCCAGGGTTTCACCGTTGGCGTGCTCAATCCGAAGTCGCTCGTCTTTTTTGTGGCGGTCTTCCCCCATTTCGTCTCCGCCAGCCGGGGCAGCGTCACCGCCCAGCTGGTTGTACTAGGGCTCATCTTCAGCGCCATGGCCTTCGTGAGTGATTCGACCTGGGGTCTCATCGCTGGCACGGCGAGGGTGTGGTTGTCGGGCTCGCCTCGGCGACTCGTTGTTCTGCGAACCATTGGTGGTTGCGTCATGACGACGCTGGGCGCGTTGATCGTCGCGAGTGCGGTGCACGGTTAGGTTGCGGCCCGAAGTTCCTACACTCGACGCGATGGAGTCACGATGACGATGCACCCCGGACGAGCGGGAATGCGCTCGATGCGGCGCGACCGGTCGCTGCTCGAGCACCGGATCAAGCGGGGGACGCTCGCTCGAGTCGTGGTCTTTGCTCGACCCTATCGGCGCGTGCTCGTGGTGTTCCTGGCCGCGGTGATCCTCGACGCGGTGGTCAGTTCTGTCTCGCCACTGGTGTTGCGCGCCATCATCGATAACGGCATTGCCCAGCACCGAGAGGGACTCATCATCGGCCTGTCGCTGCTGACGGCGGGCCTGGCGATCTTTGACGCGTTCCTCTCACTGGCCGAGCGTCGCATTTCAGCCTTCATTGGCGAGGGGTTGATCTTTGATCTGCGCACTCGGGTCTATCAGCACATTCAGCGCATGCCGATCGCCTTCTTCTCGCGCACGCAGACGGGGGCGCTCATCAGCCGGTTGAACAACGACGTCATTGGTGCGCAGCAGGCTTTTACGGACCTCTTTTCCAACGTGGTGGGCAACGTCGTACTGGTGCTGTTGATTCTGGCGACCATGTGCTTTCTGAGCTGGCAGATCACGCTGGTGTCCTTGGCGCTGTTGCCCGCCTTCTTGATCCCCGCGCGATTCGTCGGTCGTCGACTCGGAACGCTCTTTCAGCGCGGAATGGAGTTGAACGCGGAGATGAACATGGTGATGTCCGAGCGTTTCAACGTCGCCGGGGCCATGGTGGTCAAGCTGTTCGGTCGTCCTCGTGACGAACTGGCCGTCTTCGAGCGCCGAGCCGGCAACGTGCGAGACATCGGGATCCGTCAGGCCACCTACCAGCGGTTCTTTTTCGTCGCGCTGGGACTCACTGCTTCTCTGGCGACAGCCTTCGCGTACGGCTTTGGTGGCACCGCCGTGCTGCACAAGACGCTCGCCGTAGGCACCGTCGTCGCGCTGACGGCGTACTTGGGGCGACTCTATGGTCCGCTGACCCAGCTGTCGAATCTCAACATTGACTACATGTCGGCCATGGTGAGCTTCGAACGGCTCTTCGAAGTGCTCGACCTCGAGCCGATGATCGTCGAATCGCCGCTCGCGGTCGACATCCCCGACGGTCCGGCCACGCTCGTGTTCGAGGACGTGGCGTTCTCGTACCCGGGGGCTGATGAAGTGTCGCTCGCCTCGCTGGAGGCCGTTGCCACCCTCGACGACACGCCGAGAACCTCGGTGCTGCACGGCGTCAGCTTCGTGGTCGCCCCGGGAATGATGACGGCCCTGGTGGGCCCTAGTGGGGCCGGAAAGACGACGATATCGCTGCTCGTGTCGCGTCTCTACGACGTCGATGCTGGGCGGGTCATGATCAACGGCGTCGACGTGCGAGACGCCACGTCGAGTTCGCTCAGTGCGGTCGTTGGCGTCGTGACGCAAGACCCCCACCTCTTCCACGACACACTGGGCGCAAACCTCCGTTTCGCGAGTCCTGACGCGACCGACGCCGAGATCGAGGATGCTTTGCGCGCGGCGCAGATATGGAACCTGGTCCAGTCACTGCCCCAAGGGCTGGACACGGTGGTGGGCGAGCGGGGTTACCGACTTTCGGGTGGAGAAAAGCAGCGCGTGGCTCTCGCACGACTCTTGTTGAAGTCACCTCGGCTGGTGGTGCTGGACGAGGCCACGGCGCACTTGGACGCCGAGAGCGAGGCCGCGGTCCAACGTGCGCTCGACTCGACCATGGCGACGCGAACGTCGCTCGTCATCGCGCATCGCCTCTCGACTATCCGCAACGCTGACCAGATCCTCGTCGTTGACGCCGGCACCATCGTGGAACGTGGGAACCACCAGGAACTCCTGGCGCGGGGCGGTCTGTATCGCGTGCTCTACGAGACCCAGTTCGCAGCCCAAGCCTCCTAGCCCATGGCGTGAACGCCCCCGTCCACGTGAACAATTGACGCAGTCGTCAGGCGAAAGAGTGGTGAGAGCAGCGCGACGGCGGCGTCGGCGACGGCGCTGGAGTCGTGGACGTCCCAGCCCAGCGGCGCGCGCTCGCCCCACGTATCTTCGAAATGCGCGAAGCCAGGTATTGACTTGGCCGCCACGGTCCGGATGGGACCGGCGGCGAGCATGTTGACGCGAATTCGGTCCGGCCCGACCTCGCGAGCGAGGTAACGTCCGAGCGATTCGAGACCGGCCTTCATGACGCCCATCCAGTCGTAGAGGGGATACGCGCGTGACGCGTCGAAGTCCAGGGAGAGCACCGACGCGCCACCGGTCGCGGTACTGGCGCGCAGCAGTGAACGAAAGGCGCCGACGAGCGTGGCCAGCGAATAGGTGGACACGTTCATGGCGGTGGCCACATCGTCGAATGGCGCCGTGAACATGCCGTGGCCGAGACACGACGGCGGTGCGTAGCCGATGGCGTGAACGAGCCCGTCGAGGCGACCGAAGCGTTCGGTGACGGACGCGACCGCGGCCCGGACCTGATCAGGCGAGGTCACGTCTAACTCCACAACGTCGCCGACGTCGCCGAGCTTGCGCGCGGTACGACGAGTTAGCGAGAGGCCCCGACCGGCACCGGTGAGAATCACCGAGGCTCCTTCAGCGATGGCCCGCTCGGCGATGCCGTACGCGAGAGAGTCGTCGGTCAGCACGCCGGTGATAAGAATGCGGTGATTCGTCAGCAGGCCCATGTTGTTAGCGTACTGGCATCACTTCGAGCGACGGGGACGACGATGACGACGGTAGGCATTCTCGGGGGCACCGGTCCAGCCGGACGGGGCGTCGCGGTTCGCGTGGCGGCTGCCGGCCGTGACGTGCTGGTCGGTTCACGCGACGCCCACCGGGCGATGGAGGTGGTGGCGACCATGACCGTCCCTTCGGGTGGGTCGATACGCGGGGTCAGTAACGAGGAGGCGGCGGCGAGCGACCTCGTCATCGTGGCAACACCGTGGGACTCCACCATCGCCACGTCGGTGGCGCTACGCGACCGGCTCGCCGACAAGATCGTCATCACGATGGTGAACGCGATGGCTCGCGAAGGTCGTGAACTGGTGCCCCTCGTCCCGGCGCGCGGTTCGATGGCCGGTCAGCTGGCGGCGGCCCTACCCGCGAGCCGCGTCGTCGGCGCGTTCCATCACTTGCCCGCGGCCCAAATGGAGGACCTGGAGAGCGGCCTCGACGCGGACGTGATCGTCGTTGGCGACGACGCCGGTGCGCGCGATGCGGTCGCCCTCGAAATTGAGGCGATGCCGGGCCTGCGGGCGGTCGTGGCGGGATCACTCGCTCTCGCTGGTGCCGTGGAGTCGTTCACCGCGGTCTGCGTGTCGATCAACCTTCGTCACCGGGCTCACTCGTACGTGAGATTGGCAGGTCTCACCCGGTGATGCGGTTATACGACACCGCGCGGCGCGGAACGTTCCCCTTGGAGGTCGGACCCACGGTGAACCTATACAGCTGTGGCATCACGCCGTACGACGCGGCCCACCTGGGGCACGCGTACGTCTATCTGACCTTTGACGTCCTACAGCGCCGTTTACGTGACGCCGGCTACGACACGCGGTGCGTGCGCAACGTTACGGACGTAGACGACGACATTTTGCGCAAGGCGCGCGAATTGGGCGTCCACTACCTCGACCTCGCGGCCGAGGAGATGGCGATCTTTGAGCGTGACATGCAGTTGCTCAATCTGCTGCCGTGCTTTAGCGAGCCCCGCGCGACGAGCGCGGTACCCGAGATCCTGACGCTGATTGGCGAGACGTTCGAACAGGGTCTGGCCTACGAAGCTGAAGGGTGGGTCTACTTCGAGGTATCTCGGTTTCCGCGTTTCGGGCAAGTCAGTCACGAGTCGCGTGACGCGATGCTCGCGCTAGCGCGTGAGCACGGCGGTCGCGTTGACGATCCGCGCAAGCGCGACCCGCTCGACTTCGTGCTGTGGCAGCCCTCGCTCGAGGATGAACCGTCGTGGGAGTCACGATGGGGGGCGGGTCGTCCGGGGTGGCACATCGAGTGCTCGGCCCTGGCCCTTCGTGACCTGGGAGAAACGGTGGACGTCCACGGTGGCGGGCGCGACCTCGCGTTTCCTCACCACGAGTGCGAGGCCGCCCAGTCCGAGTCGGTGACCGGTGCCCCGTTCGTCAAGCACTGGTTGCACGTCGGGCTGGTCGGGTTGGGCGGCACCAAGATGTCCAAGTCACTCGGCAATCTCGTCTTCGTATCCGAATTGGTACGACAGACCGATTCGAGCTCAGTGCGCTTAGCCCTGCTCGACCAGCACTACCGCACGGACTGGGAGTGGCGTGATGAGCTGTTGCTGCGCGCGCAGTCGCGTCTGGCGACTTGGCAGTCGACGCTCATCGCGGGTCGGCCCAGCTCGGTCGTCGACGAGGTACGCGCGGCGTTGGACGACGATCTCAATACGCCCGCGGCCATCGACATTGTTGACGAGGCGGCCCACGCGGGCTACAACGTCGCCCCGGCCGCAACCTTGCTGGGCGTTACGCTGTAGTCGAAGAAAGGTGGATATGTCGGATCTTTCGGTACGGCTGCCTGACGGGACGACGCGCGCGCTCGAACCTGGATCGACGGCTCGCGATCTGGCGATCGCGATTGGACCCCGGCTCGCGAAGGACGCGATCGCCGCGGACGTGGACGGTCGTCTGGCGGACTTGGCCACTCCCTTGCCCGACGGGGCGACCGTGTCCATCGTGACTGCGAACAGTGACGCGGGCCGCGAGATACTTCGCCACTCCACGGCCCACGTTCTCGCGCAAGCCGTGACGAGGCTGTGGCCGGGTGCTCAGTACGCGATTGGTCCGGCCATTCGCGACGGGTTCTACTACGACTTCGCGCTGCCCAACGGTGCGCGGTTCAGCGATGACGACCTCGCTCGTATCGAGACTGAGATGCGCGCCATCATTGCCGAAGATCAGCCATTCGTGCGAGACGTGGTGTCGCTCGACGAAGGTCTCGCGCTCTTCGCCGACCAGCCGTACAAGGTGGAGATCATTCAGGGCGTGGCGGCTGGCCAATCCGACGAACGAGACCGGACCGAGGTCGACAACGACGCCGTGGTGTCGATTTACGCTAATACGCCCGCGTTTCGCGACCTCTGTCGCGGACCGCACGTACCGTCGACGGGCCGATTGGGCCACTTCGCCCTAACGCGGGTCGCCGGTGCGTACTGGCGCGGCGACGAGAAGCGCGAACAGTTGCAGCGGATCTACGGGACCGCGTGGGAGTCGGCTTCGGCACTCGAGGCGCACGTGGCGCAGCTAGCCGAAGCAGAGCGGCGCGATCATCGTCGCCTCGGCCAAGAGCTGGACCTGTTCTCCTTTCCGAGTGAACTGGGACCCGGACTCGCCGTCTTTCACCCCAAGGGTGGCACGATGCGTCGAATCTTGGAGGAGTATTCGCGCGCGCGCCACGTACGCGGCGGCTACTCGTTCGTCAATTCACCCCACATCACGAAAGCGGAGCTCTTCGAGACCTCCGGGCACCTCGAGTGGTTCGCTGACTCGATGTATCCGCCCATGGAGTTGGACGAGGGGCAGCGGTACTACCTGAAGCCGATGAATTGCCCGTTCCACGTGCTGATCTTCAAGTCGAGGCAACGTAGCTATCGGGAGCTGCCGCTGCGCCTCTTCGAATTCGGGTCGGTCTATCGATACGAGAAGTCGGGTGTCGTCCACGGCTTGACTCGCGTCCGCGGCATGACCCAGGACGACGCCCACATCTTCTGCACTAGTGAGCAGATGGCGGGGGAGTTGGCGAGCCTGCTTACCTTCGTCCTCGAACTGTTGCGAGATTTTGGTTTGAACGAGTTTTACCTCGAACTCTCGACACGACCCGAGGGCAAAGCGGTTGGCACCGACGAAGAGTGGGCGCAGGCCGAGCAGACGCTATCGAACGTCGCTACCGACGCCGGACTCGACCTCGTGCTGGACGTGGGTGGTGGGGCGTTCTACGGTCCCAAGATCTCCGTGCAGGCGCGTGACGCCATCGGACGCACGCACCAGATGTCGACGATTCAACTGGACTTTCAGACGCCGCAGCGCTTCGACGCGACCTACGTTGGTGCCGACAACGCGCGAAGCCGACCCATCATGATTCACCGCGCACTCTTTGGTTCGGTGGAACGGTTCATGGCGGTGCTGCTCGAGCACTACGCGGGGAACATGCCGACGTGGCTCAGTCCCGAGCAGGTGCGCGTGCTGAGCGTGCGCGACGACAACGACGAGTACGCGGCGATGGTCGCCAGTCGGCTGCGCGAGCACGACGTTCGCGTCGACGTCGACCCCGCGAGTGAGCCACTGGGAGCGCGGATCCGGCGCGCGAAGATGGAGAAGATTCCCTACATCGTGGTGGTTGGCGAGGACGACGTTGCGCGAGGCACCGTTGGGGTCAACGCGCGGGGCTCGGCGGATCCCGTGCGCGACGTTCCCCTCGACTCCTTCGTCGAGCGCTTGGTCGACGAGATCGCGGCGCACGGCGCCCCCGAGGACCGCTAAACGTGCCCCTCGAGCGCTTCTCGGCGGCGTGGCGCGAGCAGTACGTCACCAGTGATGACGTACTGGCCAACGCCCAAGGGCGCGGCGGCTCCGCCTGCGTCTTTTGTGCACTGGCCCAAGAATCGGTGAGCAGCGATTCGGGCGTGCTCTGGCGTGGCGACCATACCTACGTCGCGCTGAACGCGTTCCCGTACGGCTCGGGGCACCTGCTCATCCTGCCGTACCGCCACGTCGGGGGTTTGACGGACCTCGGCGATGACGAGTACATGGACTTCAGCCTCACCGTGCGACGAGCGGCACGAGCGCTCGAGGCGGCCTACGGCGCTGATGGCATGAACATCGGGATGAACCTTGGCTCGGCTGCCGGGGCGGGAATCCCTCGACATCTACACGCTCACGCGCTGCCGCGCTGGGGTGGCGACACGAATTTCATGACGACGATCGGGGAGGTTCGGGTCCTGCCGGAGTCACTAGCGTCGACCTGGAAGAAGGTGCACGCTCAGTTGGGAACTCAGTGAGCCGTCCGTCGTCGCTAGAATTGCGTCCGACGGTCCGGGAGATCAATGTTTGATGGCAATTTCCGTAAGTCGGTAGACGCCACCACGGCACCAGTGGGACGGTGGTTGGTGCGGGTCGGGGTTTCGGCCGATGTCCTGACCGGCTCGGGACTGGTCTTCGCGGTGATCACCGCGTGGGCAATCGCCGTTGGCTACCACATCCTCGCCATCTTCCTGCTCACGGCGACGGGCTTCCACGACATGCTGGACGGTGCCGTGGCCAAGGCGTCGCACCGGGCGAGTCAACGCGGAAGCTTTTTCGACTCGGTCGTGGATCGCGTCTCGGACGCGGTGCTGCTCGGTGGCGTCGCCTACTACCTGACGGCGCGCCACCACGGTCAACTGGTGCTGTTGCCATTCGCGATTACCACCACCACGTTTCTCATCTCGTACCAGCGTTCGAAGGCCGAGAGCCTGGGCCTGGCCGCCAAGGGGGGGTTGATGGAGCGGGCCGAGCGCATGATCCTGCTTGGCGTTGCCCTGTTGAACACGCAAATCTTCGTACCGGTGCTGTGGCTCATGTTGATGCTTACCGCCATGACAGCCGCGGGGCGGTTCTGGCGGGTCTGGCAGGCCGCGGCTCGACCCGAACCACTGCATCACCCGATTGTTCGTCACCACCGTGACGCCGGGCGACTTCGTAGGGGATTATCGAGGACGTCACGACACTGACTGTGGCGAATCGGGCCCGGGTGGTCCTCTTTCGATTGGTGGGGGCGCTGCTCGAACGACTACCCGAGACCGTGGACGTTGGCGTCGCGCGCCGGATCGCCACCGTGGTCGGTCGTCGTGAGCGCGTGCGTCGAGATCTGCGGACCAACGTGCGCCACGCGCTGGGCGCGAGCGACGCGACGCAGGACGCGCTCGTGGAGCGCTTCGTCGACCGCGCGATGTCGAGCTACGGCCAGTACTGGGCGGAGGGCGCCAAGCTCGCCTCGATGTCCGCCGCGACGATCACCGATCGCTTCGTCATTGCCGATGGCCTCGTCCACCTCGAAGCGGCCCGTGACGCGGGGCGGGGCGTGGTGGTGGCGCTACCCCACGTCGGTAGTTGGGAGTGGGGGGGCGCGTACCTAGCCCAGCTCGGCATGCCGATGACGGCCGTGGCCGAAGCCATCGAGCCGGCCGAGCTGTTCGAGTGGTTTCGCCACAAGCGCGAGGGCGTCGGCATTCATATCGAACCGCTGGACAGCCGCGCGGGCACCGTGCTGCTCGACACGTTGCGCGCTGGCGGCGTGGTGGGGCTCCTCTGTGATCGTGACATCGCGAACAACGGCGTCGAAGTCACCTTCTTCGGGGAACGGGTGACGCTGCCGGCTGGTCCCGCGACGCTCGCACTCAGGACCGGCGCAACCCTCGTGGCCGCGGCGTGCTACACGGGCCCCGGGAGAGACCACTTCGCCGTGGTGACTCCGCCGATCGCGACCGAACGGCGAGGTCGGCTACGCGAGGACGTGACTCGCATCACGCAAGTGATCGCCCTCGAGTTAGAGGGGCTCATCAGCCGAGCGCCCGACCAGTGGCACGTTCTGCAGCCGAGGTTCGATCGATCGTGACGCATGGCGTGGTACTGGTGTCGCCGTACGCCATGAGCGTTTACGGGGGTGTCCAAGAACAAGTGCTGGCCATGAGTCGGGAGCTGGCGCGTCGTGACTGGACGGTCGACATCGTCGCCCCGGACGCTTCAGACCACGCCGTCTACGACACGCCAGCGAGCGTCCATCGATTTGGGCGCCTCGCGTCACTGCCGGCGAACGGTTCGCGCGCCCCGCTGACGATCTCACCGCTGGCCAGTCAGCACGCGGCCGCGCTCATTCGCAGCTTGCGACCCGACGTCACGCATCTGCACGAGCCGTTCGCGCCGGTACTCGGCTGGTCAACCGTGCGCGCGCACGCGGGGCCGAGTGTGGGGACGTTCCATCGAAGTGGCGCGGGTCCCGCTACGCGCTGGACGAGGCCGCTACTCCGCTATCTCTCGCGGGGCCTTGACGTCGCCGTGGCGGTCAGCGAAGCGGCGGCCTCGACCATGGGAGCGGCGAGCGGACTCGAGCTCGACGTGCTGTTCAACGGGTTCGAGCTCGAGCGCTTTACCTCGGTCGCCCGCGAGATCCCCGCGCACGTCACCGTCGGGGTCGTTGGTCGGCTCGAGGATCGCAAGGGCGTGGCCACCGCGGTGCGGGCGGTGCGTCGCCACAACGATCGGGCGGGCCGCCGGTGGCGACTGTCGATCGTGGGCGACGGACCCGAACGTGATCGGCTCGTCGCGTTGGCCGAGGCAGACGCATCGATTGAGTTTCTTGGCGCGTTGGACGACGAACAGAAGCGGTCGTGGATGCGGCGTTGCTCGGTCATCGTTGCCCCGGCGCTGCGCGGTGAGAGCTTCGGATTGGTCTTACTTGAAGCCATGGCGAGCGAGGTACCGCTCGTGGCGAGTGACATCGTCGGGTATCGCGACGCGGTGGGCGGATGCGCCATCCTCGTACCCCCGGGCGACGCCGACGCCCTGGAACGAGGCATCGAGACGGCGCTCGCGACGTCGGCTACGCAACTGGCCGCGGCGAGATCGCACGCCGAACGATGGTCGATGTCTCGACTGGTCGACGAGTACGAAGAGCGCTACGACCTGGCCCGCGATCGCTTCGGGCGCAAGCGATAGCCTGGACCCATGGCCACGAAGCAGAGGAACCGCGGTCGACGTCCGTCTACTCGTTCGAGCGTCCCTCGACACGTCGAACCGGTGCTGGACCCCAACTGGCAGAGCCCGTACGTTCCGTCGACTGCCGAACGACAGATCAATCGCGATGCGGTGCGTCGGTTCGCGTGGCGACGACGGGTCCCCTCGATGATCGCCGTCGGCGTGGTGGTCGTGGCGCTGCTCGCCAGCGCGGTCTTCGAGTGGTGGCTCGCGCTCGTGGGCGTCGCGGTGGGTGTCCTGTTCGTGTGGGATTCTCTGCGGTCGTTTCGCGCCCTAGAGCGCAACGGAGCGGGCGTCGGCGACGAGTTGCGCGATCGCCTGGTCGAGGGGGGCAGTCCGCGCGATCGTCAGCGGCTCGCGACGGTGGTCGACCGATTGAGTGCAACATTTGGCGTCGTCGGCGTGGCCGCGGTGATCGTGGTCGACCCGGGGTACAACGCCGCCTTGATGCGCCGCGATGGGGGTCTGGTGCTGTACGTCACGAGTGCCGTGCTCGCGGACTTCGAGCTGATCGAGCTGGAGGGGGTGGTGGCGCACTGCCTGGCGCGCCAACGATTGGGTCTCGTCGAGCGCGAATGCGTAGCGGCGTCGGTCAATCTGAACGACGAAGCGCGGCGCGCGTTGGCGGGCGTTGGCCAGTGTTATCGCGCCGACGAGGTCGCCGCCGCAGCAATCCGCTACCCGCTCGGACTCGCGTCGGCGCTCGGTCACTGCGCCGATCAGGGAATCGTGAGCAATTCGTACTTCGCGACACCGGACTTCACGCGTACGCGCTGGTCGTGGTTCAATCCGTTCGCAGATCGTGCGGTGAGTGACCTGAGCGACCTGGACGATGCGCGACTGCGATCACTCGCCCTCCAGGAGTGGTGAAGTCCGCCGGTACACTGGTGATATGACACTTTCACCGGATAGTTCTGTCGTGGGCTCTGCCCGCGTCAAGCGCGGCTTGGCCGATATGCTGCGCGGCGGCGTCATCATGGACGTGGTCAACCCCGAGCAAGCCACGATTGCCGAGGACGCCGGCGCCGTGGCGGTGATGGCGCTGGAGCGCGTGCCGTCGGACATTCGTCGTGACGGTGGTGTTGCGCGCATGAGCGATCCCGAGATGATTCAAGCGATTCAAGCGACGGTGACGATTCCGGTCATGGCGAAGGCACGTATCGGCCATTTCGCCGAGGCACAGATTCTCCAGGCACTCGACGTCGACTACATCGACGAGTCCGAGGTTCTGACACCAGCGGACGAGGAGAACCACATCGATAAGTGGGGTTTTACGGTCCCGTTCGTCTGTGGCGCCACCAACCTCGGCGAGGCGCTGCGTCGCATTGGTGAAGGTGCGTGCCTGATCCGATCTAAGGGCGAGGCGGGTACCGGTAACGTCGTTGAGGCCGTGCGCCACCTGCGAACGATCAACGCGCAGATGCGCCGGCTGGCGTCGGCGGACGCCGCCGAGCTCTACGCGTTGGCCAAGGATCTGCAGGCGCCGCTGCCGCTCGTCGCCGAGGTCGCCGCGACGGGTCGTCTCCCGGTGCCGATGTTCTGCGCCGGCGGCATTTCGACGCCGGCCGACGCGTCGCTGGTTATGCAGCTAGGTGCCGAGGCGGTTTTCGTTGGATCGGGCATCTTCAAGAGCGAAGCCCCCCAGGTAATGGCGAGGGCCATTGTCGAGGCGACGACCCACTATCGCGACGCGTCCGTCGTGGCCAAGGTTTCCACCGGGCTCGGCGCCGCGATGCGCGGGGCGGAAACCTCGACGCTCGAACTGCGCTTGGCCGAACGAGGGTGGTAGGCGCGCGCGTCGGCGTCCTGTCGTTGCAGGGCGACGTTCGCGAGCACGTAGCGACGCTCGGTTCGATTGACGTCGACGCTCAGGCGGTGCGAACTCCCGACGACCTTCGTCTCGTCGACGCGCTGATCATACCGGGCGGCGAGTCGACGACGATCGCTCGGCTGTTGGAGACCTCCGGACTACGCCGGCCACTAGCCGAACGACTGCGCGCCGGCTTGCCGGTGCTGGGAACGTGCGCGGGCTTGATCATGCTCAGTCGTTCGATCGTCGACGGGCGGGCTGACCAGTGGAGCTTCGCGACGATCGACGTTGACGTCCGGCGTAATGGCTTCGGCCGCCAGATTGCCAGCTTCGAGACCATGGTTGACGTTGACGGCGTTGGTCGAGTGCCCGGCGTCTTCATTCGCGCGCCGAAGATCGAACGGTGGTCGGAGTCGGTCACGATACTCGCCACCCACGATCACGGTGCCGGTCCCACGCCGGTACTCGTTCGACAAGGGGCGGCGTGGGGGTGCTCGTTCCATCCCGAGTTGACGAGTGATCACCGCATTCACCACGCGTTCGTAGCGTCCCTCTAGATCTCCGGTAGCATTGCGACGCCCAACGGGGCAGGAGGAACCATGTCCGGCCATTCGAAGTGGGCGACGACCAAGCACCGCAAGGGGGCCAAGGACAGTGCCCGAGCGAAGGTCTTCGCCAAGCTCATCCGCCAAGTGGAGGTCGCCGCGCGAGAAGGTGGCGGGGATCCCGCTACGAACGCCAGCCTGCGAACCATGTTCCAGAAGGCCCGTGAGGCGTCGGTGCCGCTGGACACGATCGAGCGGGCCATTAAGCGGGGCACCGGCGAACTCGATGGCGCCCGCTACGAGGCGGTGACCTACGAAGGATACGGGCCGGGGGGCATCGCCGTGATCGCGGAGACGCTCACCGACAATCGCAATCGAACCAGCGCCGAGATCAAGCACCTGTTCGCGAAGAATGGCGGCTCGATCGCGGAGCCCGGCGCAGTGTCGTGGCAGTTCGATCGAAAGGGCGTCATCGAGGTGAAGGGACCCGTCGACGAGGACCAGATGCTCGAATGGGTACTCGAAGCCGGCGGGGAGAACTTCACCATGGCGAGCGACGGCATCACCGTCTCCGCGGAACCCCACGAGCTGGGTCGGGTGCGCGACGCGCTCGAGAGATTCGGCGTCACGGTGCTGAGCGCAGAGTTGACGCTCGTACCCCAGAGCGTGGTCGAGGTCAACGACGAGTCCGAGGCCAAGAAGATCCTACGGCTCATTGACGCAATCGACGATCACGACGACGTTCAAAACGTCTACGCAAACTTCGATATTCCCGACTCGATGCTCGCCGCGTTCGACGAGTAGGAGATACCTGATTGCCTCGAAGAGCGGGTTAGAATCGAACACGTGTTCGTACTTGGCATCGATCCCGGGTTGACTCGATGCGGCTTTGGCGTCATCGAGGGCTCGCTCGTCGATATCGAACGGTTTCGTGCGGTGCGCGCAGGCGTGATTGAGACCGACGCGGCCGATTCAGTCGAACATCGTCTGCGCCAGCTGTTCGTGGACCTGACGGCGCTCTACGACACCGCCGGCGCCGACGCCGTGATCGTGGAGCGGGTGTTTTACCAGCGGAACGCGAAGACCGCGATCCCAGTTGCTCAAGCGAGCGGTGTAGCGATTGCCCTGGCTGGCGCTCGCGGCCTGCCGGTGCGCCAGTTCACTGCCCAACAGGTGAAGCTGGCGGTCACGGGCTACGGAGCCGCGGACAAGCAACAGGTGCAAGGCATGGTCGCGCGACTGTGTGGACTGCGCGAGATCCCCGAGCCAGCGGACGCGGCTGACGCCCTGGCTCTCGCAATTACCTATTTCACCACCGAGCGAACCGAAATGCGCCAGAGCGGCGTCGCGTCATGATCGGCTCGCTGCACGGTCGAATCGGCGCGATACTGTCCAACGGCGCCGTGGTGGTCGACGTCGCCGGGGTCGGCTACGAGGTCCACGTCGCGATGAGCGAGCCGCCACGCCCGAACGAAGTGGTGGACCTCGCCATCTACACGGTGGTGCGAGGCGACGCGATTGTTCTCTACGGGTTCGCGAACTTCGAGGAACGCGCATTCTTTGCCATGCTGCTCGCCACGCCGGGGGTCGGTCCCACCACCGCGCTGACGGCGCTTCGCACGATGTCAATGAACGAACTGGCCGCGGCCATTGACGCCGGCGACCACCGGCGCGTCGCCACGATTCCGGGCATTGGGGCGAAAACGGCGAGTCGCATAGTACTGGAGCTGCACGGCAAGGTGACCCTGGACGAGGGACCGCTCGACGCGCCAGGTTCCGTGCCGAGCGCGATCGAGGACGCGCTGCGACGCCTCGGTTACGCCGGCGCGGAGATTCGCTCGCTCGCCGGCGTCGAGCTACCGCTCGACGAGGGTGAGGCCCTGCGGGCCGCCCTTCGCATGTTGGGGAGCGCGTGACGAGGCGCGAGATTGAACTGAACGACTCGCGAGCCGTGGAGGCGGTCGCGCTCGAGCCCGAACGCCGCAGCGAAGTCTCCCTTCGTCCGACCGCGCTCGGTGATTTCGTTGGTCAGCGTGACCTAGTTGGACACCTCGAAATCGTGTTGGGCTCGGCGCGTTCGCGTGGCCAGGTGGTCGATCACCTCCTCTTCGCCGGACCGCCCGGACTCGGCAAAACATCGCTCGCCACCATCGTGGCGAGCGAGATGGGAGCGGGGCTGCGGATCACGTCCGGTCCGGTGCTCACGCGGCCGGGAGACTTGGCCGCACTACTGACCGACTTGCACGATGGCGACGTACTCTTCATCGACGAGATCCATCGGCTGAACCGGTCCGTCGAAGAGGTGCTCTATCCAGCGATGGAGGATCGCCGCCTCGACGTGCTGATTGGACGCGGCCCGTCGGCCCGCTCCATACGTCTCGACCTCGCCTCATTCACGCTCATTGGTGCGACGACGCGAACCGGACTGGTCGCCGCGCCGCTGCGCGACCGGTTCGGCTTCGTTGGTCAGCTCGATCTCTACGAGGTGGACGAGCTCGAGACGATCGTCGAGCGATCGGCGTCGCTGCTCGACATTACGCTCGAAGCCGGGGCCGCCCGTCGGATCGCCACTCGCAGTCGAGGCACGCCGCGCATCGCTAATCGGTTGCTACGACGGGTGCGTGATTTTGCGGCGGTGAACGGCTGTGAGACAGTGAGTGTGGCCGTGGCGGTCGAGGCGCTCGAGCTCTTCGGTGTCGATCAGCTCGGCCTCGACAAGGTGGACCGGCGCATCTTGGGCCTGCTCTGTCGCCAGTTCCGGGGTCAGCCGGTGGGTCTGGTGACGCTGAGCCACGCGAGCGGCGAGGAGACTGCGACCATCGAAGACGCCTACGAGCCGTACCTGCTTCGCGCTGGACTGCTGATTCGAACGCCACGTGGCCGACTGGCGACGGACCTCGCCTACGCGCACCTGGGACTACGTCCACCCGGCGGCGGGTTGGTCTAGCGATTGGCTCACGGTGGGCTAGGGTTTCTGGGGTCTAGTGCCGAAGGGGATGTCCATGTTTGCAAGTACGGGCGGGAGTTCGTCGTTTCTGATCATCTATTTGGTCGTCTTCGGAGCGCTCTATTTCTTCTACCTTCGTCCGCGCAACCGCAAGCAGAAAGCGGCTCGCGCCGAGGCTCGCAAGGTCGAAGTCGGTCAGCGCGCTCAGACCATTGGCGGCTTCGTAGGCACCGTAGTTCGCCAGGACAGCGACCTGATCACGTTGCGCAGCGCCGGCGGCGTGGAGCTGGAGTTCGTGCCCTCAGCCATCGCGCGGCGCTTTGACCCGGTGCCGACGCCAGAGGAGCCGACGGCTGAAGGCGACGAGAAGTAATGGCTGGTGCCGTCGGGTCGCGACGTTCCTTGATCGTTAGCCTGGCGCTGACGATCGTTATCTCCATCGGCGCTCTCGTTACGACGCTGTCCTTTGGGTGGGGACCAAAATTGGGGCTGGACCTCGCGGGTGGGCTTTCGGTCGTCTACAAACCCGCGACCGCGACGTCGACGGCCAACATGCAAGAGGTCGTCAACATCCTGAACAACCGCGTTAACGGACTCGGCGTATCAGGTGCTCAGGTGAATCTGCAGGGTAAGGATGTCGTGGTGAGCGTTCCCGGCGTGTCGGACGCGCGCGCGGTGCTGCAAGCGGTCGGCCAGACCGCGCAGCTGCTGTTTCGACCGGTGTTGTGCGAGACCTCGGCGCCTTCAAAGAAGGCCCGCGCCGTATCGGTTATCCCGAGTTGTGGCTCCAACTATCTCATGACGGCGGCCAACCTGGCCGTGAACACGAGCACCGGACTGCCCACCAACAACATCGGACTAGATCCGCAGTACGCCACTATCAAGTCGACCTCGCCCCAAAACGACAACAAGAACGCGACCGTGCTCTTGCCCTCGTTGGGGAGTAGCATTCGCTACGTCCTGGGTCCGGCCCAGTTGACCGGTCAAGCCGTGAAGACCGCGATTGCCCAGCAGAACCAGCTCGGTGCCTGGGTCGTGAACTACTCGCTGACCGGCGCGGGCAGTCCCGAGTGGGACAAGGTTGCCCAGGCGAACTTCCACGCCATGCTCGCCATCGAACTCGACGGCGTCGTGCAGTCGGCGCCGCTGATTCAACCGAACCAGGCGACGTTCTCGTCGTTCAATGGGCAAGGACAGATCTCGGGCTCCTTCACGGAGTCATCGGCTAAGAACTTGGCCCTGGCCATGCAGTTCGGCGCCCTGCCGGTGCGGTTGGTGGCGCTCACGACCCAGACAGTTTCGCCAACGCTCGGGCACAGCGCGCTGGTGGCGGGCTTGGGGGCCGGTCTGGTCGGCCTCGCCCTCGTGCTGCTCTACACGATCATCTACTACCGACTGCTGGGCTTGGTCATCGTGCTTGGCCTGAGCGTGACGGCGGCTCTGCTGTGGGCGATCATCTCCGCGCTCGGTCATACGGCCTTCGCGCCGAGTTTTACCTTGGCGGGAGTTACCGGTCTTATCGTGTCGATCGGTATCACCGTTGACAGCTACATTGTGTACTTCGAGCGATTAAAGGACGAAGCGCGCTCCGGCCGCTCGATTCGAACATCCGTGGACCGTGGTTTTCATTCGGCGTGGCGCACGGTGCTCGCTGCCGACACCGTCAGTCTCCTGGCCGCCATACTGCTGTATTTGATCGCCATTGGCGACGTGCGCGGCTTCGCCTTCTTCTTGGGGCTTTCGACGCTGCTCGACATCGGGATCACCTGGTACTTCACTCGTCCACTCGTCGTCCTGCTCGGACGGCGCAGTACGGAGCGCTCCAGTGCTTTGTCTATGGCCGCCGGCCTCGCCGTGGTGCCCAGCCATGAGTAGCGTCACGGTATCCACTGCCGGCTCGCCCGGCCGACTGGCGCGGGTCTATCGAGGACTGACGACCTTTGACTTCGTGGGCCGGCGCAAGATCTGGTTCAGCGTCTCGGCGCTGATCATCGTCCTGGGCATTGGCTCGCTCTCGATTCGGGGTTTTAACCTGGGCATTGACTTCAAGGGCGGCAACTCGTGGGAGGTCCTGGCTCCCCATACGTCCATCAGCGCGGTCACCTCAGCTGTGGAGAGTGCGGGCCTTTCTCAACCGGTGGTCGAGAAGCTGGGCACGGACACGTACCAGGTGTCCGCTGACTTGAATGCACTGTCGAGCACGCAGCAGAGCGCCGTGACGACCAAGGTCATCAACGTGATGGCGAAGCTCGCGAACACCTCGCCCAACCAGGTGTCGACGAGCGACGTCGGGCCCACGTGGGGGGGCCAGATCACCCGACGGGCGCTCGAAGCCCTCATTGTCTTCTTTATCGCCGTCGTCTTGTACATCAGCGTACGATTCGAGCCAAAAATGGCCATGGCCGCGTTCATCGCCATGATCCACGACCTGCTCGTGACCGTGGGGGTCTACTCGCTGTTCGGCTTTCAAATCACGCCGGACACCGTGATCGCGGTACTGACGATTCTGGGATATTCCCTCTACGACACCGTCGTCGTGTTCGACCGCGTTCGCGACAATACGGGGTCGGTGCTGAAGGGCGGTGAGCTGTCCTACAGCGACATGGTCAACCTTTCGATGAACCAGACGCTCGCACGGTCGATCAACACGTCGCTGGTCGCGATCTTGCCCGTGCTGTCCGTGTTGATCGTCGGCGCGTACATTCTGGGCGCTACGACACTGCAGAACTACGGACTCGCGCTGGTCGTCGGGTTGATCAGCGGCGCGTACTCGTCGATCTTCATCGCGAGCCCACTGTTGGCCATCTTGAAAGAGCGCGAGCCGCGCTACGTTGAGCTCGCCGCCCGCGTGGCGTCGCGCGCCGACCGAGCCACGCTCAGCCCCGCCGCGGCGGCGTTACTGAGCAGAGACGGGGTGAGCCGCCCCGCGCGGTCGAGCGCGTCGAGCAAGGCGGTCGGCGTCCAGGCACGAGCCCGCAAGCAGAAACGACGGTAACTGACCGGTAGGCTAACGCCATGGTGAGCCTTACGTCGCGCCCGACAACCGACACGGCGCTGATCAGCGCGGTCGACCGACTCGTGGCGCGATATCGCGAGCATCACGACGACGGCGACGTCGGGATCATCCGGCGAGCCGGCCTGGCCGCCATAACCGCGCACGAGGGGCAGCTTCGCCGTACCGGCGAGCCGTACGTCACGCACCCCATTGCCGTCGCGGACATCGTGGCCGATCTCGGACTCGACGCCCCGACGATCGCCGCAGCCCTGCTGCACGACGCGGTGGAAGATACCGGGATTACCACGCGCTGGCTTGCCGAGGAGTTCGGAGAACAGGTGGCGGCCGTCGTGGACGGGGTGACCAAGCTCGATCGGCTGGAGTTCGACTCCAAGGAAGCCCAGCAGGCCGCGACGATCCGCAAGATGTTCATCGCGATGGCGCGCGACTGGCGCGTGCTGATCATCAAGCTGGCTGACCGGTTGCACAACATGCGCACGATCTCGGTGATGCCGATGGCGCGCCAGCGCGCCATCGCGCAGGAGACGCTTGACGTCTACGCGCCCTTAGCGCACCGCTTGGGCGTCCAGCAGGTCAAGTGGCAGCTGGAAGACCTGAGTTTTGCGACCCTGCACCCGAAACGGTACGCGGAGATCGAGCAGATGGTCGCGGCCCGTCAGCCCGAGCGCGAGGCCTACCTGCGCGAGGTGATGGATGCACTGACCCAGAAGCTCGACGGTTTCGCCATTCGGGCCGAGGTTCGGGGACGGCCGAAGCATCTCTGGAGCATCTACGAGAAAATGGTCGTCGGCGGCAAGGAGTTTGACGACATCTTCGACCTGGTAGGGCTGCGCGTCATCGTGGAGAGCGAGCGGGACTGCTGGGCGGTGCTCGGCGCCATCCACGCCCTGTGGTCGCCAGTCCAGGGCCGCTTCAAGGACTACATCAACTCCCCGAAGTTCAACCTCTACCAGTCGTTGCACACCACGGTCATCGGACCGCGTGGCAAGTCGGTGGAAGTGCAGGTTCGCACCCAAGAGATGCACCGGCGCGCGGAGTTCGGCATAGCCGCGCACTGGGGCTACAAGGAGGGCGCATCCACCAAGGAGATCGCCTGGATGCAGCGGCTCGCCGACGTCGAACAAGAAGAAGATGATCCGATCGCCTTCCTCGAGGCCCTGAAACTCGACCTCGGCAATGACGAGGTCTACGTCTTTACGCCGAAGGGACGCGTCATCGCCCTCGTCGAGGGCGCCACGCCCATTGACTTCGCTTACGCCGTGCACACCGAAGTCGGTCACCACTGCGTCGGGGCGAAGGTGAACGGCCGCCTGGTGCCCCTGGACACGACGCTGCATTCGGCCGACGTCGTGGAGATCGTCACCAGCAAGCACGATTCGGCCGGTCCGTCTCGGGACTGGCTGCAGATCGCTCGTTCGTCGCGGGCCAAGTCCAAGATTCGCCAGTGGTTCCAACGCGAGCGACGCGACGACGCCATCGAGGGCGGACGCGAGGAGCTGGTCAAGGCACTGCGCCGTGAGGGGCTACCGATCGCGACCTCGCTCGGCTCGAGCGCGCTCGACGCCGTCATCGCGTCGCTCAATCTCGATGACCTCGACGCCCTGTTCATGGCCATCGACAGCGGCCAGGTGTCCGCGCTCTCGGCGGTGCAGCGGCTCGAGCGCGAACTGCACGGTGGCGAGGCCGAGCAACTGCCGACCACGGTGACCAAGATGCCACGGACGAGCCGCTCGAACCGCCGCAATGCTGGGGTCTACGTCGAGGGGCTCGACGACGTCATGATCCATTTGGCGCGTTGCTGCTCGCCGGTTCCGGGCGACGCCATCATGGGTTTCATAACCCAGGGCCGCGGCGTGTCAGTGCACCGCGACGACTGTTCTAACGCCGTGGCGCTCGCCAACCGCCTCGGCGAGCGGATCATCGACGTCGAGTGGGACGGTTCGGTGGGTGGTCAGTACCGCGCGGTGCTCGAGGTGCTCGCGTTCGACCGATCACGCCTGTTGTTGGACGTCTCCAAGGTGGTGGCCGAGTACCACCTGAACATCATCTCGAGCAGTACGACGTCCTCGGGGTCTCGAATCGTGCGGATGGTGTTTGACGTGGAGCTAGCCGACCCCACCCATCTCTCCAGCCTGCTCAGTGCCCTCAAAGCGGTCGACGGCGTCTTCGACGCGTTTCGCCAGCTGCCCGGTCAGAACAAGGGTTCATGAGCGAGTCGACGCCGCCGTTTCGCGCGCCGGTGGGTACCCACGACGTCCTGGCGCCGGCCTCGGCCCTCTGGGAGGGAGTGGTCTCGATCTTCGCGTCGTTGGCGCACCGGTATGATTTCGGCCTGATCATCACGCCGATATTCGAAGACGTCGGCGTCTTTAACCGGGGAATTGGTGAGACGAGCGACGTGGCGAGCAAGGAGATGTACGTTTTCACTGACCGTGGTGAGCGCACGTGGGCGCTTCGACCCGAAGGCACCGCGTCGGTGGTGCGGGCTTTCGTGCAGCACCAGCCCCCGACGCCGTGGAAGGCGTGGTACGTGACACCGGCGTTTCGCTACGAGCGTCCCCAGGCGGGGCGCTATCGACAGCACCATCAGCTAGGCGTCGAGGCGCTCGGCAGCGATGATCCCGAGCTCGACGTCGAGGTAATTGCGCTCGCCTGGCGGTTTTTTGAGCGAGTCGGACTCGCTCGCGTGCGGCTGCTCATCAACTCGATGGGGCACGACGAATGCCGGGGCGACTACGTGGCGCACCTGGGAGCCCATCTCGAGGCGAACGCCGCACAGCTGTGCGACGAGCATCGCCCCACGTGGGCGAGGAACCCCCTGCGCGTGCTCGACTGCAAGCGCGAAGCGTGCGTCGCGGTGACCGAGCGTGGCCCGATGCTGCCCGAGTACCTCTGTGACGCGTGCCGTGATCACTTCGCCCAGGTCATCGCCGGTCTCGAGGGAATCGGCATCGAGGCGGTGCTTGCGCCACGCCTCGTGCGCGGCTTTGACTACTACACGCGCACGACGTTTGAATTCGTGGCCGACGCCCTCGACAGCGCGCAAAACGCCATCGGCGGCGGCGGACGCTACGATCGCCTCGCCGAGCAGCTCGGGGGGCCGCCGACGAGCGGCATCGGCTTCGGCTGCGGCATCGAACGCCTGCTGATGGTTCGAGAGGCCGAAGGCGTCAGCGACGAGTTGATGTCGCGCACGCCGGACGTCTTCGTGGTCGATACGACCGGCTCGGGGGCCGCGACCGTCTTGGCCGACGCGTTGCGGCGCGGGGACGTCGCCGTGTCGCGCGCGTACGACGGACGGTCGATGAAGGCGCAGATGCGAGCGGCCGATCGCTCGGGTGCGCGCTGGGCCCTGTTGATCGGGCCCACCGAGCACGCCGCCGGTCGCGTTACGATTAGGGACCTGCGCAGCGGGGACTTCGCGCAGGCGCAGCGAACGATTGACCAAGGCGACCTCGTCGCCGTCGTGCGCGAACTACTGACAGAGAAGTGATGACGATGATGACGAGCCACGACGCCACGAGCCTGCGCGACCTGCTGTGCGGGTCGATTGACGCCTCGATGATCGGTCGGCGCATCACGGTCTGCGGCTGGGTCGCCAAGCGCCGCGAGCACGGCGAGCACCTGGCCTTTGTGGACGTGCGCGACCGCTCGGGACTCGTGCAGGCGGTCGTGTCCGGCACGCTCGACGTGCGCAGCGAGTACGTCGTTCGAGTGACCGGCACGGTGACTCGCCGGCCCGAGGGCACCCGCAATGCCCGGCTGTCCACCGGTGAGGTCGAGCTCACCGAGTGCGACGTCGAAGTGCTGGCCGCGGCCGAGCCTCCGCCGTTCCAGCTCGATGAGCGGACCGACATCGACGAGCCGGTGCGGTTGCGCTACCGCTTCTTGGACCTGCGTCGCGAGTCGATGCAACGCAACTTGCGCCTGCGCGCGCGCGTGAATCGCGCGCTGCGCGCGGCGATGGACGAGCAGGGCTTCTGCGAGGTGGAGACCCCGCTGCTGTGGGCGCCGACGCCCGAAGGCGCCCGGGAGTTTGTCGTGCCGTCGCGCCTGCACCCGGGCGAGTTCTACGTCTTGCCCCAGAGCCCGCAGATCGCGAAGCAGTTGCTCATGGTCGGCGGCTTTGACCGCTACTACCAAATCGCGCGTTGCCTGCGCGACGAAGATCTTCGAGCGGATCGTCAGTTCGAGTTCACCCAGCTCGACCTCGAGGCGAGCTTCGTCTCCCAAGAAGACATCATGGCCTTCGTGTCGCGCGCGGTGCTCGACGCGGCCGAAGAGGCGACGGGTGAGCGTCCCGAGTCGATCGCGACGATGACGTGGGCCGACGCCCTCGATCGCTACGGCACCGACAAGCCCGACCTGCGCTTCGCGATGACGTTGCAGGACCTCACGAGCGCGTTCGCGTCGACGTCGGTGAAGGCACTGAGTGCCCCGGCCGTGAAGGCGATCAAGCTTACGAACGGCGCGTCGCTCACCCGCAGCCGGCTGGACCAGCTGACCGATGAGGCGAAGGCCTTAGGCGCGAAGGGACTCGCCTGGTTCCGGGTGACGAGCGACGGGCTCGACGCGCCGCTCGGCCGGTTCCTTAACGCCGACGAGGCCGCCGCGATCAGGGCCGTCGACGACGCGGTGGTCGGTGACCTGGTGCTCGTCGTCGCGGACGAGCACGACCGGGCCTGTCGAGTGCTCGGATCGTTGCGCGTGATGCTCGGCGGGCCCCCGGTGAGCCAGGGGCCGCATCGCTACCTGTGGGTGACCGAGTTCCCGATGTTCGAAGGGGTCGACGACGACGGGAACCTGCTCGCGGCGCATCACCCATTCACAATGCCGCACGCCGACGACCTCGACCTCATCGAGACGAATCCCCTGCGGGTGCGATCGCAGGCGTACGACCTCGTCCTGAATGGCTGGGAGTTGGGCAGTGGGTCGGTGCGCATCCACCGCGCCGATATCCAGTCACGCATTTTCGCGGCGCTGGGCATCTCCGCCGACGACGCGGCGAGTCGATTCGGCTTCTTGCTCGGGGCCTTTCGCTACGGTGCGCCACCCCACGCCGGCTTCGCTTTCGGCATCGATCGTCTAACCGCTATTTTTGCCGGCGAGGAGAACATTCGCGAGGTGATTGCCTACCCGAAGACGCAGTCGGGCGCAGATCTGATGACCGGCGCCCCCAAGGCGATCACTGAACGTCAGTTGCGAGATCTGCACGTTCGCACGGTGGCGAAGGACACCTGACGTCGCTCTTCGACGACGCCGCCGACCGGCGCCGGGCGGCGTCGGCGCCACTGGCGGAGCTGCTACGCCCGCGCTCGCTCGACGACGTCGTGGGCCAGGACCACCTGGTGGGCGAGGGGGGAGCCCTGCGCGCGATGGTGTCGGCCGGCCGACTGACCTCACTGGTGCTGTGGGGACCCGCCGGCACGGGTAAGACGACCATTGCTCGACTCGTGGCGCTCGGCGCGGGCTACGACATTGAGAGCCTGTCGGCGGTGACGAGTGGCGTACGCGACGTGCGCGACGCACTGGACGCCGCCCGCCGCCGGCTCGGCGAACGGGGCCGACCGACTGTGCTGTTCATCGACGAGGTGCACCGGTTCAATCGGGCCCAGCAGGATCTGCTGTTGCCGGCCACGGAAGTCGGCGACATCGTCCTCATCGGGGCGACGACGGAGAACCCGTACTTCGAGGTGAACGCCGCCCTACTGAGTCGAACGACGTTGTGGCGCCTGCGCCGTCTCTCGCCGACGTCGCTGCGAGAACTCGCGCTGCGGGGCGCGGCGCTGCGGGGCCGAGACGTTGACGACGCGGCAATCGAGACGCTGGTCGACGGCGCCGACGGTGACGCCCGCGCGGTGCTGACGACGCTCGACACGGCGATCGTGCTCGCCGGCGATGGCGCGGTGACCAGTCAGCACGTGGTGCGAGCGCGCGACGGGCGCGTGTACCACCAGTCACGTGACACCCACTACGACCAGATCAGCGCCTTCATTAAGTCCGTACGCGGATCAGATCCTGACGCGGCGCTCTACTGGCTCGTGACGCTGCTCGAGAGCGGGGAGAGCGCGCGGTTCATTGCTCGCCGCCTCGTCATCTTGGCCAGCGAGGATATTGGCCTGGCGGATCCGCGCGCGCTGTGGACAGCCGACGCCGCCGCACGGTCCGTGGAGCTCGTCGGGCTACCCGAGGCGCGACTCACGCTGGCCCAGGCGACGCTCGCGCTGGCGCTCGCGCCCAAGAGCAACAGCGTGACTCGCGCGCTCGGTGCGGCGACGACCGCCGTACGCCGAGGCGGCGTCGACGTGCCCGACCACCTACGCGACGCCCACTACTCGGGGGCCGCGAGCGAAGGGTTCGGAACTAACTACCGCTATCCGCACGACGAGCCGAGCGGCTGGGTTGACCAGCCCTATCTCCCGACGTCGCTCACGGACGTGAACTTCTACGAACCATCCGAGCACGGTGACGAGCCGGCGACGGCGCAGAGCTGGCGGCTGCGCTCCAGGCGGGCGCCGGGTGGCCCGCCAGTAGAGTGAGGGCCGTGGAAGCCGCCGAACTTCGATCAACGTTTCTGTCGTACTTCGCTTCGCGCGGCCACTCGGTGGTGCCCTCGGCGAGTCTCATTCCCCACGACCCATCGCTGCTGTTCACCATCGCGGGGATGGTGCCGTTCAAGCCCTACTTTCTCCAAGAGGAGGTGCCTCCCTACCGGCGCGCGGTGTCGATCCAGAAGTGCTTTCGGGCGCCGGACATTGACATCATCGGCACGACGCAGCGTCACCTGACCTTCTTTGAGATGATGGGGAACTTCTCCTTTGGCGACTACTTCAAGGAACGCGCCATTGAGTACGCGTGGGGCCTGATCACCGAGGGGTTCGGCCTGGACCCGGACCGGCTCTGGGTGACGGTTCACTTGTCCGACGACGAGGCGGAGGCTATCTGGCGCGACGTGATCGGTGTCGCGCCCGAACGGATCCAACGGCTGGACGAGGACAACTTCTGGGGTATGGGCGACAGTGGGCCGTGCGGACCGTGTTCGGAGATTTTCTTTGACAAGGGCAGCGCCTTTGGCGCCGACGGCGGGCCGGCGCACGGAGGCGAGGACCGCTTCATCGAGTTTTGGAACCTCGTCTTCATGCAGTATGAACGCGGGCCCGGAGGGTCCCTGACCGAGCTGCCCACGAAGAACATCGATACCGGCGCCGGCTTCGAACGTGTCCTGTCGATCCTGAACGGGGTGGAGTCGGTCTTTGCGACGGACCTCTTTGCGCCGCTGCTCGACGCCGCCGCGCGGGCCGTCGACCGGCCCTACGGCCGCGATGCGACTGTCGACGTCGCGATCCGGCGCATCGCCGAGCACGGCCGCGCGATGACCATGCTCGTGGCCGACGGCGTACTGCCGACCAACGAAGGGCGCGGCTACGTGCTGCGCCGTATCGTTCGCCGCGCGATCCTCGCGGCGCGACGAACGGGATCTGAGGCGAAACTGGTCGCGGCGCTGGTGGACGCCACGATCGAGAAGATGGGCTCGGCGTACCCGGTGCTGATCAAGGACCGAGACCTGATCGTGGAGGTCCTCGAACGCGAAGAGGCCGGCTTCGAACGCACCCTGCGCGCCGGTATGACGCTCCTGGACGAAGCTCGCGCCCAGGTGGTCGCGCGCGGCGAGACGGTGATTCCCGGTGATGTCGCCTTTCGACTGCACGACACGCACGGATTCCCCGTCGAGCTGACCGAAGAGGTGGCCGAGGAAACGGGACTGACGGTTGACCACGACGGCTTCGACGAGGCCATGCGGGACCAGCGCGCCCGGGCTCGCGCGGCGGCCAAGACGCTTCGCGTGGCCGACGACACCCAGTATCGCGAGCTTCTCGAGCGCCACGGCGAGACCGAGTTCGTTGGGCGTGAGGTGTCGCGCTACAGCGTGGAGACTGAGGTGATCGCGGTGCTCGGCGGCGAGTCATTTTCCGAGCTGTTTCTCGAGGTCTCACCGTTCTACGCCGAGTCCGGCGGGCAGGTCGGCGACGCCGGGACGGTGGTGACCGAGACGGGCCGCTTCGAGGTCGACGATACCCAGACGGTGGCTGGCGGGCTCATCGCGCACCGGGGTCAGCTACGCGGCGAGATCCTGCCCGGGCAGGTGGCCGTGGCGACTATTGACCCCGTTCGCCGCGAGGCGATCCGACGCAACCACACGGCGACCCACCTGCTGCACGCGGGACTGCGAGCGGTGCTCGGCGACCACGTTCGCCAACAGGGCTCGTACGTGGCGGACGATCGACTGCGATTCGACTTCTCCCACGGCGCGGGCCTGCGCGACGAGGAGGTCGACGCCGTGCTCGTCATGGTGAACAGCGACGTCGTGGCCAACGAGGGCGTCGATACGATCCAGACCAGCAAGCGCGAGGCCGAAGCCATGGGCGCGGTGGCTTTTTTCGGCGACAAGTACGGTGATCGGGTTCGAGTGGTACGCGCCGGTCCCCACAGCCTCGAGTTCTGCGGTGGCACGCACGTGGACCGACTGGGCGATATCGGCCAAGTCCAACTGGTGAGCGAGTCATCCATCGGGGCCAATACCCGGCGGATCGAAGCGGTGAGTGGTCTGGGAGCGATGCGGCGCAGTCGCGAGCTCGAACGGGTCGTCGCCGCGGTCGCTGGGGTGCTCAAGACGTCGCGCGAGGACGTGGTGCCGGCCCTCGCTCGGCTCCTCGAGCGTCAGCGGGACGTTGAACGTGAGTTGGGCACCCTGCGCCAGGCCCGGCTCGCGGCGCTGGTCGACGAGTTGCACCGCGGTTTCCCGGGCGCCGACGTCATCGCTCGCGTCGACGACGTCTCGGGGGACCAGCTCCGCGGCCTCGCCCACGACGTGCAGCGACGCGGTCATCGCCTCTGCGTGTTGGTCGGCGTCGCGGATTCGAAGGTGGCCATTGCGGTAGCGACCGACGAGTCACTCGATGCGCAGGCCGTGGTAAAGGGCCTCGCGGCACTGGTGGGCGGGGGCGGGGGCGGCACGAGCCGACTCGCGTTGGCCGGCGGTCGTGACGTCGGCGGCGTCGAGCGAGTGCTCGCGTCGGCCGCGTCGCTGTAGAGCCGTGGGCCGGATTCTCGGCCTCGATCCCGGTGCGAAGCGCTGTGGCGTCGCGATCACTGACTCGGCGCGCACGATGGCCTTTCCTCGAGCGGCGCTCAACGTGGGCGAGGACCTGGTGATGCTGATCGGCCAGATGGTAGAGGAGGAGTCCGTCGACCTGATCGTGGTGGGCCGACCGGTTGCGTTGTCGGGCCGAGAGACGACGAGCACGTTGATGGCCGACGGCGTGTTCTCGGCGCTTCGCGCGTCGCTGCATCACGCGTCGATCATCCAGTGGGATGAGCGACTGACGACCCGCGAGGCGACGCGCGGCCTGCACGCCGCCGGTCACCGCAGCGCCGATCACCGCGAGCGAGTCGACAGCGCCGCGGCCGTCGTGCTGCTGCAGCACTACGTGGACTCACTTCGTGCGCCGTAGGCTGTGGTGGGTGGCGGGCGGCGCTACGGCGCTGGTGGTCGTCGCGGTGGCGTGGTTCGTGTTGCAGGTCTACCCGATTGGTGGACCTGGTCGCCCCGTCACGGTGACGGTGCACCCGGGAGACTCCCTCGCGGCGATCGCCGGCGAGCTGCACGCGGCGGGCGTGATCGCGAGCCCCTTCGCGTTTCGCCTCGACGCACTGGTCTTCGGTGCGCCGACGGTCTACCCGGGAACCTACGTGTTCCGACAGGACTCGTCTTTCGCCGCGGTGAAGGGCATCTTCGCCGCCCCCATCGTCTCGGTGGTACCGGGGTTGACGCTGCATGAGGTCGCCCTCCAAGTCGCCAGTCGGGCCGGTGACACCTTCGCCAACCAGTTCGTGCTCGACGCGACGCGGGCCGCGAGGTCGAGTCCGTACGCGCCGCGCGGTTCCCTCGAAGGGCTCATCGGTGTGGGCCAGTACCGCTTGACGCCGCAGGTGACACCGCGGGCGTTGGTCGAGCAGATGGTGGCATCCTTTCAACGTGAGGCGACGACGGTGGGTCTGGCACCAACGACCACGCGCGCTGGTCTGGATGCCTATCAGCTGGTGGTGGCGGCGTCGATCGTGGAGAAGGAGGGGTACTACCCGTCCAATATGCCCAAGGTGGCCCGCGTCATCTTCAATCGTCTGGCGCGCGGTGGACCGCTCCAGATGGACGCCACGATCCTGTACGCGCTCGGCATGGACGGCGGGTCGGTCACCCACGCGATGTTGCGAACGCGCTCGCCGTACAACACGTACCTCACGAACGGATTGACGCCGACGCCGATCTGCACGGTGTCGACGGCGGCCCTGCGCGCGGTGCTGAACCCACCTCCGGGTCCCTGGCTATACTTCACGGTCGTTGACCGCTCGGGAACCGAGGCATTCTCGACGACGTTCGCACAGCAACTCGCCAATGAACGCCTGGCGGCGTCGCGGGGGATCGGGTGATGTGGCGTCTCGGGGTCGCCGGCTCGCCCGTCGCGCACTCGCTCTCGCCCGCGCTGCACCGCGCTGGCTTGGCGATGGCCGGCCTCGAGGGAACCTCGGTGGCGATTGACGTCGACGTCGACCAGGTGGCTCGTCTACGCGACGTGCTCGGCGTTACCGTCGACGCGCTGTCGCTCACGATGCCCCTGAAAACGCCGGCCCTGGCGCTGTGCGATGAGGTGGACGACGTGGCCCGTCGCGTCGGTGCCGTCAATTCGGTCATCGTGCGCGAGGGTCGACTGTACGGCGCCAACACCGACGGCGGGGGATTCGTCTCGTCGCTGGACTACCAGTTCGGGATGGACGTGGCGGGGTCTCGCGCGTTGGTGATCGGGGCCGGCGGCGCGGCCCGGGGGATTGTTGACGCCTTGGCCGGGGCTGGCGCGGACGTCATCGACGTCGTGGCGCGGCGCCGCGAACCCGCGGCGTGGCTCGCCGAGCACTACGACGTCGTTCGCATCGGCGCCCACGGTGGTCCCCTCGACCTGGTCGTCAACACGACACCGGTGGCTGGCCGCCTCGCGAGTGGCGTCGCACCAGGGGTGGGACCGCGAACGGTGGCGGTCGATATAACGTATGAACCACGCATGACTCAATGGCGCTCCCAGTACGAACGACGCGGCTGTCCTACGGCGAATGGCTTGGCGATGCTGGCCTTTCAGGCCGCTCGCCAGCTGACCTGGTGGCTCGGCGTGCCCATTGATGGCGCGGCCCTGGCCGAGACGATCTCGTGAGTGACACCCTGCTCGCCGCGTCAACGCGCGTGCGCAGTCGAGACACCATGGACCGGGGCCTGTTCGGCGGACTGGTCGCGCTCGGGATCATCGGCGTGGTCATGATCTATTCGGCGACGAGACAGGCGCTGGTCGACGCCGGCTACAACCCGCACTACTACCTCGAGCGCCAAGGCTTCTTCGTCGTCCTGGGCATCGTCGTGATGTACGTCATCTCGCGCTTCGACTACCGACGGTTCGATATTCTCGCCACGCCGCTCTACGTGATCTCCCTGTTCGCGCTGGCGGGGGTGTTCGTCGCCGGTCAGAGCGCCCTGGGCGCCCAGCGGTGGTACAACCTGGGCTTCATCCAGTTTCAGCCCAGTGAGTTCACGGTGCTGACGATCATCCTCGCGATCGCCACGTACACCCAGCGACGCGCCGACGGTCTGAGCATGTACGACGTCGTGCGAATTCTGGTGATGGGCGCGACGCCACTCTTGCTCATCGTCATGCAGCCCGACCTGGGAACGGCGATCATCATCGTGCTGGTGGTGGCCGCGATGATGGTGATCGCGGGCGTGCCGCCCCGGTTCATGACGTTTCTCGTCGTCGTGGGATCGGCTGGCGTGGCGGGCGCGGTGTACTTCGACCTGCTGCGCAAGTACCAGTTCGATCGTTTCGTGTCGTTCTTGAATCAAAACTCGACCAACCCGGCGCTCGCGCCGCTGATCTACGAGGTCTCCAACGCTAAGAGCGCCATTGGGTCGGGTGGGTTGCGCGGCGCCGGTCTCTTTCGCGGCCTCCAGACGGTGCTCGGGTACGTGCCCGAGCAGCGCACCGACTTCATCTTCACGGCCATCGGCGAGCAGCTGGGATTCATTGGATCGCTCGCCATCGTGCTGTTGCTCGGGTTCGTCGCCCTGCGCATGTTTCGAATCGGTCGCACCGCGCGCGACACGATGGGCCGCGTGCTCGGCCTCGGGATTTTCATCTTCTTCGCCTTCAGCTGCTTCGAGAACATCGGCATGACTATGGGCATGATGCCGGTAACGGGGATCCCCTTGCCGCTGCTCAGCTACGGGGGATCGGCGGTACTCGTGTTCTACTGCGCCGGTGGCGTGGTGCTCTCGGTCTCACGACGTCGCGGGGGCTTGACGTGACGACGCTGCCCGACGACGTCGCGCCGGACGACGCGTCGACGCCGGCTGAACCGGGCGCGACCGACGAACCGAGGGCGACCGACGAGACGCCGAGCGTCGCGCGCGAGGACTGGTTCTACCGCGTCGTGCACGTGGAATCGGTCCTGTTCGACCTGGGCGACTCGTCGCCCCAGGTCCACCTCATGGAGGCCGAGGCGCCATACCGCAACCTCTCGATTCCGGTTGCCTTGCCCGAGGGAATCGCGCTGCACGCGGCGCTCTACAACCGCGCGGGACGCCGGCCGGGCACCCACGAGCTCTTCGCCACGGTGCTCGCGAGGCTCCAGTGCGACGTCATCGCGGCGAAGATCACGCGGTACGAGGGTGGCATCTACTTCGCCGAGCTCGATCTCATGACGCCGCGCGGTCGCGAGATCGTCGACTGTCGCACGAGCGACGCGTTGATCATGGCACTGCGTCAGCCGGTGGTCGCGCCAATACTCTGTCGCGACGATATCCTCGCCGCGGCTAACGCGCGAGGTTGACGCGGCGAATCTCGCCGCCGCGCACCTCGACGGTGTTTTCGTGCGAGATCCGAAGCAGTAGCGCCACGATGATGTAGTTGGCCACCAGTGAACTGCCCCCGTAGGCCATGAAGGGCAGCGTGATGCCGGTAAACGGCGTGATGCGCAGCACGCCAGCCATGATGAAGAACGCCTGCAGGCCGACGACGGCGCTAAGTGCGGTGGCGGCGAGACGAACGAAGTCCGAGTGGGCTCGTTGGGCGATGCGAAAACCTTCCCCCACGAATAGCGCGAAGAGGCTGAGCACCACGATGACGCCGAGGAAGCCGAGCTCCTCACCGATGGCCGCGAAGATCATGTCCGAGGTCACGTCGGGGATCGTGCCCGACTGGCCGAGTCCCAGTCCGGTGCCGGTGACGCCGCCCGCGGCGAGGGAGAACCACCCGTAGGCCAGCTGGTGCGAGAAGGCGAAGTTGCGCGCCGACCACGGATCGATCCAGAGGCTGATGCGGGCGTGAACCTGGGAGAACAACCGTACGGCGACTACCGCGCCGCCGGCGAAGAGCGCCACGCCGAACGCGACGTAGGTCTTCAGGCCCGTCGTTACCCAGAGCATCGCCATGAAGAGCGCGAAGAGCAGCATGGCGAAACCCACGTCATTCTCCGCGCCCAAGACCGCGATGGCGAATCCCCAGGCGGCGAGTATCGGCAACAGGGTTTTGGGCGGCACGATCAGGCGCCGACCGAGTCGTTGGGTCGGCGTCGAGAGCAACTCACGATTGGCCGCGAAGTACGAGGCGAAGAAGAACGCGAGGAGTATCTTCGCGATCTCGACCGGTTGAAACGTGATCGGACCGAGTCCGATCCAGAGTCGCGCCCCGCCGACGTTGATGCCGAGGCCGGGTACGAGGGGCAAGAGCAGCAAGCCAATGGCTCCGGCGAGCGTCAAATAGCGATAACGGTCGAGGTCGCGAACGTGGCGAACGACGGCGAGCGTGACGATCAGCGCGATCGCGCTGACGAGAAACCACAGGGATTGGTACGCGGCTTGGGTCGGGTCCCACCGGGCAATCTCGACGTACCCAATGCCGTTGAGCAGCGTCGCGATCGGCAGCAGCACCTGTGACGACTGGGGCGCGTAGTGTCGGATTCCCAGGTGCATCATCAGGGATATCACGACGATCGCCACAAGGAAGAGCCAAAGCCGTGGTGGCAGGTGGCCCACGGCTCCGAGCCAGGCGAGCACGTAGAACGAGCTCACGATGATCCACGCGAGCGCGAGCAGGCTCAGCTCGGTCGAGCGCGAGCGGGCCGCCACAACGGCGCTCGACGGCGCGGTCGGCGCCGGTGCTCGCGTATGCTTCGCCATCCTCTTAGAGTAGTCGTAGCACTAGTAAAAGTACGGAGCGGAGGGCTTTCGCGGTGACAGTCGACGTGCAAGCCTTTGGACCCGAGCGTTTCTCGAGTCGCGAGTTGTCGCGCCTAGAGTTCGGTGCCCGCTTGTTGGACCTGGCGCACGACTCGAGACTGCCGGTACTGGAGCGCTGCAAGTTCGTTGCGATCTTCGCCGACATGGTCGACGAGTTCTTCCAGGTCCGCGTGGTCAGCCTGCAGGACAAGGTGGCGGCGGGCGTCCAGACGCCGTCGGTCGATGGGGTGCGCCCGCGCCAGCAGTTGGCGGCTATCCGCGAGCGCGTGCTGTCCCTGGTCGAGCGCCAGGATCGCATTGTGCTCGACGAACTCACGCCCGAGCTCGCGCGCGCCGGCATCGCGATCACTCGCTTCGACGACCTGGAGGTTGAGGAGCGGTCCCGGCTGAACCGGTACTTCGAGCAGAACGTATACCCGGTCCTGACGCCATTGGCCGTTGACCCGGGACACCCCTTCCCCATGATCTCCAACCTCTCGCTCAACGTGGCCGTCACGGTGCGCGACGACGAGACCGGCGAAGAGCGCAGCGCCCGCGTGAAGGTGCCGAGCTCGCTGCCGCGCTTTCTACCCGCCGGGTCCGGTCGGTGGTGCCTCTTGGAAGAGCTCATCGTGGCGAACCTCGGTCGGCTGTTCCCGGGGATGACTATTGGGCGCGCCGACCTGTTCCGGGTGACGCGCAACGCGGACCTCACGCTCGAAGAGGACGAGGCGGACGATCTCCTGGTCGCCCTCGAGGTGGAGCTTCGCCGCCGGCGATTCGGCGAAGCGCTGCGCGTGGAGATTCTGCGCGGCATGTCCGCGGAGTTCCTCGACCTGCTCGTCGACCAACTCGACTTGACCGCCGAGAGCGTCTACGTGAGCGACGCCCCGCTCGGACTGCACGATCTGTGGGGGCTCTACGACTTCGATCGACCCGACCTCAAGGGTGAGGGTTGGTCGCCTTTGACGCCGCCGAAGCTGCTCGCCGGTGACCACGTCGCCGACGTCTTCGCCGTGATTCGCGAGGGGGATGTACTGCTGCACCACCCGTACGAATCGTTCAGTGACTCGGTGGAGATGTTCATCGCGCAGGCGGCCGACGACCCCAAGGTGGTAGCCATCAAGCAGACGCTTTATCGAACGTCGGGAGACTCGCCCGTGGTGGGCTCGCTGATTCGGGCCGCTGAGCGCGGCAAGCAAGTGGTGGCGCTGGTCGAGCTGAAGGCCCGCTTCGACGAGGCGGCGAACATCGAGTGGGCTAAGGCGCTCGAAGACGCCGGCGTGCACGTCGTGTACGGCGTGGTCGGGCTGAAGACGCACTCGAAGACGGCGCTGGTGGTTCGCAGCGAGGGGGACCGTACGGTTCGCTACGCGCACGTCGCGACCGGCAACTACAACTCCAAGACGGCGCGCAGCTACGAAGATTTCGGTCTGTTGACGGCGGACCCGGCGATCACGCACGACGTCGGCGAGCTGTTCAACTTCCTTACCGGCTTCGCGCGTAACGCCGACTACGAAAAGATCATCGTCAGTCCGACGATGACGCGCCCGCGCATCATTGACCTGATTGGGCGCCAACGGGATCGCGGACCCGCGGGTCGCATCGATTTCAAGGTTAACGGGCTCACCGATCCGGCCATCATCGACGCGCTGTACGAGGCGAGCAGCGAGGGCGTGCCGATACGGTTGGCCGTGCGGACCTTGTGTTGCCTGCGGCCGGGAGTGGCCGGTCTCTCGGCGACCATTTCGGTGCACAGCCTGGTCGGGGAGTTTCTGGAGCACTCGCGGGTGCTGATGTTCGGTCACCCCGGCGACGAGGAGTTTTCGATTTATATGGGCTCGACTGACCTGATGGAGCGCAACCTGGATCGTCGCGTCGAGGTGCTCGTACCGATTGAGGATCCGTCGCTTCAGGTAGAGCTGCTCGAGGCGTTCGAGATCACGTGGCGCGACGACGAGTTCACGTGGGTACTCGGCACTGATCGACGGTGGCGTCGAGTCCAACCGGTGGCGGCGTTCTCGGCCCAGGCCGAGTTCAAGCGTCGGGCGCTGGACCGCTCGCGTTCGCTGAGCGCCCACTAGCGCCGCCGCGACGCCACTCGAGGCTGGTGTACGAGACGCCGCCGATGGGGATCGGGATCCAGAAGTTGACAAGCCGGTACGCGATGACGGCGAGGATTGCCTGACTATGGGGAACGCCAAAACCGACCAGGGTCGGGATGAGGACTCCCTCGATCACGCCGAGGCCGGCCGGCGTGAGGGGAATGGCCGCGAGGATATTGGCGAGTCCGTACGCGACCAAGAGGTCGATGGGCGAGATCACGTGACCAAAGGACCAGATAAAGACCCAGAGGCACGCGGCGTCGAATATCCAGTTCAGACCGGCCCACGTGAAGGCCCACCACAGGGTTCGTCGATTGTTGATCAGCACGGTGATCCGGTCAGCGACCTTGCCGATCAGGGCCGTTAGACGATCGGGGTCGATCCGTGGTACGCGTCGAGCGAGAGCGCGGATCCAGTTGTCGGCGTGGCGCTGGCCACGCGTGATGAGCAGAATCGTCCCGAAGAAGGCCGCCATCAAGAATACGCCCGCTAGGGCGGCGAAGCCGTAGGCGGGATTGAAGCCGCGCAGGGGGATCGAGATGACCAGCGCGCACCAGAAGATGATGTTGAGCACCACGGCCGATCCGGTTCCCTGCGTCGCGAGGCCGAAGGCGTTGGTCTCCTTGGGCACGCCCAGCTGATTGAAGATTCGATACGACAGGGCTCCCGCCGGGGCCGTCCCACCGGGCACTACGTGGCTGATAGCGAGGCCAGCGAGGTTCACCCGCAAGGTGTCAAAGCGCGGAGGCGAGTACGGGTAGAGCACGGCGCGGGTCAGTTCGACGTACGCGTAGATAGCCGCGAGCTCACAGACCACCGCGATGGCGACCAGCACCGGATTGATCGTCGCGAGCAGGTGCAGCGAGTGCCTGGCGGAGGCGAACTGGGGCAGCACTAGGTACTCGAGCACGAAGACCAGCAGTCCCACGCTCAGGATGATGCGTAGTTCTCGAGGCACCGCGAGACGGGACTTCTTGGTGTCGGGCGCCATGTCCCTAGCCTTACACGTCCGCTAGAGCGGTGCTATGACCGAGACCACGGGGGCGTGACTAGGATTGCCCGGTGCCGACGCTGGTGGTAGTGCCGACGTATAACGAGATCTTGAATATCGAGCCGATGCTGCGCACCCTGCGACGGGTTGTGCCCGACGCGTCCATCCTCGTCGTTGACGACGGTAGCCCCGACGGTACGGCGCGCCGAGCCACGGAACTCGCGGCCGAGCTTGGTTCGATCGACGTGTTGCGTCGAGCCACGAAGAGCGGGCTGGGCGGTGCGTATCGCGCCGGTTTCGCGTGGGGGCTGGAGCATCACTTCACGTCGTTTGTCGAGATCGACTGCGACTTCTCCCACGACCCCGACGATCTGCCTCGTCTGCTCGCGGCGTCTCGGGAGTACGACGTGGTCATCGGGTCGCGGTACGTGCCCGGTGGCTCGATTCCGCGCTGGTCGCTGCCACGTCGGCTGCTCTCGCGCGGCGGCAATCAGTACGCGTCGGTGATGCTCGGTCTCCGGGTCCGCGATTCGACGGCGGGATTTCGAGTGTACTCACGGCGAGCCCTGGAACTCATCGACTACCAGAGCGTGACGGCGGACGGATACGGGTTTCAGATTGAGATGACGTTTCGCGCGCGCCGGGGTGGTGCCTCGATCACCGAGGTGCCGATCTCCTTCACCGATCGCACGCGCGGCGAATCCAAGATGTCCACCGCGATAGTGGTCGAGGCGCTGTGGCTGGTCACCGGGTGGGCGCTACGGCGGCCGTGTGGTGGACGTCGCTCAAACGCGGTCCAACAGCAACGACGCGAGAACACTCGCTAGCTTGTCGCGGGTCTCCTCGCGTTCAGCGATCGGATCGGATTCGCTGACGATGCCGGCGCCGGCCCACGCCTCGAAGGTCGTACCCTGGATGATCGCGCCGCGGATCCCGAGCCACCATTCGCCGTCGCCGTCGGCGTCGATCCAACCGACGGGGCCGGCGTAGTGGCCGCGCCCGGACGGCTCGAGCTGCGCGATTAGCGCCGTCGCGGGCTCGCGCGGGATGCCGCCGACGGCTGCGGTCGGGTGCAGCAGCCGCAGGATCTCGAGCGCGTCGGGCGCGTCACCGTCGCCGCGGTGGGTGCCGTTGATCCAGGTTCCTAGGTGCGCGACGGTGCGTAGCGTGACGATCGACGGAAACGGGTCGGCGCTCAGATCCTCGTAGGCGTAGCTCAGCCGCTCGATGAGGTCGCTGACCAGCACGCCGTGCTCGTGCAGGTTCTTGGTGCTGCCGAGCAGCCAGTTCTCGTAGTCGTCGGGTGCGACGTTGGGCGGCAACGCGATGGTGCCAGCGAGCGGGTGCAGCTGTATGGTTCGCCCGATCCGCCGGGCGAGCAGTTCGGGGCTGGCGCCCACGTAGCGACGCCCGTCGGGCAAGGGCAGGCTGTAGATCGTGCAGGAGGGCTCACGGCCGCGCAGCCGTTGGGCGACGGCGGCGGGATCGATGGGGTCGGGCACGGTGCCCGTGACCGCGCGGGCGAGCACGACCTTGTCGAGCTCCTTGCGGCGGAGAACTTCCACGGCGAGCGCGACGTTGTGGGCATACTCTTCGGGCGTCGGCAGATACGAAACGGACCGAAGTCCCTGAGGCTCTTGGGTGGGCAGTGACACTTCGCCGAGGAGTGGTTCCCAGCGCGGCGAGTCTGATCGAGCGGTGATCCACGCGTCGCCGCCGCGGGTCTGGGTGATGACGAAGCGCGGGATCGAGAGCGTTGCGGGTCGGTCGCGTTCGAAGGGCAAGCTCGCGAAGGCGACTACGCCACTGCCGCTCGGCCCGAGGTCGCCGTCGAGTTCGATGTCTCGGTGCAGCGCGGTGACCTCGCCGTCATCGAGGCCGGAGTCGAGGGCGAGTTCGGCTACGACGCCGCCGAATCCGCAGCGAAGGACGTCGGGTGACTCGACGAGCCAGCCGGTGCGCGCACTGAGCGCCCGTAGGACCTGGGTCGACTGGGGACTGATGTGGCGTCGGCGGAACCTCACGCGGACCTCGTGGCGGTGAACTGCTGGCTGAGACCCCCCATCACCAGGCGGTGATTGACGGCGGAGAATCCAGCGTCGCGCAGCAGGTCAGCGATGACCTCACTCTCGGGCAGGTACGCGGTCGACTTGGGCAGGTAGTGGTAGGCGTCACGATCCGAGAAGAGCGAGCCCACAAGAGGGACCACGCCGCGGAACCAGAATCGAAAACCCTGCCGCAGCAGGGCGTGTCGTGGTTCGGCGACCTCGAGCACGGCTAGACGACCGCCGGGTCGAACGACCCGGCCCATCTCGTGCAGCGCGCCCGACAGGTCAGAGAAGTTGCGCAGGGCGTAGCCACACGTGACGCCATCAAAGGAGCCGGCGGCGAATGGCAGCGCCGCGGCGTCGGCCTGCACGCGTATCGGCACACCGGCGCCGGCGCGCAGCATCCCAAAGCTGAGGTCAGTTGCGACGGCGCGCAGACCCCGTCGCTCGAGTTCACGCGTGAAGTCGCCGGTTCCGGCCGCGATGTCGAGCACGAGGCTCGAAGTCCCCAGACGAAGGTCAGTGATCGCGCGTCGGCGCCACTGGGCGTCGAGGCCGAACGTCATGAGGTGGTTCACCAGTTCGTAGCGCGGCGCGATCGCGTCGAACATCGCACGGACCTGGCGAGTTTTCTCGTGGCCGTGCGGCAGTCGAGAGGGATCCACGGTTCAGCGGTAGTAGCGGTAGATAACCTGCGCCACGCACGCCGGGCGCGTCTCGTCGCGAACTTCGACGACGACGTCGAGGGTGACCGTGGCGCCCCCCTCGAACTGCTCGAGACTCGCGAGCGTCGCGCCCGCGCGAATCATGGAACCAACGGGAACCGGACTCGTGAAACGTACCTTATTGGTGCCGTAGTTGACGCCCATCGCGACGCCATCCACTTGCAAGACACCGTGCAAGAGCACCGGCAACAGCGACAACGTGAGGTAGCCGTGGGCGATGGTGCCACCGAAGGGACCGTTGCGGGCCCGTTCGACGTCTTCGTGGATCCACTGGTGGTCTCCGGTGGCGGCGGCGAAGAGGTTGACCTGCTCTTGAGTGATTTGCTGATAGTCGCTGTAGCCGAGATGTTGGCCCCCGAGCGCCGCGAGCTCGTCGATAGTCTGAACCCGAGTCATAGGCCACCTCCGTGTAGAGCCTACCTCGACGCGTCCGATTACCCGTCGTCCCGGGCATTCCTAGACTGGTGCCATGGAGTCCGGCACGCACGTAGAAGAGCATCGCCAGATTGCCGGCGGCTGGGTTCGCGCCGGGATCTTTGGGGTCAGCGACGGACTGGTAACCAACGTATCGTTGATCCTCGGCTTCGCCGGCGCGAATCCTGGCCACGACGTTGTCCGCCTCGCCGGCCTGGCCGGTCTCGTCGCGGGCGGCTTCTCAATGGCCACCGGCGAGTACCTGTCCATGCGGGCCCAAAAGGAACTGCTCGAGTACGAGATCGAAATTGAGCGCCGCTCGATCGAGTCGAGTCCCGTCGCGGAACAGGCCGAGTTGCGCGACATCTTCGTGGCTCGAGGTATCGAACGCGACTTGGCGGAGCGACTGTCGATGGATCTGATGCGTGACCCGGACCTGGCGCTGCGCACCCACGCACGCGAGGAGTTGGGCGTTGACCCGTCGGCCACGGGGTCACCCTACGCGGCCGCGTTGTCGTCGCTGATCGCCTTCGCCGTGGGAGCCTTCGTGCCGCTGCTGCCCTGGCTGTGGTCGGCTTCGGGCAACGAGGTGCCGTGGTCGATTCTCTTTGGCGCGGTGGGGTCGGCGGCCGTCGGTGGCTCCATTGGCTGGTTCACGAAACGGGGTGTGGCGACCTGGGCCCTTCGCCAGTTGGGACTCACGGCGATGGCGGCCATCGTGACCTTCGTGGTCGGGCGGCTCGTTGGCGGTTAGCTCGGACCGAAGCGCACCAGTCGGTCCTCGCGTTCGAGGGTGAAACCGAGCGACTGGTAGAGGCGCAGAGCGGCTTCGTTGGACTCGTCAACGAACAAGACGGCCGACGCCACCCCGCGGCGTCGTATCAGGTCGAGACCCTCGGTGACCATGCGACGACCGAGCCCGCGACCGCGAAAGTCGGGGTGCACCGAGATGACGTAGATCTCGCCGAAGCGATCGGGGTGCAGTTCGTGGACCTTGGTCCAGCACGAAGCCGCCAAGCGTCCCTGCGCGTCGAGCACGATGAAACCGGCGGGGTCGAACCACGGCTCCGCGATGCGCTCACGGAGCTCGCGCTCTGACCACGCTCCTTGTTCGGGGTGGTCAGCGAACGCGGCGTTGTTCTGCTCGAGCCACGGGCCGATGTCGCGCCGGGGGTCGAACTCTCGGGTTACGAAGCCCGGTGTTGGTTCAGAGACTGCGTCGATGGGCAGGTGGACGCGTAGCAGCTGGAGCGTGCGCACGACGCGACCACGGGTCCACTGGTTCTGGTCGCGGATCCACCAGTCGACGACACGATGGCGCTCGAGTACGGCCGTCGCCAGTGCCTCGTCGATGCCGCCGCCACACATCTCGATGGACCCCGGTTCGCCGGCGTAGAGCAAGGCGTAGCCGCGCACTCGTCCGTGTACGACGCGTAGCCAGTGTTCACCCGGTCTGGCGTGGATGACCGTGCGCCGGCGCCCTTCGTCGATGGCCTCGCGACCGAGAGCGATCTCGGTTCGGTTAAAGAGGTCGAGCACCTCGAGCCGCTGGTCGGGCGTCAGTACGGGGTAGCAACGCCAGTCCGACATGGCGTCAGGCTACTGGCGATGATCGGCGATCGACCGCGTCGCTCGGTTGAGCCGGCGAAGCAACGCGCCGATTGCCCGCTCGGCGGCGACCAATTCCAGGTAGAGCTCGTTGTCCAGCGCTCGCCCCTCGTGTTCAACGAGCGCGGTCAATCGAGAGCCCACGTCGGACAACGTGGACGTGATGGTATTCAGTTCGCTTTGCAGGGTCATGAGGTCGTTTCGGTCCGCGGGGCTGGTTTCGCGCCTACTGTAGTGGTCGTGACCTGGCGTGCGGTTGATCCGGCTGGAGTCCTTGCGTGGTCCAGCGTCTACGTTGTTGGCCCCGAGGCCCGCTCGTTCCTGCAGTCACAGCTCACCCAGGACGTGGGTGGCCTCGCCACGGCCCCGCTGCGCTCGCTGCTGCTCGATCCCGACGGCACGGTTGTGACCGCGTGCGTCGTCTCGGCGCGCCAGGAGGAGTTCGAGTTGGTCGTGCCGAGCGAGCTGGCCGAGGCGACCGTTACCCGGTTGCGGCGATTTCGCCTGCGAACGCGCTGCGAGATCACCGAGGGTGGTGAAGTTCCGGGCGCGTACCGCACCGAGGGTGATCGTCTTCGTGATCAGTGGCCGGGTGCGGGGGAATTCGCTGCTGGGCTGGGTCCGCACGCCTTGGGACGGCGCGTGGTCGAGTCGACGATCTCGTTCGCGAAGGGCTGCTTTACTGGTCAAGAGCTCGTGGCCCGCCTCGAGGCCAGAGGGGCGAATGTGCCGTGGCGGCTCGTCCAAGTCCATGGACCAACGTGTGACGAAGTGGACGCGTTTCTCCGTTCGTGCGGACCCGCCGGGCCATCAGGTATAACGTCGGCAATTCGTGACGGCGGCGGCGTGCTGGCGCTGGGCTTTGCGCACCGCAGCCTGCTCGTGGCCGCTCTCCCCGAGGGGATGACGATGGTCGGCCCGCTGTAACGCGGTCGGTTAGCGTTCCCTCAGGAGGACGTCGTGCGGTTGATGGTCGAAGGACTCTTTGTCAAGGTGTCTGGCGTGACCTGCGAAGAGGACGCTCTGTTGTCAATCGGACTGGGTGCGAACGCCGTTGGCTTCGACTTCGGTCCGACCCCGCGTCGCGTGCAAGCCGATGACGTGCGCGACATCATCCGGCGTCTACCCACCGACGCCATTACGGTGGGGATGTTTCGCAATGAAATGCCCACGCGCATCGTCGACGTGGCCAATCGGCTCGGCCTGCACGCGGTGCAGCTCGATGGACGCATGAGTGTCGACGAGGTGCGGTACGTGAGCGAGCGAGTCAACACCGTAATACGCTCGATCGACCCAGCAGCGATCGACGCTGCCCTCGTCGTGTCGCCGTTCGTGGACTACTTCCTCGTACCCGACGACGATGACCGGTCGGCGTTGGAGGACTCGCTCGAGCTGTTCAGCCGCGGCGCGCTCGCGCGGCCAGTCATTGCCTCGGGAGGTCTCAACGCGGCCAACGTGGTCGATGTTGTCCAGAACTACCCGGTGTGGGGCGTGGACGCACGGTCGAGCACCGAGACCGAGCCGAGCGCCAAGGATCCGGTTCGGTTAGGCGAGTTCATCGCCAACGCGCGGTGGGCGGCCGAGAACGGGTACGTCGAACGACCATCGAGAGAGTGATTCAGGGTCGGTAGCGCCGGAACACGACGCTGCCGTTGTGGCCCCCAAACCCAAAGGAGTTGGAGAGCACCACCTCGACCTCGGTGGCGCGCGGCGCCAGCGTCACGACGTCCAGGCCGACTTCGGGGTCCACGTGGACGGTACCGGCGGTTGGCGGGATGGTCTGCTCGACGAGGGTCTTCACCGATGCGACACCCTCGAGTGCCCCGGCGGCGGCCAGCGAGTGACCGAGGTGGCCTTTGATCGAGGTCACCGGGGGGGGAGTGGCCCCAAAGACGTGGTGCACGGCGATTGCCTCAGCGAGGTCGTTGAGAGGTGTGGAGGTGCCGTGGGCGTTGATGTGGGATACCTCGGCGGGCGTCACCTCGGCGTCGGCGAGGGCTAGTTCCATGCAGCGAATCGCGCCCTGCCCCGTTGGATCAGGAGCAGTGATGTGGTGCGCGTCCGCAGTGGACGCGGCACCGATGACTTCGGCAAAAACGGTGGCGCCGCGCGCGTGCGCGTGCTCCCACTCTTCGAGGACGAGGATACCCGCCCCCTCGCCCATGACGAAGCCGTTTCGGTCGACGTCGAACGGTCGCGAGAACTCGGTGCTACTGAGCGCCGTCATATTGCGAAAGCCGGCCTCGGCGATGTCGACGAGCACCGCCTCGGCTCCGCCCACGACAACCACGTTCGAACGACCCGAGGTGATCAGTCGAGCACCGTTGCCGATCGCGTGAGTTCCCGCGGCGCAGGCGGTCGTGACGGTCTCGCACGGTCCGCCTAAGCCAAAGCGCATCGAGACCGCAGCGGTGGCCGCGTTGGGCATCATCATCGGGACCATGAAGGGAGAGACTCGGTCCGCTCCGCGATCCAAGAGAACGCGGTACTGCTCCAGGACCGTCTGCAGCCCACCGATCCCCGTCGTCACAATGGAGCCAGCGTTCACGAGGGGACCCTGCAGGCCACTCTGGCGCCACGCCTCATCGGCTGCCATGAGCGCGTAGAGGGTGAACGGGTCGAAGCGGCGTAACTCCTTCGCGCCGCCTAGGTGCGACGCGTCAAAGTCAGAGATGCGTTTGGTCGGCGGCGCAGTCGCCAGCAATAGGGCATCCCAGAGGCGATCGACGCCGACGCCCGCGCAGGACAATGCGCCGAGCCCCGTGACGGCGACGCGCAGGCCGCTGACCGGTCCAGCGGGGGTGACGGCGACGCGCACTACAGCTTGGCGTAGATCAGATCGAAGGCCTGTCCGACCGTTGCGATGTCCTTCAACTCGTCTTCGCCGACTTCGATGTCGAACGTCTCCTCCAAGGCCATAACCAATTCCACGAGGTCAAGGCTGTCAGCGCCCAGATCATCGCTGAACGACGCGTCGGGCGTGACCTTGGTTCGGTCGACGGCCAACACCTCTACGGCGTTGTCCGTGAACTTCTTGAATGCTTCGTCGCGATCCATCGTGGTCCCCTTGTTTGGTATCGCCGTATCGTACTAAATCCGTGGCTCTCGTCGAGCGGTCACAGGCCCATGGCGAGTCCGCCGTCGACGGGTAAGACGACGCCGGTTATGTAGCGTGCGTGGTTACTGGCGAGGAACCCGACCGCCTCAGCGATTTCGGCGGGCTGGCCAACACGGCCCAGGGGTATCGACGACGTCAATTGCTCGGCTGTCGTGGCGAGTGTTCGGGTCATGTCGGTGTCAATGAACCCGGGGGCGACCACGTTCACCGTGACCCCGCGACTGGCGACTTCTTTGGCGAGCGACCGAGCGAGCCCGACGAGGCCGGCTTTGGCCGCCGCGTAGTTGGCCTGGCCGGGTACGCCCAGGAACGGGCTGACGGATCCCATGAAGATGATCGATCCTGAGCGGTGGCGCACCATCGAAGCGAGGACTGCTCTCGCGGTGTAGAACGCGCCGTCGAGGTTGGTGGCCAAGACCTCGCGCCACTGCTCGTCCGACATGCGCAGCGCGAGCCCATCGCGCGTAACGCCCGCGTTCACCACCGCGACGTCAACGGGACCGTACTGCTCGACCGCGTTCTTGATGGCCTCGGTCAGGGAACCGGAATCGGCAACGTCGACCGCCACGAGCGCCGCACAGCCATCGGGTCCGTCCCCGGCGCGCGAGAGCGCTACGACGCGATCCCCGAGGGCCACGAAGTATGCGGCGACCGCCCGGCCGATGCCGCGACTCGCGCCGGTGACGATGACGTGTCGCGTCACGGCACGATCGCGTTCGAGGGGTCGGTGATGGCGACCTGGCACGCGAAGTCGCGAATACGTTTTACCAATCCGGTTAGTACCGTTCCCGGGGGCATCTCGACCGTGGTCGTGACGGTTGGTGGCAGTGCTCGCGTGGCGTTGAGGAACTGGACGGGCTCGGTCAGCTGGCGAGAGAGCACCCGCGACCACGACGCACCGACGTGGGTCGCGGCGTCGACGTTGGCGATTACGGTGACGGGCGAGTCGTGCCAGGTGACACCAGCGAGGGCCCCGTCGAGCTCGTCCTGGGCGGCTCCCATCAGTGGAGAGTGGAAGGCGCCGCCGACGGCCAGCGGTGTCGCGCGGCGCCAACCGAGGTCACGGTGGCGTTCGAGCAGGTTGTCGAGGGCCGCGCGAGTTCCGCTGACGACCAGTTGGCCGGTCCCGTTGACGTTGGCCGTCCAGATGTCGGGCAGCGCCGCGAGCGCGTCGCGAGCGTCGTCGTCTCCCCCCATGAGCGCGATCATCGAGCCGTCGCGTTCGCGAGCGGCTCGCAGCATCGCGCGTCCGCGCGCGGCGATCAGCCTTGCGCCGTCGTCGAGGCTCAGCACCCCCGCGGCGGTGAGGGCGCTGAACTCACCGAGGCTGTGGCCGAGGTGAAACGCTGGAGCGGGTCCGTTCTCGCGTAACGCGGCGTAGCCGACGAGCGCCAGCGCGAAGGTCGCCAGCTGGGCGTTGTCGGTTCGCGTCACGTCGGCGTCGTCAGCCGTGAGCAGCGAGGCGACGTCGGTGCCCGTCACCTCGCTGACGCGCTCGACCACGGCCCAGTGGGGTGAGTCACGCCACGGAGCGCCAGCGCCGCTCGTGATCGAACCCTGGCCGGGAAAGAGCCCCACGACGTCGGCGCGCAGCTCGCCCGGTCCCTCGTTCAGTATGGCAGCACGTGTCATCGTGCCCGGAGTGGGACTTGAACCCACACACCCTTTCGAGTAAAGGCTTTTGAGGCCTCCGCGTCTGCCGATTCCGCCATCCGGGCTTGCGGGGAACACGGTAGCAGCAACCGTAAGGTATCGGCGTGAGAGTTACGGTCTGGCGTTCGTCGACGGAGCTCGTCGCGCCCGTGCGCGCGGCTGACCAGCGTCACCTCCGTCGCGACCACCTCTACATGGGGCTCGAGCACGACGGCGCCGTGGGATACGGCGAGGTTGCCCCACAGCCGGTGAACCTCAACGGCGACCCGTCGGTTGACTCGGTTATCAGCGCGTTGCGCGTGGAGGTTCTGCCGCGACTGGAGCGCATGGTGACCGACACCGGCGAGCTACCCAGGTGGTTCGCGGTTCATCGGGTCGCCGGGCCCCGGCCAGCCAGCGTGGTCGCGTGGTCCTTGGTCGAAATGGCGGTCCTGGATCACTCCCTGCGTACGTCGGGGTCAGGACTCGAGTCGCTCTGGACGGCGCGCCAGGCGCCGGCCACGATCGCCACGGTGTCCCTGCTCGACGACGAGTCCTGGGCGGTGGCGACCGACGCAACACGCGTGCGCGCCAAGCTGCGTCCGGGCTCACTGGACGAGGACCGCGTGGCGCGACTGAGATCGCTCAACCGCCCGGTCATCATCGACTACAACTGTTCGGGCGGCTCCCTCGAGGTCGTGTCTCGGGAAATCGAGCGGCTGGCGGCCACGGTGGCGGTGGCGGCGGTGGAACAGCCGTTCGAGCCAGGCAACCTCATCGCCCACGCGCAGCTCGCGGCGAGGGATCTGGCTCCGGTCAGCCTCGATGAGGGCGTTCGCTCGCTACTCGATCTGCGTCTGATCGAGCGATACCGGGCGGCCAGCGTGGTCTGCGTGAAGCCGCCGCGCGTCGGCGGACTCGCGGCGGCGCGGTCGATCATCGACGCGGCTCGACGCGCGGGGATTCGCCCCTACGTCGGCGGATTCTTCGAATCACCCCTGGCCCGCGCGACGCTTCGCCACCTGGCGGGCGCCTTCGTCGACGAGCCGAGCGACGTCGCCGACGTGTCCACGCGGACGGCGGCCGCACTCGAAGCGACCGGCGACGGGATCGGGTACCGACCAGTACGCGCCGCGCACGACGAGGTCGTTGGGGAGTTTGGGTCGTGAGCCGTACACTGCTAGCCATGGGTACTCGGCTCGTTCGGCGGCGTCTCGAGGACGTGCAGCGGCGCCTGTCGGCGGCCAGGGAGAGCCAGCGAATCTTGGAGGAGCAGGTCATCGTGTGGACCGACGCACTCGACGACTCGCGGATTCGCGCGCTTGTGTCCGAGACGCCGCTCCAAGCGCACGAGTACGACGAGCTGTCGCGCCACGTCGCCGTGGCCACGGCCGAACTGGCCCGTCGCCGCCGCGACGTAGAGGTGCTCGTGGCGGAGCGAGACGAACTGCTGCGGCACTGGACACCGAAGGACTGACAATGGAAAAACGTGTGGTGATTGCCGACGACGAGTCGATCATACGGCTCGACCTGAAGGAGATCCTCGAAGACGACGGGTACCTCGTGGTCGGCGAGGCCGCACGGGGCGACGATGCGTTGGCGCTGATACAAGAGCACCAGCCGGACCTGGCGCTGCTCGACGTGAAGATGCCGGGGTTAGACGGCATCGAGGTGGCGCGGGCGGTGATGGGTAGCGCGACCGTGGTCGTCCTACTAACGGCCTTCAGTCAGCGATCGCTCATCGAGAATGCGCGCGACGCCGGCGTCGCCGCGTACTTGGTGAAGCCGTTTCGCAGCAGTGAGTTACTGCCGAAGCTGGCGGCGATACTGGACCCAGCGTCGCACGAGGATCTGGTGGCGGCCGACGCGCACCACGTCGACGACAAAATCGAAACGCGCGAGATCGTCCAGCGCGCCAAGGAGCAGTTGATGAGCGAGCGTGGTCTCGATGAGCCATCCGCTTTCGAGATCATCCAGCAATCGGCCATGCGCGCGCGCACGCGAATGCGTGACGTCGCCCAGCAGATTTTGCGCGGGGAGTTCAGTGGCTGAGTCGCGTGGCGACGCGCCGCTAGTCCTGCTCGACGGCATGTCGCTCGCCTTTCGGGCGTTTTTCGCGCTCTCTACGGAGATCGCCACGTCCGATGGCGTGGTAACCAATGCCTTGCACGGCTTCGCCGCGATGCTGCATTCGCTGATCCGTTCGCAGCGCCCGCGGGCGCTCGCCGTCGCGTTTGATCTGCCCGGGGGGACCTTCCGCGATGCCCTGAGCGACGACTACAAGGGCGGCCGGGCCCAAACGCCGCCCGAACTAGAGCCCCAGTTCGATTTCATCCGCTCGCTGTGCGACGCGCTACGGATACCGGTCGTGGGTGTGACCGGCTACGAGGCCGACGACGTCCTGGCGACGCTAGCGACCCAGGCGCGCGACGAGCGTCGCCCGGCCATTGTGGTGACGGGTGATCGCGACACGTTCCAGCTCGTCGAGGATCCGTACGTGAAGGTGCTCTACAACCGGCGCGGTGTGTCGGACTACTCCCTCTACGACGAGGCGGGGATCGTGGAGCGCTGCGGGGTCGAGCCCGCGCGCTACCCCTTGCTCGCGGCGCTGCGCGGTGACCCATCGGACAACCTTCCCGGCGTGCCCGGGGTGGGTGAGAAGACGGCGGCGAAGTTGCTCAGCCAGTACCGGGACTTCGACGAGCTGTTTCAACATCTCGACGATCTCACGCCGAAATTGCGCGAGAATCTAGCGGCCTTCGAAGAGCGGGCTCGCAACAACGAGCGGGTGATGCTGCTGGTGCGCGACGTTCCCCTCGACGTCAGCGTCGACGAGCTCGACCTGGGGGGGTGGAGCCGCCCAGAGGCGATGGCCTTCTTTGAGCGCTTCGAGATGAATACCATGCGAAGCCGCTTCGACCAGCTGATGACGGAGGGGCTGCTCGGCGAGCCGGCGATCGGCGCTCGAGCCCCCGAGGTCGCGAGGGCGGTCGCACTCATCGAGACCGACGTCGCGACGGTGATGGCGGCGGCGACGCTGACGGTCGCCGGCGACGCGCACCGCGTCGCGGTCGCCGACCGCGCCCGCGCACTGGTGTGCGTGGTCGCGTGGGACGACTTCTGGACGCGTTACAACGCCCAGCCCCTCGCGGGCCACGACGTGAAGGGGGTGCTGCGCGCGGGCCTCGAGCGGGGCGTCGAAATCGCGGACGCGGCGGACGACAGCTCGATCATGGCCTTTCTGCTCGATTCCACGAGCGGTCGGTACGCACTCGACGACGTGGCGTCGCGCTTCCTCGGCTCAACGTCGTCGCCCGTTGCGCCGTCACTCTTCGCGTCAGCTAGTGACGAGCAGCTTCGACGTGACGTCGAGGTCGTCGGTCAGCTGATCGACCTGTTGCGGGGCCAGATCGCGCAGTGGGAGCTCGGCTACGTGTACGAGACCATCGAACTGCCGCTCGTCGCGGTGCTCGCACGGATGGAGGCGCGCGGCATCCGCGTGGACGTCGAGCTCCTGCGGTCGATCGCCCGGGAATTCGCGGACGAAGCCGCCCGGCTCGACCTGGAAATCCAAGAGGCCGCCGGTCACCCGTTCAAGGTGAACTCTCAGCAGCAACTCCAGGCCGTGCTATTCGACGAGCTCAAACTCACCGCCGTGCGCAAGATCAAGAGTGGGTACTCCACTGACGCCACGAGTTTGGAGTCGATCGTCGACGAGCACCGCATTGTGCCGCTGATTTTGCGATACCGCGAAGTTGAGAAGTTGCGCAGCACCTACGGCGCCACGCTCATCGACGCGGTCGGCGCGGACGGTCGAATTCACGCGACGTTCCAGCAGACGGTCGCTCGCACCGGTCGGCTCTCGTCGGAGTCGCCGAACCTCCACAACATCCCGGTGCGCAGCGCCGAGGGTCGACGGCTGCGCTTCGCCTTCTTGCCGTCGCCGAATTGGTTGCTCGCGGTCGCAGACTACAACCAGATTGAGCTGCGGATTCTCGCTCACCTGTCACAGGACGAGGGCTTGCTCGGCGCCTTCGCGGCCAACGTGGACGTGCACCGGGCTATCGCGGGCTCGGTCTTCGGCGTCAGCCCCGACGCGGTCAGCCACGAACAGCGCGAACTGGCTAAGGCCGTCTCCTACGGGTTGGCCTACGGGATGGAGGCGTTCGGTCTCAGCCAGCGCATGGGCGTAACGGTCTCGGCGGCCAAGGACGTCATGGACCGCTACTTCGAGAGCTTCCCGACGCTTCGTCGCTACATGGAGAGCACCGTGCGCGAGATACGCGAACGGGGGTACTCGAGAACCGAGCTCGGTCGCATCCGACCCTTTCCCGACCTCGCGACCGCCACCGGGGCCCAGCGCCAGGCGGCTGAACGTCAGGCGATGAACGCCGGAATCCAGGGTTTGGCGGCTGACGTCTTTAAGTCCGCGCTCGTGCGGCTCGATCACGGACTGCGCGACGATCAACGGGCGGCGCGAATGGTCCTCCAGGTGCACGACGAGGTTGTGGTCGAGGCACCACCGGACGAGCAAGACCGGGTGGGCGCGATCATCGTCGACGCGTTGACGCACGCGGCGAGATTGAGCGTGCCGCTGGAGATCTCGCTGCACTGGGGTTCGAGCTGGGCGGCGGCCAAGGGCTGAGCCGGTGCTAGGCTGGTGCGTCGGGTTAACGCCGGTAACTCGACCACTATCGCCTAGTCAGACCCCGGCGTGGTCATCGATAAGGTAGTTCGCATGACGGAAGGCTCGAGCCTCCTCTCCACCCAGCCGATGGGTACCTTCGACGCCGAGGGAAACTACGTTCCCCGCGTTATCACCGAGGACAACCTGCTCGGCACCGACCTGACCTCGTTGGTCGGCAACAGCGTCTTGGAGTTCGACGACGGCGACCTGGTCATGGGCACGGTTGTCAAGATCGACCACGACGAGGTGCTACTCGACATTGGCTTCAAGTCCGAGGGCGTCATCCCGGCGCGTGAGCTGTCGATTCGAAATGACGCCGATCCGGCCGACATCGTGTCCCTGGGCGAACGAATCGAGTGCCTGGTTCTCCAGAAGGAGGACAAGGAGGGTCGTCTCGTCCTGTCCAAGAAGCGCGCCCAGTACGAGAAGGCCTGGACGACTATCGAGGAGTTGAAGAACCGCGACGAGGTCGTCAGGGGTGTCGTCATCGAGGTAGTGAAGGGTGGCCTCATCGTCGACATCGGGTTGCGCGGCTTCTTGCCAGCGTCGCTGGTAGAGCTTCGTCGCGTGCGCGAACTCCAGCCCTACATCGGCAAGACGGTGGAGGCCAAGATCATCGAGTTGGACCGCAACCGCAACAACGTGGTGCTCTCACGCCGCGCGTGGTTGGAAGAGACCCAGAAGGAACAGCGCGGCGACTTCCTCAACAACCTCAAGCCCGGCGAGCGCCGCCACGGTGTGGTCTCATCAGTCGTCAACTTCGGTGCGTTCGTCGACCTCGGGGGCATGGACGGGCTCATCCACGTCTCGGAGCTGTCGTGGAAGCACATCGATCACCCGAGTCAGGTCGTCGCCGTCGGGGACGAGGTGGACGTCGAGGTGCTCGACGTGGACTTCTCCAAGGAACGCATCTCGCTGTCGCTCAAGGCGACGCAATCAGACCCGTGGCAGGTGTTCGCCGACGGTCACGCCGTTGACCAGCTCGTGTACGGACGGGTTACCAAGCTCGTGCCGTTCGGAGCCTTCATCCAGGTCGGTGACGGCATCGAGGGCCTGGTGCACATCTCCGAAATGGCCGCGCACCACGTCGAGTCGCCCGATCAGGTGGTCACCGCGGGCGAGGAGCTCTGGGTGAAGATCATCGAGCTCGACACCGCGCGTCGCCGCATCAGCCTGTCGATCAAGCAGGCCGCCGAGGGGGGCGAAGTGTCCGAAGAGTACCGCGAGGCCTTCGGCTCGCACGCCTACGACAGCGAAGGGAACTACATCGGCGGCATTGAGTACGGTGAGTTCACCCCGGAGACCGAAGCGCAGGCCGCGTGGGCCGAGTACGCCACGTCGGTTGCGACGACCGCCGGTGACGAAGCCGGCGAGTCGCGTGACGACGACGAGCCCGGTTCGTAGCGCCCACTGCGAACCCGGTGACGTAGCGAACCGATCGACGGCGCGTGGCGAGCGGGTGAACCGGCGGGCCGGCAGCGACGGGGGGCCACCTGGTTCTCGCCGTCAGCGGCCGCGGGTCCGAGACGCCCGTGTCGGCGCTGTATTACGACCCGTGGAGCGGGAAGTGGCACGCCACCCGGTGTCCCGGCGCGATTTCGAGTAGCGGTGGCTCCTCGACGGCGCATCGTTCCGTCGCGTAGGGGCAGCGCGTTCGGAAGCGACAGCCGCTCGGTGGATCGAGGGGGCTCGGAGGCTCGCCCTGCAGGACATCGCCTCGCACGGCGGTGTCGGGGTCGGCTTCGAGGGCGGCACCCAGCAGAAAGTGCGTGTACGGATGCGCCGGTGATTCGTAGAGAACCTCGGACGGACCGATTTCGCAGATCTTGCCAAGGTACATGACCGCAACGCGGTCACTGACGTTCTTCACCACCGCCAAATCGTGGGCGATGAAGAGCAACGTCAGGCCGTACTCGGCCTTCAGCTCTTCTAAGAGGTTGAGGATCTGGGCCTGGACTGACACGTCCAGGGCAGAGACGACCTCGTCGCAGATGAGCAGTTGTGGGCGCATCGCGAGGGAGCGCGCGATGGAGATCCGCTGGCACTGCCCGCCGGAGAACTCCCGGGGGTAGCGTGCGCCGTAGACGTCGGGATCGATGCCAACCTCGTTCAGCAGCTTGCGGACGATGGCGTCGCGCTCGTTGCCCTTGGCTGACTTCCACGCATCCAGGGGTTCAGCGACGATGTCGCGGACCCGCCGGCGAGGGTTGAGCGAACTGATGGGATCCTGAAAGATCATCTGCATGCGCGTACGCGCGTTTCGCAGGGCTCGACCCCGTAGTCGGGTGACGTCGACGCCGTTCAATTCAATGGTTCCCGACGCGGGCGCGACGATCTTCATGAGGGCCTTGCCGGTGGTTGACTTGCCGCAGCCCGACTCGCCGACCAGGCCGAGCGTCTCGCCCTCGGCGATGTCAAAGCTGATTCCCGCGACGGCCGACACAACGTGCGCCCCGCTGCGAAAGGTGACGGTAAGGTCGCGCACCGTCAAGAGGGGCGTCGATGCGTCAGCCATGGCGTAGATCCCCTTCGTGCGAACTGGTGCGGGCGACCGGATTCCAGCAGGCGAACACGTGGCCGGGTTCGCCTGCGTTCTCCAACGTCGGTCGCTCGCGGTGACACCGGTCGGTCGCCGACTCGCAGCGCGGCGCGAAGGCGCAGCCGGCTGAGAGGGTCGAGAGGTTGGGCGGACGCCCTGGAATCACCCGCAGGCGAGTGTGCGGTGGATTGGATACCTTGGGGGAGCTCTCGAGCAGCGCCCGGGTGTAGGGCATGCGATGGTGGTAAAAGATGTCGCGCGTGGCGCCCATTTCGACAATCCGCCCGGCGTACATGACGATGATGCGTGACGTGCGCGTGGCTACCACGCCGAGGTCGTGGGTGATCAGGACGACCGACATGTGCAGCTGCTGTTTGAGATCGTCGAGCAGATTAAGGATCTGGGCCTGAATGGTGACGTCGAGTCCGGTTGTCGGCTCGTCAGCGATCAGGAGCTTGGGTGAACAGGCGAGGGCCGTTGCGATCACCACCCGTTGGCGCATGCCGCCCGAGAGCTGCGTGGGGTAGGCCCGATAGCGGTGCTCGGCCGACGGCATGCCCACCATGGCGAGCAGCTCGACCGCTCGGGCGCGCGCGGCGCGCTTGTCCATGCCGAGTCGTACCCGCAGGGTCTCGTCGATTTGGCGTCCAATGCGCATGACGGGATTGAGTGAGGTCATTGGATCCTGGAAGACCATCGACACGTCGGTCGCCCACAGTTCACGCATGTCGCGCTCGGACGCGCCGACTACCTGGTGGCCGTTGAGGAGGACCGAGCCGCGCACCTCAACGTTCGTGCGGGGTTGCAGGCCCATGATGGTCCGCGCGAGCACCGTCTTACCCGAGCCGGACTCCCCGACGATGCCGATGGTCTCGTTGGTGGCTAGATCGAAACTCACGCCCCCAACCGCCGCCACCGGACCGGCGGTCGTGCGAAACGTCGTGTGCAAATCGTCAACGACCAAGAGCGGCTGGCTCACAACTTCACCTCGGTGACGTCGAAGTACGTGCGCAGACGGTCCCCAATGAAGTTCAAGCAGAGCAAGAAGAGGCACAGCGCGAGCGACGGGAACAGTACCAGCCAGGGGTTCTGCGCCATGACCGTACGCGACTCGTTGATCATGTTGCCCCACGACGGCGTGGGCGGGTTGACCGACAGCCCGAGGAACGCGAGCACGCCCTCGAGCGTGACCACCGTCGCGATGCCGATGAGGAGAAAGGAGACGGCGATGGGGGCAATATTGGGGAGCAGCTCCTTCATGAGGATGCGGCCGTCCGTCGCGCCCTGCACCTTCGCCGCCGTCACGAAGTCCCGCGCCGCGACGGCCAAGGTGGCCGTGCGAATGACGCGATAGACGAGGGGGACCGACGCCAAGCCGATTACCACGATGATCTTGAAGAGGCTACGCGGTGTCCAGAACGAGAGCACCGCGATCACGGCAATGATGGCCGGGAAGGCGAGAAACACGTACATGAAGGCGGTAAGCACGGTGTCGAGGCGGCCGCGGCGGTAGGCGGCGAGCATCCCGAGGGGCAGGCCGATTCCGAAGCCGATCGCCATCGCGCCGATGCCGACGGTGATGGAGACCCGCGAGCCGTAGACGATCCTCGACAAAATGTCGCGGCCGAGGTCGTCGGTGCCCAGCCAGTGGTGCAGCGAGGGTCCAACGTTGATGGCGTTGTAGTTCTGGAAGAGAGGATTCACGAGGGGCAGCACGTTCGCGAAGATGGCGCCGACGACGTTGAGGGCGAGCCAGCCGACGCAGACCCAAAAGAGCACGCCGAGGCGCTTTGGGGCGAGGGCCTCGGCGGCGGGGGCGTCGTCGAGCACGCTACTCACGGGTGATCCTCGGATCGACCACACTGATGATGAAGTCGAAGACGAAGTTGATCAGCACCACCCCCACCGAGACCACGAGCACGATGCCCTGGACGAGGAGGTAGTCACTGCTGGCGATGCCGGTGATGAGGGTGTAACCGAGCCCCGGGATACCGAGAAGGTACTCCACGACGAAGCCGCCCGCGAGCAGTCCCCCGATGTTGACCCCCGCAGCCCCCAAGAGCGCCACCGACGACGGCCGAAAGGCGTGTCGCCACATGATGCGTCGCTGGCGAAGACCCTTGGAGCGAGCCATGGTGATGAATTCCTCTTGTAGCGTCGCGATGAGGTCGCTACGCAGGACACGAAAGTAGATGACAAAACTGCCGACCGCCAGGGTAAAGGCCGGTAGCGCCAGGCTCTCCAGATTGACCACCCAGTCGGTGCCGATCGAGACGTACGATGACGGACCGGTGTTGGCGATGCCGAGCTTGATGGAGATGACGAGCACCAGCAGCACAATGATGATGAAGGACGGAATCGACAGGAGCGTGAAGCTGCCGGCGCTGAGAATCCGGTCGAGCAGCCCGTTGGGCTTGCGCGCCGAGCGCATCGCCAACGGTACGGCCGCGGCGAAGGCCAGTATCTGGCTGATCACGATCAATTCGACGTCGATGGGCAACGCCGCGCGAATGGTCGAGGCGACCGAGGTCTGTGAGATGAAGGACGTGCCCAGGTTGCCACGCACGACGTTCGAAATCCAGACGAAGTACTGCTCGATGATGGGTTTGTTCAGTCCGAGCTGGCGATAGAGGATCGCCCGATTTGCGGGGCTGGCGCCAGTGCCCAGGATGACCGTAGCGGGGTCCCCGGGCAGCAGGTGAATCAGGTAGAAGCTGCCGACGGAGATAATAAACACGATGCCTACGAGCAGTACCAGTCGTCGCAGCACGTACCGCAGCACAGTTCCCCCTTTCGGCTTGGTAGGAGACTAGCCAACGGTGCTGGGCGAGCGGCGCCACGCGGACAGTGTCAGTGCCGGTCGCTAGCGTGGGACGGTGGAAATTATCGGTATCGCGGGCGGAATCGGGGCGGGGAAGAGCACCGTCTCGGCGTACCTCGCGTCACGGGGCTGGACGGTGATCGACGCGGACGACGTCGCGCACGCGGTGACCAAGCCCGGTACGCCGGCCTGGCGTGCGCTGCGCGACGCGTTCGGCGACGCGGTGCTCGACTCGACGGGAGGACTCGACCGAGCGTTCCTCGCCGAGATCGTCTTCCACGACCCGACGGCCCTACGACGGCTCAACCGCATCACGCACGCCCGTATCGGACAGGAGATTCTCGCGCGTCTCGGTCGCGCCACGGGTCGAGCGGTCTTCGTCGCGCTGCCGCTGTTTCGCCCCGAGCACCGCGACGCTTTCGGTCTGACGCGGGTGTGGGCAGTGCTCGTGGATCCCGACGTCGCGCTCGATCGCCTCACGCGGCTGCGCGGTCTCACGCCGAATGACGCGCGCGCGCGCGTGGCGTCCCAGATGTCCAACGACGAACGAGCCGACCTGGTCGATGAGGAGATCTGGAACGAGGGAACCGTGGACGAGCTCCACCATCGGATTGACGCGCTGCTCGCGCAAGCGGGTCTGGCGTGAACGAGTTTCGTGTCGAGTCGCCGTTTCGCCCGTCGGGCGATCAACCCCAGGCGATCGAGACGCTCGCGCGCGGGGTGCAAGACGGGCTGCGCTACCAGACCCTCGAGGGAATCACCGGTAGCGGCAAGACCGCAACCATCGCGTGGTTGGTCGAGCGAGTGCAGCGTCCGACGCTCATCTTGGAGCCCAACAAGTCGCTCGCCGCGCAACTCGCTTCGGAGCTGCGCGACATGCTGCCGCACAATCGCGTCGAGTTCTTCGTCTCCTACTACGACTACTACCAACCCGAAGCGTACATACCGCGTACGGATACGTTCATCGAAAAGGACAGCTCGATCAACGAGGAGATCGATCGGCTGCGTCACGCGGCCACCTCATCGCTCCTGACCCACCGCGACACGATCGTCGTGGCGTCGGTATCGTGCATTTACGGACTCGGCAACCCCCTCGAGTACCGGGAGCGGATGCTGGCCCTGACCCGCGGCGAGTCGGTTGAGCAGCGAGCGCTGCTACGACGCCTGGTCGAGATGCAGTACCACCGCAACGAGACCGTACTGGAACGCGGGACCTTCCGGATGAAGGGCGACACGCTGGAGATTCAGCCGGCGTACAGTAACGAAGCGGTGCGCGTCTCGTTCTTCTTTGACGAGATCGAGTCGATCACGTTCTTCAATCCGCTGACCCAAGAGTTGCGAGGGACCGTGGACGAGGTCACGTTGTTCGCGGCGACTCACTACGCGACGAGTTCCGAGACGCTGCATCGGGCGACGCGATCCATCGAGGTAGAGCTCCACGAACAGCTGGCCCGATTCGACAGCGCGGGCAAGCTCCTGGAAGCGCAGCGCCTGCGCTCGCGCACCGAGCACGATCTGGAAATGCTCGAGCAGACGGGTGTCTGCTCGGGTATCGAGAACTACTCCGCGCACCTGGACGGTCGACGACCGGGCGAGCGACCCTATACGCTGCTCGACTACTTCCCCGACGACTACCTCGTCGTCGTCGACGAGTCCCACGTGGCGGTTCCCCAAGTACGCGGGCAGTACGCCGGCGACCGCTCGCGCAAGGAGACACTCGTCGAGCACGGCTTTCGTCTGCCGAGCGCCCTCGACAACCGGCCGCTCAACTTCGAGGAGTTCATTGACCTGGTTCCCCAGATGGTCTTCGTCTCGGCCACCCCGGGCCCGTTCGAGTACGAGGTGAGTGACCAGATCGCCGAGCAGGTGATCCGCCCCACGGGTCTGGTCGACCCGCTGGTGCACGTCGTGCCCACGCGTAATCAAGTCGACGACCTGCGCGCTCGGCTCGACGAGGTGATCGCGCGCGGTGAGCGAACCCTGGTCACGACGCTGACTAAGCGCATGGCCGAAGATCTCACGACGTTCTTGACCAAGGCGGGCTACCGCGTGCAGTACCTGCACAGTGACATCGACACGATCCAGCGGATCGAGATTCTGCGTTCGCTGCGATTGGGCGAGTTCGACGTTCTCGTCGGGATCAATTTGCTTCGCGAGGGCCTCGACCTGCCCGAAGTATCCCTCGTCGCCATCCTGGACGCCGATAAGGAGGGCTTTCTACGTTCGCGCAGCGCGTTGATCCAAACGATTGGCCGGGCCGCGCGAAACGCCAACGGTACGGCGGTGTTGTACGCGGATCGCCTGACGGATTCCATGCGCGACGCGATCTCGCTGACCGAACGCCGCCGACAGCGCCAGATCGCGTACAACCTGGAGCACGGCATCGAGCCTCAGACGGTGACCAAGAACGTGGCTGACATCCTCAATCGGCTGCGCAGTGACGCGGGACCGAACCGCGCAGGGCGAGACCTGAGCGATCGCGTGGAGGGCTCACTGCCCGACGACCTCTCGCGCGAAATCGCCCGTGTAGAGAACGCCATGCTCGAGGCGGCCCGCGACCTGCGCTTCGAGGAGGCGGCCGCGCTGCGCGACCTCCTGCATAGCCTCGAGCGCCAGGGCGTGGACCAGTCGATGTTCGAGCCCCAGGCTGACGGGTAGCCGGTAGATTCACGACATGCCGCAGTCGATCCGCGTTCAGGGCGCGCGAGTACACAATCTAAAGAACCTCGCGGTGGAGATACCCCGCGATCGGCTGGTGGTGTTCACCGGGCTGTCGGGATCTGGGAAATCGTCACTCGCCTTCGACACGATCTACGCCGAGGGCCAGCGACGCTACGTAGAGAGCCTGTCCGCCTACGCGCGTCAGTTCCTGGGCCAGATGGACAAGCCGGACGTGGACTTCATCGAGGGCCTGTCGCCGTCGATCTCCATCGACCAGAAGACCGCGTCGCGTAACCCGCGCTCCACGGTCGGCACGATCACCGAGATTCACGACTACCTACGCCTGCTCTTCGCGCGCATCGGCGTGCCGCATTGCCCGAACTGCGGGCGACCGGTAACGCGCCAGACCCCCCAGCAGATTGTGGACCTGATTCTTGGCGGCACGCCCAACGAGCGATTCATGGTTCTCGCGACCGTCGTCGACGGACGAAAGGGCGAGTACAGCGCGCTACTGGACGACCTCAGCGCGCAGGGCTTCTCACGGGTTCGCGTTGACGGGACCATCGTCGAGCTCGAGCGGCGCGACGAGGTGAATTTGGCGCGCTACGAGCAGCACACCATTGACGTGGTCTTGGACCGGTTGACGGTTAAGGCGACCAACCGCCAACGGCTGACCGAGTCCGTCGAGTCGGCGCTCGCGCTCACCAAGGGGGTCGTGTCCGTTCTCTACGCCGATCAGGACGAGCCCGTTCGCTACTCCGAGAAGTTGGCCTGCGCGGACTGCGGCATCAGCTTTAACGAGCTGGCGCCACGGGACTTTTCCTTCAATTCGCCCTATGGCGCCTGTTCGGTCTGCACGGGTCTCGGCACGAGGTTCGAAGTCGACCCCGAGCTGGTGGTGCCCGATCCGACCCGGTCACTGGCCGACGGTGCGCTCGCGCCGTGGTCCGGCCAGCGCTTCAAGTACTTCGAACGTCTGATCGAGGGCATCGCCCAGCTCGGGGGCTTCGACGTGGCAACGCCGTGGAACAAATTACGGGCGAAGGATCGCAAGCTCGTGCTCTACGGCGTGGACAAGAAGGCGGTACCGGTACGCTTTCGCAATCGCTACGGACGCGTGCGGACCTACGAGACCACTTACAACGGCATCGTGGAGTGGCTCGAGCGCAAGCGCAGCGAGGCTGACGGCGACTGGTCGCGCGAGCAGGCCGAGCAGTACATGCGCGAAGTCGAGTGCACGGCGTGTCGGGGCCAACGGCTCAAACCCGAGGTTCTCGCCGTGCGGGTGGGAGAGCGCAGCATCGCCGAGGTGAGCGCCATGACGATCGACGAAGCAATCGACTTCTTCGCGCACGTGCGGCTCTCGGATCGCGACGAGACGATCGCGCACCAGGTTGTGAAGGAGATCCGCGAGCGCCTGACCTTCTTGCTGGACGTCGGACTGGACTACCTAACCCTTAGTCGCGCGTCGGCAACCCTGTCGGGCGGCGAGGCGCAGCGCATACGGCTCGCCTCCCAGATCGGCAGCTACCTGGTTGGTGTCCTCTACGTCCTCGACGAGCCCTCGATCGGACTGCACCAGCGTGACAACCAGCGGCTCATCGCCACCCTGGAACGTCTGCGCGACCTCGGCAATTCGGTAATCGTCGTCGAGCACGACGAAGAGACGATCCGTTCGGCGGACTTCATTGTCGACATCGGGCCCGGTGCGGGGGAGTTCGGCGGGCGCGTCGTCCACGCCGGCAGCTACGTTGACTTGCTCGAGAATGACGCGTCGATTACCGGGCAGTACCTGTCGGGACGTCGGTCGATCGCGGTGCCGAGCGAGCGTCGTCGCGGCGACGGCAACCGCCTCGTCGTCAAAGGAGCGCGCGCCAACAACCTGCGCGACGTGACGGTAGCGATCCCGCTGGGCACCTTCGTGGCGGTGACGGGCGTGTCGGGGTCGGGCAAATCAACACTCATCAACGCGATTTTGCTCAACGCGCTCGAGCGTCGCATCAACGGCGCGAAGACGACAGCCGCCGCCCACGACGCGATCGTGGGCATCGAGCACCTCGACAAGGTAGTGGCGGTGAACCAGCAGCCCATCGGTCGAACGCCCCGGTCGAACCCGGCCACGTACACCGGCGTCTTTGACAAGATCCGCAAGCTCTTCGCGGAGACCTCGGAGGCGAAGGTCCGGGGATACCTTCCGGGGCGGTTCTCCTTCAACGTGAAGGGGGGACGCTGCGAGACGTGCGCCGGGGACGGAACACTCAAGATCGAGATGCACTTCTTGCCCGACGTCTACGTGAACTGCGAAGTCTGCGGCGGCGCTCGGTACAATCGCGAGACCCTAGAGATCCTCTATCGAGGCAAATCGATCAGCGACGTGCTCAACATGCCGGTGGACGAGGCCCGCACGTTCTTCGAGCGCCAGCCGTCGATCCTGCGCCACATCCAGAGCCTCGCCGACGTGGGACTCGGCTACGTGCGCTTGGGCCAGCCGGCCCCGACGCTCTCGGGCGGCGAGGCCCAACGAGTGAAGTTGGCGGCGGAGCTCGCTCGGCGACCAACCGGTCACACGTTCTACGTCTTGGACGAGCCGACGACCGGTCTGCACTTCGATGACGTGCACCGCCTGCTCGACGTCCTGCATCGCCTAGTGGATCAGGGAAACACGGTCGTGGTGATCGAGCACAATCTCGACGTGATCAAGACCGCCGACTGGATCATCGATCTCGGACCCGAAGGTGGGCGCCGCGGCGGCCTGGTGGTCGGCGAAGGGACTCCCGAGACGATCGCGGCGCTCGACAGCGCGACGGGCACGGTGCTGCGGGGGGCTCTCGAGGCCGCGGCGCAGCTGTGCTGACCAAGCCGGGCTCGATACCGCGCGCGAGCGGCTGCTATCTCTTTCGAAACGACCGCGGTGGCGTCATCTACGTCGGCAAGGCCCGCTCGCTCGCGCAGCGTCTGAGCAACTACTTCCAACGACGTGAGGCCCTCGATCCCAAGACGCAGGCGCTGATGGAGGAGGCCGCGAGCGTGGAGTGGATCGTCACGCCCTCCGAGGTCGACGCGCTGATCCTGGAGAACGAGCTGATCAAGGAGAACCAGCCCCGCTACAACCTCCGTCTGAAGGATGACAAGTCCTACCCCTACGTCGCCCTGGACGCGCGTACGCCGTTTCCGGTTCCTTACGTCACGCGAGCTCAGCACGTTCGCGGCGTGCGGTACTTCGGTCCGGTCGCCGACGTCGGGGCGTTGCGGGCCACCATGGATGAGCTGTTGCAGGTGTATCCGCTGCGCACGTGTTCGCGCCACAAGTTCGACTACCAACAGCGGATCGGCCGACCGTGCCTGCTCTTCGACATCGGCAAGTGCAGCGGACCGTGCGTCGGGGCAATTGACCCCGAGGGGTACGCCGCCCTCGTGGCCTCGTGGGCGGCGTTCTTCGAGGGCAACGTGAAGCCCCTGCGCCGGGCCCTTGAGGCGCAGATGGACGCCGCCGCGCAGCGACAACACTACGAAGCGGCGGCGCGACTGCGCGATGGACTCGCGGCGCTCGCTCGGGCGGCGCAGGCCCAGACCATCGTGCTCGACGATCACTCGAATCTCGACGTTGTCGCAGTGCGCGTCGACGGGGGGCGGGCTGGCGTGGTGCGCTTTCGTGTTCGTCGGGGCCGGATCATCGGGCGTGAGGTGAAATTTGTTGATCGCTCACTCGATGAGTCACCGGCCGAGGTGCTCGAAGCCGCCGCGTCGACGCTCTACCGTGACGCCGGGGACGTACCTCGCGAGATCATCGTCAGCGACGGCGCGGCCTCGCCGCTGGTCCGGGACTTTCTCGCGGGTATTCGGGGGGCGCCGGTGGTGGTGTCGGTTCCCCAGCGTGGGCGCCGAAGGCGCGTGCTCGACCTCGCCACGACTGACGCCGACGCCGTGATGATGCGCGACAGCCACCGGCGAGAGCACGACTACAACGTGCGGTCGCGAGCGCTCCAGGAGATTGGCAGCGCGATGGGACTCGCGAGGCCACCTTTTCGAATTGAGTGCTTCGACATGAGTCACCTGCAGGGAACGAACTACGTCGGTTCGATGGTGGTGTTCGAGGACGCCCTCGCCAAGAAGGGTGACTACCGCCGATTCCACGTGCGCGAGACCCTGGGCAACGACGACGTGGGTGCGATGTACGAGGTGGTGCGCCGACGGCTCAGTCACTGGGATGAGGAGTCGAGCGGAACCTTTCGTCGGCCGGATCTGATCATCGTGGACGGGGGATTACCCCAACTGCACGCGGCACAGCGCGCCGCCGCTGCCGCGGGCGTTACCGACGTGGAGCTAGCCGCATTGGCGAAGCGTGAGGAGCTCCTCTACCGGCCCGGCACGTCGAGCCCCATAGTGCTCGAGCGCGGTTCGGAGTCGTTGTACCTCGTGCAACGCATCCGTGACGAGGCGCACCGGTTCGCGATTACCTTTCACCGTTCCAAGCGTGGCCGTGCCATGGTGGCGTCATCGCTCGAGGGCGTCGCCGGCCTCGGTGCGCGTCGCCGCGAACGGCTCTTGGCCGAGGTCGGATCGCTCGAGGCCCTTCGGGGCCAGTCCCTCGAGGAGCTGCTCGCCCGATCGTGGCTGCCCGACGAGGTAGCCCGGAGCCTCTACGATCATCTACGGGCGCCGACGCCCCGGCGAGCGTCCAAGGAGATGGTCGACGATGAGTGAGATCGTGCTGGTGACCGGTATGTCGGGCGCCGGTCGTTCGACGGTGTCCGCGGCCCTCGAGGATCTCGGCTGGTTCGTCATCGACAACCTGCCGCTCGAACTGGTCGTGCGAGTGGGCGAACTAGCGACGGCGGGGAACCTCGACTACGCGGGCGTCGCCTTCGTAGTGGGACGCAGTGGCCACGTCCAGCCCGAGTCCTTGCTGGGAGTCGAAGAGGAGCTGCGTCGACGGTACGGCGGCGCGAAGATTCTGTTCCTCGACGCTCCCGACGACGTGTTGATACACCGCTACGAGGGCAACCGCCGTCGTCATCCCTACCCGGGTTCCACGCTGGCCACGTCCATCGCGAGCGAGCGAGCGTCCTTGCAATCCATACGAGACGCCGCGGACCTGGTTATCGACACGGGTTCGATCAACACGAACCAGCTGCGCGCTCGCATCGTGGAGGCCTTCGCCACGCTGGACCACGGCGCGCTTCGCGTGTCGCTGGTCACCTTCGGCTACGCCAACGGTATTCCGCGCGACGTCGACCTGGTCTTCGATTGTCGATTTTTGCCCAATCCCCACTGGATCGACGATCTACGGCCGTTGAGCGGGCTCGACGAGCCGGTGTCACGTTACGTCCTGGGCCACGAGCCAGCCCAGCGCTTCGTGGACGACGTGGTGAACATGCTGTCGTGGCAGATTCCGGAGTTCGCCAAAGAGGGCAAGTCGTACCTCTCCGTGGCGATCGGCTGTACGGGGGGACGCCACCGATCCGTCGCTATCGCTGAGGAGATTCGTCTCCGGCTCGCCATCGCCAACCCGGTCCACCATCGCGACCTCGTACGATGAAGGCCGTCGCGATTGGCGGCGGCCACGGCACCGCGGTGTCGCTGCGGGCGCTGCGGACCCTTACGAACGAGGTCACCGGAGTCGTGTCCGTAGCCGACGACGGCGGATCGACCGGGCGCCTGCGGGCGATGCTCAACGTCGCGGCGGTGGGGGACCTGCGTAAGTGCCTCGGCGCCCTGGCCGACCCGGACAATCCGTTGACCCGCTCCTTCGAACACCGCTTCACGCTCGGCGAGCTAGCCGGACACGCCGTTGGCAACCTCTTGCTCGTCGGCCTGGTGGACGCGACGGGTGACCTCGAGGAGTCAGTGCTCGCCGTGGCCCAGGTCATGGGCGTCACCGGCTCCATCATCCCCGCCAGCACCGAAGGCGTTGTGTTGTGCGCCACGACCGAAGAAGGCGATACCCGTGGACAGAGCGCGATCGCCGGGTCGGCGACGATTCGGCGCATTCGCATCGATCCCGCGAACGCGGCGGCGCCGATTCGCGCGGTGGAGGCGATCGAGCGCGCCGACGTGGTGGTGATTGGTCCAGGGTCGCTCTTCACGAGCGTGCTCGCGGCCGCCGTCGTACCGGGCATCACCCAGGCCATCGCCGGCACGTCGGCGCGGGTCGTTTACGTGGCTAATCTGCACCCGCAGATTCCCGAGACTAGTCGGTATCGTCTCCAAGACCACGTCGACGCGCTGATCCGACACGGGGTGGTGCCCGACGTAATACTCGTCGACGATCGCGGTCCCTACGGGCACGAACCGAGCACGCTTCCCACGATCGTGACGCGCCTGTCGAGGCCCAATGGCCTCGCACACGATGTGCAACACTTGTCTGACGCCATTAGTGCCGCACTCGACTAGCCCCCCGGCGTCAGAGAAGGAGACTGTCATGCCCGTTCGTGTCGCGATCAACGGTTTTGGCCGTATCGGTCGAGGGTACCTGCGCGCGTCGCTCGCGAACCCGGCCATTGAGGTCGTGGGTCTGAATGACTTGACCTCGCCCGAGGTCAACGCCCACCTGCTCAAGTACGACTCGACGCAGGGTCGCCTCGACCGGTCCGTCGCGGTCAGTGAGGGTGGCATGACGGTTGGTGATCACCTCGTACGAGTCTTCGCCGAGCGCGATCCGTCTCAGTTGGCGTGGCGCGAGCTAGACGTTGACGTGGTCATTGAATCGACGGGACGGTTCACCACGCGCGACGCTGCGGCCGTCCACCTCACGGCGGGGGCTCGCAAGGTCATCATCTCCGCGCCCGCGGGCGACGCCGATGCGACGTTCGTCATGGGCGTCAACGACGCCAGCTACGACGACGCTAGCCACCACGTCATTTCCAACGCCTCGTGCACGACCAACTGCTTCGTGCCCATGGTGAAGGTCCTTGACGACGCCGTCGGGGTGCGCAGTGGACTCATGACGACGGTGCACGCCTACACCAACGATCAGAACCTCTTGGACGTCGCGCACAAGGACCTGCGGCGAGCTCGCGCCGCGGCGGTGAACATCGTGCCGTCCTCGACGGGCGCGGCTCGGGCGACGAGTCTGGTACTGGCGGCCATGAAGGGTCGCCTCGACGGGACCTCCTTGCGCGTCCCCGTGCAAGACGGCAGCATTACGGACTTCACCGCGGTCGTGCGATCGACGACGGTTGACGAGATCAACGAGGCCTTTCGAGCCGCAGCGGCGGGCACGCTGCGCGGGATCATCGAGTACAGCGACGAGCCCATCGTGTCGTCGGACATCGTGGGCTCGCCCGCATCGTGCACCTTTGATTCGCTGATGACCATGGTGCAACCGATCGATCGCGAGTCCAGTTTGGTCAAGGTCTTTGGCTGGTACGACAATGAGTGGGGCTACTCGAACCGGCTGGTCGATCTCACGGCCCTGGTCGGTCGGGCGTGACCCGAACTGAGCTCCCCACGCCGGACGCCTGGGACGTGAGTGGTCGCCGCGTCTTGGTGCGCGTCGACTTCAACACGCCGGTCGTTGAGGTGGACGGGCGACTCGAGGTGGCCGACGACTTTCGTATTCGCTCGGCCCTGCCGCTGTTCACGTCGCTGCTCGACCGTGGCGCATCGGTCGTCGCCTGCACCCACTTCGGCCGACCGCGGGGCCGCGTGGACGACCGTTTTCGCGTCGAGCCCATTCGCCGGCGCCTCGACGAGCTCTGTCCGGGCGTCGAACTGATGGAGAACTTACGCTTTCATCCTGGTGAGGAGTCGAATGATCCAGCGTTCGGCGCGTCCTTGGTTGATGGCGTTGACTTTTACATCAACGAGGCCTTCGGCGCGTCGCACCGGGCTCACGCGTCGATCATGGTGCCACCGACGCTGGTTCCGAGTGCCGCGGGACCGAACCTTCGTCGCGAGGTCCACTATCTCCTCGATCTGCTCGAAGCCCCCGAGCGGCCCTTCGTCGCGATCGTTGGCGGGGCCAAGGTCGCCGACAAGCTTGGCTTCGTCAAGGTGCTGGCCGCGGTGGCCGACGTCGTCCTGGTGGGCGGTGGCATGGCGTACACGTTTGAGGCCGCTCAGGGTCGAAGCATTGGCTCGTCGTTGTTCGACGGGTCGTACCTCGACGAGTGCGCGGCACTCGTGGCGTCGGGTAAGGTTCGCATTCCCGTAGACACGAGGGGGCTCGCCGACGGTGCCCGCGTCGGGCGTGACGGTGGCCCCGACCCGGTGCTCGACTTTGGCGCGAACGTGCCCGACGGTTGCGAGGGCTTCGATATCGGACCCGCGTCGGTGACTCAGTTTGTCGACGTGATCGAGACCGCGCGCACCATCCTCTGGAACGGCCCCGTCGGGATGTTCGAGGATCCGCGCTTCAGTGTTGGCACCGCGGCGATTGCTCACGCCGTCGCGTCGTCGTCGGCGCTGTCGGTTGTTGGTGGCGGCGATTCGGTTGCCGCGCTACAGCAGTTCGGCCTCGAGTCCGACGTGAGCTTCGTCTCTACGGGTGGTGGCGCGTCGCTCGAGTTGGTCGAATACGGCGATCTGCCAGGGCTGCGCGCCTTGCGAACGGGGATGGTGGCGCCGTGACACGCGGCCTCGTCGTTGGCAACTGGAAGATGAACCTTGATCACGTGGAAGCCGTCCACCTCACCCAACAGTTGGTGAGCGTGCTCGCCAGCCGGCCCGCTGAGCACGTCGAGGTGGCCGTCGCGCCGCCGTTCGTGGACCTGCGTAGCGTCACGTCGGTGATTGAGGCGGAACGCTCGGCCATCACCGTCGTCGCCCAGCACGTGAGCGACCACGAGCACGGCGCGTTCACCGGCGAGGTGAGTGTAGCCATGCTGAAGCGGCTCGGGATCACGGGCGTGCTGGTTGGCCACTCGGAGCGGCGATCGCTGTTTCACATGGATGACGCCGTGGTCGCTACGACCATGCGGGCCGTGCGTCGCGGGGGACTACGCGCGATCGTGTGCGTGGGCGAGCGCCTCGAGACGCGAGAATCGGGTGGCGAGCGCGCTTTCGTTCGCGCACAGCTCGCGACGGCCCTCGATGGGCTCGCCGACGAAGGTGAGGACGGCGTCGCGATCGCGTACGAGCCAGTCTGGGCAATTGGCACCGGACGCACCCCGACCACGGAGCAGGTGTCCGACATGGCGGGTGAGATTCGCGAGGAGGCGGCGCGCTGGGGATTCGCTTCCGCGCGCGTTCTCTACGGTGGTTCAGTCAACGCCGACAACGCCGCGGTCATTGCCATCGAGGCTGGGGTGGACGGCTTCCTCGTCGGTGGTGCCAGCCTGAAGGCGGAGTCCTTTGGCGCCATCGTGGGCGCGTGCAATGACTGCTACGCTGAAAGGCGCTGAGCGGAGGTTTCGGTGTTCACCTGGTCATTCGTAGTCATTGAAGCGCTGTCGGCGGTGGCGCTGATCTTCCTCGTGCTGCTCCACTCGGGTCGCGGTGGCGGCATATCCGACCTGATGGGCGGCAGTCTAGGTGCGACGGCGTCGGGTTCGACGGTGGTCGAGAAGAACCTCGACCGCATTACGGTTGCCGTTGCGCTGATCTTCACGTTCGCAACCCTCACGCTCGATCTGCGCCTACAGTAGCGACGTGTCAACGGGCGCTGGGCGTTGGCGCGCCGTCGGTGCGGCAGCGATTGGCGTGTTTCTGGTCCTGAGCGCCAGCCCACCCGCGTACGCTGGATCCTCGGGGGACAACACCCGAACGCTCACCGTGTCGTTGCCTGGTCCGTTCAACGGCTGCACGTATCTCGACGCCGGGGCGACACCCACGTCGAACGCCATCTTGGACCTGATCCGTCCGTCGGCTTTTCTCACCGCGCTCGACGGCTCGCTCGTCGGAGCCCAGGGCCCCATTGCGTCGGCCGAGTTGACCTCGCTCTCGCCCGAGACGGTGGTCTACACCATCAGTCCGAAAGAAGTGTGGAGTAACGGACAACCCTTTGACGGCCGCGACCTGGTCGCGTGGTGGCTACGAGCTCGCGGCTTGGCGAGTATCGTCAGCGACGGCTACCGATCGATTACGTCGATGACGCTGAGCAACCACGCCCTCACGGTCACCGCGGTCTTTGCCAAGCCGTACGCCGATTGGAATACCTTGTTTCGTGACGTGGAGAGCCGCACGAGCGCTGACGGCTGCGCGATCGGCAATCTCGTGCGGCGTCCTTCGCTGGGACCGTATCGCGTAGCAAGCGCATCGGCGAACACCATCGTCCTGGTTGAGAGACGTACGTGGCCAACCGACGTCACTCGTTTCGGACGCATCATTTTCCGCTCAGACGCCTCGCTGCCAAGTAACGCCGCCTCGCCATTCGCCGCCTACTCACTTACGGTCGACCGGTCCCAAATCGAGGCCCTCGGTGCCCATCCGGCGGTGTTGAGTCACATCGGCAGCGCGAGCGCCATCGAAGAGCTCGTGTTCAACTCACAACGGCCCCTCACCAAGGCGCTGCCGCTGCGCGAAGCGCTCAGCTGGTCGCTCGATCGCCAGGCCATGATCACCGCGCTGTGGGGACTGGTGACGTTTTCACCGTCGGTAGCGGCGTCGGCGATCTACGCGCAGGGCGAGGTGAACTACCCGGGCTCGTCGGGTCAGGCGCCAAGCGAGTCGACGACGACGACCACGGTCCCACCTGCGACGTCGACCACTCCCACCCTCGCGGACTGTGTGGTCTGCGCGACGAGGACGCTACGCAAGGCCGGGTACGTGAAGACGGCGCTCGGCTGGGTAACGCCGTCGGGACAGCCGGTGGCGATCCGATTGGTCACCGGTCCGAGCGCTCTTGATCACGCGACGGCTAGCTTGGTAGTACGTCAGTGGGCTCAGTTCGGCGTCTCGACGTACGTGGTCGGCGCTGCGAGTGAGTCGCTCGCGGCAACCTCCCTGGCGTATAACAACGCCGACGTCGCAATCTTCACTCGGCCAACGATGGGTGTGCCGTCCTATACGGCTCGTTCGTGGACTGGTCCGCCGTATCCCGACTCGTATCCGAGTGGGCTTCGATTGGCCTCACTCGATCGTATCTTCGCAAGCGCCATGAACATCTTTAACCCTGTCACGGCGAGCACGGTGTGGACGAACTTCGATCAGATCTTGATGACGTCGTTTTGGGTTCGACCGTTGTTTACGCCCCCGTCGTTGATCGAGTGGACGCCCATCATGCAGGGTGTTCTCCCCAGCGAATCAATCCCAGGCTTCGTAGACGAAGTGCCATCGTGGAATACCGTGGCCACGGTCACACCACCGTCGTCGTAGGTCACGGTTGACATCGGATAAACTGAGTCGCTGCGTCGGAGTGGCGGAATAGGCAGACGCGCCAGCTTGAGGGGCTGGTGCCCTTTGGGGCGTGCGGGTTCAAGTCCCGCCTCCGACACCACCCAGTGGGAGGATTCCCACGAATCGACCGCATTCCCCGTTAACGGTCCGCTCTCGCGCCCCGGCGCACTCGAGGGGTGTTTCGACGGGGCCGTCGACGAGTTCGCACCACGTTTTGACGAGTTCGCGCCATCGATTAATGGGGCGAGTGCGCGCGGGCGCGTCGGGGAGACGGTCACCGAGGTGACACCGACTCCACCACCCCTCATCGCCCGCCACGGCACCCTGCGCGCCCGCCCGGGATCCACCACATCCCCCTTGCCGGTGCGCCCGGGAGCACCTCGTCGAGGGGGCCCCGCCGCCGCGGCCCCGCTCGCGCGCTTCGTTGCGCCGAGCGTACCGGACCCGGTACTGGCGTTTCGCTCGGCGCGACTCGACCGGGGTCGCCTGCACGCCCCCGACGCTGTCGCCGCGGCCGGGCTCGAGGTGCTTAGCGAGTTCGAGGCGTGCCTCGCCGGAACGAACCGACTGCGCCTGCGCCGACGTGCGAGCGACGACCGCGCGGTGCGGAGTACCTCGCGGCCTCACGTGGACGCGACTGGGCGAATCGTGCTCTCGGCGGGACTGCGTCGCCACCTCGGTGTCGAGTCGGACGGCTGCGTGGTGCTGTGGGCCGAACCGGGCGAAGCCGGCGCGTCGCCGGGTGTGCTGGTCATCGCCCACCCCGAGATCCTCGTCGTCGCACTGGTCGCGGCCGAGCAGGCAACTCGCCCCGCGATGACCGCCGAGGTGGGGTCATGAGCGACGCCGTCACCCCCGCGATCGTCGCCGCGTTCCGGCTCATGATGCGCCAGCAGGGCCTCCGACCCGAGGACGCGAGTTCAACCGTTCAGTGCAACAAGCTCGGCGAGCTTCTCCGCGGGCATCGTATAGCCGAGAGTCTTGCGCGGCCGTCCGTTGAGGCTGCGCTGGATGGCGAACAAGTCGTCTTTGGTGAGCATGTACCGAATCAAGAGTCCATAGAACCGAGTTTCTGAATTCTCTGCAACTACACAACGGATTGACAATGGGGCAACACGGTCGTACGGTGGGGTCAGCAAGGGCTCACAGACGTCTCGCATGAGAGACGATAGGGGAGGCTGTATGAGATCCAAAGTGCTGAAGCTGCTGGCGGGAGTAAGCCTGCTGTCGTTGACCGCGCTGGGCGCGGTACCGGCGGGAGCGAGTCCCGCAAACATCGTCCAGAACGGAAGTTTCCTTAATGGAACAGACAGCCCGGGTTCCTTTGTGGACTTGAATCCAACTAGTGGGACGCAGATCAGTGATTGGACCGTGTCCAGTGGCACTGTTGACTGGATCGGGTCGTACTGGACGACGCCTAACAATGGGTACAGCGTCGACCTCAACGGAATTAACCCGGGTGCGATCTCCCAGACGCTTTCGACGGTACCAGGGGCCACCTACGTCGTTTCTTTTTCTCTGGCTGGCAACTTCGACAACATTTATTACTCCGAGTACACAAACTTGAGCAGCCAGACCACCAAGTCGACCACGGTTTCGGCGACGGGTAATCCTTCAGGGAATTACGCCGCAACGTACTTCCCCGGGTGGGGTCACTCGAGCATGGGCTGGCAGACGGAGACCTACCAGTTCACCGCGACCGGCAACTCGACGACACTGACGTTCGCGGGTGACCCGACGGCCGGCGGCTGGGGCCCGGTCATCAGTGCGGTGTCGGCGTACGAACTCCTAGCGTCGTCGGGCGCTCAGTGCAAGGACGGCGGCTGGCAGATGTACTCGAACCCAACCACGCTGCAGCCCTTCGTCAACCAGGGGATGTGCGTGAGCTACTTCGCGACGGCCGGTGACGTGCCGATCGGCTCGGCGAACAGCCACTAACAGAAAAAGTTTCCGCAGAGTTCACGTCGGCCCCCTCGGCGCCGACGTGAACTCTGCGTCTAACGAACTCGCCGTTCGGTTATGTCGACGGCAGGGCCGCTGTGCATGATCGATCGTCGGGACCGAGGCCCGGAGCGGGCGAGTGAGAAGCGTGAGCGAGTAGCCTCCGAAAGGCACCAACGAAAAGGAACCATCATGACCACGCGTCAGGGTGGGAACCTTCCTACTGGATAGACACGCATTCCCGCCCCCGACACCACCCGTTGAAGGGAATCACCGAGTCTGGTCAATTCGTCTCAGGGCCCCTGCGCAGGCGCCGAGGGCGCTTTTCGCTGACGGCCAGGGGACGAGCGGGCCATGAAGATTGGTGCTGAGAGCCGCCCGATTGCCCATTGCAAACCGGTTCGAAGTTGGAAGATGTCGGCCGATTGAGCATACTGACGGCATGACGTTTGATTTGATCACCGGCCACCTCGAGATTCGGACGATGTCGGCCAGCGAAGTGGACAGAGCAGATGAGATCACGCACCTGATCAACCGGGCGTACGCGCTCGCGCAGACGGAGATTTTCGTGGCTCCTGCGCAGCGAATCGCCAAATTAGACGCTGTGAACTTGATCGCGAACAACGAGATCGTAGTGGTCGAGCACGAGGGAGCGGCAATTGGCGTCGTGCGAGTGTGCCCACTCGACGAGACCTCGTGGTTTTTCGGACTGCTGGCAGTGGCGCCCGAGTGGGCTTCGAGGGGGGTAGGCCGCGCTCTCCTCGACGCAATCGAGCGACAGGCTACGAGAGCGGGAGTCGCGACGATGGAGTTGGATCTTTTGGTGCCCGAGCCCGGGACGTCGCATCAGGCTAGGTTGCAACACTGGTACGAGAGTCGCGGGTATATCGCAACTTCGTCGCGGCTTTTCGCTGACGTCGAGCCCGAGGTGGCTCACGACCTTCGCTTTTCAACGCAGCTGGTTCGCTACGTTAAGAGTCTCGCCGGACGCTCGTCGAAACGGGTGTGACACCGTACGTGCGCCACTGCTTCGCGGCCCGGTGGCGCGTTGCGTCGCACGACGCCGTGGTGCAACCTCGTCACCCCTGGGCATCCTCGTGCGCACTCGAGACTGAGGGTCAAATCCTCGTCCAGTTCGGCTCTAAAAGCCAAACAATCGAACGCAAAACGTTCGACGCCCTCAGAGAGTGTGTGCCGCACTTCATCGTCGGTTTCCGCCCGAGTCGGCACAACGCCAGGGTGGCGGCGATCAAGCTCCGCCTCCACCACCGATGCTGGAGTGTTGTTCATTATGGTTCGCACTATCGGCCATCGTTTTGGCGTTGAACAGTTAACGAACCAGGGAAATACTCGACCGGTGGTGCACATTGAGATTCGCGTACGTCGACCAGCGTGGCAAAAACACAACGGGCAATCAATTTTTATTTTTTCAGTATTTGCTGAATGAGAATGACGGGTTCACCCGATAGGTTTCCACAATCTGTGTTTGGTACTTGGGGGAGATTTTGAAGGTGCGCGGTCTACATCATCGAGCGTCACGACCGTTTGTCATGTTGGCGATGATCGCAGCAGGTGTTTTGGCCTTTAGTTCTCTTGCGTTGGCAGGTGGCCATGCTGCGAAGTCAGTTCCGAAAGGAACTGCAACGACCTCGCAGTCTCGTTCAAGCACTGCTACCCATCGTAGCGATCACCATGCGCACGCGAATCATGATGAACGCTCGCGTCGCCGACGCCCACGTCACCACGTTGTGACGCCGACTACGCCGATCCACGTTAAGAACGAACACCCAACAAAGTTGCCGAGACCAACGCACGAAACGTCGCCGACCTCTACAACGCCGACGACCACGTCGCCGACAACCACGTCGCCGACAACCACGTCGCCGACAACCACGTCGCCGGTAACCACGTCGCCGACAACCACGTCGCCGACGACCACGTCGAACGTTCAACCTCACGGAGTCGAAGGTTCATCGTCTCCGTTCACTATCGCGTCGCAGAGCATGGTCGCCTTGCACACGGGACTGGTAGTTGGTCGGTCATTCGCTGACCGAACCGTGACCGTGAGCGTTGGTGCCCTGGGGCGCGCGTTGACATTGGTGGTCAGCGTTCACTCGACGGCACAGCAGCTGTTGACAGACCATGTCGGCCCAGCGGGTGTGTCGGGTCTTTCAACGCACCTGCCCACGTACCTGCCTGCGGGCGTTCACGTCATTGAAGCCAGTGCGTCTAGTTCGGGAAACGACTACGTTGAAGCGCTGCCTTTTTCGATTAACTCGCAGGGTATCGTCACCGCCTTAGGCCCTTCGTCGCTTCTAGCGCCCGGCCAGCCCGTCAACGACGCCTCAATGGCGCTGTCTTTAGCTACGAATCTTCCTGCGTATTCGCCAGCGGCACATCCGCTCGAGTCGGCAGGCGTCGTCGTTACCGGCGCTGCCCTCTTGTCACTAGTGGCGATCGGCTCGGCGGCCGGGATGACGCTCGGAACAGGCGCTGGCGCTGGCGCCGGAGCTGGCGCGGGTTCAGGTTCGATTTCACTGGGCAGGAGCGGCGCGCGACGCGAGGGTCGCGAATTGGCAGACGACGCAATCGAAGGACTCGAGTTGATGGTGCTCGAGCGGGTTGGCGAGGACCGCGAAGCGTGGGGCGACAAAAGCTGGACCTGGCGATTACCCGGAACGGCCAACGTTGATCGATTCTTCGTGCGGCTGGCGTCTCGGCTCGCCCGGATGTCGGCGGCAATACCGCGCGTCACGCTCGACGGCACGTGGGCCCGAGCGATCTTTGGGAGTGGATCGGTGGCACTCGTGCTCGCTGGGGCCCTCACGGGCGTAGTTGGCGCAGCGACCGCTTCGTGGTCACCGCTCATCCCGTCGTTTGGCGTTCTACTGGCCTTGCTCGTGATTTCTGCTCTCGACACACTGGCGGCCGTGGCCGGATGGTTGGTACTCGTGGTCGCGGCGTTGGCGTTCGGTCGCGGCGTCGATCTCATGGGACTTCGCACGGCGATCGGCCTGGTGATTACCGTGGTGGCGACCACGACCCTGGCCCAGGTGGTTCGACCACTGCGTCGCTTTCTACTCGATTCGTCAACTGAGCGGTTCGAACGTGTCATTGATTACTCGCTGGTGCCGTTCGCCGTAGCCATTGGCGTCGGCGCCGCACTACGAGGACTCAATGGCTTGAGTGGACTCGAGATCACGAACGCAGCGCAAATCGACCTCGCACGGTGGATCGTGGCAGGCGTCATCATCGTGCGCTTGGGGCTCGAGGACATCGCCACGCACCTCTACCCGCGTCGGATGATGGCAGTGCATCCAGAACACCTGGACGAGCTCAGCGTGCGCGCCACGATCACGGCAATCGCCATTCGGACCGTCATCTTCTTTCTCATTGCCGTTCCGTATATCGGTTTCGGGGCCACCAGCCTGGTCGGTGCGGCGCTCGTTGTGGTGCCCCAAGTCACGCGTCTCTACGATGAACGACTACCCGACATAGGCTGGATCGATCGTTGGCTACCGAGGGGCTTCACGCTGTTTGCGCTGACGCTCGTTATCGGCCAGGTCTTATCCACGCTGCTGGTCGGTGTTCCGGGTACCCCAGCCGCGTTGCGCGGCGCGTTCATATGGATCATTCTGCCGAGCGTCGTCTTCAAGGTCCTTGACTCGCTGGCGAAGCATCCCGTCGCACCGTGGAGCCGAGGTGTTCGCCTCGCGGTTGGAGCTCCACTAGCGCTCGTCGCGATTCTTGTTGGCACGGGCGCGATCGTTGTAGTTCACTGATGCGGTGTGGTTCCTGCGTTGGCCCGTGCACCGGCGAAGCACCGATCGCCATAACTGCCACCTTGGTAGGGTCCGCGCCGACCGATGATCAGACGTTCACGTCGGTCCTCGCTACTCAATCGGCTGACGAGGCATCAAGTAGCGCCTTGGGCATTCGACACGCTGCGCCGTCCGAAGCGCGAAAGTGTTGAGCCGGTACGTACGAGATGAATAGAGGGTCGTTGCGGTAGTGCTCGAACTGGAGATCGCGGCGAGAGGGGCCCAAGCAGTCCGTTGCCGAGCTCCTAGAGCGAGGCGCGTGGAGAAATAAGCGTGCTAAATACCACGATGTTCGATTCGTAGCTGCCGGTCGCGTGGTTGAAGGTTCCGCCACACGTAACGAGTTGCAGGGAGCGTTGACCGTGCGAACCGTACACGAGCTGATCCGGAAAGTGTGATTTGGCAAACTGCATCACGCGAGCGACGCGAAAGTGCAAGGTGAGGGCGTCAGCGGCCGTCACCTCAATAATCTGGCCAGCTTTGAGATCCTTGAGTCGAAAAAAAATGCCGGGTCCCAGGTAGGCGTCAACGTGGCCAAGAATCACCGCCGAGCCAAGTTGACCAGGCGGTGGCCCGTGAACGTACCAACCCACGACGCTCACGCTGGTGGGAACCATAACCTGACCGTTTGGCTCGAGTCCCAACCGTCCGATGGCGACGCGGATTCCCAGCGACGGTATGGTGAGCCATTCAGGCAGGGAAATACGAATCTTCGGGACAACGCTGACAACTGAGCCCGGTCCGATGCGTGCGGTCGATAAGACGAGGGAATTCGGATCTCGTGTCGGAAGAGCGTTCACCGTAGCCACCACGCCAACGGCAATGGCGGCTACCGTCGCACTCCACCAGAGTCGCTCAGCTCGTGAACGACTCTGGTGGACGCGTGGATTGCTCCGAGACACTCCCTTACCGGCGGCGACTACGCAGCGCAGCGGTACCAGCAAGTACCGCGAGGAAAAACGCGCCAATCCCAATCAGTAGCGGCATCGGTGAACTTGGACCGGCGGCACCACCAAAGCCCGTTTTCGGCGCACCCAGGGGAACGTGTGGTGTCGTGGTCGTCGTGACCGGTGTGGTCGTCGTTGTCACCACTGGGGTGGTGGTCGTCGTGACTGGCGTGGTGGTGGTCGTCGTGACTGGTGTGGTGGTGGTCGTGACTGGTGTGGTGGTGGTCGTGACTGGTGTGGTGGTGGTCGTCGTGACTGGTGTGGTGGTGGTCGTCGTGACTGGTGTGGTGGTGGTCGTCGTTGTAGCAGTCGAGCAGGTCGGAACCGCGACTTGGTTGTCATCGAGTGTTACTGCGCCGGTCTGGGCCAAGACTCGTCCGCTCACGGTCGCTCCGGTATCCAAGGTTGCCGTGGTAAGCGCCAGAATCGTTCCAGCGAACGATGTCGACGTGCCAAGCGTGGCGGAAGATCCGACCTGCCAGAAGACGTTACAAGCCTGCGCGCCATTAATCAGCACCACTGAACTACTCGTCGCGGTGGTGAGGGTGGAACCGGCCTGAAAAATAAAGACCGCCGAGGCATTGCCTCCCGCGTTGAGCGTGACCGCCCCGGTCAATGACAGGGATGTGGCGGCACTGTAGACGCCAGGAGTGAGAATCAGTCCGCCGAGACTCACATTGGCGACCGTGGCCGTTGGCGGAGCACCGGCGACCGACAAGTACGCGGCCGTCGCTGAGGTCTGCGCGGCTTGGGACTGTGTGTTAGCGAGGTTGGTTGCCCCTGACACCGTCCCAGGCGGAAATCCAGTCAGGGACGTTCCGGGCGCTATCCCAACATCGCCGGTGATTAGGGTCGGGCCCGTATTGGTAAGTGTCGAGCCGGCCAGCACTGCGTACGTCGAGGCCGATCCTAGAGTTGGCGTTGTGGCGGCCGAGGCTAAAACTCCCCCGAAACCGGCAATTAACAGTGCACTGACGCTAACCACACTGAGCGCCGCGAGCGAGCCGAACGTACGCCGGCGTAGGAGTATTCGCCCGACGGTCGTCTAGTCGACAGCGCGCTGTCCGAAACTAGCGGTTGGCGATCGGTGACTGGCTCTCATCATGAACTCCCTCATCATCGCTTGTGGTTGCACTGGTTCAGTGCCCTAAACGATGCTTTGATCGCGAGCATAACCGTGGCCGCATGTCTTCAATCGGTAAATGTGAATTCTGACGTTGTACGCGAGCGAAATAACTGTATTAACGTCCTTGTCACCAGCGAGTATGACAACTTCCTGTGAATAGTCGTTCGACGAGACATGCTCTCATTTACGGAGAGCCGTGCGAGACAATTAGGTGTGAACACTCGCGTCGCGGAGTTGCTCGTGGTGATCGACTTGACCCTGCTCGCGTTCGAGAAGTTCTGCGTCCTCGGCGAGTTCAATGAGCACGAGCAGATCGTCGGCGTGTGGGGATGTTCGTATCAGCTCGTTAAGCTTTAGTTGCAAGGCGATCTGCTGACGACTCTGCGTGTGCTGAATCGCGAACAGCATGACCAGCGTGAATGATTCGGCGATCGTTGAAAAGCCACCTGCCATCGGCTCGTGAAGCCATAAATGCTAAGCGTTGTGATGAAGGCAACCATCACGATTGCCACCGCCGCGGCGACACCGGAGCGTGATGTGAACGCCCCAACACGCTGCAACAGTCGACTCATCCATCGGGCAACGACGTGTGCCCATCGTGACCTCATCTCTATAACAGTCGTCTGAGTTCGGCAGCAAGATGACACAGATGTTGATAAAAACACCCCGCCCCGGCGCGCACTCCGCCAGCAGTTTTATGCACATTGACGCGAAGGTGGTGGACCCTCGGACGCGCGAGATAGGTCGCCACGCACGGGCTCTGATAGCGAGCGCGCTCGGCCTCGGGGGTGACGTTAGATGGTGGCCGCCTAGCTTCGCACGCCGCGGTTGGTCAGCAGTTCGAGATGGAAATCATTGACTTCGCGGTGACCAGGTCAGCGTTGCTGTCGGGAACCACAATGTCGTCGTAGAACCGGTATGTGTGCCCCGGCTGAACAACCTTGTTGCCGCTCAGCCCGTCGATGCCGTTCCCCCCGACCGGGTCGCCATACGCGTTGGCGGGTTGAACGGAGATGACACACTGAGGACCGCCGGGAGCGGTGCCCGTGTTCGAAACCTGTGCGTAGACGCGGACGTAGTTGCCCGCCCCGGGCAAGATCACGAAACTGTCGATGCGGGCGGCCCAAGCTGCGTTGCCGGGCTTGTTTGAGTTGCTCGAACCGAAGTTCATACCTGCGACGTGGTATCCGATGGCGAACGTCACAAGGACGATGAAGACCGACGCCTTAGCTCGTCTGTTTTGGAGGGCCCGCACCGACGTATTACGCACCCAGCGATGAAGCAGCGCCGCCGCAACTGCACCGAAGATGACTCCAACAACGAGTTGCACATCGTGAACATAGCATCGTGAATGCGAGCCGGCATGGAGAGCATCTTGGCCTTGTGATCCGACTAGTGGCTATCTGAGATAGACGAAATGGGCGAAGTGGTCGGCGCTCTGCCAGCAACACACCGACCCCGTAGCGCAATCCCTTCTTTCTTGGCACTGCTGCCGTGTGGAGATACACAGCGAGAGGCAAATCCTTCTTCGCCGTCTGAAAGCACTGAAAGTCCTGTCTTCGCCGGGACTCCAGTCGCTCAAGAAAGGTGGTGGACCCCGACGACAAGACGACTTTCTGCCGCAAGACTGATTTTGAGCGAGATCTTCTCGTTCCCAGAAAGGAAAGCAAATGCCTTACATCCATTACCAGTTCAGTTCCCGGGGTTCGGGGACGGCGATCGTCCATCTCACAGGGGTGGAGAGCGACGTCGTCTTGTTCGACCGCCGGAACTACGACCTATTCAGACAGGGCGCGTCGCCGAGCTACCGAGCGGGCGGCCACTACACGTCGTCGCCGGCTCGTCTTCCCTTTGCGTCCGGTGGGGAGTGGCACATCGTCATCATCCCGGGTTGGGGCGGGCAGGTCACCGCGCAGGTAGAGCTCGTCTGAGCACGTGAGCACTGGTGCGGTCCGGACGCACCAGCGCTCGCCTGAACTCGTAGTTAGGGCCGCGCGAAGCGCGGCACGCGAGTGCGCCGCGGGTTCTGCGGTGTGTGGGCTCGCGCGGGAATGGCGTTGCCGTCTTCGTCGAAGGCCCCGGACGCTCGCACGTTCAGGCGTTGGAGCCGTCCCGCTACCTGCTGACGCCGAGAGAGGAGCCGCGTCCAGCCTTCGAGCGTCGAGCCGGCGCGCGCGGCGAACGCGTCATCGCACACTTTCAGGGCGCGGGTCAGGTCTCTCTTCTTTCCCGCCACGGCGATGCGACCCGCGTAGTCGCTGGCGAGGTCCGGGTGACGGCAACCGGATGCCCACGCTTGGCGCTCGAGAGCCACGGCGCGGTCGTCGTGGCCCGTGCGCTTCTGATGTTCGACCACGCGCCAGAGTGCCGCATCGGCGACACGCGCATCGACACCAGAGGCCCGCCACGTCGCGTAGGTGCCCTTGCCCTTTCTCGCGCCACTGACTCCGAGCAGCGTGCCCGCCGCCGCCTCCGGGTCTCCGAGCGCGATGGCACCGACAACCTCGGGCCACGCGTCCAGCGCGCACGTCTCCTGGGCACGACACGCCGGGCACCGCGACTGCGCGTCCTCGCCACATCTTCCCAACGCGCTCAGACGAGGACCCCAGCTCTTCTCCCAGCGCAGCGTCGCCGTGCGTCTGGACTGGCTGCCGCGGCGCTCCATCTGGTCGAGCAGCGGCAGCAGTGCGGCGAGCACGGTGGCCGTCCCCGCCGTGTCGCTGACCGAGATGCGCTCGTCCAGGACCTCGTGAAGTTCAGCCAGGAGCACGCGCGCGGGTGCCTGAGCCTCACTGACGCGGCCCGTGAGGTGTTCGCAGCGCAAGGTCGCGCATTCGCGGACCTGCTCGGACCACGCCCAGAGCTGAGGTCGGCTCGGACGACGACCCAGCAGAGAGGAGTGGCCCTCCAGGTGCGTGGCGCTCAGGTTCGACGCCGGCGCCGACGCCGACGCCGACGCTGCGTCGAACGCCCGGCGGTTGGGCTTGACCGCGTGCGTGTGAGTTCGTCTTCCCAGTTGGGCGTGCAAGGTGTCGAAGTCGTCGAACCCCGCCGCCGCGGCGCGTTCGAGCAAGAGGAGTGCGGCCTGCGCGCAGGACTGGGCATCAGCGAGCGCCTGGTGGGGTTGGGGGTTCGTGAGCCCGAGCACGTTGAGGAGGCCTTCGAGGCTCTTGCTCGCGGGGCGCACACCGACGAGCGCCGGCAGAGCTCCCATCGTGTCCAGCAGCGCCACGTCGGGCAGGTCGAGCCCCACGCGTGCGAGCTCGGCGCGCAGGACTGCCACGTCGAAGGACGCGTTATGAGCGCACAGGACCGTGCGCTCGTCGTCGCGCTCTTCGAGCACCGAGAGCACCTGCTGAGCAACGGCGCTGAACCGGGGCTCGCCCACCACGAGCTCATCGGTGATGCCGTGGATCCGCGACGCGGCAGGCGCGATGGGCACGTCGGGGTCGACGAGGGTGTGCCACGTGCCGCGCATCACGCCACCTCGGCACGTCACGGCGGCCAGGGAGACCGTGCGCAACGGACCACCGTCCGGAGACGGGGTGGTCTCGGTGTCGATGACCACGAGGCGCAGCCCAGCCCACAAACTCACGAGCTTCGGGTCGGCGGGCAAGCTCACGAGATGAGTCCCCGAGAACGGGCGAGGTCGTCGATGAGCACTGCGTCACGCAGCGACGAGTATGACGACTTGTTGGGACGCGGGTCCGAGATGGTGCGCAGCGGCACGGTCCAGCCGTCAGCGCTCTCAGCGTCCGCGCGCAGCGTTCGGGCGACGTCGTTCAGGTTCGTGAAGACACCGTGGTCCCGGGCCACCACGAGGTCAAAGAGCAGGTTCGTGCGCTCGATGTTGGCGAAGGCGTTGCCCCGCCGTCCGAGCAGGGGCTGGACGCGGCGCGCGATGAGGGTTTCGAGCCCACCGGTCGAGACCGGTATCCGCGGGTAGCGCCGCATCGCCGACAGCGAGGCGGCCACCGGAGCCTCCCACTTGGCCCGGGACTTGCGCAGCTTCTCGACGGGCAGACGCAGCTCGGTCACGATGCCGAGCAGGTCGTCCCACCAACTGGCCCAGGACTGTGAGTTTCGCAGCACGCCCGAGGAGCGCGAGAGCTTGCGCAGATGGTCGCGTAGTGGCTGGACGAGGTCGTGCTGACCGCTGTCGTCGAGACCCCACGCACCGGGCACCTTGTCGAAGGCGCGCTGAATGGTCTGGTTCAGGTGCCACAGTGACGGAATGACCGTCGTGGGCGTGTTCGCATACAGCGTGCGCAGGGCGAGGTCGGCGCCCGTGCCCCCGTCGGAGACCACCACGTCGGGGGTGTAGCCGAGCTCGTCGAGCACGAGCAGCCAGGACGTGGCCTGGACGTTGGGCATCGCGCGCACCAAGCGCAGACGTGTGACGGGTCGGGACACATCTTCTATCTGGCTGGCGTCCAGGACCTCAGGATCCAGGGTCGCGAGTGTGGCCGGGTCCGGCCAGTAGAGCTCGGCCACCACGAGCACGGCGAAGCCCGCTTGGCGGGTGCGCCCAGACTTGTCCTCGGGGTCCCGGCCCCACACCGGCACGTCGTCGATGAGCACCACTTGGGGCCGGTCAAGGCGCCTGCGGGCCCGACGCAGCGCGTCCAGGCGAGTCCGTTCGGCCAGCGCCTCAGCTCTCAGGCGCTCGTCCAGTGGTCCGTAGAGCACCGGTGAGAACGCCTCCACCCAGTCGGCGGCGATGTGCCACGCCGCCCGGTCGCGCCGCGTGGCCGCTGAGACGTTCTTGACCTTCTTGGTCGGCTTGGCTCCGGGAGCCGTCCTGGCCTTCGTGGTCTGCGCCTTGCGGCGACTGCGCGTGACGCCCGCCGCCCTAATGGCCCAGTTCGAGACATTGGCGTAGGTGTCCCCACTTGACAGCTTGTCGAGGCCGTGGGCGACGAGTCGCGCGCTCCACGTGTGTCGTCGCGCCACTGCGGCCTGGCCGTGGTGCGTTCCCACCAACTCCTCGCAGACCTCACACTGCTCGTGACCGCTGGGGACGTGGTCGCGCGGCAGGGGCGGAGTGAAGGTGTGCGCCGGCGAGCCGTCAAGGGGGCGGCATAGATAGCGCTGGCGACGCTTGGCGGTGTGCTTGCCGTAGCGCCCGTGGCGCACCACGTCTGAACTCGGGTGAGTGGGGCACGGTGGTGGTGGTGTCCAGGTAGGGAGCACCGCGGTGCTCGCGTCTCGCCGCACCACGACCGAGAACACGTGACGTGACGCGTCACTTGGCTCGCAGATGAAGCGACGCCGCTGCTGGCCCTTGACGCGGTAGGTCCCGTTGGCTGTCGCGCGCACCTCAGGGTGCTTTGGGCATCGCTGCTCACCAACTGAGCGCCTACGACCTGAGCCAAGTCCTCCCATTGCCCAGGATTTTATCAACTAGGTGTGTCACCTTGCTGCCGAACTCACAGTCGTCTATGAATCAAGACGCCGAGCCGTTGCTCCACTGGCGAGTAGACGGAATTCTGATTGGCGACGTTGCATTAGTGACCCGCCTGATCGAGTGTACTGACTTTGAAACTGAGTCGATCGCGACGTTGTTACAGAGTGCAAAATGAAAGCGACATTGTAACGGTATTGTTAGACACTCGCGACGGGAAACGTTCTAGTACGTAATAAATTGCAGCACGCGTCGTTCGCTGGCGTTAAGTTTCGTTCGCGACGTCCACGGGATCGACCTCCAGAGTCGCGTGACCGTCCGGTGTCGTTCAAGACATACGACACTGCGCGACAAAGATGGGTGGTGTCCAAGTTCGCACGATGGGTAACGCTCGCGATCACTTGTCCCAAACATCGCTCGCATGGTGCACGAGGGCTTCTCGCGCTCACCCGACCCCACGTTCGATTAGTGCACGCTATTCGTCGGAAGGCGGTGTCCGTGGTATCGCGCGCGTGGGATCTCGCACGTGGAGACACGACCGACGTGCGGCGCGACAACGTCTGAGGCGCGTGTCGAAACAAGTACTTGCGTCTTCAAGCGATTTCGGCGCGTCCGAACTCCTACGCCACCTAGTGCGCGTTGTGCATTGATCGACATTTCGCCAGCCCGGGTACCATGGAGCAGTGAGGAATCGTTCCTTGCGCTGCGAGACGCCAAGTTCGGGCGGACGGTCACGACGATTGTCTCTCCTACGGGCACGACGCCTCTTCAACGATTGGCGTGACATGCGGTCAGTACCGTTTCTCGTGATCTCACCATCGAGTGATTGGCTTCAGGGTCGCGATGGTGCGCTGGCCTCGTCGTCGCGTGCCACGTTCACGAGCCGTCGAACCGGTGGCGGCGGTAGTCGCGCAATGTTCGGTGACGGACGATGAGCACCCGGTCGCCGGTATTCGGCTTCGTCAGTACCGCACCGCCGACACCGTGTGGCATCGCCACCTTTACGACGGCGCTCGGACGATCCCTGATGCAACGGGGCATTGAGGTAAATCTCGTTCGGATACTTGAGCGTTCCGAACTGGGCACCGAGGCACCACTTCACGTGGTCAGCGAGTTGGTGGTCTCGGATCCGACGTCGGGATCGAGGTCCGTTGCGGCACTCAATCGATGCGACGTCGCGGTAATCCAACACGAATACGGACTGTACGGCGGTCGTGACGGTGCTGACGTGCTACGGATTCTCGGCGGTCTGCGCGTCCCCGCCATCGCCGTGTTGCACACGGTGCTGCCGTCGCCGACACCGAACCAGTGGCGAGTACTCAACGAAGTGATTGCGCGCGTGGAGTCGGTCGTCGTGATGACAAGCGCCGCGGCTAGGGTACTGCGGCGCGTCTACGAAGTTGGTGGCACCCCCATTGACGTCATTCCGCACGGTGCCGCAACGTCATCGGCACGCGAAGCGAAAGTCCCGAATCAGGTACCGCGATTCTTGACGTGGGGATTGATTGGCCCAGGCAAGGGTATCGAATGGGTAATCGATGCGCTACCTAGTCTTCGAGACTTGATTCCCACGCCGCAGTACGTAATCTCGGGTCGTACGCACCCGAAGGTGCTGACGGCCCATGGCGAGGCCTATCGCACGATGCTGGAAGATCGCGTTGCCAGCAATTTGGTACGCGATCTCGTGCAGTTCGACAATACGTATCGCGATCTCGATTCGCTGGCGGCGCTTATCGCCACGGCGGATGCCGTGATTCTGCCCTACGACACGTCGGAGCAAGCGACCTCGGGGGTACTCGTCGACGCGGTTGCGGCCGGCAAGCCCGTGATCGCCACGTCATTTCCTCACTCACGTGAACTGCTGTCCGGTGGTGCAGGGATCATCGTTCCCCATCGCGATCCCGCCGCGCTCGCTGGCGCAATGCGCCGCGTGGCCACGGACGTGACGTTTACCTCGAACATGGCCCTTCAGGCACGGCGACTCGCTCCGGGGCTGAGCTGGGACGCGGTGGCCGACCAATACCTTGAGGTTGCACGTCGCCACCTCACGAACGTCAGGGTTGGCGCTTGATCGAGGTACCCCAACCGAATTTTGATCACCTGGTGGCACTGACCGGTCCGTACGGCACGTACGAGCACGCCGACCGAACGAACCCTCGCGTCGAACACGGCTACTGCACAGATGACGTGGCACGGGTCTTGCTCGTCCTCGAGCGTGAGCGGGACCTTTCGCCGGTGCTCAGTGACTTGGCGACGTCGTCGCTGGAGTTTCTAGCGCTGGCGCAAAGTTCGGACGGTCGTTTTCGCAATCGCCGACTCGCGTCTGGGGAGTGGCGTGGGCCGGCGAGTGCCGAGGACTGCTGGGGCCGAGCGGTCTGGGCGCTCGGAACAACCATTGCCCGTTCGAACGATTCCGTTCGGCGTACCCAAGCGATGGCGATTTTCGAACGCGCGGCCACAGTTCGGTCACCGTGGCCGCGCTCTATGGCGTGGGCTGCTCTGGGCGCCGTTGAGGTCCTGCGCGTCGATGGCGACCACCGTGGCGCCCACGAACTCGTGGATGCGAGCGTGCCGCTGTTGAGCCGCAGAGAGTACGGCGATGACTGGCGCTGGCCCGAACGTCGTTTGACCTACGCGAATCCCGTCCTGGCCGAAGCGCTGATTGCCGTTGGCGCTCACGTGAGGGACCACGACTTGTTCGAAGCGGGCCTGCGCCGGCTGCACTGGCTGCTCGCGATGGAGACGCGCGATAGCCACTTATCGGTGACCCCGGTTGGAGGTCGTGGACAGCGCGACGGCGCTGGACAGTTTGACCAGCAGCCAATCGAAGTTGCGTCGATGGCTGACGCGTGCGTGCACGCGTTCGAGCTGACTGGTGACGTATCGTGGATTGATGGCATCGTGCGTTCGGTTAACTGGTTTCTCGGAGATAATGACGGAGGCGCGGTGATGTACGACGTCGAGTCCGGAGGGGGATACGACGGACTGACCGCTACGGGACCAAACGTCAACCAAGGGGCGGAGTCAACGATTGCGTTCCTCACCACCATGCAACACGCTCGTCGGTTTGCGCTGAGCCATTCGTGAGCGACATGGGTCTGGCGACGCGAGGCGCGTGGCGCCTGAAGTCTGACGCGTCGCGCGTCGTCTCCAGGCTGTTCATACCGGGACAAGAGCTTGTCGGGGGTAGCGAGTCGAGGGCCTCGGGCGCCGTCGAACGCATCCTTGCGTTGAGCGAGCTCGAGGTTGAACACGGGATGGACGACCTGATGCGTCGTTTCGATCGGCGCCATCCCAACCTCACGGACGTGTTCGAGTCCAACGCCGAGCGCGTGAGCGACTACGTGACGGCACCCATTTCGGATCGGCGCAAGCAGTTGCTCGGCGCGGCGTTCACGCACGAGTACGCCATCGAGGGAGCGGCGATTTGCAATCCGAGCATCGTCGCCGCGCCAGATCAGCGTGGCGCACTGCCGGGTGAACTCCGAGTGGTACTCAGCTATCGGGCTATCGGTGAAGGTCATCGCTCCTCCATCGTTTTTCGGTCAGGTCTGGTCAACACCACTGGTGAGTTGGTGTTAGACGCGGCGCGCCCGTTCCCGGTGGCACCGCCCGCTACGGCGACCACGTTGAATCGCGAGCTCTTCCACTCCCTGCTCGGTGATCGGGGCATTGATGGTGAGACGGCGGCATCGGTCCTCGATTCACTGCCCGACGAGTTCGACCCGACGGCGCTGTCCCTGGCCACGGAACGGTTGCGGACGCAGGGCGATACCCGGTTGAACGCCACGGAGGTTGCCGCCGTGCTCGATCTGCTGGCCGCGAGTTTCTACCAAATCACCTTCGATCCGGCAATTGACCTCTCTCGTCGCGTGCTGTGGCCGGCGGCGCCCAATGAAGCAGTTGGCATGGAAGACGCGCGTTTCGTGCAGTTCGATGACGGTACCTCCAGTCGGTATCTAGCGTCCTATACGGCCTTCGATGGTCAGGCGGTTTCCCAGCAGCTCTTGGAGACGGACGACTTTGCGCATTTCACGTCGTCACCGTTGGCTGGCGCGGGTGCGCGGAACAAGGGTCTCGCGTTCTTTCCGCGCAAGGTCAACGGGCAGTACTTGGCGCTATCGCGCTTTGACCGTGAAACGAACGCCATCGCGCAGTCGTCGAACGGTTTGCACTGGGAGCCCATCGTCACGGCGCAGCGACCAATGGGTACGTGGGAGATCCTTCAATTGGGAAACTGCGGCTCGCCAATCGAATTGGATGCGGGCTGGCTCGTGATCATTCACGGTGTTGGACCCATGCGGACATACGGTATTGGCGCGTTGCTGCTCGATCTCGACGATCCAACCAAGGTGATCGGTCAGCTTCCGCGACCCCTCCTCATACCGGCCGACGACGAGCAGGATGGCTACGTACCAAACGTCGTGTACTCGTGCGGTTCGCTCGTTCACAACGAGACGCTCTATCTCCCGTACGGGATTGCCGATCAGTCGATTGGGTACGCGACGTTTCGAGTCCCGGAGCTTTTGGCGGCCTTCGAACCAACGTCGCAAGGCTCGCCGCGAACGTAGCCACAAATAGTCGCCGTCACCGACGGGTCGAGAGAAGGTCCAGCCTTCATCGAGTATGAGTTCTCTCAGTTTCACGACTACGACCGACGTGGTCGGCGCGTCTCGCAGTCCTAGCGCCAACGTAGCCATCTTGCCAGTAGGAACGGCTGTGGGAGCGTCGGCCGGCGAATTTGGTGTGCTATACAGGGGCCATTGACGCCGCTCGAGGTGCCAATGAGCGGGGTCTACCAAAAGGGGGATGTATGCCGGCAACGTACGACGACGCGAAATTGATTGTGGATCTGATGCGCTGGGGGACCGATATGGGCCTCGACGACGCGATGAGGGAGATCTTCTCGGCGTCGTTCAACGCTGATGATGGCTCGATCGACAACGAGTCGGCCCGCAAGGTTCTCAATTTCGGTGAAACGGCGGGAAGTTTCGTCAAGCATGGCGTGCTCGACGTGAATCTGCTGACCGACCTGCTCGGCTTCCAGGCCATGTGGACCAAGGTGAAGGCGCGGGCGATCTATCTGCGTGGCGAGATGGACGAGCCTCGCTTGTACGAGCACTTTGAGGCGCTGGCCGCCAAGTCGGCGAGTTGATTCTGGCTGACTCGCAATGAGCCTGAGGTTCGACTCGTTGCCGGCGTGTGGTCGAGCGAACGTTGAAGGTCCGCAACGGCCGTGGGGCTACGCCGGCGGCGACGGTGTCGGTCGCTCGATGGGCGTGACGCCATCGACGGCCATCGTGCGTCTCGGGTATTGGTCAGTAGGTCATGAGTCGGCGCGATATGCGCCGCACCGACGAGAAGCGATGAGTCAGTGAGCATCATCCGCACGGAACTACGGTCATCACGAGTCGCAATGTCACACGTATTCGCCAACGGCGCCCTACGGCGTATCTTCTACGCCTTCGCCGGCTCCCTGATTGGCGACGGCGTCTTCGCACTCAGTGCGGTGGTATTCGTGTACCGCACCGGCGGAACTGTGGCGGTTGGCGAAGTCGCCGTTGCTCGTTACGTCGCCATAGCGACGGTGGCGCCGTTCACCTCGACGTTTGCTGACGAGTACAGCCGCAAACTCGTCATGGTCGTCTCCGACGTCGTGCGACTGGCGCTGGTGGTCGTTGCGGCGTCACTCGTCGGCCTGCACGCGTCCAAGTGGTACGTCTACGTGCTTATCGTGCTCGTCGGCATGGCCGGTACGGCGTTTCGGCCCGCGCAGGCGTCAATCCTTCCCCAGCTGGCGCGTAGCGACGACGAAGTGGCGGGAGCCAACGTCGTATCGAGCACCATCGAGAGCGTCGGCTTCTTTGCCGGTCCCGCCCTCGCGGGATTTTTGCTGGCGTTCACGAACGTCACGACCGCGTTCGTATTCGATGGCACAACGTTCGTGTGGTCTGCGCTGCTCGTACTATCCATTCGGCCGCCCGCAAACGAGGAGCGTGACGTCCAGTCCGGCGCGACGTACGTCGAGCACTCCGAGGCCGCGGCTATTCACGCTGAAAGCTTCTTAACGCGGGCCGTCCACGGGTTTCGACTCATTCGGGCCGACCGCAACGTCCTGGTTCTGGTCGTGCTGTACGTCCTCCAATGCGTCGTCGCTGGCGCGTCGGCCGTCTTCACCGTCGCCATCGCACTGCACCTGCTGCACATCGGCAGTTCTGGACTGGGGCTCATGGAGTCACTGCTGGGTATCGGTGGCTTGGTGGGCGGGTTAGTGGCACTGATGCTCATTGAGCGCGCCCACCTCGCAACGGATTTTGCGTTGGGGGTGATCGTGTGGGCGGTGCCACTGCTACTCATCGCGGCGGCGCCCAACCTCGGATCAGCGCTGTTATCGATGTGGCTCATCGGCCTCGCGAACTCGGTCGTCGACGTCAACGCGATTACCGTGCTGCAACATATCGTTCCCAACGAGCGACTGGGACGCGTGTTGGGAGCGCTCGAGGCGAGCGAGGTGGCGGGCATGGCGCTCGGCTCGTTAGCCATGACGGTGTTGATTCGCTGGACCGGACTGCGCGAGGGTCTGGCCCTTATTGGCGTGATCGTCACCGTCGGTGTGTTGCCTGGTCTGCCAACCATGCGACGGATTGACCGTGAGACGTTCGCCAATGGGGTGGTGCACCGGCCAGAGGCCTCGAAGGGACCACGTCATCTGCACCATCTTCGTTGGCGTCACAGTCGCTAGCGTGGCGTTCACGTAGTGCACGCGCTCGCGCCCCGCTCGATCAAGCGTTGGCGCGACCTATCGAGCGAGCGCTAGCGAGCGGCGTAGCAGCCAGTTGGTGGCGTCTGGCTACCGACGTTGCCTACTGACGCGACACCCGAGCGCGGCGTGACAATGAGGTTCACGCCGTTCCAGGTAATGGCGTACGCGCCGTTGCCCGTGGGCCACGATTGCAGAAAGGGGCCGCCACCCGCCGTTGCCGTCGCCCACGCAGTACCGGCGGGGGGATTGGATCCCGACACGGCACGGTAGTCGCTGACCGCGGTCTGGACTGACGTGAAGTCAGCGCGACAGGCGGTCACCACCGCGAGTGAGAGAACACTCGACAGAGGTTGGCCCGTCGCCGGTGTCGCAGCTGACGTCGGAGATGGACCAGGCACTACCGGCGAGGTAGCCGACGGCGAGGTGAGAAAGTTAATGGCGACGTACGCGAGTACGCCGAGGATGACGAGCGATACCAGCATCGAGACCATCGACACCCCCGCGTTGGCGAGCCCGGCGCGGTCGCGCGACCGTCGACCGACTCCAAGAACTCCGGGTCTCACGGCACGTCTCGCCATGCGGCTGAGGTCACGATTCACGATACCCCCGCGAGAGGTCGGCCGTTGGAGCCACGTCGCACGTGCTGGGCGGGCAGGCACTCGTCGTTCTCCTGATCGCTGTGGCTGGGCGGATCGATGTCGCGGCCGTGGTCGAGGCGTTGTTCCGCGCAGCCGCCGATGAGCTCGGTCGGCGCCCTCAGCGTCACCTGGTTACTTAGGGAGATAACGCCCCCGAGGGCCGAATGATGCGACCGGGCGACGAACCCGAGAGTCACCGCCGCGGTCACGGCGACAACCACGGCCATGATCACGCGCGCGGTCTTCGGTGTCATGGGGGCAACTCTACGGGACGAGGCCCTAGTCGCGACACCGTGTGAACTGTTCGGCGAGGACGTCGCGGAACTGGTCCTCGCAACCCGCCGGTTCGATCAAGCCGTCAGCGGTTACCACGTCACGCACGGCGAGCCAGTAACGCGGCGTCTGGGATTGACGGCGCCACCCGGGCGTTCACCGGCGGGACGCTGTCCGCTGCACGATCGCGGCATCGTTAGCGTGATGGCCGGTCACGTGTGGTCTCACTACCATGGGGACGAGGAGAACCGTGGCCGACCTACTATTCACTGCTTTCAGCAATCGGTCCGACGCCGTCGTCCTCGCCGATGAGGTGGGTCGCCAGTTGCGTACGAGCGCGATCACGTCCGAGTTGCACCTGCTCGACGTCGGAACCACGCCCACGGTGTCCGCTGACACACTGGTGGTCAGTCTCGGGGGCGACGGGACTTTTCTCAAATCGGCGCGCTTGGCCCACGAACTGGGTGCGCGAATAATGGCCGTCAATCTCGGACGCCTCGGGTTTCTCCTGAATGTTCCCTCGGCGGAACTGATTCACGATATCCAGCGGGCGCTGGCCGACCCACACGTCGTGGAACGCCTCGCCCTGCAGATCTCGTTGCCCCGACAGGACTCGACTCAGTTCGCACTCAACGAGGTCGTCGTCGAACGTGCGCACGCTGGACACATGGTTCGAGTGCGCAGTTACGTCGACGACGACGAGTACCTGACGTACTCGGCCGACGGCGTTATGGTCGCCACGCCCACCGGCAGCACCGGGTACAACTTCTCGGCCGGCGGACCGGTTATCGACACCACGCTCGCGGTGATGGTGCTCACCCCAATCGCGCCGCACTTCACGATCGACCGATCGATCGTGGTCGCGGGCGACAAAGTCGTGCGCCTCGAAGCGGTGACGAAATCCGCCGAGGTGGTCGCCGACGGACGAACCATTGGCTCGATCGAACCAGGCGAGTCGGTGGCCGTGTCGCGCAGCGCCACGCCCGTCCGCGTGGTTGAGACGCGCCGGTTCGAGCTGGGCTTTCGTTTGCGTGAAAGTCTTCGCGAAGGTCATGCCTAACGCCCAGCTCGTCGAGCTGTACGCGAGCGGACTCGGCATCATCGACGACGCCGTCCTCGACTTTGGTCCGGGGCTCAACGTCATCACCGGCGAGACGGGTGCGGGCAAAACGCTCCTGCTCGGAGCCCTCAACCTCTGTCTGGGCGTGGATTACGTCATCGACAAGAACGCGCGAAGCGACGCACTTCGCGTGGCTGCGGTCTTTCGCGACCGCGATGACACCGAGGTCGTGTTGTCGAGAGAACGCACGGCGAACGGGCGACTGCGTAGCACCATCAATGCCGTCGCCACCAGCGCCGAAGGTCTTCGTGCCAGGTCCCAACCACTGATCGCGATCCACGGCCAACAAGATTCGCTGACGCTGCGCCAGCGCAGCGACGTCTTGCGTCTGGTTGATTCGTTCGGTTCGGTGGAAACCGCGGACCTGCGCGATGTGCGCCGGCGACTCGATGACGCGCGCGTACTGCGCGACTCGCTGGGGGGTGACGCGGCGACGCGCGAGCGCGAACTGGCTCTGCTCGACCACCAGATCGCCGAGCTCGAGGCGGGCCACGTCACGTCCCCAGATGAACTCGACGACGCCCTGGTGACGTTGCAGCGATGGACGTCGATTCGCGACGGGCGTAACGCGATCGTCACCGCGGTGGAGATGTTTGACGGTGACGACGACGGGGCCATACTGTCGGCGTACGCGCGAGCGCTGGCGTCCATCCCCAGTTCCGACGGTGTCGCCGATGTCGTCGCGACGCTGCGCGGCGCCCTGACCAGCGCGCGAGCCGCGGTGAGCGACCTGCGAACCCTCGCCGAAGGTGACGCTATCGATCCCTCCACGTTTGACGCGCTGGAGCGACGAGTGGCGTTGCTGCAGGGACTCGCGCGCAAGTACGGCGGATCCCTCGCGAGTGCGCTCGAGACGCTCGAGCGACTCCGGGGTGAACGCGCGTTCACGCGAGACGCCGCCCAACGCCTCGCGCGGCTCGATGACGAGATCGCCGAGCTAGCGCGTGAGGAGGTGGCGCTCGCGCTACGCACTCGTCAAGATCGCGAGATCGCGGCTAGACACCTCACCAACGCGGTGCGCGAACAGCTCACGCGCGTTGCGCTAGCGGATTCGTCGGTGCGCTTCAGCGTGGACGGCGACGACGGCTCGTTGGCTGAGCTGTGGTTCACGCCGAACGTTGGCCGACCCGAAGGCTCCGTTCAGGCTCTCGCAAGCGGCGGAGAACTGAGTCGGTTGCTGCTCGCGGTCGCGCTGGTAACGACGAGCGACGGCGTCGTGACCGTCTTTGACGAAGTAGACGCCGGTATCGGCGGCCACGTTGCCCAACAGATTGGAACGTGTCTCGCCGAGCTGGCGCGCGATCGCCAAGTGCTGATGGTCACGCACCTCGCCTCGGTAGCGGCGAAGGCCGACCACCATTTCGTGATCGAGAAGGGCGTATCGGGGGGACGGACCGTCACGTCAGTGCGCGAGGTACGCGGTGACGACCGGGTCGGCGAAATTGCGCGAATGCTCACCGGCGAGCACCGGACCACCGAGGCGCGCGCGCTAGCGACGCGTTTGCTCGATCCTCGGCCCTAATACCTCGTTCGGCACCGCGTCAGTCACTACACTGGGAGTCCGTGAACATGCCGGTGTGGGAATGACAAAATTCGTCTTCGTCACCGGCGGTGTCTCTAGCTCCCTCGGCAAGGGCCTGACGGCCTCGTCGCTCGGACGTCTCCTCAAGTCGCGCGGCCTCAAGGTCACGATGTGCAAGCTCGATCCGTACCTCAATGTCGACCCGGGCACGATGAATCCGGGCGAGCACGGGGAGGTGTTCGTCACCGACGACGGTGGTGAGACGGATCTCGATCTCGGGCACTACGAGCGCTTCATCGATGAGTCGCTGACGCGGGTCTCCAATACGACGACGGGATCGGTCTACTCGAACGTGATCGCCAAGGAACGCCGCGGTGACTATCTCGGCAAGACCGTGCAGGTGATTCCCCACATCACCGACGAGATCAAGGAACGCATTCGACGCGTTGGCGCGATGGGGGCGGACGTCGTCATCGTGGAAATCGGCGGAACCGTGGGCGACATCGAGATTGTCCCCTTCATCGAGTCGATTCGCCAATATCGGCGAGACGCCGGACGGGGCAACGTCTGCTACGTCCACCTCACTCTGGTGCCCTACCTGGCACCGTCGGGGGAGCAAAAGACGAAGCCGACGCAGCACTCCGTGACCGAGCTTCGTTCCCGCGGCATTCAGCCAGACGTGATCGTCTGTCGAAGCGACCAGCCGATTTCGGACGGGCTGAAACGCAAGATCTCGCTGCTCTGTGACGTCCCCATTCAGGCGGTAATCTCGGCCGTTGACGAGGCGAGCATCTACGACATACCGAGCACCCTGCACCGCGAGGGCCTCGACACCATCGTGTGCGAGACGCTCGGCATTGACCTCGACGAGCACCCCATCAATCTCGAACCGTGGAACGCCGTCGTCCATCGCGTGCACAACACGACGAGAACCCTGCGCATCGGTGTCGTCGGGAAGTACGTTACGATGCCCGACGCCTACCTCTCCGTTGGTGAGTCGATTCGCCACGCCGGTTTCGCCGTCGGTGCCGCCACGAGAATCGAATGGCTCGAGGCCGAGCGAGTTCCCACCGACATCGACGCTGACCGCCTGCGCCAGCTGGATGGCATCATCGTGCCGGGCGGATTCGGCGAGCGCGGCATCGAGGGCATGATCGCGACCGCTCGCATCGCCCGCGAGCAGCACATTCCCTACCTCGGAATCTGCCTGGGCATGCAGGTGATGGTGGTCGAGTACGCGCGCCACGTTCTCGGACTGAGCGACGCCCACTCGACGGAGTTTTCGTTGACGACCTCGGCACCCGTGATCGCACTGATGGCCGAGCAGATGGACGTTACTGACCTCGGTGGCACCATGCGTCTCGGCGCGTGTCCGGCGATGCTCGAAGAGGGTTCCGTCGTCCATCAGCTCTACGGCGTCGGTGTCGTGTCCGAGCGCCACCGCCACCGCTACGAGTTCAACGGACGCTACCGCAACCAGTTCGAAGAGGCCGGGATGCGCTGTTCGGGCGTGTCACCCGACGGCCGTCTCGTCGAGTTTGTCGAAGTCGGTGATCACCCCTTCTTCGTGGGAACCCAGGCGCACCCTGAGTTCAAGTCGCGCCCCGATCGTCCGCACCCCCTGTTCCTCGGTCTGATCACCGCGGCGGCGTCGCGAGCGGAGGGACGCGAGCCCCACATCATCGACCCGACGTCCGTCGACGTTGCGTCGTGAGCGACGACTTTCGCATTACCGCCGTCGCGCCGCTGCTGCGGTCGTCGGTCTTCACCGTCGAGCGGCGCACCATTGAGCACGACAACCACTCCTACCACCGAGACGTCGTGTCGCACCCCGGCGCGGTCGCCATCTTGGCACTCGACGATAAGGGGCGCGTCGGCATCGTGCGCCAGTATCGAGCGCCCTTTGACCGGTACAACATCGAAATACCGGCCGGAACGCTCGACGTCGCTGACGAGTTGCCGATGGACGCCGCCAAGCGTGAGCTCGCCGAGGAGATGGGCTGCGAGGCATCGCACTGGCGCCTGCTCGGGACATTCATGGTGTCGCCCGGCTGGACCGACCAACTGATGCACGTCTATGAGGCGACCGGACTCTCGATGCGCGAGCGCGAGCCCGCCGGGCCCGAGGAGACTTCGGCCGTGGTTCGCTGGTACGAACCCGACGAGCTGCGCGCGCTGCTCGCCGATCAGCCCTTCGTTGATTCGACGATGACCATTGCGCTGCAGATCGTGTTTGGACGATTCATTGGCGAATCGTAGCGAGCTCGTTGACGAGTACTTCGTGTGGCTGACGGTGGAGAAGGGGCGAAGTCGGGCGACGATCGACGCGTACCGACGCGACCTTCGCCAGTTCTTCGCGTGGCTCGACGAACGCGAGACGCCGATGAGCGATCTCACCGACGGTGCCGTTGACGCCTACATCGGCTCCCTGCTCGACCGAGGTCGTGCTCCGTCCACCGTGGCGCGCGTCGTGGCGTCGTTGCGGGGCTGGTTCGGCTTCTTGGTCGACGAGGGCCACCTCAACGCCGATCCAAGCCGTCACGTTCGGCGAACCCGTCGGGGACGCAGTCTGCCGCGTCCACTGGGCGAAGAGGAGATCCTGCGGCTTCTCGACTCCGTTCCCGAGGCGACCGCCCTTGACCGGCGTGACCGGGCGTTGCTCGAGCTGCTCTACGGCACTGGCTGTCGAGTGTCCGAGGCGGTCGGCGTTCGCCTCGAGGACCTCGACTTTGACGAGGAGCTCATCAAGGTGACCGGCAAAGGGGATAAGCAGCGCCTGGTACCGATGGGGCGCGCGCTACGAGACGCATTGCGGACGTACCTGGGGCCACAGGGTCGGTCGCAGCTATTGCGGGTGCACAGCACCGCGCTGCTGCTCAATGCCCGCGGAACGCCGCTCTCGCGCCAAGGGGTCGACGGGGTAATCGCCAAACGGGCGCTGGACGCGGGCATTGAACGAAACCGAATCAGCGCGCACGTCTTTCGACACAGCTGTGCCACCCACATGCTCGCCCACGGCGCAGACATTAGAGTTGTCCAGGAGCTGTTAGGTCACGCGTCGATCGCTACCACGCAGCTCTACACCGCGGTGTCGGTGTCATCGTTACAGCGCGTCTATCGTCAGGCGCATCCACGAGCACAAGGGTAGGGGAGAGCGGATGTCGACCTACGTCTACTTCTTCCTCGCCATCGTGCCGTCCATCGTGCTGCACGAGGTGAGCCACGGCTACGTCGCGTACCGGTTCGGCGATCCCACCGCCAAGGAGAACCACCGGTTGACGCTCAATCCGCTTCGACACGTCGATCCCTTTGGGACGGTGCTGCTCCCGGCGCTCTTGATCCTGAGCCACCTCCCGGCGTTCGGCTACGCTAAGCCGGTGCCGGTCAACGTGGGGCGCTTGCGCGATCCGCGTCGTCAGTCGCTCTACGTGTCACTCGCCGGTCCCGCGGTCAATATTGTGCTCTCGGGCGTGGGTTGGCTGATCAGCGAGGTGGCGATTCACCTCAACACGCTCTGGCTCTTGCAGTTCGGCGTTGCGTTGGGGTTGGTGAACCTAACGTTGGCGGTGTTCAACTTGCTGCCGATCCCGCCACTAGACGGATCAGCGATCATCGAGCGCTTCATCCCGCGCCACCGGCTGCCCGACTACTACCGCTTTCGCATGAAGGCGCTGCCGATCGTCATGCTGCTCATCATCGCCGACTCGCTGTACTTCCACGTGGGCACGAGTGCGCTGGCGTCGCTGCAGAACTGGTGGCTGCACCTGCTCGTCTAACGTCGGGCGGTACCGGGACGAGCCACGTCGACCACCGGTCAGCGCAGCCCCATCGCCGCGCTCGCGCGCTCGTACGTGGTCTTCGCGATAGCACCGGCCTTGACCGCGCCGTCGCCCACCACCCGGTCCAGTGCCGCGGGGTCGGCCTGCAACGCGCGGTACCGCTCCGCGATCGGCGCGAGATGGGCGACGATCAAGTCCGCGAGATCGCGCTTCAGATCGCCGTAGCGCGCGTAGCGTGACGCCACGTCCTCGGGGCGTTCTCCACTGAAGCCGGCGTAGAGCTCGAGGAGGTTCGCGAGCCCCGGCTTGGCGTCCCAGTCGAGGCGCACCTCGCCGTCAGTATCGGTAACCGCTTTCTTCACCTTGCGCACGATGTCGTCGGGTGCGTCGAGAACGTACAGCGTGCCGAGTGGACTGTCGATGGACTTCGACATCTTGCGCGTCGGCTCCTGGAGATCCATCACGCGCGCTGCCGCGGGTGGACGCGTAGCGACCGGCACCGTGAAGACCGTCCCGTAGCGATTGTTGAAACGCTCCGCGAGGGTGCGCGCGAGTTCCAGGTGCTGGCGCTGGTCGTCGCCAACGGGAACCTCGTCGGTCTGATAGAGCAAGATGTCGGCGGCCATCAGCACGGGGTACGTGAGCAGTCCCACCCGATAGCCCTGGTGACGCTGGGCCTTCTCCTTGAACTGGGTCATGCGGGTTAGTTCGCCGTAGGTGGCCACGCATTCGAGCAGCCAACTCAGCTGGGCGTGATAGGACACCTGGCTCTGCACGAACAGGGTACAGACGTCGGGGTCCAGTCCGGCCGCGAGCAGCCCGAGGAGCAGGTCGTCGGTCTGGCGTCGCACGTCGGCTGGATCCACCTGGAGCGTGAGTGCGTGCAGGTCGGCCACGCAGTAGAGCGACGCGGACGACTGGCGGTCCACCCACTGCTTGATCGCGCCGAGGTAGTTGCCCACGTGCAGCGCTCCGGACGGCTGTATCGCGGAGAACACTCGCATCCTTTAAGTCTACGACGTGGCCACCGTGGGCTTTCCGATAGTCTGACGCCGTGACCTACGTCGTGACGACGCCGTCGTTCAGTGGCCCGATCGACCTCTTGCTCCAACTCATCAGTCGCCACGACGTCGACGTGGTCGACGTGCCGCTCAGCCCCATCGTCGACCAGTTCGTCACCACCCTGCGTGACCCGGACGTCACCCTCGACCTCGACGAACTGTCGGAATTTTTGCTCATCGCGGCCATCTTGCTTGAGCTGAAGAGCCAGCGTCTACTGCCGGGTCGCGACGACCTCGAACCCGACGAGGAGTTCGTCGGCTGGGAAGAGCGCGACGTCCTGCTCGCGCGGCTCCTGGAGCTTCGCACGTACGCGGCGATCGCCGACGCGTTTGTGACCTTGATGGACCGGGCCAGTCGACGGTACCCGCGGCTTCGTGGAATCGACGACGGCTTCGTAGTGCGCCCGCCGGAGCTGCTGGCGGGTGTGACGCCCGCGGCACTGGCGCTCGCGTACCTGCGCGGCGTCGAGGACAAGCCCGTCGCCATCGTGCCGCTGCACCACGTCACCGTCGACGCGGTGACCGTGGCCGAAACGGTCGCGTCGCTCGCCGAGCGGTTGCCCGCTCTGGGACGACTCTCGTTTCGCTCACTCACGGATGGGCTCGAGACGCGCATTGAGATCATCGTTCATTTCCTCGCGCTGCTCGAACTGTGCAAGCTCGGTCACGTCACGCTCGGCCAGGGGCGCACGTTCGGCGAGGTCGAGATCGAGTGGGTGGTGGGCGATCGTCGCGTGGCGATAGAAAGCGTGGAGACCTATGAGGGCTGAGCACTCGTTGGAGCAGATTCTCGAGGCGATGCTGACCGTCGCGATCGAGCCCGTTTCTGCCGAAGAGCTGGCGGACGTCGTCGAACGCGACGTCACCGAGGTTCGCGAAGCGCTGGAAGCGCTGCGAACGGCGTTCGAGCGCGAGCGGCGCGGCTTCGTGGTCGCCGAATTGGCGAGTGGCTGGGTGCTGCAGTCCTCACCGGACGTCGCCCATTGGGTGGCGCGATTCGCGAACCGTGACGTGTCGCACCGACTCAGTTCGGCCGCCCTGGAGACTCTCGCCATCATCGCCTATCGCCAGCCCATCTCGCGCGCCCAGATCACTGCCCTGCGCGGGGTAAACGTCGACGGCGTTACTCGACTCTTGGAACAGCGCGGTTACATCGAAGAGCGTGGGCGAACGACCGGACCCGGCCAGTCGATCCTGTACGGCACCACCGAGCTGTTCCTCGATCGGCTAGGCCTGGCTCGACTCGACCAGCTGGCGCCAATCGAGGAGTTCATGGCGCCGGTCTCGCTCGCTGACGAGCTGGAGGAGCGCCTGCGCGAGGGCGCGACCGCCCGGGAGGCCTAGTTGGACGGAGAGCGACTCCAGAAGGCGCTCGCGCGCGCCGGCTACGGATCCCGTCGCGCCTGTGAGCTGCTGATAAGCGAGGGACGAGTCACGATAGATGGGCGAACCGCCGAGCTGGGCAACCGCGTCGACGTTTCGACCAGCGTCATCTGCGTTGACGGCGCCCTCGCCGCCACGGTCCAACAGACGGTGTACTTCCTGCTCAATAAGCCCGACGGTGTGGTGACCACGGCATCAGATCCCCACGGACGCACGACGGTCCTCGACATCGTCGAATCCCCCGTACGGATATTTCCCGTTGGACGCCTCGACATGAACACCGAGGGACTGCTCATCTTGACCAACGACGGGCGCCTGGCGCATCTGCTGACTCACCCGAGTTCACACGTGGCCAAGGAGTACCTCGTACGGGTCGACGGTGATCCGTCGCCAGGGGCCATTCGGCGGCTGCGCGAGGGCGTCGAGCTCGACGACGGCATCACGAGTCCCGCCCAGGTCAGCCGGGTGAGTGAGGGACTCTTGCGGATCGTCATCCACGAGGGGCGTAACCGCCAGGTGCGTCGAATGTGCGCGGCGGTGGGCCACGACGTCACGCGTCTCGTGCGCACGCGGATCGGCCCCCTGCACGACGCGACGTTGGCGCCGGGCGCCTATCGCCAGCTCTCGATCGCCGAAGTCCGGCGTTTGCTCGAGGCCGTTGGCTTGACCGACGAGATCGCATCTACGATGCCTGCATGACTTCGCCGATGATTCGGGCTCTGCGTGGCGCAACGACGTGCGCCGCCGACACGCCGGCCGCGATCGCCGACGCTACCCAGGAACTGTTGACCTCGATGATGGCGCGCAACGAACTAGCCCACGATGACGTGGTCAGCGTGATCTTGACCACGACACCGGATCTCACGTCGGCCTTCCCGGCCACCGCGGCGCGCGCCGTTGGCTTCGGCGACATCCCGCTGTTGTGCGCGAGCGAGATCAACGTTCCCGGTTCCATGCCCAAGTGCATCCGCGTGCTGCTGCACGCCTACGTCAGCGTGTCGCGTGACGAGATTCATCACGTCTATCTCCGCGACGCGCGAACGCTGCGTGATGATCTCCCGGAGTAGTCGCCGCGCGCACGTCGTCGGGCTCGGTCTGATCGGGGCTTCGGTGGCTCGGGCGTTGGTCGCCCGCGACTGGACGGTTACCGGCAGCGATCACGATCCCGATACGGTGCGCCGCGCGGTCGAACTCGGGATCATCAGCGGCGACGCGCGAGACGAACCACCGGAACTGGCCGTGGTGGCTACCCCAGCGGGCGCGGTCGCCGGGGTAGCGCGTGACCTGCTCGAGCGCTGGCGCGATCCCGACTTGATCGTCACCGACGTCGCGGGCGTGAAGTCGAGCGTTAGCGCCACGGTGAGCGATCCTCGTTTCATCGGGGGCCACCCCATGGCGGGCTCGGAGCAGCGCGGCCTCCAGGCCTCACGCGCCGACCTCTTCCAGGACTGCACGTGGGTCCTAACGCCCACGCGAGCCACCGGCGCTGCGCACTACAGCCGGCTGCACGGCATTCTGCGCGATCTCGGCGCCACGGTGGTTGCCGTCAGCCCCGAGGACCACGATCGACTGGTCGCCCTCGCCAGTCACGTGCCGCACCTGCTCGCGGGGGCACTGATGAACGAAGCCGCCCTCGCGGCCCAGTCTGACGCGGTCTTACTGCAACTGGCGGCCGGGGGCTTTCGCGATATGACGCGAATCGCCGCGGGCGATCCCGCGATCTGGCCCGACGTGCTATTCGAAAATCGTGCGGCGGTCATCCAGACCCTGCACTCGCTCGAGGACCGACTCGCGACGCTTCGCCGCGCCCTCGCCGACGATCGACGCGACCTCATCGGCACGGCGTTGCAGTCGGCCTCGCTCGCTCGCCACCAGCTGCCCGGGCGCGCCCTCAGCGCCGACCGCCTCGCCTACCTGCGAGTTGGCGTGACCGACCGGCCCGGCGTGCTAGCCGAGGTGACGGTCGCGGCCTCGGATCGCGCCATCAATATCTTCGACATCGAGATTGCCCACGGCATCGAGGGTCGCGGCGGCACCTTGCTGCTGGCCGTGGACGCCGAACAGGCCGCGCGGTTCCTCGACGTTCTGAGCGATATGGGTTTCTCCGTTACGCTCGATCGCTGATGACCGCTACCGTAGTGACGCCGAGGCCACGACTGCGTGGCGTGGCGCGCGTGCCGGGCGACAAGAGCGCCTCACACCGGGCGCTGCTGCTCAGCGCGCTCGCGGACGGGTCGAGCCGTCTCGGGGGACTTTCCCAGGGTGACGACGTCAGGGCCACGCGATCCATCATCGAGCAGCTCGGTGCCACGTGGCGCGTCGAGGACGACGTGCTGGTGGTGACCGGTCCCGCCGGGGGATTGCTGGCGTCGTCCCGAGCGCTCGATTGTGGCAACTCGGGCACCACGATGCGCCTGGTTGCCGGGGTCGTGGCGGGAGTGAGTGGCAGTCACGAGTTGGTCGGCGACGCGTCGTTGTCTACACGTCCGATGGATCGGGTGGCGGTGCCGCTGCGGATGATGGGGGCGATCGTCGAAGGTCACGGGACGCGAATCACTGCGCCGCTACGGATCACCGGACGGGCGTTGCGAGGCATCTCCTACGAGGTTCCCGTCCCCAGTGCACAGGTGAAGTCGGCGATTCTTCTCGCCGGCCTCTCGGCCGTGGGCGATACGGTCGTTCACGAACGGCTACGCACGCGGACGACCACCGAGGTGATGCTCGCTCGAGCGGGTGTCACGGTTGAAACCGTCGACGTGAGCGCGGGTCGGCGCGTCACCCTGCACCCCGGCCGGGTCCGAGCGACCGAGTGGCGGGTACCGGGCGATCCCTCCCAGTCGGCGTTCTTCGCCGTGCTGGGAGCGATTCATCCCGACGCCGAGATCGAGGTGGCGTCCATCGACGACGCGCCGGAGCGGATCGGCTTCGTGCACGTGTTGCGACGCATGGGCGCGAACGTGACGCTGGCGAGCGATTCGCTCGGCGCGACGCTGCGCGCCAGTCGTTCAACGCTGCGCGCCACGACCATCGAGTCAAGTGAGATTCCCTCGGTCGACGAGGTCCCGGCGCTCACCGTTGCCGCGGCCGCGGCCGAAGGCGTAACGGTCTTTCGCTCGATGGCCGAGTTGCGGGTGAAGGAGTCCGATCGTCTCGCCGGCGCGGTCGCGCTGGCGCGCTCCCTCGGCGCGAGATCGTGGGCCGACGGTGACGACTTCTTCGTCGACGGCGTCGGCGACGCGAGCCGCTTTGCGAGCTTCACCTACGCCGCGACCTTGGATCATCGCATGGTGATGGCGGCGGCCATTGCCGGCGCGGCGGGGCATGGTTGCGAGATCGAAGACAGTGAGACGGTGTCGACAAGCTTCCCATCGTTCTTTGACGAGTTAGCGCAACTAACGTGAGTACCGACGTCGTAGCCATTGACGGTCCGGCGGGTTCGGGCAAGTCGACCGTTGCGCGCGCACTGGCCGCCGCGCTCAACTGGTCGTTTCTGGATACGGGCGCCATGTATCGCGCCGTGACCAGCGAGGTCCTGTACCGCGGGGTGGATCCAGAGGACGTCGACGCGGTTGCCCAGGTCGCGCGCGCCGTAGTCATTGCTACCGAGCCCCGCGTATTGGTCGACGGTCGCGACGTGGGCGATCAACTCCGTGACGCGGCCGTGAATCAAGCCGTTTCCGCGGTGGCGGCGAATCCCGCCGTTCGCGCGGCGATGGTCGAGCGTCAGCGCGCGTGGGTGGCCGCGCAACCCGGGGGGGCCGTCGTCGAGGGCCGCGACATCGCTACGGTCGTCTTTCCGTCGGCGTCGCTCAAGGTGTTTCTTACCGCGTCACTGGGCGAACGAGCGCGCCGGCGGGGCGACGAGGGGCTCTCCTCGATCGCTCGGCGCGACGACGCCGATCGCGAGCGGGCCGCGTCGCCACTGCGACGAGCCCGCGACGCCATCGAGATTGACACGACCGACCGAAGCATCGATGACGTAGTGAAGGAGATCATCACGTGCCTGAAGACGCCGATCTGATTCTCAACCCCAACAAGACGCCGCTCTACCGATTCGCGGCGGCGCTGCTCACGACGTTGTCGTGGCTACTCTTTCGCCCCCACGTGCGCGGGGCGGCGAACATACCGACGTCCGGGCCGGTTCTCATTGCCCCGATTCACCGCTCCAACGTTGACTTCGTCTTTACGCTGTTCATCTCGCCGCGCAAAGTATTCTTCATGGCCAAACAAGAGCTCTTCCCCGTGCCAATCCTCGGTACCGCGTTACGCCACGTCGGGGCGTTCCCCGTGGCGCGAGGTACGGCCGATCGCGAGTCGCTCCACCTGGCCGAAGAGGTGCTGCGACGAGGCGAGGCGCTGATTCTCTTCCCCGAGGGCACGCGACGCGAAGGACGCTACGTCGATGCCTTGCGCGACGGGGCCATGTTCGTTGCGGCACGCACCGGTGCGTCGGTCGTACCCGTCGGGATCGCCGGCAGCGATCGGGCGATGCCGGCCGGCGCGAAGCTGCCGCGCTTCGCGCGCGTCCGCGTGGTCGTGGGCGAAGCGATTGAACCGCCCGCCAGCACGGGACGGATCCCGAGATCCCAGATCGCGGCGAAGACCGAGGAACTTCGCAGTCGCCTGGAGGCGGTGTACCACGAGGCCCTAGCCTGGCGCTAGCGCTCGCGCCACCACGTCGCGAACACTACGCGGGTGTAGCGCAGACCAAAAAGCCAGTTCGAGCCTTTTTTCGTCGTGCCCGACCGGCGCGGGTGCCACACCGTCGCGACCTCAGCCGATCGCCAGCCCCGCTTAAGGCACGTGATAAGCAGCTCGGCCGTCTGGTACTGGTCCTGGCGTAACCGATCAATGACGTCGGCCAACATGGTCACTCGAAGAGCGCGGTACCCCGTCGAGGTGTCCGTCAGGTTCGCGCCGGTCATCCGATTCATGATGAACGAGAAGAACCGTACGCCGGTTTTGCGGAAGCGGTCCGTCGTCTCGTCGACGCCGAGGCGACGTGACGCGACCACAAAATCCGCCTCGTCAGCGAGCAGTGGTGCGAGCACGTCACCCATCTCGCCGGGGTCATTCTGGCCATCGGCGTCGAGCGTGACGATGAAGTCGACCGCGTGCTCGATGCAGTAGCGATACGAAACCTGCAGCGCCACGCCGTGACCAAGGTTGACGGGGAACTCAATGACCTTCACGCCGGGGTAGGCGCGCGCTATCGCCGCGGTCCTATCCTCACCCCCGTCCACCACCACCAGCGTGGTGTACGCCCGACCATTGATGGTCGCGGGCATCTGGTCCAGCACCGACGCGATGTTGCCTTCTTCCTCGTACGCGCAGATGGAGGCAACGATCGACTCGGGTGAGAGCCCGGGGTAGTCGAGCTCGAACTGACTCATGGCCTGCGTGATGGCGTACGTCCGCAACTTCGACAGACGTCGGGATTCGAGGTCGTGCTTGGCCATCTCTTCTCTCTCTTCGAGGTACCGTACGCTAGTTCGTTCGCTTCGCGACACGTGGCCGCCGACGTGGGCGGCGCCTCGAAATACTACTCCGCCCGTCGCGGGTTGCCCGCCGGCGCTCAGCGACGCTGGCGAGTGCTCGCCGATAGTACCTGCGCGGCCGTTGACGCGCGGTCCGCGTCGCCGTCGAAACCTGACGTCGTGGGGGAGGCGGTCACCAGATCGAGCAGGGCGCTGAGCGTCCGCAGTATCTCGCGCAACTCCGGAGGCGGTGGGAAGTACTCGTCCTCGACGGTCTCGGCGTAGACGTCGACGCCGTCGAGAGGGTTTAGCACGTCCAGCACTTCGTTCACGATGGACTCGGGTGCCGATGCACCCGCGGTGACCGCGACCGTGCCCACCAGATCGTCGGGGAGCTCCGTCGCGTCATTGACGCGCAGCACCCGCGGACATCCCGCGGACCGGGCGACCTCGGTGAGCGCCACCGTGTTGGATGAATTGGGCGAGCCAATCACCACCACGGCGTCAGCATCGCCCGCGATGGCGCGCAACGCCGCCTGCCGATTGGTCGTGGCGAAGCAGAGGTCACTCCGGTTGGGCATCCATACGTCGGGAAACCGCGCCGTCGCCTCGTCTCGCACGTCGCGCCATTCGTCGAGGCTGAGCGTGGTCTGACTGAGCAGCGCCAGCGGTCCCTCGATATCGCCGAGTTCGTCCAGATCCTCGACCGACTGGATGAGATGCACCGACTCTGGAGCCACCGCCATCGTGCCTACCGCCTCCTCGTGACCGTCGTGACCTACGTAGAGGATGGTGTACCCCTTGCGAGCGCGAACCTTGAGTTCGTGGTGCACCTTGGTGACGAGGGGACATACGGCGTCGACGACCGTCGCGCCGGAGCCACGCGCCGCGTCGATCACCGACGGCGCCGAGCCGTGCGCGCTGAGCATGATCGGTGCCCCGAGCGGCACCTCCGCGACGTCGTCTACGAACGTGACGCCGAGGGAGCGAAAGTGATCGACGACGAATCGGTTGTGCACGATCTCGTGGTAGCAGTAAACCGGCGGGGCGAAAACCCGCGTCATCCAGTCAAGGGCCTTGATCGCCTTCTCGACGCCGGCACAGAAACCCCGCGGCGCGGCGAGCACTACGCGATCAACGGACACGGCGTCAGCCTAGTGAGACCCGTGCGGACCTACGCGGGGCGGTCGAGGCGACGGGTAGCGCCAGTAGGCTGGTCTAGTGTCCACGGTCCGCATCGCCGCAATTTCGCGCGATTCGCCGGCCGCGACGAGCGGTCTGCAAATCGGCGACGAACTGATTAGCGTCAACGGACGCGCGGCAACCGACATCATCGAATACCAGCAGCTCATTGATGGCCCCACCGTGTCGATTGTGGTGCAGCGAGCCGGCGAAACCCTCCAGCGCAAGTTCGACGTCCACAAGCAGGCCGGTGAGCCTCTCGGACTGTCGATTGACTCGGCGGTATTCGACCGAATCCGTACCTGTGACAATCACTGCTCGTTCTGCTTCATCTATCAGCTGCCCAAGGGCATGCGCCGTTCCTTGTACGTCAAGGACGACGACTTTCGTCTCTCCTTTCTCTACGGCAACTACACGACACTGACGAGGTTTACGGAGTTCGATCTGGAGCGAGTCGTGGACGAGGGACTCTCACCGCTCTATGTGTCGGTTCACACCACTGACCCGGAGCTGCGGGCCGCGATGCTGCGCAACCCGCGCGGGGCGACCAGTCTGCGCTGGCTACGAGAGCTGTTGACGGCCAACGTCATCGTGCACGTACAGATTGTCGTCTGTCCGGGCGTCAACGATGGCTCGCACCTCGAAGCGACCATGCAGGACATTCTGACGCAGTACCCACGCGCGGCGTCAGTCGCGGTGGTGCCGGTGGGCGTGAGCGATTTTTCCATGGAGGCGACCATGCGTCCGCACCGGCGTACGGAGGCGCGCCACGTCATCGAACTCGTCGAGCGTTACCGTAAACTCGCGCGGGAAACCCTCGGGCGATCGCTGTTCTACGCCAGTGACGAGTTCTACTTAGTCGCCGGTGCGCCGCCGCCGCCGTCGGACTTCTACGAGAGCCTCGACGAAGCCGAGAACGGCATCGGCATGGTAGCGGCCTTCCGGTCGAGTTTCGTTACTCGCGCCACCATGGCGACGCTCGGCAGCGGCTTCTTCCAATCGGTCGACGGAGCACCAGCCTGGGGGTATCGAGCGCCACGTGCCGAGGTGAGCAGCGGCCTGCAAGGTGGACCGGTGTACCTGATGACCGGGGAGTACGCGGCCCCACTGCTACGCGAGTTGCTCGACGAGCACGGTTTCGACAGCGTCAACGTGGTGGCCGTCAAAAATAGGTACTTCGGTGGCAATATCAAGGTGACTGGCCTGTTGACTGGACAGGACCTCAGTCGCGCCCTCGACGCGTTGCCGACCGACGCCACGTACCTCGTGCCTGACGTCTGCCTGTCCGAGGGTCGCTTTCTTGACGGTCTGGAGCTGGACGACCTGCCCCGGCCCGTGACCGTCGTCGCGACGACGGGTCGGGATCTGCGCGAGACGCTCGAGCGAGTGGTGCGCTACGAACTGGCGACGTCGTGAAGCGACCACAGGTCGTCATCGTGGGACGCCCCAACGTTGGTAAGAGCTCGCTGGTGAACCGTCTGGCCGGTCGTCGCCTCGCCGTCGTCGAAGAGCACCGCGGGGTGACGAGGGATCGCAAGACGTTTCCGGTCGAGTGGCGAGGCGTTGAATTCGACCTCGTGGACACCGGTGGCTGGCTCGAGCGCGGCGATTCGCTCGAGGCGAAGGTTTCGCGCCAAGCGGACCTTGCTCTCAAAGACGCCGATCACGTCTTGCTCGTGGTTGACGTGACTACGGGACTCGTCGACGAGGATCGCCACGCCGCACGGTGGGCCCTGCGCAGCGGTCGGCCCGTGACCCTCGTCGTGAACAAGGTAGACGACGAGGTCCACGAGGCGGCCGGCTGGGAGTTTCTCGGTCTCGGTGCGGGCGATCCACACTTCGTCAGCGCGGTCCACGGACGCGGAGCCGGCGACTTGCTCGATCACGTCGTGGACGCTCTGGTCCCCGCGACAACCGACGACGTCGACGTGACTGGCGACGAGCTGCGCGTCGCGATCGTGGGACGCCCCAACGTGGGCAAGTCAACGCTCTTCAATCAAGTGATCGGCGAGGAGCGTTCGGTCGTCCACGACCTACCGGGCACGACCCGCGACGCCATCGATACCGTTATCGAGACGGACCTGGGACGGATCCGATTCATCGATACCGCCGGCATGCGTCGGCGCGCTAAGACCGAGGCCGGTCTAGAGACGTTCGCCGTCCTGCGAAGTTTGGACGCGCTCGACCGCGCCGATATCGCCGTGCTCGTCATCGACGCGACGGTGGGCGCCACGGGACAAGATCAACGACTGGCTGAGCGCATCGCCGCGGCGGGCTGTCCCGCCATCGTGGTGCTGAACAAGTGGGAGCTCGTAGCTACTGACGATCGTCCCGCGGTGCTCGCCACCGTCGGTGACAAGCTGGCCTTTCTCGGTGACGCGCCCGTCCTCAAGACGACCGCTACGTCGGGCAAGGGCGTGCATCGCCTGTTGCCCGCGCTGCAGGACTCCGCGGCGGACTACGTGAAGCGGGTGCCGACCGGAGCACTGAACCGCGCCATTCGTGATCTGCAGATCAAGCAGCCCGCTCCGACGGGAAAGATCCGCTACGCCGTTCAGGGAGCGATCGAACCGCCCACCTTCACCCTGTTCGTCGCCGGTCGGCTGCCCCCGACCTATCTGCGTTACGTCGAACGCGCACTGCGCGAGCACTTCGATCTCGGCTCCACGCCACTGCGCGTGCGAGTGCGCGTCGACTGATGGCCAAGTGGTGCGACGACTGTGACCGGCCCGTCCAGGGCGACGTGTGCGAAATGTGCGGTAACCCGGTGCGCGAGCCCGAGCGCGAGCCGGTACCGTTGCGCTGGAAGTTTTTCGTGGTGGCCACGGCCATCTATCTGATCTGGCGGCTCTATCAGTTAGTTTCGTGGTTGGTTCACTAGGACGGCGTTCGCGACAAGTGAGGAGGTTTCGTGCCCATCTACGCACTCGGTGAGCGCACACCGCAGATCCATCCGGAGGCCTTCGTGCACCCCGACGCCGTCGTGATTGGCGACGTGCGCATCGGCGCCGAGTCCTCGGTGTGGCCGAGCGCGGTGTTGCGCGGTGACTACGGCACTATCGTCGTCGGCGACCGCACGTCAATCCAAGACGGGGCCGTCGTCCACGCGGTCGCCGAATACCCGACCGTTATCGGATCTGACTGCGTGGTGGGCCACCTCGCGCACCTCGAAGGCTGTGTCGTCGACGATGGCGTTCTCATCGGCAGTGGCTCGATCGTCCTTCACCTCGTGCGGGTTCATTCGGGAGCCACGGTCGCCGCGGGCGCGGTGGTGCGCAATCGAACCGACGTGCCGTCACGAGCGCTGGCCGTAGGCGTGCCGGCCACCATCAAACCGGACCTGAGCGACGTGGCGTCCATCACGGACGGCGTCGAGACCTACGTGGCCAACGCGCGCCGATACCGCGAGCAACTGCGCAAACTCTAACTGTTGCTGACGGCGATGAGTCGTTCGAGCGCTTCGCCCGCGCGGCCGCTCTCGACGCTAGCCGCCGCCGCGTCGAATCCGTCACGCAACGTTTCAACGCGTTGGGCGACCATCAACGCAAGAGCGGCGTTCGCGCACGCGACGTCAAAGACGGGACCCCGCTCAGCGTCGAGAAACCGACGCACCGCGTTGACGTTGTGGTGAACGTCCCCACCGCGTATCGCCGCGACGCCGTGGCGACGATCGAGGACGTCACCGGCGTCGATGCGCTCGACGCGAACGCCATCATCGGTGACGACGTACACCGTCGAGGGCGTGGCGAGGGAGAGCTCGTCAAGTCCATCGTCGGCGTTGACGAGCATGGCCATGGTCACGCCGCGCGCGGCCAGCACCTCGGCCATGGCCTCGAGGTGGCCCGCGTGGGCGACTCCAATGAGGGCCCGACGGACCAACGCGGGGTTGGCGAGCGGTCCAAGGACGTTGAAGACGGTCCGAAACCCCAGCGCGCGGCGAATCGGCGTGAGATAGCCCAACGCGTGGTGGTACGTGGGCGCGAACAGGAAGCCGATGTGCGCCTCGTCGATGCACGTCCGCACCAGTTCGGGCGGAACGTCGAGCCGTACCCCGAGCGCCTCGAGCACGTCGGCGGAGCCCACCGACGACGACGCCGCACGATTGCCGTGCTTGGCGACCGGTACCGCGCAACCGGCGACCGCGAGGGATGCCATCGTTGAGATATTGACGGTGTGCAGTTGATCCCCGCCGGTGCCGACGATGTCGAGCGCGTCCACGTCGAGCGCAAACGTGTTCGCGGCAGCCACCATGGCGTCCACGAAGCCCGTCATCTCACCCGGCGTCTCGCCCTTGGCCGTCAGGGCAGTCAGAAAACTGGCAATGAGGACTCCCTCGATCCGTCCGTCGAGGATGGCACCGAGCGCATCGCGAGCCTCGTCACGGTCGAGGTTCGTACCGCGAACGAGCCGTCCGAGCACCTCGGCGCTGAACCGGGGGGCGTCCATGGGATCTCCCTCGGCTATTGGCATAGCGCTACGATAGCCGTCGGTTCTCTCGACGCGGGCCGATAGCATTCGTCGATGGCGCCGACCTACCTCGACGAGATCGTCTCGTGGCACCGGGCACGGGTCCGTGAGGACCCTCGCGACTGGCGAGCGCGAGTTGACCAGTCGCCCTATAGCGGTCCGTCATTCGCCGAGGCGCTGCGGCGACCTACCGTGCAAGTGATCGCCGAGGTCAAGCGTCGCTCGCCGTCCAAGGGTGACATCGACCGCGATCTCGAGCCCGCCACGCTGGCGCGCTCCTACGAGGTCGGGGGAGCGGCCGCCATCTCGGTACTGACTGACGCCGCATTCTTCTCTGGCTCGCCTGACGATTTGCGAGCTGTCCGTCGTACGACGGGGCTACCGCTGTTGCGCAAGGACTTCACCGTGCACGAAAACGACATCCTCGACGCACGCGATATGGGAGCGGGCGCGGTGCTGCTCATCGTGTCGGTGCTGACTGACGCTGAACTAACGGCCTTTCTCACGCTCGCCTCGCACTGCGGCCTCGACGCCTTGACCGAGGTGCACGATGAGCCAGAGGCGCGTCGGGCCGTCGCCTGCGGCGCGACCGTCATCGGCGTGAACCAGCGTGATCTGCGAACCTTCGAGGTCGACGAGCGTCGCGCGGGACGCGTCCGCGACGTAATTCCGCACTCGATCGTGACGGTGGCCGAATCGGGACTGCGCAGTCGCGCGGACGTCGAGCGAGCGCGCGACGACGGCTTTGACGCGGTCTTGATTGGCGAGGCTTTGGTGCGCAGCGCCGCACCCGAGTTACTGGTTGCCGAGCTGGCGAGCGTGGAGCGGCGACCCCGTGACTGAACTGTCGGGAAGCTCGTTCGTCAAGATCTGTGGCGTGACCACGATGGACGACGCCGTTCTCGTGCGCGACGCCGGTGCCGACGCGTTCGGTCTCATCGTCGCGCCGTCGCGCCGACGGGTTTCGACGGGCCAAGCACGCTCAATTATGGCGTCCCTGCGGGGGAGCATCCTCGGCGTCATGGTTACGCGCGCACTCAGTGATCTCGACGTGCTAGCGGCGGTTGACGAGGTCGAACCCGACGGGGTTCAGCTGCACGATCCGGCGCCAGCGACCCTTCTCGACGAGTTGCGCCACCGCGGCTGTTTCGTCATTCGCGCCCTGTCCGCTGACGCGCCCGACTACCGGCTCTTTGATGACCGACTCGTCGACGCCGTGTTGGTGGATGGTCCCGAACCAGGTCGAGGCGTCGCTCACGCGTGGGACCACGTGGCCGAGCGACCGTGGACGCGTTCACTGATCGCCGCCGGGGGATTAACGTCCTTGAACGTGAGCGACGCCATTCACCAACCGTGGGTGTGGGGCGTCGACGTGGCGACCGGCGTGGAGCGGCGGCCTGGCGTCAAGGACCCTCAGGCGGTCAAATCCTTTGTCGCCGCCGCCCGGCGAGCCTTCCGGGAGCGCTCATGAGCGCGCCGCGCTACATGGATCCGCCCGACGAAGGCGGCCACTTCGGCTCCTTTGGCGGGCGCTTCGTCCCCGAAGCCCTGATGCCGGCCTGCCTGGAGCTCGACGTCGCCTTTCGTGACGCGTGGAGCGACGAGACGTTCGTGGCCGAGTTTCTCGAGACCCTCGAGGAATTCGGCGGCCGTCCGACGCCAGTCACGTACCTCGGGCGGCTTTCGCAGCACCTGGGCATTGAGGTCTACGCCAAGCGCGAAGATCTCGCCCATACCGGGAGTCACAAGATCAACAACGTCATTGGCCAGGCGCTGTTGACTCGGCGCATGGGCAAACGACGCGTCATCGCCGAGACCGGCGCTGGCCAGCACGGTGTCGCCACGGCTACCGCCGCCGCTCGATTCGGTCTCGACTGCACGGTGTTTATGGGCGAGGTTGACACCGTTCGCCAGGCGTTGAACGTCTTTCGCATGGAGTTGCTGGGCGCGACGGTCGTCCCCGTCACTTCGGGCAGTCGCACGCTCAAAGATGCGGTGAACGAGGCGATGCGCGAGTGGGTGACCTGCGTCGGCGACACGCACTACTGCATCGGTTCGGTCATGGGCCCGCACCCGTTTCCCTGGATGGTTCGCGAGTTTCAGAGCGTGATTGGCACCGAGGCCGCACAGCAACTGCGCGATCGCGGCGTGGGAGTGCCTGATTTTGTCGTGGCGTGCGTCGGGGGCGGTTCGAACGCGGCCGGGATCTTCGCAGGTTTCGCCAACACCAGCGCCGCGCTCGTCGGGGTCGAAGCGGCCGGTGGTTCGGCGGTGGGCCTCGGCTCGCCCGGCGTGCTGCACGGTATGCGATCGCTGTTGCTGCAAGACGACAATGGCCAGATCGAGGAGGCGTCGTCGATCTCGGCGGGACTGGACTACCCCGGGATCGGACCCGAGCACGCCCACCTGGCCGAGCTGGGCCGCGCCCGGTACGTACGGGCCGGCGACGACGTGGTGGTCGGCGCACTGCAGCTGCTGAGCGAACTCGAAGGCATCATCCCGGCCCTCGAATCCGCGCACGCGGTTGCCTGGCTCTGCGCCGCCGCAGGTACCGACGTGCCGCGTGGATCAACGGTGCTGCTCAACCTGTCGGGTCGAGGCGACAAGGACGTCGCCCAAGTACGCAGCATCCTTCGCGGTGAGTCGTGACGACTCTCGACGAACGCCTGCGCGAACTTCGGCGCGCGCGACGCGCGCTGGTGCCGTACTTCGTCGGTGGCTTGACCACCGATTGGAGCCAGTACGTCCACGGCGCGATTCTGGCCGGTGCCGACGTCATCGAGGTCGGCGTCCCCTTCTCAGACCCAATGATGGACGGACCGGTCATTCAGGATGGTTCGCTTCGGGCGCTACGGGCCGGCGCAACGCTGGAGTCGATTTGCCACGAACTGGCCGCGGCGAACTTCGACGTGCCCATCGTGCTCATGACGTACTTCAACGTGCTGCACCACTTTGGCCTCGAACGTGCCGCCGCGTTGCTCGCGGCCAGTGGCGTCGCTGGCGTGATCGTCCCCGACCTCGCGCTCGAAGAGTCCGGCGACTGGCGTGAGGTCGCGACCGCAGCCGACGTGGCGACCGTCTTGATGGTTGCGCCGTCAACGCCACCCGAGCGGGTCCACCTCATTGGCGCCGCATCGCAGGGTTTCGTCTACGCAGCAGCGCGCATGGCGGTGACGGGCCGTGCGACTGACGTCGGCGAGGCCGAACGTGTCGTACGCGCTATTCGTCTCGCGACGGACCTGCCAACCTACGTTGGCATTGGGATCACCACGCCCGAGCAGGCGGGCCACGCGGCTCGACTTAGCGATGGCGTCATCGTCGGCTCCGCCATCGTGCAGCAGATCCTCGATGGCGCCGACGCCAGTGCCATCGAGTCACTAATCGGCAAATTTCGTCACGCGCTCGACTGATCGCGCAAAGCCGTAGAAAGTTCCGGTCAGTGTGACCTAAGTCCCTAGAGAAAGGCGATGACCAGGCTCAATGAACGTGAAATAGTTCACATACTTCGCTGCGTCAAAGCCACGTTGGCCGAGTCGACTGGTGTTTAATCGAAGATGAGCCGTCAAACGTTACGGTTCGTTGTGAAACCATATTGGGGGTAAATCCATGGCAGACGAACACAAGGTAGCTGATCCGGGTCCGTTGGGTCTCGCGGCGTTCGCGATGACGACCTTCTGTCTGAGCAGCGCAAACGCCAATCTGTGGCACGGCGCGGGCGCAACGGCAGCGGTGTCGCTCGCGTTGGTCTACGGCGGATTCGCTCAGCTACTTGCTGGTATGTGGGAGTTCATGCGCAAGAACACCTTCGGGGCGCTCGCCTTCACGTCATACGGAGCGTTCTGGTTAGGGGTCTACGCTTTTATCAATTTCCAAAAGGGTTCTGGTGCCTCCCTCGGCGTCTACCTGTTGGCCTGGACCATCTTCACGGCGTACATGTTGATCGCGTCGACGAAGACGAACACCGTGCTGTTCTTGGTTTTCCTGGTCCTGACCGCGACCTTCGTCTTCCTCACCATTGGTAACTGGGGTGCGGGACACTCGGGCATGGTCAAGGTGGGTGGATGGCTCGGTTTGGTCACCGCGGTACTCGCCTGGTACGCCTCGGCAGCCGGCGTGATTAACGACACGTTTAAGAAGGTCGTGCTACCACTAGGTCCGCGCGGCTAAGGTACGAGTCACTGGTGGCTTGCCACCGGACCCAACCGCCAACAGCGCCCGGCCACTTCGGTTCGGGCGCTGTTGGCATGTAACGGGGTTGGAGGATACTCTCGCTACGGAGTGCCCAACTCTGCACTACGAACGAACACATTCAAGACTGTGACAACGACTCCCTGGGGGTACTTATGACTGAAGCAAAGCTGGAAGCGTGGCTCGACGAGAAGCGGGCCTTCGCCCCGAGCGCCGACATCGTGGCGACGGCGAACGCGAAACCATCGATCTACGACGAGGCCAATGCCGACCCCGTAGCCTGGTGGCGCAAGCAGGCCGACCGCCTCACGTGGGATAAGGCGCCGACGTCAACGCTTGAGTGGGACCTACCGTTCGCCAAGTGGTTTAGCGACGGAACGCTGAACGCCAGCGTTAACTGCGTCGACCGCCACGTGGCCGCTGGTCGCGGCGACAAAGTGGCCTATCACTGGGTCGCCGACATCGAAGGGGAGTCTCGCACCATCACGTACGCGGAGCTGCTGACGATGGTCTCGCAAACCGCCAACGCCCTGATCGAACTAGGCGTGAAAAAGGGCGATCGGGTCGCGCTGTACATGCCCATGATTCCCGAGGCCGTGGTAGCCATGCTCGCCATCGCCCGTCTGGGCGCCATCCACTCGGTGGTGTTCGCCGGCTTCTCCGCGGACGCGTTGTCGAGTCGGATCCTCGACTCGGACTGTCAGTTCGTCGTCACCGCCGACGGGGCCTTCCGGCGCGGCGCGCCGAGCCCGCTCAAGCCAGCCGTCGACGAGGCGCTGCAGAGCTGCCCGAACGTAAAGGCGGTCCTGGTCGTGCGCCGCACTGGTGGCGACGTCCACTGGGTCGAGGGACGCGACTACTGGTGGCACGAGATCGTCGAGCGCCAGAACACGACCCATACGCCGGAGTCCTTTCCCGCCGAGCAGACCCTGTTGATCATGTACACCTCGGGCACGACGGCCAAGCCCAAGGGCATCTTCCACACGACCGCCGGGTATCTCACGCAGTGCGCTACGACGTACCACTACATCTTTGATGTAAAGCCCGACAGTGATGTCTTGTGGACGGCCGCGGACATCGGCTGGATCACCGGGCACAGCTATATCGTCTACGGTCCGCTCGTGAACGGGGTGACCCAAATCATGTACGAGGGGCTGCCCGATTCGGGGGGGCGTGACCGCTGGTGGCGCATTATCGAGGAGTACAAGGCGACCGTGCTCTACACGGCACCGACAACTATCCGAACCCTGATGAAGTGGGGTGACGACCTGCCCAAGGGTCGTGATCTCACCAGCTTGCGGCTGCTCGGCACGGTCGGGGAGCCCATTAACCCCGAGGCGTGGATGTGGTACCGCGAACACGTTGGCGGCAACCGGTGCCCGATCGTCGACACGTGGTGGCAGACCGAGACGGGGGCCATCATGATCACCCCGCTACCGGGCATCACGACGACGAAACCGGGTGCGGCCATGACACCGTTCCCCGGAATCAGCGCGGATGTCGTGGACAACGAGGGCAAGTCGGTGGGCAACGGCGAGGGTGGCTACCTCGTCATCACCGCTCCGTGGCCGTCGATGACGCGGGGCATCTACGGGGACCCGGAGCGTTTCAAGGCAACCTACTGGGAGCGGTTCCCCGGCAAGTACTTCGCGGGTGACGGGGCCAAGCGCGACGAGGACGGCGACCTGTGGCTGCTCGGCCGCATCGATGACGTGATGAACATCTCGGGTCACCGGCTCTCGACGACCGAGGTCGAGCACGCGCTCGTCGGGCATCCGGCGGTCGCTGAAGCCGCTGTCGTAGGGGCGTCCGACGACACAACCGGCCAAGCCATCGTGGCGTTCGTCACGCTCAAGCTGTCGGCCGAGGACGCCGCCAAGGACCAGTCCAAGGTCATCGAGGAGTTGCGTCAACACGTAGCCAAGGTCATCAGTCCGATCGCCAAGCCACGTCAAATCATCTTGACGCCCGATCTACCCAAGACGCGATCGGGCAAGATCATGCGACGACTGCTTCGCGACGTGGCGGAGAACCGGTCGCTCGGCGACGTCACGACCCTCACCGATCCCACCGTCGTCAACATGATCGCGGGCCTCATGCAGACGGAGAGTTCCAGCGACGAGTGAGCCCGTGACGCCCCGTCCCCCGAATCATCTCGGGGGACGGGGCGTCACGAGTCGAAGCCGATGCCGAACAGGTCCATCAGTTTTAGCCAGAGATTTCGCTGGCCGTTGTGGCGGTCGGCGCGCTTCAGTGCGGCCTGGGTGAGTCGGATGAAGATCCACTTGAACGGCTCGGGTGGAAAGGGAAGCGGCTTCTTGCGCACCATGCCTAACCGCGTGCGTTCGTTGTCTACGCCGTCGAGCAGGTCGAGCATCACCGCCGCGCCGAATCGCGTTGATCCAACGCCGAGGCCGGTGTAACCGAGGACGTAGGCCACTTTGGCGTCCATCGCCGTGCCCCAGAATGGTGAGAACCGCGTGCACGTGTCAATAGCGCCGCCCCACGCGTGGGTGAACTTGATGTCGTGGAGCTGAGGAAAGGTGTCCAGGAAGTGGCTGGCGAGGGTAGCGTAGGTCTCCGCGTTGAACTCGTACTCGCGGCGCACCTTGCCACGAAAGTTGTAAATGGCGTCATAGCCACCCCACACGATGGACCGGTCGTTGGTCAGGCGGTAGTAGTGGAACTGGTTGCCCGCGTCCGCCACGCCTTCGCGGCCGGACCAGCCAATGCTCGCCATCTGCTCGTCGGTGAGTGGCTCCGTGACGAGCTGGTAGTCGTAGACGGGGACGACGTACTTGCGTACGCTGCGCAGCAGCGAAGGAAAGACGTTCGTCGCCAGGGCAACGTGAGATGCCGTCACCGCACCGTAGGGGGTGTGCACGCGTACGGCGTCGTCAACGTCCTCAAGCCACTCGACCTTCGAGTTCTCGTAGATCGCCACCCCGAGGGACAGGCAGGCGCGCTCTAGTCCCCAGACCAGCCGCGCGGGATCCACCAGCGCCGTGCCGTCGGGATCAAAGATGCCTCCGTAGTAGCTCGGCGAGTTCACGCGCGCGCGCACCTCGTCGCGTGAGAGCACGAGCACGTGGTCGCCCATCTCGTTGCGTAGCCGCGCCTCTTCGACCATGTCATCCATCTGCCAAGGCGCCAGCGCGACGCGCAGCTCACCGGTGCGCTCGAAGTCGCACTCGATGCCGTAGCGATGGATCGTCGCTTCGATGTCGTTGAGATTCTCGCGGCCAAGGCGCTCGATTACGGGCATCTCATCCGCGAAGCGCCGCATCCCGTTGTTGAACCCGTGGGTGAGCGAGGCCGAGCAGAATCCCCCGTTTCGCCCCGAGGCACCCGCGCCGGTCTCGTACTGCTCGACCACCACCACGTGACGTTGGGGATCACGCTCCTTGGCGAGCAACGCCGTCCACAGTCCCGTGTAGCCGGCGCCCACCACGCACAGGTCGGTCCCAACCTCGCCGATCAGGGCTGAGTGCGATGCGGGCTCGAGCGGATCCGAGTCGAGCCACCACAGTTCCGGCTGGACGTCGGCGAGATGACGAAGGACGGAGGGACTCTTCTTGTCCATGACGTGCCCAACCAGCGGTTGGAATCACCCTCTCTGCACACTTCCTCTTTCACCCAGTCTCTGGGCGAACGCCAGTGTCCAAACCAGCCTCTGACGAGCAGTCTACCGAGCGACCATCGCCCGGCGCATCATCCGCTACACCCGCACCGTGCGGGCGCGGTCGAACTGCTGGGGCCAGCCGATAACCTCGCCGAGCTCTTCAGCGGCGTTAAGAGCCCAGCGGGGGTTGCGCAAATAAGCGCGGGCCAGCATGACCGCATCGGCGCTACCGTGTCGAAGAAGTTCCTCAGCCTGCGCGGGTTCGGTGATCAACCCGACCGCACTGGTGGCGAGGCGCGCGTCGCGGCGAATGCGCTCGGCGAACGGCACCTGGTAACCCGGGCCGAGGGGTACCGATGCGCCGGCGACGTTGCCCCCTGAGGACACGTCGAGCAGGTCGACGCCGTGTTCGCGCACCGTGGCCGCGAGGGCAACCGACTGCTCGAGGTCCCAGCCGCCGGGCGTCCAATCGGTGGCCGAAATCCGAACGAACAGCGGCGTGTCCGCGAGTCGTTCACGGATAGCGTCGACCACCTCGACGAGGAACCGAATCCGGTTCTCGAACCCCCCGCCGTACTGGTCATCTCGACGATTCGACAGCGGCGACAGGAACTGGTGAAGGAGGTACCCGTGTGCCGCGTGAACTTCGACGATGTCGAACCCAGCGTGTACGGCCCGCTGCGCGGCGTCGGCGAAAGCGTTGACGGTGCCGGCAATCTCGTCGACGTCCATCGCGCGCGGCGCCGGGTACCCCTCGAAGGCAACGGCGCTCGGCGCCACCGTCTCCCAACCCCCTTCGCCTGGCGTCGCGACGAGGTGGTCGTCCCAGGGTGCCAGTGTCGAGCCCTTTCGTCCCGAGTGGGACAGCTGTACGCCGATTGCCGCGCCCTGGTCGTGCGCGAACTCGGTCACGCCACGCCACGCCTCAACCTGCTCGTCGTTCCACAGGCCGGGACACCTGATCGAGATGCGACCCTGCGACACGACCCCCGTGGCCTCGGCCATGATCAGTCCGGCGCCACCGGTCGCGAACGCGCCGAGGTGAACGCGGTGCCAGGCTCCGACCACGCCATTGGTGGCGGAGTACTGACACATCGGGCTGACCCACGCGCGATTCTTCAACGTGAGGCCCCGAATGGACAAGGGGGAGAACAGCGTGGACACGGTAGTTCCTCGACGTAGGTACCGGTCCAATCTACCGGGGTCCGCGGTCCACGCCCGCGCCACGACGGCGTCGATACACTGGCTCGAGCGAAAACGTACTTGGAGATGCCGTGAGAGTTGCCAACGTGGACGGACGCGCGATGATCGTGCTCGACGAAGGACTTATCGACGTGCACGAAGCGTCTCGAGGACGCTTCTCGTCGCGACCTGAGGCCCTACTCGATCGTCTAGACGAGGTCCGCGCGTGGCTAGTTGGCGACCAGCCCACCGTCACGACGTCGGTGAGGATGCTGGATCTAGCGACGTCCGCGTCGCTCGGCCCCGTCGTCGATGCACCGAGCCAAGTATTCGCGGTCGGGCTCAACTACCAAACCCACGCGGCAGAGATGGGACTGGCGCCGCCGAGTCAACCGATGATCTTCGCGAAGTTCGCGTCCAGTTTGGCGGGGGCCACGGCCACGTTTGGGCTGCCGGGGACCCGAGTGGACTGGGAAGCCGAGCTCGTCGTCGTGATTGGCCGCGGCGGGCGCGATCTCAATCCAGCGACGGCCATGGCGGCCGTGGCGGGCTACTGCGTTGGCCAGGACTTGAGCGACCGCGATCTCCAAATGGCTGGCATAACCCCCCAGTTCAGCCTCGGCAAGTCGTATCGAAACTTCGCGCCGGTCGGTCCTTGGATCACCACCACCGATGAGGTAGCGGATCCCCAGGACTTGCGGATCCAGTGCAGTGTCAACGGCAGGACCTATCAAGATTCCACGACCCGCGACATGGTGTTCAGCGTCAATGACATCGTGACCTACATCTCGAGGGTGTGCGAGCTTCGCCCGGGCGATCTCATCTTCACCGGAAGTCCGCACGGCGTTGGCCAAGGCCAGCGGCCACCAGTGTTCTTGCGGTCCGGTGACGAGGTGGTCACCACCATCACCGGTCTTGGCACCCTTCGCAATCGCGCGCAGTGACGACGTGACTGCGCGTGGGGACGAGTTCTCTGGTCGGGCTGGGGAGATTTGAACTCCCGATCTCTCGGCCCCCAGCCGAGCGCTCTAGACCAAACTAAGCCACAGCCCGTGAACGGTCAATCCTAGCCGCCGCGTCGTCCTACGCCGGTGGTCGGTGCGAGCCGTGGGACTGATCGGGGTTGGTGAGCCACGCCCGCGCCTCGCACAAGAACGCGATCGTCTCGCCGGTCGCCCGGGCGCGTATCGCTTCGAGAATTCGCTCGTCGAGCGCTTCCAATATCTCGTCTCGGGCCATCGTTACCTATCCTCCTGCCATCGCGGTCACCACGTCCACCACGCAACCCTCCGTGACAGCGGTCCTCTCCCAGTCCCGCCGACTCACGATCTCACCGTCCAGCGCCACGGCCACGCCACGGCCATCGAGTGCCAAGTCGTCGAGCAGTGATCGCACCGTCCCCCCGGACCACGGCCGCTCGACGCCGTTGAGTCTGATCACCGTCGCTCCAGGGCTTCCAGCGTGTCCGCCGCCGCGAGTGGCGCCACCGTGACGCCGTGGCGATAGTGTCCCGATGACCACAGCCAGCCCGGCGGGTCGAGTTCGACCAAGAAGGGCCGAAGGTCCGGCGTGGCCGGGCGTAGTCCGTTGCGCACCTCGACGAAGGTAGCCCCGTCGAGCTCGGGAACGACGTCGAGGCCGTCACGCAGCAGTCGTGCCAGTTCGCCCACTTCGACCAGTGGCTCCGCCTTCTCTTCCGCCGTGGCGCCGAGAACGTGGTAGCCCCCCGGCCGGCTGACCATGTAGAACGCTCGCCCCCGTAGGAATGCTCGTATCGTCGGGGCGTTCACCCGTTCCAGCCCGCGCACCCGCGCGGTTACGCCACGCACCGGGCGCACCCGCGCTGACTCGGGTCCGCTCAGTCCCGCCGGCAGTCCCGCCGCTCCCGTCGTGACAATGCCCCGATTCGCTCGGGTTACCCCCGATTCGCTGCGTACCGCCACGCCGTGCTCGCTCGATACCACGGTGATCACCCGTTCTTGAACGAGCTGAACTGCGAGTTGCTCATTGGCCTCGCGCAACAACGTGACTGCGTCATCGGGGTCGAGCCAGGCATCTTCGTTCATGAAGAGACCGTCGCGTATCCGACTCGTAATGCCGCGAAACATCTCCGGCTCACTATCGCGCGCCACGGGTCGCAGGGGTGCGCCGAAATCCTGCGCCACGCCTCGGAACTGATCGATCAGTCGGCGATCACCGCTATCCCAGCCAACGATCAAGGTACCGGTTTGCACAATCGACAGTTCGCGGCCGGTCAACACGGCGAGCTCGCTCGCCAGATCTCGCCACGCCGCGACGGCTCCCTGCTGATACCGGTAGTTCTCTTGTTCGCCGGGGGCGATCTCGGCCGTCGGCGCGAGCATGCCCGCCGCGGCGTGCGTCGCGCCCATCGCCGGAGCCGGATCGAACAGTGTCACGCGGTGTCCGCGCTGGGCCAGTCGAAACGCGGTGGTGAGGCCAATGATTCCTGCACCGACAATGATGATCGACGTATCGCGCGCGCTCACGGCCCCAGCGTAGGTCGCGGTCGCGGCGGACGAATTCGGTATAGTGGCCGTGGGTCAGCGTTGCCCCGTAACCGTGACGCTATGACCAGAGAACTCTACGACCCCTCCTTCGAGCACGACGCCTGTGGTGTCGGTGTGGTGGCGGACCTCACGCGTCAGCGTACGCACCGAACCGTCACCGACGCACTCGTGATCCTGGAGAATCTCGAGCACCGCGGGGCGACCGGCGCCGACGCTGACTCGGGCGACGGCGCGGGCGTCTTGATCCAGATGCCCGACGAAGCGGTTCGCCAGTGGTTCGACGCCGTACCCCCACTCGGTGAGTACGGCGTCGTGCACTGGATGATCGACCGCTCGATCACGCCCGAGCTCGTACGGACCGCGTCGGAACGTACGGCCCTCCGATTGGGACTCCTCAGTCGTGGGTGGCGTGACGTGCCAGTCGACTCGAGCATCCTCGGTCCAACGTCAGCGTCGAGCGAGCCGCGCTTCGTCATGCAGCTCGTGACGTCCCAAGCCGCGCGACCAACGCCGGAACTGGAAAACGCCCTGTTTTGCCTGCGTCGTCTGGTCGAGCACGAGACGGGCGCCTACGCCGCGTCGTGCTCGGCGGCCGTGCTCGTGTACAAGGGCATGCTGAGCGCCCCCCAGTTGCGCCGCTACTTCGCGGACCTTGCCGATGCGAAACTCGCGTCGGCGGTGGCGGTCGTGCATAGCCGGTTCTCCACCAATACGCTGCCGCGCTGGGAGCTGGCCCAGCCGTTTCGGTTCATCGCGCACAACGGCGAGATCAACACAATTCGGGGAAATCGCAACTGGATTACGGCGAGAGAGACGACGCTGCGATCACCGTCGTTACCGGTGCCGCTAGCCGAGCTCACGCCGATCATTACCGAGTCGATGAGTGATTCAGCGAACTTCGATGAGGTGGTGGAACTACTCGTGCGCGCCGGACGAACGTTGCCCCACGCCATCTTGATGATGATTCCAGAGGCCTGGGAACGATCGACGGCAATGGATCCGGTGCGCCGCGACTTCTACCGCTATCACGCCGCGCTGATGGAACCGTGGGACGGGCCCGCCTCGATCACGTTTTGTGACGGCAAGTTGGTCGGGGCGGTGCTCGACCGCAACGGTCTACGCCCGGCGCGATACTGGGTGACCGACGACGATCGCGTCATCTTCGCGAGCGAGGTCGGCGTCCTCGCTGTCGATCCTCGCTCAGTGGTCGCCAAGGGACGCCTCCAGCCCGGCAAGGTCTTTCTGGTTGACCTCGAGCGCGGGCGAATCGTCCACGACGACGAGGTGAAGGACGAGCTCGCCCGACGCGCCCCGTACGGCGACTGGCTAGCCAACGAACAGGTCACGCTCGAGGACCTCGAGGCGCGACCCATGCTGCTGCCCAGCTACGCCTCGGTTCGCCAGCGCCAGCGCGCCTTTGGCTACGGCGAGGAGGACCTGCGACTCATCATCCGCCACATGGCCCAGGTCGGCGAAGAGCCCATCGGGTCGATGGGCTCCGACAGCGCCCTGGCGGTCCTGTCGAACAAGCCGCGGTCGCTCTTTGACTACTTCAGCCAACTCTTCGCCCAGGTGACCAATCCGCCGCTCGACGCGATTCGCGAAGAGCTCGTGACCTCGACGCGGGTCTCGCTCGGCGGCGAAGAGAACCTCCTGACCGAGGGCCCCTCGCACTGTCACCAGATCGTGCTGCCCTCACCGGTGCTCAGCATCGAGGATCTCGCGAAGCTCCGCTACGTCGACGAGAATGAGCGGGTGAGCGGCTTCACACCCGTGGCGCTCGACGGGCTCTTTGACGTCGACGGCGACGGGGATCCTGGCGATCGGTTGGCGAAGGCCGTCGATCGACTCGCGAACGAGACGGTCGAGCACGTTCGAGCGGGGGCGAACGTGCTCATCCTGTCGGATCGAAACACCAGCGCGACGCAAGCCGCGATTCCCAGCCTGCTGCTCGTGTCGGCTGTTCACCATCGATTGGTTGACGAGCATCTGCGAACTCGCGCGGCGCTCGTCGTGGAAGCGGGCGACGCGCGCGAGGTTCACCATGTCGCCCTGCTCATCGGGTTCGGCGCATCCGCCGTCTGCCCCTATCTCGCCTACGAGTCGATCGACGCTCTCGTCGATCAAGGCGAAATCGATCAGCGCAGTGCCTTCGAGGGGCGCTACCAGTACGCCAAGGCCTTGACCAAAGGCCTGGTGAAGGTGATGTCGAAAATGGGCGTGTCGACGGTAGCCAGTTACGTCGGCTCGCAGCTCTTTGAAGCGTTGGGGCTCGACGACGATCTCCTGGGTCGGTACTTTCCGGGCTTCCGCTCACGGATTGGGGGGGCTGGACTGACGCGAATCGCGCGTGACTTGCTCGCGTGGCACGACGCTGCGTACGGCACCGAGCCGACCGCACTGCCCAACGTCGGCGAGTACCAGTGGCGCCGAGACGGTGAGCTCCATTTGTTCAACCCCCACACGGTCCAGAAGCTCCAGCACGCCACCCGAGAGGGTCGCTACGACATTTTCAAGCAGTACAGCGCCCTCGTCGACGATCAGTCGCGCGCACCGTTGACGTTGCGGGCGCTCCTCGAGCTCGTGCCGGCGCAGGAGCCAGTACCACTCGACGAGGTCGAGAGCGTCTCGTCCATCGTGCGGCGCTTCTCCACGGGTGCGATGTCCTACGGGTCGATCAGCGAAGAGGCGCACACGACCCTCGCGATCGCCATGAATCGCCTAGGGGCAAAGTCGAACACCGGTGAGGGCGGCGAGGACGAGGATCGATTCGACACGAGCGACCCCACCCGCAATCGACGCTCGGCGGTCAAGCAAGTGGCGTCGGGCCGCTTCGGCGTGACGAGCCGCTACTTGGTGAACGCCGATGATCTGCAGATCAAGATGGCTCAGGGGGCCAAGCCGGGAGAGGGCGGTCAACTGCCCGGGACCAAGGTATACCCCTGGATTGCCGCGACGCGGCATTCGACCCCCGGCGTCGGACTGATCTCGCCACCGCCGCACCACGACATCTACTCGATCGAGGACCTGGCCCAACTCATTTACGACTTAAAGAACGCCAACGACGCCGCGCGCATCCACGTCAAGCTGGTCAGCGAACAGGGCGTCGGGACAATCGCCGCCGGCGTTGCCAAAGCCCACGCCGACGTCGTGCTCATCTCGGGCCACGATGGGGGTACGGGCGCCGCCCCACTCACCTCGCTCAAGCACGCCGGCACGCCATGGGAAGTTGGGCTCAGCGAAGCCCACCAGACGCTCGCCGCGAACGGACTGCGGAGTCGAGTGGTGCTGCAGGTCGACGGCCAGCTAAAGACCGGGCGCGACGTCGTAATCGCGGCCATGCTGGGGGCCGAAGAGTTCGGATTCGCAACGGCGCCGCTCGTCGTGTCGGGTTGCGTCATGATGCGCGTCTGCCATCTCGATACGTGTCCGGTCGGTATCGCCACGCAGAATCCCGTGCTGCGCCAGCGCTTCACTGGTCGACCAGAGTTCGTGGAGCACTTCTTCGAATTCGTCGCGACTGAGGTCCGTGAGTACCTGAGCCTGCTCGGCCTTCGTTCGCTCGATGAGCTCGTCGGCGACCCGACGCACTTGAGAGTTCGCGACGACGCGGCGCGTCGCCACGGGCTCGACTTCGAAGCACTGCTCGGGGCGGTTGTGCCCGAGCAGCGACGCCACGGGCGTGACCAGGACCACGGGTTGGCGGACGCTCTGGACTGGCGCTTTCTCGACGAGGCACTCGCCGCCGTCGAGCGAGGTGACACGTACGACTACCACGGACGCATCGACAACGTGCACCGCGCGGTCGGGACGTTGACCGGCAGCGCCATTACGCGCCGGCTCGGTCGCCGCACCCTTCCTGATGACACGGTCACGCTCGCCCTCGAGGGATCGGCCGGACAGAGTCTCGGTGCCTTCATGCCACGCGGACTGACGATCCGGCTGCGCGGCGACTGCAACGACTACGTCGGTAAGGGCTTGTCGGGTGGACGCGTCATCGTCACGCCACCCACCGAGTCGCCCTTCGATCGTGCGCGCAATATCATCGCCGGCAACGTGATCGGCTACGGCGCGACCGCCGGCGAACTCTTCCTCAGTGGCGTGGTGGGGGAGCGGTGCGCCGTTCGCAATTCCGGAGCCACCGTCGTCGTCGAGGGCACGGGCGACCACGCGTGCGAGTACATGACCGGCGGCGTCGTCGTCATCCTCGGCGCAGTGGGTCGCAACGTCGCCGCGGGCATGTCCGGCGGGACGCTCTATCTCTACGATCCCGACCAGCGGGTTTACGACGTCTTGAGCGCCGGCGTCTACGAAGTTGATCCACTCGAGTACGACGACGACCAGAGGCTGCGCGAACTGCTGAGCCGGTACGTGGCCGAGACGCACTCACCGCTCGCCGAGTCCATCGTGCGCGACTGGCGTCGAGCGCGAGTCGATTTTGTGCGCGTCGAGACGTCCGAGTACCAGCGGGCGCGAGACGAGTTGCGCAATGGGTAAGCCCACCGGCTTCCTCGAGTTTCCCCGGCGCGAGCCCGAGCACCGTCCGGTGGCCGTTCGCCTTCGCGACTGGCGCGAGGTTTACGAACTCCAGAGCGACCAGGTCATTGCCCAACAGGCGTCGCGGTGCATGGACTGCGGCATTCCGTTCTGCACGCAAGGGTGTCCACTCGGCAACCGCATCCCGGCGTTCAACGACGCGACCTACCGCGAACGCTGGGACCTCGCCGCCGTGCAGCTGTTCGCCACCAACAACTTCCCCGAGTTCACCGGGCGGCTATGCCCCGCGCCCTGCGAATCGGCGTGCGTGTTATCACTCAACCACGCACCCGTCACGATCGAGCGCGTCGAGTACGAAGTGGCCGAGCACGCCTTCGCGAACGCACTGCCCGTGCACAGCGCACCGACTACCGAGAGCGGCTGGCGCGTCGCGATCGTGGGGTCGGGCCCCGCGGGGCTCGCCGCCGCGGCCCAACTGCGCGCGGTTGGCCACGGCGTCACGGTCTTCGAGCGCGCCGACGACGTCGGCGGCCTGTTGCGCTACGGCATTCCCGCCTTCAAGTTGGAGAAGGCCGTACTCGATCGTCGCCTCGCCGTGATGCGAGACGCCGGCGTTGTCTTTCGCCCCGGCGCCCTGATCGGAGTCGAGGGAACGCCCCTCGACGTGCTGCGGCGAGACTTCGACGCGGTCCTGCTCGCCGTCGGCGCGACCGTGGCGCGCCAGTTGCCGGTCCCCGGTAGCGACCGCGCGGGCGTCGTGGCGGCGATGGCCTACCTCGAGGCGGCCAACCGCGCCGTCGCCGACGCCCGTCCGTCGACCATTGACGCGAAGGACCAACACGTGTTGATCCTCGGCGGCGGCGACACGGGTTCGGACTGCCTCGGCACGGCTCATCGCCAGGGTGCGGCGTCCGTCGTACAGATTGAGATACTCGAGCGTCCCCCGATCGAGCGCCCCCCGGATCAGCCCTGGCCCACCATGGCCCGGCTCTACAAGACCTCGACGTCGCAGGAAGAGGGGGGCGCGCGTCTCTTCGCCACCCGCACCGAGGCGTTCCTTGGTGGCGAACGCGTGTCGGGCGCGGTGCTGCGCCACCTCGATTCTGGCGAGGTGGAGTCGATTCCGGCGGACCTGGTGTTGATCGCGGCTGGCTTCACCGGACCTGATCTCGCTCGCTTAGGTCTCGACGAGCCGCGATTCCAGACGGATCGGTCATCGATCCTGGTCGACGACCGCTGGCGCGTCTCGGGCTTCGCCGATGATCTCGTGTTCGCGTGCGGTGACGCCGTACGCGGCCAGAGTCTGATCGTGTGGGCGATTGCCGAGGGCCGCAGTGCCGCGGCCGCGATCGACTCGGCGCTGCGCGGTGTGACCACGCTGCCGGCTCCGGTGTCGCCATATTGTGCCACGTGGTGACGTGGCGCGGACGATCTTTGTAGCATCGGTCTAGGGAGAAGGGAACGGCCATGCAGAGCACCATGCAGGACTCACCACTGCTGATCAGCAGCATGATACGACACGGCGAGTGGGTCTACGCGAACAAAGTGGTTTACACCGTCGAGCCCGACGGCGTTCGAGAAGCGACCTTCAAGGAGATCGCCCTGCGCGCCGAGCGGCTGGCCGCTGCCTTACGGAGACTCGGGGTAGGTGACTCCACGCGCGTGGGCACGTTCATGTGGAACAACCAGGCGCACATGGAAGCGTACCTGGCCGTTCCGGCGATGGGCGCGGTGCTGCACACGCTCAACATTCGGCTCTTTCCCGAACAGCTCGCGTACATCATCAACCACGCCCAGGACGAGGTGATCATCGTCGATCACACCCTGGTGCCGCTGTTGGCCAAGATCCGCGATGAAATTACCTCGGTACGACACTTCATCGTGCACGGTCCCGACGAGTCCGGTTCGCTCGGCGAGACGATTGACTACGAAGCCTTCATTGGCGCCGAGGAGCCTGGCTACTCGTGGCCCGATCTGGACGAGCGCGCGGCGGCGATCATGTGTTACACGTCGGGAACGACGGGCAACCCCAAGGGCGTGGTCTACTCTCATCGCTCGACGTGGCTTCACTCGCTGGCCTCGACCACCGCGAACTCGATTGGCCTCTGCGAGAAGGATCGTTGCCTGCTCATCGTGCCGATGTTCCACGTCAACGCGTGGGGCGCCGTGTACACCGCTTTCTTCGCCGGCACCGAACTCATCATGCCCCAGATGTTTCTCCAGGGCGAGCCCATCGTGAAGATGATTCGTGACCTACGCCCGACCATTTCACTCGGGGTGCCGACCGTGTGGAACGACGTCTTGCGGGCCGCGGAGAACGACGCCGACGCCGACTTCTCGTCGATGCGTGGCATCCTCGCCGGCGGCGCGGCCGTACCACGATCGATGATCGAGACCTTCCGCGAACGCTGGGGCCGAAACATGGTGCAGGGATGGGGCATGACCGAAACGAGCCCGCTGGCGGCGGTCTCCATACCGCCCGCCGGCACCCCTCCCGAGAAGGAGATCGACTACCGGGTCAAGGCTGGTCGCGTGGTCGCCGGCGTCGAGTTGCGAATCACTGACGACGACGGCTCGGTGCTGCCCCGCGATGGCCACACGGTGGGCGAATTCGAAATTCGCGGACCGTGGATAACCGGCTCCTACTTCGGCGTCGACGCACCCGAACGATTCCACGACGGCTGGCTGCGTACCGGTGATATCGGCACGCTCGACGACGAGGGCTTCATGGTGGTGACCGACCGGACGAAGGACGTGATCAAGTCGGGCGGTGAATGGATCAGCTCGGTCGAGTTAGAGGGCGCCGTTATGGGTCACCCGGCGGTCTTCGAAGCGGCGGTGATAGCGGTGCCCGACGAGAAGTGGCAAGAGCGCCCGCTGTGCTGCGTCGTGCTGCGTCCGGGTGCGTCGGCCACGCCCGGTGAGCTGCGAGCGTTTCTGGCCGAGCGCGTAGCCAAGTGGTGGCTGCCCGAATACTGGACTTTCATCGAGTCCATTCCGAAGACGAGCGTTGGCAAATTTGACAAGAAGGTCTTGCGAGCCGAGTACGCCGACGGCCAGTTCACTGTCGAAACGGTCACGACGTGAGCGACTTCGCTGAGTTAGCCGACGAGATTGCGGCGCTCGAACAGCGGGTGAGTGACGCCGTATTCGACGCCGTACGCGCACAGCTGCGTGACGGCTCCAACGAGACCGCACGGGAAACCGAACGGCGACTGGCGCGCGTGAGGCGTAGTCTGCAAAAAGCGCAGGCGATCTTGCGCGATGGCCCCGACTAGGGCGCCAGGTCGTTGACGGCGTCGATCAGGCGACGCAGTTCAACGTAGCGCCGTCCGTCGAACTCGAAGTGTATTGACGGTCCGTCGGTGCGCCAGTCAGCACCCGTTGCTAGTTCGGGGACGCGCGCACGAAGTGCCGCGATCTCGGCCGGGGTAATCGCGCGACGAAGGTCGAGGCGTCCGAGTCCGCCGGCGTGACTAAAGGCCACGAAATGCCGATAGAACCTTTCGAGCTCGTCCTCCACGTCCTCGAGAGAGTGGCAAATCCGCACCAGGCGGGCCGCGTCAGCGTCGAGGTAGTCCGCGCCGATCACCGCTTCCTCAATGAATCGCCACCACGACTCCCAGTAGGTGCCATCGGGCAGGTCAACGAGCGTGACCGGTGCTGGACCGCCCTTGCCCGTGTGCAGCAACGTCAAGATCTCGAACACCTCGTCGAGGGTTCCGAGCCCACCGGGGAAAAACGCGAAGGCCAGCGACTCCTTGGTGAGAGCCACCTTGCGGGTAAAGAAGTACTTCATCTCGACGAGTCGGCTTTCCGCGTCGACGTACTGGTTGGAACTCTGTTCGAAGGGCAGCACGATGTTGACGCCGAGCGTCTCGGCGAGCCCCGCGCCTTCGGCGGCGGCCTGCATAATGCCTGGTCCAGCGCCTGACACGGTCATCCAGCCCCGACGTGCCATGCGCTCGCTGAGCTCGCGCGCCATTGCGTAATGTGGCGAGGATCGCGGCGTTCGTGCCGAGCCGAAGACCGTAAGTTTGGGTCGATCGCGCCAGGGGGAAAACACGCGAGCCGCACTCAGCAACTCGCGCATGGCGGTCGACGCGACCCGGAGGTCCTCGGTGTCGTGATTCGACTGGACGAGCGTCAGCACGTCCTGCAAGAGCCCGCGCACCAGCTCGAGTTCTTGCGAACCCGGATCCGCGGCGAGTCCGCTGTCTCGCAGGAATGCTTCAACGACCTCGTTCACAGCGTCTGGTAGAGCGTGCTGCGCTGCACCAGTGGCCGACCCAGTGGCGTGACGAGCTCGCGCAGGTGTTCAACGTCTAGTTCTTGCCCGTGAACTGCTCCCGCCGCTCGCGAAATGTTCTCGTCCATGAGAGTCCCACCGAGATCATTCGCGCCCGCGTTGAGAATTCGACGAACGCCGTCAACTCCCATCTTCACCCAGCTCACCTGGATGTTGTCGATGTAGGTTGCGTAGTGGAGCCGTCCGACGGCGTGAATCAGCACGGCTTCGCGAAAGGTCGGGCCCCGCCTCGAACGACCCCGCAAGAACAGTGGCGTTGCCATATGGACGTAGGGCAGGGGAACGAACTCGGTGAAGCCACTGGTCTCGCGCTGCAGTGCCCGCGTGACCAGCAGGTGCGTTGCCCAGCTCGCCGCTCCCTCGACTGCTCCGAACATGATCGTGACGTTCGAGTGCAGTCCGACATGGTGGGCCGCGCGGTGTACGTCCAACCACTGCTGGGTCGACAGCTTGTCCGGACAGAGAATGGCGCGAACCTCGTCCACGAGAATCTCGGCCGCCGTCCCGGGCAACGTCTTGAGACCGGCGTCACGTAACCCAGCTAGGTACGTCTCGAGATCCTGACCCGATCGGCGCGCGCCCTCGAACACCTCGAGCGCACTGAACGCGTGAATGTGCATCCTGGGCGACGCCTCGTGAACGGCGCGAACGACCTCGAGGTAGTACTCGCCATCAAAATTGGGATGAATGCCCCCCTGGAGGCAGACTTCCGTCGCTCCGCGTTCTTCGGCCTCGCGCACTCGCTCAGCGATTTCGTCCAGCGTGAGCAGGTACGGATCGCCGCGCAAATTCAGCGAGAGCGGTCCCTTGGAGAAGGCACAGAATCGGCACTTGAACGTGCACACGTTGGTGTAGTTGATATTGCGATTGACAACGTAGGTGACGTCGTTGCCGACCAGTTCTCGACGTACCTCGTCGGCGAGCTCCACGATGGCGTTGAAATCACCGCCGCGAGCCTCGAGCAGGGCAACGAGCTCGCCGTGCTCGAAGTCGTAACCCGGCTCGTAGCGTGCCAGAATCTCGCTGACCGCGCTCGTGCGCACCCGGGAGACCGGTGTCTCGGGTGGCGTGGCGTCGGCTCCCGAGGCCCACGCATCGTCTCGCGCGAGACCCGTCGCATCAGCAGCGGCCAGAACTGCGGGACGAACGTGCTCGTGCACGAACTCGTCGTGGCGAGCGACGAAGCTTGGGTAGATCGTGAGGCGCGGCACGAGATGAAGCCCCCGAGCCTCGGTTTCACGACGTAGCGCGCCGATGGCGGGCCACGCCCGCTCCGGATTCACGTGGTCCAGCGTCACGGGCGAGATGCCGCCGAAGTCGTCAATGCCGTATTCGAGCAGTTCAGCGGGATCATCGCTGAGGTTCGGCGGCGCTTGAAGGTGTATCCCCGCCGGCAGGATCAGCCGCGCGGCCGCGATCGTCCAGCGGAACTCGTCCGCGCTCGCCGGCGGCTCGTGAGCCATCGCCGTGCGGGCCTTGGGCAAGAAGTTCTGGATGATGACTTCTTGGACGTGCCCGTGGGCTTCGTGTGACGCGGCAATGGCCGCGAGCGTCTCGATTCGATCGGCGCGCGTCTCGCCAATCCCCACGAGCAGACCCGTCGTAAAGGGGATGCGAAGCGCGCCCGCCGCGTCGAGCGTCGCGAGACGGCGCTCGGGCGTTTTGTCGGGTGACAGCCGGTGGGCGTCGAGCGACGCTAGCGATTCGAGCATCATGCCCTGGGAGGCGGCGCACGCTCGAAGCTGATCGAGCTCGTGGGCGTAGAGGGCCCCGGCATTCACGTGCGGGAGAAGGCCGGTTCCATCGAGCACCATCTGCGCGGCCGTGGCAACGTAGTCCACGGTAGAGCGATATCCCCGGGCAGCGAGCCACCGCGCGGCTTCGTCGTAGCGAAGCTCCGGTCGTTCACCCAGTGTGAAGAGGGCCTCGCTGCACCCAGCGGCGCGTCCCTCTTCAGCGATTGCCATGACCTCGTCGAGTGAGAGGTACGGCGCCGCCACGTGAGCCGGTGCTTGGGCAAACGTGCAGTAACCACAGCGGTCGCGACACAGCTTGGTGAGGGGAATGAAGACCTTGGGCGAGTACGTGACCACGAAGCCGTGCGTTGCGCGAGCGCGCCCGAAGGCCTCGGCGGCGAGATCCTCCGCGGACGCCGCCATCAGTTCGGACGCGAGGGCCATCGACACCACGCCTTGCTCGGGCCTTGACATGGCAGCATCCTACAGGTGCGGGTGCGCGCACGATTCCATACGGCGACTGCCGAACGGAGCGGTTAAGCACCCAACGCATGACCGTACGACGGGGACTGCGTCGAGTTCGCCACGTAGTCGGTGGCGCTCCGGCGACCTTAGCCTTGCGCCACGATGTCGGTAACGAGTTCTACGACGCTCGTGGCCCCAATGTTGAAGTAGTCCATCACGTAGGATCCCGGAGCGGACAGACCAAACGAGTCGATCCCGACGGCCTGGTCCACGTAGCGCGTCCACCCTAGCGTGGCGCCCGCTTCCACCGCGATAGACGGTATCGTCCGGCGTAACACCGCGTCGCGATAGTCGAGGGTCTGCTCGTCAAAACACCTCCAGCAAGGCATGGCGACGACGCGGGTCGCAATCCCGAGTGCCGACAGTCGGTCGTGGGCCTCTAGGCAGACCGCAACCTCGGACCCGGTACCCACCAGGGTGCAGCGGGCATCGACGTCCTCGCGAATCACGTAGGCGCCTCGCGCCGCACCCGCGCGAGACGCGCGACGATCGGGTTCGCCCATCACCGCGACGTCTTGGCGAGAGAGGATCAGCGCGGTCGCCGGCGGATCGGGATCACGCAAGTACGCCTCCACCAAGTCGAGCGTTTCGTTCGCGTCGGACGGGCGAACGACGTGCAGGTGCGGCATCGCGCGCAGGGCCATCAGGTGCTCGACGGGTTGGTGCGTGGGACCATCTTCGCCTACGCCGACGGAATCGTGCGTGAAGACGAACAAGGTGCCCACGCGGCTCAGCGCCGCTAAGCGGATCGCGGGGCGTTCGTAGTCGCTAAAGACGAAGAACGTTGAGCCGACGGGCCGCATCGCGCCGTGGGCGGCCTGACCGACCAGGATCGCGCCCATCGCGAATTCGCGGACGCCGAAGTGGATCTGACGGCCCTCGGGGTGGGCGACCCCCTGGGAAGGTCCCGCGAGCACCACCCCGGTGTTGTCGGTGAGATCGGCCGATCCCGCCGTCAGGCCCGACGTGTGCGACGCCCACGCGTCCATGGCGCGCTGCAGCGCTTTGCGGGTAGCGACCGAACTTCCCGCCTCGTAGTAGGTCACCGGGACGTCGGCGAGCAGTGCGCCGCGAGTGTCGAACTGCTCGCGCAGGCGAGCACCCCGCTCTCCCGCGGCCACCATCGCAGCCTCCCAGCGCGTGCGTTCACCGCGGCGCGGCGCGAGCGCGTCGATCATCGAAGGCGGCAACTCCGAGTCGAGCGCGAACGGCTCGTCGCGCAGTCCAAGAAGGGCCTTCGTTTCGGTGATCACGGCGGCCGAGAACGGCGAACCATGCGCTTCGCGCCGATCCATCATCGCCACGGCGGGGTAGCCAATGTGCGAGCGCACGATCACGAGCGTCGGCTTGGTTTGTTCCGCCATCGCCTCGCGTCCGGCACGCTCGAGGACGTCCAGGTCGTTGGCGGATTCACCAACCTCGATCACCTGCCAGCCGTAAGCACGGAAGCGAGCCGGCGTGTCGTCGCGCAAGGCGAGCTCCGTTGGGCCGTCGATCGTGATGTGATTATCATCGTAGAAGATCGTTAGTCGTTCGAGTCCCAGCGCACCGGCCAACGATGCCGCCTCGTGGCTGATCCCTTCTTCGAGGCACCCGTCGCCCGCGATGACCCAGGTACGGTGATCGACGAGATCATCGCCGTAGTCGTGACGAAGGATCCGCTCGGCGATCGCCATGCCGACGCCGTTCGCGACGCCTTGGCCCAGGGGTCCGGTCGTCACGTCGACGGTGGGCGCGACGCCGCGTTCGGGGTGGCCAGGGGTGCGTGAATGCGGCTGACGAAAAGCTCGAAGATCATCGGCGCCGAGGTCGTAGCCGAAGCAGTGGGCGAGTGCGTACTGGAGCATCGACGCGTGACCACAACTCAAAATGAATCGATCACGATCAATCCATTGCGCGTCGGTGGGATCGTGCCGCATGAGCCGAGAGAACAATGTGACGCCGAGCGGGGCGAGGGCCATTGCGGTACCGCTGTGACCAGAATTTGCCTTCGCCGGGCCGTCCATGGCCAGGGCCATGACTTCGCGGATGACCCGCCCCTCCAACTCGGTCGCGCCACGAAACAGTAGGTCAGCCATGGTTGGAAGCGTAGTTAACTTTTCCACCCGAGCCCGCCAGTAACCTGGCGCAGTGCTGCAGATCCCTCCGGCGTGTGACCTTACGCTGGGACTGAGCCGTGTCGACGGCGACGAGCCCGGTGTCACGCTATGGCGCACGCGCGTAGACGAGCGCTTTCTCAATCCGGCGGGTACGGTCCAGGGCGGTTTTCTCGCCGCGATCGCCGACTCGGCCATGGGAGCCGCAGCCGTGCTCGCCGCCGGCGACCGTCGGGTGTGGGTGGCCAACGCCGAGATGAAGATCTCGTTTCTCCGTGCCGTGCGACCCGGCGCGACGTTGACCTGTCGCGCGACGGTGGTCAGGTCGGGCCAGAATGTCACGTTCGTCGAGGCCCAGATCGACGACGGCGGCGGCGGCGTGGCGCGCGCCAGTTCTACCTACCTCGTACGAGATCGAACTGAGTAGGCTGGACCCGTGAGGCTTCCGTCGTGGCGCAACGTCGTGCGAGGCGCGTCACTTCGACGCGACATCGACGAGGTCAAGGGACTCGTAATTCGCTACCTCAAAGAGGAAACGATCCAGCCCCTGAAGGACGTTGCCCGCTACGCGGCCTTCGGCGCGCTCGGGAGCGTCTTCGTCGGTTTCGGTGCGCTCATGCTACTCACCGGACTTCTGCGATTTCTCCAGACGTTCCGAGTACTCGACGGATCCTTGTCGTGGCTGCCGTACCTGATCGTGGCGGTTGTGGCGATCGGCGTTCTCGCGCTGACGGCCTGGCGAATTGTCAGTGACTCGTCAGTGCGCCGCCGTCTGAAGGGCCGTTCGTGAGCGCCACGGAAACCCGACGGGAGCTCGAACGCTCCGTGCGCAAGGTCGTGCCCGTGGGTTCCCTGGTCATTCGCTCGGACGACCCGGCTGACGCCGCAGTGGCTGGCGTTGGTGGCCTCCTGGTCGGCTACGTCTGGGGCTTTTTGCGGGGACGTCGCTCGCGTCCACGACCTCGGCGCGGTAGACGCTGATGCGCCGCCTACTGCAGTTGGCGGCGATGGTCACCGGGAGCCGCGCCATCGCCCAGCGCTCGCGCAAGTGGGGGGCCGTCGCCGGGGGCCTGGTCATCGTGCGGTTGCTCGACGGAGCCGCTCGCGCCGCTGGCCGTCGGGCCACGCGCCGTTCAGTGTGAACGCCTCGCTCGGCGCGGGCGAGCGCGTAATGCTGATAGACGCGAAGGATCGCCGTTACCTGGTAACGCTTCGCCCCGACGCCGCCTTTCACACCCACGCGGGCATCGTGCAGCATAACGATGTCATCGGTGCGGTCGAGGGTTCCTTAATCCCGAGCAATACCGAGCGCAACTTCTTGGTACTGCGTCCGACCCTGGCCGACGTAGTGCTAAAAATGCCGCGCGGGGCGCAGGTGATCTACCCGAAGGACCTGGGAGCCATTCTCATCCAGGCCGACATCTCTCCCGGTCTAAAGGTCCTCGAAGCCGGTGTCGGATCGGGCGCGCTTTCCATGACGCTTTTGCGCGCCGGTGCGGCCGTGACGGCCTACGAAATTCGCGAGGACTTCGCGCAGCACGCGCAAACGAACGTGCACGGCTTATTGGGACCCGACCTGCCCTACGACGTTCACATTCGTGACGTCACACTCGGTATCGAGGGCAGCGACTTTGACCGCGTCCTGCTCGACATGCCCGAACCGTGGGCGGTTGTTGAACACGCCGCGCGTGCGCTGCGCCCCGGCGGAATCCTGCTCGCGTATCTACCGACGATCAATCAGACCCAGCTGCTGCGCGAAACCCTGAATCGCTATCCGTTCGGACTCGCCGAAACGGTCGAGATCCTGCGTCGCACGTGGCACATTGATGGGCGTTCCGTTCGCCCAGACCATCGCATGGTGGCCCACACCGGTTTTCTCACGTCCGCCCGACTCCTCGTGCGTGGCGTGACGCCTAACCCTGTTCAATGAAAATGCACTCGCCAGGACACTCTTCGGAGGCTTCGACGACGGCGTCCTCTAGGTCTACCGGCACCACTGCGACTCCCGCTGCGCCTCCGGGCGAACTCTTCACGTTATCGCCCTCTTTCACGTAGGCCAAGCCGTCGTCAAGCAGCGTGAACACGGCCGGACAGATCTCTTCGCACAGTCCGTCGCCGGTGCACAAATCCTGGTCGATCCACACCTTCATTCCTGCGTCCTCCCGGGGCTGGTCCAGTCACGTCATGCTAGCGGCACGGCCACGACGGTCCGACCCATTGCCGGTGGCGATTGAAGTCTAGGGTGGCGGTATGTCCCCGATGGAACCCATCGAACCCCGCGACCGGCGCGATCCGCCGGCGCCGTCGAACGCATTGCCACACGTGCCCGAGTACGCGAGTCGGCGAATCGAACAGCTCGAGGAACAGCTCCTTGAAGCGCGCGGTCAGCTGGCGCAGGCACGTTCGAGCAATGAAAAGTTGAGCATCACGATTCAGCAGACGCGCGACCAGATCACGGCCCTGCGTGACGAAGTGGACAAGCTGACGCAACCGCCAGCCGTCTACGGCACTTTCGTCGACTTCAACGACGACGGCTCCGTGGACATCTTCGCCTCCGGACGAAAGATGCGAGTGGCTCTGCACCCCGCCATCGATCCCAATCAGGTGGCCCGCGGTGACGAAGTAGTGCTCAATGAGTCATTCACGGTCATCGGTGTGCGTACCGCCGACGGTCAGGGCGAGGTGGTGACCGTCAAGGAGGTCCTCGATGAGCGCCGCGTACTGATCTATGGTCACGCCGATGAAGAGCGCGTCGTGGAGCTCGCCGACGCGTTAAGCGACGTTCGCCTGCGCAGTGGGGATGCGCTCCTGCTCGATCATCGTTCTAACCTGCTCGTTGAGAAGCTCGTTCGCCAAGAGGCCGAGGAGCTCGTACTCGAAGAGGTTCCCGACATCACCTACGCCGACGTGGGTGGGCTGGACTCCCAGATCGAGCAGATCACCGACGCCGTCGAGCTGCCGTATTTGCACCGCGCGTTGTTCGCGGATTACGACCTACCCGCACCCAAGGGCATCTTGCTCTACGGCCCTCCGGGCTGCGGCAAGACACTCATCGCCAAGGCCGTGGCCAACTCCCTATCGGCCAAGGTGGGTGAGCTTCGCGGCAACCGTAACGTCCGGTCCTATTTCCTCAACATCAAGGGGCCCGAGCTCTTAAACAAGTACGTCGGTGAGACCGAACGCCAGATTCGCCTCGTGTTCCAACGCGCCCGGGAGAAAGCCGACGAAGGGGTTCCCGTCATCGTGTTCTTTGACGAGATGGACTCGCTGTTTCGCACCCGTGGCACCGGTATTAGTTCGGACATGGAGTCCACCATCGTGCCCCAACTGCTCGCCGAGATTGACGGCGTCGAGTCGTTGCGCGACGTGATTGTGATCGGCGCGACCAACCGCGAGGATCTCATCGACCCAGCCATCCTTCGACCCGGCCGCCTCGACGTCAAGATCAAGATCGAGCGACCCGACGCCGAGGCAGCCGCCCAGATCTTTCAGCGCTACATCGTTTCCTCGCTACCCATCGACACGTCCGAGGTCGTGTCCTTGGGCGGTGGTGATCGCGACAAAGCGATTCGGGCCATGATCGAGGAGACGGTGTCGGCGATGTACCGCATCGACGACGACAACCGGTTCCTCGAGGTCACCTACCAGGGAGGCGACAAGGAAGTCTTGTACTTTAAAGACTTCGCCTCGGGCGCAATGATCGAGAACATCGTACGTCGAGCGAAGAAGCTGGCGGTCAAGCGCGAGATTGCGGACGCTGGCCGTGGACTTCGCGTCGCCGATCTGCTCGAGTCAATCCGTCAGGAATACCGCGAAAACGAAGATCTGCCCAACACCACGAACCCCGATGACTGGGCGCGAATCTCGGGCAAGAAGGGTGAACGCATCGTCTTCATCCGCACACTGATCAACCGTGACGAGCCCGACGCAAAGGGTGGACGTTCGATCCAGCACGTTGGCACGGGCCAGTACCTCTAGCCTGATGGCGATCGCCAAAGTTCTCGGGATCGAGACCGAATTCGGCATTGCTGGCGGACCTGATCCGGATCCGATTAGCGCGTCAAGCATCATCGTCAACGCCTACGCGCAACAGGGACGAACGCGCATCAACTGGGACTTCGATGGAGAAACGCCAGACTTAGATGCTCGGGGGCTGGGTGCGCTGACGGCCTTCACCCCGGTGGTGGAGACCCACCTCGCCAATACGGTCCTGGCCAACGGCGCGCGCCTGTACGTCGATCACGCCCATCCTGAGTACTCGTCGCCGGAGTGTCGCACGCCTCGCGAAGCGACGCGGTTCGACGCAGCGGGCGAGGAAGTACTTCGTCGTGCCCTTGACGCGGCCAACGCGGCACTCGCCCCCGCCGACGCCATCACCCTGTTCAAGAACAACTCGGACGGCAAGGGCAACTCCTACGGCTGTCACGAGAACTACCTCGTGCGGCGCGACCTTCCCTTCGCGGACATCGTTCGCGCACTCGTGCCCCACTTCGTGTCACGCCAGATCGTGGTCGGTGCGGGAAAGGTCGGAGCCGAAACCGAAGCCGCGCTCGCCGTACGACCCGCCTTCCAAGTGAGTCAACGAGCCGAGTTCTTCGAAGAGGTCGTGGGTCTGGAAACCACGTTGAAACGCCCCATCATCAACACTCGTGACGAGCCGCACGGCGACGCGGAACGCTTTCGTCGTCTGCACGTGATCATCGGCGACGCGAATATGAGCCAGTTCGCCACGTTCGTGAAGTTAGGCGCTACGGCGCTGGCGCTCGCCGTGCTCGAGGACGAGGGAGTCACCCGGTTTCCGCCGCGTCCGCGCGACCCGGTGCGCGCGGTGCGGGCGTTTGCGCTCGATACCACCCTCCGCACTACCGTTGAGTGTGACGACGGCCGACGGCTGAGCGCCTGGGACCTCCAAGACGAACTCTGGCGGCTGGTCGCGGCGTACGTCGAGCGGGGCGGTGGGGAAGCGGTCGCCGAACGCGACGAGGTGGAATTGATCGTGCGTCAGTGGCGCGAACTCCTCGATGGTGTCCGTGACAACCACGCCGCCGTGGCGGATCGGATCGACTGGGTAGCCAAACTGCGAATCATCCGTGGCTACCAGGAGCGCTACGATCTTGCGGCGACCGATGCGCGGCTTCGGGCGATTGATTTGCAGTACCACGACCTACGCCCCGAACGCTCCCTGTCCAGCCGGGTTGGTCTGCGTCAGCTCGAGTCGCCCGAGGCGGTCGCCGACGCCGTGTCGAGGCCTCCAGCCACCACGCGAGCCTTTTTCCGCGGGCAGTGCGTCATGCGGTACCCGAATCAGATCGCCGCGGCCAACTGGGATTCGGTGGTCTTTGACCTCGGCAACGGCCCACTACAGCGCGTACCCATGCCTGATCCACTCCGTGGTACCGCCGAGCTTACGTCGCACCTCTTTGAATCGAATTCGACGGCTATAGCCCTATTGGCCGCGTTGGACGGGTAGAACTAATGGCATGAGTGAACAAGAACGTATCCACAAACAACGGGTCGCTCGAGCCGCAGATTCAGTTGCGGACGTCTCGGTAGACGCCTCGAAGGGCGAGCAGCTGAAGGCCGACCTTGACGACTTGCTCGACGAGATTGACGAAGTGCTCGAGGAGAACGCCGAAGAGTTCGTGCGCAACTACGTCCAAAAGGGCGGCGAGTAGATGGGGCTCCCGTTGTTCAACGCCAGCGACGATCCCGGTCCGTCATTCGCGACGTTCGCCGAACGAGCCGGATTGGTAGGCGCTGAATGGGGCTCGACGTCGTCGACCCACGCGACCACGGTCGTTGCCGTGCGCTACCTCGGTGGCGTCGTGATGGTCGCGGACCGTCAGGCCACCAGCAGTTACATCGCCAGCCGTGACGTGCGCAAGATTGAGGCGGCCGACCACAACACGGCTATCGCCATATCCGGTAGCGCGGCCCGGGGCATGGAGTTCATTCGCATGGCCCAGCTCTCCTTCGAACACTACGAGAAGATGACCGACTCGGCGCTGAGCCTGAAGGGCAAGGCGAACTACCTCTCACCACTAGTGCAGCGCAACAACCTGGGCACACCGCTCACCGTCATCCCGCTGCTAGCGGGCTGGGACCCTAGTTACAACGACGGACGAATATTCGAATACGACGGTGCCGGTGGCTGCTACGAGCGACGAGACTTCGCAACGATTGGATCGGGGTCGCCCTTCGCCGAGAGTGCGCTGCGACTCGGCTATCGAACCGACCTCGATCGCGACTCGGCGATCGACCTCGGCGCGCTGGCCGTCTACGAGGCGGGCGATAACGACCCGAGCACCGGCGGACCCGATTTCGTTCGCAATATCTTTCCCATGATCGTGACCATCGATGAACGCGGATTCGCCGAACTGCCCGACGACGAAGTTCGACGACGCTTCGCGACAATCAACGAGCGACGCACCCAGAGTCAAGGCGTCGCGGGGGGATCGCTGCGATGACCAACTTCTTCTACGTATCGCCCGAGCAGCTGATCAAGGACCGCGCCGAATTCGCGCAGAAGGGCATCGCTCGCGGACGCTCAATCGTTGCGGCGATCTACGACGTCGGTGTGGTCATGGTGGCCGAGAACACGTCGGCGTCGCTCAACAAGATCTCTGAGATCTACGACCGCATTGCCTTCGCCGGCGTTGGCCGGTACAACGAATTCGACCGGCTTCGCGAGGCTGGTATCCGCTGGGCCGACGGCACCGGTTTCACCTATTCGCGAGAGGACGTCGACGCAAGGGCTCTGGCCAACTACTACGCTCAACACGTCGGCGACATGTTCACCGAGGGCCAAAAGCCCCTCGAAGTGGAAATACTCGTCGCTCAGTTGGGCAGCGCGCTTCGGCCAACGAAACTCTACCGCATCGCCTACGAGGGGACCATCTCGGACGAGGCCCGCTTCGCGGTACTCGGGGGTGACGCGGAGACCATCAAGAGCCGGTTCGTTGCCGCCCAGAGCGACGTCGCACCCCTGGCCGAGACGTTGCGACACGCCGTAGACGCGCTGTCTGGCCCAGACCGAACCATCGAGGTCGTCGACCTCGAAGTCTGCGTGCTCGAAGATCGCGGGACACGACGCACGTTCAACCGATTGTCCGACCAGCGAGTCGGGGAGTTGCTCGGCCCGTGAGCAGCTGATGCTTCGGCGAATATTCGGCGTCGAGACCGAATTCGGCATTACGTTCTCGCTGCGGGGGCAGCGCCGTCTGAGCCCCGATGAGGTCTCACGATTCCTCTTTCGCAAGGTGGTCGCGTGGGGCCGATCGAGCAACGTCTTCCTCGAGAACGGTAGCCGGCTGTACCTCGACGTGGGAAGCCACCCCGAGTACGCCACCGCCGAGTGCGACTCGCTCACTGACCTCGTCGCCCAGGACAAGGCGGGCGAGGCCATTTTGCGCGAACTGGTCACCTACGCTCAGCAACAACTCACCGACGAGGGAATCCGCGGTGACATCTACCTGTTCAAGAACAATACGGATTCCTCGGGGAACTCCTACGGCTGTCACGAGAACTACTGCATCGAGCGCATCGACGATCTGTCGCGACTCGAACAGGTGTTCATTCCGTTCCTGATCAGTCGCCAAATATTTGCCGGCGCCGGCAAGGTGGTCTCATCACCCAAGGGCACCGCCTATTCGATGAGCCAACGCGCCGAGCACATCTGGGAGTCAATCTCCTCGGCCACCACGCGCAGCCGACCCATCATCAATACCCGTGATGAGCCCCACGCCGATCCCGAGCGGTACCGACGGCTCCACGTCATCGTCGGCGATTCGAACATGAGTGAGTTCGCGACGTTTCTCAAGGTCGGCACGGCCTCCGTCGTTTTAGCCATGATCGAAGACCGAACGACGGTGCTGCGCGACTACAACCTGGCTTCGCCGATTAACGCGCTGCGCGATATCGCCTACGACCTCTGGAGCAAAGAGCCGATCAAGCTGACGTCCGGTCGGGATATGACAGCCCTAGAAATCCAAGACGATCTCTGCGAGCGCGCCGAGCTCTTCGCCCAGAACCGCAATCTGCCCGACGACCAGCGCCTCGCCGTGCGCTTGTGGCGAGAAGCGATCGACGACTTTCGCAGCGATCCGATGTCCCTCGCCGACCGAGTGGATTGGATTGCCAAATTGCAGATCATCGAACGAGAGCGCGAGCGGCGCGGCCTCGCGTTGAGCGACCCGCGAATCGCGCTCATCGATCTGCTGTACCACGACACCGACTTGGACCGTGGTCTGCACTACCGACGTCAACAACGCGACCACTTTCGACGGATGGTCGACGACGACGCCATCTCCACCGCCGCCGTCGAGCCCCCGGCGACGACACGCGCTCGGATGCGCGGCACCTTCATCCGCGTCGCCAAAGAGTGGCGTCGCGATTACACCGTCGACTGGGTGCACCTCAAGCTCAACGACGAGATGCAGCGCACCGTGCTCTTGAAGGATCCCTTCAAGAGCACGGACGAACGCTTTCAGAAGCTACTCGCGTCCCTGGAGCGACGAGATAGGTAAGTAAGGGCCGACTAACCTTGCTACGTGCCTGACGACCTCGTCGAACCAGATTCGACCACCGCTGCCGTTGGAGTTGATCCGATCGAGGCCGTCGTGAACAGCGTGGCTCGACCGCGGCGCCGTCGATCGACGCTGATCGAATGGGTCATCATCCTCGTGGTGGCGCTCGGCGTCTCCCTGCTGATGCGCGCCTACGTCGTTCAGCAGTTCTACATTCCGTCGGGTTCGATGGAGCCAACGTTGCCGATCGGTGACCGCATCCTCGTTTCCAAGCTCTCCGTCACCCTCGGCACGATTCACCGAGGGGACATTGTTGTCTTTCGGGCACCGGCGGCGGCACTGACCGACTGCACCGACGCGGTCCCTATCTTCATCAAGCGGGTCATCGGCCTGCCCGGAGACCACTTGACGTCACGCGGCAATACGATCTACGTAAACGGTAAGGTGCTCGACCAGACCTGGACGCACTACGAACCACTCGGCACGCCGATCGGCAACGTCACGGTTCCGCCCAATAGGTACTTCTTGATGGGGGACAACCAGAGCGAATCCTGCGACAGTCGAACGTGGGGGACAGTGCCTCGCTCGAGCATCATTGGCAAGGCGTTCTTCCGCCTGTGGCCGCTCTCACAATTTGGCTTCCTCTAAACGTTGCGCAGTGACGCCCCTACAATGGGGGAGTGTTGAGCCTGAGCCCCATCAAGATCATGGTGATCGTGGCCGTGATTCTCTTGCTGCTCGGACCCGACAAATTACCCGAGGTGGCCCACAAGCTGGGCTCTAGTTGGCGGGCGCTCAAGCGAATACAGGAACGCGTTGAAGAAGAGGTGCGCGGCGTCATACCAGACCTTCCCAGCGCGAGTGATCTCGCCCGCGTCGTGCGCAGTCCGGTAAACCTGCTAAACGAACTCGCCAATCGAGCCGAGGCGCGAGAGTCGAGCTCCGCACCGAGTGACCTTGCCCCCACCGACGTAACCGAACCCGACGAGCCACCGTCGCCACCACCCATCTCATATTCGAACGCGCCACCGCCTGACCTCGCCTCGGACCCGGGCCCCGTCGACCCGTCACTCAACTAGCTCGCCATGTCACGTTTCCGTAAAGCCGAGTCGGGGATGACGCTGGCCGAGCACCTCGCCGAAGCCCGACGACGATTTCTCCTGTCGTCGGGATCCATCATCGTGCTGGGCGTACTCGCGTTCTTGCTGTACACGCCAATTCTGCACATTCTCCAAGAGCCCTACTGCCGCGCCGCGCCCGACCACTGCAGATTCCTGGTTACCAATCCCCTAGACGGGTTGACGCTGCGCATCAAGATTGCGTTCTTCGGCGGTCTCGTCTTCGCGTCGCCCATAGTGTTCTGGCACGTGTGGCGTTTCATTACCCCGGGCTTGAAGGCGACCGAACGCCGGTACGCCGTGCCCTTCGTGTCGGCTTCGTTCGTGTTCTTCGCTGCCGGCGTGACGGTCGCCTACTACAGCTTTCAGCACGCCATTCAGTTCCTCCAGTCCATTGGCGGACGAACCCTCGTGTCCGAGTACAACCCCAATCAGTACCTCGGGCTGTTCTTGCTGATGATGTTCATCTTCGGCGTCACGTTTGAGTTCCCCGTCGTGTTGGTCGCACTCGAGTTGGCCCGCATCGTCACGCCCCGCCAGCTGCTGCGATCCTGGCGCTACGCCCTGATTGCCATCACGATTGCCGCGGCCGTCTTCACGCCGAGTGGCGACCCCTTGTCGATGCTCGCGTTAGCGCTACCCCTGACCGCGTTCTACTTCCTCGCAATCGGGGTCGGCAAGTTGTTGCACCGGTGAGCCGCGAATACCGCGACGACTTCGTCAACGGCCTTGGCTTCGGCCTCGACGGCTTCCAGCACGCCGCGTTCGACGCCGTCGAACGGGGAGTCAACGTACTGGTTAGCGCGCCAACGGGGTCGGGCAAAACGATTGTCGCCACGTTCGCGATCGGTCGAAGGATAGAACAAGGCCAGCGCGCCTTCTACACGACGCCACTGAAGGCGCTTTCTAACCAGAAGTACCACGAACTCGCCGAACGCTTCGGTACCGAGCGCGTGGGACTCTTGACCGGGGATACGTCGATCAACCGTGGCGCTGACGTGGTCGTGATGACCACCGAGGTGCTGCGCAATATGCTGCTCACGGATTCCCTCCAACTCCGCGACCTCGCCGTCGTGGTCCTCGACGAGGTTCACTACCTCCAGGATCCATATCGAGGCGGGGTCTGGGAGGAGGTCCTGATCCTTACGCCCCCGCCAGTCCAGTTCGTGGCCCTGTCCGCCACCGTCGGTAATGCGCCGTTCGTGGGAGAGTGGCTGAACTCCATTCGCGGGACGACCGAGGTGATCGTCGAATCTCACCGACCCATCTCGCTGCGTAATCACGTGTCGGTCGTGCGTCGTGGGCAGAACTCGGCCGAACTGCTCGAACTGTTGACGGATCACCAGCTCTCCGACAGCGCACGTCGCATCGATAATCTCATGAAGTCCTCGCGACGCTTCCGTCCGGGCCCCAAGTGGCGTGGTCCAACCACTGGCGCGCCGCCGCCGCCGTTTCGCGCGCCGCGACGAAGTGAATTGCTCCGCTCCCTCGAAGTCGCCGATCTCTTGCCGGTCATCGTCTTCATCTTCTCGCGAGCCGCCTGCGACGACGCCGTCAACCAGTGCCGCCGGGACGGACTTCGCTTCACCACCGCCGAGCAGCGCACCGACATCGAGAGCATCGCGCATCTTCGCCTGGCTCGATTCAGTAACGACGAGCTGCGCGCTCTCGAGTACGACGACTTCCTCGACAGCCTCGTTCGCGGCCTGGCGGCGCACCACGCCGGCATGATCCCGGCGTTTCGCGAAATCGTCGAGGCGTGTTTTGAACGCAACCTGTTGGGTGTTGTGTTCGCCACCGAAACGCTGGCGCTCGGGATCAACATGCCGGCGCGCACCGTTGCCCTCGAGCGATTTTCCAAATTCTCCGACGCGGGCCGGTCGTTTCTTACCAGCGCCGAGTACGCGCAGATGACTGGACGAGCCGGGCGGCGCGGACTCGACGACGAGGGCCACGCGATCATCTGTTTCAACCCGGAAGTTGCGATGCGCGACGTCGCTCGGATCGCGATCGCCCCTCCCGCGGATCTTCATTCGTCGTTTCGCCCCACCTACAACTTCACCGCTAACCTCATCGACCACTTCGACCTCGAGACCGCGGTGACGGTCGTGGAGCGTTCCTTCGCGCAGTTCGAGGCCGCGGCTCGTCCGGCGGCCTCGCGACGCTCCTTGAGCGACGTGATGCTCGCACGCCACCGGGTACTCGAGGCGCTCGGCTACGCCGAAGGTTGGCGGCTCACCGACGACGGGCAGCTACTTCGATCGCTGTACCACGAGAGCGACCTGCTCGTTGCCGAGGCGCTGCGCGAGGGCTTGCTCGACGACCTCGACTCGGCGTCGCTCGCCGGATTCGTCTCCTGCTTCGTCTTCGAACGAAAACGCCCACGACAGACCCCCCACGCCGCCAAGTCGGTAACGACTAAGAAGCGCCGAACGATTCCCGATCGGGTTGGTCGCGAACGACGCCTCTCGCTCGAAGACCGCCTGCGTTCATTGAGCGTGCGCGTGGCGGCCGTGCGCGAGATCGAATCTCGCAACCAGTTGAGCCACGGCCGCGATCCCGACGGAAGCTTCGCTCACGTTATTACCGCCTGGGCGAGAGGCGCAACGCTCGCCACGGTGCTCGATCTCGCGGACGTCGAAGTCGGCCAGACCTCGCCGGGAGACTTCGTTCGAGCGGCCAAGCAGGTGGCTGATCTCTGCGAGCAGCTCGCTCGACTTCGCAGCCTCGGCCCCGTCGCTGAGCGCGCCGCCGATGCCCGTGACGCCATCGTGCGCAGCGTGGTCGCCACCGCTACGATGGTCCACCCTCTACGCCAGTCCGAGCCCTAACCTCTATCTGTCATGCACGCCTACGTCGCGGAAGAGTTCACCGACGCCGAGCGCACGGTGCTACGCCGATACTTCACGAACCTCGACGGACCCGTATTTGCCCTGGTTAACTTGCCAGAAGTGGTCAAGGGGGCTCTCTTCGCGCGTTATTCCCGCGCCACGAAGAGCCTGCGTCGGCTCTTTCTCGACGAGTTCGTCGAGGATCTAGACCTGACGGGGGATACCACGATCGACGCCACCGTCGGCGTGGGACGAGCCGACGAGCTCTACCAGCGAATCTTCTTTGAGTACGGGGACGATTCGGTCGCGCAGCTCGGTGGCGTGCACCTGGCCTGTGAGCAAGCGAGCAACCTACTCACCAAGGTTCTCGAGCGTGGACGTCTGATGAGCTATTTGGAGCAGTCGACTCGCTACCTCGGGTACGACCGACGCTTAGCCAACGGACACTACCGGTTCTACCGGGACCACGATCTGCTCGAGTCTCGCTACGGCGCACGCTACGTCGGCGAGATGGATCGTGCGTTTGACACCTACGCTGACCTCTTGCGCCAGATGACCGACTGGCTTGCCTCGCGATACCCGAAGACACCCGAGGACACCGATTTCGTCTACCGACAGGCCATTCGCGCAAAAGCCCTTGACGCCGTACGGGGTCTCCTGCCGGCGAGCGCGCTGTCGAATCTTGGTATCTACGGGTCCGGACAGGCCTACGAAGCCCTCTTGCTGCGCATGCGCGCCCATCCGCTGCCCGAAGTGAACCACTACGCCTCGCTCATGTACGACGAATTGGAAAAAGTCATCCCGTCGTTCTTGAAGCGCCTCAACGTAGCTGAACGAGGCGGCCGCTGGGCGGCGTATCTCGCAGCCACGCACCAGCAGACCTCGGCGCTGCTCGAGCAGTGGACCGCGGGATATTCTCCGTATGACGCACAGCGCCCCGTTCGCCTCGTTCGCTACGACGTCGACGGCGAGAATCGAATTCTCGAGGCGATCATCTTCGAGCGAACCCGCGTCTCATCGGCCGACGCAGCGCGCATCGTTGCGAGCCTCACGTCACGCCAACGTAGTGAGCTCATGACCACCTACGTCGGCGAGCGGACCAACCGGCGCCACCGACCGGGGCGCGCCTTCGAGCACACCGTCTACGAGTTCGAGTTGATCACCGACTACGGTGCTTTTCGAGATCTGCAGCGCCATCGCCTCGCCACGACCGAGTGGCAGCCGTTGAGCTGCGACCTCGGCTACGACATCCCCGATGTCATAGTCGAGGCTGGACTCGCCGCACGATTCGCTGACTCACTCGAGCAGTCGGCGGACCTCTACCACGAACTCGTCGGTCAGTTCCCCATGCAGAGCCAGTACGCTGTCGCGCTCGCATTCAACGTCCGCTATCGCATAGCGATGAACGCGCGCGAAGCCATGCACGTCATTGAACTGCGCTCGAGCCCCCAAGGACACCCGAGCTACCGACGCGTCGCCCAGGAGATGGCGCGGCTCATCCGCGACGATGCCCATCACCACTTGGTGGCTGATGCTATACAGTTTGTAGACTTCTCAGACACAGATCTCGAACGGCTCGAGGCCGAACGTCGAGCGGACCGCGCACGTACAGAGCGCAACCAGTAAGGACTTTGGTAACAGCGTGGACACCGGTCCCGCACAAAGCAGTGAAAAGGCTCTACACTGCCAGCGCTACTGAGAGGGATTGAGATGGTGCGCGAGAGCGATAACGACGAAGTATTCGACGAAGATGAGATCGCTGAGGGATTCGACGAGGAGATCGTGGAATCCGAGGACCTTGACGTTGAAGACCTTGAAGCCGAAGACGTCATCGACGCGGAGCTCGACGCCGATGACGACGTCGATGACGTCGTGGCAGTCGTGGGCCTCGATGATGATGATGACGCCATCGCCGTCGCCGCTGCCGCCGACGATGACGACATTGACGACAGTGACGTCGAACTCGCCCTCGATGAGGTACTAGCTGAAACGATCTTGCGCACGAGCGTGCCCGACGATGACGATGACGTCATCAGCGACCCCGAACTCGTCGTCGACGCCGCTGAGGTGATCTTGCCCAAGCAGGACGATGAATTTCGCTGTGCGTCCTGCCGGTTGCTCAAGAAGGTCAGCCAACTCGCTGATCCCGCTCACATGCTCTGTCGTGACTGCGTCTAAGGACGCGTCGCCCGTTACGTGGCCCGTACACCGCGTCAGTACGCACGACCCGTCGATCGAAGAACTCTGGGCTTCGGCTACGGCTGGCGTGCGCCAACGGCGAGGAGGGCGACGCTACCTCGACGACCTGCTGGAAGGGGACTCCGACTCGTCGCTCGCGTCCTTCATCGCGGGCGCGATGGTGTGGTCCGCCGACGCGTACGCGTTCACGATCGTCCGTGATCGCGTCATCGTCGCGCTCTACGTGCGCACCGATTATCGCCGGATGGGAATCGGCCGCACGCTCGTGCGCGTCGCGATCGCCGAGGCCGACGCTCGTGACGCGCTCGTGTTGCCTGGCGATCGGGCGATGAAGTCGCTTTTCGAATCAATCGGCTGGAAGGCGCGTCTGCTTACGCTGGGCGACGGGTAGCGGGGCGCCGAGCCGGCCGCGCGAGCGGCGGGGGAGGCGGCACCTTCATGCCTAGCAACTTGGCTAGCTCGGGAATAGCGCCCGCGTTCTTCACCGCTAACGCGCGGCACTCGTCGCCCTCGGGGATCGCCACCGGCTTCACGTTACGCCGGATCGACGTCTCAGCAGCCAGCGTCACAATCTCGCACCACTTCGCCGGCTCGAGGTCCGCGGTAAGAGCCGCCGAGACGAGCGCCACGACGCGCGTGGCCATCTCGGCACTGACCCGCGTCGACATGTCGGGGGGTCGCGCTACCAACTGCAGCGCCTCCACCGGATTGCTCGCGGCGACGGCGGCCTCGAGCCGCTCGTTCCACTGGTTGCGTAGCGCCTCCAGCCGCGTACTCAGGGCCCCCTGGAGCTCTTTCAGTTGGGCGCGGGCCTCATCGTCGAGCGATACGGTCTTCGCTGAGGTCACCACGGCCCGAAGATCACGCAGACGAAGTTCGCGGCCGGCCGATATGGCGCCAGCGGCGCGGTCCTTCCACATCGCCAGGGTGGTGCGGCCGAGCAGTTCTTCGGCAATGCGATCGATCGTGACCGGGTCGACGGTCGGTCGTCCCTGGGCCGTGGCATTCTTGTTCTGTTCGGCGACGGCCGTGCGAACGGCCGGCATACCACCGCGAAGCAGTTGCTCGGCTACGGGCAACTGTTCGGGCGACAACGTCGCCAACAGCGCATTGCGGTGCGTTGTGGTAACCGGCGGGCCAACGGGTCGAGGGGGGCGCGACGGACGCGCGCCGCTCGGGCGCGTCGACCGGTCACCGCGCTCCACGCGAGCGGGCCGGGCACCCTCGCGACGCTCGCTCGCGCCAGGCTCGCCGACTGGCCGCTCGCGTGCTGGCCGCTCGCGTGCTGGTCGTTCGCGCGACGATCCTTCTCCGCCCACGCTCTCGCGCGGAGGACGCGACGATGGCCGACGAGTGTCGTCGCGTCGCGCCCCGTCTCGGCTGGTCCGCGCACCAGGTCGAACGCCGTCTCGCTCACTGTCGCGCCGGGGTCCTCGACCCTTTGCGGCGTAGGTCACCACGACGTCGGGCACGGGCTTAGTGCTCGGCAGCAGCTCCAACCGCTCTCGACGGGGATCAACCGGCGAGGCTGTCTTGGGGGGCAGCACCGACACCACCTCGAGACCCTCCATGTACTGTTCGATGTCGGCGCGATAGAGCCCGCCGACCTTCGCGCCACCGGGTACGAGACTGGCCTTCAACACGCCCTTGGGCAGCTTTGCGCCAGCGGCGCGCCACGTGGCGACCTCGCCCTGCAGACTGGTGATTTCGATCTCGATGCGACGAGGCATAGGGCCCTAATCTACTCGTTTTTCTCATCAGCAATATTTCGCGGGCCCTTAGTTCATTATTACCGTGCGGTGCCTAGCATGGCGACGTGAGCGTTTTGCCCCCCACTCCCGATGACCCACCGCGCGAGCCCGTCGCGCGACAGTTCGACTATCTCGCCTCGTGGACCTCGCCACCCCCGATCGACGACGGCGAAGCCGACGTCGCGACACCGAATCCCGAGGTGCGCGAGAACGAACCCGTCGGCGACGTCCTGACGGGCGTACCGCCGGTCCCGATGCGCACTTCGCCGAAGTCTCCGTGGACCTCGCGACTCTCCCTACTGCTCGTGGCCGCGTTGGTGGGCGGGCTGGCCGGTCACTTCGGTGCCTCGACGGGGTCTGGCTCAGGTTCGTCCAACGTCACGATCAACGCCGTCGCTGCTAATCCCGCGGGCGCAGTCCTGCCCAGCGGACTGAGCATCCCCACGCTCGTCCAGCGGGTGCTGCCCTCGGTCGTATCAATCGACGTGAAGGGCCAGGGGACCGAAGACCAGGGGACGGGGATGATCATCTCGGCCAACGGCCTCGTGATCACCAACAATCACGTGATCGCCGCGGCCGATCCCAACGGGACGATCACCGTGACGCGCTCGGGCTCGACGAAGGCATTGGGGGCCACCCTGGTCGGCACGAACCCGATTGACGACGTCGCGTTGATTCGGATCAACGGTGCGTCCGGGCTGCCCGCCGTCACCTTCGGCAACTCCAACGCCCTCGTCGTGGGTGATTCGGTCGTGGCCATTGGCAATGCGCTCGGCCTGGCCGCGGGCACGCCGACGGTCACCCAGGGGATCGTGTCGGCGCTCGGACGCACGGTCACCGCCGGATCCTCGACGACGTCGGAGACCTTGAGCAACATGATCCAAACCGACGCGGCGATCAACCCCGGCAACTCCGGTGGCCCGCTGCTCGACGCGCAGGGCGACGTGATCGGCATGAACACGGCCGTCGCGGGAACCTTGCCAGACGGAACGAGCGCGCAGAATATCGGCTTCGCGATTCCCGTTTCGACGATTGAGTCACTGCTGAAGTCACTCATGGCCGGTCAGAGCGTCGTGTCCCACGGTGCCTTCATCGGCGTCGAGGTCATGTCCATGACTCCCGCGCTGCAGCTTCAGTACGGCTTCAGCGTCTCAACCGGTGCCGTCGTCATGAGCGTCATCCCCAACACGGGTGCCTCGCGGGCCGGGGTGCGTCAAGGCGACGTCATCATCTCGCTAAACGGCGAGTCGATCCAGAACACCCAAGACCTGACGAGCGTGCTCTCGGGCCTTCGTCCCGGCGACGTCGCCCAGCTGGGCATCGTGCGCGGCACGAAGCACATCACCATCTCGGTGACCCTCGGCTCGCAGCACGGCTAGGCCAACGTAGCGATACCCCCGTCAACCGGCACAATCGCGCCGGTGATGTAACTGGCGGCGGGGGAGGCCAGGAAGATCGCGGAACCGGCCATGTCCGATGGTCGGCCCAGTCGCTTAAGCGGTGCGGCGTTAGTGATCGCCTCGCCGAATGTGGCGATAGTGGCGTGCATCATCTTGGTTTCGAAGGGTCCCGGCGCAATGGCGTTGACCGTGACCAGGGGAGCCATCTCACGAGCGAGGTGACGCGTGAGCTGATGGACGGCGGCCTTGGACGCGGAGTACGCGTAGGTCTCCAGAGCCGGCACGCGCAGCCCGTCAATCGAGCCGATGTTAATGACGCGCGACGGCGCCTCGCGTGAGCCTGATGCGTCGAGCAATGGTCGGGCGAATCGGGTCAGGTGGAACAGCCCCTGGACGTTCAAGGCGAACACTCGTTCGAACGCGGCCGTGTCATACTCGGCCATCGGCGCGCCCCACGTCGCGCCCGCGTTGTTGACCAACACGTCAAGGCGCCCCTCGCTCTGCGCCACGTCGTCGATCAGCCGTCGACACTCTGCTTCGAGCGCGAGATTCGCCGCCACAGCCCGGCACGATCCGATCGTCGAGAGCTCGGCAGCGAGCGCGGCACAGGCGTCGGCCTTGCGCGAGGAGATAATCACCGAAGCGCCCGCCTCGACGAATCCTCGGGCAATCATTTCGCCGATACCGCGGCTACCGCCGCTAACCAGGACAACCTTGTTCGACACATCAAAGAGCGCGTTCATGGCCGTAGTGTAGAACGATGCCCCGGTCGTTGCGACGCCGTGGGGCGACTCAGTAGCCGACGCGAATGTTCGTCACGGACACGGCGGACACCGGCGACAGCGTATCGGTGGCGTACTGAGCACGAATTGACCACGTGCCGGGCGCCGTGAAATTAAAGGTGCACGCGACGCGACTCTTGTCAATCGTCTGGAACCGACAGACCAAGTTGGCGACATTGGCGTCAGACGGCGCGACGGCGACCATGCGAACAAGTCCTCGCGTTGACTCTGGCAGGACGTCGACGGTGATATTGAACGCACCGCCCGATACCGCGGGCGGGTTCGAATTATCACTGAAATCAAAGGAGAGGACCATCTTGGCCAATCCCGAATCGCCAGAAGCCGGCGCCACCGCTAGGCCGAGCATCGAGGCCATCATCACAACGGCAATGAGCACTCGACGCATGGAGCGAAGTATACCAGCGCTCCCTCTCCAGTCCGCCGATAATGTACGTTATGTAAGGTGACAACGGTTATTGGTCGCTGGGCTTTCTTCGTAACCCTGATGGCAGGCACTGTCGCGGTAGCCTCTCTCGAAGATGCCAGCGCACGTCACGCTCGAACCCAAGCGGTTCGCCCTCGCCATTGGGGCGGTCATGGTCGGTGGTGCCGTCGGAACCCTGTTGCGTGACCTGGCTCTGGAACTCCAGCCCGCGGCGGCAAATAGGACGAGTTGGGCCGCCCAGATCCCGTGGGTTCTGCTTCTAATCAACGCCGTCGGCGTCTACGTGGCGACGCATCTCCTGCGGACCGTCCTGCGCGCGCACGACCCGAACGATCCGTGGCGTCTGCTGCTCATCACGGGTTTGCTCGGCGGTTTCACGTCGTACTCGAGCCTGGTCGTCTCGTGGGTGGCTATCTGGCACCGCTCCGTTCCCGCCGGTATTGCGGTGGCGGTCGGATCCTTGGGCACCGGCGTACTCGCCGCGTGGCTCGGCTTGAGGCGCCGGCGATGACGCTCCTGGTTACTAGTCTCGCTGGCGCGCTTGGTGCGACCGTACGGTTTTTGATGGAGTACGTAGTTCGCCGACATCACCCTACGCGTCGCCCCTGGGCCACGGTCGCCGCCAACGCCCTTGGCTCCCTCATTGCCGGCTACGTCGTCTACCGGCTCACTAGCGCGACGGATGCCTCGCTGCGCGAGATACTGCTAACTGGCTTCTGCGGCGGACTCACGACCTTCTCGTCGGCCTTCGCCATCCCGGCTCTGCTCCAGCGCGAGCACCACTGGGCCTACGCCGTAGTCATCGTCGTCACAACGCCGATCGCGTGCGTCATCGCGTTCGCCATTGGCATGTCACTGGCGCACTGACGGGAAGGTCAAACCTCCGCGGAGGGACCCAGCCGCGCGAAGCGCGGCGCACCCGCTCGCCCTCGCACGGCCCCCTAGCGCCGCGCGCGATGCTCGCGCGCCCGCCCCACGAGCCACACGAAGGTGGGATCTGGCTTCGACAGCAACTCCGGGTGCCACTGGACACCGATGACCTGGCCGTCGTCGGTCTCGAAACCTTCGACGACGCCATCGTCGGCGCGCGCGGTCACGGTGAGCCCCCCCCCTACTCGCGCGACCACCTGGTGGTGCAGTGAGTTAACTTTGAGCGTCGCCCCGACCAGTTCACCCAGGCGTGACCCCTCCACGACCGACACGCCGTGGGTTCGCGTTCGTCCGTCTACGTCCCACTGCGGGTGGCCCACCCCGTCATCGAGGTCCACGTGCTGGCGAAGGGATCCACCCTGCGCCACGTTTACCAACTGGAAGCCGCGACAGATGGCGAGGACCGGCACGTCGTTCGCGCGCGCCGCTTGGAGTAGGGCGAACTCCCACTGATCGCGGTCGCGCTCGAGCTCGCCCAGGTCGTCCTCGGGCAGTTCGCCGTAGCGAACGGGATCGATGTCGGCCCCGCCGCTCAGAACGAGGCCGTCGAGATGACGGATCACGCCCTCGACGTCGGCGTCACGGGTCAATTCGACGGGCAGCCCCCCCGCCGCCGCGACCGACGCCGGATAGTCGCTGAAGTGCAGGTCAAACTGCAGGGCGGACATGGCCGCCGGCACGTTCGGCCCCAATCGGCTCGCCGGCCAGCGCCGACCCGTGAGACCAATCAGCGGTGCCTCCATCACCACATCGTATCGAGGCAGTCACTGTGCTGTAATGACACCATCGTTCGCCGACGAACGACCGTACGGGGGAACTATGGACGAACTCGAGGACATCTCGTCACACGACACGTTCGAGCGCGGTGTGCCCCACGAGACGTTCGCCTGGCTGCGTCACCACGATCCCGTCCACTGGACCGACGAGAGCGACGGCGGGCGCGGCTTTTGGAGCGTCACCGCGTACGACGACGTTCTCGCCGTCAGCCGTAATCCCGACATCTTCTCGAGCCGATTCGGCATCCGCCTCGAGGACATGGATCCCGAGGAGACCGAAGCTCGGCGCACGCTCATGGAGATGGACGCGCCCGATCACACGAGGCTGCGTCGCCTCGTGAGCCGCCCCTTCGCGCCCAAGTCGGTGGCGGCCTACGAGGAGACGGTCCGCGAGCTCGCCGGTCAGGCGCTCGACTCGATGCGCGACCACGTCGAGTTCGACTTCGTCACGAGCGTGGCGCGCGAGCTGCCCATGCGCATGCTCGGCCGCCTCCTTGGTCTGCCCGACGAGGACCTCGACTGGCTCGTGCAACGCGGCGACGCGCTGATCGGCAACACTGATCCCGACTTCACCGACTACGTCGTCGACCAGGTCGACACAAGTGCCTACCGGTTGTTCCCGTTTCGTAGTCCGGTGGCGATCGAGCTCTTCGAATACGCGGCGATCGCCCTCGACCAACGTCGCCTGGCGCCCACCAACGACCTGCTCACCAGCCTGCTGCAATCGACCTACGACGGGGACTCCCTCGACGAGCTCGCGCTCAAGAACTTCTTTACCCTGATGGTGGCGGCGGGCAACGATACCACCCGTTACTCAATCACCGCCGGTCTGCTCGCCCTGGTCGAGCGGCCCGAACTCTACGACCAGTTCGGATCGATGGACCTCGCCGGGCGTAAATCGCTCGTTGAGGAGATGCTGCGGTGGTCGAGCGTGACCATGCACTTTCGACGAACCGCCACCGAGGACACCACCCTGCACGGACAACGCCTGCGAGCCGGCGACAAAGTCGTGATGTGGTACCCGTCGGCAAATTTCGACGAGCGACACTTCGAGTCACCCCGGGACTTTCGCGCCGATCGCGCCGTGAACGACCACGTCAGTTTCGGCTTGCACAGCCCTCACCTCTGCCTCGGCGCCCACCTCGCCCGTCTCGAGATGCGGGTGATCTTCGAAGAGATCGCCGCCCGGTGGCGCCACGTCGAGGTCGTCGGCGCGCCCCAGCGGCTTCGTTCAAACTTCATCAGCGGCATCAAGTACCTGCCGGTCGCGGTGACCTGGCGTTGATCTAGAGAAACGGCAGATACTCGCGCAGTTCCCAGTCCGTGGTGGACGCAAGGAATCGCTCCCACTCGGCCCGTTTCACGCCGACGTGCTGGGCCACGAGGTCGTCGCCCACGGCGTGCACGAGTTCCGTGTCGAGCTCGAGCGCATCCAGTGCCGCGGCGAGCGTCGCCGGCACACCCCTGGTCGCCTCGATCGTGTCGAGCCCGTTGCCACCCTCGGGCGGCCCGGGATCCACGTTCGCGCGCACCCCGAGCAGCGAGGCCTGCAGCACCGCGGCGATCGCCGTGTGCACGACGGCGGCGCCGTCGCTCAAGCGATGCTCGAGTCGCGCCGCGGCGCCGCGCTCGCTCGGCACCCGTGTGGTCGCGCCGCGATGGTCGTATCCCCAGTTGGCCCAGTAGCCCGACAGCGACGCCGGGCGAAGACGCTTGTAGGCGTTGACGGTCGGCGCGCAGAGCCCCGCGAGGCCTTCGTGGTGCGCGAGCAGACCGCCAATGGCGGCTCGGGCCAGATCGGAGAGTCCATCGGGTGATTCGGCGTCGTTGATCACGTTGAGCCCGGCCACGTCGTTGAAGGAAAAGTTGATATGTAAGCCCGAACCGCCTCGGTCCGAGAGCGGCTTACCCATAAAGGTCACGAGCAGTCCCGCTCGGTGGGCGACCTCGCGCGCGAGTACCTTGAAGAGAAACCCGTCGTCGGCGGCTCGCATCGCGTCGCTGTAGCGCAACGTGAATTCGAACTGCGACGAGTCATACTCGGAATTGACCGACTCGATCGGTATCTGGGCCTGGTCACAGGCCTGCCAGATGCGGTCGACGAGCCCGTGGGGATCGACGCTCGGCCCCGTGCCGTAGACGAAGGCGCCGGGCGTCTCGAGGGGCTGCCAGCCGCCGCGACCGTCGGGCTCGAAGACGAAGGCTTCGAACTCCATCCCGACCTGGGGCTCGAAGCCGAGCGCGCGCCAATCGGCAATCGCCTTGCGCAACGCCGTCCGTGGTGCCACCGACACCGGCACGCCCCGGCGAACGACGTCCGCGACCACCACCCGCGTGCGGGGCTCCCAGCTCGCCCGCAGGTCCGTCATCTCGTAGACGGCCTCGAAGTCCGGCAGCCCCTCATCCCAGTAACTTCCCACGGTTCGTGGCGTCATGCCTCGGTCGTAGCCGAGCGACCACGTACCCGTGCAGTGTCGCGCGCCGCGCTCGGCGAGCGACGCGGGCACGTACTTGCCCCGCGCGAGTCCCAGGTGGTCCGGCCACAGCACTCGTACCCGTTCGAACGCCTCCGTCACGGTACCCCCCCTCGACCGTCGTGAACGTAGCACGCGTGGACGCCGGTGGTTTGTAGAGTGTGGCCATTGCTGAGAATGGGGGGCTGTGGAGCATCGACGAATCTGGCTCGACGGCGCGACGGTCGAGGTCACTCGCGATGGCGACGACCTGATCAGCCCCGACGGGCGACGAGTCGCGGCCTCGACCGCCGTGCACCTCGCACCCGTCGTACCAACGAAGATTCTCTGCTGTCATCTCAATCACGTTTCACGAGTGCGCGAGTTCGGCGCGTCACTGCCCCCCGCACCGACGTGGTTCCAAAAGCCGGTTTCGGCGCTCAACAGCCACGGCGGCGCCGTCGTGCGACCAAAAAACTGCCACTACCTCAACTACGAAGGCGAGGTCGGCATCGTTATCGGTCGTGTCGCGCGCTCGATCGCCCTCGAAGACGCGCATCGCTACATCGCCGGCTACACGATTGCTAACGATTTCGGACTGCACGACTTCCGCGACACCGACGCCGGCTCGATGTTGCGCGTGAAGGGCGCCGACACACTCTGTCCCGTCGGTCCCGGCGTGGTGACCGAGTGGGACTTTCACCATAAGCGCATTCGCACAACCGTGAACGGCGAGGTACGCCAAGACGGCTCAACCGACGAAATGGCCTGGGACATGCACTACCTGGTCACCGATCTCGCTCGCCTCATAACGCTCGTACCGGGCGACATCATCTTGTCGGGCACGCCGGCCCACTCGCGTCCCGTTGAACCGGGCGACGTCGTCACGGTGGAGGTTGAAGGGCTCGGGGCCCTGACGAACCACGTGGTCAGCGCCGACGCCGTCAGTGACGACGTCGGCGCGCAGCCGACCGCAACCGACGAGGTCCTCTCCACGGCACTCGGCGGTGACTGGCCACCGCGATCCCAGCGTCGACCCCGGCCGACCGAACGGCGTGAACTCCCCTCCCCGCGCGTGCCGCCGCGCTTCGAGTCATGACCGAGCGCGTCAAGGTCGCCGGCGTCGAGGTCGCGACCGGACACTTCATCAACGGGGAGCGGCGCAGCTCGCCTTCGACCTTCGAGGTGCGCACGCCCCTCGAGTGGCGCACGAAGCTCGCCGACGTCGCACGCGGTACCGACGACGACGCCCGCGCCGCCGTGCGCGCCGCTCACGCGGCCAGTGCGACGTGGGCGGCCTTGGCGAGCGAGGTCCGCCGCGACTACCTTTACCGCGTGGCGTCGCTCATTGACGAGCGCACCGTCGAGCTCGCCCGGGTGGAGTCGCTCGACACCGGCATGCTCGAGTCGAGCCTGCGCGATCGGGTCATCGGGCGCGGCGCTCGGAACTTTCGCGCCTACGCCGATCTCGCGCGCGACTACCAACCGCGGCGGTGGTCGTCCCACGGCACCGAGAACGCCGTGCTGCGAATGCCCGCTGGTCCCACGGTGGTCATTACTCCCTGGAACGCGCCGTTCATGTTGTCAACCTGGAAGGTCGCGCCGGCACTCGCCGCCGGCAACAGCGTCGTCTTGAAGCCCGCGGAGTGGTCTCCACTCAGCGCGTCGCTACTCGCCGATATTGTGGCCGACGCCGGACTGCCGCCGGGCGTCTTCAACGTCGTCCAGGGGATGGGCAGTGAAGTTGGCGCGGCACTAGTCGGCGATCCGCTGGTCCGGCGAATCTCATTCACGGGATCGCCCGAAACTGGACGGCTGATCGGCGTCGCGGCCGCGCGCAATCTCGTGCCCTTCACGGCCGAGATGGGCGGAAAGGGACCGTTCGTCGTACTGGCCGACGCCGACCTCGACGCGGCCGCTCGCCAGGCCGCCATCATGTACGACGACGCAGGTCAGGTGTGTCTCGCCGGCACTCGACTGCTCGTAGACGCTCGAGTTCGAGACGAGTTCGTCGCTCGGTTCACCGAGGCGACCAGTCGCCACGTCCTCGGCGACAGCCGCGACGCCGCGACCACGATCGCTCCACTCATCCACCCCGACCACCTTGCGCGCGTCGAGGGATTCGTCGAGCGCGCCCGGCGCGCCGGCGATCGAATCGTTTTCGGGGGTCGACGTTGGCGTACCGACGGCCTCTGGTACGAACCCACACTGGTGGAACCGCGAACTGGCGACGCGGAGATCGTCCAACGCGAGGTCTTCGGACCGGTGCTGACCCTACAGACCTTCACGAGCGAGGACGAAGCCGTGGCGCTCGCCAACGCCACCGCCTACGGCCTGTCGGCGATTGTTTACACCGCCAGTCGAGCGAGCGCCGACCGCTTCGCGTCCGCCATTCGGGCGGGCACGATATGGACCAACTGCTTTCTGGTGCGTGACCTGAGCGCACCCTTCGGCGGCACGGGCATCAGCGGTATTGGGCGCGAGGGCGGCGACTACGCGCTCGACTTCTACAGTGATCTAAAGACCTACCAGGTGAGAGAGGGCACGACGAATGGGTGAGATTATCGGCGCCGCCCTGCTCGCGCACGTACCAACCATCGTGCTGCCCGACGACGAGCGCCGCGCGTTGAACGGCGGACACGAGAGCACGCTCTACAGCGGACTGCACGACCTGCGTCGAGAGGTCTTCGACCGACTTCGACCCGATCTAGTGGTCGTCTTTGACAGTCACTGGTTCACCACCGTTGAATTCGTCATCACCGCTCACCAACGGCGACGGGGCTTCTTTACCTCAGAAGAACTCCCGCGTGGCATGTCGAGCGTGCCCTACGACATCCCCGGGGACCCCGAGTTCGCGGCGTGCGTGGCTGAGGTCGCCGAGCGGACCGACCAGTGCTGGATCACGGCGATCGATAACGAACATCTCCCCATCACCTACGCCACGACCAACTTCTTGCCCTTCTTGCAGGGCGACGAGTCCTGGGTCTCGGTGAGCGTCTGTCAGACCGGCGAGCCGGCGGACTTCGCGACGGTGGGCCGCGTAATCGCCCGGGCAGTCGCCGCGTGCGATCGACGAGTCGTGCTACTCGCGTCGGGGGCGCTCAGCCACACGTTTCATCCACTGCGTCACCTGCGCGAACACGAGGCTGCCGGCGATGAGCACATCTACTCGGCTCGTGCTCGCGACCTCGACCACCGCGTGATCGCCCAGCTCGAACGGGGTGACCACGCCGGGGTGCTTTCGAACCTCGACGAGTTCTTTACCGTGCGCCCCGAGGGTCGTTTTGCCCACTACCAGATGATGGTCGCGGCTCTCGGCGGTCCCCGATGCGTGGCGCCCGCTCGAGCGTACTCACGCTACGAAAACGCCATCGGCACGGGCCAGGTCCACCTGTGGTTCGATCGGCCAGCCGACGGCTGGACGGGGGCCGCGTGAGCCTGCACGGTCTCCCGTTTCCCCGCACCGCCTCGGGCCAGGCATCCCTGCTGCCACCGGTCCCCTGGCACTACTCGGGCGACCTGCTCACCGTTGAGTACCGGACCGACCCCAGCGCCATCGCCGCCCGCTTGCCCGATGGCGTCAGTCTGGTCGCCGATGACGACGACCCCGGAGCGGTCGCCTTTATCTGGGCCGACTGGCAGAGTTGCGGCGACCGCGGCGACGAGCTGCTCGACCCGGTTCGCGCCCAGTATCGCGAAGCGTTCGTCGTCGTGCGCTGCCGGTACCGTGGTCAGGTCTACAGCCGCTGTCTGTTCATCTGGGTGGACACGGACTTTGCCCTCGTACGCGGTCACCTGCAGGGTTACCCTAAAAAATTGGGGTCGATCCACCAAACGCGTCCGGTCAGCGTCGGGCGGGCCGGTCCCCGCCTCGCCCCAGGCGGACGCTTCGGGATGACCCTCGCCGCGTCGGATCGCCGTCTCGCCCAGGCGACTATCACCCTGCGCGGTCCGAGCGACCACGCCGGTTTTGTCAATCAGCACTCGATGCTGCACCACCGCTGGTTCCCCCGCATCGAGCTCGACGGCCGCGACAGCCTGCACGAGGTCGTGACGATGCGCGGGCGCGACGTCGACCTCGGCCCCGCCTTCGTGGGCGACGCCACGCTCGACGTCTTCGACGCGCCCACCGAGGAGTTGTCCTCACTCGCACCGCGCGAGATCATCGCGGGATACTTTCGAAGCGTGGGCACCACCTTCGCCGGTGGCACGACCCTCGAGGACTGAATCCCCGCTCGTTCCTCGCTCTCAGCGCGACGCGGCGTCCTCGGTTGCGACCAGCTGTCGCGCGGCTCGCGCCTCGTCGACCCGTGAGACGGGCGTGTGCTGCGGGGCCGCGTGCAGCGACTGCGGGTCGGTCGCGGCGCGTTCGGCAATCGACTCCACGGCGCTCGCTAGCGCCTCGAGCGTCTGGGGGCTCTCCGTTTCGGTCGGCTCGAACATCAGGGCCTCGTCAACGATCAACGGGAAGTACACGGTCGGCGCGTGAAAGCCCTCGTCCATGAGCGCCTTGGCGACGTCGAGCGCTCGCACGCCGTACGCGGCCTTCAACTTCGTCGCGCTCAACACGCATTCGTGCATGCACGGGCGGTCGTACGCCGCGGGCAGGATTGCCGCGAGCCGACGGCGCAACCAGTTGGCGTTCAGCACCGCGTGCTGAGCCACCCGTTCGAGGCCGTCGGCGCCGTGTACCTCAATGTACGCGAGCGCCCGCGCGAGCACGAGCGCGTTGCCGTGCCAGCCGTGTACGCGGCCGATCGAGCTCGCTGGCGTGACCCAGTCAAAGCGATCCCCGACGCGCGCGGCCTTGGGTCCGGGGAGAAAGTCCGCGAGCCGCGCCGACACCGCGACCGGACCCGCCCCCGGTCCCCCGCCACCGTGGGGCGTGGCGAACGTCTTGTGCAGGTTCATGTGCACGATGTCAAAGCCCATGTCGCCCGGACGCACGACGCCGACGATCGCGTTCAAGTTGGCACCGTCGTAGTACAGCAACCCACCAACGTCGTGGACGGCCGTCGCGATGTCCGTGATCTGCTCCTCGAACAGGCCCACCGTATTGGGGTTGGTCAGCATGATGCCCGCCACGTCGGGCCCGAGCGCGGCGCGCAGCGCGTCGAGATCCACCAGGCCCCGATCGTTCGATGCGACGGTCGTGACGTCGTAGCCGCCCAGGGTCACCGACGCCGGATTGGTCCCGTGGGCCGAGTCGGGAATGATGACTCGCTGGCGGTCCTCGCCGCGCGCATCGTGGTACGCGCGCATCAAGAGCAGTCCCGTCAGCTCGCCGGCCGCGCCGGCGGCGGGCTGCAGGGTCGCGGCCGCCATCCCGGTCAGCGCGCAGAGCCGCTCTTCCAGCGTGACCAGCAGTTCGAGCCAACCCTGGGCGAGCGCAGCCGGTGTACCGGGGTGCACCCCCGCGAGTCCGGGGTCCCCAGCAATCGCGTCGGCGAATTTTGGGTTGTACTTCATCGTGCACGAGCCGAGCGGATAGGCACCCAGGTCAACCGAAAACTGGCGGTGGGTCAGCCGCGTAAAGTGACCCACCAGATCGCGCTCGGCCAAGTCCGCGGTAACGATCGTCTCGGGATTGAGGTGCTGCGCGGGCACCATGGACGACAAGGGCCGCGGCTCGATGCCCGTCGTGCGAAACTGGGCCGCCGATCGACCGCGCACCGAGAGCTCGAACATCGTGGGTTCGACCTCGTGACCCATGAGCGGGATTGACGCAGCCCGCCCGCCCGGTTGCGCGCTGGTCATCACCGCACCGCCTTTCGCATTGCCTCGACGTACCGGTGCAACTCCTCAGCCGTTCGTCGTTCGGTCACCGCGACGAGCAGCACCCGCGACGTATCGCCCGCCACCGACGGGTCATCACCTCCGGTCAGCGACGACACCGCGAGCCCCGCCAGCACGCCGTCCTCGGCCATGGCCGCGATAACCTCGTCGGCTCGGCGAGGCAAGCGAACCGCGAACTCGCGTAGGAAGGGCGCCGCGCAGAGTAACTGAACGCCCGACACATCGGCCAGCGCGTCGGCCAGCGCGTGCGCGCCCGACGCGCTGGCCATGCCCACGTGACGCAGGCCATCGGTGCCGAGCCATCCGAGCTGGATCGCTGCGGTGATCGCCATCAGCGTCTGGTTCGTGCAGACGTTCGAGGTCGCCTTCTCGCGGCGGATGTCTTGTTCACGCGCGCGCAGGGTCGTAACGAACGCGCGTCGTCCGTTCGTGTCGAGCGTTTCGCCCACAATGCGACCGGGCAGACGGCGCACGTGCTCGCGAGCCACGGCGAAGAGCCCCAGGTACGGTCCGCCAAAGGACAGCGCGGTGCCGAACGCCTGACCCTCGCCGACGAACACGTCGGCTCCCCACTGGCCCGCGGTGCGAAGCACGCCCGCGGCGACTGGATCGCCGCCCATCACGAAGAGCGCGCCGAGGTCCTTCGCGCGCTCGGCCGCGACGTCCATCGCTTCGAGCACGCCCAAGTAGTTGGGGTACGACACGACCACGGCCGCCGCTTCGTCGACGTCTATCGCCGACCAATCCGTCAGGCCGTCGACGAGCGGGACCTCCACCACGCGGTGACCGGTGCCTCGCGCGAACGTGCGCACGACCGCGCGCCAGTGAGGGTGCACGCCCGACGAGATCACCATCGTCGAGCGGCCCGTCGCGGCGGCGGCGAGATTTAGCCCCTCGACGAGCGCCGTCGCACCGTCGTAGAGCGACGCGTTGGCGATGGGCAGTCCACTGAGCCGGGACACCATCGTCTGGTACTCAAAGAGCGCCTGCAGTACGCCCTGGGCCACCTCAGGCTGGTACGGCGTGTACGCCGTCACGAACTCCGACCGCGACGCGAGCGATCGCACCACGGCCGGCACCTCGTGGTCGTACGCGCCGCCGCCGGCGAAGCACACCAGCGAGCCCGCCGCGCGGTTGGCGAGGCTGTAGCGAGCGAACGTCGCGGCCACGTCGGGTTCACTGCGACCCGCGGGCAGCGCGGAGCCGCTCGCTAGGCGCACCGCCGCTGGAATGTGCGCGAAAAGTTCGTCGAGCGACGCCAGACCGAGGAAGGCGAGCATGGACGAGACTTCGTCCGGGGTGTGGGCGAGGTAGTCGGCCACGTTACGACGCCTTTCGAACGAAGGGGAGCGAGACGACGCGCCCCGCAAGGTCACGGCCTCGCAACTGGACCCGCACGACGGTATCGGCAGCGAGCACCTGGCTCAGCAGGCCCATCCCGATGCCGCGCTCCAGCACCGGCGAGTAGTTGCCCGACGACAACGTCCCGACGGCCTCCCCCGCCGCGATGACGATGGCACCATCACGAAGGGGTTGACGTCCATCAGCGAGAACACCGGTGAGACGGCGACGAGGGCCGCGGCGCCGTTCCTCGTCGACCGCGGCGCGGCCCCGAAAATCAGGCTTGTCCCAACCGAGAACCCACCCCAGGCCGGCTTCGAGCGTGGTCGAGGTACGCGACAGCTCGTGACCGTAGAGCGGTAGTGCCGCTTCGAGCCGCAGGGTATCGCGCGCGCCCAGACCCGCGGGGGCCACTCCCGCAGCAATGAGCTCGGCGAGCAAGTCGGCCGCGGCCTCATTGGGCACGCTCAGCTCCACACCGGCCTCTCCGGTGTACCCGGTGCCCGCCACTCGCACCTCGACACCTCGATAGTCGAACCGTTCCACGCGAAATCGTCCGACCTCGGCGAAACGATGGTCGACGCGTCCAACCTTCGCACGAGCCTGGGGCCCCTGAACGGCGAGCACGCAACGTTCAGCGGTCACGTCACGGCCCGGTAGGGCTCCGGTCACACCAGCGGTGTTCGACGCGTTGGGCATGACGTCGAATTCCTGCTCACCAACCCACCACACGATGATGTCGTCGATGACAAAGCCGTCGTCGTCGAGCAGGTGCGTGTACTGAGCTCGACCCGGACCGATCTTTCGCAGGTCGTTCGTGAGCGTCGCCTGAATGGCGTCGTACATCTCGGGACCATCGCAGCGCACCGTGCCGAGGTGGCTCACGTCAAACACGACGGCGTCGCGTCGACACGTGAGATGTTCGCTGATCGTCCCCGAGCCGTAGTGCAGGGGCATCGCCCATCCGCCGAACGGTACGATCTTCGCTCCCAGCTCCACGTGCGCGTCGTACAAGAAGGGGCGCCGGTCAGTCACGAGTGCAACTCTACGCCGCGAGATCGCGAAGCGTCCCGAGATCGTGACGCTCGAGAAGCCGCACGAAGTCCCGCTGGTAGACCACCGCAATAGGTAGTTCTGGGTAGAGGACTCGAAAGGCGCGAACCTTCTGGTTCTTCTTGGTTACGAGCCGCTGCTCGGAGACGGTGAGCTCGACGAAGAGACTCAGGTCCGGGAGGTAGAAGTCCGGGCGAAAGCCCCTCGTCGGGCGGCCACGCTCGTCCCACGCCAGGGCAAACTCGACGGGCTCGTAGCGCCACGCGATCCCGTAGAGCGACAGCACGTTGGCAAACAGGCGCTCACTGGGGTGGGCGAACGAGTCACTCGCCGCGGCCATGGCGCACGGATGGCGACGCCGGTTGTCTCCACCGGATCGGTTGGACGTCACGCCGAGCGGGTCTCCCTCTCCGACGTCGGCTGCCGCACGTGATCGATCGAGGTGGTCAGTTCGGCGACCACCCCACCCAGCGGCACGATGTTGAACACGCCCTGCCCACCGCGCAGCAGATCGACGAGGTCACCGTCACTGTGGGCCAGCACTGAGCCGGACTCGGACAGGACGAGACTGGCCGACGCGAGGTCGACCCCGAGCGAGCCACGCAAGCACTCGACGGCCTGGCGCGCCTTGGCGAGCGCGACGCCCGCGTCCAGCAGCGACTTGATCACCTTAACTTCCAAGACTTCGGCGTAACTGTAGGCCCGCTTGGACCCGCTGCCCGACGCCGGCGTGATGGACGGCGTCACCAGACCCGTGCGCGACCAGTAGTCGAGTTGGCGATAGGTGATCCCGGTGACGCGACACACCATTGGTCCGCTGAAACCCATCGTCTGCACCGTCGTCATCGTGCCTCCCGACCGAGGTGCCCCAAAGCGGGGACTACACGATTGTAGTTTCTCTCAGCCCACGAAGAGGTCCGGGCGGCCCAAATTCGTGGTCGAAGCCTCGGCGTGCACACGCGGCGGTATCCGGCCGGCTTGACTGGCGGCCCGGCCGGCCCCGACCGCGTCGCGAATGGCCGCCGCCATCAGCACAGGATCCAGGGCTCGATTGATCGCGGACGCCGCCAACACGCCGTCACAGCCCAACTCCATGGCTAGCGCCGCGTCCGACGCCGTCCCGATCCCGGCGTCGAGCAGCACGGGAACGCGTACCCGCTCAGCGAGCAGGGCGATCGCGTGTGGATTACGGATGCCCAGACCCGAACCAATCGGCGAGCCGAGCGGCATGACCGCTACGCAGCCAGCCTGCTCAAGGCGCATCGCCACGATGAGATCATCGGACGTGTAGGCCCACACTTCGAAGCCGCGCGCGACCAGCATCTCGGCCGCCCGCAAGGTTTCGACTACGTCGGGCAAGAGCGTCACGTCGTCACCGATGACCTCCAGCTTGACGACGTTGGTCTCGAATGCTTCGCGCGCTAGTTCGGCAATGCGAACCGCCTCGTCGGCGCTGTAGCAGCCGGCGGTGTTGGGCAGCAGCGTCATGCGCAGTCGCGCCAGCAACTCGTAGAGCGACCCCTTGACGGTGGGGTCCACCCGCCGCAACGCCACCGTGGCGATCGACGCACCCGAAGCCACTATCGACGCCTCGAGCAGTTCCAGCGATCGGAAACCACCAGTGCCGACGATCAGGCGCGACGGCGAGCGAACCGAGCCAACGTCGAAGATCTCCTCCACCGGTCCATCGTACCCAGACCGACAACCGGCTCACTAGGGTTGAAGAGTGGAACCTATCTGCGCGCTGAGCATCGCGGGCTCGGATTCCGGGGGCGGCGCCGGCCTGCAGGCCGACCTGCGCACTTTCAGCGCCTTCGCGGTGCACGCCACCTGCGCCGTCACGGCGGTCACGGCGCAGAACACGCTCGGTGTCGACGCCATCACCAACCTCGAGCCAGCCGCGGTCGTCGCCCAGGTGGACGCGGTGCTCGCTGATTTCGACGTCCGAGCCGCGAAGACCGGCATGCTGGCCCAGGCGTCCACCGTCGTGGCGGTAGCCGAACTCGCGCGCAGCGGCCGCTTCGCCAACCTCGTCGTTGACCCCGTCCTCGTCTCCTCAACCGGCCACGCCCTGCTCGACGCCGGAGGCGTCGAGGCCTATCGCGACGCGCTGGTGCCCCAGGCCGATCTGATCACGCCCAACTTGCCCGAGGCGGCCGTACTCGCGGGAATCGACGTACGCGACATCAAATCCCACGACGACATGCTCGAGCTGGCCCGACGGCTGCTACGCCTCGGTCCGCGCTCGGTACTCGTAAAGGGCGGCCATCTCGCCGTGTCGACGATCACCGAACACCGAGCTCCGGACCTGCTGCTCGGCGCCGACGGTCTGTTCGTCTTTGACGCCGAGCGCGTCGACACGACCAACGACCACGGGACCGGCTGCTCGCTCTCCGCGGCCATCACCGCGGGCCTCGCCTACGGCCGTGCCCTGCCGGACTCGGTGCGAGACGCGAAATCCTTCGTGCTCGCGGCACTCACCAGCGCCGCGCCGTGGCGCCTCGGCGGTGGTCACGGGCCCATCGATCACTTCGGGTGGAACGGGTGAACGACGCCGCGAAGCCGCCTCTGACCACGACGACCAGCATCTGGCCAGCCGCCGCCGTCGTCGGCATCGGGCTCGTGACGCTCGTCGTCTTCATGCTCATCAACCTCGTCGCCAATCCCACCGTCACGACGCCGACGACCGTGCCCATCGTCGTAGGCGGTCTCGCGACGGCCAAGTCCAACGCTGCCGTCGCGGGATGCCAGCAACCCGGCACCCCGCCGAGCAACATCAGCGGTGCTTTGTTCGTGCCAGTCGGGACGAAACCGGTTTCCGCCACCGTGCACGCGAACGGGGGCGCCGGTGACTACGACTGCTACCGGGACCTCGTCACGTCGACGTCGGCGGGATCCCTGCTCGGTTACTACCGGACGCATCTCGAGGCGTTGGGTTGGAACCTCTTCTCCTCGGGCGCCACGTCGGGCCAACCCCAACTGCTCTTCCAGAAGGCGGGTTCGGATACCTTCTATTGGGTGGTCGGAATAACCGTCCAGCGCTCAACCCGACGCGTTATCCACTGGTCCTATCGCATCTACCAGAACTCCTCGACCCTCTAGGGCATCGGGTTCAGCGGGCACGGGCGTTCGACAGGCCCACGACCACACGGCAAGGTTGATCGGATAGATCACGTAGCCCACGCGGGTCGCCGACGCGGCAAGAATAGCGACGCTGAAGGCGACACTCAGCCACGTCAGCAAGCGAGACAGCGAGAGTGGCCACCGTCGCCGCAACAGCCGCCACGAGACGTAGCCGAGAACCACTAGCGAAAGGGGCTCCAGGAGGTGGCCCGCCGGTGGCCACCACGTCGTCAAGACGTGGCCCGGCAGTGGCGACGCCGCCGGCGACTGCACGCCGGCCAACCCGAGCGGGAAGGCGAAGACGTTCGTCATGAATGCCCAGGGCGCCTTCGCGAGGAACGGCGCGATCGTCACGACGACGATCGCGGCGATAACCATCGCCACGCTGCGCCACGTGGAACGACCCTTCTCGTCGCGACTGACGAGCAGCGCGCCGACGGCCACCGGCCAGGCCGTGAGCTTCATCGCGGCGGCGAGCCCCAGGCTCACCCCGGTGAGGTAGCGCGACCGACGCTGCAGTCCGACCACCGCCAGCAACAGCAGCGCCAGGATCGGCATGTCGTCGCCGCCCGTCGCTAGAAACAGCGCGCCCGAGGGCAGCGCCACGAGGACCTGGGCGACGCGCAACTTTGCCGAGCGCGACGCGCGCATCAGCCCGAGCGCCAGCCCCGTGACCAGCATCGTCATCAGTGACATCACGATGCGCGCGTCGGTCAGTCCGAGGCCCTGATGCGACTCGGCCGACGGTAGGCCAAAAACGCTCATCAACGGAAAGTAGGGAAAGAACGACTCGTAGGCGGGCAGACCGGGCACCTCGTTCACCAGGTGCCCGTCGTGCAGATAGGCGCGGTACGGATCTTGCCCCTTGGCCACGTATCCCGCCGAGCGCTCGATCACCGAGACCTCGGGCTGGGCGAAGCCCACCCCGTGGTCGAGCTGGCGCCATCGCGCCTCGAGGCCGAGCGGAACCGCGACGGCGCCGAGGATGACGAGCACGAGCAGGACGAGGCGTACGACCGTCGGACGAACCCACGCGCGGCGGCTGGCCACCAGGGCCACGATGGCGAGCGCCCCGTACGGGGCCGCGGCGAGGTAGCCCCAGTGCCACTGGGCCGCTTGACTCGACGTCGCCGCCAGGGTCAGCGCAAACAGTGACGACACGCCGTAGAGCCAGCCGTCGCGGGCGAGTTCCGGACGCGCGACCCACCACGAGACGAGACGGGTGCGCACGCTCAGTTGACGTGCTGACACGGACCCCACTCTACCGGCGAAACCGTCTCAACCCGGTTCTGACGCGCGCCGGCGCACCGGCTGCAGCGTGACCGGCGGGACCGGTCCCTCGAGGAAGCGACGGATCAGGGCCGTGACTTCGCCGGGGTACTCTTTCAGCACCGCGTGCGACGCGCCCGCCACCACGGCGAGCTGGGCGTCGCGTATCGCCCCGTAGAGCTCGACCGTGTGCTCGAGTCGCGTGGTGTCGTCATCGCCGCTCACGAGCAAGGTTGGCACCCTAAGGTCGGCGAGCTCGTCGAGCGAGATGTTCGGCTCACTCGCGAAGAGCCGTTGCGCCTTGGCGGCGACGACTCGGGCGTGCGCGGCGCCGTCGGGTGAGGAGGCGCCAAAGTCGGCGGCCCACGCGTCGAACCCGGGCCCGTCGAGGGCCATGGGCTCGAGGGCCACTAAGCCGGCGGGGTTGGCGTTGGCACCCACCGCCACCAGACGACGAATCAGGTCCGGGCGGCGCAGCGCCACGAGCAACCCGACAATGGCACCGTCGCTGTGACCCACCACGTGCGCGGCGCGGCCCAGCCATTCGAGGAACGCCACCGTCTCGTCGGCCATGTCGTCGTAGTGGAACGGTTGGTCGGTGTCGGCCGTGCGGCCGTGGCCGCGCCGATCGAACGCGGAGACTCGGTACGAGCTCGCGAGTCGGCGCCCGACGCTTCGACGCAGGCTGGCGCTGCTGCTGAGACCGCCGTGCAGCAGCACCACGTCGTCACCACGCGTGCGGCCAACGGTCACCCACGTCGGGTGGCCCCGTAGCAGCACCGTCGTCACGGACGTAGCGTAGACCTAGCCTGGACACGTGCAAGCCTTCACCATCACCGCCCTCGACGACCGTATCGCCCTCGAAGTTCGCGAACACGAGCCCGCCCCCGTCGAACCAGACGACGTCCTCGTGAACGTCGACTTCAGCGGCCTCAACTACAAGGACGCGCTGGTCGCCGAGGCTCGCAGCCGGGTGCGGCGAGTACCGTCACTGGTTGGCGGCGTGGACGCCGCCGGCGTCGTGGCGTCCGCCGGTTCAGACTTGCCGACCGGCACCCGTGTCGCGGTCCACGGCGGGGACCTCGGGGTCGCTCGCGACGGTGGCTTCGCTACCGCGATCTATGCGCCACGTCGCTATCTGACGCCCCTGCCCGACGGGCTCTCGACGCGCGACGCCATGGTCGTCGGCACCGCCGGCGTCTCGGCGATGGCGAGTATCCTCGCGCTCGAGGACCACGGACTCGATCCCGACGGCGAGGTTCTCGTCACCGGCGCGACCGGCGGCGTTGGCTCCCTCGCCGTCACGTTCCTCGCCGCTCGCGGCTACCGCGTCGTCGCGTCGACGGGGTCCGGCGACCAGGCCGGCTGGCTGACCCAACGCGGCGCAGCACGCGTCATCGGACGCGACGACATCGGCGATCGTGGCGATCGCGTTCTCGGCTCGCCGCGTTGGGCGGGCGCGGTTGACTGCGTTGGCGGCCCCACCCTCGCCCAGGTGCTTCGCACCTTGCGATACGGTGCGGCAGTCGCCGCGAGTGGCCTGGTTGCCAGCGCCGAACTCGTGACCACGGTCTATCCCTTCATCACCCGAAGCGTGGCGTTGCTCGGCGTTGACGTCGTCGACGCCCCACCCGCACAACGCGAACGAGTTTGGCGGGCCATTGGCGACTGCGCTACGTCGGACCTGCTCGAACCCTTGGTCGACTCGGTGATCGGCTTGGGGGGACTCGCCTCGGCAATCGAGCGACTGCGCCACGGCAAAACGCGCGGCCGGGTCCTGGTGGACCCGGCCGCGACTTAGTGCTCTGCCCTTACTCGTCAGCGACGATGGATCCGACTCGTTCGCCGATGCTCGGATCGCGGTTCACCAGAGCCGCCGCGTAGATCACGGCGAGCACCACGACGCCGAGCGCCATGTACGGGTACCAGTTATACGGCGTCGGCTGACCTGGCTTGGCCAAGTAGTACAGCGGCACGAGGATCGTGATCAGCCCGAGGATCGGCAACACGGCGTGGCGGAAGGCGTTGAAGAGATCCGGGTGGTGCTTCTTGTAGTAGAACGGCAGCGCCAGGTTGCTCAATCCGTAGACCAGCAGCACCAGGATCGTGCCAAACGTCGAGGACTCCGCGAAGAAGTTGACCGCGTTCATCCCGGCCGAGGCGCCGTGGCCACCCATGATGTGGCCGAGGCCCCACACCGCGATGATCAGGAGCGTCCCGCCAAGAAAGAACAGCAGTGAATTGACGGGCGTGCGCCGCTTGGCGTTCACCTTGCCGATGAAGCCGGGCAGCAGTCCCTCGCGCCCGGCGTTGAAGATGAGTCGGGCCTGGGAGTTCGTGCCGGCGATCAACGCGCCCAGCGTCGACGTCATGCCCGCGAGGAACGCGAAGAAGGCGGCGGCACCCACCACGCCCTTGGCGACGGTGATAAAGGGGATGAGATTGCTGCTCAGCGTCTTCACGTTGTCCGAGAACCCGATCACCGTCGAGTACGCGAAGAGCAGGTAGCTCACGACCATGATCACGACCGAGGTGAAGACGGCGCGCGGCACGTTCCGGCGCGGATCGTTCGTCTCTTCGGCGAGGGCGGCCGAGTTCTCCCACCCGATGAAGAGGTAGATCGCGAGCGGGAAGCCCGCGGCGAGTCCGCGGAATCCGTTCGTGATGTTCTTCGGATTAAAGGGCGCCGCGCTCAGGTGCCCGTGAAACTTGATCAGCGCCGCGATGCTGACGACGACGAGCACCAACATCTCAAAGGCGAAGAAGAAACCCGCGATCTTGGTCGACACCGAAATCCCGCGCACCATCATGAAAGCGGCGAAGGCTAGAAACACCAGGGTCCACACGATCCAGGGCACGCTTTCGAGACCCGAGACGTTGTAGTTCTGCAGGAGTATCTGAAAAAAGCCCCCCACGATAGCCACGACGGACGCCATCGCCGCGATGTAGCCGACTCCCGTGAGCAACGCGGTCGTCACCCCGGTGCGCGGACCGAAGGACTTGCCGACAAAGGTGATGAAGCCGCCGGTTGACGGCATGACCTTGGTGAACTCGGACAGTGTGTTGGCAAGGAACGCAATCGCGATGCCGGCCGCCAGAATGGTCAGCGGCGAGGCGACGCCCGCGGTATAGGCGAGAAAGCCGAACCCGAAGAAGAAGCTCATCGCCGGACCGATGTTCGCCATCGTCGCGGCGGCGATGTCGATGAGCCCCAGCACCCCGCGGTGCAGGCGCTCGTGCTCGCCCCCTACCGCGGGGACCTTGGCCCCCAGTGATTCCGGTGTGAACGCTTCGCTCATACATCCTCCTACTCGTTACGCGCGCACCGTTGCGCACTGACGCTAACCAACGTTTCCTCGAACGTAGTAGAAGTCAAGCGCCACACTCGTCATTAAACGGGCTCTTGCTAAAAGAATTTTTGACGCCACCGCGCGCAACGTCGCGACGTTGCCGTTGCCTCCGACGAGTTCCCTGATGCCGCTAGTAGAACGGGCTCACGCGCAACAGTCCGCTGTCGCACGGCGCGATCGGGTACTCGAGCGTGATTGGCAGCACCGGACCACCGACCGCCACCGCCACGGTAACGACGGCCGCGTTCGGGCACGTTGTCTCGGTGCCGCTGGTCACGTCGCTGTAGGCGACGGAGAACGAGACCGACGATCCCTGCACCAGCGTGAGCACCTTAGGCGGCTGGTTAGCCGCACTACTGATGAAATTCGCGGGGTTGCCCGCAGTCGGCACCTCGACAGTCTGTTCGGGCAGCGCCGCACCACTCGCACTGCGCAGGCCGAGCACGGGCCAGCCGTCCAACGTGCAGGTTCCGGTGGTGCGCTTCACCAGCGTCGCTGACGTCGAGATCGTGCCCGCGGCACCTTGGGCAAGATTGAACGTGCCCGTGAAGTCACTCCCGCTACACGCGGCGGGACCAGCGATCGTCGTCGTGGTCGACGTCGTCGTCGACGAGGTCGTGGTCGACGTTGTCGTCGTCGTGGCGTGCGCGTGGATTCGCCCGAGCGTCACTACCGCCACGAAGGCGAAGAACAGCGCCAGCGAAATGACGGCTCGCCTCACTCGTTGAAGTCTTCGGGGCGAACCGTGTTCAAAAACTCGCGCAACTCGGCCACCAGGTCGGCTTCGCTCTCGTCGTTCTCGTCGCTTTCGATCACCTCGAGGCCATCTTCGACGTGCATGATTCGTCCTGCGCTCGCCATCAGTGCGTCGGCCACCAAGATGGGCGCTCCAACGCGCAGGGCCAGCGCGACGGCGTCGCTCGGCCGGGCGCTCACCGTCACCTCGTGACCGGCGCGGGTCAAGCGGAGGTCCGCAAAGAAGGTGTTGTCGTCGAGGTCAGTGATCTCCACCGCAAAGAGGCGTGCGTCGAGCGCGGCGATGACGTGGCCCATGAGATCGTGAGACATGGGACGCGGCGTCTCCACGTGCTGCAGCGCGTACGCGATTGCGGTCGCTTCCGGTGCGCCGATGAAGATCGGCAACACCCGGTCACCCCCCACCTCTTCGAGCAGCAGCAGCGGGGTCGCCGAGCCAACGTCGACACGAACCGCCCGCAACACCACCTCAATCACGCTGCCAGCCTAGACCGCGGCGCCACGGCTGGCACGTCGCTACTCGCTCAGGTAGTCGCCCATCACTCGTTCGTACAACGATGCGCGCAACGCCGCCACGTCGGCGGCGACCGACCCGGTCAACTCGCGGGCGCGATCGGCGCCGATGTTCGAGCCCGGTTGTCGAAGCGGTGCAGTCCACTCGTCTACGATGCCAATCTCGCGTTCGACCACCCGGCGAAGCGCCGCCAGGCGTCGCGGCTCGACGCCGCGCACGACCAGGGCGGCCGCGGCTCGAGCGATACCAACGTCGTCGACACTAAACACCGTCTCACCCTCCTCGACCCGAGGATTAAGTAGGCCGACACTTACCAGGTCGTTCACGAGTTTCGCTGACACGTCCGCGCTGAGCAGGAACGCCGCCGTCGAGAGCGACGAGGTCACGGCGGGTTCCTCAACGCCGTTGAGTTCGCGCAGCGCCGCACGCGCCGCGGGCGCCACTTCGGCGGGCACGACGGCGCGGACCGAAGACACCACGGCCTCTCGAGCCGCTTGACGGCTGACGCGCGCAGCCGGCTCGTCGTCGAGAAGTCCCTGTTCGATCAGACGAACCCGCACGACGCGAAGGGGAACGAACTCTTCGTTCGCCAGGCGGATCGCCTCGCGCAGGCACGCCACGTCGCGTTCACAGTAGAGGCGGTATCCCTTTCGACTTCGCGCCGGACGAACCAGTCCCTTGTCCTCGTAGTAACGAATCTTCGAGAGCTCGACGTCCGGGAACTCCTGGCGAAGCAGTGCGTGCACCTCACCGATGCGCATGGTCGGCACGCCGGGCGTCACGACGCCGCCCAGAACACGAGCTTGAACTTGCCGATCTGCACCTCGTCCGCCGAGTGCAGCGTCGACTCCTGGACTCGCGCACCATTCACGTAGGTGCCGTTCAGCGAGTTGAGGTCTCGCAGCGTGATGCGTCCGCTGGCCGTGCGCGTGATGATGGCGTGGTGACGCGAGACCGAGACGTCGTCGAGCAGCAGGTCACTGTTCTCATGGCGACCCACCGTGGTCACTTCTTTGTCGAGCTCGTAGCGGCTACCGGCCGTTGAGCCTGACGCGACGACCAGTACGTCGGTGTGGCTGCCGCCGGGTCCCTCGCCCGCGCCCGGGTGCAGGACCTCGGGCACACTCACCACGGGTATCGCAATCGTCTCGGGTGAGGTTGACGAGTGCTGGGGTGCCCCGCAGGCCCAGCAGTAGTTCGCGTTGGCGTTCAAGATTTCGCCGCACCGACGACAGTTCACGCGAGCCACCCTACCCAAGTTTCGCCGACGACGTCGGGGCTAATTCGAGGTCAACGTGCGATAGGCGTTCGCGTCCAGCAGGGCGTCGAACGACTCGTCGGCTACACCCGCGATGTCGCAGAGCCAGCCCTCGCCGTACGGGTCACCGTTGATATGTTCGGGATTACTGCGCAGCGTCTCGTTCACCTCGGTGACCGTCCCCGACACGGGTGCGTAGATCTCGGACACTGACTTGGTGGACTCCACTTCACCGATGACGTCTCCCGCCTCGACCGTCGTGCCGACCTTGGGCAGGTCCACGAACACGACGTCGCCCAGCGCATCCTGTGCGTAGTCAGTGATGCCGACGCGCACCGCGGTATCCGTGCGTCGCGCCCATTCGTGGTCACGGGAATATCGCAAATCCTCGGGTGTCCTCATGAGTGGCAATCTACTCCACCACTCGCCCGACGCGTCCAGTTCGCAGTGCCCGACTGGCTGGCCCGACGTAACCCACGAGCACCAGCCAGGAGAGCGTCAGGCCCGCCAGCCCAATGCCCCAGCACGCGCCGCGAGCCCAGTGCTGCCACGTCGCCAACGCAGCGTGGTGATCGTTACTGGTGAGCAAGAACAACGGATACGTGGTCATGAGCGCAAACGTCGACACCTTGCCCCACCACAGGACGTTGATGCGGGCCGCGCCCATCAGGGCGAGGATCAGCGTCGAGACCGAGACCACGACTTCGCGCGCGAGCGTCGCGAGGGCGAACCACCACGGAACACCCGCCGCCGCGGCCACCGCAACGAGCGCGGTGACCACGAGCACCCGGTCGGCCACCGGATCGAGAATCTTGCCCACGCTCGACACCTGGTTGAAGCGGCGCGCCACGTAGCCATCAACCCAGTCAGTCGCCCCGAGCACGCCGAGCAGCCACGCCGCGAGCGCGCGGTGGCCAGTCCCAAAGAGCAGCCACAGAAAGAGCGGCAACGCCGCGAGGCGCGCGAGCGTGACGGCGTTTGCCCAGGTGCGCCAGGTCAGTTGCGAAGCGACGTCACCCACGGTGAGTTCACGCAATGGTGATGGCGTCGTCCAAAAATACGTCCTGCACGGCGTGAACGAGAGCGGCGCCCTCGTCAATGGGTCGCTGGAACGCCTTGCGACCCAAGATCAGCCCTTGACCGCCGGCGCGCTTGTTGATCACCGCCGTGCGCACGGCCGACGCCAGGTCGTTGCTTCCCTTGGCCTCCCCGCCCGAGTTGATCAGGCCAATGCGTCCGGCGTAGCAGTTGACAACTTGCCATCGAGTGAGGTCGATGGGATTGGACGTGGTCAGCTCGCTGTAGACGCGTGGGTCGGTCTTGCCGAACTTGAGCGCGTTGTAGCCGCCGTTGTTCTCGGGTTGCTTCTGCTTGATGATGTCGGCCTCGATCGTGACTCCGAGGTGGTTGGCCTGGCCCGTCAGGTCAGCGCTCACGTGATAGTCGGCCTCGGACGTCTTGAACGCCGGATTACGCAGGTAGGTCCACAACACCGTGAAGAGCCCCAATTGATGCGCTTCGGCGAAGGCCGCTGACACCTCGCGCAACTGGCGACCCGACTCGGGCGAGCCAAAGTAGATCGTGGCGCCCACGCCGACCGCACCGAGATCCGCCGCTTGGCGCACGCTGGCGAAGGGAATCTGATCGTAGGTATTGGGGTAGTTGAGCAAGTCATTGTGATTGATCTTCACGATGAACGGAATACGGTGCACGTAACGACGAGACACCGAACCAAGGGTGCCCAACGTCGACGCGATCGCGTTGCAGTCCGCCGCCACGGCGAGATCACAGAGACGAGCGGGGTCAAAGTACGTGGGGTTAGGCGCGAAACTAGCGGCGGCCGAGTGCTCAATACCCTGATCAACCGGGAGAATGGAGAGGTAACCGGTACCGCCCAGGCGGCCGTGGCCGTACACCGAGCCGAGATTGCGCAACACCGTCGGCGAACGATCGCTCGCGGCCAGTACGTCGCCGACAAAGCTGGGACTCGGCAAAGTCAGCAATTCCTTGGGAAATGCAGTGGCGTGATGGTCGAGCAGCGTTGACGCTTCATCCCCTAAAAGTGCGGCAATGTCCATACCGCTACCCTACAAGGTCCACCCCCGAAGGCGCGTGGTCAATGGGCTCGCCGCGATGCGCGAGACTGCATCCGTGGACATCGACTATCGATCCTCACTCGCGCGACGGGTGCGTACCGTGCACGCGCTCTACCTCGAGGCAGTCGACTCGATGAGTCTCGAGCAGGTGAACCACGCGGCGCACCCGGGCGTGCTGCCAATCGCCTTCTCGCTCGTGCATCACGTGCTCATCGAAGACAGCAGTCGATTCTTCGCCGGCGGCAGTCGCGTCGTCGACGACGGGTGGACGGCGCGAATCAACGTGGCCGTGGCGTCGGACGGCAAGGAAGAAACCGTTGACACCATGATGAACCAGCGGATCGGCGACTACGTCGCGTTCCGAGCGCTGCAAGTGGCGGTCTACGACGCCACGGAGGCGTACATCGAGTCACTGGACCCCGAACGCTTTGACGACGTTCTCGTCGCGCCACCGTACCCCCCACGGCTCGCCAATACCTTCTCGGCCCGACTAGGTGCGCAGGCCGGCATCACCCGCTCAGACGCCATCGAGAGCTGGATCTATCAACACGCGCTGCGCCACCTCGGCGAAATCGAGCACGCCCGGGCACTGGTGGGTCTGCGGGGGCTGACCTCGTAACTACCGACGTAGCGCTAATCGACTCGCTTCTTCGACACGGGCGTCGTGCGACGACGCCGCGTCTTGCGTGGCGCGGCGGATCCCAATTCGGCGAGTCGGTATTGGGCGTCGTACGCGTCGGGTTCGGCGAGCACGACGCGAGCGAAGAGCTCGCGCGCCGAGCCGGCGTCGCCGGCCCGGTCGAAAATGTCGGCTAGGGCGTACCAGAGCCGCACGTGCCGGTACGACGGATTGCGCAGCTGCTTGGTTGCCCCGGCCCGTACGAGTAACGCAATGGCCTCGTGGTAGCGACGCTGATCAGCGAGGGCACCAGCCAAGACGATCCGCCCTTCGGCGAGGACTTCCGCGGTCGGCACACTCTGTTCTAGTTCCTCAAAGGTGCGCTCTACCGCCCGGTAGCGGCGGTGCGCTCGATCGCAGTCCATCACCAACGGTAGGTGCTGCGCGTCGCCCGTGAGCGTGAAGTGAACGCGCAGATGGATCTTTGCCATGTTCCAGCGTTCGGCGCGGTACGCCGCCAAACCGGTAAGTTCCCGAACCGCCGCTACCCCCGGGGTGAGATCCGATACTGTCCGCCCGAGCCGCAATGCTTCGTCGTAGCGCTTACGATCGTAGGCTTCGGCCGCCTTGGCCAACGTGGCGACTGTCTTTTCGCGCATGTAGCTGCTACCGATAAACGCCTTGCGCACGTCTGCCGCGACGTCGCTGGGGAGCGAGAAGGCCGTCCGAGTCGTCGCGGGTGCAACCGGCCTCACTCGACGGGGACGCTCGTCTTCGATCCACGCAGGCTGCGGTGTCGGACGTTCTCGATTCCCGCGCGTTTCATCGAGTGATCGGCCAGTACTGTCAATGTTGACCGCTCCCTTGCGCGCTACGCTGCCCCATCCACGAGCGCGCCCTTCGGCGTCGGCGCGCTGACGCGCCGCTAGTTCGGGGTCAATCGGCTGTACACGTCGCACTCGACTACCGACAGCGTGCGAAGGCGTTCGTGAAGACGGGCCCTTTGCGCGCACCGACGAACCACGACCCTGATACGGGCTATTCGCCGCGCGCGCGGGCCGTTGGTCCGACTCAGCACGGTCGCTCGAACGAGGGCGAGGCGGGACCGAGCCTCGCGGCCGCTCGGGGCCGGCGTCTCGGCGCGGCGGGCGGGCTGACGGGTTTCCTCCGCGCGCGGGCCGTTGGTCCGACTCAGCACGGTCGCTCGAACGAGGGCGAGGCGGGACCGAGCCTCGCGGCCGCTCGGGGCGGGCGTCTCGGCGCGGCGGGCGGGCTGACGGGTTTCCCGCGCGCGCCGCACTCGGGCCACGCCGGGGCTCGGAGGAAGAGCGTGGCATAACCGACAGTCTAGAGATCTTGCGCCACTGACGTGAATGCCGCTCGAGGCGTCAGGCCGCTCACCGTGGACGTTCGCGAACCGTTGGCCGGCACCTCGACTGACTCGTTACCTAAAGCGAAGATCCCCCACCGTAAGGTGGGGGATCTTCTCGAAATTCCGGCGGCGACCTACTCTCCCAGGGAGGAACCCCCAAGTACCATCGGCGCTGGTGGGCTTGACTGCTGTGTTCGGTATGGGAACAGGTATATCTCCACCGCCATAACCACCGGAAACCATGCGCTCGCCACGAAGGTGGGGAACCGGCATTGCCGATCCCTGAGCGTCCTAGAACGAGCACGAGCATCAAACTCCAAGCCCTCGGCCGATTAGTACCGGTCAGCTGAATGCGTTACCGCACTTACACTTCCGGCCTATCAACGTGGTCGTCTGGCCACGGGCCTTACCTGGTTAACCCAGTGGGAGATTTAATCTTGAAACGGGCTTCGCACTTAGATGCTTTCAGCGCTTATCCCACCCGCAGGTCGCAAATCAGCCATGCCCTTGGCAGGACAACTGACACACGAGAGCTGCGTTCGTCCCGGTCCTCTCGTACTAGGGACGAGAAAAATTATGTGAAAAGCATTAAAAAATAGACTCAATAAAGGGCAAAGGAAATTAAGTCGAAAAAGTTCCACAGTTAAAAAGTGAAATAGTTAAAAGGGCTAGAAA